>NZ_PQSV01000087.1:0-246 GCF_002920555.1 Microbacterium sp. Ru50 | reverse complement strand
GCCACCACTTCCGCGGCGTGCCGCACGCTGTCCTTGGCCGTGCCGGTCGCGGCGCGCACGCTGTCGTTGCGGGTCACGGGTTCCTCCTCCTCGGTGGCGTGTCCGGGCTCGGGGGCGCTTGCCCACGTCTGCTGTCTGTCGCCTCTCCGCCCGCTTGCAGATCATGCCTGCGCAGCGGACGTACGGCATGCGCTGGCGGGCATCCGGGTCAATGCGGACTTGGGCGCCTTGGGATGACAATGCCAC
>NZ_PQSV01000086.1:0-262 GCF_002920555.1 Microbacterium sp. Ru50 | reverse complement strand
ACGAGGTGCGTGCCGCTGTCGGTGACGAGGTCGACGAACTTGCCGTGGCGGGCTGCGGCGGTCACGGTCGTGCCCTCGAGGGTCTCGATCGGCGGGTCGTAGGTCTTCAGGGCAGAGATCGCGCTGACACGGGCTTTCGTGATTCGGCGCCCGGCGAGGCGACCGCCGAGGTAGTCGACGAGTCCCTGCACTTCCGGCATCTCGGGCATGGCGTCATCCTGGCACGCACCACCCCAACCGGGCACGGGGTTGCGCGCGGCGG
>NZ_PQSV01000085.1:0-263 GCF_002920555.1 Microbacterium sp. Ru50 | reverse complement strand
CCGTTCCCGGCCGTGGGGCCGTCCGCACACCGGCGGCCCCACGGAGCACCGGCGCGGCTCAGGCACCGAGGGGGTCGTCCGGCGTCCACCAGCCGCGCCGCGCCGCGAGCACGCCCGCCTGGAACCTGCTGGCCGCACCCAGTCGCACCAGCAGGGCCTGGACTCGCCGCTGCACCGTGCGATGCCCGATGCCTAGGTGACGGGCGATGGCCTCGTCCGGCAACCCGAGGCCCAGCAGCGACACGATGCGCCATTCCTCCTCG
>NZ_PQSV01000084.1:0-327 GCF_002920555.1 Microbacterium sp. Ru50 | reverse complement strand
GATGCGGTACGACAGCCCGCTCGCCGCGGTAGGCAACACCCCCCCTGGTGCGCCTGCCGCGGCTGTCGCCCTCCGACGACGTACGGATCTGGGCCAAGCTGGAGGACCGCAACCCCACCGGCTCCGTCAAGGACCGCCCCGCGCTGCACATGATCGAGCAGGCGGAGAAGGACGGCCGGCTCACCCCCGGCTGCACCATCCTGGAGCCGACCAGCGGCAACACCGGCATCTCGCTCGCCATGGCGGCCAAGCTCAAGGGCTACCGCATCGTGTGCGTCATGCCGGAGAACACCTCGCAGGAGCGGCGCGAGCTGCTCGCCATGTGGG
>NZ_PQSV01000083.1:0-333 GCF_002920555.1 Microbacterium sp. Ru50 | reverse complement strand
GGTGGTCGGCCGCGGCGGGACCACCAGTGCGGCCGCTCGCCTTGCTCCTGGCGGTGGCTATCGCCCGGTCGGGCGCGGCCGGGGTCATGGCGGGGTCGGCATCGGGACTGGGGGGTGGCCGCGAGGAAGCGGGAGGGCGGCGTGGCGCGGGCGCGGCGGCCGGGTTCCGGGCGCGGCGGCCGGGTTCCGGGCGCGGCGGCCGGGTTCCGGGCGCGGGCGAGCATGGCGCGCGCGGCGTTGCCGTGGCGGCCACAGGACGGCAGGCACAGGAAGTACGGCGGCGGGCGCGGACGGCGGCGGGGTGGCCGGGCGGGCAACGGAGGCGGCACCGCA
>NZ_PQSV01000082.1:0-355 GCF_002920555.1 Microbacterium sp. Ru50 | reverse complement strand
GCGTCAGAACGAGAACGGGATGTAGCAGACGGCGGCCAGCACGACCGCGCCCCAGCCCAGCAGGGCCGGCTTGCGGTACCACGCGTCGTCGCCCTCGGCGGGCGCTTCGGACATGCCCGGGGGAGCCGGGTGCCGTACACCAGGCCCTGCAACTGCTCCGCCGGCTTCGGCTTGGTGAACAGCGACACCGCGACCATCACCACCGCGCCGGCGACGAAGCCCGCGATGGCGGAGACGAAGTTGGCGCCCTGGTCGGTCGGGATGGAGATGATGTCCTTCTTGTAGAGGACGAAGTAGTTGACCATCGCGGTGACGGTGCCGGCGAGCAGGCCCCAGAACCCGGATTTCGCGGACG
>NZ_PQSV01000081.1:0-359 GCF_002920555.1 Microbacterium sp. Ru50 | reverse complement strand
GGATCATGGCCTTGGGGATGCTGCTGGCCGAAGCGGAGTGGACCGGCGACAGGCGCATGATCAGGCTGTTGACCTGCCCGGAGTGCGGCCGGATCACGTTCGCCGGTGGCGACTGCCGCCGCGACGCGGTGTACTGCTCCGGCCGCTGCCGCTCCAGAGCGTGGCGCCGCCGCGCAGCCCCCCACGTCGGGGCGTCAGCGTGACGTAGCCGTCACAAAACCGCGCCGTACCAGCGCGTATGACGCCTCGACGTCACACACATGCCTGTCCTACCGCGCGCGGCCACGCCGCTGCGCGCGATACCCAGCCCGGAGCACACCCTGCGCAACGGCTCGCGTACCGCCGGGTCGGGCCTGCGT
>NZ_PQSV01000080.1:0-379 GCF_002920555.1 Microbacterium sp. Ru50 | reverse complement strand
ACGGATGCCCCGGACACCGGTTGACACGGGGTACCCCGATCCGTAGTGTTCTCCGAGTTGCCACACAGCCGTAACGGTTCTGCGGCAGCCACTCACGCCGCACCGGCGGCAACCCACTACTGCACGACCTTCCTACGGGAACAATTTCGGCATGCCGGAATTCGGACCCTCGGCTCGATTATGAGCCGGCCGGGAAAACCGCTAAAGTAGTGGCCACGCCGGAAGGCGCGAAAACCCCGCCGACGGGGATTCGGAAGCGAATTCGGATCGGAAACGAGCCGGAAAGCGTCTGATAGAGTCGGACTCGCCGAAAGGGAAAGCCCGAAAGGGCCGGACCGGAAAGCGAACCCCGCTCCAACAGGGGGCCGGAAACGCCCAG
>NZ_PQSV01000079.1:0-387 GCF_002920555.1 Microbacterium sp. Ru50 | reverse complement strand
TCAGCTGCCGGCGAGCTGCTGGTCGAGGTCCTGGATCGCGCGCATCATGCCCAGCAGCGACTCGGACATGTCGTTGATGCCATCGACCGCGTTCTTCAGACCCGTGGTGAGCTCGGAGTAGCCCTCACCGAACTTGCCCGACGCGTGCTGCGTCTTGAAGTCATCGCCCAGAAGCGTGTCGACCTGCGACTTCAGGGTGTCCAGCTGACCCTGAATGTCATCACGAGCCTGCGACAGCGAGCTCGCAACCTGCTCCATCTCGCCATAAGATGCACCGAAATCAGCCATGACGGCCCTCCTGAAAGTAGATGTCCCGACCCCCCTCCGGAGCCGACACCCAAAACCTATCGGCACCGATCACGCCAGGTCGATGGGGAGAACTCCCCA
>NZ_PQSV01000078.1:0-389 GCF_002920555.1 Microbacterium sp. Ru50 | reverse complement strand
AACTACTGGGGTTACAACACCATCGGCTTCTTCGCGCCGCACAACGCCTACGCCTCCTGGGGCGACCGCGGCCAGCAGGTGCTGGAGTTCAAGTCGGCGGTCCGGGCGCTGCACGAGGCCGGGATCGAGGTCATCCTGGACGTGGTCTACAACCACACCGCCGAGGGCAACCACCTGGGTCCGACGCTGTCCTTCAAGGGCATCGACAACCCGTCGTACTACCGGCTGACGGAGGACCCGCGCTACTACATGGACACCACGGGCACCGGGAACTCGCTGCTCATGCGGTCCCCGCACGTGCTCCAGCTGATCATGGACTCGCTGCGGTACTGGGTCACCGACATGCACGTCGACGGCTTCCGCTTCGACCTCGCGGCGACCCTCGCCCG
>NZ_PQSV01000077.1:0-430 GCF_002920555.1 Microbacterium sp. Ru50 | reverse complement strand
TCGACTTACAGACTGCCGGAGTCTCGTACTCCGGCAGTCTGTGTTTGGGCCCCGCCCCAGTCCAGATTGCCGCGGAGGAGCGCCGTGAGTCGGAGCGGCAGCGCGGTGAGGAGGCCCGGCCACCGACTCCGGACTAGGTGGTCTTTACGGCGGTGCAGACCCATTCGCCGGGGCTCATGTCACCGCTCAGCTTGTCCCAGTCGTGCAGCGGTCGGAAACCTTCGACGCGGACGTCCTGAGGTTCGCCGCTCAAGTGGCGGACTCTGGCCCAGCCCTTGGCTACGACTGTGGGGAGCCGGTTGGGGCGGGTCCCGTACACGGTGACACGTCGGGAGACGAAGCCGGACTTGGTCCAGGTGGCAGGGACGGAGATCTGGTACGAGTCGTATTCGGGCTGTGGGATGTCCATGCAGGTCAGGGTGACATCGGA
>NZ_PQSV01000076.1:0-437 GCF_002920555.1 Microbacterium sp. Ru50 | reverse complement strand
ACGGCCCGTACGAGCCGGCCAAGGGTCTCCGCTGCAATTCCGCGAAACTGCTCCTGGATCCCTACGCCAGGGCGGTCAGCGGCACCATCGACTGGGACGAGGCGGTCTACGGCTATCACTTCGGCAAGCCGGACAGCCGCAACGACCTGGACTCGGCGCCGCACACGATGGCCTCGGTCGTCGTCAACCCGTATTTCGACTGGGGTGACGACCGGCCGCCGCGTACGGACTATCACGAGACCGTCATGTACGAGGCGCACGTCAAGGGCCTGACGATGCTGCACCCCGGGCTGCCCCAGGAGCTGCGCGGCACGTACGCGGCGCTGGCGCACCCCGTGATCATCGAACACCTGCGGGAGCTGGGGGTCACGGCGCTGGAGTTGATGCCCGTACACCAGTTCGTCAACGACCACCGGCTGGTGGACGAGGGACTGGCG
>NZ_PQSV01000075.1:0-470 GCF_002920555.1 Microbacterium sp. Ru50 | reverse complement strand
GCCTTTATTGCGACGCATGTGCGTCCGAACAGTGTGACCTTCAGTAGCCAGCAGCAGCGCCTGAACTGGCTGGTCAACGAAGGTTACTATGATGAAAGCGTTCTTAATCGCTACTCTCGCGACTTTGTCATTACGCTGTTTGCCCACGCACACACCAGCGGTTTTCGTTTCCAGACATTCCTCGGGGCATGGAAGTTTTACACCAGCTATACGTTGAAGACATTCGACGGTAAACGTTATCTGGAAGATTTTGCCGATCGAGTAACGATGGTGGCGCTGACGCTGGCACAAGGCGATGAGACGCTGGCGTTGCAACTGACCGATGAAATGCTGTCAGGACGCTTTCAGCCAGCCACGCCAACATTCCTCAACTGCGGTAAGCAGCAGCGCGGCGAACTGGTTTCCTGTTTTTGCTGCGTATTGAAGACAATATGGAGTCGATTGGTCGGGCGGTAAATTCCGCACTGCAG
>NZ_PQSV01000074.1:0-478 GCF_002920555.1 Microbacterium sp. Ru50 | reverse complement strand
GAAACCACTGCAACAGCTGTTGAAAAGCCGGAATGTACTCTTTATTGCAAACATTTCAGGGATGAAGTGAAGATGAATTGAGAAGTAGTATCCACACCAAGCCGGAATTATCCGGTGAGGCGCAATGTTGCGGGGGCTTTATCCCTGGTGGCATTGGTTGCTGGAAAGAGAAAACCCCCGCACGTTGAGAGGTAAAACCTGACAACAGAACGGGGGCTAATCTTGAAACCAGACACTTCAAGAATAGCCGCAAAATGTTGTCATTACAACAAGGCGGCTATATGACGCTCGCGCAGTTTGCCATGACTTTCTGGCACGACCTGGCAGCACCGATCCTGGCGGGGATTATTACCGCAGCGATTGTCAGCTAGTGGCGTAACCGGAAGTAAGGTGAAAACGGGCGTCAGGCTGCCGTGATGGCAATATGCGCCCGAAACCGGCCGCAGGGGTAACAGCCTGCGGCCATTTTTGTCTTTAT
>NZ_PQSV01000073.1:0-491 GCF_002920555.1 Microbacterium sp. Ru50 | reverse complement strand
TTCTCGCCCTCGGTGAAGACTACAAAATGGAAATTAATGAGTCGCGCACCGTCCTGAAAACGGAAGACAACAGCTACTCGTTTGACGTTTTTATTGATGCCCGCGGACAACGTCCGCTTAAAGTGAAAGATATCCCTTTCCCTGGGCTACGCGAGCAATTACAGAAAACAGGGGATGAAATCCCTGATGTTGGCGAAGATTATACGTTACAGCAACCCGAAGATATTCGTGGGCGCGTAGCGTTCGGCGCGTTGCCCTGGTTGATGCACGACCAGCCTTTCGTTCAGGGACTTACGGCATGTGCAGAAATTGGTGAGGCGATGGCTCGGGCGGTCGTAAAGCCTGCATCCCGTGCTCGTCGGCGTCTTTCGTTTGATTAAAGGTAAAGCTATCAGCACTCAACAAACTGATGCTGTTCATTAAGACGATAGCGGACTCCGGCTCGAATATTGTTTTCACCTTCAATGGCGACGGCGAAGCGAACTCTTTCG
>NZ_PQSV01000072.1:0-492 GCF_002920555.1 Microbacterium sp. Ru50 | reverse complement strand
CGGGCAACACCTTTATAGCAAACTGGCGTAGAGTCTGATTTCAGGCCCGATATAAAGTGGTAACGAGGCGTTCCAGCGCGGGCCAGGCTCTTACGGTGCGGCAGAATTTCCAGTATAATAGCCGCCTTTTTTCATTCAGTTGTGACATACAGCTAACGCTGCGACTTGGTCACCTGCGCAGCAGGGGGCATCCGCCGGCAGCTAAGTTAAGGGATATCTCATGCGTACAGAATATTGTGGACAGCTCCGTTTGTCCCACGTGGGGCAGCAGGTGACTCTGTGTGGTTGGGTCAACCGTCGTCGTGATCTTGGTAGCCTGATCTTCATCGATATGCGCGACCGCGAAGGTATCGTGCAGGTATTTTTCGATCCGGATCGTGCGGACGCGTTAAAGCTGGCCTCTGAACTGCGTAATGAGTTCTGCATTCAGGTCACGGGCACCGTACGTGCGCGTGACGAAAAAAACTATTAACCGCGATATGGCGACCGGCG
>NZ_PQSV01000071.1:0-507 GCF_002920555.1 Microbacterium sp. Ru50 | reverse complement strand
TTCACTCAGGCCGCTGACCTGGCAGTGGATTGTAAATTCCTGATCGTGCGCTTCGCCACGGACCTGAACTACCAGATAAGTCGGCAGCGGCAGATGACGACCCTGCAAATATTCTTGCAAGCGCGTTTTCGGATCTTTTTGTTTATCGCCTGGGCTAATTTCGTCCAGACGAGTTTGATACCAGTTGAGGATTAATTTCTCGACGGTTTGAATATCACTGTCGAGGAATACGCCACCAATTAATGCTTCGACGGTGTCGGCGAGAATTGACTCACGACGAAATCCACCGCTTTTAAGTTCACCTGGTCCTAAACGTAAGCACTCGCCTAACTCAAATTCGCGCGCCAGTTCCGCCAGCGTATTGCCACGGACCAGCGTGGCGCGCATCCGGCTCATATCGCCTTCATCCACACGAGGGAAACGGTGATAAAGCGCATTGGCGATAACGTAGCTCAGAATAGAGTCGCCTAAAAAATTCTAAACGCTCGTTATGTTTGCTGCTGGCAC
>NZ_PQSV01000070.1:0-522 GCF_002920555.1 Microbacterium sp. Ru50 | reverse complement strand
GCTGCCCAAGGGCCTGCCCGGCTTCATCGACCGCTTCGGCGCGATCCAGCTCCGGCTGGACTGCCCCGGCCTCGGCAAGGACGCCGAAGGCCGGCAGCGCACGCTCCTGATGCGCACCTCATTGGGCCGCGACACGCTCACCGGCGTCCCCGGCGCGGCGTACGGAACGGTCGCCGCGCTCGCCAACGGCATCTCCCAGCGGCTCGGCTGCGGCGCGAAGCCGCTCACGGCCCCCGGCAAGGACACACCGCCGGCCGACATCGAGGACGACCCCAAAACCGTGCCGCTCGCCCGCGCGAAGGACACCTCCTGCGCCTGGGCGGCCGACGCAGGACTGCCGGCCGACGGCGGCTGGCGGCTCGCCGCCCTGCGCAACCCCGCGGCCCCCACCGGCCGCTGCGACCTGTACTCCGGCACCGACGAGCAGTCCGGCGGGGCGGCGCACCAGCTCTCCTTCGTGGCCTGGTACGGCGACTGGAGCAACCGCCTCGCGAGCCATGACGGCGAGCGCAGCCCCATGAC
>NZ_PQSV01000069.1:0-525 GCF_002920555.1 Microbacterium sp. Ru50 | reverse complement strand
ACGACGACTACGACTTCACCTTGTTCGACTGCCAGCCCTCCCTGGGGCACCTCACGCAGGTCGCGCTGGCGGCCGCACGCTGGGCCGTGGCGGTGGTGGAGCCGGAGTACGACGGCGTCGAGGGTGCCGTGCGGTTCCGGGACTTCATCGCGGACGAGATCAACCGCACCGAGATGGGCAATCCGGACCTGACCTTCGCCGGCGCCATCCCCTCTCTGGTCGACGGCCGTCTCGCAGGGCACGCCCACCATCTCAAGTCGCTGCCGGGCATCTTCGGCGCGGACAAGGTCTGGGAGCTGATCCCGGCACGGTCGGTGGTGAAGGACGCCGCAGACGAGGCCCTGCCGCTCGCGGAGCTGGGCAGCCGGGCCACCGAGATGCGGGAGGTCTACAAGACCGCCGCCCAGCGCATGATCAAGGAGTTCTCGTGACGCCGCAAAGGACGCGGTCCGTCGTCTCTTCCGACTCCGGCATAGGCGGTAAGCGCAAGCCGCTGACGCCCGAGGTCGAACCCATCCTCGGTAG
>NZ_PQSV01000068.1:0-528 GCF_002920555.1 Microbacterium sp. Ru50 | reverse complement strand
CCGGGAACGTGTGCCGGCGACCCGGGCGACGGCCTCGGACAGCTCGGTGATGGCGTTGTCGCGGTGGATCATCGAGCCGTGCCCGGCGGTCCCGGCCACGGTCAGCTTCATCCAGTGCATGCCCTTCTCGGCCGTCTGGATCAGGTAGAGCCGCCGCTGCTCGTTCACGGTGAAGGAGAAGCCGCCGACCTCGCTGATCGCCTCGGTGACGCCCTCGAACAGCTCGGGGTGGTTGTCGACCAGGTAGCGGGCGCCGTACGTGCCGCCGGCCTCCTCGTCGGCGAGGAAGGCGACGACGACGTCCCGCGGGGGGCCGGCGCCCGCTGCGCAGCCGGTCGCGGACGACCGCCAGGGTCATGGCGTCCATGTCCTTCATGTCGACGGCCCCGCGTCCCCACACACAGCCGTCGGCGATCTCGCCGGAGAACGGGTGGTGGGTCCAGTCGACCGCGTTGGCCGGTACGACGTCCAGGTGGCCGTGGATGAGCAGCGCGGGCCGGGACGGGTCCTCGCCCTCGATGCGGGCCA
>NZ_PQSV01000067.1:0-541 GCF_002920555.1 Microbacterium sp. Ru50 | reverse complement strand
CATCGGTGTCGGCGGCCGCGAGATCGGCTACCTCTTCGGCCAGTACCGGCGGATCACCAACCGCTGGGAGGCCGGCGTCCTCACCGGCAAGGGCCTGGGCTGGGGCGGCTCGCTGGCCCGCACCGAGGCCACCGGGTACGGCAACGTCATGTTCACCGCCGAGATGCTGAAGCAGCGCGGCGAGGACCTGGACGGCCGGCAGGTCGTGGTCTCCGGCTCCGGCAACGTCGCGATCTACAGCATCGAGAAGGCCCAGGCCCTCGGCGCGAACGTGCTGACCTGCTCGGACTCCGGCGGCTACGTGGTGGACGAGAAGGGCATCGACCTCGACCTGCTGAAGCAGATCAAGGAGGTCGAGCGCGGGCGCATCAGCGAGTACGCGGAGCGGCGCGGCTCCTCGGCGACGTACGTGCCCGGCGGGTCCGTGTGGGACGTGCCCGCCGACGTGGCGCTGCCCTCGGCCACCCAGAACGAGCTGGACGAGGACGCGGCGCGCGTCCTGGTGCGCAACGGCGTGAAGGCGGTCTCGGAGGGCGCGAAC
>NZ_PQSV01000066.1:0-552 GCF_002920555.1 Microbacterium sp. Ru50 | reverse complement strand
TTCGCGCGAGGCTCACGGCCAGGGAAGGTGCCAATTCCGTCTCACGGCGAGATGCGTCGTGAGGAAGATGAGGAGAAAGGGCCTCGCCTCCATGGCTGTGCAGACAGTTGCCACCACCAGCGAATCCACCGTCGACCTCGGCCCCGCCGCGGCCCTGAGCTGTCGCGAGTGCGGTCACCGGGTGCCGCTCGGCCCGGTCTTCGCCTGCGAGGAGTGCTTCGGCCCGCTGGAGATCGCCTACGACTTCTCCGCCTACGACACCGAGGAACTGCGCCGCCGCATCGAGGCGGGTCCCGCGAACATCTGGCGCTACGCGCCCCTGCTGCCGGTGCCGGCGGACGTCGCCGACAAGCCGAACATCAACCCCGGCTGGACCAAGCTCGTCAAGGCCGACAACCTGGCCCGCGAGCTGGGCGTGACCGGCGGTCTGTACGTGAAGGACGACTCCGGCAACCCGACCCACTCCTTCAAGGACCGGGTCGTCGCCCAGGCCCTGGAGGCCGCCCGCGCCTTCGGCTTCACCACCCTGTCCTGCTCCTCCACCGGCAACCT
>NZ_PQSV01000065.1:0-556 GCF_002920555.1 Microbacterium sp. Ru50 | reverse complement strand
TTCAGGGTCACCCGGGTGACCTCGGGCGCGATCAGGTCGGCGAAGGTGTCGGCGCCGGGCCGGGAGGAGCGGAAGCGGATGGTGGTGACGGACCGGAAGGTGCGCGCCGCCTCGCCCTCGGCCACGGCCGACCGCAGGTCCAGCGCCACCTCGTACCCGTCGACGGCCAGCAGCCGGGCCCGCTCGCGGGCCTCGTCTCGGGACAGATTCTCACCGGGCACGACGTGACTCCTTCGTCTTCGCGTTCGTCTTCGTGTTCGTCTTCTTGGCGATCTCTTCGTCTCGCATATCGAACACTGGGAATCATGGCACGGGGCGCCGCGGTTGAACCGGCTGCCGACCCGCCCTTCCGATCCTCGTAGGAGAGACCATGTCCGACACCGGCAAGACCCCGGCAGACTTCTGGTTCGACCCGCTGTGCCCCTGGGCCTGGCTGACCTCCCGCTGGATGCTCGAGGTGGAGAAGGTCCGCCCGGTGGAGGTCCGCTGGCACGTGATGAGCCTGGCCGTGCTGAACGAGCCCAAGCTGGACGAGCTGCCCGAGGCGTACCAGGAG
>NZ_PQSV01000064.1:0-557 GCF_002920555.1 Microbacterium sp. Ru50 | reverse complement strand
CTGTGTGTATTATTCAGTTATTTCGTACTGAACAGAATCAAGCGTATTATAATTGCGAGTCGATAATCGACATTTATTTACGATTATTTACCGACCTGGTGACCAATAACACCACCGACAGCTGCACCACCTAATGTACCCAACGTACTGCCATCGGTCAGTACTGCACCGCCTAATGCCCCTGCACCCGCGCCGATTGCGGTGTTGCGGTCCCGTTTAGACCAGTTAGAACAGGCACTCAGAGACATTGCCAAAGTAATTGCCAGAACAGCCGCGGTCATTTTTTTGCTCGTTACAAACATAATACTCTCTCCTGAATTTATGATTCACGGAAGTAAGCTCTCTATAACTATAATAGCTAAGAATAAGCCTGGTGAAATTATTCCGTGAAATCTGCTCGCGCGCAGGGTTATATCACGCAGGTGATAATGACTTCCTGTTATATCGCTGATAATAATTTTATATCTTGAGAGTGTTAATAACAGGTAAATAGTCTTAATTATCAACCAGGAATCATCTTAGAGCGGATGATTTGCCAAACTGCAAATCATCCGTAG
>NZ_PQSV01000063.1:0-571 GCF_002920555.1 Microbacterium sp. Ru50 | reverse complement strand
AAGAACATCGCCGCGTCCTGGACGTCCATCACCGGTCAGTCGCCCAAGCAACTGATCGTCGGGCTCAACGAGATCGACTCCGACATCACCATGGAGTACGGACTGATCCTGCCCCATCCCGGAGGCGAGGCCGAATGGTTCGCCACCCACGCGGACGAACTCGACGGCATCCAGGGCACCGGTCTCTGAGGCTGACGCCGCCTCGCCCCTCGACGGCGTACCGGCTCGCGCGGGCGCAGCACCGCTGCTTCCGCGCCGAGCCCGCGGGCCACGACCCGGCGGCTGACCGTCAGGGCGTAGTTCGGCCCTGGCACGGCTCAGCCCTGCGGCTTCGGGGAGCCGTACGGGTCGCAGGCGGCCACCGGCCGGGCACCCGTCGCAGGTACGCGGCCGGGTCGGGGCGAGACAGTTCCCGCAGCCGGGACCGACGCGCTGATACTCCGGGCGTGGTCCGAGGGGCGTACGCGGTCGGTGCCGCGGGCGTGCAGGATCGACTGTTCCCGGGGGGCCGGGACGGTCCAGCGCCGTCAGGCCCGGCCGGTTCGCGTGGTGCTCAAGCGTGCTCCGAAGG
>NZ_PQSV01000062.1:0-571 GCF_002920555.1 Microbacterium sp. Ru50 | reverse complement strand
CCGTGCCCTCAGACACCCAACAGCGTGCCCGACAAGTCCATCGCTCCCCTGCGTTCCACGCCGAAGCAGTACTAACAGCGGAGAAACCTGAACTTGCCGAGTAGTCAACGTTCCACCCATGAGCAACCAGCATCAGACATTCGCTGATGTACTGGCCTCTGACCAGCCGAAGCTGGTGAGAAGTGCTCCTTAGAAAGGAGGTGATCCAGCCGCACCTTCCGGTACGGCTACCTTGTTACGACTTCGTCCCAATCGCCAGTCCCACCTTCGACGATTCCCTCCCACAAGGGGTTGGGCCACCGGCTTCGGGTGTTACCGACTTTCGTGACGTGACGGGCGGTGTGTACAAGGCCCGGGAACGTATTCACCGCAGCAATGCTGATCTGCGATTACTAGCGACTCCGACTTCATGGGGTCGAGTTGCAGACCCCAATCCGAACTGAGACCGGCTTTTTGAGATTCGCTCCACCTCACGGTATCGCAGCTCATTGTACCGGCCATTGTAGCACGTGTGCAGCCCAAGACATAAGGGGCATGATGACTTGACGTCGTCCCACTTCCTCCGAGTTGA
>NZ_PQSV01000061.1:0-570 GCF_002920555.1 Microbacterium sp. Ru50 | reverse complement strand
CGGATCTGGTAAGGTTGGAACCGCGAAGAAGCCGAAAGGCCGAAACGCACCGGCGAAAATCGGAGCCGCAAGGATCTGATAGAGTCGGAAACGCAAGACCGAAGGGAAGCGCCCGGAGGAAAGCCCGCGAGGGTGAGTACAAAGGAAGCGTCCGTTCCTTGAGAACTCAACAGCGTGCCAAAAGTCAACGCCAGATATGTTGATACCCCGTCTCCAGCATCCGCTGGGACGAGGTTCCTTTGAAAGCCCACTCGGCAGCGCCGGGTGGCACACACAGCGAGGACGCTGTGAACGGGTTGGACTATTCCTCCGACCTGTTCCGCTCTCGTGTGTGTTTCACCGGATTACCGGTAAACATTCACGGAGAGTTTGATCCTGGCTCAGGACGAACGCTGGCGGCGTGCTTAACACATGCAAGTCGAACGATGAAGCCGCTTCGGTGGTGGATTAGTGGCGAACGGGTGAGTAACACGTGGGCAATCTGCCCTGCACTCTGGGACAAGCCCTGGAAACGGGGTCTAATACCGGATACGACACGGGATCGCATGGTCTCCGTGTGGAAAGCTCCGG
>NZ_PQSV01000060.1:0-579 GCF_002920555.1 Microbacterium sp. Ru50 | reverse complement strand
GGCCAGTACGGCGTCTCCGACTGGGACCCGCGCCACCTCGCATTCGTCGCCGCCGGCCTCGTCCTCCTCGTCGTCTTCGCCCCGAGGCTCCTGCCGCGCGGGACCTGGCGCAGCGCCCGGGGCCTGCCGACCGCGGTGCTGCTGCGCGGCCTGACCTCCGGCACGTACTTCACCATCGAGGCGCTGGTGCCACTGATGCTGATCACCGAACGGCGGGTCGACGCCGTCGTGGTCGGCGTGGCCTTCACCGCCTCCGCGGTGCTGTGGGCCGGCGCCTCCTGGGTGCAGGGCAAGGCGCTCCAGCACGTGGCCCGGCACCGCCTCGTCACCGTGGGCGCTCTCGTCATGACCGCCTCCGCGGCCCTCGCCGTGGCCGGCTGCTCCGGCGGACTGCCCGCCGTCACGGCAGCCGCCGCGATGCCGCTGTCCGCCATCGGCATGGGACTGCTCGACCCCTGCGTCACCGTGCTCTCCCTGAAGCACAGCGAGCCGCACCGGCAGGGCCACACCACCAGCGCCATGCAGACCAACATGAACCTCGGCCAGGTCGTCGTCCTGGCCCTGGCCTCCGGAGTCCTC
>NZ_PQSV01000059.1:0-583 GCF_002920555.1 Microbacterium sp. Ru50 | reverse complement strand
GGCGAAGATCTCGGCGATCTCCTCCTTGCCCAGGGTCTCCTTCTCCAGCAACTGGAGGACGAGGTTGTCGAGCACGTCGCGGTTCTCGACCAGGATCTCCCAGGCCTCGTTGTGCGCGGTCTCGATGAGCTTCTTGACCTCTTCGTCCACCAGCGCGGCGACCTCTTCCGAGTAGTCGCGCTGGTGAGCCATCTCACGGCCCAGGAACGGCTCGGAGTTGTCGCCTCCGAACTTGATCGCACCGAGGCGCTCGGTCATGCCGTACTGGGTGACCATCGCGCGGGCCAGGTTGGTGGCCTTCTCGATGTCGTTCGCGGCGCCCGTGGTCGGGTCGTGGAAGACCAGTTCCTCGGCCGCCCGGCCGCCCAGCATGTAGGCGAGCTGGTCGAGCATCTCGTTGCGCGTGGTCGAGTACTTGTCCTCGTCCGGCAGGACCATCGTGTAACCGAGGGCACGACCACGGGACAGGATCGTGATCTTGTGGACCGGGTCGGAGTTCGGCGAGGCCGCCGCGACCAGGGCGTGACCGCCCTCGTGGTACGCGGTGATCTTCTTCTCCTTGTCCGACATGATCCGGGTCCGC
>NZ_PQSV01000058.1:0-588 GCF_002920555.1 Microbacterium sp. Ru50 | reverse complement strand
GGGTCGGCGCGGGCGCCCTGCTGACCCTGATGGTGTCCCGCTCCCACGACCTGCCGTGGCCGAGGGCGCTCGGGGCGTCGGCGATCCAGCTGATCGCGCTGCTGTCGATCGTGAAGCTGGGCACGTTCTGACGGTTCGCCCACGCGGAAGGCCCCCGGCGTGCGGCCGGGGGCCTTCCGTATGTGACCGGGGTTCCTCAGGCGTCCAGAACCTGCCCGACCCGCTTCACCACGGGCTGCTCGACACTCCACGGGAAGTTGATCCAGTCGTCGGTCCGCTTCCACACGTACTCGCACTTCACGAGGGAGTGGGACTTCTCGTAGATCACGGCGGAGCGCACCTCGGCGACGGTGTCGAGGCAGAAGTCACGGACCAGCTTCAGGGTCTTGCCGGTGTCGGCGACGTCGTCGGTGATCAGCACCTTCTTGTCGGAGAAGTCGATCACGTTCGGGACGGGAGCGAGCATGACCGGCATGTCGAGGGTCGTGCCCACACCGGTGTAGAACTCCACGTTGACGAGGTGGATGTTCTTGCAGTCGAGGGCGTAGGCGAGCCCGCCCGCGACGAAGACCCCGCCCCGGGCGATGC
>NZ_PQSV01000057.1:0-588 GCF_002920555.1 Microbacterium sp. Ru50 | reverse complement strand
GGAAGCCGTTGCCGGACCGGCAGGTGTTGTGCGGGATCCTGTACGTGCTGCACACGGACATCCAGTGGGAGTACCTGCCGAAGGAGCTGGGGTTCGGTTCGGGTATGACGTGCTGGCGGCGGCTGCGGGACTGGAACGAGGCCGGGGTCTGGCAGCGGCTGCACGAGGTGCTGCTGGCCGAGCTGAACGCGGAACGGAAGCTGGACTGGTCCCGCTGTGTGGTCGATTCTTCGCACGTCAGGGCGTTAAAAGGGGGCTCGCGACGGGCCCGTCGCCGGTCGACCGGGGCCGGGCCGGCTCCAAACACCACCTGATCACCGACGGGCATGGAACACCGCTCGCCGTCATCCTGACCGGCGGCAACCGCAACGATGTCACCCAGCTCCTGCCGCTGCTGGATGCCGTCCCGCCCGTCCGTGGCCGGGTCGGCCGACCGCGTCGCAGAGCGGTGACGCTCTACGGGGACCGCGGCTATGACCACGACTGCTACCGCAAGCAGGTCCGTGCCCGCGGCATCGTGCCCGCCATCGCACGGCGCGGCACCGGGCACGGCTCCGGCCTCGGCGTCTACCGGTGGGTGGTCGAGCG
>NZ_PQSV01000056.1:0-596 GCF_002920555.1 Microbacterium sp. Ru50 | reverse complement strand
ATCCTCCGACATTGGTGAATTTGGTACGATGGCCCGAGCGGTCAAACAGCACCACATCCAGCTCTTCTTCCAGTTTTTGCATGGTGTAGCTAAGTGCGGAAGGCACGCGTCCCAGCTCATCCGCCGCCGCCGCAAAACTGACCCCGGCGATCGATCGCATCCATAACCCGTAGTGCTTCCAGCGTTAATGCCCTTTCTTTGGCCATTTCGTTCTCATTCAGGAAATTTGAACATACCGGGCAGAATATCTGGCTAACAATGTAGCGTCCAGCCCCTTACCATAAAAGGAAGTAAAGAGAGGTCAAGAATTATGATTACTACCCGAACTGCCAGGCAGTGTGGACAAGCAGACTACGGATGGTTGCAGGCCCGGTATACTTTTTCCTTTGGACACTACTTCGACCCGAAATTGTTAGGCTATGCCTACCCTGCGTGTGCTTAACCAGGAAGTGCTGGCCCCAGGTGCCGCCTTTCAGCCGCGAACCTATCCCAAAGTCGATATTTTAAATGTGATTCTGGATGGAGAAGCAGAGTATCGCGATAGCGAAGGCAATCATGTTCAGGCCAGCGCCGGAGAGGCGTTGCTGCTCTCTACC
>NZ_PQSV01000055.1:0-600 GCF_002920555.1 Microbacterium sp. Ru50 | reverse complement strand
GTCACGAGCACACAGACGGTCTTATACTGTATGATAACGGTTAACTTAACGGATGTTTCGCGGTGTGGGTGAGCATGATGGTTCACCGGCATCTCAATTCTCATTTAAACGTACCTGCAGCGAATGAATACTGAAGCCACGCACGACCAAAATGAAGCACTTACTACCGGCGCTCGCCTGCGTAATGCTCGCGAACAACTAGGACTTAGTCAGCAGGCCGTTGCCGAGCGACTTTGCCTGAAGGTTTCCACGGTACGCGACATTGAAGAAGATAAGGCACCCGCCGATCTTGCTTCAACATTCCTGCGCGGATATATCCGCTCTTATGCGCGTCTGGTACATATTCCAGAAGAAGAACTGCTGCCAGGGCTGGAAAAGCAGGCTCCACTTCGGGCTGCAAAAGTTGCGCCGATGCAGAGTTTTTCCCTCGGTAAACGCCGCAAAAAACGCGACGGCTGGCTGATGACCTTCACTTGGCTGGTGTTGTTTGTGGTTATCGGCCTGAGCGGTGCCTGGTGGTGGCAAGACCACAAAGCTCAGCAGGAAGAGATCACCACTATGGCCGATCAATCTTCGGCGGAACTGAGCAGTAATAGCGAG
>NZ_PQSV01000054.1:0-601 GCF_002920555.1 Microbacterium sp. Ru50 | reverse complement strand
ATCACAGCGAGACAGTTATTATTCTCTGAATGCCAGTTGGAATGGTTCATTCACTGCGACTCGCCACGGTGCCGCTTTCCACGACTATAGCGGTAGTGCTGACTCGCGTTTTATGATCGACGCAGACGGCACTGAAGATATTCCGTTGAACAATAAACGCGCGGTAACTAATCGGTATGGCATCGGAGTTATTCCATCAGTCAGCAGTTACATAACAACATCATTAAGTGTTGATACCCGAAATCTGCCAGAAAATGTGGATATCGAAAACTCGGTTATCACCACCACCTTAACCGAGGGTGCTATTGGCTACGCCAAACTTGATACCCGCAAGGGCTACCAAATCATAGGGGTTATTCGCCTGGCAGATGGTAGTCATCCACCACTGGGGATTAGCGTAAAAGATGAAACCAGCCACAAAGAATTAGGACTGGTTGCTGATGGCGGCTTTGTATACCTCAACGGCATTCAGGATGATAACAAACTTGCTTTACGCTGGGGTGACAAATCTTGTTTTATTCAACCACCCAATAGCAGCAACTTAACCACCGGAACGGCTATTTTACCGTGTATTAGCCAAAATTAATTCAGGATGAAACTA
>NZ_PQSV01000053.1:0-606 GCF_002920555.1 Microbacterium sp. Ru50 | reverse complement strand
CTGCTCCGGCGCGGTCAGCCACTTGACCAGCTCCGTGGCCTCCTTGACGTGCTTGCCGCTCTTCGGGACGGCGAGGAAGGAGCCGCCCCAGTTGGCCGCGGTGGAGCCGGGGGCGCGGGAGATGTCCCACTTGCCCTTGAAGGAGTCGCCGGAGTTGATGGAGATCTGGCCGGCCATCCAGGCGGGGCACGCCACGGTGGCCACGGTGCCCTTGCGCAGCGCCGCGTTCCAGGCGTCGGTGAACTGGGGCAGGCCCTGGGCAAGCTTCTTGGCGGCTGCCTCGGCGGCCAGGTCCCAGCCCTGCTTCACGGACTGGCTGTCCTTGTAGACCGGCTTGCCGTCGGCGTCGTAGTACTGCTCGGAGGAGGAGCTGACGACCGCGTTGTACATGGCGGACGCGGAGTCCATGAAGTAGGTGCCGGAGGGCGCCTTCTTCTTGTACTGCTCACCGAGCTTGAGGTAGTCCTCCCAGCCGCCGGCGACGGCCTTGGCGACGGCCTCGCGGTCGGTGGGCAGGCCCGCCTTCTCGAAGAGGTCCTTGCGGTAGCACAGGGACATGGGGCCGATGTCGGTGCCGGCGCCGATCACCGTGCCGTCCTTGGCGGT
>NZ_PQSV01000052.1:0-612 GCF_002920555.1 Microbacterium sp. Ru50 | reverse complement strand
GTACAGGGGTAGTCCGAAGGGTCGAGCGGCCCCTGTGCATGTAATAGCTCTGTCACAACACGCACGGTTTATCCGCCGGAACGGACCGTGATGTGAAAGAGGGCCCGTGATGCCGGATCGGTCGCCGTGCGTCCCCTCCGTGCCGAGTGCGCGCATACGGGTGCGGCCATTGGCCCTCCGTACCGGCCCGAAGTGCGGGATCATGTCGCCATGACCGAGGTGTCCTCGCTCACAGGCCGGCTGCTCGTCGCGACCCCCGCGCTCGCCGACCCGAACTTCGACCGGGCCGTCGTGCTGCTCCTCGACCACGACGAGGAGGGCTCGCTCGGCGTGGTCCTGAACCGCCCCACGCCCGTCGGCGTGGCGGACATCCTCCAGCCCTGGGCCGACCTGGCGGGCGAGCCGGGCGTGGTCTTCCAGGGCGGCCCGGTCTCGCTGGACTCCGCGCTCGGCGTCGCGGTCGTCCCGGGCGAGGCGGGCGAGCACGCCGGGTCGCCCGGGGCGGACGTCCCGGACGGCGCTGACAGCGACGGCGACGGCCCCCTCGGCTGGCGCCGCGTGCACGGCGCGATCGGCCTGGTCGACCTGGAGGCGCCGCCCGAGCTGCTCTCC
>NZ_PQSV01000051.1:0-622 GCF_002920555.1 Microbacterium sp. Ru50 | reverse complement strand
CGGAACTTCTATCGCCATAAAACCATTGACCCGCGCACGCAGGTTTGCCAGTAACTGTGACTGGCGAGCGAACGCCTGTTGGTGGCAAAACAGCACCTGGCGGTTACTCACGGCAATCACGTCATTATGAAAAACGCCCTGGTCGATAACGTCCGGGTTTTGCTGGGCGAAAATCACCTGTTGGGGATTCACCTGATTCAGCCTTGCCACCGCCTCGCTGGCTTCGCGAGTCTGTCGCGCCGGATAACGGGAAGGCCGGGTATCATTGCCTTCTTCTCGCCCGTAGACAAAAAGTTGCATACCCGGTTCACCGTAATGACCGCCGAGACGATTGTGGTTTGCCGCCCCCTCATCACCGAGCAACGCTACCTGTGGCAACGCCGAATGGACGCTAAATTTCTCTTCGTCGTTAAAAATCGCTTTTAACAGCGATTCAGTGACGGGCGCTTCCAGCGAACGGTGAAATTTATTGTTCAGGTTGGCAACGGTGAGATGCACTTTGCCATCCAGCGTATCGGCAGATGGCGCGATCGTTGCCGCATTGGCTACCCACATTGGCGAAGCGGAACTGACGCTGGAAAGCCAGTGCGGTGCCTGGCGTGCAACTTTTCCAGTACCTGCT
>NZ_PQSV01000050.1:0-623 GCF_002920555.1 Microbacterium sp. Ru50 | reverse complement strand
CGGGTGAGGACGAAGGCGATCCAGAACAGCAGCACGTTGGGCACCGCCGGCACGCCCATCAGGGCGACGAGGACGGCGAGCACGCCGATGACGAGCAGCGCGCCGCCCGCGTAGCCGAGGCCCGAGCTGTCGGAGAGGAAGTCCCCCATCGAGGTGCCGAGTGTGTTGGAGACCAGGATCGCGGACCAGAACAGCGCCTCACCCCGGAAGGTGACGATGTCGCGGATCTGGAACGTCATGCCGCCGGCCTTCCACACCGCGAAGACGACCAGCAGGATCGAGATCAGGATGGCCGCACCGGCCGGGTAGCCCAGACCGATGCCCTGGGGGCCCCAGCCGAGCGAAGTGGCGCCGCCCGTCAGGTACTTGGCGCTGGCGTCCCGGTTCATGAAGTCGGACATGGTGGTGCCGGCCATGCTGGTCGACAGGATCACCGTCCAATAGCAGAACGGGTTGTAGCGGCGCGAGCGCAGCTGCACGACCAGGGTCACCACGAAGATCAGGAACAGTGCGATCGTGGTGAGGAAGTAGCCGAGCTTGAGGGTCTGAGCGAAGAGGTCGCCGGCCGTCTCGCCCAGGGTCGTGGCGGCGATCTTCATGATCCAGAAGGCCAGTGTGGCCTC
>NZ_PQSV01000049.1:0-671 GCF_002920555.1 Microbacterium sp. Ru50 | reverse complement strand
GAGTCGAAGGGGAGCACGACCAGCACCGGGCCGAAGATCTCGGACTGCACGGCCTCGCTGTCCTGTGCGGCGCCGGTGATGAGGGTGGGCCGGTAGTAGGCGCCCTTGGCCAGGTCGCCGCCGGGCGCCTCGCCGCCGGTGACGACGGTCGCGTACGTGCGTGCGCGGTCGACGAAGCCGGCGACCCGGTCGCGCTGGGCGTGCGAGATGAGCGGGCCGAGGTCGGTGGCCGGGTCGAAGGGGTCGCCGAGCCGTACGGTCGCCATCAGGTCGGCGACGCCGCTGACGAACGCGTCGTAGAGGGGGCGCTGTACGTAGGCGCGGGTGGCGGCGGTGCAGTCCTGGCCGGTGTTGATCAGGGCGCCGGCCACCGCGCCGTGCACGGCGGCGTCCAGGTCGGCGTCGTCGAAGACCACGAAGGGGGCCTTGCCGCCCAGTTCGAGGTGGAGTCGCTTGACGGTGGCGGTGGCGATCTCCGCGACCCGCTTGCCGACCGCGGTGGAGCCGGTGAAGGAGGTCATCGCGACGTCCGGGTGGCCGACGAGGTGCTCACCCGCGTCCCGGCCCGCGCCGGAGACGATGTTGATCACGCCGTCCGGCAGCCCGGCCTCCTGCGCGGCCTGTGCGTACATCACCGAGGTCAGCGGGGTGATCTCGGCGGGCTTCAGGAC
>NZ_PQSV01000048.1:0-672 GCF_002920555.1 Microbacterium sp. Ru50 | reverse complement strand
TTACCGACGCTTATCGCAGATTAGCACGTCCTTCATCGCCTCTGACTGCCAGGGCATCCACCGTGTACGCTTAGTCGCTTAACCTCACAACCCGAAGATGTTTCACTTCAGAGTTGCGAAAATTTGAGAGACTCACGAACAACTTTCATTGTTCAGTGTTTCAATTTTCAGCTTGATCCAGATTTTTAAAGAGCAAATATCTCAAACATCACCCGAAGATGAGTTTTGAGATATTAAGGTCGGCGACTTTCACTCACAAACCAGCAAGTGGCGTCCCCTAGGGGATTCGAACCCCTGTTACCGCCGTGAAAGGGCGGTGTCCTGGGCCTCTAGACGAAGGGGACGTATCAGTCTGCTTCGCAAGACGCCTTGCTTTTCACTTTCTATCAGACAATCTGTGTGAGCACTGCAAAGTACGCTTCTTTAAGGTAAGGAGGTGATCCAACCGCAGGTTCCCCTACGGTTACCTTGTTACGACTTCACCCCAGTCATGAATCACAAAGTGGTAAGCGCCCTCCCGAAGGTTAAGCTACCTACTTCTTTTGCAACCCACTCCCATGGTGTGACGGGCGGTGTGTACAAGGCCCGGGAACGTATTCACCGTGGCATTCTGATCCACGATTACTAGCGATTCCGACTTCATGGAGTCGAGTTGCAGACTCCAATCCGGAC
>NZ_PQSV01000047.1:0-687 GCF_002920555.1 Microbacterium sp. Ru50 | reverse complement strand
AGCTCCGCGAGCCGCCGCGTCATCCGGGCCCGGCTCTTCCGGGACCACTCCGTCACGGTCCGGGTCGGCTCGGGGTCCTCGGGCAGGGTCCCGTGTTCCAGCAGGTAGCGGGCCATTTCGTCGGCTCGCTTCCGGGCCGTCTCCTGGAGCCGCTCAGCCGTCCGCTCGCGCCGGGCGACGTCCGGCCACGACATGGAGACCACGCCGGGCGCGATCGTGAGCAGCGGGCGCGGCCCCTCCTCACCGGCCCATCCGGGCCTCTTCGTGAAGAGTCCGGCCGCCGCCGAGACCATCTCTGGAGTCGGGAAGCTGAGCTGGGTGCCAACCTGCCGCTGACCTGCGGTTCTGTTTTCACGGCGAGTTGTGGCACATGTAACAAGCCCCTCAGCCGCCCCGCCCGTCACGGGCTGAGCAAGATCACGGGAGGCAGCGGGAGGGGGGGTCTCGATCATGACCCCACTCCGCTCACGCGGAGGGGTTAGCGGCGCAACCTTGGCGGGCCGCTGTGGCGATGCTGGGGCATCGCTACGTACTCTGGGCACGAGCAACGTTCCTGTCTCGCCCGATGGCTTAGTGGGCGCGAGATGGGGGCGGACGGCCCAGGGATTAGGCCCCCTGGGCCGTTGCCGTTTCTGGTCTGGGAGTGATCCTGGCACCGATTGGTGCGGCTGTTCCCTCCGCCACTCC
>NZ_PQSV01000046.1:0-697 GCF_002920555.1 Microbacterium sp. Ru50 | reverse complement strand
CGGACAGCAGTCCGGTTAAGCCGTCAGATGCTCCGGGGTTAACTTTTCCCGATGAATAAGCTAAACCATTCAGCGCGCGCTCAATCACTTCCGGCGCGGCCTTAGCGCACAGCTCGCAGCCTTCCAGACACAGTCGTGCGTCATACAGCAGATCCTGCGTGCGGGCGCGGCTTTCCGGGTTCTGACACCAGCGGCAGCCCAGCGAACAGCCTTTAAGAATACGACCGTGCGGATACCGGGGCCATCATGGGTCGAGTAGCGCTGAATATTGAAAATCATAGTTGCCTCTCTGTTTCGTTCAAACATTAAAATACTTTCGAATGAAGGTTAGATTGATGTGCGTCAACTGTTCAGAGAGTTTTCCCGTGATAGTCTACATTCAGACAAAAAGTACATTTTGAGGATGGTTATGGAACTGTATCTGGATACTTCAGACGTTGTTGCGGTGAAGGCGCTGTCACGTATTTTTCCGCTGGCGGGTGTGACCACTAACCCAAGCATTATCGCCGCGGGTAAAAAACCGCTGGATGTTGTGCTTCCGGAACTTCATGAAGCGATGGGCGGTCAGGGGCGTCTGTTTGCCCAGGTAATGGCTACCACTGCCGAAGGGATGGTTAATGACGCGCTTAAGCTGCGTTCTATTATTGCGGATATCGTGGTGAAAGTTCCGGTGACCGCCGAGGGGCTGGCAGCGATT
>NZ_PQSV01000045.1:0-701 GCF_002920555.1 Microbacterium sp. Ru50 | reverse complement strand
GGCCAACATAGCTGCCCGGGCTGAGCCCGCGCTTGGCCAGCCAACCGACCGGATCGATCCGGTTCGTGCCGTTGGTCAGGACCTCGAAATGCAGGTGGGGACCCGTGGAGTAGCCCCGGTTGCCCATGGTGGCGATCTGATCGCCCGCCATCACGCGCTCGCCGACGCTGACGAGCCACGTGTTGATGTGACCGTAGAGCGTGACGGTGCCGTCGGAGTGGCGGATCTTCACCCACGCGCCGTAACCGGCCGTCGGGCCCACGTCGGTGACCACGCCGTCGGACGCGGCGTAGATCGGCGTGCCGATCGAGTTGGCGATGTCGATGCCGCCGTGCAGCACGCCCCAGCGGTAGCCGAAGCCCGACGTCCACACGCCTTTGGTCGGCATCACGAACAGCGGGCGCGAAAGGCGGGCCTCACGCTCGGCGCGCTCCTGTGCGAACGCGGCGGCCTTGGTGATCTCCTCGGCGTGCACGGCCGACGAGATGTTCGACGCGACCGAGACGATCTGCATGCCGTCGTTCGAACCGCTGACCGAGGCTCCGTCGACCGTCGTCTGGCCGGTGGCCAGCACGGTGTCGTCGGCGGCCTGGGCCTCGGTCATGGATCCGCGACCCATTTGCTGTCCACCAGTCATGCTAGCCATATGGCTGCCGCGCGGCACCAGGCCGCTGCTGTGATGATGATGATGATGGCTGCTG
>NZ_PQSV01000044.1:0-717 GCF_002920555.1 Microbacterium sp. Ru50 | reverse complement strand
CCTGGTGGTCGCCGCGGACAAGGGCACCGCGACCTTCTCGGACATCGCCAACGAGGTCGCGAACACCTACAACTTCTGGCTCGGCGACGCCTTCGCCTCCGGCGGCTCCGCCGGGTACGACCACAAGGGCATGGGCATCACCGCGCGCGGCGCCTGGGAGTCCGTGAAGCGGCACTTCCGCGAGCTGGGCGTGGACACGCAGAGCGAGGACTTCACGGTCGTCGGCATCGGTGACATGTCCGGTGACGTGTTCGGCAACGGCATGCTGCTGTCCGAGCACATCCGTCTGGTCGCCGCCTTCGACCACCGGCACATCTTCATCGACCCCGACCCGGACGCGGCCGTCTCCTACGCGGAGCGCCGCCGCCTGTTCGAGCTGCCCCGTTCCAGCTGGGCCGACTACAACACCGAGCTGCTGTCGGCGGGCGGCGGGATCTTCCCGCGCACGGCCAAGTCGATCCCGCTCAACAGCCACATCCGCGAGGCCCTGGGCATCGAGGGCAAGGTCACCAAGATGACCCCGGCCGAGCTGATGAAGGTCGATCCTCACGGCGCCGGTGGACCTGCTGTGGAACGGCGGCATCGGGACGTACGTGAAGTCCTCGGCGGAGTCGAACGCGGACGTCGGCGACAAGTCCAACGACGCCATCCGCGTCGACGGCCAGGACCTGCGGGTCAAGGTCGTCGGCGAGGGCGGCAACCTGGGCCTGACCCAGC
>NZ_PQSV01000043.1:0-719 GCF_002920555.1 Microbacterium sp. Ru50 | reverse complement strand
GAGGCACGCGAGCTGCTGGCCGCCATGGTCCGGGCGCGTACCGCGGAGGAGGCGGCCGGGGCGGCGACGGCCACGGGTGCCACCGAGGCGCTGGTGCCGCTGCTGCTGGAGGCCGCGGAGACGGTGTCCGAACACCGCCGCCGGGACGTCGTCCACGCGCTGCGGACGGCCGGCGTGCCGGACCGCCTCCTCGGCGTCCGCTGACCCCATGCGCACCACGGCCCACGGCAGTTCGCACGGCCGTTACCCCCCGGGGGCGGGGATCGGCCGTGCGGCACGGCCGAGATGGTCTTGCCACGGTGCGGAAGCCGTCCTACGGTCACCTCCACACGCGTAGAGCTCGCGCTGACCGGTTGTTCGACGCCCTGGCGAAGGAGCAGCTCATGGCCGATGTCGTACGTGCCGCACTGGTGCAGGCGACCTGGACGGGCGATACCGAGTCGATGATCGCCAAACACGAGGAGCACGCCCGCGCGGCCGCCGCCCAGGGCGCGAAGGTGATCGGCTTCCAGGAGGTCTTCAACGCCCCGTACTTCTGCCAGGTGCAGGAGCCGGAGCACTACCGCTGGGCGGAGCCGGTGCCGGACGGCCCGACCGTCCGCCGGATGCAGGAGCTGGCCCGCGAGACGGGCATGGTCGTCGTCGTCCCGGTCTTCGAGGTCGAGCAGTCCGGCTTCTACTACAACACCGCGGCCGTCATCGACGCCGACGGCACGGTC
>NZ_PQSV01000042.1:0-718 GCF_002920555.1 Microbacterium sp. Ru50 | reverse complement strand
ACTGCAACGCCTGCTGCGGCCGGTCGGCCAGCACCCGCCCGAAGGCGTCGGCTATCCCCGCCGTGTCGAACAGCTCCGGCGCCGGCAGCCCGCCGGCGAACGAGATCACCTCGGGCCGCGCGGTCAGCGCCAGGATCTCCCGTACGGGCGAGGCCCCCGTCCGCGACGCCCGCCCGGCAAGCCCGGGAACGGGCGCCGTGGTGGCGACGGTGGGTGCGGTGGCGGTTTCCGGCATGGCGGCTGACTCCCATCACTCGTGCCGCGCCAACGCCGTTAACCAGCGTTAGCTGCAGTAGTCATGGAGCTTATGCCGGTAAACGTCCGGCGTGCATGACTTTCCACATCCTGGGCCGCCAAAGACACACCTCTCGCCATGGAAGCGGTCGCGACCCTCCTCATCTGATGCCCTGTCAGCTACACCTGGCTGCCATGACCGAAGACACCAGGAGCGAGACGTACGGGGAGCTGGCCGCCGTCGGGCCGTACGGCGTGCGCCCGGGGCACGCGCTGATCACCATGGTCGAGCCGCACCCCGGCCAGGAGCGCGCCTACAACCGCTGGTACGAGGACGACCATTTCATCGCCGGCGCGATGGCCATGCCGTGGATCTTCGCGGGGCGCCGCTGGGTCGCCACCCGCGACCTGCAGCTCCTCCGCTATCCCGACCCGTCGGCGGTGGCCGACCCGGTCACGGCCGGCTGCTACCTGACGACGTACT
>NZ_PQSV01000041.1:0-731 GCF_002920555.1 Microbacterium sp. Ru50 | reverse complement strand
CATCAAGAAGGAGTACAGCCTCCTCCTCGGTGAGCGCACCGCCGAGTCCATCAAGATCACGATCGGTTCGGCGTACGACCTGGACCAGGACGAGCACACCGAGATCCGCGGCCGCGACCTCGTCTCGGGCCTGCCCAAGACCGTGGTCATCTCCGCCGCCGAGGTCCGCAAGGCCATCGAGGAGCCGGTCAACTCCATCGTCGACGCGGTGAAGACGACCCTCGACAAGTGCCCGCCGGAGCTCTCCGGCGACGTGATGGACCGCGGCATCGTCCTCACCGGCGGCGGCGCCCTGCTCCGCGGCCTGGACGAGCGGCTCCGCCGCGAGACCGGCATGCCGATCCACATCGCCGAGGACCCGCTGGACTCCGTCGCGCTCGGCTCCGGCAAGTGCGTCGAGGAGTTCGAGGCCCTGCAGCAGGTGCTCGACTCGCAGCCGCGCAGATGACAGCAGTCGGCGATCTGCCGTACGGCCGCCTGCCAGCCCGTACGGCAGATCGCTGATATACAGACAGCACACACTCCGGTACCACCTCCCGCCCCCGTCTCCCACTGCCGCAGCAGTACCGGCAGTACGGACCCCCACCCCCTCGGGACCGCTCCCACCCGGCGGTCCGCGCACAACTCAAGCAAGGCACAACCCAGATCCCCAGCGAGACCGGCGCGGGCCCGCAGCCGGCCGGTCCTACGAGGAAGGACACGGCCGCCGCACGTGAGGGACACACGAGAGA
>NZ_PQSV01000040.1:0-733 GCF_002920555.1 Microbacterium sp. Ru50 | reverse complement strand
GAGATCAGCGTGCCCAAGGGCACCCTGGTCATCCGGGCCGCCGAGCAGCTCGGCATCGAGATCCCCCGCTTCTGCGACCACCCCCTGCTGGACCCGGCCGGCGCCTGCCGCCAGTGCATCGTCGAGGTCGAGGGCCAGCGCAAGCCGATGGCGTCCTGCACGATCACGTGCACCGACGGCATGGTCGTGAAGACCCACCTGACCTCGCCGGTCGCCGAGAAGGCGCAGCACGGTGTGATGGAGCTGCTGCTCATCAACCACCCGCTGGACTGCCCGGTCTGCGACAAGGGCGGCGAGTGCCCGCTGCAGAACCAGGCGATGTCTCACGGCAACGCCGAGTCCCGCTTCGACGGCAAGAAGCGGACCTACGAGAAGCCCGTACCGATCTCCACCCAGGTGCTGCTCGACCGCGAGCGGTGCGTGCTGTGCGCCCGCTGCACCCGCTTCTCCAACCAGATCGCGGGCGACCCCATGATCGAGCTGATCGAGCGCGGCGCGCTCCAGCAGGTCGGTACGGGCGAGGGCGACCCGTTCGAGTCGTACTTCTCCGGCAACACCATCCAGATCTGCCCGGTCGGCGCGCTGACCTCGGCGGCGTACCGGTTCCGCTCCCGCCCCTTCGACCTGGTCTCCTCGCCGTCCGTGTGCGAGCACTGCTCGGGCGGCTGCGCGACCCGCACCGACCACCGGCGCGGCAAGGTCATGCGGCGGCTCGCCGCCTACGACCCCGAGG
>NZ_PQSV01000039.1:0-736 GCF_002920555.1 Microbacterium sp. Ru50 | reverse complement strand
CGCCAGGGGCCGGTGATCGCGAGCATGATGCCCGGCTCCTGGATGTTGGCGAACAGCGTCTTGCCGTCGGGCGAGAAGACCGGCCCCGTGAACTCGCTGTACTCCGGCTCCTCCGCGGTGCCGATGTTCAGCTCGTTGCGCGCGACCGGGTAGGTGCGGCCGTCCTCGGTGGCGCCGAAGAGGTGCTGCACGCCCTCGCCGTCCTCGGCGATGATCAGCCCGCCGTACGGCGAGACGCTGATGTTGTCGGGGCCGTCGAACGCGCCGTCCTTCTCCGGGGCCGGGTTGACGCCGAAGCGGACCTTGAGGGTCAGCGTGCGGCGGGCCGGGTTGTAGAACCACACCTGGCCGTCGTGCTGGACCGGGCTCTCCTCGCGGGCGAAGGAGGAGACGACGTACACGCCGCCGTCCGCCCACCACATGCCCTCCAGCTTGCGGGCGCGGGTGACCTGGCCGTCCTTGAACTGCTTGCGGACCGAAGTGGTGCGGGCGTCCCGGTCGGGCACCTCGACCCAGTCCACGCCGTAGACCGTGCCCGGCTCGGTGGCGCGGGAGAGGTCGTCGACGAAGCGGCCGCCGGAGTCGAAGCACTTGAAGGCGGACAGCACGCCGGCGTCGTCGGCGAGGGTGCGCAGCTTGCCGCGGCCGTGCTGGAAGCCGTGCGGCGGGGTCCAGCGGTAGAACAGGCCGTTCGGGCCGGAGGCGTCCTCGGTGAGGTAGAGGTGGCCGCGCTTGG
>NZ_PQSV01000038.1:0-744 GCF_002920555.1 Microbacterium sp. Ru50 | reverse complement strand
GGCGACACCAGGTGGGTACGACCGCCCTTGCCCTGCCGGCCCTCGAAGTTGCGGTTGGAGGTGGAGGCGGAGCGCTCGCCCGGGGCCAGCTGGTCGGGGTTCATGCCGAGGCACATCGGAGCAGCCCGCGTGCCGCCATTCGGCGCCGGCCTCCTTGAAGACCACGTCCAGGCCCTCGGAGACGGCCTGGAGACCCACGCGCGCGGAGCCGGGGACGACCAGCATCCGTACGCCGTCGGCGACTTTGCGGCCCCGCAGGATGTCGGCGGCGGCGCGCAGGTCCTCGATGCGGCCGTTGGTGCAGGAGCCTACGAAGACGGTGTCCACACCGATGGACCGCAGCGGCTGTCCTGCCTCCAACCCCATGTATTCCAGGGCCTTTTCGGCGGCCAGGCGCTCCGAAGCGTCTTCGTACGAAGCCGGGTCGGGGACGTGCGCCGAAAGCGGTGCGCCCTGGCCGGGGTTGGTGCCCCAGGTGACGAACGGCGACAGCTCGGCGGCGTCGATGACGACCTCGGCGTCGAAGACGGCGTCCTCGTCGGTCCGCAGCGTCTTCCAGTACGCGACGGCCGCGTCCCAGTCGGCGCCCTCGGGGGCGTGCGGACGGCCCTTGAGGTAGTCGAAGGTGGTCTCGTCGGGGGCGATCATGCCCGCCCGGGCACCGGCCTCGATCGACATGTTGCAGATGGTCATCCGGGCCTCCATCGAGAGCTTCTCGATGGCGGAGCCGCGGTACTCCAGGAT
>NZ_PQSV01000037.1:0-753 GCF_002920555.1 Microbacterium sp. Ru50 | reverse complement strand
GGCTGGCCCTCTTCGTCGTGTGTCTCGTGCTCAGCGGGGCCACCGCCTTCCCGCTGGTGCACGAACTGCGCTGGACCGAGAGCGCGTTGCGCGCGCTGTCCGTGCCGGAGCACCTGCCGGGGCTGATGGCGTGGATCTCCCGGGTGCGGGAGGGGCTGGACACCGTCGACGCCGACCAGCCCTTCGTCCTGTACGGCACCGACTGGCTCGCCTTCGCGCACCTCGTCATCGCGGTCGCGTTCTACGGCCCGTACCGCGACCCCGTCCGCAACATCTGGGTGGTCGAGTTCGGGATGATCGCCTGTGCCGGGATCATCCCGCTCGCCCTCGTCTGCGGACCGGTCCGCGGGATCCCCTTCTGGTGGAGCGTCATCGACATGTCGTTCGGGGTCTTCGGAGTGGTCCCGCTGTACGTCGTACGGAAGAGGATCAAGCGGCTGGAAGCGCTCGGCGCACCGCCGGCGCTCCCGGCCGCCACCACTGCGGGCTGAATCCGGTGCCCGGCGAACGGCCCCGCTCCGGTCAGCGGTTGAACGCCGGGAACGCGAAGCGCTGGGCGACGGCCAGGCCGTCGCCCTTCGCGTCCGTGGAGTTGACCGAGTAGACCAGGGTGCGGGACAGGTCCGGGGTCGCGGCGATCACCGTCGCGTATCCGGGGCGCGAACCGGTCTTGCCCCAGATCACCTTGCCGTTCACCTCGAACCGCTCCAGCCCCGCGCCGTACCGCGCCCCGGGCACGTCCGGCAGCGTGAA
>NZ_PQSV01000036.1:0-748 GCF_002920555.1 Microbacterium sp. Ru50 | reverse complement strand
ACGCGCACATCGACCCGCAAACAACGGTCATCGCCAACGCGCTGAATATCGCCATACTGCAACACCCTCAGCAGCTTGGCCTGCAATGCCAACGACAACTCGCCGATCTCATCCAGAAACAGCGTGCCGTTATCCGCCATTTCAAACTTCCCGCTGCGATTACTGATAGCGCCAGTAAACGCTCCTTTCACATGCCCGAACAACTCACTTTCCGCCACACTTTCCGGCAGTGCAGCACAGTTGAGATAGACCAGCGGATTCACCGCCCGTGGCGAGGCTTCATGAATCGCTTTCGCCACCAGCTCCTTACCGGTTCCAGTCTCACCGCTGATCAGGACGTTGAGATCGGACGCCGCCACAATCTCAATCTCTTTTTTCAGTTGCGTCATGCCAGGGGACAAGCCAATCATCTGCGTCTGTTTCACCGCTTCAAACGGCGTGGCATCGCCTGGCAGCATATTCTGGCTTTCCAGTTGTTCAATCAGCAACGCATTGCTTAACGCTCCCGCCGCCAGCGCAGCAATCAGCCGTAGCTCTTCGTCGCTGAAAACATCGAACTGATCGGGCTGCATCCCGTCGAGCGTCAGTGCGCCGATCAGGTTTTGCCCGGCAAACAATGGCAGACCAACGCAGGCGTGAACCTTCAGACTCTCCTGCCCAGGAATCAAACCGTCATAGGGATCGGGCAATTCGCTGTCTGCGGGAGCGCACCACATCCCCGGCGCGGGCAATCGCTTCCAGCCGTGGA
>NZ_PQSV01000035.1:0-763 GCF_002920555.1 Microbacterium sp. Ru50 | reverse complement strand
CTTAAGGGTTGTGGTATTACGCCTGATATGATTTAACGTGCCGATGAATTACTCTCACGATAACTGGTCAGCAATTCTGGCCCATATTGGTAAGCCCGAAGAACTGGATACTTCGGCACGTAATGCCGGGGCTCTAACCCGCCGCCGCGAAATTCGTGATGCTGCAACTCTGCTACGTCTGGGGCTGGCTTACGGCCCCGGGGGGATGTCATTACGTGAAGTCACTGCATGGGCTCAGCTCCATGACGTTGCAACATTATCTGACGTGGCTCTCCTGAAGCGGCTGCGGAATGCCGCCGACTGGTTTGGCATACTTGCCGCACAAACACTTGCTGTACGCGCCGCAGTTACGGGTTGTACAAGCGGAAAGAGATTGCGTCTTGTCGATGGAACAGCAATCAGTGCGCCCGGGGGCGGCAGCGCTGAATGGCGACTACATATGGGATATGATCCTCATACCTGTCAGTTCACTGATTTTGAGCTAACCGACAGCAGAGACGCTGAACGGCTGGACCGATTTGCGCAAACGGCAGACGAGATACGCATTGCTGACCGGGGATTCGGTTCGCGTCCCGAATGTATCCGCTCACTTGCTTTTGGAGAAGCTGATTATATCGTCCGGGTTCACTGGCGAGGATTGCGCTGGTTAACTGCAGAAGGAATGCGCTTTGACATGATGGGTTTTCTGCGCGGGCTGGATTGCGGTAAGAACGGTGAAACCACTGTAATGATAGGCAATTCAGGTAATAAAAAAGCCGGAGCT
>NZ_PQSV01000034.1:0-776 GCF_002920555.1 Microbacterium sp. Ru50 | reverse complement strand
GGGTGATGCTGCCAACTTACTGATTTAGTGTATGATGGTGTTTTTGAGGTGCTCCAGTGGCTTCTGTTTCTATCAGCTGTCCCTCCTGTTCAGCTACTGACGGGGTGGTGCGTAACGGCAAAAGCACCGCCGGACATCAGCGCTATCTCTGCTCTCACTGCCGTAAAACATGGCAACTGCAGTTCACTTACACCGCTTCTCAACCCGGTACGCACCAGAAAATCATTGATATGGCCATGAATGGCGTTGGATGCCGGGCAACTGCCCGCATTATGGGCGTTGGCCTCAACACGATTTTACGTCACTTAAAAAACTCAGGCCGCAGTCGGTAACCTCGCGCATACAGCCGGGCAGTGACGTCATCGTCTGCGCGGAAATGGACGAACAGTGGGGCTATGTCGGGGCTAAATCGCGCCAGCGCTGGCTGTTTTACGCGTATGACAGTCTCCGGAAGACGGTTGTTGCGCACGTATTCGGTGAACGCACTATGGCGACGCTGGGGCGTCTTATGAGCCTGCTGTCACCCTTTGACGTGGTGATATGGATGACGGATGGCTGGCCGCTGTATGAATCCCGCCTGAAGGGAAAGCTGCACGTAATCAGCAAGCGATATACGCAGCGAATTGAGCGGCATAACCTGAATCTGAGGCAGCACCTGGCACGGCTGGGACGGAAGTCGCTGTCGTTCTCAAAATCGGTGGAGCTGCATGACAAAGTCATCGGGCATTATCTGAACATAAAACACTATCAATAAGTTGGAGTCATTACCGATTTCC
>NZ_PQSV01000033.1:0-776 GCF_002920555.1 Microbacterium sp. Ru50 | reverse complement strand
AAAGCATCCGGGCCTGGTACACGGCCCTGGACGCGGCCACCGGCCTGGACGATCCCTCTCTCACGGCCCACACCCGTCAGCGGCTCGGCGTCGCCCTGGCACAGGCGGGGCGCTACGACGAAGCCCTGCCCCACCTCGACGAGGCCCTGGAGCGGTTCCGTGCCGACGGCGACACCGCGGGCCTCACCCGCACCCACCACTCGCTCGCCGAGGTCCACGTCCGCATCAACGCCTACGAGCGTGCCCTTCCGCACTTCGCGCAGGCGCTGGAGGGATACCGCGCGCTCGGGGATCAGGTGGGCGAGTCCAACATCCTGAACGGCACCGGTTGGGCGCTGGCCCGGCTCGGCCGGTACGCGAGCGGCGAGGCACACTGCCTCCAGGCGCTGCCGTTGCTCCAGCTCCACGAGGACGGCGAGGGGCAGGCCGCGACGTGGGACACACTGGCGTACATCGCGCGGCGCACCGGCCGGACGAGCCGTGCCCTGGACGCGTACCAACAGGCCCTCACCCACTTCCAGGCCATCGGCAACGCCAATCGTGAGGCCGACACATGGGCGTCCCTCGGGGACATGCACGCCGATGCGGGGGACCACGACGCCGCACATCAGGCCTGGACGACGGCGCTGGGCCTGTACCGGGGCCAGGGCCGGACGGCGGAAGCACGCGAGATGACCGAGCGGTTGGCGACAGGGACCGAGCCCTGACGCCCATCTCCCGGACCGGTACTCCTGAACCGACCGCGTCCCCGCGAAAGGGTCCGGCCACCACCTGGC
>NZ_PQSV01000032.1:0-796 GCF_002920555.1 Microbacterium sp. Ru50 | reverse complement strand
CTGGAGCCTAAGACCGTCCGAGTAGCCGTGTCAACGAGCGTTCCATGGCGTCGTCGCGGACTCTGTAAAGAGTTTGAAATACGACCAGAGTAGGCGCCTACCCCTGGAATGGTGTTTGCATTCCCATGGCTTCGCAAAGAGTTGGTCGACGGGGAGTGGGGGTCAGACGCGTCGCCAGTCCATCACCACAGAGGCGTGCGGACCCCCGAGGCGGCGCTGCAGCCGCAGCACGCCGTCGTGCAGGAGGGCCTCCCTGACCTGCTCGGTGTTCACCACCCGCCGGTGCGACCCGATGACCACGTGGTGGACGACCGCGTCGCCGCGCAGCCGCCAGCGCCCTGAATACCCGAGATAGTCGTCGGCGGAGCCGAGGTAGGTCGCCGGTGGCACGCCGTCGATTCCGGCCAGTGGCTCGTTCCGCATCAGGCTGGCCGCCATGTACCCATCCGCGTGATAAATCAGCAGACCGTCCGCTTCGTTGCCCAGCGGGCCTTCGCTCGTGGAACCGTCGTCTTCGAGGTAGAAGTGGGACACCAGTCGCCAGACTCCTATCAGGTCCTTTTCGGACAGCATGCGTGCTCCCTGCACCTGGACGAGCCCGACGCCCGCACCGGGAAAGACGGCTGGTGCGCCGGGCTGTCAATCCGAATCCCGATCCCTGACCGACCGGGGCGATCAAGCCACACTGGCGCGATGGGCTAAAAACCGCTCAAAGAGTGTTAATCGCGTGCGCGGTGACCTTATTACAGTGGGACGGAATTCCGACCGCGGGTGGCACGGTACGCCTCCACATCAC
>NZ_PQSV01000031.1:0-799 GCF_002920555.1 Microbacterium sp. Ru50 | reverse complement strand
CACCATGACCCGCGACGACCTCGAAGGCGACGAGTTCCGCGACACCTACACCGAGGCACTGGAGCAGGTCATCGAGGCGAAGAGGGAGCACCAGGAGCCAGCCCCGGCGCCGGAGCCGGAGGAGCCGGCAAGGGTGCTGGATGTGATGTCAGCGCTGAACGAGTCGGTGGCCCGCGCGAAAGCCTCCCGCGGCGATGCCGGCGAGGCGGACGTGCACGAGATGCCCGCCCCGAAGAAGACGACGAAAAGGCAGCCCGCCAAGAAGACCACCGCAAAGAAGACGGGGGCCGGCGGCCGCGCACTGCCTGATACTCCAGCTGTAGTCATGGCGGTCACGCTCATCCAGAGCCTCCGAACCTCACGCCAGCCTGGCGTACAGACTCGGGCAGTGCGGCCTCGCGCCGATGGTCGGTGGCTCCTTACTCTCCCCCGCCGGAGGAATGGAGCTGGAAGTCGACCACGACGCAACCAACCTGCCCGTCATCGGTGCGGCCGATCCAGACGGGGTAGGACCCGTCGCCCTGGCCGGCACGGAAGGCGATGAGGTTCGGTTCGGGCTCCGTGCCGGGCAGTTCGACGGTGAAGCGGCTGTCGAGGGGTATGAACAGGTTCTCGTCCAGCTCGTCTTCGATCACCGTCCGGGTCGCATCCATGAAGGCCACTGTGCCGGTATCGACGCCGACCCCGTAGAACTCACCCTCGCCGAGCAGCCCCAGGTCCTCGTCGGGCCGGAGGGCCATCTCCCACTCGCGGGGCGGGATGTCCAGGAACGTCACCCTGGCCGCGGCGACATTGACCC
>NZ_PQSV01000030.1:0-801 GCF_002920555.1 Microbacterium sp. Ru50 | reverse complement strand
GGTGCAGTCGGCGGCGCAGATGGCGGCCTCGCTGATCGGGCAGGGCCGGGGTGCGCATGAACCCGCTGAACATGGCGTCCGTGGCGGCGACCGTGAAGTCGGGCACCTTCCACCAGCCGTACCTGGTCTCGCCGTCCGTGGACCACCGCACGCTGGCCACCGCCTCACGCACCCTGTCGCCGAAGACGCTGTCCCAGCTCCGCGAGCTGATGCGGTACACGGCCGCGTACGGCACGGCCGCCGAGGCGATGTCGGGGCTCGGCCCGGACTACGGCGCGAAGACCGGCTCGGCGGAGGTCGACGGGCAGAAGAAGCCGAACGGCTGGTTCACCGCCTACCGGGGCGACCTCGCCGCCGCCGGCGTGGTCCAGGCGGGCGGGCACGGCGGTGACACGGCCGGCCCGATCGTGGCGAAGCTGCTGAAGCTCGGGAGCTGACCGGCCCCGCCCGGCCCCGATCAGCTCCGTACGGGCTCGACGGTGTAGGTGCGGCGCAGGAACCGCACCAGGGTCTTCGACTCGAACTGCACCACTTCGACCCCGTCGTCGGTGTGGAACTCGACCACCGCCTGGACGCGCCCGCAGGGCCACACGCGGACGTCGCCGCTCTCGGCGGGCGCCCGCAGTCCCCGTTCGAGGAGCGCGCGGGAGAAGGTCCACTCGTGCGGTCCGGGAAGCCCGACCCGGACGGAGCGGGGATCGGTGTCCGGGTCGTACCGCAGCACGACGGGTACGGCCCCCGGGTCCTCCTCGTCCGTGACGATATGAGCGCGCGCGTACTGTTCGACCACAGACATCGGAC
>NZ_PQSV01000029.1:0-812 GCF_002920555.1 Microbacterium sp. Ru50 | reverse complement strand
TGATCGGGCAGGACTCTCCCAGGAGGGTAAAGGCCTGTCAAGTTCTAGGTAATACACCGGACTTGGCGCCCAAAACGTGCTTGCACTCTTCACAAGGACTGCACATCTGATGGGTCGTGAGGAACGGTGACCGAGGGTCGCCGGCAGTCGGCGCGCCGGAGCAACCGCCAGGCCGGGCGAGGTTCTCGGAGGCCCTCAGCGACGCCGGGCCGCCACCGAGCGCCGCAGACGCCGTACCGCCGCCGCCAGCTCCGCTCCCGGAGCCCGGCCCACGGACGCGGGGCTGATCTCCGGGACGACCGTGCGGGCGGTCGGCCAGAGGCCGGTCTCCGCATCCCGTGGGCCGTGTACGGTACGCGGCTCGCCCTCGCCGAAGACCCGCACCGGATGCGTCGCGTCCCAGGCCGCCCAGCCGGGGTCCCCGGTCGCCGCGAACCGCACCCAGGCGGCGTGCATCGCGTCGGCCAGCTCCTGCGGGGCGCCCTCACCGGCCAGCTTCCGCGACTCGGGCACGTCCCCGCTGTCGAAGACGAACCCCAGCTCCAGGGCGTGGCAGGCGCCGAGGCCGGGCAGCCGGGAGGGCCACGCGAACTCGTACAGGTGACTGGCGCCGGGGTGGGCGTCGGCGAGCCGGTGCAGCGGCACCCGCAGCAGGTGGTCGGTGACCATCTGGCCGACGATCTCGGCGGTCCCGGCGTCCGGGTGCAGCGTCCGGTAGCCCCGCGCCACCTCGTGCCCGGCGTGGCAGCGGGCCATCGCCCCGGCCAGGGCGACCGCGCCGAGCCGGTCGACGTGCTCCAGCAGTCCGCCGG
>NZ_PQSV01000028.1:0-824 GCF_002920555.1 Microbacterium sp. Ru50 | reverse complement strand
GGCATAAGCCAGCTTGACTGCGAGCGTGACGGCGCGAGCAGGTGCGAAAGCAGGTCATAGTGATCCGGTGGTTCTGAATGGAAGGGCCATCGCTCAACGGATAAAAGGTACTCCGGGGATAACAGGCTGATACCGCCCAAGAGTTCATATCGACGGCGGTGTTTGGCACCTCGATGTCGGCTCATCACATCCTGGGGCTGAAGTAGGTCCCAAGGGTATGGCTGTTCGCCATTTAAAGTGGTACGCGAGCTGGGTTTAGAACGTCGTGAGACAGTTCGGTCCCTATCTGCCGTGGGCGCTGGAGAACTGAGGGGGGCTGCTCCTAGTACGAGAGGACCGGAGTGGACGCATCACTGGTGTTCGGGTTGTCATGCCAATGGCACTGCCCGGTAGCTAAATGCGGAAGAGATAAGTGCTGAAAGCATCTAAGCACGAAACTTGCCCCGAGATGAGTTCTCCCTGACTCCTTGAGAGTCCTGAAGGAACGTTGAAGACGACGACGTTGATAGGCCGGGTGTGTAAGCGCAGCGATGCGTTGAGCTAACCGGTACTAATGAACCGTGAGGCTTAACCTTACAACGCCGAAGATGTTTTGGCGGATTGAGAGAATTTCAGCTTTGATTCAGAGTCCGAAGGATTTTGCGCTGAGACAAGGCGGCAAATGAAGCGAAGGAAGGAGCATACTGAAGTATGTGACTGACTTTCGCGAATGCAGCCGACGCAGTATCAGCACAAAAGACACAGGACAGAGCACAGGAATTTGCCTGGCGGCCGTAGCGCGGTGGTCCCACCTGACCCCATGCCGAACTCAGAAGTGAAACGCC
>NZ_PQSV01000027.1:0-846 GCF_002920555.1 Microbacterium sp. Ru50 | reverse complement strand
CCAGCTTCCGCACCGGCTCCGCGATCTGCGCGGCATCGCCCACCAGGACCGTGACCAGCCGGTCCACCGGGAACGCGCTGACCGCCGCGGCCGTCGCCTCGACCGTGCCCGTCTCGGCCAGCCGCCGGTACAGCTCCGCCTGGAAGTCGTCCGGCAGCTCCTGCTCGACCTGGTCGGCCAGCGTCCCCGCCACGGCCGCCGCCGTCTCGTACTTCAGCGGCGCCACACCGACGAGGTTCTGCACCGCCACGTCCCGCTCGGCGTCGGTCAGCCCCTCGGAGGCCAGCGTCCGCAGCACCTTCCAGAGGTCCTCCAGCGCGGGCCCCGTGGAGGCGGTGTCCACCGAACCGCTTATGGCCAGCATCGCCGCACCCGTGCCGTCCGCGGAGGAGCGCAGCACCTGGCCGAAGGCCCGCACGCCGTACGTGTAGCCCTTCTCCTCGCGCAGCACCCGGTCCAGCCGCGAGGTGAGCGTGCCGCCCAGGCAGTACGTGCCCAGCACCTGGGCGGGCCAGACGCGGTCGTGCCGGTCGGCGCCGATCCGGCCGATCAGCAGCTGCGTCTGCACGGCACCGGGCCGGTCCACGATGACCACGCGGCCCGTGTCGTCCGCGACGATCGGCGAGGCCGCGACCGGCTCGGCGGCGGAGCCCGTCCACGCGCCCAGCGTCTCCTCCAGCGCCGCGTCCAGGTCCACCCCCTCGAAGTCCCCCACGACCACCGCGGTGGCCGTGGCGGGGCGCACGTGCGCCTCGTAGAAGGCGCGAACGGCGGCCGCGTCGATGCGCGCCACCGTCTCCTCCGTGCCCTGGCGCGGCCGGGACATCCGGGGACGCGGCCGGGAAC
>NZ_PQSV01000026.1:0-851 GCF_002920555.1 Microbacterium sp. Ru50 | reverse complement strand
GGTCCATCGGGTCGCCGGTACGGTGCAGCAGCCCGTCGGTCGTAGAGCAGGACCGTCTCCCCGGCCTCCGCCTGGATCTCCACGCTGGGCGCTCCCAGCAGGCGAGCATGCCGAGCGGCGCGGAGACGGAGGTCTCGGCGAACTCGGTGCGCCGCTCGCCGGTCAGCAGCGGCGGACTGTGCCCGGCACCGGCCAGGGTGACCTTGCGTACGGCCGGCTCGCAGTAGGCGAACAGGGCGGTGGCCGAGCGGGCCGGCTCGGTCAGCCGCAGCAGCAGTTCCAGGTCGGACAGGACGGCGACCGGGTCCTCGCCCTCCATCACGGCGTACGCGCGCAGGGAGGCGCGCAGCCGCCCCATGGCGGCCACCGCGCTCGGCCCGCAGCCGGTGACCGAGCCGACCGAGAGGCCGAGGGCGGCCTCCGGCAGCGGCAGGGCGTCGTACCAGTCACCGCCGCCGCGCGGGCCCGCGCGGTGCCGGGCGGCGAGCTGGACGCCGGCCACCCGGGGCAGCCGGGCGGGCAGCAGTTCCTCGGTGAGGGTCGCCACGCACGCGCGCGTGCGCTCCACCTCCAGCAGCCGGGCGAGGTGCTCGGTGGCGTGCCGGACGTACAGGCCCACGAGGTGGCGCCGGCGCTCGTGCGGCTCGGCCGGTTCGTCGTAGAGCCAGACGACGGCGCCGAGGCGGCCCGCGGACTCGGTGGCGAGCGGGAGGGCGTAGCTGGCGGCGTAGCCGAGGCGGGCGGCCACCTCGCGGTGGCGCGGGTCCAGGCCCTCCTCGGCGAACAGGTCCGGGTGGACGATCTCGGCGGCGCCGCGGGTGTCGTACGGCAGGGCGCCGCGCGGCACGGTC
>NZ_PQSV01000025.1:0-882 GCF_002920555.1 Microbacterium sp. Ru50 | reverse complement strand
CCCGGCCCACGGAGGCGAGGAAGCGTTTCCGCTTGCTTCCGACCCCGCTCGTGAACGTGCCGTCCGGGGCGAGCCGGCCGTGGTCCGCCTGGAGCATGGCCTCGTAGGGCAGCCGGACCCGGTCGAAGGTGGTCCGGCAGTGGTCCACGGGGCTGGTGGAGGTCTGGGGCAACCGTGTGACCGCGATGCCGGGCAGGGGGCGACCGGCGTCGTCGTGCAGCGGCGTGAGGAAGAGGAAGACGCCGTGGTCGGTGCCGTCCACGATCAGCCGGGCGGCCACGACGGCGTCCTTCGGCCCGCCGGTGGAACTGGTGTTGGGCATGAACTTGGCGGCGGCCGGCGTCGGGGTGTGCAGTTCGAAGACGCCCTCGGCGGGGTCGTAGGTGGCGGTCGTCTCCAGTTGGGAGACGCTGTTGCCGTGGCCCGCCTCCGTGCACAGGAACGTGCCGGTCCTGGTCATGGCGGTGTACGGCGTCAGGTCCCGCCGCTCACCGTCGTGATCGACGAGGCTGCCCAGGAAGAGGTTGTAGTGGATCGAGCTGACGGTGCACAGCCCCACGTCGGACACGCCGATCCACTCGTGCAGCGCGGTGAGTTCCTCGACGTCCCGGACCAGGTCCAGGGGCTTGCCGACCACGTCGTTGACCAGCCGCAGCCGGTCGTAGGACAGCTCGGTCCGCTCCTGCGGGGACAGCCCTTCCCGGAAGAGGAACGGCTCCGTCGCGAACAGCTCACGCCACGGCGTGTGCAGGGTGTCGAAGCGGCCGCCGTACAAGGCGTCGGTCAGTGCCGCGGCGGTCGCGGGCGCGGTACCAGTCACTGCGGAAGGGGAGGTGGTTCATAACGAGTGATAGTAGTTGATGTCACTAAGTGACAACTAAC
>NZ_PQSV01000024.1:0-905 GCF_002920555.1 Microbacterium sp. Ru50 | reverse complement strand
GGTCCGCCTGGGCAAGGTCTACGGAAACCTGATGGTCGACGTCCGGGCCAGCAACGAGAAGCTGCTCGACCGTGCCCGCCGCATGGTGGTCCAGGCGACCGGCGCGGACCCCGACGCCGCCGCCGAGGCGCTGCGGGCGCGGGCGGCCACGCCAAGACCGCCATCGTCATGCTCCTCGCGCACTGCACCGCCGAGGAGGCCGCCCGACGCCTGGAGAAGGCCGACGGCGACACGCGGACGGCGGTGGGCCGCCCCTGAACAAAGCGAACCCCCGGGCTTACTTCAAACCTTGACTTAACATCACGGAATTGCTTGGATCCGGAGCGGTCGCGCGCCGCCGGCACCGTACGGCGCCGGCCCCCGACACCCCCGGAGCCCAGGGAGCAGGCGTGAGACGTCATCTCACCGCACTAGCGGCCGTCGCGACCATGACCGTGTCCGCGCTGGTCGGCGCGGGCCCGGCCGCGCACGCCGACCGAGCCGCGGGCGGGCCGCCCGGACACGGCCGGACCGTGACCGGCACCTACTCCACCGGCGCCGCGCGGGCATGGCTGCCGCTGCCGGCGGTCAGGACGGACACCGATCCCGGCGGCCCGGTCACCGCCGCCGTCGTCGCGGACCCGAACGCCGTCCGGCAGCGGTACGCGGGCGTGGGCTTCTCCCTGGACGAGACGAGCGTGTCCAACCTGTGGAAGCTCACCCCCGCCAAGCGGGAGGAGGCCGTCCGGCTGCTCGTCGACCCCGTGCACGGCGCGGGCCTGGACCGGTTCCGGCTCACGATCGGCAGCCCCGACCTCATCGAGCACCTGCCGTTCTGGTCGGAGGACGACCTGCCCCCCGGTGTCACCGACGACTTCGGGCTGAAGCACTTCTCCATCCGGCGGACATCGACCTGCACATCATCG
>NZ_PQSV01000023.1:0-926 GCF_002920555.1 Microbacterium sp. Ru50 | reverse complement strand
GTAGTGGGTGCGCACGAGTACGACGTAGTCGGGGCCCAGCTCGCGGCAGAACCGCTCCAGTCGATACGGGGGCACGATAGCCCTTCTGGTAGTCGCGCACCGTCGGGCAGTAGAGGGATGGCCGTCTTGCCCTCTTCGATGCCGAGTTCGGCGCGGATCCGCAGGACGTCCTCACCGGTGGCCCGGAAGTAGACGTCGTTGCGCGGATAGCCGTATTCGACCGCCTCGAACGCGCAGGGGGTACACCCGCTCCCAGATCTCCGTGGAGTGCTGGTTCGAGGTCAGGCTGAGGTCCCACTTGTCGGCCCGCTCCAGCATCTTGGCGAAGCTCATGTTCTTGGCGGCCGCGGGGTACCGCTGCTGGTCGATCCCCATCTGCTTGAGGGGAGTGCCGTGGTGGGTCTGCAGATGGACCTGCTCCGGGCGCTTGACGAAGTTGTTCGGGAAGTTGACGTTGTTGACGAGGTACTTGGCACGCGCCATGACCTCCCAGTACCGCGGTGAGTTCGCCACGACGTAGTCCACGCCTTCGGGGACGGTCTCCACCGCGTCGCGCCGCACGATCCAGACGCCGTGGACATCGGGAGCGAGTTCTTTCGCCTTCTGGTAGATGGCCGCGGGGTTGCAGGCGACGCCACGGTTCCAGTAGGCCGAGTAGACGGCCAGCTTCTCGTCGACGGGGCGTCGCAGATGCAGCTGGTAGAGGCGGTTGTAAGCGGTCTTCCCGAGCTTGGTCTTGACCTTGGTGGCCCGCTTGATCACCTGGCGGCGGGTCTTGGTGGCGGCCGTCACCGCCGCGTACGCCGTGTAGGAACCACGCTCCAGCAGCTGGAACCTGACGCCCTGCGAGCCCTCCGGCAGGACGAACCCCTTCGGCTTGAAACGCTTGTAGTGCGCGGCCGACAGCTTGAAGAACTCGGCGCGGT
>NZ_PQSV01000022.1:0-961 GCF_002920555.1 Microbacterium sp. Ru50 | reverse complement strand
GGGCGGTGGTTGTCCCGGGGTAAGGGTGTAGGCCGCAAGGTAGGCAAATCCGCCTTGCATACGGCTGAGACCTGATGCCGAGCCGATTGTGGTGAAGTGGATGATCCTATGCTGTCGAGAAAAGCCTCTAGCGAGTTTCATGGCGGCCCGTACCCTAAACCGACTCAGGTGGTCAGGTAGAGAATACCGAGGCGTTCGGGTGAACTATGGTTAAGGAACTCGGCAAAATGCCCCCGTAACTTCGGGAGAAGGGGGGCCACATCTGGTGATCGGATTTACTCCGTGAGCTGGTGGTGGCCGCAGAGACCAGCGAGAAGCGACTGTTTACTAAAAACACAGGTCCGTGCGAAGCCGTAAGGCGATGTATACGGACTGACGCCTGCCCGGTGCTGGAACGTTAAGGGGACCGGTTAGCTCACTTTCGGGTGGGCGAAGCTGAGAACTTAAGCGCCAGTAAACGGCGGTGGTAACTATAACCATCCTAAGGTAGCGAAATTCCTTGTCGGGTAAGTTCCGACCTGCACGAATGGCGTAACGACTTCTCGACTGTCTCAACCATAGGCCCGGTGAAATTGCACTACGAGTAAAGATGCTCGTTTCGCGCAGCAGGACGGAAAGACCCCGGGACCTTTACTACAGTTTGATATTGGTGTTCGGTTCGGCTTGTGTAGGATAGCTGGGAGACTGTGAAGCAGGCACGCCAGTGTTTGTGGAGTCGTCGTTGAAATACCAGTCTGGTCGTGCTGGATGTCTAACCTGGGTCCGTGATCCGGATCAGGGACAGTGTCTGATGGGTAGTTTAACTGGGGCGTTGCCTCCTAAAGGGTAACGGAGGCGCCCAAAGGTTCCCTCAGCCTGGTTGGCAATCAGGTGTTGAGTGTAAGTGCACAAGGGAGCTTGACTGTGAGACCGACGGGTCGAGCAGGGACGAAAGTCGGGACTAGTGATCCGGCGGTGGCTT
>NZ_PQSV01000021.1:0-1021 GCF_002920555.1 Microbacterium sp. Ru50 | reverse complement strand
TCCCGTGGCACGTACTCCATGCCGAGGGCAGGCAGTCGGGATGCTCGGCGATGTCCCAGCCGAGCAGCCGCATGCCGAAGCCGTGGGCGATCCGCGCGAACGCGGTGCCCGATCTTCCCGGTACCCACCACCCCCGCCGTGCGGCCACGCAGGTCCCGGCCCATGAGCCCGTCGAGCCGGAAGTCGAACTCCCCGGGTGCGCTGCACGGCCCGGACGATCCGGCGGTCGACCGCGAGCGCGAGGGTCCAGGCGAACTCGGCCACCGAGTACGGCGAGTAGTACGAGACCCGGGCCACCGACAGGCCGATTTCCCGGGCGGTGCCGAGGTCGATGTTGTTGTACCCGGTGGACCGCTGAGCGATCATCCTGGTGCCGCCCTCGGCCAGGGCACGCAGCACCTCGGCGTCCAGGGTGTCGTTGACGCCGCTGATCACCACCTCGTGGCCGAGCGCGGTCGGCACGGTGTCCCGGTCCAGGAAGAGCCCCAGACACCGCAGCTCGTGACGGTCGGCGAAGGCCTTGTCGAACGCCTCTCGCAGCAGGGGCTCCTCGTCGGCGAGGACGCCGTACGCGATGATCTCCACCTGGTCCTCTCCCGTCGCTTCGGGTGATCCCGTGTCCACCGTAGGTCGTGACGGCCACGGGGCATGAGGCCGATGGGGCCGTCCAGCCGGGCCATCGGCCTCGGGGCGACCATGGTGGACGGGAGCGACCGGCGGTGCTCAGCTCAGCCGGCCGGGGGTGAACGTGACGGGCAGCCGCGCCGGGCCGCGGAGTCCGCCGGGGCGCCAGGTGAGCTCCGCCGGCGGCACGGCCAGGGCCAGGTCCGGCAGGCGGCGCAGCACCGTTCCGATGGCGACCTGGCCCTCCAGCCGGGCCAGCGGCGCGCCCAGGCAGTAGTGGATGCCGTGCCCGAAGGCCAGGTGGGCGTTGTCCCGCCGGGTGATGTCCAGCCGGTCGGGCTCCGGGAACCGTGCCGGGTCGCGGTCGGCGATCGCGGACGCGATGAGCACGGTCGCG
>NZ_PQSV01000020.1:0-1032 GCF_002920555.1 Microbacterium sp. Ru50 | reverse complement strand
CGGTGACGACAACCGATCCCAAGACCGGTCTGCTGACCGGTCCGGACGCCCAGATCGCCGGCGCGCGCGTCGACGCCCGTGGTGCCGCTGATCTGCTGACCGCGGCATCGAGTGTCAGTGTCATCTGCCACGTCTATCCGGACGCGGACACCATCGGCGCCGGGCTCGCCCTGGCGCAGGTGCTCGCCGCATCCGGCAAGCACGTCGAGGTGTCGTTCGCGACCCCCGCGCAGCTGCCGGAGTCTCTTCAGTCGCTGCCCGGCGGGCATCTGCTGGTCGCTCCGGAGGCCATGCGGCGCGACGCCGACCTGGTTGTCACCGTTGACATACCGAGCATCAATCGGCTCGGCGCGCTCAGTGGGCTCGCCGGTCCCGGGCGTGAGGTGCTGGTCATCGACCATCACGCGTCCAACCAACTGTTCGGCACCGCCAACTACATCGACCCTTCCGCGGACTCGACCACGATGCTCGTGGCCGAACTCCTCGACGCGTGGGGCAAACCCATCGACGAAAAGGTGGCCCACTGCCTGTACGCGGGGCTGACCACCGACACCGGGTCGTTCCGCTGGGCCACGGCGCGTGCCCACCGGCTCGCGGCCCGGCTGGTCGAACTCGGCGTCGACAACGCGTCGATCAGCCGCACCCTGCTCGACACGCATCCGTTCGCGTGGCTGCCGATGCTGTCGCGGGTTCTCGCGACGGCCCGGTTGCTGCCCGACGCACTCGACGGCCGGGGCTTCGTCTACGCCGTCGTTCCGCACGACGAGTGGTCCGAGGCCCGGCCGGAAGAGGTCGAGAGCATCGTCGACATCGTGCGCACCACGCAGCAGGCCGAGGTCGCCGCGGTGTTCAAGGAGATCGAACCGATGCACTGGTCGGTCTCGATGCGTGCCAAGTCGGTGAACCTGGCGTCGGTCGCCAGCGCGTTCGGCGGTGGCGGTCATCCGCACGCCGCGGGATACTCCGCGACCGGTTCGGCCGACGACGTCGTACAGGCGCTCGCACGGGCCCTTGGCAAGCTTGCGGCCGCAC
>NZ_PQSV01000019.1:0-1035 GCF_002920555.1 Microbacterium sp. Ru50 | reverse complement strand
TAATCTGCGATAAGCGTCGGTGAGGTGATATGAACCGTTATAACCGGCGATTTCCGAATGGGGAAACCCAGTGTGATTCGTCACACTATCATTAACTGAATCCATAGGTTAATGAGGCGAACCGGGGGAACTGAAACATCTAAGTACCCCGAGGAAAAGAAATCAACCGAGATTCCCCCAGTAGCGGCGAGCGAACGGGGAGGAGCCCAGAGCCTGAATCAGTGTGTGTGTTAGTGGAAGCGTCTGGAAAGGCGCGCGATACAGGGTGACAGCCCCGTACACAAAAATGCACATATTGTGAGCTCGATGAGTAGGGCGGGACACGTGGTATCCTGTCTGAATATGGGGGGGACCATCCTCCAAGGCTAAATACTCCTGACTGACCGATAGTGAACCAGTACCGTGAGGGAAAGGCGAAAAGAACCCCGGCGAGGGGAGTGAAAAAGAACCTGAAACCGTGTACGTACAAGCAGTGGGAGCCTCTTTTATGGGGTGACTGCGTACCTTTTGTATAATGGGTCAGCGACTTATATTCTGTAGCAAGGTTAACCGAATAGGGGAGCCGAAGGGAAACCGAGTCTTAACTGGGCGTTAAGTTGCAGGGTATAGACCCGAAACCCGGTGATCTAGCCATGGGCAGGTTGAAGGTTGGGTAACACTAACTGGAGGACCGAACCGACTAATGTTGAAAAATTAGCGGATGACTTGTGGCTGGGGGTGAAAGGCCAATCAAACCGGGAGATAGCTGGTTCTCCCCGAAAGCTATTTAGGTAGCGCCTCGTGAATTCATCTCCGGGGGTAGAGCACTGTTTCGGCAAGGGGGTCATCCCGACTTACCAACCCGATGCAAACTGCGAATACCGGAGAATGTTATCACGGGAGACACACGGCGGGTGCTAACGTCCGTCGTGAAGAGGGAAACAACCCAGACCGCCAGCTAAGGTCCCAAAGTCATGGTTAAGTGGGAAACGATGTGGGAAGGCCCAGACAGCCAGGATGTTGGCTTAGAAGCAGCCATCATTTAAAGAAAGCGTA
>NZ_PQSV01000018.1:0-1083 GCF_002920555.1 Microbacterium sp. Ru50 | reverse complement strand
GAGCTTCTCCTCCTCGATGCCGTACGTGGCCGCGCGCTGAGCGCCCCAGCCGCCGGCGAAGATCCCGGAGCCGCGCACCACGCCGTCGGGGGTTGACGCCGTTGACGCGGATGCCGTGCCCGCCCAGCTCGGCGGCGAGCAGCCGCACCTGGTGCGCCTGGTCGGCCTTGGTGGCGGAGTAGGCGACGTTGTCGGGCCCGGCGAAGACGGCGTTCTTGGAGACGATGTAGACGAGGTCGCCGCCCATCCCCTGCGCGGTCATGACGCGCGCCGCCTCGCGGGAGACGAGGAAGGAGCCGCGGGCCATGATGTCGTGCTGCAGGTCCCAGTCCTTCGCCGTGGTCTCCAGCAGCGGCTTGGAGAGGGAGATGCCGGCGTTGTTGACGACCAGGTCGACGCCGCCGAAGGCGAGCACGGCGGCCCGGAAGGCGGCGGCGATCTGCGCCTCGTCGGTCACGTCCACGGTCACCGCGACGGCCTTGTCCGCACCGCCCAGCTCCTCGGCCACCGTGCCGGCGCTCTCGGCGTTGAGGTCCGCGACCACGACGCAGGCCCCTTCGGCGACCAGCCGGCGGGCAATGGCCCTGCCGATGCCGCTGCCCGCGCCGGTCACCAGCGCCACCCGCGTGGCCAGCGGCTTCGGCTTCGGCATCCGCCGCAGCTTGGCCTCCTCCAGTTCCCAGTACTCGATGCGGAACTTCTCGGCCTCCTCGATCGGCGCGTACGTGGACACCGCCTCGGCGCCGCGCATCACGTTGACGGCGTTGAGGTAGAACTCGCCGGCCACCCGCGCGGTCTGCTTGTCCTTGCCGAAGGAGAACATGCCGACGCCCGGTACCAGCACGATCGCCGGGTCCGCACCGCGCATCGGCGGGGAATCAGGCGTGGCGTGCCGCTCGTAGTAGGCGCGGTACTCGGCCCGGTACTCCTCGTGCAGCTCCTTCAACCGCGCGACCGTCTCGTCCACGGAAGCGGTGGGCGGCAGGTCCAGGACCAGCGGGCGCACCTTGGTCCGCAGGAAGTGGTCGGGGCAGGAGGTGCCGAGCGCGGCGAGCCGCGGGTGCTCGGCGCGGGCGAGGAAGT
>NZ_PQSV01000017.1:0-1086 GCF_002920555.1 Microbacterium sp. Ru50 | reverse complement strand
GCCGAGGACGACGAGGACAGGCTCTTTGTCGAGGACGGTCTGATCGACCTCGAACCCGTGCTGCGCGATGCGGTGGTGCTCGCACTGCCGATGCAGCCGGTGTGCCAGGAAGACTGCCCGGGCCTGTGCTCCGAGTGCGGGGCGCGGCTGGCGGACGACCCGGACCACCACCACGACGCCGTCGACATCCGTTGGGCGGCTTTGCAGGGATTCGCCGATTCACTCGAAGCCGGCGATAAGGACGAGATGAGCGGCGCCGAAGCGGGCGTCGACGAGAAGCAGGAGAAGTAGCCGTGGCTGTTCCGAAGCGGAAGATGTCGCGCAGCAACACGCGCCACCGCCGGTCGCAGTGGAAGGCTGCGGTCCCCACCCTGGTTGCGTGCGAGCGCTGCCACGAGCCCAAGCAGCAGCACATCGCGTGCCCGTCTTGCGGCACCTACAACAAGCGCCAGGTCCTCGAAGTCTGAGCGGGCTGGTGAGAGGCACTGTGTCCACGCCGAAGAAAACCTCTGCGGACAACCAGGCCTCGTCCCACACGCTTCTGGAAGGGCGGCTCGGCTACCAGGTCGAGTCCGCCCTTCTGGTGCGAGCGCTGACCCACCGTTCCTACGCGTACGAGAACGGCGGTCTGCCGACGAACGAGCGCCTGGAGTTCCTCGGAGACTCCGTGCTGGGCCTCGTCGTCACGGACACGCTGTACCGCACCCACCCCGACCTGCCCGAAGGCCAGCTGGCCAAGCTGCGGGCCGCGGTGGTCAACTCGCGTGCGTTGGCGGAGGTCGGGCGCGGCCTCGACCTCGGTGCCTTCATCCGGCTCGGCCGGGGTGAGGAAGGCACGGGCGGCCGGGACAAGGCGTCCATCCTTGCCGACACGCTCGAAGCCGTCATCGGTGCCGTCTACCTGGACCAGGGCCTCGACGCGGCCTCCGAGCTGGTGCACCGCCTGTTCGACCCGCTGATCGAGAAGTCCTCCAGCCTCGGTGCCGGCCTGGACTGGAAGACCAGCCTCCAGGAACTGACCGCAACCGAAGGACTCGGGGTCCCCGAGTACCTGGTCACCGAGACCGGGCCGGACCACGAGAAGAC
>NZ_PQSV01000016.1:0-1124 GCF_002920555.1 Microbacterium sp. Ru50 | reverse complement strand
CGCTTATATTACTGAACTCATCAAGATAAAAACACTCCGACTTTAAGGTTCCAAAGAAACACTCCACCACAGCATTATCCAGACAATTGCCTTTTCTGGACATGCTTTGTTTAATACCATGTTCTTTAAGGATATTTTGATATCTTCTCATACGATACTGCCATCCCTGGTCAGAGTGCAGAACAGGATGCTCGTGAGGATTAAGCTTTTTGAATGCCTGATCGAGCATATTCTCAACCATGTTCATCACTGGTCTTTCCGAAAGGCTGTAAGAAATAACTTCGTTGTTGAAGAGATCTATTACTGGAGACAAATACAGCTTGCGCCCATTGACTGCAAATTCAGTAACATCGGTAACCCACTTCTCGTTTGGCCGCGTAGCCTTGAAATCTCTTTGGAGAACATTAGGGGCGGTTTGCCCTACCTCTCCTCTGTAAGAGCGGTATCGCTTGACCTTAATCGCTGCTTTAAGTGAGAGGGTTCCCATCAGGCGCTGAACAGCTTTATGGTTAATCTGTTTCCCTTCTCGATGAAGAGACAGCGTTACCCTACGGTATCCGTATCGGCCTCTATTCTCGTGATAAATCTCACTAATACGCTTTTTAACGTCCGCATACTTGTCAGGCTTGCTGAGAGCCTTTAGATGATAATAAAACGTACTGCGCGGTATCTCCGCAGCCCTGAGAAGCTCATCAAGAGGATAAAACTGCCTTAGCTCGTTGAGTACTTTCACTTTTTCGTGGGATGAGCTAAGGCTTTCAGCTTTTTAGATACATAAGCCGCGTTTCAAGAAATCGAACTTGCCTTTCAAGATCCTCAATGCGTCGGTCTTTTGACAGCTCCAATGCTGATGCCGCTTTTTCTGGATCAACTGATATTGCAATGTTTCTTTTGGTGCCAATCTTGAGCGCGCGTAAACCAGCTTCTCCGCGCTCTTCATAGACCTTCAGCCACCTGGCTACAGAACCACTACCAGCAAGCATAAAGTGAGCAGCAGCCTGATTAAGGGACATGTGCTGCTCGATCACAGCTTTCACGACCTTAATACGCAACTCTGGATCAGCACTAACGCCTTTAGGTTTGGGAATTAAACCTTTTTCTCCATGTTTTTCATAGAGGGCAAC
>NZ_PQSV01000015.1:0-1143 GCF_002920555.1 Microbacterium sp. Ru50 | reverse complement strand
GGAGGAACGGCAGGCGCGCTTGGCCAGCCAGCCGTTGAGCGGAAGGGTCAGCAGGAGCACGGCGGCCGCGCTGGCGACCTGGGTCCAGCCGTAGGCCGAGGCGGGCAGTCCCGCGTCCGTCATCAGCAGCGGCATGATGCTGAAAAGACCCGCCAGCGGTGTCAGCGTGCACACACTGGCCGTCCAAAGGAGCCAGAGCCGCGCGTCGCGCAGTGCTGCTCGGTAGCCGCTGCGGGACCCGGCGGACGGAGTGCGTGGGGGCCGATCCGGACTCACGCAGCGGAGCGCGACCAGCGCGAAGACCGCGCAGGCCACCGCATTGACCCAGAACAGCGCCGGGAGGCCGGTCGTGCCGGCGAGCAGTCCACCCGCCGCTCCGGTGATCGCGGCACCCACGTTGGTGGCGAAGTGGCGCCAGCCGGTAACCCTCGCACGGGTCGCGGCGTCGTCGATCTGGTCGGCGACGACCGCCGAGACGACTGGCCGCGGGGCATCGAACACGGCCCCTGCCAGGACGGCAGAGACACCTATGGCGATCGGGCCAGTGGCACCGGCCAGGCACGGCAGGACCACCGCCGCCATCAGCATCGAGCTGACGAGGGTGGCACGACGGCCCACCGTGTCGGACAGGCGCCCCCAGACGACCTGGCCGGCGAGCCAGCCCACGCCGTACAGGGCGAGGACCGCGCTGATACCCCCGGCCGTGTACCCGAGGTCGGAGAGACGATAGCCGAGGAACGGATAGGAGAACCCAGCTGCGCGGACTGCACCGGCCCCGACGACGAGCACCCACACCTGCCTGGTGCTCCGGCGTACTGCAAAGGGTGCCTGCGGAGCAGCTGGACGGGCGGCGGACAGGGTGGCGGGCACGGGCACTCCTGATGGCATGGGAGAAACCTGACGTCTGACCGATTCCGGGCGTCAGGTCCTGGTGGGAGTGAGGGACAGTCCGTGGGGCGCCGCCAGGGGGACGACGGCACCCCAGGGGCCGGAGCATCGCGGCCGGAGCCACGGCACTCGGCCGCACCCGGCCAGTCACGGGAACGCCTGACCGGGAGTCAGCGGGAGTCCGGTCGGAGCGTTACGCGCCGGGACCTGTCGGTGTGAAGGCTGATCAGTCGCTTTCGATATACCGACTGCTGA
>NZ_PQSV01000014.1:0-1253 GCF_002920555.1 Microbacterium sp. Ru50 | reverse complement strand
AAGCGCTGATGAATCCCCTAATGATTTTGGTAAAAATCATTAAGTTAAGGTGGATACACATCTTGTCATATGATCAAATGGTTTCGCGAAAAATCAATAATCAGACAACAAGATGTGCGAACTCGATATTTTACACGACTCTCTTTACCAATTCTGCCCCGAATTACACTTAAAACGACTCAACAGCTTAACGTTGGCTTGCCACGCATTACTTGACTGTAAAACTCTCACTCTTACCGAACTTGGCCGTAACCTGCCAACCAAAGCGAGAACAAAACATAACATCAAACGAATCGACCGATTGTTAGGTAATCGTCACCTCCACAAAGAGCGACTCGCTGTATACCGTTGGCATGCTAGCTTTATCTGTTCGGGCAATACGATGCCCATTGTACTTGTTGACTGGTCTGATATCCGTGAGCAAAAACGGCTTATGGTATTGCGAGCTTCAGTCGCACTACACGGTCGTTCTGTTACTCTTTATGAGAAAGCGTTCCCGCTTTCAGAGCAATGTTCAAAGAAAGCTCATGACCAATTTCTAGCCGACCTTGCGAGCATTCTACCGAGTAACACCACACCGCTCATTGTCAGTGATGCTGGCTTTAAAGTGCCATGGTATAAATCCGTTGAGAAGCTGGGTTGGTACTGGTTAAGTCGAGTAAGAGGAAAAGTACAATATGCAGACCTAGGAGCGGAAAACTGGAAACCTATCAGCAACTTACATGATATGTCATCTAGTCACTCAAAGACTTTAGGCTATAAGAGGCTGACTAAAAGCAATCCAATCTCATGCCAAATTCTATTGTATAAATCTCGCTCTAAAGGCCGAAAAAATCAGCGCTCGACACGGACTCATTGTCACCACCCGTCACCTAAAATCTACTCAGCGTCGGCAAAGGAGCCATGGGTTCTAGCAACTAACTTACCTGTTGAAATTCGAACACCCAAACAACTTGTTAATATCTATTCGAAGCGAATGCAGATTGAAGAAACCTTCCGAGACTTGAAAAGTCCTGCCTACGGACTAGGCCTACGCCATAGCCGAACGAGCAGCTCAGAGCGTTTTGATATCATGCTGCTAATCGCCCTGATGCTTCAACTAACATGTTGGCTTGCGGGCGTTCATGCTCAGAAACAAGGTTGGGACAAGCACTTCCAGGCTAACACAGTCAGAAATCGAAACGTACTCTCAACAGTTCGCTTAGGCATGGAAGTTTTGCGGCATTCTGGCTACACAATAACAAGGGAAGACT
>NZ_PQSV01000013.1:0-1406 GCF_002920555.1 Microbacterium sp. Ru50 | reverse complement strand
GTTTGTATCGCTACTCATGCCTGCATTCTCACTCGTCAACCGTCCACGACTACCTTCCAGTGCCGCTTCACCCGGCAGACGACGCTCCCCTACCCATCCATACACCCGTTGGGGCTTACATATGCAATGACACGACTTCGGCGGTACGCTTGAGCCCCGCTACATTGTCGGCGCGGAATCACTAGACCAGTGAGCTATTACGCACTCTTTCAAGGGTGGCTGCTTCTAAGCCAACCTCCTGGTTGTCTCTGCGACTCCACATCCTTTCCCACTTAGCGTACGCTTAGGGGCCTTAGTCGATGCTCTGGGCTGTTTCCCTCTCGACCATGGAGCTTATCCCCCACAGTCTCACTGCCGCGCTCTCACTTACCGGCATTCGGAGTTTGGCTAAGGTCAGTAACCCGGTAGGGCCCATCGCCTATCCAGTGCTCTACCTCCGGCAAGAAACACACGACGCTGCACCTAAATGCATTTCGGGGAGAACCAGCTATCACGGAGTTTGATTGGCCTTTCACCCCTAACCACAGGTCATCCCCCAGGTTTTCAACCCTGGTGGGTTCGGTCCTCCACGAAGTCTTACCTCCGCTTCAACCTGCCCATGGCTAGATCACTCCGCTTCGGGTCTTGAGCATGCTACTCAGTCGCCCTCTTCGGACTCGCTTTCGCTACGGCTTCCCCACACGGGTTAACCTCGCAACATACCGCAAACTCGCAGGCTCATTCTTCAAAAGGCACGCAGTCACGACTGCCATCCGAAGATGACAGCGACGCTCCCACGGCTTGTAGGCACACGGTTTCAGGTACTATTTCACTCCGCTCCCGGGGTACTTTTCACCATTCCCTCACGGTACTATCCGCTATCGGTCACCAGGGAATATTTAGGCTTAGCGGGTGGTCCCGCCAGATTCACACGGGATTTCTCGGGCCCCGTGCTACTTGGGTGTCTCTCAAGCGAGTTGCTGATGTTTCGACTACGGGGGTCTTACCCTCTACGCCGGACCTTTCGCATGTCCTTCGCCTACATCAACGGTTTCTGACTCGTCCCAGCCGCCGGCAGACGTGAAGTGCGATCCCACGACCCCGTACTGGCAACCCCTGCCGGGTATCACACCAATACGGTTTAGCCTCATCCGGTTTCGCTCGCCACTACTCCCGGAATCACGGTTGTTTTCTCTTCCTGCGGGTACTGAGATGTTTCACTTCCCCGCGTTCCCTCCACACTGCCTATGTGTTCAGCAGCGGGTGACAGCCCATGACGACTGCCGGGTTTCCCCATTCGGAAACCCCCGGATCAAAGCCTGGTTGACGACTCCCCGGGGACTATCGCGGCCTCCCACGTCCTTCATCGGTTCCTGGTGCCAAGGCATCCACCGTGCGCCCTTAAAAACTTGGCCACAGATGCTCGC
>NZ_PQSV01000012.1:0-2072 GCF_002920555.1 Microbacterium sp. Ru50 | reverse complement strand
GGCACGCGCGGTACGCGATGCCGGACACCTCTGGCACTTTCGCCCGCAGCACTCGCACGACCGGAGCCCCCTCTTGCACGGCCGTACGGGAATCCGTACAGTCATGGATGTCAGGCCGTACGGATTCCCGTACAGCACACCAGCCCGTGAGGAGGACCACCATGTCGATCAGCTTCCGCGAGGGCGACGCCGCCACGAACAGGGGCGGCGTGGACATCACGATCAGCCTCACCGCTGAGGAGGCCGAGGCCATCGGCGGGGAACTGGGCCCGCTGGCCGACGCGATGGCCGGGGCGCTGTGGGCGCTCGCCGTCCTGCGCACCGACACCGTCCCCGCGGACCAGGACGACGGTCCCGGCGCCCGTCCGGACCGCCCGGCCACCGCCGACACCTGGGTCACCGCGATCCACGACGTCGAGCAGCGGCTCCTGCCGCGCCTGGAGGGCATTCGCGACGCCGCGATGCGCGCCCACGCCGCCAGCGGCGGCAGCTATGGCGAGCTGGCCCGCGCCCTCGGGGTGACCGCCCGCTCCACCGCCCAGTACCGGCGCGACACCCTCCAGGCCCGGATGCCGAGCGAGTGGGAGATCTGGGCCCTGACCGGCAAGCGCCCCACCCAGGACTGACCGCCGGGGCGGCCGTTCACTGCCAGGCGCACGGCCGCCCCTTCGCTCCCAGACCCGTCACGAGACCAGGAGATACCCATCATGTCCGAGACCTTCGAAACGATCCGCTACACCGCCGACGTCGTGCTCATCGACACCAACGGCCGCGTCCTGCTGATCGAGCGCGGGTGGGACCCCTACGAAGGCTGCTGGGCCCTGCCGGGCGGACACGTCGACCCCGGCGAGACCTCCCGCGCCGCCGCCGCCCGCGAGCTGGAGGAGGAGACCGGAGTCCCCGTGGCCGCCGACGAGCTGCGCCAGCTCGGCGTCTGGGACGCCCCCGGACGCGACCCGCGCGGCCGGTACGTGACCGTCGCCTACCTCGCGGTCGTCCCCGCCGGCACCCCGACCACGGCCGGGGACGACGCCCGCCGCGCCGAGTGGTGGCCGTTGGACGCCCTGCCGACCCTCGCGTTCGACCACGCCGACATCCTGGCTGCCATCTGACCCAGCCCAACAGGAGCCCCGCACCGACCGGTGCGGGGCTCCGCCGTGTGCACGCCTGTGCCCGTGCACGCGTGCACGCTGAATCGGGCACACCTCTTGCATTCCCGGCCGCGAGGGGGCGGGAGACTCCCGGCATGAGCACTCGACGCCGTCTCGGCACCGGTCCGAGCACCACGACCAGGAGCACGACCACGGACACGGCCCCGCGGCTGCTGCCCGTCGAGCGTGCCGCCGACATCGAGGACCAGGAGCACGCCGACCCCCACGCGCGAAGCGCCGGCGGACCGCTCCCCGGCCGCCGGAAGTTGGGCGACCGGGGGCAGTAACCGGCGACAGCGAGTTATCGCGCAATGGAACATTCCGCGCTCGCGTCGCCGGGCCTCAAAGGGCAGTAACCGGCGACAGCGAGTTATGGCGAACTGATATCAGTTCCGCCCGGGGGCCCGGTGAGCCGGTCGACGGCGCGGGCGAGTTCGGCGGCCAGGGATGGCCCGTCGTTGACGCACAGGAAGCCTCGGCCGTTGCCGAGGCGGACGACCCGGCGGCGGACCTTGCGGTAGCGGACGCGGGCGGGCGCGGTGACGAGCTGGGCGCCCGCGAGCCCCACCACTTGGTCGGTAGGGATGGCGACGCCGCCCCTGACCCGCTTCACCGTCCGCTGCTGGGTGACCCCTTGGGCGCGGGCGTACCGGCGCAGGATCCGCCCGGCCCACACGGCGGCTTCGGGGTGCAGCTCGACCCCGGCCGTGGCCGGGTCGAGTCCCCAGTAGCCCCAGAACCGGCCCGGCCCGGCGCCCTCCGCCTGCCACAGCTCGGGCACCACGTGCTGGTACTCCTTCGCGGAGAAGGACCCGTGCTTGGTGAAGTACACGGCGAGCCGCCTCGGGTCGCGCATGCGCTCACCCTCGCGGTAGTCGACGGCCGTCCCGGCACGCAGGTGCCGGCGCCTCTGCTCCGGGT
>NZ_PQSV01000011.1:0-3152 GCF_002920555.1 Microbacterium sp. Ru50 | reverse complement strand
GCCCGGAACGCGGCGGCCATGTCCCGGTAGCTCATGGGCGGGTGGGTGCTGGCCCGCAGATCCATGACGATCCGGTCGATCTCGTCGTCCGTGAGGGCGGGCGCCTCGATGGCGGCCACGGGCTCGAACGGACCCCAAACCGGCAGCTCCCACCTGGGCTGTGACGCATCCTGTGACGCGGGCGTGACGCGCTCTGTCACGCAGGTCAGAGCCTTGCCGGTGCCGTCGCCCTGCCGCACCCCGTCCAGCTCCGACCACGCCCCGGCGAGCCGCCGGGCGGCCTTGGACTGGGCGTCCGCGACGCGCTTCCCGGCGGTCGTCACGGCGTCGAGCCGGGTCACCTCCGTGCCCGCCTCGGCGCGCAGTTCGGCGCGGGCGATGGCGGCCCAGTCGCGGGCGTCCTGCTGGATCTTGGCGATCTGGTCGAGCGCGGCCGGGGTGAGCGCCGTGCGCTCCCACAGCCCGTGCACGAGCCAGAGGGCCTTGGCCGCGAGCGGGAGCCAGGCGACGGCCAGCCACGGGCCGGGCGAGTCCTGACCAACCGCGTGGGCGACCAAGACGCCGGTCGCCACCGCGCCGAAGCCCCAGCCGACCGCCGTCACCACGGCGTTGTGGTCGCCCTGCCGGGCCAGGCGCCGGTCGTAGGCGAGGGTGGCGAGCCAGCCGCCGTCGATGCCGAGGCCGACGACCAGGGCGACGGGCCAGGGCATCGAGCCGCCGAGCCACATCACGACCACGGCCAAGGTCAGCACCATGCTGACCGCCGTCATGGCGACCGCCGGGGCGGCGGTCATCGAGCGCTTCTGCATGGTCACTTCCCCTTCCGGAGTCCGAGGGTGAGCGAGATTCCGCCAGCGCCTGCCGCCGCCGCGTACTGCGTGGCCATCTCCGCGACCGTGATCAGGAGCCAGGCCACGAGGCCGATCCCGGCCGCGCCGGTCAGCACCAGGGCGAAGGTCAGCAGCGCGCCCTGCACGTCGTACTCGTGAGCCGCCATCAGGCCGACACCTCCCCGGCCTCCGTGGTGACGACGGACAGGGAGCCGTCCTCGGCACGCTTCACGTCGCCCGCGTCGACCAGCTGCTTGACCGCCTTGGAGACGGTGCCCTTGTTGATGCCGGTCACCGAGGCGATGTCGGCAACGGTGGTGGAGCCCGCCGCGATGGCGGCGGCGACCTTGTCGCGGTTGGTCGCGGGCGCGGGCTGGGCCGGAACCGCGGGGAGCGGCGGCGCCAGCTCGTAGTCGTCGTCCTTCACGAGCCGGAGCGCGGGCGCGGCCGGGGCGCCGGCCACCACGGCGGGCGCCGACTCCCGCCGCCACACGGGCCGGTCGGGGAGCGCGATCACCTGCTGGGCCGTCATGTAGCGCAGCCGGATCGGATTCCGGCGCTGGTGCTTGCCCTTGTCCTGGTCGAAGAGCAGCGCGTACCCGGGCATCGGCAGGTCGTGTGCGGGCCAGTCCGAGCGGCCGAAGACCGTGGCCGCGTCCGTCTGGGAGGCGACCGCGAGACCGAGCTTCACGCTCATCTGACCGGCGATCTGCGAGTCGATCCCGTGCCCGTCGCCCGACATGGTCGGCTTCTGCGTCGCCCACACCAGGATGATCTCCGCAGCCCGGTACTTCCGGGCGACCGTGCGCAGCGTCTCCACGATGTCCTGGTAGTCGGAGGACTTGCCGTCCTCGCCCTTGACCTTGGTCTTCGCGTCGGACAGCAACTCGCCGCCCTCGTCCGCGAAGACCGTGATGCGGGGCCGCTCGGGGCTGATCTCGACCACGTCCTTACCGCGCGGCAGGTCCTTCAGCCGCTCCTCGCCCTCCTCGATCAGCTCCTGGCAGACCTCGCGCATCTCGTCCAGCTCGCAGACGATTCGGGCGCGGTGGGACCACGTACGGCCCTCGACGTACTTCCGGTCGAAGATGATCAGCCGGTGGTCGTCGTACTCGGACGCCTCGGCCAGCAGCGGACGCGCGCTGTAGGACTTGCCCGCGCCGGACGTACCGGCGATCAGCATTCGCTTGCCCAACGGCACCGGCAGCGGCTCGCCGGTGACCGTGTCGACCGCCCAGCAGTCGCCCGGCTTCCAGCCCTCCAAGTCGATGCCGTCGGCCGCCGACCGGGTCCGCAGCGTGATCGTGGCGCGGTCGCCGTGCGTGCCCGGCTTGATCTCCATGCGCAGGTCAGTGCGCGCCCCGAGCAGCGCCCGGATCTCCTCGTGCTTGGCCGCGAACGCGCTCGGCTTCCAGCGGCCGTCCAGGCGCACGTTGGTCACCAGCCCGGCCGGGGTGATCTCGACCGGCGAGGGCACCGAGCCCGCGAGCCCGCGCTCGTCGGCGTGCTGGACCCAGTAGCTCGGGTCGAGCCGCTCGACCAGGCGCCGCTCCTCCGCCGACAGGACGTCGTCGACGTCGACCGTGACCGTGCGCCGGCCGAGCCACAGAGCGCCCGCGTTGAGCGCGATCAGACCGGCCGAGATCGACCCGGGCCAGATGGTCCAGTGCTCCGCCGTCGACATCAGCCACGACGAGACCGCGCCGGGCACCGCGTGCACCGCGTGCGCCTGGATCGCCCGCGCCCGCAGCGTCGCCGGGTAGTTGGCCTTGGCCTGCTTCAGCTTGGCCCGCGCCTGGGTGGTGTGCTGCCGCGCGGCCTTGTCCGCCGTCCGCGCCGACCGGCGCGCGGTGCTCATCGGGTTCTTGCTCGCCGCCCGCGCCTTCTGCCGCTCCGTCCGCGCCGTGGCCGCCGTCGACCGGGCGCTGTTGTGGGCCTTCTGCGCGTCCAGCAGAGCCTTCAGGTTCTCCGGGGTCCGGAGCTTGGCCCTCCGGTCCGCCTCCGCGTCCCAACGCGCCGCGAGCGGAGCGAAGGTCGGCGCAAGCGCGTCGAGCGTGTTCGTGATGGTTTGGGCCGACTTGATCCGTGCCGACTTGGTCGGCTCTGCGATCTTCGACCACACTGCGTTCAGGTCCACGTCTGTCCTTTCGCGAGGTTCGTGGATCTAGGGCCGAATCGTCGTTCCAGCGGCGGTTCGGCCCGCCTGTTTTGGGTGGGTTGCTCCCCCGGTTGCGCCCACACCCCCTAGTTGACCCCCGCAACCGCCTCTGACCTGGGGGTTTTCAGGTTGATGCGGTTTCCAGGGAGGGGGCCCTACGCGTG
>NZ_PQSV01000010.1:0-5156 GCF_002920555.1 Microbacterium sp. Ru50 | reverse complement strand
ATGCGGTTCTCGACCGTACATCGAGAACCACTCAGTGGACGCAAGCACCAAAAACGGTGTGTTATCAAGTCATCGGCTTATTAGTACCGGTCAGCTTCACGTGTTACCACGCTTCCACATCCGGCCTATCAACCCAGTAGTCTAGCTGGGAGCCTCTCGCCCGAAGGCATGGAAATCTCATCTTGAGGCCGGCTTCCCGCTTAGATGCTTTCAGCGGTTATCCATCCCGAACGTAGCTAACCAGCGGTGCTCCTGGCGGAACAACTGGCACACCAGAGGTTCGTCCAACCCGGTCCTCTCGTACTAGGGTCAGATCCTCTCAAATTTCCTACGCGCGCAGCGGATAGGGACCGAACTGTCTCACGACGTTCTAAACCCAGCTCGCGTACCGCTTTAATGGGCGAACAGCCCAACCCTTGGGACCTACTCCAGCCCCAGGATGCGACGAGCCGACATCGAGGTGCCAAACCATGCCGTCGATATGGACTCTTGGGCAAGATCAGCCTGTTATCCCCGAGGTACCTTTTATCCGTTGAGCGACAGCGCTTCCACAAGCCACTGCCGGATCACTAGTCCCGACTTTCGTCCCTGCTCGACCTGTCAGTCTCACAGTCAAGCTCCCTTGTGCACTTACACTCGCCACCTGATTGCCAACCAGGTTGAGGGAACCTTTGGGCGCCTCCGTTACTTTTTGGGAGGCAACCGCCCCAGTTAAACTACCCACCAGGCACTGTCCCTGAACCGGATTACGGTTCGAAGTTAGATATCCAGAGTGACCAGAGTGGTATTTCAACAATGACTCCACGGTAACTGGCGTCACCGCTTCAAAGTCTCCCACCTATCCTACACAAGCCACACCGAACACCAATACCAAGCTGTAGTAAAGGTCACGGGGTCTTTCCGTCCTGCTGCGCGTAACGAGCATCTTTACTCGTAGTGCAATTTCGCCGAGTTCGCGGTTGAGACAGTTGGGAAGTCGTTACGCCATTCGTGCAGGTCGGAACTTACCCGACAAGGAATTTCGCTACCTTAGGATGGTTATAGTTACCACCGCCGTTTACTGGGGCTTAAATTCTCAGCTTCGCCTTGCGGCTAACCGGTCCTCTTAACCTTCCAGCACCGGGCAGGCGTCAGTCCGTATACATCGTCTTGCGACTTGGCACGGACCTGTGTTTTTAGTAAACAGTCGCTACCCACTAGTCTCTGCGGCCTCCACACCCTTTCGGAGTAAATCCTAATAAGTGGAAGGCCCCCCTTCTCCCGAAGTTACGGGGGCATTTTGCCGAGTTCCTTAACCACGATTCTCTCGATCTCCTTGGTATTCTCTACCTGACCACCTGAGTCGGTTTGGGGTACGGGCAGCTAGAACCTCGCGTCGATGCTTTTCTCGGCAGCATAGGATCACCCACTTTTTATCCGCATCGTGTCTCAGCCTGTATGAGTCACGGATTTGCCTATGACTCGGCCTACGCACTTGCCCCGGGACAACCATCGCCCGGGTTGGGCTACCTTCCTGCGTCACACCTGTTAATACGCTAGCCGCACCAGCATGGGGTCGAGCGTTAGACCGGACCGTCTCACCCCGAAGGGATCAACTAAGCCCGGGTTAGGACTCTTAGCACCACTGGATTAGCTTGGGCGGTTCTTCGCCGGTACGGGAATATCAACCCGTTGTCCATCGACTACGCCTGTCGGCCTCGCCTTAGGTCCCGACTTACCCAGGGAAGATTAGCTTGACCCTGGAACCCTTGGTCTTTCGGAGGACGTGTTTCTCACACGTCTTTCGCTACTCATGCCTGCATTCTCACTCGTGTGCCGTCCACGGCTGGGTCACCCCGCCGCTTCACCCGGCACACGACGCTCTCCTACCCATCAACACGGCTGGACCACGAAGGCCTACCAATAATGTCAATGCCACAACTTCGGTGGCGTGCTTGAGCCCCGTTACATTGTCGGCGCGGAATCACTTGACCAGTGAGCTATTACGCACTCTTTCAAGGGTGGCTGCTTCTAAGCCAACCTCCTGGTTGTCAGAGCAACTCCACATCCTTTCCCACTTAGCACGCGCTTTGGGACCTTAGTTGGTGGTCTGGGTTGTTTCCCTCTCGACTATGAAGCTTATCCCCCACAGTCTCACTGCTGCGCTCTCACTTACCGGCATTCGGAGTTTGGCTGACGTCAGTAACCTTGTAGGGCCCATCGGCCATCCAGTAGCTCTACCTCCGGCAAGAAACACGCAACGCTGCACCTAAATGCATTTCGGAGAGAACCAGCTATCACGAAGTTTGATTGGCCTTTCACCCCTATCCACAGCTCATCCCCTCAGTTTTCAACCTAAGTGGGTTCGGTCCTCCACGACGTCTTACCGTCGCTTCAACCTGGCCATGGATAGATCACTTCGCTTCGGGTCTAGGACACGCGACTGAATCGCCCTATTCAGACTCGCTTTCGCTACGGCTACCCCACACGGGTTAACCTCGCCACGTATCGCTAACTCGCAGGCTCATTCTTCAAAAGGCACGCTGTCACCCCTACTAAGGAGGCTCCAACGGTTTGTAAGCAAACGGTTTCAGGTACTATTTCACTCCCCTCCCGGGGTACTTTTCACCTTTCCCTCACGGTACTTGTCCGCTATCGGTCATCTGGGAGTATTTAGGCTTATCAGGTGGTCCTGACAGATTCACACGGGATTTCTCGGGCCCCGTGCTACTTGGGATACTCTTCACGCCAAGAGAAGCATTTCGACTACGGGGTTCGCACCCTCTATGACCAGGCATTCAAACCTGTTCGTCTATACCTTCTTGTAACGTCGACCACTCGGCAGAATGATCAGAAAAGTCCCACAACCCCCAACGTGCAACGCCTGCCGGCTATCACACACGCAAGGTTTAGCCTGATCCGGTTTCGCTCGCCACTACTAACGGAATCGCTGTTGCTTTCTCTTCCTGTGGGTACTGAGATGTTTCACTTCCCCACGTTCCCTCTACCCGCCCTATATATTCAGGCGGGAGTCACTAGGTCGGCACGCCGCCCAGCGGGGTTTCCCCATTCGGACACCCTCGGATCACAGTGTGCTTATCCACTCCCCGAGGCTTATCGCAGATTGCTACGTCCTTCTTCGGCTCCAGATGCCAAGGCATCCACCGTTTGCTCTTAAAGACTTGAAATCACATGAGTTGAATCGTCAAAAAATTGACTAATGATCTTTAAGATCATCTTCACGACACAACACCCGAAGGTGTCGCATCGAAGATGCTCGCGTCCACTGTGTAGTTCTCAAAGTACGGGCGGTACCCTCCCCACATGCCACCCGAGCAGCATGAAGAAAAGGCCCAGAGGTTGCGGACTCTCATCCGGTCCCTCAGGACCCAACAGCGTGCAGGTGCGACACCCGAAACCCTCCCCGTTCCCACCGCAAGCGGCGTACTAGAGAAGAACCTCATCCTTCGCACCATGTCAAATGTTCCACCCATGAGCTCCCAGCGAAGAACATGTGCCTTCGAACTGGGTTCTGGACTCCGAAGAGTCAGATGCTCCTTAGAAAGGAGGTGATCCAGCCGCACCTTCCGGTACGGCTACCTTGTTACGACTTAGTCCTAATTACCGATCCCACCTTCGACGGCTCCCTCCACAAGGGTTGGGCCACCGGCTTCAGGTGTTACCGACTTTCATGACTTGACGGGCGGTGTGTACAAGACCCGGGAACGTATTCACCGCAGCGTTGCTGATCTGCGATTACTAGCGACTCCGACTTCATGAGGTCGAGTTGCAGACCTCAATCCGAACTGGGACCGGCTTTTTGGGATTCGCTCCACCTCACGGTATTGCAGCCCTTTGTACCGGCCATTGTAGCATGCGTGAAGCCCAAGACATAAGGGGCATGATGATTTGACGTCATCCCCACCTTCCTCCGAGTTGACCCCGGCAGTATCCCATGAGTTCCCACCATTACGTGCTGGCAACATAGAACGAGGGTTGCGCTCGTTGCGGGACTTAACCCAACATCTCACGACACGAGCTGACGACAACCATGCACCACCTGTATAGAGACCTTGCGGGGCGACTGTTTCCAGACGTTTCCTCTATATGTCAAGCCTTGGTAAGGTTCTTCGCGTTGCATCGAATTAATCCGCATGCTCCGCCGCTTGTGCGGGTCCCCGTCAATTCCTTTGAGTTTTAGCCTTGCGGCCGTACTCCCCAGGCGGGGAACTTAATGCGTTAGCTGCGTCACGGAATCCGTGGAATGGACCCCACAACTAGTTCCCAACGTTTACGGGGTGGACTACCAGGGTATCTAAGCCTGTTTGCTCCCCACCCTTTCGCTCCTCAGCGTCAGTTACGGCCCAGAGATCTGCCTTCGCCATCGGTGTTCCTCCTGATATCTGCGCATTCCACCGCTACACCAGGAATTCCAATCTCCCCTACCGCACTCTAGTCTGCCCGTACCCACTGCAGGCCCGAGGTTGAGCCTCGGGTTTTCACAGCAGACGCGACAGACCGCCTACGAGCTCTTTACGCCCAATAATTCCGGATAACGCTTGCGCCCTACGTATTACCGCGGCTGCTGGCACGTAGTTAGCCGGCGCTTTTTCTGCAGGTACCGTCACTTTCGCTTCTTCCCTGCTAAAAGAGGTTTACAACCCGAAGGCCGTCATCCCTCACGCGGCGTTGCTGCATCAGGCTTGCGCCCATTGTGCAATATTCCCCACTGCTGCCTCCCGTAGGAGTCTGGGCCGTGTCTCAGTCCCAGTGTGGCCGGTCACCCTCTCAGGCCGGCTACCCGTCGACGCCTTGGTGAGCCATTACCTCACCAACAAGCTGATAGGCCGCGAGCTCATCCCTGACCGAAATTCTTTCCAGCTACTGACCATGCGGTCGCAGCTCGTATCCGGTATTAGACGCCGTTTCCAGCGCTTATCCCAGAGTCAGGGGCAGATTGCTCACGTGTTACTCACCCGTTCGCCACTGATCCACAGAGCAAGCTCTGCTTCACCGTTCGACTTGCATGTGTTAAGCACGCCGCCAGCGTTCATCCTGAGCCAGGATCAAACTCTCCGTAAAGAAAATTTGCTGCGACCAGCCGGAAAAAGACTGGAGCAGCGAGTTTGATGCTGACCAAAGAGATAAATCATTGCTGACTATCCGTTGCCTCCCCC
>NZ_PQSV01000009.1:0-5232 GCF_002920555.1 Microbacterium sp. Ru50 | reverse complement strand
CCATGGTATATCTCCTTCTTAAAGTTAAACAAAATTATTTCTAGAGGGGAATTGTTATCCGCTCACAATTCCCCTATAGTGAGTCGTATTAATTTCGCGGGATCGAGATCTCGATCCTCTACGCCGGACGCATCGTGGCCGGCATCACCGGCGCCACAGGTGCGGTTGCTGGCGCCTATATCGCCGACATCACCGATGGGGAAGATCGGGCTCGCCACTTCGGGCTCATGAGCGCTTGTTTCGGCGTGGGTATGGTGGCAGGCCCCGTGGCCGGGGGACTGTTGGGCGCCATCTCCTTGCATGCACCATTCCTTGCGGCGGCGGTGCTCAACGGCCTCAACCTACTACTGGGCTGCTTCCTAATGCAGGAGTCGCATAAGGGAGAGCGTCGAGATCCCGGACACCATCGAATGGCGCAAAACCTTTCGCGGTATGGCATGATAGCGCCCGGAAGAGAGTCAATTCAGGGTGGTGAATGTGAAACCAGTAACGTTATACGATGTCGCAGAGTATGCCGGTGTCTCTTATCAGACCGTTTCCCGCGTGGTGAACCAGGCCAGCCACGTTTCTGCGAAAACGCGGGAAAAAGTGGAAGCGGCGATGGCGGAGCTGAATTACATTCCCAACCGCGTGGCACAACAACTGGCGGGCAAACAGTCGTTGCTGATTGGCGTTGCCACCTCCAGTCTGGCCCTGCACGCGCCGTCGCAAATTGTCGCGGCGATTAAATCTCGCGCCGATCAACTGGGTGCCAGCGTGGTGGTGTCGATGGTAGAACGAAGCGGCGTCGAAGCCTGTAAAGCGGCGGTGCACAATCTTCTCGCGCAACGCGTCAGTGGGCTGATCATTAACTATCCGCTGGATGACCAGGATGCCATTGCTGTGGAAGCTGCCTGCACTAATGTTCCGGCGTTATTTCTTGATGTCTCTGACCAGACACCCATCAACAGTATTATTTTCTCCCATGAAGACGGTACGCGACTGGGCGTGGAGCATCTGGTCGCATTGGGTCACCAGCAAATCGCGCTGTTAGCGGGCCCATTAAGTTCTGTCTCGGCGCGTCTGCGTCTGGCTGGCTGGCATAAATATCTCACTCGCAATCAAATTCAGCCGATAGCGGAACGGGAAGGCGACTGGAGTGCCATGTCCGGTTTTCAACAAACCATGCAAATGCTGAATGAGGGCATCGTTCCCACTGCGATGCTGGTTGCCAACGATCAGATGGCGCTGGGCGCAATGCGCGCCATTACCGAGTCCGGGCTGCGCGTTGGTGCGGATATCTCGGTAGTGGGATACGACGATACCGAAGACAGCTCATGTTATATCCCGCCGTTAACCACCATCAAACAGGATTTTCGCCTGCTGGGGCAAACCAGCGTGGACCGCTTGCTGCAACTCTCTCAGGGCCAGGCGGTGAAGGGCAATCAGCTGTTGCCCGTCTCACTGGTGAAAAGAAAAACCACCCTGGCGCCCAATACGCAAACCGCCTCTCCCCGCGCGTTGGCCGATTCATTAATGCAGCTGGCACGACAGGTTTCCCGACTGGAAAGCGGGCAGTGAGCGCAACGCAATTAATGTAAGTTAGCTCACTCATTAGGCACCGGGATCTCGACCGATGCCCTTGAGAGCCTTCAACCCAGTCAGCTCCTTCCGGTGGGCGCGGGGCATGACTATCGTCGCCGCACTTATGACTGTCTTCTTTATCATGCAACTCGTAGGACAGGTGCCGGCAGCGCTCTGGGTCATTTTCGGCGAGGACCGCTTTCGCTGGAGCGCGACGATGATCGGCCTGTCGCTTGCGGTATTCGGAATCTTGCACGCCCTCGCTCAAGCCTTCGTCACTGGTCCCGCCACCAAACGTTTCGGCGAGAAGCAGGCCATTATCGCCGGCATGGCGGCCCCACGGGTGCGCATGATCGTGCTCCTGTCGTTGAGGACCCGGCTAGGCTGGCGGGGTTGCCTTACTGGTTAGCAGAATGAATCACCGATACGCGAGCGAACGTGAAGCGACTGCTGCTGCAAAACGTCTGCGACCTGAGCAACAACATGAATGGTCTTCGGTTTCCGTGTTTCGTAAAGTCTGGAAACGCGGAAGTCAGCGCCCTGCACCATTATGTTCCGGATCTGCATCGCAGGATGCTGCTGGCTACCCTGTGGAACACCTACATCTGTATTAACGAAGCGCTGGCATTGACCCTGAGTGATTTTTCTCTGGTCCCGCCGCATCCATACCGCCAGTTGTTTACCCTCACAACGTTCCAGTAACCGGGCATGTTCATCATCAGTAACCCGTATCGTGAGCATCCTCTCTCGTTTCATCGGTATCATTACCCCCATGAACAGAAATCCCCCTTACACGGAGGCATCAGTGACCAAACAGGAAAAAACCGCCCTTAACATGGCCCGCTTTATCAGAAGCCAGACATTAACGCTTCTGGAGAAACTCAACGAGCTGGACGCGGATGAACAGGCAGACATCTGTGAATCGCTTCACGACCACGCTGATGAGCTTTACCGCAGCTGCCTCGCGCGTTTCGGTGATGACGGTGAAAACCTCTGACACATGCAGCTCCCGGAGACGGTCACAGCTTGTCTGTAAGCGGATGCCGGGAGCAGACAAGCCCGTCAGGGCGCGTCAGCGGGTGTTGGCGGGTGTCGGGGCGCAGCCATGACCCAGTCACGTAGCGATAGCGGAGTGTATACTGGCTTAACTATGCGGCATCAGAGCAGATTGTACTGAGAGTGCACCATTGCGGTGTGAAATACCGCACAGATGCGTAAGGAGAAAATACCGCATCAGGCGCTCTTCCGCTTCCTCGCTCACTGACTCGCTGCGCTCGGTCGTTCGGCTGCGGCGAGCGGTATCAGCTCACTCAAAGGCGGTAATACGGTTATCCACAGAATCAGGGGATAACGCAGGAAAGAACATGTGAGCAAAAGGCCAGCAAAAGGCCAGGAACCGTAAAAAGGCCGCGTTGCTGGCGTTTTTCCATAGGCTCCGCCCCCCTGACGAGCATCACAAAAATCGACGCTCAAGTCAGAGGTGGCGAAACCCGACAGGACTATAAAGATACCAGGCGTTTCCCCCTGGAAGCTCCCTCGTGCGCTCTCCTGTTCCGACCCTGCCGCTTACCGGATACCTGTCCGCCTTTCTCCCTTCGGGAAGCGTGGCGCTTTCTCATAGCTCACGCTGTAGGTATCTCAGTTCGGTGTAGGTCGTTCGCTCCAAGCTGGGCTGTGTGCACGAACCCCCCGTTCAGCCCGACCGCTGCGCCTTATCCGGTAACTATCGTCTTGAGTCCAACCCGGTAAGACACGACTTATCGCCACTGGCAGCAGCCACTGGTAACAGGATTAGCAGAGCGAGGTATGTAGGCGGTGCTACAGAGTTCTTGAAGTGGTGGCCTAACTACGGCTACACTAGAAGGACAGTATTTGGTATCTGCGCTCTGCTGAAGCCAGTTACCTTCGGAAAAAGAGTTGGTAGCTCTTGATCCGGCAAACAAACCACCGCTGGTAGCGGTGGTTTTTTTGTTTGCAAGCAGCAGATTACGCGCAGAAAAAAAGGATCTCAAGAAGATCCTTTGATCTTTTCTACGGGGTCTGACGCTCAGTGGAACGAAAACTCACGTTAAGGGATTTTGGTCATGAACAATAAAACTGTCTGCTTACATAAACAGTAATACAAGGGGTGTTATGAGCCATATTCAACGGGAAACGTCTTGCTCTAGGCCGCGATTAAATTCCAACATGGATGCTGATTTATATGGGTATAAATGGGCTCGCGATAATGTCGGGCAATCAGGTGCGACAATCTATCGATTGTATGGGAAGCCCGATGCGCCAGAGTTGTTTCTGAAACATGGCAAAGGTAGCGTTGCCAATGATGTTACAGATGAGATGGTCAGACTAAACTGGCTGACGGAATTTATGCCTCTTCCGACCATCAAGCATTTTATCCGTACTCCTGATGATGCATGGTTACTCACCACTGCGATCCCCGGGAAAACAGCATTCCAGGTATTAGAAGAATATCCTGATTCAGGTGAAAATATTGTTGATGCGCTGGCAGTGTTCCTGCGCCGGTTGCATTCGATTCCTGTTTGTAATTGTCCTTTTAACAGCGATCGCGTATTTCGTCTCGCTCAGGCGCAATCACGAATGAATAACGGTTTGGTTGATGCGAGTGATTTTGATGACGAGCGTAATGGCTGGCCTGTTGAACAAGTCTGGAAAGAAATGCATAAACTTTTGCCATTCTCACCGGATTCAGTCGTCACTCATGGTGATTTCTCACTTGATAACCTTATTTTTGACGAGGGGAAATTAATAGGTTGTATTGATGTTGGACGAGTCGGAATCGCAGACCGATACCAGGATCTTGCCATCCTATGGAACTGCCTCGGTGAGTTTTCTCCTTCATTACAGAAACGGCTTTTTCAAAAATATGGTATTGATAATCCTGATATGAATAAATTGCAGTTTCATTTGATGCTCGATGAGTTTTTCTAAGAATTAATTCATGAGCGGATACATATTTGAATGTATTTAGAAAAATAAACAAATAGGGGTTCCGCGCACATTTCCCCGAAAAGTGCCACCTAAATTGTAAGCGTTAATATTTTGTTAAAATTCGCGTTAAATTTTTGTTAAATCAGCTCATTTTTTAACCAATAGGCCGAAATCGGCAAAATCCCTTATAAATCAAAAGAATAGACCGAGATAGGGTTGAGTGTTGTTCCAGTTTGGAACAAGAGTCCACTATTAAAGAACGTGGACTCCAACGTCAAAGGGCGAAAAACCGTCTATCAGGGCGATGGCCCACTACGTGAACCATCACCCTAATCAAGTTTTTTGGGGTCGAGGTGCCGTAAAGCACTAAATCGGAACCCTAAAGGGAGCCCCCGATTTAGAGCTTGACGGGGAAAGCCGGCGAACGTGGCGAGAAAGGAAGGGAAGAAAGCGAAAGGAGCGGGCGCTAGGGCGCTGGCAAGTGTAGCGGTCACGCTGCGCGTAACCACCACACCCGCCGCGCTTAATGCGCCGCTACAGGGCGCGTCCCATTCGCCAATCCGGATATAGTTCCTCCTTTCAGCAAAAAACCCCTCAAGACCCGTTTAGAGGCCCCAAGGGGTTATGCTAGTTATTGCTCAGCGGTGGCAGCAGCCAACTCAGCTTCCTTTCGGGCTTTGTTAGCAGCCGGATCTCAGTGGTGGTGGTGGTGGTGCTCGA
>NZ_PQSV01000008.1:0-3586 GCF_002920555.1 Microbacterium sp. Ru50 | reverse complement strand
CGTCAATTGTACAGCATCCAGGGTGACGGTGCCGAGGATGACGATGAGCGCATTGTTAGATTTCATACACGGTGCCTGACTGCGTTAGCAATTTAACTGTGATAAACTACCGCATTAAAGCTTATCGATGATAAGCTGTCAAACATGAGAATTACAACTTATATCGTATGGGGCTGACTTCAGGTGCTACATTTGAAGAGATAAATTGCACTGAAATCTAGAAATATTTTATCTGATTAATAAGATGATCTTCTTGAGATCGTTTTGGTCTGCGCGTAATCTCTTGCTCTGAAAACGAAAAAACCGCCTTGCAGGGCGGTTTTTCGAAGGTTCTCTGAGCTACCAACTCTTTGAACCGAGGTAACTGGCTTGGAGGAGCGCAGTCACCAAAACTTGTCCTTTCAGTTTAGCCTTAACCGGCGCATGACTTCAAGACTAACTCCTCTAAATCAATTACCAGTGGCTGCTGCCAGTGGTGCTTTTGCATGTCTTTCCGGGTTGGACTCAAGACGATAGTTACCGGATAAGGCGCAGCGGTCGGACTGAACGGGGGGTTCGTGCATACAGTCCAGCTTGGAGCGAACTGCCTACCCGGAACTGAGTGTCAGGCGTGGAATGAGACAAACGCGGCCATAACAGCGGAATGACACCGGTAAACCGAAAGGCAGGAACAGGAGAGCGCACGAGGGAGCCGCCAGGGGGAAACGCCTGGTATCTTTATAGTCCTGTCGGGTTTCGCCACCACTGATTTGAGCGTCAGATTTCGTGATGCTTGTCAGGGGGGCGGAGCCTATGGAAAAACGGCTTTGCCGCGGCCCTCTCACTTCCCTGTTAAGTATCTTCCTGGCATCTTCCAGGAAATCTCCGCCCCGTTCGTAAGCCATTTCCGCTCGCCGCAGTCGAACGACCGAGCGTAGCGAGTCAGTGAGCGAGGAAGCGGAATATATCCTGTATCACATATTCTGCTGACGCACCGGTGCAGCCTTTTTTCTCCTGCCACATGAAGCACTTCACTGACACCCTCATCAGTGCCAACATAGTAAGCCAGTATACACTCCGCTAGCGCTGATGTCCGGCGGTGCTTTTGCCGTTACGCACCACCCCGTCAGTAGCTGAACAGGAGGGACAGCTGATAGAAACAGAAGCCACTGGAGCACCTCAAAAACACCATCATACACTAAATCAGTAAGTTGGCAGCATCACCCGACGCACTTTGCGCCGAATAAATACCTGTGACGGAAGATCACTTCGCAGAATAAATAAATCCTGGTGTCCCTGTTGATACCGGGAAGCCCTGGGCCAACTTTTGGCGAAAATGAGACGTTGATCGGCACGTAAGAGGTTCCAACTTTCACCATAATGAAATAAGATCACTACCGGGCGTATTTTTTGAGTTATCGAGATTTTCAGGAGCTAAGGAAGCTAAAATGGAGAAAAAAATCACTGGATATACCACCGTTGATATATCCCAATGGCATCGTAAAGAACATTTTGAGGCATTTCAGTCAGTTGCTCAATGTACCTATAACCAGACCGTTCAGCTGGATATTACGGCCTTTTTAAAGACCGTAAAGAAAAATAAGCACAAGTTTTATCCGGCCTTTATTCACATTCTTGCCCGCCTGATGAATGCTCATCCGGAATTCCGTATGGCAATGAAAGACGGTGAGCTGGTGATATGGGATAGTGTTCACCCTTGTTACACCGTTTTCCATGAGCAAACTGAAACGTTTTCATCGCTCTGGAGTGAATACCACGACGATTTCCGGCAGTTTCTACACATATATTCGCAAGATGTGGCGTGTTACGGTGAAAACCTGGCCTATTTCCCTAAAGGGTTTATTGAGAATATGTTTTTCGTCTCAGCCAATCCCTGGGTGAGTTTCACCAGTTTTGATTTAAACGTGGCCAATATGGACAACTTCTTCGCCCCCGTTTTCACCATGGGCAAATATTATACGCAAGGCGACAAGGTGCTGATGCCGCTGGCGATTCAGGTTCATCATGCCGTTTGTGATGGCTTCCATGTCGGCAGAATGCTTAATGAATTACAACAGTACTGCGATGAGTGGCAGGGCGGGGCGTAATTTTTTTAAGGCAGTTATTGGTGCCCTTAAACGCCTGGTTGCTACGCCTGAATAAGTGATAATAAGCGGATGAATGGCAGAAATTCGAAAGCAAATTCGACCCGGTCGTCGGTTCAGGGCAGGGTCGTTAAATAGCCGCTTATGTCTATTGCTGGTTTACCGGTTTATTGACTACCGGAAGCAGTGTGACCGTGTGCTTCTCAAATGCCTGAGGCCAGTTTGCTCAGGCTCTCCCCGTGGAGGTAATAATTGACGATATGATCATTTATTCTGCCTCCCAGAGCCTGATAAAAACGGTTAGCGCTTCGTTAATACAGATGTAGGTGTTCCACAGGGTAGCCAGCAGCATCCTGCGATGCAGATCCGGAACATAATGGTGCAGGGCGCTTGTTTCGGCGTGGGTATGGTGGCAGGCCCCGTGGCCGGGGGACTGTTGGGCGCTGCCGGCACCTGTCCTACGAGTTGCATGATAAAGAAGACAGTCATAAGTGCGGCGACGATAGTCATGCCCCGCGCCCACCGGAAGGAGCTACCGGCAGCGGTGCGGACTGTTGTAACTCAGAATAAGAAATGAGGCCGCTCATGGCGTTGACTCTCAGTCATAGTATCGTGGTATCACCGGTTGGTTCCACTCTCTGTTGCGGGCAACTTCAGCAGCACGTAGGGGACTTCCGCGTTTCCAGACTTTACGAAACACGGAAACCGAAGACCATTCATGTTGTTGCTCAGGTCGCAGACGTTTTGCAGCAGCAGTCGCTTCACGTTCGCTCGCGTATCGGTGATTCATTCTGCTAACCAGTAAGGCAACCCCGCCAGCCTAGCCGGGTCCTCAACGACAGGAGCACGATCATGCGCACCCGTGGCCAGGACCCAACGCTGCCCGACTCGAGGGCATCCGATCAACGCTTTCTGGTGAATGGTGCGGGAGGCGAGACTTGAACTCGCACACCTAGCGGCGCCAGAACCTAAATCTGGTGCGTCTACCAATTTCGCCACTCCCGCAAAAAAAGATGGTGGCTACGACGGGATTCTCTAGATCATCATGTTTATTGCGTGGTTTATAAGTATTGTTATTGCACACTCAAGGCCCTTTAGCTCAGTGGTTAGAGCAGGCGACTCATAATCGCTTGGTCGCTGGTTCAAGTCCAGCAAGGGCCACCAAATCATTATTTACGTATCAGGAAGAGTTAAGGGTACAAGGGGTACTCGATGGCGGTCTATATTTCATGACTAACGCCATTTCAAGGCCATGGCTGGAGGATATAAAGAAGGCGTAACTGATTGAATTGTAATGGCGCGCCCTGCAGGATTCGAACCTGCGGCCCACGACTTAGAAGGTCGTTGCTCTATCCAACTGAGCTAAGGGCGCGTTGATACCGCAATGCGGTGTAATCGCGTGAATTATACGGTCAACCCTTGCTGAGTCAATGGCTTTTGATCTGGTTGCTGAACAAGTGAACGACCGCGTCTGATTACTAGTTTGCCCGGGCCCTTGTCGT
>NZ_PQSV01000007.1:0-83846 GCF_002920555.1 Microbacterium sp. Ru50 | reverse complement strand
AACGATCAATCGTTGTGCAGACTGAAACATCAATAGTGTTTCGGCGGCCATAGCGTGAGGGAAACGCCCGGTTACATTCCGAACCCGGAAGCTAAGCCTCACAGCGCCGATGGTACTGCAGGGGGGACCCTGTGGGAGAGTAGGACACCGCCGGACTTCTTTCGTGAAATGGCCACCCAGTGTTGGGTGGCCTTTTCTCGTTTCCGGGACGAAAGGAACGTCGTGACTGAAGAAAACCGCCCGCGATCGGAGCGCAAGCCCCGTTACTCTGCTGCGGACTCCGGAGCACGGCGTCCGCGTCGCGACGGCGATGCTCGTCCACCGCGTTCCAACGATGACCGTCCCCGCCGGGACGGCGATCGTCCCCGCCGCGATGGTGACGCGCGTCCGCAGCGTGACGGTGATTCGCGGCCCCGTCGTGATGGCGATCGCCCGTCGTATCCGCGTCGCGACGGAGCCGGCGACTCTCGCCCGCGCCGGGACGGCGACTCCCGTCCGCGCCGGGATGGTGATCGCCCGTCGTATCCGCGTCGCGATGGCGCCGGCGACTCTCGCCCGCGCCGGGACGGGGACTCCCGTCCGCGCCGGGACGGGGACTCCCGTCCGCGCAGTGACGGCGACTCCCGTCCGCGTCGCGACGGCGATCGCTCGTCGTATCCGCGTCGTGACGGCGACTCCCGTCCGCGCCGCGACGGCGACTCCCGTCCGCGCCGTGATGGCGATCGTGCGTCGTACCCGCGCCGGGATGGCGACGCGCGCCCGCGTCGCGACGACCGCGATGGGGCACGTTCGTCGCGTCCGCCGCAGGGGTCCGAGCGTCGCGACATTCCGCGCGGCCCTGAGATCCCCGAGACCGTCACGGCTCGCGATCTTCCGGGAGCTGCGCGCAACGAACTGAAGACCCTGAGCAAGGAGAACGCGGAGCAAGTCGCCCGTCACCTCGCGATGGTCGCCCAGCTGATCGACGACGACCCCGAGCTCGCGCACGAGCACGCGCTCGCGGCATCCCGCCGTGCCGGCCGTGTCGGCGTGGTCCGTGAGACGGTCGCGATCACCGCGTATGCCACGGGGGACTACGCCCTCGCGCTGCGCGAGCTCCGTACGTATCGACGCATCTCCGGCAGCGATGATCAGATCGCGATGATGGTCGACAGCGAGCGTGGCGTGGGTCGCCCCGACCGCGCGCTCGAGGTCGGTCGCGCCGTGGACCGGTCGACGCTTCCGATCGAGGTGCGCGTCGAACTCGCCATCGCGATGTCGGGCGCACGTCTCGACCTCGGTGAGACCGAGCGTGCGCTGCAGGAGCTCGACATTCCCGAGCTCGACCCCGACCGGGCGTTCTCATGGAGCCCCGCGCTGTTCGCCGCCCGCGCCGCGGTGCTCGAGGACCTCGGGCGGTCCGAGGAAGCCGCACTCTGGCAGCGGCGCGCCCTCGTGGCCGAGGAGGCCCTCGGCGCGACCGACGCCGACCGTGAGCTGATCGTGGTCGACGACATCGACGAGGACGCCGCGCTCGAGAGCGAGGCGCCGGCGGACAGCAAGACGGAGGAGCGCGGCTGATGGGCCTGTTCTCCCGGGCAACCTCGACACCGCTCGACGGTGTGGATGCCGTCCTGGCCGACCTCGATGGTGTCGTCTATGCCGGTCCCGGCGCCCTGCCGCACGCGATCGACAGCCTCAACCGTGCGGGGGAGACGCGCCGGCTCGGTTACATCACCAACAACGCGTCCCGGCGCGACTCGGTGGTCGCCGACCATCTGCGGGAACTCGGCCTGACAGCGACGCGCCCCGAGGACGTCATCACGAGCCCGCAGGCGGCGATGCGCCTGCTGCGAGAGCGGGTTCCTGCCGGGGCGACGATCCTCGTCGTGGGCGGCGATGGGCTCGTCCACGAACTCGAAAAGGCGGGCTACGTACCCACACGGTCGGCCGAGGACGGCCCCGCCGCTGTCGTGCAGGGTTTCGCCCCGGAGGTCGGCTGGGCGCAGCTCGCCGAGGCGGCGTACGCGCTCGCGACCCCCGAGGACGAGGGCGGGATTCCGTGGATCGCCACCAACACCGACTGGACCATTCCGCAGGCGCGGGGGATCGCGCCGGGTAACGGCACGCTCGTGTCGGCCGTGCACACTGCCGTGGGTCGACTCGCGACCGTCGCCGGCAAGCCCGAACGTCCGATCTTCGACGAGGCCGTCGCTCGCTTCGGCGCCTCGCAGCCGCTCTTCATCGGCGACCGCCTCGACACCGACATCGCCGGAGCTCAGGCTGCCGGCATCCGCTCGGTGCTCGTGCTGACTGGCATCGACCGGCCCAAGCACGTGCTCGCAGCGCCCGCCAACGCACGGCCGACCTACATCGTCAGCGACCTGCGCGAGCTCCACGAGCCCTACCCCGAGGTCAGGACGAAGGGCGACGTGACGACCGTCGGCAACGCGTCGGTACGCATCGACGGCGCCGACATCGTCATCGTCTCGGAAGGGGATCGCCCCATCGACCTCGTGCGCGCGGGGGCCGCGGCGATCTGGGCGACCGGCCGTGCGATCTACGGATTCCGGGTTCCCGAGCGTCTCTACGCGGATCCGTTCCACCGTCCCTGACCCCGCGTATCGTGGGACCCATGTCGATGGATGGTGCCGACCCGGGCGAGCGCGAGGCGAGCGCCGCGGACAGCGCGACGCAGAGCATCGCCGATCAGTGGCGCGACGACCTGCTCTCGTCGCTCGACGTCATCGAGGACCAGCCGTTGAGCGAGCGTGCCGCGTCGTACGCCGCGTTGCACGACGAGCTCGCCCGCCGCCTCGACTCCGGTCCGACCGGCGCCGCGTGAGCACCCGCCTCGATTCGGCACTGGCCGCGCGCGGTCTCGCGCGATCGCGCACCCACGCCGCCACCCTGATCGCCGACGGACTCGTCTCCGTCGACGGGCGCACCGTCGTGAAGGCATCCCACCCCGTGCCCGACACCGCGACCCTCATCGTCGCCGGCGCCGACCACTACGTCAGCCGTGCGGCGCACAAGCTCATCGCCGGGCTCGACGCGTTCGGCGTCGCCGTAGCCGAGCGCGCGGCCCTCGACATGGGCGCCTCGACCGGCGGCTTCACACAGGTGCTCCGCGAGCGCGGGGCCCGCCCGGTCGTCGCCGTCGACGTGGGGCACGGTCAGCTCTCGCCGGCGATCGCGGCGGACGACGGCGTGATCGTCGTCGAGGGCTTCAACGTCCGCGACCTCTCGCCCGAGGCGGTCAGCGGGTTCGCCGGCGGTCCGTTCCGGCCCGACATCATCACCGGTGATCTGTCGTTCATCTCGCTCGAGCACGTCCTCCCGGCGGTCGTCTCGGTGTGCGCCTCGACGACGGATGTCATCCTCCTCGTCAAACCGCAGTTCGAAGTCGGGCGCACCGCGGTCAAGGGCGGGCTTGTCACCGATCCGGCGTTGCGAGCGGATGCGGTGATGGGCGTGCTGTGGTCGGCGTGGGACGCCGGGCTCGCCACCCGCGGCGTGATCGCCTCGCCGATCGCGGGGACGCACGGCAATCAGGAGTACGTCGTGCACCTGTGCATCCGCGTCGATGACACGGGCAATCCGACACAATGGATACACACGGTGGACGAACTGGCGGGAGCCCGATGACCGACGCGATGCGCAACATCCTCGTCGTCGCCCACGCGCGCCGTCCCGACACCGTCGCCGCGGCGCAACGCGTCCTGAACGCGCTGTCCGGCGCGGGGGCTCGTCCCGTGCTCGCAGCCGACGATCGCGCCGAGCTCGTCGAGGAGCTGGGTGAACTGCCCGGCGTCCTCACGCTCGACCTCGACGTGAGCGTCGCCGAGCTCGAACTCGCGATCGTCCTGGGCGGCGACGGCACGATCCTGCGCGCCGTCGACCTCGTCCGGGGCGGCACCGCTCCGGTCCTGGGCATCAACATGGGCCACGTCGGGTTCCTCGCCGAGATCGAGGCCGACGACATGGACGATGCCGTCCGGCGCGTCATCGACCGCGACTACGACGTGGAGGAGCGCATGGCGCTCTCGGTCCGCGTCAAGGACGGCACCGGGGCCGTGGTCTACGAGACGTGGGCGCTGAACGAGGCGACGGTCGAGAAGGCCAGTCGCGAGCGGATGCTCGAGGTCGTCCTCGAGGTCGATCGGCGTCCGCTGTCGGCCTTCGGCTGCGACGGAGTCGTCATCGCGACACCGACCGGCTCGACCGCGTACAACTTCTCCGCCGGCGGCCCCGTGATCTGGCCGGACGTCGAAGCGGTCGCGGTCGTCCCGCTCTCGGCGCACGCGCTGTTCGCCCGTCCGCTCGTGATCAGCCCGGAGGCATCGGTGGCTATCGAGGTCGGCGCGGGCACGAACGGCACCGGCATCCTCTGGGCCGACGGCCGCCGGTCGCAGGAGCTGCCCCCCGGAGCGCGCGTCGTCGTGCGTCGGTCGAAGACGCCGGTTCGCCTGGCGCGCCTGCATCCCGCCGCCTTCACCGACCGCCTGGTCCGGAAGTTCCGGTTGCCGGTCGTCGGGTGGCGTGGTCCCAGCCTCGAGCAGCGGGAGGGCGCGTCGTGATCGAAGAGATGCGTCTGCGCGGCCTCGGAGTCATCGCCGAGGCGACGCTGCCGATGGGCCCCGGGTTCACCGCCATCACGGGTGAGACGGGCGCGGGCAAGACGATGGTCGTCACCGGACTCGGGCTGCTGCTCGGTCAGCGGGCCGACTCCGGAGCCGTGCGCGCGGGCGCGCCGCAAGCATCCGTCGACGGCGTCTGGATCGTCGATGAGAACGGCCCCGTCGCCGAGCGCGTCCGAGAGGCCGGGGGAGACGTCGAGCCGATCGGCGGAGGCCGCTCCGAGCTGTATCTGGGCCGCGTGCTCTCGAGCGAGGGGCGCAGCCGCGCGAGCGTCGGGGGTCGCCCGGCGCCGGCCGCGGTGCTCGCCGAGCTCGCCGAGCAGCTGATCGTGGTGCACGGGCAGTCCGACCAGCTGCGCCTCAAGTCGGCGGCTGCCCAGCGCGACGCGCTCGACCGTTTCGGCGGGCCCGAGATCACCGCAGCGCGCGAACGCTACCGCGCGGCCTTCGACGCTTGGCGTGCCGTCGACGCAGAACTGACGCAGCTCGACGCCGATCGCGACGCGCGCCGCCGCGAGGCCGACGACCTGCGGGCACGCATCGCCGACATCGAGGCGGTCGCCCCGCAGCCGGGTGAGGACGCCGTGCTCGCCGAGCGGGCCGAGAAGCTCGCCAACGTCGAGGAGCTGCGCGCGGCCGCGGCCACGGCGCACGACGCGCTCTCGAACGACGACGAGCTTCCGGACGCGGTCTCGCTGCTGGCCGAGGCCCGGCGCGCGATCGAGCGCTCGGCGGCGAGCGACGCGGCTCTCGCGGCGTTCGTCGAGCCGCTGGCCGATCTCGGCTACCGTGCCGCCGACCTCGTGACGGGCCTGAGCGCCTACCTCGCAGACCTCGATGAGAGCGGGCCGCAGGAGCTCGCCGCTGTCGAGGAACGGCGTGCCGCCCTGAACGGACTGCTGCGGGCGCACGGCAGCCTCGACGAGGCGCTGGCCCTCCTCGAGAGCGGATCGGCGCGACTCATGGCGCTCGACGACGACGGCGACCGCATCGAGCGCCTGCGCGCTCAGCGCGACGAGCTCGCCGACACCCTGGATGCCGCCGCCGCTGAGCTGACCGCAGCGCGCACCGCGGCGGCGGAGCGACTCGGCGCAGCCGTCACGGCCGAGCTGCGCCAGCTCGCGCTGCCCGACGCGCGGCTGCTCGTCACCGTCGAGCCCGGCACCCCCTCGGTGTCGGGGCGCGACGACGTGACGATCCTCCTCGCACCGCACCCCGGCGCCGAGGCGCGGCCGGTGGCCAAGGGCGCCTCGGGTGGAGAGCTCAGCCGGGTGATGCTCGCGATCGAGGTCGTGATCGCGGGGACGGATCCCGTGCCGACCTTCGTGTTCGACGAAGTGGATGCCGGCATCGGCGGCGCCGCCGCGATCGAGGTCGGGCGCCGGCTGGCCCGGCTGTCCGAGACGAGCCAGGTGATCGTGGTGACGCACCTCGCGCAGGTCGCCGCCTTCGCGACGAACCACCTGACCGTCGTGAAGTCGAACGACGGCTCGGTGACCGCGTCGAGCGTCCGACGTCTCGAGGGCGGCGATCGCGAGGCCGAGATGGCGCGTCTGCTGTCGGGCCTGCCGGATTCGGGGGCCGCGATCGAGCACGCCCGAGAACTGCTGAACCTCTCGCGTTCCTGACTGATAGAATAGAAGCCCGTGACGGACACTCATCGCGCGGCCTCTTCCCAGAACACCACCAAGCAGATCTTCGTGACCGGTGGTGTGGTCTCTTCTCTCGGTAAGGGACTGACCGCCGCGAGTCTCGGCAATCTCCTCACCGCACGCGGTCTTCGCGTCGTGATGCAGAAGCTCGACCCGTATCTGAACGTCGACCCGGGCACGATGAACCCGTTCCAGCACGGCGAGGTCTTCGTGACGGATGACGGCGCCGAGACCGACCTCGACATCGGACACTACGAGCGCTTCCTCGACATCGAGCTCACCCAGGCGGCGAACGTCACGACCGGTCAGATCTACTCGCAGGTCATCGCCAAGGAACGCCGCGGCGAGTACCTCGGCGACACCGTGCAGGTCATCCCGCACATCACCGACGAGATCAAGCGCCGGATGCGGCTCCAGGCGACCGAGGAGCCGCGTCCCGACGTCATCATCACCGAGGTCGGCGGTACCGTCGGCGACATCGAGTCGCAGCCGTTCCTCGAAGCGGCCCGTCAGCTGCGCCACGAGCTCGGCCGCGACAACGTGTTCTTCGTGCACGTCTCGCTCGTGCCGTTCATGGGTGCCTCCGGCGAGCAGAAGACGAAGCCGACCCAGCACTCCGTCGCCGCCCTCCGCCAGGTCGGCATCCAGCCCGACGCCCTCGTGCTGCGCAGCGACCGCCCCGTCAGCGAGAGCAACCGCAACAAGATCGCGCTCATGTGCGACGTCGACGTCGAGGGTGTCGTCAACACCGTCGACCTGCCGAGCATCTACGACATCCCCTCGACGCTGAACTCGCAGGGACTCGACGCGTACATCGCGCGCCGCCTCGGCCTCGCCGAGCGTGCCGACGACGTCGACTGGACGCGGTGGAGCAAGGTGCTCGACGCCGTCCACAACCCCAAGCACGAGGTCACGATCGGTCTCGTCGGCAAGTACATCGATCTTCCCGACGCCTACCTGTCGGTCACCGAGGCGCTGAAGGCCGGCGGCTTCGCGCAGGAGACCAAGGTCAACGTCACTTGGATCCCCTCCGATCTGTGCGAGACCCCCGAGGGCGCCGAGAAGGCGCTCGCGAGCGTCGACGGCATCGTCGTGCCCGGCGGCTTCGGCATCCGCGGCATCGAGGGCAAGCTCGGCGCGCTGAAGTTCGCGCGCGAGCAGGGCATCCCGACCCTCGGCATCTGCCTGGGTCTGCAGTGCATGGTGATCGAGTACGCCCGCAACATGGCGGGGCTGACCGGTGCGTCCTCGAGCGAGTTCGACCCCGAGACCGAGTTCCCCGTCATCGCGACGATGGCCGAGCAGGTCGACATCATCGCCGGCGGCGACCTCGGCGGCACGATGCGCCTGGGCCTGTACGAGGCCGACCTCGCCGAGGGTTCGCTCGCGGCCGAGGTCTACGGAGCCACGAAGGCATCCGAGCGTCACCGGCACCGCTACGAGGTGAACAACCGGTACCGCGACCAGATCGCCGAGGCCGGGCTGGTCTTCTCGGGCCTGTCGCCCGACCGCAACCTCGTCGAGTACGTCGAGCTGCCGCGCGACGTGCACCCGTACTACATCGCGACGCAGGCCCACCCCGAGCTGCGGTCGCGTCCGACCGAGGCGAACCCGCTGTTCCGTGGGCTTGTCGCCGCCGCCCTCGACCGGCACCGCGCGAGCGAGCTGTTCGAGGTCGAGGATGCCTGAGCTGCGCGACGAGCCCGTCGAGCCCGAGGTCGTCTCGAGCGAGCTGGTCTACTCGGGGCACGTCTGGGACGTGCGGAGCGAGACGGTGCGTTTCGGTGACGGCGAGATCACCCGCCAGTTCGTCGACCACCCGGGGGCGGCCGCGGTCGTCGCGATCGACGACGAAGAGCGCGTCGTGCTGATCCAGCAGTACCGGCATCCGATCCGTCATCGCGACTGGGAGATCCCCGCGGGGCTGCTCGACGTCGCGGGCGAGCCGCCCATCGAGACGGCGCGGCGCGAGCTCGCCGAGGAGGTCGACCTCGTCGCCGAGTCGCTCGAACCGCTCGTGAGCATCTTCACGACGCCGGGCGGCAACGACGAGATCATCCACGTCTTCCTCGCCCGCGGTCTCAGCGCGGCGCCGAGTGCGTACGAGCGCGAGGACGAAGAGGCCGACATGCGCGTCGAGCGCGTGCCGCTGACCGAGGTCATCGACGGCGTGCTCGCGGGGCGGTTCCGCAACGGCATCCTGGCGACGGGCGTGCTCGCGGCGGCCGAACGGCTGCGCCGGAGCTGACGGACGTGCGGCTCGACCGCGCCGTCGCGGCGTACCTGCGCCACATCTCGGTCGAGCGCGGGCTGTCGGCGCACACGGTCGCGGCCTACCGGCGGGATCTCGACGCGTACACCGCGTGGCTCGCCCAGCAGGGGATCGGCGACACGTCCGAGATCACGGCGGAGATCGTGACGCGGTTCGCCGAGGAAGCGGCATCCGCCGTCCCGCCGCCGGCGGCCACGTCGCTGGCGCGGCTGCAGTCGTCGCTGCGGGGTCTGCACCGCTTCCTCGCCCGCGAGGGGATCGTCGACGCCGACCCGACGCAGCGGCTGCGTCCGCCGAAGACGCCGCGGCGACTGCCGAAGGCGCTGACGATCGATCAGGTCGAGAGTCTCCTCGATGCCGCAGGACCCCCGCCGGGCGATGTCGCGGCGACCGATCTCGCGGCGCTGCGCGACCGCGCGCTGCTCGAACTGCTCTACGCCACGGGGGCGCGGGTGTCGGAGATCGTGCAGCTGGATGTCGACGACCTCGCCCTCGGCGACGTGCTGCGCGTTCGCGGCAAGGGCGCGAAGGAGCGGATCGTTCCGGTCGGGTCGTACGCGCGCGCCGCCGTCGAGGCCTATCTGGCCCGCGCCCGGCCGGAGCTCTCTCGGCGCGGACGCGCGACGCCCCGGCTGTTCCTCGGGGTGCGCGGGGCTCCGCTGTCGCGGCAGAGCGCGTGGCTGATCATCCAGCAGGCCGCCGAGCGCGCCGAGCTGACGGCGCACGTGTCGCCGCACACTCTCCGGCACTCCTTCGCGACGCACCTGCTGCAGGGCGGAGCCGACGTCCGCGTCGTCCAGGAGCTGCTCGGGCACGCTTCGGTGGCGACGACCCAGATCTACACGCACGTCACGGTCGACGCCCTGCGGGAGATCTACGCCACCTCGCACCCTCGCGCGCGCTGAACCGCACGCGAGGAACATCGTCGTGCGCTCCGGCACGGCAGGATGGGACCATGAGCAGCGGGGACGCCCCGGACGGCGCCCGCGCCCTCCGCTTCGACACGCAGGCGCTGACAGTGCCTCTCCCGAGTCCCGGCGAGAACGGGCTTCTCGGTGCAGCCGGTCGGCGCGCCTCGCTGATCAGCGCCGTTCGGGCCGTATTCGTCTCGGCGGTGCTGGTGCTCGGGTTGGGCGTGCTCGCGCTGCTCTTCGTCGTCGTCGTCCAATCCGCGGCCGGCGGATCGGGGCTGTCATGGTCGAGCATCGTGATCGCGTCGGTGATGGTGCTGCCGCTCGCGGTGAGCCGCTTCGGCGGTATGCGCGGCTCGCGGCGGGCCGCAGAAGCTGCGATGTACCGTCTCGAGGGGTTCGCGGCGTCGAACCGCCTCGACATCCGCCACCGCGACGACGACCCCGACGAAAGCGCGACCGTCTTCGGCCTCGGCAGGCGCCGGATGGCTACCGCGGTCGTGACGGGAAGCGACCCGCGCCCGTTCCGCTCGGCGGACTACGCGTTCGACACGTGGATCGGCCGCTACCGGATGCCGCACTCGCTGACGTACCTTCGCGTCGACCTCGCCGCCGAGCTGCCGCGGGCCGGCCTGGTCGCGGTACTCGCGCCCGGCGCGCCCTCCTGGCGGCCGCCCCTCGGGCAGGAGCGGATCGAGATCGGTGGCGGGTTCGACGAGCACTTCGGCGTCTGGTGTGCGCCCGCCGATGCGGATCGGGTCCGGCGGATGCTCACGCCGCCCGTCCGCTCCGCCCTGAGTGCGGTGGCGGTCGACGTCGACCTCGAGATCGTCGGACGCCGCATGTACGTCCTCTCGCGGGGCACGCTGCCGCGCCACACCGCTCCGTTCTGGCGCTGGACCGAGGACCTGCTCGCGGTCGCCGTGCGTATCGAGGATGCCGCCGCCGCTCGACCGGAGCCGTCGGCGAGCGGCGTGCTGCGAAGCACCGACGCGGAACGGGCCGAGACGCGAGCGCACCTGTTCACCAGGCCCGGGGTCGGTCGCCCCGCCGCCATCGGCTGCCTGCTGCCCCTCGTCTTCGGGGTCGTCGCCGGTCTGCTCACGGCTACCTGGCGCTGAAGCCCGGGCCGGTCTCCGCGGCATCCGATCGCGCCGGTTTTTCCCGGCACGGGGCCGCCGCGGCCGCGGGGCAGGCGCCGCAGGATGGCAGCATGCCCGCCGATGCACCCGCCCACTCCGCGCTGGAGAACGAGCGCGGCATCCGCCCCGGGCCCGCGCTCGCCGTCGTCTGGATCGTGGTGGGCATCGCCGGGTGGGTTGTCTCGTTCCTGCTCTACCACGAGTACATCGGTCAGCTGACCGGCGCCGAAGCCCTCATCTCGTGCGACATCAGCCCGATCGTCACCTGCGGTCCCAATCTGCTGAGCCCCGGCGGAAACCTGCTCGGGTTCAGCAACTCGATCATCGGAATCGTGCTCTTCCCGGGCGCGATCTACGCGGGAGTCTCCGGGCTCGCGGCGCCGGCCGGGCTGCGTCCCTGGTACTGGCGGGTGTACGCCGGGTTCGTCGCGGCGGCGTTCGTGCTCGTCCATGTCTTCGCGTACCGCAGCGTGTTCGAGTACGGCTCGCTCTGCCCGTGGTGCATGGTCGTGTGGCTCGTGGCGATCCCCCTGTTCTGGTCGACTCTCGGCTGGACCCTGCGGGAGGGTGTCTGGGGCCGCGCGCCGCAGGGCGTCGGGGCCCTGCTGCTGGCGTGGACGCCTCTCGTCGTGGTCGTCGACTACCTCCTGATCGCCGTCGCCGCCCAGCTGCGGCTCGACGTGCTCGGGAGCCTGTGATCCGGAGGCGTTGCGGCGATTCGTTCGTCGGACCGGCGGTGCTGGTGTCGCCTCGGGCGCCGATGCAGGCCGCTCCCGCCCCGCGCGTCCGACGAACGTATCGGCTCACGCCGGGTGCCTGTGCGAGAATCGATCGCACGCTACGGAAAGCAGGAGTCTCGGTGACGGACAAGTCGCGGAAGGCCGGGAAGGCCCCCACGGAGGACACCCCGATCGGACCCACCGGTCGGCCATACCGAGGTTTCCCGACCCCGCCGAAGCTCGACGGTCACGGGCCGGCCCGCATCATCGCCCTCTGCAACCAGAAGGGCGGCGTCGGCAAGACCACGACGACCATCAACCTGGCGGCATCCCTCGCCGAGTACGGCCGCAAGGTTCTCGCCGTCGACTTCGACCCGCAGGGCGCTCTGTCGGCTGGCCTGGGCATCGCCACGCACGACGTGCCGACGATCTACGACCTGCTGCTCGACACCAAGCGCGACCCCCACGAGGTCATCGTCGAGACGTCGGTGCCCGGGCTCGACGTCATCCCCGCGAACATCGACCTCTCTGCCGCCGAGGTGCACCTCGTCAACGAGGTGGCCCGCGAGACGATCCTCGCGCGCGTGCTGCGCGGCGTCTCGTCCGAGTACGACGTCATCCTGATCGACTGCCAGCCCTCGCTCGGACTGCTCACGGTCAACGCGCTGACGGCGAGCCACGGCGTGCTCATCCCGCTCGAGTGCGAGTTCTTCGCGCTGCGCGGTGTCGCGCTGCTGATCGAGACGATCGACAAGGTGCGCGACCGGCTGAACCCCTCCATCGAGCTCGACGGCGTCCTGGCCACGATGTACGACCCGCGCACGCTGCACTCGCGCGAGGTGCTCGAACGCGTCGTCGAGGCCTTCGGCGACGACGTGCTCGAGACGGTCATCGGGCGCACCGTGAAGTTCCCCGACGCGTCGGTCGCGGGCGTTCCGATCATCACGTTCGCGCCGGAGCATCAGGCCGCGCAGGCCTACCTGCGTCTCGCGCGGGAGCTCGTCGCCCGTGGCGCCGTCGCCTGACGGGATCGTCGATGCGCCCGGGCCGGCCGAGCCCGACGCGGGCGGGGATGCCGCCGAGCCGGGATTCCGGGTCTCGCTGACGAACTTCGACGGCCCCTTCGACCTGTTGCTGAACCTCATCGGCAAGCACGAGCTCGACATCACCGAGGTGTCGCTCAGCAGAGTCACCGACGAGTTCATCGGCTACCTGCGCGGGCTCGAGCCCGAAGAGCTCGACGCCGCGTCGGAGTTCCTCGTTGTCGCCGCGACGCTGCTCGACATGAAGGTCGCCGGTCTCCTGCCGCAGGGCGAACTCATCGACGCCGAGTCGGTGGCGCTGCTCGAAGCGCGCGACCTGCTGTTCGCCCGGCTGCTGCAGTACCGCGCCTTCAAACAGGTCGCCGGATGGTTCGCCGAGCGGGTCGTCGCCGAGGACCGTCGTCACACCCGATCGGTGCGCCTCGACGAGAAGTATCGGGCAGCCGCGCCCGAGCTCGTGTGGACACTGACCGCCGACGACTTCGCCGCGCTCGCGACGCTCGCCTTCGCGCCGAAGGAGATCCCGGTCGTGGGGCTCGACCACCTGCACGCGCCGCTCGTGTCGATCCGCGAGCAGGCGGCCGTCGTCGTCACGCTGCTGCGGGGCGCGGGTACCCTGAACTTCCGCGAGCTCATCGCGGGCGTCGCGCAGCCCGGCATCGTCGTGGCCCGCTTCCTCGCCGTGCTGGAGCTCTACCGGCACGCGGCGCTGTCGTTCGAGCAGCTCGAACCGCTCGGCGAGCTGACGCTGCGCTGGACCGCCGAGCGCTGGTCCGAGGAGAACCTCGCCACCCTGGGAGCCGACTATGACCGATGACCCGACACCGACCACGGCCACCCCGATCGCGGACGTCGCGCGGCGGCTCGAGGCGATCCTGCTGGTCGTCGACGAGCCGCAGAGCCTCGTCGCGCTCGCCGCCGCCGTCGGCGCGCCCGTCGCCGCCGTGCGCCAGGCGGTCGCCGGCCTGGTCGCCGACTACGACGGCGAGACCGGCGGGCCGCGCCGCGGATTCGAGCTGCGCGAAGTGGGCGGCGGTTGGCGCCTGTACGTGCGCGCGGAGCACGACGCCCTCGTGAGCGACTACGTCAACACGCAGGCACCCTCGCGGCTTTCGCAGGCCGCCCTCGAGACCCTGGCGGTCATCGCCTACAAGCAGCCGGTCTCACGCAGCCAGGTCGCCTCGATCCGCGCCGTCAACGTCGATTCGGTCGTGCGCACCCTGCTCTCGCGCGGGCTGGTGACCGAGGTCGGCCACGACCCAGAGACCGGTGCCATCCTGTACGGCACGACCGACGCGCTGCTGGTCAACCTCGGCATCAACTCGCTCGACGAGCTGCCGCCCATCTCGCCGTTGCTCGACGACGGCACCGACGGTTTCGAAGGAGAGGCGACGCGATGACGGATGCCGAAGGGGTACGCCTGCAGAAGGTTCTCGCCAACGCGGGGGTGGCGTCGCGCCGTGTCTGCGAGCAGCTGATCGTCGAGGGGCGCGTGCGGGTCAACGGCACGATCGTGACCGAGCTCGGCAGCCGCATCGACCCGGCCGTCGACATCGTCGACGTCGACGGCACCGCCGTACAGCTCGACACGACGAAGCGCTACGTGATGCTCAACAAGCCGACGGGCGTCGTCAGCTCGATGAAGGACGAGAAGGGCCGCGCCGACCTGCGCCGGTTCACGAAGGACTGGGACGAGCGTCTGTACAACGTCGGCCGCCTGGATGCCGAGACGAGCGGCCTGCTCGTGCTCACGAACGACGGCGAGCTCGCCCACGTCCTCGCCCACCCCTCGTTCGGGGTGACGAAGGTCTACATCGCGAAGGTGCGCGGGCGCGTGACGCCGCAGACGATCGCGCGGCTGATCAAGGGCGTCGAGCTCGAGGACGGCCCGATCGCGGCCGACAAGGCGCGGCTGCTCGACACATCGGGGGAGACGAGCCTCGTCGAGCTGACGCTGCACTCGGGGCGCAATCGCATCGTCCGCCGCATGATGGCCGAGGTGGGGCATCCGGTGCTCGAGCTCGTGCGTCGCCAGTTCGGCCCGCTCCACCTGGGAACCCTCCCGGCGGGACGCGCCCGGGAGTTGACTACAGTGGAACGCGGTGCGCTGCTGACGCTCTCGCGCAGCGCCGACGGTGCCCCCGAGCACCCGACTTCTCCGGAGAACCCGTGACCGATTCCTCGCTCGATCCCGTGCGCCCCGGCCGTGCCGCGCGCACGGCCGGTACCGTGCGCATCGTCGGCGCGGGCCTGCTCGGCTCGAGCATCGGCCACGCGCTGCGTCTGCTCGGTGTCGATGTCGTCCTCGACGACGCCTCGCCCGCTCAGCTGCGGCTCGCCGTCGACTACGGCGCGGGCCGGCTCGCGGCCTCGGACGATCGTCCCGTGCTCGTCGTGGTCGCGGTGCCGCCGGATGTCACGGCGGATGTGATCGAGCGCGAGCTGCGCGCCCATCCCGGCGTGGTCGTGACGGATGTCGCGAGCGTCAAGCTCGAACCGTACCTCGAGCTGCGCAAGCGCGGTGTCGACCTCACTCACTACATCGGCTCGCACCCGCTCGCGGGCCGAGAGCGCGGCGGGGCGATCTCGGCGCGCGCCGACATCTTCGTCGGGCGGCCGTGGGTCGTGTGCCGTGACGACGAGACGCGCGCCTCCGATCTCGCCGTCGTCGAGGGACTCGCTCTCGACCTCGGTGCGATGCCGCTCGAGATGACCCCGCAGGAGCACGACGAAGCGGTCGCCCTCACCTCGCACGTTCCGCAGCTGGTCGCGAGCCTCCTCGCCGGACGTTTCGTCGCCGCTCCCGAGGGATCGCTGCGCCTGACCGGTCAGGGCGTGCGCGACACGACGCGCATCGCGGCATCCGCTCCCGAACTGTGGGTGCAGATCCTCGGGGCGAACGCCGCGCCCGTGGTCGCGGTCCTCGACGATCTCGCCGCGGACCTCGGGGCCGTGGCCGACGCGCTGCGCGATCCGGCGGCCCCGGGCGCTCGACGAGCGCTCGCCGACACCATCCGCCGAGGAAACGAAGGCGTCGAGCGCCTGCCCGGCAAGCACGGGCAGAACCGCCGCTTCGAGCAGATCGTGGTGCGCGTCGACGACACCGCGGGGCAGCTGGGGCGCCTGTTCGGCGACCTCGGCGACCTCGGGGTGAACATCGAGGACCTCCGCCTCGAGCACTCCCCGGGAGCGCAGTTCGGGCTGGCGGAGCTGAGCGTCGTCCCCAGCGTCGTCCATGAAGCCGTCGCCGGGCTCGAGCAGCGCGGCTGGAAGATCGCGAGTGTTCCCCATGCCTGAGTCCTTCCCCGTGCCTGAATCGTCTCCGGTGACCGTCGCGATCGACGGTCCCGCCGGCAGCGGCAAGTCGAGCGTCTCGAAGCAGGCCGCGCGTGTTCTCGGCTACGGCTTCCTCGACACCGGCGCCGCCTACCGCGCGCTCGCGTGGCGCGTGCTCGAGCGCGGCGACGACACCGCCGACGCGCAGGCCGTCGTGCGCGCCCTCGACGACTTCGACTACGCGATCTCGCTCGACCCCGACGACCACTGGGTCCGCGTGGGCGACGTCTTCGTCACCGACGACATCCGCGAGCCGCGCGTCTCGGCGGCCGTCAGCGGCGTCGCCCGCGTGCCCGAGGTGCGCGAGCGCGTGAACGTGCTGTTCCGCGCGCTCGTGGCGGCATCCGGTTCGGCCGGGGTCATCGTCGAGGGACGCGACATCACCACCGTGGTCTTCCCCGATGCGCCCGTGCGCGTCCTGCTGACCGCCAGCCCCGAGGTGCGCGCCGCGCGCCGCAGCGCCGAGCTCACGGGAGAGGATGCCGCGGCTGTCGCCGAGGCGCTCCACCGACGTGACGCGTCGGACTCGCAGGTCGTCGACTTCCTCACCGCCGCGCCCGGCGTCGTGGTGGTCGACTCGACCGATTTGGACTTCGATCGGACCGTGGACGCCGTCATCGACGTCGTGCGCACCGCGACAGGAGAGAACTGATGGCTACCACCGACGACGAGTACGAGGGCGGTCCCGACCAGCTCGAGGAGAAGCTCGCGAACCTCGACGAGCACCTCGCCGACCAGCGGGCCGCTGCGCTGCGCGCGTCGCTCGCCGACTACGAGCTCGATGACGACGACACCGAGCTGCTCGCCGGGTTCACAGCGGGCGGCGAGGTCGTGGAGGTGCTGCCGGCGCTTCCGGTCGTCGCGATCGTGGGCCGCCCGAACGTCGGCAAGTCCGCGCTGGTGAACCGTATCCTGGGCCGTCGCGAAGCCGTCGTCGAGGACACCCCGGGTGTCACGCGCGACCGGGTGAGCTACAAGGCCGAGTGGATGGACCGCCGTTTCACCCTCGTCGACACCGGAGGGTGGGAGCCCGACGCCCGCGGCATCGACCGCTCGGTGGCCGCGCAGGCCGAGGTCGCGATCGACCTCGCGGATGTCGTGCTGTTCGTCGTCGACGCGATGGTCGGGGCCACCGCCACCGACGAGGCCGTGGTGCGTCTGCTGCGCAAGACCGACAAGCCCGTCTTCCTCATCGCCAACAAGATCGACGACGCGCGCCAGGAGCCCGAGGCAGCCGCGCTGTGGAACCTGGGCCTGGGTGAGCCGCATCCGGTCTCGGCCATCCACGGGCGCGGCGTCGCGGATCTTCTGGACGAGATCATGAAGGTGCTTCCCGAGGTCTCGGCCGTCGCGAAGAACGAGCTGGGCGGCCCGCGTCGCGTCGCGATCCTGGGGCGCCCGAACGTCGGCAAGTCGTCGCTGCTGAACAAGGCGGCCGGTGAAGAGCGCGTGGTCGTGAACGACCTCGCGGGTACGACCCGCGACCCGGTCGACGAGGTCGTCGAGCTCGGCGGCAAGCTGTGGCGACTCGTCGACACGGCCGGCATCCGTCGCCGGGTGCATCTGCAGCAGGGCGCGGACTTCTACGCGTCGTTGCGCACCTCGGCGGCCCTCGAGAAGGCCGAGGTCGCCGTCGTCGTGCTCGACGTGACCGAGTCGATCAGCGTGCAGGACCTCAACATCATCGACCTCGTGCTCGAGTCCGGCCGCGCGCTCGTGCTCGCGTTCAACAAGTGGGACCGCCTCAACGACGCCGACATGGACAACGCCGATCGTCGCCGCTACCTCGAGCGCGAGATCGAGCAGGACCTCGCGCACGTCACGTGGGCGCCGCGGGTGAACCTCTCGGCCCGCACCGGTCGTCACCTCGACAAGCTGGTGCCGGCCCTCGAGACCGCGCTGCAGTCGTGGGATCAGCGCATCCCGACCGGCAAGTTCAACGCCTTCCTCGCCGAGCTCGTCGCGGAGCACCCGCACCCGCTGCGCGGCGGCAAGCAGCCCCGCATCCTGTTCGGCACCCAGGCGTCGACGCGTCCGCCGACATTCGTGCTGTTCACGACCGGTTTCCTCGACCCGGGCTACCGCCGGTTCATCCAGCGACGGCTGCGCGAGATCTTCGGCTTCGAGGGCACGCCGATCGTGACGAACATGCGGGTGCGCGAGAAGCGCCAGCGCTGACCGTCTGACCGCCGTTCACCTGGCAGTTCACGCCCCCAGGCGCGAGTTTTGGGGGCGCGAACCGCCAGGTGAAGCGCTTGGCGGTGCTGCGGGGAGCGGGCTCAGCGCTTGGCGGGGGACGCACGGCGGACCATCGCGGTCTCGTCGGGCGTCTCGAAACCGAACTCGGCGTAGAGGGTGTGCGCGTCGCGCGTGAAGAGGGTCCAGCGGAAGTCGTGGCCGGGGCCTTCATCGATCATGCGCCGAAGGATCCGGTGCGCGACGCCGGCGCCCTGGTGCTCGGCGACGACGAATACGTCGGCGAGGTAGGCGAAGCTCGCGCCGTCCGAAACGGCACGGGCGAAGCCGATCTGTTCGCCGGTGTCGGCGCGGTAGGCCCCGACGAGACGCCAGGCCGTGTCGAGCTGTGCCTCGATCACGGCGCGTTCGCGCCAGCGGCCCCAATAGGCCTCGGACGAGAGCCAGCGCCAGACGACGTCGCGCTGGATGCGGGCGGGGGAATCATCGATCTCGTACTCCACGTCCCCATTGTGCGTCGCAGCGGCGAGGAGACCCCGCTGGTAACACGATGCCAATCACGAGCCCGCGGACCCCGGCTGTGTCAGGCTGTGAGGATGACCGACGATCCCGCCGACGCCCCGCGCCCGCCACATGGCCCGCGCGATCCCGGCGACGCCTGGGTCGTCGCGCCGTCGGGGGAGCGGTACTGGGGGCGCTTCGGTGCCGCGGGTCTGCTGGCCGTCGACCCGGAGCGCGGCGTGCTGCTGCAGCACCGGGTGTCGTGGAGCCACTTCGGCGACACCTGGGGTCTTCCCGGCGGTGCGCGTCACGCGGGGGAGTCCGCGCGCGAGGGAGCGCTGCGCGAGTCGGCCGAAGAGGCCGGCGTTCCCGCGGATGCCGTCGCGCCGCGGTTCCTGTCGGTGCTCGATGTCGGCGTGTGGACCTACGGCACCCTCGTGGCCGACGTCACGACGCCCTTCCACCCGGTCATCAGCGATCCCGAGAGTCGCGAGCTCGCGTGGGTTCCCCTCGACGAGGTCGAGTCGTTCCCGCTGCATCCCGGGTTCGCGGCATCCTGGCCGCGGCTGCGCAGCCTGCTCTCGGTGCGTCCGACCGTCATCGTGGACGTCGCGAACGTGGTCGGTTCGGTCCCCGACGGCTGGTGGCGCGACCGCGCCGGAGCCGCCGATCGGCTGCTCGCCCGGGTGGCCGCGCTGGCCGAGCGGGGGACGGATGCCGCGGGCCTGGAGCTTCCCGAGGACATCTGGTTCCCGCGCGTGGTGGCGGTCGTCGAAGGGCAGGCCCGCGACGTCGCCGCCCCCGCCGGGGTCGAGCTCACTCGCGCCCCGGCCTCCGGCGACGATGCGATCGTCCAGGCGACCACCGCCGCCCTGGCCGCGGGGGAGCGGGTCAGCGTCGTGACGTCGGACCGCGAGCTGCGCGCTCGCGTCGAGGCGGTGGGGGCCCGGGCGGTCTCGACGTCGTGGCTCCGCGACCGCCTGTGACCGGCCCCGCCGCTCGGCGCTGGGGTGCGGCCGCGCTGGCTGTCGCGGTCGTCACGGCGGGACTCGTCGTCCACGGCATCCTGCCCGACACCGCGGCGACCGACATCGCCGGTGACGCGCTGTATGCCGTGATGATCTACGTCCTCGTCGTCGCTGTCGCACCCCGTGCCGCAACCGTCGTCGTCGCGGCGGTCGCCGGTGTCTGGTGCATCGCGGTCGAGCTGCTGCAGCTGAGCGATCTGCCCGCGCGGGCGGCCGCCGTCTTCCCGCCGGCGGTCCTGGTGCTCGGAACGGTGTTCGACGCGCGCGACCTGCTCGTGTACGTCGTGACGATCGTCATCGCCGGGGTGCTGGATGCTGTGTGGCGCCGCCGGCGAGCACCGTCGTCGCCCCCGCGATGATCAGGTCGAGCGCCGCGGTGAAGCCGTCGTCGTCGCCGTCGGCGATGCGCTCGGGTGAGGCGGCGACGCCGCCGGAGGCCGCGCCCCACGCGTCGGCGCTGCGGCGCTGCTGCTGGTGGAAGGTGAAGCCGACGACGAAATGCGTGATGGCGTCGCCGATCGTGTCGGCGAGAGCGGCCGGCTCACCGCGCTCGAGCGCGACGGCGCGGAGCCGTGCGTGCGCGGGCGGCTCGACGAGCCCGAGCGCGAGCGAGCTGGAGACGACCTCGGCGCCGTCGCGGTAGGCGAGCAGGCTGTCGTGCAGACGCACGGCGACGTCTCGCGCGGCGACGTCGAGGGTCGCGCCGTCGGCGTGATCTGCGCTCACCGGACCGAGGATGCGTGCGCTCACGGCCGCGAGCAGCTGCTGCTTGTTCTCGACGTGCCAGTACAGCGCGCTCGGCTGCACGCCGAGATGATCGGCGAGACGCCGCATCGACAGGTCGGGCAGCCCGACGCGGTCGAGCAGGTCGAGAGCGGCGTCGACGACGTCGTCCCGCGAGCGTCGCGTCGCTCGGCCCCCTCGGTTTGAGTCGTCGGCGATCATGGGGCTACTCTACCTGAACACCGTTCACGTGAACGGTGTTCAGGAGGAATCATGACCCCGTCGATCCCTGCGTCGCGTGCCGCGCTCGATGCGACCGACCTCGCCCGTGCCGCCGTGTTCGCGGCGCTGATCGCCGTGCTCGGGCTGCCCGGGTCGTTCCCGCTGTTCGGGGGTGTGCCGATCACGGCGCAGACCCTCGGCGTGATGCTCGCGGGTGCCGTGCTCGGGCCTGTCGTCGGGGCGGCCTCGGTCGGCACGTTCCTCGCTCTCGTCGCCGTCGGACTGCCGCTCCTCGCGGGCGGCCGCGGCGGGATCGCGGTCTTCGCCGGTCCGACGGCGGGCTACCTCGTCGGCTGGCTCGTCGGCGCCGCGGTGGTCGGGCTCATCGTCCACGCCGGCGGCCGGCGTCCCGTGTGGTGGCGCACCGCGGCCGGGCTCCTCGTGGGCGGTGTGCTGGTCGTGTACGCGTGCGGCATCCCGGTCCAGAGCCTCGTGCTGCGTCTGCCGGTCGAGCAGGCTGCGCTGGCGAACCTCGCCTTCGTGCCGGGCGACATCGTCAAGGTCGTCGTCGCGACGCTCGTGGTCGGAGCCCTCGTGCGCGGCTACCCCCGCGCCTTCCGGCGCACGTGGGCGCCGCGTGGCAGTGCCCGGGTCGAGACCGATGCGCCGAGCGTGAGCTCCGCCTCGGCATGACGGGTAGCATCCGGCTCGAGGCCGCGTCCGTACGACTCGGCGATGTGCAGGTGCTGGAGCCCCTCACGCTCGACCTCGACGCTCGCACGATCGCGGTGGTCGGCGACAACGGATCGGGCAAGTCGACGTTCGCGCGGCTCATCGGCGGCCTCGTGCGACCGACGTCGGGAGAGGTTCGGGTGCTCGGCTGCGACCCGGTGCGGGATGCTGTCGAGCTGCGGCGCCGTGTCGCGATCGTCTTCAGCAACCCGGACGCGCAGATCGTCATGCCCACGGTCGCCGAGGACGTCGCCTTCTCGCTTCGCGGCGATCGTGCCTCCCGCGCCGACCGTGCGGCGCGGGTCGACCGGGCGCTCGCACGGTTCGGCCTCACCGGCCTTCGCGGCCACCCCGCGCACGAGCTGTCGGGCGGGCAGAAGCAGCTGCTCGCGCTGTGCGGAGCGTTCGTGCGCGAGCCCGAGCTCGTCGTCGCGGATGAGCCGACCGCGTTCCTCGACGGGCGGAACGCCGCCCTCATCGCGGGGCATCTCTTCGACGACGCCGGCCACCGGCTGCTGCTCGTGACCCACGACCTCGACCTCGCGCGACGGTGCGAAATCGGCGTGCACGTCGCAGCGGGACGTGTCGTCGCCGTGGGAGACGCGGCCTCGGTCGTCGACGCGTACGCGAGGACGTGGCGATGACGTCGACCGGCCCGGCCGCGACGCGATGCTGACGCTCTACCGGCCGAGCGCGCGCGGCTGGCACCGGCTCCCGACGGGGCCGAAGACCGTGCTCATCCTCGGCCTGGTGATGACGGTGTCGTTGCTTCCCGCAGCGCCGGCGACCGCGATGGCCGCCGCGGGCCTGTGCCTGGCCTGCTACGCCGTTCCCGGAACAGGCTGGCGCGAGCTGGTCCGACAGATCTGGGCGTTGCGCTGGCTCGCGATCGTCGCGCTCGCCGGTCAGCTCATCTTCCTCGGGATCGAGCCGGCCGTCATCGGGACCGTGCGCATCCTGGCCGCGATCCTGCTCGCCGCGCTGCTGGCGCTGACGACCCCCGTCGCCGCGCTGCTCGACCTCTTCGAGCGTGCCCTCGGTCCCACTCGGGCGATCGGCGCCGACCCCGAGCGCATCTCCCTCCTCCTCGTCGTCGCGCTCGGATCCGTTCCGCACCTCGCCCGGATCGCCCGCGACGTGAGCGAGGCGCACCGTGCCCGGGGCGCGAGAGGCGGCATCCGCTCCTCCGCGCTGGCGTTCATCGTGCTCGCGCTGAAGCACGCCGACGAGCTCGGCGACGCCCTCACCGCGCGGGGCGTGCGCTGAGGCTCGCCGTGATGACGCCGCCACGCCTCATCTCACCTCGACCCCTTCGAACCTCTCCCGCGGTAGGCGGTCGAGCCGCAGCGGCGGCGATTCCGGTTCGGGGCAGCGACTGCCCGTCGCGCGGAACCGCTGGATCGCCCACCGCCGCACACCGCGGTCGGCCAGCAGCTCGCCGAGATCACCGAGTCGGGTGTCGTCGATGAGGTCGGGGTGCACCGTCGTGCGGACCTCGACGTCGAGCGGATGCCGCGAGGCGGCGCGCTCGCGCTGGGCGGCGAGCACGAGGTCGAGCGAGCGCAGCGCAGCGCGTCCGCTCGGACCCCGGCCCGTCACCCGGGCGTAGTCGTCGGCTCCCGCTTTCACATCGAGGCCGATCCACGACAGCGCCGGCAGAACGGCATCGAGCATGTGCGGGTAGGCGCCGCCCGTGTGCAGCCCGACGTCGAACCCGAGCTCGCGGGTCCGTGCGACCGCGTCGGGGAGGGCCCGTTGCATCGTCGGCTCACCGCCCGAGAAGACCACCCCGTCGAGCAGACCGCGGCGCTCGCCGAGGAAGGCGGCGACCGCCTCCCACGGCATGCTGCCGCGCCCGCGCGGATCGATCAGATCGGGATTGTGGCAGTAGCGGCAGCCCCACGGGCATCCCTGGAGGAACACGGTCGCCACCAGGCGGCCGGGCCAATCGACCGTCGAGAACCGCGAGAGCCCTGCGATGCGCAGCTCGGCTGCGCTGCGGCCCGCAACGACGGGCACGTCACCCGACCAGCGCGGCGCGGTCGTACGAGAACGAAACCCGCTCGGCCGCCTCGCCGCGCTTGCCGATGTTGAACGACGAGACCGGGCGGAAGTAGCCCATCACCCGCGTCCACACCTCGCATTCGGCGAGGCACTGCGGACATGACGCGTGGTCGCCGGACAGGTACCCGTGCTGCGGGCAGATCGAGAACGTCGGCGTGATCGTGATGTACGGGATGCGGAACCGCTCGAGCGAACGGCGCACGAGAGCCTTGCACGCCTCGGCCGTCGGGGCGGCCTCGCCCATGTACAGGTGCAGCACGGTGCCGCCGGTGTACTTCTGCTGCAGGCCCTCCTGCAGCTCCATCGCGAGGAACGGATCGTCGGTGAAGGCCACCGGCAGCTGCGACGAGTTCGTGTAGTACGGGTTGTCCGCCGTGCCGGCGTGACGGATGCCCGCGAAACGCGCGATGTCGGCGCGGGCGAAGCGGTAGGTCGCCGACTCGGCCGGGGTTGCCTCGAGATTGTAGAGGTGCCCCGTCTGCTCCTGGAACTCCACCATGCGCGCGCGCACGTGGTCGAGCAGGTCTGCGGCGAACCGCATCCCCTCCTCGGTGGTGATGTCGTGCCCGTCGTCGGTGAAGTTGCGCACCGCCTCGTTGAGACCGTTGACCCCGATCGTGGAGAAGTGGTTCGCGAGGGTGCCGAGGTACCGCCTGCTGTAGGGGTAGAGGCCGGCGTCGAGGTGGCGCCCGATGACGGCGCGCTTGGCCTCGAGGCTGTCACGGGCGATCTCGAGCAGTCGGTCGAGCTGCGCGTACAGGCCGGCCCGGTCGCCGGCGTGCACGAACCCGAGCCGGGCGCAGTTGACGGTGACGACGCCGATGGAACCGGTCTGCTCGGCCGAGCCGAACAGACCGTTGCCGCGCTTGAGGAGTTCTGTGAGGTCGAGCTGCAGGCGGCAGCACATCGACCGGATCATTCCGGGGTCGAGGTCTGAGTTCACGAAGTTCTGGAAGTAGGGCAGGCCGTACTTCGCCGTCATCCCGAACAGCGCGTCGACCTCCGGCGCATCCCAGTCGAAGTCCTTCGTGATGTTGTACGTCGGGATGGGAAAGGTGAACGCCCGGCCGTCGGCGTCGCCCTCCGTCATGACCGACAGGAAGGCGCGGTTGATCATCGCCATCTCGGGCGCCAGATCGCCGTACGTGAAGTCGGCGAGGCGACCGGCCACGAGCGGGCGCTCGTCGGCGAGGTCGTCGGGGCAGGTCCAGTCGAAGGTGAGGTTGGTGAACGGGGTCTGGGTACCCCACCGCGACGGTACGTTGAGGTTGAACACGAGCTCCTGGACGCCCTGGCGCACGGCTGGTTCGTCGAGCCCGTCGAGCCGCACGAAGGGCGCGAGGTAGGTGTCGAACGAGCTGAACGCCTGGGCGCCCGCCCACTCGTTCTGGAGGGTGCCCAGGAAGTTGACGATCTGACCGAGGGCGCTCGAAAAGTGCTTCGGCGGAGCCGACGAGATCGCGCCGGGCACGCCGTTGAACCCCTGCTCGAGGAGCTGTCGCAGCGACCACCCGGCGCAGTAGCCGGCGAAGACATCGAGATCGTGGATGTGGATGTCGCCGTCGCGGTGCGCGGCGCCCGCCTCGGGCGCATAGACCTCGTCGAGCCAGTAGTTGGCGATGAGCTTGCCGGAGGCGTTGAGGATGAGCCCGCCCAGGCTGTAGCCCTGATTCGCGTTCGCGTTGACGCGCCAGTCGTGCTTCTGCAGATACTCGTCGACGGTCGTCCGGACGACGATGGAGCGCGTGGTCATGTGAGTCCCTTCACGAGATTCCCCAGATATGGGGGTCGGACCTCGATTCAGCCACTACATGATGTGCCGCGGGCGCGTGGCGCGCCGGAACAAATACGCGTCAGGGCCCGCGTCAACGGCGGAGGATGTCGCGAACATCGGACTCATCGTTCGCGTCGGTCCGACGTTTGCGACATCCTCCGAAGCTGGCGACTCGCCGCGGGGCGCGCGTCGTCAGCGGGCGAAGCGGAGCGTCACGATCTCGAACGGGCGCAGGGAGAGGGGGACGGCGTCGTCGACGAGGGCGGATGCCGTGGCCTCGCGCTCGAGCAGATCGGTCTGAACCACCGCGAGCGCGGCGAAACCGGGCCGTACGGCCGTGTCGACACGACGGCCGAGTGCCTCGTACAGCCGTACGACGACGTCGCCCGAGCCGTCCTCGGCGAGCTTGACCGCCTCGACGACGACCCCCGGATCCGCCGCCGTCACGATCGGCTCGATCACAGATGCGGTTCCCGTCACCACCCGCTCGGGCAGATTCAGCCGATAGCCCTCGACGACGGCATCCTCGACGTCCGCACCCACGACCATGCCGACCCGCAGCGCATACCTGCCCTGATCCTGCGTGGGATCGGGGAACAGTGCCGAGCGGATGAGCGACAGGCGGACGATCGAGATCGTGCCGCCGCCGGCCGAGCGCTCGGCCCGTGTGATGTCGTGTCCGTACGTGGAGTCGTTCACCACCGCGACACCGAAGCCGGGCTCACCCACGCGCACCCACCGCTGCGCGACGGTCTCGAAGCGGGCGGCATCCCACGACGTGTTCGTGTGGGTCTTCCGCTCGATGTGACCGAACTGCACCTCCGACGTCGCACTGTCGGTGTGCACGTCGACGGGGAACGCGAGCTTGAGCAGCTTCTGCGACTCGTGCCAGTCGAGCTCGAACCCGAGCGACACGGTCCGCGACCCGGCCTCGAGCCCGATGCGCTCGGCGACCCGCGACGAGCCGAACGACCGGGTGACGACGAGCTCGTCGCCGTCGACCTCGAGAGCGTCGAGGCCGACGAGGTCGGTCACGGTGTTCCGGTAGTGCACGTCGACGTCCCAGGCATCCCACTGGGTCGGGGTGTCTCGGTGCAGCTGCAGCAGGGCGGATGCCGCGCCCGGCGGCACGCTGTCGCGGCCGCTCGTCACATCCACCGCCGAGACGATCAGGCCACGATCGTCGACCACCACGCGCACGATGCCGTTGTCGAGCACCCAGCCCTCGGGCGAGCGTTCGGGGCGCACGCGAGATGCCGGTGCCGCAGGTGCGGCACCCAGGGCCGCGACCGCGCCGCGGGCATGCGGCGCCGCGTTGACCCGGAGCTCGTGCGTGGCTTCTCCCGGCTCGGGCGCGCCCGCCAGAGCCGTCAACGCGTCGCCGATGATCTCCTCGAGCTCGCGAGCGACGGCGGCGTAGTTGCGCTCGGCGTCCTGGTACACCCACGCGATCGACGAGCCCGGCAGGATGTCGTGGAACTGCTGCAGCAGAACCGTCTCCCATACGCGGGCGAGCCTGTCGGCGGGATACGGCGCGCCGGTGCGCACGGTCGCGGTCGTCGCCCACAGCTCGGCCTCGCGCAGCAGATGCTCGCTGCGGCGGTTGCCCTGCTTCGTGGCGAGCTGGCTCGTGTAGGTGCCGCGGTGGAACTCCAGGTACAGCTCGCCCACCCAGACCTCCGGCTCGGGGTACTCGGCCTCGGCGGTCTCGAAGAACCGCCGGGGCGTCGAGTGAACGACGCGGGGTGAGCCCTCGAGCGAGGTGGTGCGGGAGATCGCCGCCGTCATCTCGCGGGTGGGTCCGCCGCCGCCGTCGCCGAAGCCGTACGGGAGCAGCGAGACGGTGCCGCGTCCCTTGTCGGCGTAGTTGCGTTCGGCGTGTGCCAGCTCGGCCGCCGAGACGACCGAGTTGTACGAGTCGACCGGCGGGAAGTGGGTGAACAGCCGCGTGCCGTCGATGCCCTCCCACCGGAACGTGTGGTGCGGCATCCGGTTCGTCTCGTTCCACGAGGTCTTCTGCGTGAGGAACCAGCGCGCGCCCGCCGCTTTCGCGATCTGCGGGAGGGCGCCGCTGTAGCCGAACGAGTCGGGAAGCCACACCTCGGGGGTGTCGATGCCGAACTCGCGCTGGAAGAACCCCTTGCCGGCGATGAACTGCCGGGCCAGAGCCTCGGCGCCGGGCAGGTTCGTGTCGGATTCGACCCACATGCTGCCCACCGGCACGAACCGGCCCTCCGCGACGCGCGCGCGGATGCGCTCGAACAGGTCGGGGTAGAACTCCTTCACCCACGCGTACTGCTGCGCCGACGACGCGGCGAAGGCGAAGTCGGGGTCCTCGTCCATGAGCGAGAGGACGTTCGAGAACGTGCGCGCGACCTTTCGCACCGTCTCACGCACCGGCCACAGCCACGCCGAGTCGATGTGGGCGTGCCCCACGGCGTGCAGCGTATGCGCGCTCGCCGAGGCCGGAGCCGCGAGAACGGGAGCGAGCACGGCACGGCCCGCAGCCGCGGTGCTCGCGACGTCGTGCGGATCGACGACGTCGATCATCCGCTCCAAGGCGAGAAGGATGTCGGCACGGCGGGCCGACGCCGGGTCGAGCTGCGCCGCGAGTCCCCGAAGCGCCGAGGTGTCGGCCAGCAGAGCCGTGACCTCGAGGTCGCGCAGTCGCACGTCGACCGTTCGCAGCACGTAGACGGGGTCCTCTCCGGCCGTCGCCCGGTCGCCGACCGGCGTGGGCGCGAAGGTGAAGATGCTCCCGACGTCGGGGTTGGAGGCGCCCTCCACGAAGACGTCGATCGCTCCGCCCGGCGGGACCGCCTCGGCCGCCGCGTTGTTGAACGGCGCGATACCGCGCAGCGGCCGGCCGTCGACCGACCACACCATCGCCTCGCACTGGAAGCCCGCCTGTCCGGTCGTGAAGCCGAGGTCGACGACGAGCTCGGCCCGCGTCCCCGGGATCGGCTGGCCGTCGTCGAACCAGTCGGCCGGCGCGTCGCCCGTGACGCGGAACCAGGTCGTCCCCCACGGGCGTCCCCAAGGCTGGCCGACGTCGATCGGGCGGTACTCGCCCGCGCGTGCCTCCTCGAAGGCCACCGGTTCGCCCGGCGCGTCCCAGGCGGTGACCGAGAGCGGATGCGAGGCGCGGTGGATCGCCGGAGCGAGACGCTCGCGCATGAAGCGGTCGATGCGCAGCAGCGCGAGGGCGGAGCGGTCGTGCATGAGGGGCCTTTCGAGGGAGGAGCGGGTCAGCCCTTGACGGAGCCGGCGAGCGCGAACGCCCCGCCGGAGAAGCGCTGGACGAGGACGTACAGCACCACCATCGGTGCGGCGTAGAGCACCGAGTAGGCGGCGAGCTGGCCGTAGGCGATCGAGCCGTACTGCCCGAAGAAGTTGAAGATCGACACCGCGGCCGGGAACTTCGACGAGGTGAACAGCAGGACGAAGGGGACGAAGAAGTTTCCCCACGCGGTCGTGAAGACGAAGATGAACACGACGCCGATGCCCGAGCGCATGAGCGGGATGACGATGCGAGCGAGGGCCTGCATCGATCCGGCGCCGTCGACCCAGGCGGCCTCCTCGAGCGAGATCGGCACGGAGTCCATGAAGTTCTTCAGCATCCAGATCGCCATCGGCAGGGATGTCGCGGCCATGAAGACGATGACGCCCCAGACCGAGTCGAGGAGGCCGAACGAGACGAACAGCGCGTAGACGGGCACCATCATGGCGGTGATCGGCAGTCCGGTACCGAAGAGGATCGCGTACATGATGGTCTTCTGGAACCGCATCGCGTAGCGCGAGAGCGGGTAGGCCGCCAGCACGCCGACGACGACGGTGATGACGGCGGTTCCGAGCGAGACGAGGATGGAGTTCAGCAGGGGCTGGAACGTGAGCTCCCACGTCATCACCTGCGTGTAGTTCTCGAGCGTCCAGGTGTCGGGCACCTTCATCGTGACCTTCGCGTCGCCGTCGAACGAGGCGAACACGATCCACAGCAGCGGAACGAGGAAGAGCACGCCGATCGCGGCGAGGATGACCGACGACAGCACGGTCTGGGCCCGCTTCCGCGGCGCCGAGACGGAGGTGGCGATGGTGGCCATGTCAGTCGACCTCCGGTTTGAGGATGCGAATGTAGACGGCGGAGAAGACCGCGCCGATCAGGAGCGTCACGACCGCGATGGCGGTGCCGTAGCCCACCTGGGCGAACTTGAACGCCTCTTGGAACGCGAGTACCGGCAACGTCGACGACTGCGTTCCCGGGCCGCCCCCGGTCATGACCCAGATGAGCGTGAAGACGCCGAGGGTCTGCAGCGTCGTCAGCAGCAGGTTGGTCGAGATCGAGCGGCGGATGACGGGGAGGGTGACGCGGATGAACCGCTGCCAAGCTCCCGCGCCGTCGATCGTCGCCGCTTCGATCAGCTCCGGCGGCACCTCGGACAGCGCGGCGTTGTAGACCATCATCGAGAAGGCGGTGCCCCGCCAGATGTTCGCGAGGATCACCGCGAGCATCGGGAAGTAGTACAGCCAGCTCGTGCCCTCGAGGCCGAACCAGCCGAGGAACGTGTTGAGCGTGCCGTCGGTCTGGAAGAAGGCGTACAGGGCGAAGGCTGCGACGATCTCGGGCAGCACCCAGGCGAGCACCACGAGACCGCCGACGATCGAGCGCAGGGGCTTCACCGAGCTGCGGATGAGGACGGCGAGCAGCATCCCGAGGACGTTCTGGCCGATCACGGCGGACGCGAGCACGAACACGACCGTGAGCCCGAGAGAGAGCCAGAACTCTCCCGAGGCGAAGAGGGCCGTGTAGTTGTCGAGCCCGATGAACTGCGGGTTCGCGGCGCGCGGGCCGGTCATCGCGCGGTCGGTCAGCGAGCCGTACAGCGCATAGACGATCGGCCCGAGCATGAACGCCAGCAGCAGGAGCACCGCGGGCAGGAGGGGGAGCAGTCGTGCGGCGGCACGGCCGGCCGACCGGCCGGACCGGGAGGTGATGTCCCGGCCCGGACGGTGCCGCCCGCCGGTGGTGACGGTGGCGGTCGCGGTCATCGCTGGATCAGCCCGCCTGCGTGTTCTCCTCGCCGACGATGCCGACGAGAGCGGAGTCGTACGCGGCCTGCGCATCCTGCGGGGTCGCCTGACCGGTGAAGATCGACTCGGTCGCGCGTGGGATGTTCGCTGAGATCTGCGAGTAGTCGGGCGTCGCCGGCCGGAAGTGGGTGTACGGCACCAGCGACGAGAAGAATTCGAACGACGGGTTGTAGTCGAGGTACTCCTGACTGGCGGCGACATCCTTGCGCACCGCGATCTGCCCGGCCTCCTGGTGGTACATCAGCGCGTTCTCGAACGTCAGCGCCTGCGCGATGAAGTCGAACGCGGCCTGCGGGTTCTTCGCGTTGGACCCCATCGCGAGCGTCCAGCCCCCGGACATCGAGGTGAAGCCGTCACCGCCGCCGTCCTGCGTCGGCATCGCGGCGAAGCCCATCGTCTGCTCCCACTCCGGCCAGGCGTTCTCGCCGTCGATCCAGTTGCTCGGCAGCCACGAACCGTCGAGGGCGATCGCGATGCCGCCCTGGGGGAGGAGCTCGGTGCTGACCTTGGTTCCCCAGCCGGCGTCGAGCGCCTGAGCGGGGTCGGGACCGAGCTTCTCGTCGGCGACGGTCTGGTAGAACTCGAGTGCGTCGAGGAACCCGGCCGACCCCGTGACCCACTTGTTCGTGTCGGTGTCGAGCAGTTCGTCCTCCGTGCCGTAGAGCAGCATCTCGAAGCCCTGCATCGAGGTGGCCTCGCCCAGCGCCTGCGAGGCGTAGATGTTGAACGGGATGACGTCGGGGTTGCTCTCCTTGATGGTGCGAGCGGCCTCGAGCACGTCGTCCCAGCTCTCCGGCGCCCAGTCCTCGGGCAGGCCCGCGGCGGCGAAGAGCTGCTTGTTGAAGTAGAGCCCGCGGGTGTCGGTGCCGAGTGAGACGCCGTAGGTCTTGCCGTCGTCACCGAGGCCGGCCTGCTTGGCGCCGTCGTCGTACTGCTCCCACTGGTCCCAGTCGGCGAGGTAGTCGTCGATGGGCTGCAGGTACCCGGCGGCGGCATCCGACCGGATCTGGAAGGTGTCCTCGTAGATGACATCGGGGGCGGTCCCCGCCGACCCGTTCATCAGGGCGAGCTTGGTGAAGTACTGGTCCTGCTCGGCCTCGATCGGCACGAGCTCGACGGTCATCCCCTCGTTCGCGGCCTCGTACTCCTCTTTCGCCTTCTTCATCAGCTCGTCCATCGCCGTGAACGAGGTGGTCTTCTGGTAGGCGACCCGGATCGTGTCGGACGACGCCTCGCCGCCCCCGCCACCGCTGCCACAGCCCGTGAGAGCGAGTGAGAACGCGGCGATTCCGACGACTGCCGCGGTCGTGGTGGATCTCTTCATGGTCGAAGCTCCTTTGCTTTGACGAGGGCGCTGGTGCGCGCGCACGTCTTTTCTAAACCAAATGGAATAAAAGGACAAGGCTTCGCCGGACCTTTCTCGCCGAGATCAGTGCGCCGTGCCGGCGATCATGAGGTCGGTCGGGCGCGGCGTCATCGCGGCATCGAGCACCAGGCACGCGGCGCCGACAGCGGCGGCGTCGGTGGCCAGGCCGCTCTCGAGCACCCGGATGCCGCGGACCGTCGCCGTCTCGGTGCTGGAGGCGACCGCCTCGACGAGGGCGGGACCCGCGGTCGCCGAGAGCAGCGTCCACAGCGGGCCGCCGACGACCACGACATCCGCGTCGAGCAGGTTGTTAATCTGCACGACGGCCCGCGCGAGGCTCGCCCCCGCGCGTCGTACAGCGGCCACGGCGCGGTCGTCCCCGCCCTGCGCGCGTGTGGCGAGATCGCGCACGTGCTCGCGGAGGGCGGAGGCGGCCACCGGCTCTCCGCCGTCGATGACGCCGGCGTCGATGAGCAGCCGCTCGGGTGCGATGGCGGCGCCGAGGCACCCGTGCTGACCGCATCCGCACGCCGGGCCGCCGGGTTCGACGACGAGGTGTGCGACGTCGCCGGCGTTGCCCGTGCGGCCCCGGATCGGCGTCCCGTCCACGGCGAGACCCGCCCCGACGCCGGCCCCGTAGTACACGAAGATCGAGTCCTGCAGCTCCTGGGCGGCATCCCGCCAGAGCTCGCCCACCATCGCCGCGACGACATCCTTCTCGACCGTCGTCGGCAGCCCCGTCGCCGCGTGCAGCAGCGACCCCAGGGCGAGGTCGTGCCAGACCGGGGGCAGGAGCGGGGGCTCGAACAGAACGCCCGCCTCCGCGTCGAGCGGGCCGGGGGCTGCGACGCCGATCCCGAGCACGGATGCGCGTGATCTGCCGCCCTCGGCGAGCAGGGACTCCACGGTGTCCACGAGGTCGCCGAGGATCTGCTCCCGTGTCGCATCGGGCCGCGGGGTGCGCTCGGTCTGTGCGACGACCTGGCCCAGCAGGTCGACGACCACGACCGTCTCGACGGCCGGATCGAGATGGATGCCGACGGCGCAGCGCGCCGCGGGGTCGAGCTGGAGGGGGGTGCGGGGCTTGCCGGGACCCGAGACGACGGGAGTGCCCTCGCGCACCCACCCTTCCGCGACGAGACGGCGGGCGACGTTGCTGAGCGTCTGCGCGGAGAGTCCGGTGCGGGCGGCCAGCTCGATGCGGCTGATGCCGTCGGGGGAGCGCCGGATCAGGTCGAGCACGAGCGTCTGGTTGTACGTGCCGACGGCCGGCAGGTTCGAGCCGCGTCTCATGGTTCCTCCCGTCGAACCATACTGCGCAGGCGCATGACGAAGGCCCGCCCGGCGAACCGGACGGGCCTTCGAGGATCGCGGGGGAGCGTCAGTTGTTGCCGCGCAGGATCGCGATGATGCGGAGGATCTCGACGTACAGCCAGACGACGGTCACCATGATGCCGAACGCGCCGACCCAGCCGTACTGACGGGGCGCGCCGTTGCGGACGCCCCGCTGGATGTTGTCGAAGTCGAGCACGAGCGAGTACGCGGCCATGATGACCACGAGCACGCCGATGATGAGGCCGAGCGGGATACCGGCGACTGTCTGGCTGTGCAGGCCGAACATCATGCCGCTCGGGAACACGCCGAAGAGCATCAGGCCGACGTTCAGCAGCGAGAAGACGAGGTAGCCGAGCATCGCGATCATGAAGATCTTCGTGGCCTTGGCCGACGCGCGGACCTTGCCGCTGGCGAAGAGGGCGAGGGTCACGCCGACGACGGCGAGCGTCGCGAGGGTCGCCTGCATGACGATGCCCTGCCAGATGAACTCGAAGTAGGCGGAGATACCGCCGACGAAGAGGCCCTCGAACGCGGCGTAGCCGAAGATCAGGCCGGGGCGGACCTTCTTGCGCGAGGTGAAGGTGACGACCATCGCGAGGACGAAGCCGCCGAGCGCACCGATGATCCAGGGCATCATCGTGGGGGCGGGGTTGTCGCGCGTCACCGGCGAGAGCGTCCAGACCCAGCCGACGACGGCCGCGGCCAGCAGGATGGCGAAGAGCCCGAGCGTCTTGACGACGGTGTCCTCGACCGTCATGCGGGAGGTCTCGCGGGCACCGGCGGCCGGTGCCGCGTACATGCCTTCGAGCTGCGCCTGGGAGGCGACGTCCACACCGGCGTGCTGCGCCGAAGCGGTCTGCATGCCGGGGGCGGCGGGCGGCGTCAGACCCGGCCGCTGCTCCTTGAACGCGGGATTGTCGAATGCGGGGTTATTGAGGGCCACTGCTCTCACACTCCAAGTCGAGGGTCGACACAGCTGGATGCCGTGTTCACCCAGCCTACGGGAACCGGTTCCCGCGGTGTACGTTCCCTGCTGTGAGCAGGCCATGAAGCCGATCGCCCTCAGCGAAACCGGGCGAGCCCGGCCCTAGCCTGGGACCGTGACCCGCCCGCTCGTGATCGGCCACCGAGGTGCGCCCGGGTATCGTCCCGAGCACACGCGCTCGTCCTATCTCCTCGCGCTCGAGAGCGGGGTCGATGCCGTCGAGCCCGATGTCGTCTTCAGTCGGGACGGCGTCGCGATCATCCGCCATGAGAACGAGATCGGCTCGACGACCGACGTCGCCGACCACGCGGAGTTCGCGCCGCGACGCACGACGAAGACGGTCGACGGCATCGAGGTCACGGGCTGGTTCGCCGAAGACTTCACGTGGGACGAGCTGTCGCGGCTGCGCTGCCGCGAGCGACTCCCGCGGCTTCGGCCCGATAGCGCCCGGAACGACGGGGCGGAGCCGATGATGCGGCTGCGGGATCTGTTCGATCTGGTCGCGAGGTTCGCCGAGGCGTCGGGGCGCAGACCCGGCATCGTCGTGGAGCTCAAGCACGCCACGTTCTTCGCGGGCGCGGGCTTCGACGTCGCCGCGCTCATCGGCGCCGAGCTCGCGGCGGCTCGGCTCGACGCGGCCGACCTCCCGCTGTGGATCGAGTCGTTCGAGCTGACCATCCTCGACCGCCTCGCCGACGCCGGGGTGGAGGGCACTCGGATCTTCCTCCTCGAATCCGACGGCGCACCGTACGACCTGGTCGCCACCGAGGGCGGCCGGGCCCGCGGCTACCGCGAGTGGGCCTCGCCGGCGGGACTCGACGCTCTCCGCGGACGCGTCGCCGGTGTGAGCCTCGACAAGCGGATGATCCTCGACCCCCCGCGCGGCGCGGACGGGGCTGACCTCGTGGGCGCCGCGCATGAGCGCGAGCTGATCGTGTTCACGTGGACGGCCCGGCCCGAGAACGCGTTCCTCGTCCGCCGCCACCGACGAGCCGGCGGGCGGGCCGCGTGGGGGGACTACCGCGGCGAGTGGGGTGAACTGGCCGCATCCGGTGTCGACGGCGTGTTCGTCGACCACCCTGATCTCGGGGTCGAGGTCTTCGGGCACTGACACGTCGGACTGTCACGGACTTGACAGCGGAGCCGCCTGATCGGGAGGGTGATCGTCGTCGGGCGAGCGGATGCCCGCGGATGAGGCCCGATGCTCAGCAGACCCCGGATCCAGCCGTACGCCCAGTATCTGATGGGGGCGTCGACCGCGATGATCTCCACGACCGTCGCGATGGTCGACCCCGCGCGCATCACCGGGATGTATGTCGCGGGCGTCGGCGTCATCCTGGCAGCCTGCATCGCCATGGCGCTGGTCTGGCACGACAAGCCGACCCGCGGAACCGTCTGGGTGTGCATCGTGCCGCTCGCGTCGATCCTCGCCTGCGCGCCGCTGCGCAGCAGCGCGATCGATCTGCTGCCGGTGACCGGGATGCTCGTGATATTCCCCATCGCCTGGCTCGCGTTCGCGTTCCCGCCCCTCGTCACGGCGCTCGGAGTGGTCATCGCGGGGCTGCTTCCTCTTGCCGCGTCGCCCGCCGTCCCCTCGGGGCTGGGCGAATGGGTGTCGCTGGTGACGGTGCCGGCGCTGCTCGGCATGTTCGCGATCGGCACCCGCTTCGTGGCGGTCGATCTCGGACGCCAGCGGACGAACGCCAGGCGCGCCAGACACCGGATGGCCGAGGCGATCGACTCGTCGAGCCGGACCGACGCGGCGCTGCAACAACTGCTCGACATGAGCCCGGACGCGATCGTCGTCTTCGGCGACGACGACGCGGTGCTGCTCGCGAACGCCCCCGCACGCGCGCTTTCACGACGCGCCGGGATCGCGATCTCGCTCGAACAGGACGGAAGGACGTTCGTCTACGAGGAAGACCGGATCACCCCGGTCGGGCTCGGCCCCTGGCTCCGCGACGTCATCCTCTCGGGTGAACTCGCCGAACCGCGTCGCGTGTGGGTCGGTCAGCCGGGCGATCAGGTGGCACTGCGCTTCGTGGCGCGGCCGATCGCCCTCGGCGGCGAGCCCATCGGAGTGCTCGTCGTGGCTCAGGACGTGACCGAGCTGGTCGAGGCGGTCGACGTGCGGGACCGCTTTCTCGACACGGTCGGTCACGAGCTGCGCACCCCGCTCACGGTGATCCTCGGCAACGCCGAGCTCGCCGTCGCCGGGGCGATGCCCGAGCATCGCGACCGCTGGGAGACCGTCCATCGCGCGGCCGAGCGCCTGGAGCACACGGTCGAACTGATGCTCGCGACCGGTCGCGCGGACGTGGCGCCCCGACCGTCGTCGTGCGACGTCCGTGCCGTCGTCGAGCGTGCCGTCGACGATGTGGGCGACGGCGACCCCGGAGCGAGGGTCCTGGTGTCGGGCGCTCCGACCCACGCGAGGATCGGCGCCCGCGATCTGCACTCGATCATCACCGAGCTGCTGCGCAACGCCCGGCAGGCGTCACCTCCCGGCAGCGAGGTGTCGGTGACGATCACGACCGCCCCGGAAGAGGTCGCGATCGCCGTGGCGGATTCGGGCTCGGGCATGAGTCCCGCCGAGCGCCGACAGGCCTTCGAGCGGTTCTATCGCACCGCCCGGTCGCGCCGGAGCGCCGAGCAGGGCCTCGGCCTCGGGCTCTCGCTCGCGAGGGGGCTGGCCCGCGCCCACGGCGGCGACATCCGCCTGCTGCCCGGAGCGGAGCGGGGCACCACCGCGGTCGTCCGGCTCCCGCGGGCTGACGCGCCCCTCTCGGATCCGCCGCTCGATCCCGCCATCGCCGTCCCCTAGGGTGTCGGACATGCTCACCGCCGGGATCAGCGTCCGTGATGTCCGTCGTTCGTTCGGGCGGGTCGAAGCCGTCCGCGGCGTCGACCTGGATGCGCGAGCCGGGGCTGTCACCGGGCTCGTGGGCCCCAACGGCGCCGGCAAGACGACGCTGCTGCTGATGCTCGCGTCGCTGCTGCAGCCCGACGCCGGCAGCATCCGGATCGCCGGCATCGACCCCGTCGCCGACCCCGCGCAGGCCCGCTCGCGGCTCGGATGGATGCCCGATGCCCTCGGGGCCTGGGGGTCGCTCACGGTGCGCGAGACGTTGGAGATGACGGGCCGGCTCTACGATCTCGACACGTCCGCCGCGGCTCGCCGCGCGGGAGAGCTTCTGGATCAGGTCGGACTCGCGGGGCTGGCCGGGTCGCCCGCTCGCGTGCTCTCACGCGGGCAGAAGCAGCGGCTCGGACTCGCGCGCGCGCTCGTGCACGACCCGTCCGTCCTCCTCCTCGACGAGCCGGCCTCGGGACTCGACCCCCAAGCGCGGGTCGACCTGCGCGGGCTCCTGCGCGGTTTCGCCGCGGCCGGGAAGACCGTGCTGATATCCAGCCACATCCTCTCCGAGCTCGAGGAGGTCGTCGACGACGCGGTGTTCCTCCTCGACGGCGCGACCGTCAGCCCCGATCGGGTCGCCGCCGCCGCGCGCCGCACCCGCGCCTGGCGGGTCCGCGTCGCCGACCTCGACGCGCATGCCGCGGTGCTCCCGGTCGCAACGGCCCTCGGGCTCGATGTCGCGCGGGTGCCGATCGATCGTCGCGACGTGCTGATCCCGTTCGCCTCCGAGGATGAGGCGGCCGCGGGGCTGCGGACGCTGGTGGATGCCGGCGTCGCGGTCGCCGAGTTCTCGGCGGCGACCGGGATGCTCGAGCACACCTTCCTCGATCTCGGCGCCGAGGGGAAGGAGGCGTCATGAGCATCGCCCGGCTGTGGACCGTCGCTCGGCTCGAGCTGCTCCAGCGCGTGCGCACCGTGTCGTGGTACGTGCTGCTCGGAATCTTCGCCGTGCTGCTCATCGGTGTGACGGCGCTCGCATTCCTGGCCTTCGGCGGGATCGTCACCGAAGCGGACCAGCGCGGTGCCGGCATCTACTCCACGATCGTCATCATCACGCTGCTGCTCGTCGTTCTGGTCTCGCCGACACTGAGCGGCAACTCCGTCAACGGCGACCGGGATGCCGCGACCCTGGCTCCGGTCCAGGTGACCCTCGCGCGCACCTCCGAGATCCTGCTCGGGAAAGTCCTCGCCGCCTGGATCACGGGGCTCGCCTTCGCCGCTGTGGCGGCCCCGTTCCTCGTCATCGCGACCCTGGCCGGGGGAGTGGACCCCGTCGTCGTGGTGGTCTCGCTGGCCGTCCTCGTGATCGAGATCGGCATCATCGCCGCGATCGGCGTCGGGTTGAGCGGCCTCATCGCCCGCCCGCTCTTCTCGGTGGCGGCGACGTATCTCGTGGTCTCCGCACTCGTCTTCGGAACGCTCATCGCGTTCGGCCTCGGCGCGACCGCCTTCTCGAGCGAGGCGACGACGACCTATCGCCCCGCGATGTACAACGCCGACGGGTCGCCGCAGTGCGTCGACGGCACGGACGAGTGCTGGAACGATCCGGCCCGCATGGTGTGCGGCGAGCCGCAGGAGTCGACCTACACCGTGCCGCGGTTCGATCGCGTCTGGTGGGTGCTCGCGGCCAATCCCTTCGTCATCCTCGCCGACGCGACCCCTGCCGAATACGACCGGTCCGGCTACCCCGTCGACCTGTTCGGGCAGATCGCATCGGGGGTCCGTCAGGCGCAGATCGCGCCGGATCTCGAGACCGGCTTCGACGAGTGCCGTCCGGCTCTCGACGAGGTCTTCCCGACCCCCGCGGAGATTCGCGATCGGACGGTGCCGAGCTGGTTCGTCGGGCTCGGGGGACAGGTGATCGTCGCCGGTCTGCTGGTGGCGGGGGCATGGTCGCGGACGAGGACGCCGGCGCGGAGCCTGCCGCCCGGAACGCGGATAGCGTAAGAGTGTCATGATCACGCAACTCGACATCACCCGACGTGAGGCGATCGACGCCTACCACGTGATCGGCGAGGCGCCCGCGCCCGACCTGCAGGGAATCGTCCGCCTGGCCGCAACGGTCTGCGGCGTCGATACCGCGGTCATCAACATCATCGATGACCGCTCGCAGCATCAGATCGCCGCGGTCGGCTTCGAACCCGCCGTCTGCTCGCGCGAGGACTCGATGTGCGCCGCGGTCATCGCGCGCCCCGGCCGGGTCGTCGTGCCCGACGCGCGACTCGACGAGCGTTTCGCCGCGAATCCGTTCGTCACCGGCGAGATCGCGCACGTGCGGTTCTATGCTTCGAGTCCGCTCATCACGCCGGCGGGGGTCGCCATCGGCACCCTCTGCGTGTTCAACGACTCGGTCGGCGACCTCGACGAGTCGTCTCGCGAGGCGCTCGACCTGCTCGCCCATCAGGTGGTCGATCTGCTCGAACTGCGCCGCATCAGTCGCGAGCTCAGCGCGTCGAACGATCAGCTCTCGCGGTTCGCGGGGCAGATCAGCCACGACCTCCGCAATCCGCTGACGGCCCTGACCGGCTTCCTCGAGCTCGCGATCGATAGCCCCGACATGGACAACGCCCCCGAGGCGGCCCGGGTGCTCGCTCGCGCCGAGTCGGCGGCCGACCGCATGAACGCCATGATCTCCGACATCCTCTCCTACGCTCGTGTCGGCGGTGCGAGCCCGCAGCGGACGCGGGTCGACCTGGACGCCGTCATGCACGCCGTCGTCGAGGATCTCGACGCGCAGATCACCGCGTCGGGTGCGGACATTCGCCAGGCCCTCGAGGTCGACCCCGTCGGCGACCCCACCCTTCTGCGCGCGGTCCTGCAGAACGTCGTCGCCAACGCCCTGAAGTTCACGGCCACGGCGGGGCGGGTTCCGCAGGTGCGAGTCGGGGCGCATGCCGTCCACGGCGGGTGGCGGATCACCGTCGACGACAACGGTCCGGGTGTGCCGCCGGCCGACCGCGAACGCGTCTTCGCCCTCATGGAGCGCGGCGACTCCGACGCCGAAGGGCTCGGCATCGGACTGTCGACCTGCCGCCGTGTGATCGAAGCACACGGCGGGCGCATCGGTCTCGACGACTCACCCCTCGGCGGCGCGCGCGTGTGGATCCTGATCCCGGATCCGACGGCCGCCTGACGGAACCGTCCTCAGCGACGGAGCGTATGCGACGGGTGTTCCCCGTACATCGCGGCGTACAGCTGAGCGAAGCGCCCCGTGTGTGCGAAGCCCCAGCGCAGGGCGACATCCCGGACGGTCGTCGATCCGGGAGGCGCCGCGCGCAGTTCGCGATGCGCACCCTCGATCCGCAGGCGGCGCAGGTATGTGCTCGGCGGAATCTCGAACGCCTTGTGGAACGCGCTCTGCAGCGCGCGCACCGACGTCCCGGATGCCACCGCGATATCGCTGATGCTGATGGGGTTGCTGACGTTCTCCTCCATGAACGCCACGGCGCGACGGACGGCTCGCGCCGTGGGGCGGCGCCGTTCCCCGTCGTCAGGGTCGATGAGGGGGAACGCGGTCACGAGGGACGCGACCGCCTGGTGCACCAGCTGGGTGCGCATGAGGGGCGAAGCGGCCACCTTCTCGTCGGCCAGCACGGTTGCCTCGAGGAAGCGCAGGGTCTCGGCGACGAGCCTCGGGTTCTCGGCCCGGCGGTTCAGGCCCGAGAACTGCAGGTGGCGTGGGTCGTCGCCGAGCATCGCCCGGAGCACGTGGTCGAGCGTCTCGGTCGTGATGCTGAAGGTGCGCAGGTGCAGCTGACCGAACTCGGCCGCGAACTCCGTGTCCGGAGGCACGATGAAGGGGGTCCGGCCGTCGCCCGACTCGCTGCCGATCTGCCAGCGGTGGTTCCCGTGCGCCGCGTGCGCCACCACGAGACGCGGAAAAGCCCGTGTGCCCGAGCGCATCGTCCCGGTGAACCGCATGGCGGCTGCGGCGGCGGCCGGGTGGTCCAGCGCCGCCATCTCGTACCGGAACGGCGCTGCCCCGTCGACGGCGAGCGACACGGGGGTCGCGAACAGCGAGCTGACCGATTCCTGTGCCCGACCGGGGTCGTCGGTCTGCAACCCCCGCCGATTGGGCTGACTATTCAACACCGAGCTTGTCGGATGCCGACTCCGCCGGCTCGGGGACGATGTAGAGCCCGCTGGGAGAGTTCGCCGTGTACATGAGCGCCTCGAGCCAGGCGCGGTTGATCGCCGGGGTGCGGCTGCCGTGGAAGGTGAAGACGAGCGATGCGCCGGCGTGCATCCACACGGTCGTGCGGCCCTTGCCGACGCTGACGTCGTCCTTCCAGGTGAAGAAGAATGCCTCGCCGCGACGGAGCTTCGCCCCGATGGTCATCTGGAGGTGTGCGAGCGTACGGTCCTCGATCTCGGCGCGATTGTTGCCGTCGTAAACAAACCTGCCCAATATTCCTCCTTGCGCGCCCAACGGCGCGATCAACAGCTTCCGCGATCGACTCGGGGGGTCGTGCGGAAGAATCCGTTCCGCGCGCACTCGATCCGCGACGCGCACAGACGTGCTGTGCCACCGCAGATTTCAGGCAGTTGTCAGGAAGTGGGGAGGGGGTTGACTTTTACGGTCGAGTACGTAACACGCTCACTCGCCTGGGATGTCGGCGAGGGTGACGTCGACGCCGGGGGTGATCAGCAGATCGGTCGTCAGCGCCACGCCCTCGCCGTCGTTGACGGTGAGCCAGCCGTGCCCCAGCGCGAGGGCGGCGGCGATCTCGGCGCGGATGTCGTCGATGTTGCGGCCCCCGATGCTGTAGGGGCGACCGCCGTAGAACACGTCGACTCTCTTGGACACGGCATTCCCCCTTCATCGCAGCGGCGTCGAGCACGCCGCGTCAGGCGAGACTACCGATTCGGGCGTCGAGCACAAGGGGATGCCGGCCGTGCGCAGCGGGCACTAGGTTCGGGCCGGACCGGAAGGAGACGCGATGGGCCGTTTCATCTATGAGAACCAGATCCGAGCGGATTTCGAGGATCGGACGCTCGCGCACCTTCAGACCGTCATCACGACGAAGCTGCGGCGCGGTGAGGCGTTCACGCTCACGTGGAAAGACGACATCAGCATCGGTGACGGCCGCACGACGGTGTGGTTGCACCCGGGCTGCGGCCTCGTCTTCAAGTACTACGGCAGCCGGACGCCGTCGCTCAATCGCGCGTGGCTCGAGGCACTGACCTACACCGCCAACTCCCCGACGGGGCTCTACGTCGTGCCGGAGCCGCCGGACTCGCCCCGTAACGGCACGTTCCTCGACGGCTCGGAGTGACCGACGGGTCGAACCCGCCTGAGCGACAGCCGTGCGTCACCGGTGAGAGTGGGGCATATACCGCTGCGGCGATCCACCGCTCCGTAGTGTGGGCCGCAGCCGTCGGCATCCGCCTTCCGCTCCCCGACCATCCCGGTCACGAACGAGTCAGCAGGTGCTCCCATCGCTTCATCCGTCGTCGAGTCGCGTCTCGGCCCCGTCCGCACCACCTATGCCGGAACAGCCGATTTCCCTCCGATGGCCCACGCCTTCACCGATGTCTCGCGCGTCGTCCGTGAATCGGGTCTTCTTCGCCGCACGCCGTGGTTCTACGGCCTCGTCGGCCTCGCCCTCGTCCTCGCGATCGGCGGATGCGTCACCGGCTTCGTCCTCCTCGGAGACAGCTGGTTCCAGCTGCTCATCGCCGCAGCGCTCGGCATCGTCTTCACGCAGGTCGCGTTCCTCGCCCACGAAGCCGACCACCGTCAGGTGCTCGCCTCCGGCCCCGCGAACGACCGGCTCGCCCGCTTCCTTGCCGTCGGCGTCGTCGGCATGAGCCTGTCGTGGTGGACGTCGAAGCACGCCCGGCATCACTCCAACCCGAACAAGGTGGGCAAGGACCCCGACATCGAGATCGACACGATCTCGTTCATCGAAGAGGACGCCGCGACCGCTCGCGGCATCCGCCGGTTCATCACCCAGCGCCAGGGCTGGTTCTTCTTCCCGCTGCTGCTGCTCGAAGGCCTCAACCTCCACGCGCTGTCGATGCGCCACCTGGTCAGCCGCGGCCCGGTGAAGAAGCGCGCGCTCGAGATCACCCTGATCCTGGCGCGGTTCGCGCTCTTCGTGGCTCCGGTGTTCATCTTCCTGCCGATCGGCATGGCGTTTGCGTTCTTCGGGGTGCAGGTCGCCGTCTTCGGGCTGTACATGGGCGCCTCGTTCGCGCCGAACCACAAGGGCATGGCGATCATCGCGCCCGACGCGAAGCTCGACTTCTTCAGCAAGCAGGTCCGCACCTCGCGCAACATCGGCGGCGGCTGGTGGGCGACGTGGCTCATGGGCGGTCTCAACTACCAGATCGAGCACCATCTCTTCCCGAACATGCCGCGTCCGGCACTCGCCCGGGCTCGCGAGATCGTCAAGGACCAGTGCGACGCCCTGAACGTGCCGTACACCGAGACCACACTCTGGCGCTCCTACGCCATCGTCATCGACTACCTCAACCGTGTCGGGCTCGCCGCCCGCGACCCGTTCGACTGCCCCATGCGCGCGGAGTTCCGTCGCGCCTGATCCGCAGCATCACGTCGACATCGGCCACGGCTCATACTGAGTCCGTGGCCGATGTCGATTCCGAGCGCTGGCTCGTCGTGGACGGGCGGCGCTGGCGGCGCACCGACCCGTCCCTGCCCGACGATGTCGTCGCCGCGCTGACATCCCATCTCGGACGGGGCCGGTCCGCAGTGGGAGCTGCGAAGCGTCGCGGAGACGACGACGCGGTCGCCGCAGCACGCGAGCGCGTGGACCTCGCCAAGCACGGCCTGGGGGAGCGCGGCCCGTACTGGTGGGACGAGCCCGAGCCCGACCGTCTCGCCCGGGCGCGGGATGCGCTGCGACGGCTTGATGCGCTCGATGGGGATTGAGACCCGAATGGACGCGACGGCGGGAGTCGAACCCGCAACGCGATCGGTTATGAGCCGATGCCCGGGACCACCCGGATCGCCGCGATGCCCTCACGCTACGTGGGCGCCCCGCCGGGTCGCCAGAGGTGTGAAGACCGGAGTCGTCGTGCTACGTCGTGTGACGAGCGGCCATCTCGCCGCCGGGGTCCGCGCCCGGCCCGGTGGCGCGGCGCGCCGCCAGCGAGCGCTGAGCGTGCCGCAGCATGCCGGCGATCCCCGCGATGAGGACCGCGAGGCCCGCGCTCAACAGCGCCGTGGCGACGAGCGTCGGAATCGAGATGGCCGTCACCCACTCGATCAGCCCGCCGTAGGCGTCCGATGACCGGGTGAGCACGATGCCCGCGATGGCGAGCGTCGCGAACGCGAGGCCCCACACGATGCCGGCCCACCGCACCCGGGGACGAGCAGGAGGCGAGGGGAACGCTGTGTCTTCGGTCATGACGATGTCGGTCATCGGTCGGTCTCCTTCGGTTCGAGGATGCGGATCTCGATGTAGCCGCTCTCCTGGTCGAGGGCGACCGATTGACGCGTCGTCGTTTCTCCTCGAGAGGGGATCGTCGTATCGACCGCGGTTCGGCTAGCGCCGGAATCTCGTGCGTCGGGGCCGTCGGTGAGCACGGTCCATTCGTCGCCCTCCGAGAGGATCAGCGACGCCTCGTCGCCGACGGATGCGTGCAGCGTCACTTCGACACCGGGGGCGACCGTCACGTAGGTCGAGCCCGCCCCCTTCTCGATGGTCAGCGGCGCCGCATCGGGTGCATCGACCAGCTCGACGCGGAGCTCGCCGAACGTCTGCCGGTAGGTCTCCGCCCCGGCCTCGGATGAGACGTTCGAGATCTCGTAAACGCCGATGTGCAGTTCCTCGGCGACGCAGACGGCAAGGGCGAGGCCTCCGCCCATGAGCATGCACGCGCTCGCGAAGGCGAGGAAGCCGCTCCGCCGGCGGATGGCTCCGGCGACAATCATGGCGAGCGCGGTGACGGTGGCCGCGGCGAACAGCCCGAGCGCCACCGCCGCCTCGCCCGAAGCAGTGAGCGCAGCGATCGTGCCTGTGACGGCGGCAGCGCCGGCCGTCACCGCGAGGAACGCGATGCTCGTGCGCGGGCGCTCGGCGCGGCGAAGGAGGCGACGCTCCGCCGCCTCGCGCGCGAACACTGCGGCGGCGGCGCGGCGCTCCTCCCGCTCGGCGGTGCGAGCCGCGCGATCGGCGTCGCCCTGCTCGCGACGCCAGGCGCGATCTCGCTCCTTCCAGGCCGCGTGCTGCCTGCGCCAGGCGGCCAGGTCGTCGGGGTGGGCGTCGTCGCTCGGGGGCGCGGGCTCGGTGAGCGCGACCGCGGCCTCCGCCGCGCCGGGGCCGGCACCGGCGGCGGCATCCACGCGGGACCCGCCGGCCGACGCGCCTGGGGCCTCCTCGGTATGCGGGGCCCGGCGGGCTCTGCGCACCAGCAGCGCGATGACGGCGGCCGTCAGCACGGTTCCGCCCGCGAGGACGAGCGCCACGAGGACGGTCCCGACGGCTCCGGCGCTCGTGCCGGTCGCGAGCGCCACGGCGGTGACGAGCAGGCCGAGGACCTGGAGCACGCCGATGATGGCGACGGCGAGGATCGCGCTCTGAGCGTACGAGAACCGGCCGCGCTCGAGGTCGGCGGCGTGGGAACGCCCCGACATATCGGGCAGGATCGCCCAGGCGGCGGCGTAGGCGACGATGGCGGGGAGACCGATGACGGTCGCGACGCCGGCGAGACCGCGCACGATGACGGGGTCGATGCCCCATCGTGCGGCCACTCCCGCACACACCCCGCCGATCCACCCGTCTCGGCGGGCGACGCCGAGGGCATCGACCCAGCGGAAGAACCCGCCCTCCGTCGATGACGTGGGATCGGGAGCCGGCGGGGCGGCGAGGGGTGGCGCGGAAGTCATGATCCGATCCTGCGGCGAACGGGGTGCCGGACGATATGGGGGATCGCCCTGAGGCATCCCTGATCCTGCTCCGGCGCCGGTGTGCCGCCGCGACCGGAGTGATTGGATGTGGCCATGTCCTCCGCTCTCGCGACTCCCGCCGTGCACCCGGGACCTCCGCCCCCGCGACCGGTCATCGGCCCGGGCGCGCGACCGCCGCTGGAGCGCTCGCGCGACAGCATCGTCTCGGGCGTCAGCGCGGGGCTCGCGAGGCACCTCGGGGTCGGTGCGGGCAGCATCCGTGCGCTGTTCGTCGTCCTGACGCTCGTCGCGGGGGCGGGGCCGCTGCTGTACCTGTGGCTCTGGGTCCTCGTGCCGTGGCAGCCGGGTCCGGCCGCGCCGACACGCCGGGCCCCGATGGCGTGGATCGGTGTGTCGGCGGCGACCGTCGCACTGCCGGTCCTCGTCGCGGTGCTGGCCGTCGAGGCGCGTGACGCCTGGACGTCACGGTCGTTCTCGCCGGCGCTCGCCGCCGTCGTCGCGTTCGTGAGCGTGCTCGCGACGGCCGCCGGATGCTGGGCGGAGCTCGTCGACCGGCGTGACGTCGATCGCGGAGACCGACACGCCGTCGCGGTGCGGGCCGCCGCGGCCGGCATCCTGTTCGTCGTGCTCCTCGCGATGCTGCCGCGCGTCGACTCCGACGGGATCGTGGCGCTTCCTGCCCTGGCCGTTCCCGTCGCGGGACTGATCGCGCTCGTCGGGTCCGCCCTCGCGAGCCGGTGGGGTGATCTGTCGGGGGAGCGCGTGCGGCGCATCCGCGAGGAGCAGCGAAGCGCGATGGCGGCGCACCTGCATGATTCGGTGCTGCAGACTCTCGCGCTCATCCAGAACACGGCGGGCGCCTCGAGCGAGGCCGCCCGCATCGCCCGGGCGCAGGAGCGCGAGCTCCGCGCCTGGCTCTTCGACGGCGAGGCGCATCCCGACAGCGATCTCGTCACCGACCTGCGCGACTACGCCGCCGCGCTCGAGCTCGATTACGCGGTGCGGATCGACGTGGTCTCGGCCGGGCTGTCGGCGGAGCAGGCCAGCGGCAAACTGGCGGCGGCGGCGCGCGAGGCGATGCTCAACGCCGCCCGCCACGCAGGCGGCGACGTCTCGGTCTACATCGAGGGCGGATCCCGCGGGGTGGACGTGTACGTCCGGGATCGCGGCCCCGGGTTCGACGTGACCGCGATCCCGGACGATCGGCTGGGCGTCCGTGAGTCGGTCATCGGCCGGATGCGGCGCGCCGGGGGATCGGCAACGGTCCGGACGGCGGCATCGGGCGGCTCCGAGATCCACCTCCACGTCGGCGCTCCCGGAGATGCGCGTGGCTGATCGGCTGCGCGTGGTCATCGTCGACGACCACTCCATCTTCCGGTCGGGGCTCCGCGCGGATCTGTCCGCCGGGATCGCCGTCGTCGGCGAGGCGGCCGACGTGGAGTCCGCCGTCGAGGTCATCGCGCGAACGGAGCCCGACGTCGTGCTGCTCGACGTGCATCTTCCCGGCGGGTCGGGCGAGGACCGTGCCGGGGGCGCCGAGGTGATCGGCCGGACCGCCCCGACACCGGCGCGGTTCCTCGCGCTGAGCGTGTCGGATGCCGCCGACGACGTCGTCCGCGTCATCCGAGCCGGTGCGCGGGGATACATCACCAAGGGGTCGTCGGGTGACGAGGTGAGCCGGGCCGTCGTGGCGGTGGCGGGCGGCGACGCCGTCTTCTCGCCGCGCCTCGCCGGTTTCGTGCTCGACGCGTTCGGCGCGGTGGCGGGCGAGACGGCGACGGCGGTCGACGAGCTCGACCGGCTGTCGTCGCGCGAGCAGGAGGTCATGCGCCTCATCGCGCGCGGCTATGCCTACAAGGAGGTCGCGGCCGACCTGTTCATCTCGGTGAAGACGGTCGAGACGCATGTCTCCGCGGTGCTGCGCAAACTGCAGCTGTCGTCGCGGCACGAGTTGACCGCCTGGGCGACGGCCCGTCGCCTGCTCTGAGCCGCCGGGCGGGTGTCGGCGGCCGAACGTAGAATCGAACAGTCATGCCAGAGCCCATCAAGCCCGTCATCGTCGGGTCCGCCGCATCCGCGCGCCCCGGCGCCTCCTCGGGCGAGCGTCCCGACGCCGTCCTCCTCGAGGGTCTCAACCCGCCCCAGCGTGAAGCTGTGACCTATCGCGGCCCGGCCCTGCTGATCGTCGCGGGCGCCGGCTCCGGCAAGACGCGGGTGCTCACTCATCGCATCGCGTCGCTTCTACGCGGCCGAGAGGCGTGGCCGAGCCAGATCCTCGCCATCACCTTCACCAACAAGGCTGCCGGCGAGATGCGCGAGCGCGTGCAGCAGCTGATCGGCGACAGTGCGCAGGGCATGTGGATCTCGACGTTCCACTCGGCCTGCGTGCGGATCCTCCGGCGCGAGGCGCAGCAGTTCGGCTTCACCAAGAACTTCACGATCTACGACTCGGGCGACTCGCGCGCGCTCATCAAGCGTCTCGTGAAAGAGCACGAGGCCGACGCCTTCGGTCTGACCCCCGCTGGTGTCCAGAGCCGCATCTCGAAGCTCAAGAACGAGCTCGCCGACGCCGATTCGTACGCGCGCCAGGCGAACATGTCCGATCCCGCCGAGCGCGTCTTCGTCGAACTCTTCGGCGCGTACCAGTCCGCCCTCCAGCGCGCCAACGCCTTCGACTTCGACGACCTCATCGCCCAGACGGTGTACCTGTTCCGCGCGTTCCCGCACGTCGCCGACGTCTACCGCAAGCGGTTCCGGCACATCCTCGTCGACGAGTATCAGGACACCAACCACGCTCAGTACGCGCTGATCCACGAGCTGACCCGTCCCGTTCAGGGACAGGGCGGCGACGCGTTCTCATCGGGCGGCATGATGATCTTCGAGCCCGAGTCGGCCCCCGAGGTCGAGGCGGCCTCGCTGACCGTCGTCGGCGACTCCGACCAGTCGATCTACGCGTTCCGCGGCGCCGACATCCGCAACATCACCGAGTTCGAGCGCGACTATCCCGGTGCGAAGGTCGTGCTCCTCGAGCAGAACTACCGCTCGACGCAGAACATCCTCTCGGCCGCGAACGCCGTCATCTCGAACAACTTCGACCGCAAAGACAAGAAGCTCTGGACGGATGTCGGCGCCGGCGAGGCGATCGTCGGCTTCACCGGCTACTCGCAGCACGACGAGGCCCAGTTCGTCGCCGATGAGATCGAAGCGCTGCACCGCTCGTCGGTGCCGTACTCGCAGATGGCTGTGTTCTACCGCACGAACTCGCAGTCGCGCGCGCTGGAAGAGATCTTCATCCGCGCGGCGATCCCGTACAAGATCATGGGCGGCACGAAGTTCTACGACCGTGCCGAGATCAAGGACGCGCTGGCCTACGTCGTCGCCGTGGCGAACCCCGCCGACGAACTGGCGGTGCGCCGCATCCTGAACCGTCCGCGTCGCGGGATCGGCGACGTGACCGAGACGTCCATCGCCCGGTACGCGGCCGACCACCAGATCACCTTCCGCGATGCACTCGCCAACGCCTCGGCGCTGGGTGTGGGGCCGAAGATCCAGGCCGCGATCGCGCAGCTCGACGCCGTGCTCGCCGAGGCGTCCGAGATCATGCTGCCGAGCTCGGGCGAGATCGCTCCGCCGACAGCCGTGACCGAGGGCTTGACGGTTCTGCTCAACAAGTCGGGCTACATGGATGCGCTGCGCGCGAGCCGCGACCCCCAGGACGAGGCGCGCCTCGAGAACCTCGACGAGCTCATCGCGGTGACGCGCGAGTTCGCCCGCAACAACCCCGAGGGCACCATCCTCGACTTCCTCACCGAGGTCGCGCTCGTCGCCGACGCCGACGATCTCGACGACGCCTCGGGAACCGTGTCGCTCATGACGATGCACACCGCGAAGGGCCTCGAGTACGACGCCGTTTTCGTCACGGGCGTGGAAGAGGACCTCATCCCGCACCGCATCTCAGCGAACGAGCCCGGCGGTCCGCAGGAAGAGCGACGCCTCTTCTACGTCGCGCTCACCCGAGCGCGCAAGCGCCTGCACCTCTCGCTCGCCATGACCCGGGCGCAGTTCGGTGAGGTCTCCGCCGCCATGCCGAGCCGTTTCCTGCAGGAGATCCCGCACGACCTGATCGACTGGCGGCAGTCCCCCGGCGACGTGAACTCGCGCGGCGGCGCGCAGTCGCGCGCGCTCAACGGACGGCGGACGGGTGGCTCCGGCGGCGGATTCGGCGGGTCGGGCAAGCGCTACGGCGACGATCTCGTGCCGCTCCCGCGCCGGGAGAAGAGCGGCGACATCGCCAAGTTCGCCAACCGCATCCCGGCCAAGGTCCGCGACAACGGCGATCTCGAGCTCGGACCCGGCGATCGCATCAAGCACGACGACTTCGGCGAGGGCCGGGTCGACGCGGTCACGGGCGAGGGGGCCAAGCGCGTTGCGCACGTCCGCTTCGATTCGGCCGGCCCGAAGAAGCTGCTCATCAAGATCGCACCGATCGTCAAGCTGTGACGCAACCCCCCGGCGATGCGCCGGGGGTGCGGGTTAGGCTCGAAGGCATGGCGATCTTCAAGCGCTCCGCGCGAGACACCACGAGCCAGACCACGAACGCCGACGAGGTCGACGCCGACGTCGACGGGCATGCCGCCGCACCCGCCGCCGAGGAGGCGCCGGTCGAGAGCGTGCCCCACGTGGGCATCTCGATGTCGACGTTCGGCGCGCCCGCTCAGCCCGCCGCTCCGGCCCAGCCCCAGCGAACGGTCACCCGCCCGCCGGCAGAGGCGCCCGCTCGCACCGAGACGGTGACGGGCATGCCCGACAACACGCTGGTGCAGGCGGCGCTGGCCTCGTTGCCCGAGAAGCCCGGCAACGTCGACGTCATGAATGTCATGCGCCAGAGCATGCAGGGCACGATGTACGTCCGCGTGCGCGGCGATGCGCGCGCACTCACGGCCGAGGGCAAGCCGATCACCCTGGCCGTCTCGCAGATCGACGGCGCCCGCTTCCTCCTCGCCTTCACCGGCGGCGCGTCGCTTCGCGCGAGCGTCGAGGCCGACGGCGATCGTGACACCTCGGCGCTCGGGCTTCCGGTCGCGAACGTCTTCCGCAACGCCATCGAGGGGCCGTACGAGGGGCTCATTATCGATCACGCGGTCGCAGGCTCGCGCATCGTGCTTCCCGTGCAGCTCATCACGAAGGCGTTCGAGGAGGGCGATCCCGCCTTCACGATCAAGAACCTGCTCGCCGGACCGCGCAGCGCCGAGACCGCTGCCGCCGTGGGCGAGGCCCTCGCGCAGGCGCCGCTGTGGGTCGCCGCGGGTCCCGCGGGCGACAGCGGTCAGCTCGGCCTCGCCGAGTCGCGCACCGCGTCGGGCGAGCGGCGCCTCGAGGTCTACTCGCACCCGCTCGAGGTGCTCGTGCTTCAGCGCGGCGACCGTCCGGTGCCGGTCACCGCCGCGCAGCTCGGACGGGCTCTGCAGTCGAACCCCGCACTGAGCGGCGTCATCGTCGACCCGGGTGGGCCGTGGATCCACGTCGATCGGGCCGATCTCGGCCCCGTCCTCGCGCGCGCCGACGAGCCCGACCCCGCGCCTGCGCCGGCCGAGCCGGCTCCCGAGCCGGCCACCGAGCCACCGGCATCCTGACGACGCCGTCGCGCTGATACATCCGTCGGGCCGGCGGGGCTCGTGAGCCCTGGCTCCCGGCTCGAGGCACAACCAGCACCGCCGATCCGACAGGTGTATCGATACGTCGGCTCCGTCGCCGAGCATTCCGCCGAGGGGATTGTCCAGGGGGTACGTCATCCGAGCCCGACGGCCTAGGGTCGGGCCATGGCGAGCGAGCGCATCACCCTGACCGTGCCGGGCCCTGACGGTGACCGAGAGGTCGGCCTGTCGAGCCCCAATCGCGTGCTGTGGCCTGAGCTGGGGATCACCAAGCACGAGTACGCCGAGTATGCGATCGTCGTCTCCGAGCCGTTCCTCCGCGCGAACGGCCATCGCCCCGTCTCGCTCGAGCGCTTCCCCGACACCATCGACGGCGAGCGGTTCTTCTCGAAGAATCCGCCGAAGGGCGCTCCGGGCTACGTCGATCAGGTCGTGTGCACCTACAACAGCGGGCGGCGGCATCCGCAGGTCGTTCTGAGCGAGACCGCCGCCGTCGTCTGGGCGGTGCAGATGAACACCGTCGTCTTCCACCCGTGGGCGTCGCTCGCCGCGGACACCGACAACCCCGTCGAGCTGCGGATCGACCTCGACCCGCAGCCGGGGACCGACTTCGGGGATGCCGCGACCGTCGCACCCGCCCTGCGCGAGGTCCTCGCCGAGGCGGGGCTGACGGCGTTCCTCAAGACCAGCGGCAACCGCGGGCTGCACGTGTTCTGCCCCGTCGAGCCGACGCACGAGTTCCTCGACGTCCGTCACGCGGTCATCGCCGCCGGACGCGAGCTGGAGCGCCGGATGCCCGACCGCGTCACGACGAACTGGTGGAAGGAGGAGCGGGGCGAGCGCATCTTCGTCGACTTCAACCAGGCCAACCGCGACCGCACGATGGCCGGTGCCTACAGTGCGCGGGCGCTGCCGGCGGCGACCGTCGCCACCCCGATCACCTGGGACGAGCTCGAGGCCGGAGTCGACCCGTCATCGTTCACGGTCCGCTCGGTGCCGCAGCGGCTGGCCGAGATCGTCGATCCCTGGGCCGAGCTGCAGGCCGCGCCCGGCCGCATCGACACCCTCCTGGAGTGGTGGCAGCGCGATCTGGATGCCGGACTCGGCGAGCTGCCGTTCCCGCCGGAGTTCCCCAAGATGCCGGGCGAGCCGCCGCGCGTGCAGCCCAGCCGCGCTCGGCAGCCCGAGTAGCCACAGCGGCGCCGGCGCCGGCGCAGCGGCGGCGCGAACCGCTCGCGTCACCGTGCGGAGGGGCGCTGCCATTCGCGCTCGGTGACGACACGGGCGACGGTGAGACCCACCGCCAGAGCGACGACGACGAACACGGCGGTGACCCCGTACTGCACGGCGCTGATCGTGTCGCCCTCGATGGTGCCGACGATCGCGCGGTAGGCCGACGCTCCCGGCACCATGATGAGGACGGCCGGCACGGTCAGCGTGATGCGCGGCGCCCGCACGAAGCGCGAGACGGCGAAGGCCCCGAATCCGACGGCGACGCCGGCGGCCGCTGCCGCGACAGGCTGCATCGCGCCGTGGTCGATCATGAGCAGACGGCCCACGTTGGCGATCGTGCCGATCGCCGCCGCGGCGAGAGCGATGCGCCACGGCGTCGAGAACAGCAGCGCGAAGCCCATGACGCCGACGAACCCCGCGACGAGGCGTCCCAGCGACAGCAGCGGCTCGCCCAGTTCCGGGGCGGCGACGGCGACGGCACTCGTCTGGAAGACGGCGGCCACCGCCCACACCGCGCACCCCGTCGACAGCAGCACCAGGCACGCGTACACGACGCGGTTCACCCCCGCGTTGAGGTCGAGTCGGGCGAGGTCGAGCGCGCCCGTGACGAGGGGGAAGCCGGGGACGAGGTAGAGCACGGCGCTCGTCAGGGCAGCGCCGTACTGCGGCGACGGCGCGCCGAGCAGTTCGATCAGGTGCGAGACGCCGAGGAAGGCCAGGAGCGCGGCCGAGGCCGACAGGAACACGAGGAGGAACTCGTTGACCTGCAGCCGGGCTCCGCGGATGCGCACGTACTGGCCGAGCGCGACGGCCAGCGCGACGCTGAGGCACTCCGCCCAGCCGCCGTTGTTCAGGAACGCGAAGGCCGTGCAGGCCGCGGCCGCGGCGAGCACCCGCACCGCGGCCGGGTAGCGCGGCGGCATCCGTTCGATCCGGTCGAGCTCACGCTGCAGCTCGTCGGCGGTGACACCTCCCGCGACCCGGTGCGAGAGGTGCATGACCTCGGCGATGCGCTCGGAGTTGACGACCGGATGCCGCACCTCGGCCACGCGCGTTCGGAACAGCTGTCCCCGCTGGGCGGTGATGACGATGTCGGTCATCCCGACGCGGGATTCCAGGCGTTCGAGACCGAGCCCGTGGGCGGTGCGGTCCATCGTGTCGCGCACGCGCGCCGACGAGGCTCCGGCGCCGAGCATGAGCGTCCCGAGGCGCAGCACCGCATCCGTCCGTGCGATGAATCGCAGCGGCTCGAGGTGCAGTTCGGCGGTGCCGTCGGGGACGTCGTCGCGCTGGTCATCCCGCATGGTTCGATCCTCCCACCCGCGGCGTGGGCTCGGGTGGGAGGATCAGCCGGACCAATCCGGTCGCGGTCCGGTCAGCGCCGCGCCGGACGTCGGCCGCGCGAGAGCAGCACGGCCCCGCCGCCCGCTGCCAGGAGGACGCCCCCGATCATCAAGCCGATCGGCGCCCCCTCGCCGCCGGTTCGAGCGATGCGGTCGGCGGCGGGCCCTGCTGCGTCGCCGTCGCCGACGGCAGCGGCCGAGCCGCTTCCGTCGGCATCCGGGTCGGCGGGCGCCGGGACGCCCGGGGTCTGTCCCGGGATCTCGCCGGGCGTCTCACCCGGCACCTCGCCGGGGGCCGCGGCCTCGACCAGGTAGACGCCGTCGGCGCGGTATTCCAGCGTGGCGTCGAAGCCCGCCCCGGCGCCGGTGAGCTCGACCGCGTCGAAGCTGGTGTCGGCGGCACGGGAGCCGTAGGAGATCAGCCGCAGGGGCGAGACCGGGGCGGCCCCGGCGAGATCGACGCGGAGGGTCCCCCCGAGCCTGGCCGTACCGGAGATCGCGAGAGCGGGGCCTGCGTCGTCGACCGACAGCTCGAGCGTGGCGGCCTCCGCCTGCGCGAAGTCGCCGCCCACGGTCAGCTCCGACGTCGTCTCCACGAGCGAGCCGCCGGCCACCGTGAGGTCTCCCGCACCGAGCGCGGTGGGCGCCGCGGCCCGGAGGGTTCCGGCGGCGACGACGGTGCCGCCCGCGTAGGAGTTCTCGCCCGACAGGATGAGGGCGCCCGAGCCGTCCTTCGTCAGCGACCCGGCACCGTCGATGTCGTTGCGCCACTCGTCCGCCGCCGCGAAGCCGCCGGCGTCGGCGTCCATCGTCACCGTGACATCGGTGTCGAAGGCACCGTATCCGTTCGACGCCTCGAACAGGTTGAGCCGCCCCCAGCCCTCGGGGTCGTCGAGCACGGCGTGGCCGGAGTCGATGGCCGTGGAGAAGAGCACCCAGCGGCGCTGCTCGGCGTCGAGGTAGGGCAGCCGGTGCTCGAGAAGCACCTCCGCACCGGCCGGCACGCGCGCCGCTCGGCCGGTGTCGCCCGTCGTCGGCAACCCGTACGTCATGCGCTCGCGGTACTCCTGCGCGAGGGCGTCGTACCCGGCGTCGTCGAGCACGGACGGGGATGCCGCGGCGGGGAGCGTCGCCAGCAGCCCCTGCGCCTCGGCCGACGCGGCGGCACGCAGCTCGGCGTTGGCCGGATCGTTGAGGCTGGCGGCGGCGAGGGCGGTCGCCAGCACGCGGCCGCCGATGACATCGAGCGACGAGTGCATCCCCGCCACGATCCGGCTGTCGCCGATCTCGGCGGCGTTCGCGATGAGCTGGTCCTGATATTGCGGCGCCGCGTCGGCGAGGGCGAACGACGCGAGGTACGCGGCGTTGGTGTGACCGCTCGGGAAGCCGCCGTCGCTCGCCGCCTCGCTGTCGGGCTTGCGCACCGGCAGCAGCGCGGGGACGATGATCGAGTCGTCGACCCACCGGAACGGCCGCTTGTAGCCGAAGAAGTTCTTCGACGGGTTCGACGATGCCGCGGGCCCGCGGACCGTGTCGACGAGGGACACGACCGAACCGAGCTCGGAGTCGGGGTCGGCCCAGCGTCCCGCGGAGTTGCCGCCGTCGTCGTAGCGCACGGTCGTGGCATCGCCGGGAACGGTGCCCGCGATCGTGGTGCCGGCGTTCATCGCCTCGCGGAAGGCGGCCGCGGCGGAACCGAGCCCATCGACGGCGCTGTAGCTCTGGTGGCGGCGGTCGAACACCCAGGCGGCGGACTCCTGCGCTGCCGTGCGCGTGCGCGCCACCTCGACGTTGCGCGCGATGTTGGCGTCGAGCACCGGTGCGCCGGCATCCGTCGCCCGCCCGCTGTCCCATGTGGCGCCCGGCTGCCAGAGGTCGAGCATGCCCGAGAGCACGCCGATCGCGGGGTTCGTCTCGGGGGTCGCGTTGGCGGAGCTGTTCGCCGTGTAGGTGTCGACGAACGTGCCGTAGGGGGCTGCGTGCGGCGCGATCGCACCGTCGTCGAGGAGTTCTCCGTCGGCGGCGCCGGCCGGCGCCGCGGTGCCGAGGGTGAGACACGCGGCGGTGAACGCGGCAACGGCTGCAGCAGGGACGGCGGTGCGACGCGGGCGCGACTGCGGACGGGAGGGAGCGGGAGGCATGCGGCGGTCCTTCGGGTGCGGGGGAGAGCGACTCCCGCACGCTAGGAAGGGGCGCGCAACGACCGGTGGCCGCGGAGTGAACGGGCGGTGTCGGCCGCGCGGTCAGTCCAAGACGTCGGCCAGGTCGTAGGCCGCGACCGTCTCGAGCTGGTCGAACGTGCACGAGCGGGCGTCCCGGTCGTGGCGCCAGCGCTCGAACTGTACCGTGTGCCGGAACCGCCGTCCCTCGAGCTGGTCGTAGCGCACCTCGAGCACGAGCTCGGGACGCAGCCGGACGAACGAGACGTCTTTCGACGACGCGAAGCGCGAGCGGTCGGACTCACCGGTGACCGCTTCCCCTGCGGCATCCCGCTCGACCAGCGGCTCGAGCTCGTCGATCAGCTCGCGGCGCCGTTTGTCGCTCCAGGCCGAAACGCCGCCGACGCCGTGCAGCTCGCCGTCGTCGCCGTAGAGACCGACGAGGAGCGAGCCGACGCCTGTGCCGGACTTGTGGATGCGGTATCCGATCGCGACGACGTCCGCGGTGCGGGCATGCTTGATCTTGAGCATCGTGCGCTTGCCCGGGGCGTACGGCTGATCGTTGGGCTTGGCGACGACGCCGTCGAGCCCCGCGCCCTCGAACTCGGCGAGCCAGCGGCGGGCGGTGTCCACGTCGTCCGTCGCGCGCGTCACGTGGATCGGATCGGGCACGGTGCGAAGCAGATCGACGAGCTCGCTGCGTCGCCGCGAGAAGGGATCGCCCTGGAGATCGTGCTCGCCGCGGGCCAGGAGATCGAACGCGATGAACATCGCCGGGGTCTGCCGGCTGAGCAGAACCACGCGCGAGGCCGCGGGGTGGATCCGCTGCGACAGTGCCTCCCACTGCAGCCGCCGGCCGGCCCCCGTGTCGGTCGCCACGACGATCTCGCCGTCGATGAGGCACGGCTCGGGAAGCAGCCGCGCGAACGCGTCGACGAGCTCGGGGAAGTAGCGGGTGAGAGGCTTCGCCCCTCGGCTGCCGATCTCGACGCTCTCGCCGTCCCACGAGACGATCGCACGGAATCCGTCCCACTTGGGCTCGAACGACAGCCCCGCCTCATAGCGGCCCGGATCCGGGATCGCGGGCACCGCCTTCGCGAGCATCGGGGCGGGGATGTCGTACGTCATCGCGATCCCTCAGGCCTGCAGCTGTTCGCGGGGCTTGGGCCGGGCCCAGCGGGCCGGAAGGTTCGGGCCGTCCCACACCTGCACGATGCCCCACACGACGGCGGTGATCGGGACGGCGAGCAGGGTGCCCAGGATGCCGCCGATCGCGGTGCCGGCGGTCAGAGCGACGAGCACGACGAACGAGTGCAGCTTCATGGTGCGGCCCATGAGGACCGGCTGGAGGAAGTTGCCCTCGAGCTGGTTGACGAGCACGACGGCGCCGACGACGAGGACGGCGTTGAGCGGGCCGTTCGCGACGAGGGCGACGAGTGCGGCCAGGATGCCGGCCAGGGTCGCACCCACGATCGGGATGAAGGCCAGGAGGAAGACGAGCACGGCGAGGGGGATGGCGAGGGGCACCTGGAGCACGAGCAGCGCGATGAAGATGCCGACCGCGTCGACGAAGGCGACAGCCGCGGTGCCGCGGATGTAGGAGCCGAGCACGACCACCGTCTTGTCGCCGATGCGACGGGCGCGCATCTCGTTCGCCCCGCGGAACGGGCGCAGCAGGAACTCCCACATGCGGGGTCCGTCCTTGAGGAAGAAGAACAGGATCACCACCAGCAGCACGGCTCCGGTGATGAAGGTCGCCACGGCGCTGACACCCGCGATGGCGCCCGAACCGAACTGAGCGCTGGTGACGAAATCGCCGAGAGCGCCCAGCCACTCGTCGATCTGCTCCTGATCGATCGAGAAGGGAAGCGTCTGCGCCCACGCGACGAGCTGCTGGAAGCCCTCTTCCGCCTGCGAGTACAGGTCGTCCCACTGGTCGCGGACGGCCCAGACGATGAGCCACGACAGGCCGCTCAGCAGCACCACGATCGTGAGGAGGGTGATGATCGTCGCGAGCAGCGACGGTACGCCGTGGCGGCGCATCCAGCCCATGGCGGGGGCGAACGCGCACGCGAAGATGAGCGCGAGGATGAGCGGGATGGCCACGACGGACACCTGCCGCAGCACGTAGACGACGCCGATCGCGATGATCACGAGGACGATGATCTGCACGCCGCGGATCGCGAGCCGGCCGAAGCCGTCGGCCCACAGGCCCGCGGGGGGGCGTTCGGCGTCGCGGTCGATGGCATCCGCCAGCACGATCTCGGGCCGCGGTCTGCGTCGGAACAGGCTCATGACGACGACGCTAGCGGACCGCGCCGCCCCGGACGCGGGGTTGCGCTCGAGCCGCGCGCGGGGCAGGGCGCGATTCATCGTGGTCACCTCCGCGGTTGCTCCCGTTCACCCTCGCGTCGCCTCGAGGTCGCCGCGCGGCCACCCCCGCCGAGGACGGTGGAGGTGCCGCCCGCACGCGGCGGCTTTCGCACCTCCCCCCAGATACGAAAGAGGATCTCCATGCACCGGAGAGCGCATACGCGCGCCTGCACCCTGACCGCGACGAGCGTCGCCGCCGGTCTCGTCCTCGCGTCGGTCCCGGCCGTCGCCGCGAGCGCGGCCGATGCCGACGCGGCATCCGTTCCGAAGAACGTCATCCTGATGATCTCGGACGGCGCAGGCTACAACCAGTTCGACGCCGCGAGCCTCTACGAGCACGGGACGAGCGCGCACCAGGTCGCCGTCGATCCCGCGACCGGCGCGATCGCGCATGAGGCGGCCACGCCCGGTCAGGTCTACGAGACCTGGCCCGTCCAGGTGGCCCAGTCTCACTACTCGGCGTCGGGCCGGGCGGAGTACGTCACCGAGAAGGCGTGGGGAGACTTCGGCTGGGTCGCCTCGGGCGCCACCGACTCCGCTGCGGCGGGCACGGCACTCGGAACCGGCGTGAAGACGAACAACGGGACGCTCGGCTTCGCACCGGGCGGTGATCGCCTGCTCACCGTGGGCGAGCAGGCACAGGAGGTCGGGAAGAAGGTCGGGCTCGTCACCTCCGTACCGTTCAACCACGCCACCCCCGCGGGCTTCATCGCCCACAACGCCGACCGAAACGACTACCAGGGCCTGGCTGCCGAGATGATCGACAGCGGCGTGGACGTCCTGATGGGCGGCGGGCACCCGATGTACACCGACGCACACGAGCCCCGCCCCGCCGACTGGACGTGGATCGCGCAGCGCGACTACGAGCGCGTCTCGACCGGAGCGACGCCGTTCACCTTCATCGAGGACAAAGCCGACTTCGACGCTCTCGCCGCCGGCACCGCCGTCCCCGACAAGGTGTTCGGTCTCGCGCAGGTCGCCGAGACCCTGCAGTACAACCGCCCCGGGCTGGCGAACGACACCGCGCTGCCGTACACCGATCCGGCGAATGACGTCGCCGACCTCGACACTCTCGCCCGGGGAGCGCTGAACGTGCTCGACACGGGCGACGAGGGCTTCTTCCTCATGGTCGAGGGCGGCGCGGTCGACTGGGCCGGCCACGCGAATCAGACCACGCGCCTCGTCGAGGAGCAGATCGCCTTCAACGACGCCGTCGAGGCCGTCGAGTCGTGGGTCGAGGAGAACAGCAGCTGGGACGAGACGCTCGTCATCGTCACCGCCGACCACGAGACCGGCTACCTCGCCGGCGCGGGTGCCGGTGCCGAGACCGGATGGACGCCGATGACGGGGGCAGCGGGGCAGCTCCCCGACCTGACGTGGCACTCGGGCGGCCACACGAACGCGCTCGTCCCGCTCTTCGCCAAGGGTGCCGGGGCCGACGTGCTCGAAGCCCGGGCCGACCAGTGGGATCTCGTCCGCGGCGCCTACCTCGACAACACCGCGATCGGCGAGACGATCTTCGACGTCCTCGGCCACGGCGAACGCAGCTCGGCGGACGCGGTCGCGCTCGAGGCCACGATCGCCGGCCAGCCGGCGGACGGCGCGCTCAGCCTGAGCGTGGCCGGACACGGGGAGCGCGTCTCGTTCGGCGGTTCCGGGGCGGATCTGGATGCCACGCTGCCGCTCGTGACCGTCGCCGACACGCGCAACGAGGTCCGCGCCCAGGGGCGTGGCTGGACGCTCGCGGGAACGGCGACGGACTTCGTGGCCGGCAACCGCACGCTGTCGGCTGAGAACCTCGCGTGGGCGCCGCGCATCGTCCGATCCGAGGCGGGTGCCGCCGCGGGCGGCCGGGCGACGCTCGCCGCGCCCGCGACGCTCGCCACCGCCGACCGGACGTCGCGCCTGGGCTCGACGGTGATCGGGGCCGATCTGGATCTGACGGTACCGGCCGACGCCGCGGGCGGCCGGTACGGCAGCGAGATCACGCTCACCCTGTTCGCCCAGGACTGACCGGTCCGCGCGACAGCGATGCATCGGCGGGGGCGGGCTTCGGCCCGTCCCCGCCCCCAGCTCACCGGAGACCTCATGCCCCGCATCCTTCCCGTCCGTGCCGTGCTGCTGGCGGTCGGCGTGCTCGCCGCGCTCACGGCATCCGCGTCGCTCGCCGTCGTCCCGGCATCGGCCGCGGCGCCGGAGCCGCCCGCGATCGAGTGGGGCGTCGTCCCCGCCGACGCCGCCGGCCCCGACGGCCGCGTGTCGCTGCGCCACACGATCGACCCGGGCGCCGCGATCACCGATGCCATCGCGGTCACCAACCATTCCGTCGAGCCCGCGGTGTTCACCGTCGCCGCCGGTGACGGCGTGGTGGGCGCGGACGGCGCGTACGACGTCCGTGCCGACGATCCGGAAGCGGGCGGAGCGTGGATCGACGTCGGCGGGCTCGACGGCGACGGCCTCGCGCTCGCTGCGGGCGAGACCCGTGTGCTCCCGGTCACGATCACGGTGCCGGCGGATGCGACGCCGGGAGATCACCCCGCGGGGATCGTCGTGGGGCTCAGCGCCGAGGGATCGGAGGTGACGGTGACGCACCGCGTCGGGGTGCGCGTGCACCTGCAGGTCGCCGGTGACATCGCTCCGGCGCTCCGCATCGACGCGGCCACCGCGAGCTTCACGCCCTCGTGGATCCCCTTCGCTCCCGGCACCCTGACGGTGGAGTACCAGGTGACCAACATCGGCAACGTCCGCTTCGGGGCCAGCGGTGCCGCCGAGGCTGCGGGCCCGCTGGGGCTTTTTCCCGGCGGTGGCGTCGCCGAGGCGTTCGAGGTGCTGCCCGGCGGCACGGCGACGCAGCGCATCGAGCTGCCGCTCGCGCCGCTGCTCCTCGCCGCCGGCGAGGTCACCGTGACCCCGATCTCGCTCGGCGACGATCGGGTGCCGCTCCCCGAAGCGGCATCCTCGGGGTTCTCATCACCGGCCGTGCCGTGGTCGTCGATCGCCGTCCTCGCGGCGGGTGTGGGGATCATCGCGCTCGCGGCGGTCATCGTGGTGCGCCGGCGCGCGCGCTGAGTCGCAGTTCGCCGGCCGGCGGCTCAGGCGAACGCGCCGACGCCCGTGATGTCGCGGCCGAGCAGGAGGGCTTGGACGCTCTCCGTGCCCTCGTAGGTGTGGATGGCCTCGATGTCGGTCATGTGCTGCATGACGCCGTTCTCGAGCAGGATGCCGTTGCCCCCGAGCAGATCGCGCGCGATCTGCGCGATCCGTCGCGCGGCCCGGGTGTTGTGGTACTTCGCCAGCGAGGCCTGGGTGGGACGCAGGCCGCCCGAGGTCTCGAGGTCGGCGAGGCGGCGGCAGTAGAGCTGCATCGCGGTGAGCTCGTCGAGCATCTGAGCCAGCCGCTCCTGCACCATCTGCGAGCGGGCCAGCGGACGCCCGAACTGGATGCGCTCGCCGGCGTAGGTGACGGCAGCCTCGTAGCACGCGGTCGCGTGACCCAGCGCCGACCACGCGACCCCGGAACGCGTGGCGTAGAGCACGGTCGAGGCATCCCGGAACGAACGAGTCCCCTCGAGGACAGCATCGGCCGGCAGCCTCACATCGCGCAGCGCCACGTGAGCCTGATGAATGCCGCGCAGCGACGCCTTGCCCGCGATGACGGTGCCGGTGTAGCCCGGGCGGTCCTGCTCGACGAGGAAGCAGCGCACCGCACCGTGCAGCTCGTCGCCCTCATCGTCGACCCGAGCCCACACGAACGTGATGCCGCCCGATGCCCCGTTCCCGATCCACTTCTTGGCCCCGCGCAGCACCCACTCGTCGCCCTCGCGGCGGGCGACCGTCTCGAGCGAGACCGAATCGGAGCCGTGGTCGGGCTCGGTGAGCGCGAAGGCGCCCAGCACTTCGCCCGCGGCGAGCGGCCGCAGCCAGCGCTCCTGCTGAGCGGGGGAGCCGAAGAGGGCGAGGGTGCGCAACGCGAGCCCGCCCTGCACCGCGTGCGCCGTGCCGAGCGAACCGTCGCCGCGGGAGATCTCCATCGTCACCAGGCCCGCGCCGAGTGGCGTGATGCGCGTGAGCTCGGGGTGGTCGATGCCGTCGACGAAGAGATCGAGCTCGCCCATCCGGCGGACGAGGTCGAGGGGGTAGGTCGCGGTGTCCCAGGCGTGCTGCATCCGCTCGCCCACCTCATCGACGAAGGCCCCGGCGCGATCCCAGGCGGCGCGGTCTTCGTCGTCGACGTCGGCGAAGACGCCGTAGTAATCGGTGTCGCGGCGGCTCGTGAGGGCGTAGGACGCGACGCGCTCGCCGGGGAGCGCGTCGAGGTCACGGTCGGCTTCATCGCTCATGGCATCCAGTATCACCCCGAATGACACTGGGTGTCACCGCGTCTGCTCAGGAGAGGTCGGCGCGGAGGCGGCGGGTCACCTCGGCGAGCGGCATCCGGCGCGGGAAGACGGCCACCACGACGTCGTCGTCGGCGGGTGTCCCGCCGTCGGGATGCACGCCGAACCGACGCAGCAGATCGTCGAGCGCCGCTTCCACCGTGGCCCGCGCGACGGCGTCCTCGCCGCGGAGGAGCCGGCGCAGGACATGGTTGTGTACGGCGGTCACCGCGGCGCTGAAGGCGACGGCCTCGGCGGGATCGAGGTCGGGCAGACGCCCGCGCAGATGATCGCCGAAGAGCCGCTCGTACCGGAAGACCATCACGATCTCGCGCTCGCGCAACGCCGGGACTCCGCGGACCACGCGATAGCGGCGCCGCGCCAGCTCGACGTCGGCGGCGAAGTGGTCGAAGGCCGCGAGGGCGGCGTCGCATACGGCCCGCCACGGGCTCTCGTTCGGCCTCTCGAGCAGCTCGCGCAGAGCCGCGATCGCGACGTCGTGGTCGGCGAAGACCACATCGTCCTTGCCGCCGTACTGCCGGAAGAACGTCGAGCGCGACAGGCCGCCGGCCCGCGCGATGTCGTCGACCGAGGTGCGCTCGTACCCCTGCTCGTCGAACAGCGCGACCGCCGCGGCCACGAGAGGGTCGCCGGGGGTGCGGGAGGCCTCGGTCATGGGCACCGAGCCTAGTGTCAAGTCGCTTGCCGCCGTCCGGTGCGCGGCGTTGACTGCGGGAATGACCGCGCTGTGGAAGTCCGACGTCGCCGTGCCCGCCGGAGCGCCGTTCGAGCCGGGACGGCGCCACGACGTGGTCATCGTGGGGGCAGGGCTGACCGGCCTCGCGACGGCGCTCGAGCTCGTGCGCAGCGGGATGGACGTCGCGATCGTCGAGCGCGGCGGCATCGGCGAGCTCGCCTCGGGCTCGAACACCGGCAAGATCTCGCTGTTGCAGGGCACGACGCTGTCGTCGCTGCGCCGGCACCACCCGGCATCCCTCGTCCGTGCCTACGTCGACGCGAACCGCGACGGCTTCGAGTGGATCACCCGGGCCGCCGACGAGCTCGGGGTCTCGACCACCACCCGCACCGCGTACACGCACGCCCAGGGCGCCGAGGGTGTCGCGGCCGTGACCGACGAGTACCGGGCGGCTCGAGAGGCGGGCCTCGACGTGCGACTCGCGGGTGCCGACGAGCTCGCCGCCGGCCCCGTCCGCATGACCAGCGCCGTCGCTCTGGACGAGCAGCGCGCGATCGACCCGATGAGCCTGTTGACGGCACTGGCGACCGCTTTCGTCGCGGCCGGAGGCCGGCTCCACCTGGGCACGGCCGTGCGACGGGTGCGGGTCGTGCCGCGGCCGCGGATCGACACCGAGGCGGGGCCGCTGTTCGCCGAGAAGATCGTGCTCGCCACGGGCGCGCCCATCACCGACCGCGGGCTGTACTTCGCCAAGGTGAGCGGCATGCGGTCGGCGTGCGTCTCGTTCGACCTCGAGGGCGAAGTGCCTGAGGGCATGTACCTGTCGGCCGACAGCCCCACCCGGTCAGTGCGCACCGTGACGGCGGCAGACGGTGCGGGCGGCCCCGAGCGGTCGCCGCAGCTCGTCGTCGGCGGCGCCGGACACCCCGTCGGCCGGACCGACAGCGAGCTCGCGAAGCTCGAGGAGCTCGTCGCGTGGGCTCGGGACACGTTCCCCGTGGGCGCGGAGACCCACCGCTGGTCGGCGCAGGACTACACCTCGCACAACCTCGTGCCGTTCATCGGCGCGATGCCCCGCTCGCTCGGTCGCGTTCGGTTCGCGACCGGATACGCCAAATGGGGGCTCACGAACGCGCCCGCGGCGGCGCTGCGGATCGCGAGCGAACTCCGCGGGGAGAGGATGCGCGAGCGCCCGACGTGGATGACGGTGATCGGCACGCGGCTGACGGTGCCCGCGGATCTCGCCCGCGGCGCGGCCGAGAACGCCAAGATCGGCGCCGTCGCGGCGCGCGGCTGGGCCTCGGCCGCGAGGCGGTCCACCCCGGTGGCGCAGCCCGCGGAGGGCGAAGGAACCGTCGCGCAGCACCATGCCCGGCCGGTGGGCGTCTCGACGATCGACGGTCAGACGCGGGCGGTCAGCGCGATCTGCCCCCACCTGGGCGGCGTGCTGGAGTGGAACGACCTCGAGTGCACGTGGGACTGTCCCCTGCACGCGTCGCGGTTCACCCCGGACGGCGAGCGCATCGAGGGTCCCGCCTCGACGGGCCTGCGGCGTCTGCGCTGACCCGAGCGGTCAGTCCCGCGCGAGCAGCTGTTCGCGCACCTGACGTCGCAGCACCTTGCCGATGAGCGACCGGGGAAGGTCGTCGACCGCGACGATCCGGCGCGGGACCTTGTACGCGGCCAGGCGCGTCCGGCAGAAGTCGCGCAGACCCTCGACGTCGAGCTCGGCCCCATCGCGCAGCACGACCGCGGCGACGACTTCCTCTCCGCCCGAGGAACGGGGAGCGGCGACGACGGCCGCGGCCTCGACGTCGGGGTGCGCGTGCAGGGTGTCCTCGACCTCGCTGGGTGAGACGTTGAACCCGCCCGTGATGATGAGCTCCTTGAGCCGGTCGACGATCGTGACGAAGCCGTCGGGCGAGACGACGGCGATGTCTCCCGTGCGCAGCCAGCCGCCGGGAAGCAGTGCGTCCGCGGTCTCGGCGGGGCGGCGCCAGTAGCCCGAGAAGACCTGGGGGCCGCGCAGCAGCAGCTCGCCCTCCTCGCCCGGTTCGCGGTCGACCGAGGGGTCGTCGGGGTCGACGATGCGGATGTCGGTGCTCGGGAACGGCACTCCCACCGTGCCCGGACGGCGGGAGGGGCCCATGGGATTGCCGAGCGCGACGGGGGAGGACTCCGTCATGCCGTAACCCTCGACGAGGAGCCCGCCCGTGGTGTCCTCCCACCGGCGGACGGTGGCGACCGGCAGGCTCATCGCTCCCGAGATCGCGAACCGCACGCGTGACAGGTCGATCGCGCCACGCGATGCCGCACGCGCGAGCTGGTCGTAGATCGGCGGCACCGCGGGGAGGAACGTCGGCGGGCTCTTCTTGGCGGCGTCCGCCATGAGGCCGACGTCGAACTTCGGAAACAGCACGAGCTTCGCCCCGATGCTCATCGCGAAGGTCAGGCAGAGCGTCATGCCGTAGGCGTGGAAGAGCGGCAGGACGCCGTAGAACGTCTCCTCGCCCTCGACGAGACCGGGAACCCATGCGCGACCCTGCATGGCGTTCGCCCGCAGGTTGCGGTGGCTCAGGACGGCGCCCTTGGGGATGCCGGTCGTACCGCTGGTGTACTGCAGCAGTGCCGTGTCGTCGAGCGTCGGTCCCGCCGCACGACGCGACAGGGGGCGGTGTCGGACGAGCTTCGACCACGGCAGCGCATCCTTCGCTCGCGGCTTCGCCGTCAGCTGGGCGCGCGACTCCCGCGCTTTCGCGAGCGGCAGGCGGAGCAGCATCCGCTTGCCGCGCGGAAGCGCCTCGGTGACGTCGACGCTGATGATGCGCTCGACCCGCAGGTCGGTCGGGAAGTCGGCGATGGTGTCGACGGTCTTGTCCCACACGATCGCGAACCGTGCGCCGTGGTCCTCGAACTGGTGGCGCAGTTCACGCGCGGTGTAGAGGGGGTTGTGCTCTACGACGATCGCGCCGAGGCGCAATGCCGCGTAGAACGCGATGACGTGCTGCGGGCAGTTCGGGAGCACGATCGCCACCCGGTCGCCCGCGGTCACCCCCAGCCTGCGCAGGCCTTCCGCGGCGCGGTCGACGCTCTCGTCGAGCTCGCGATACGTCGTGGTGGCGCCGAAGAACTCCAGGGCGGTCCGGTTGCCGTGTCGGGCGACGGTCGCGGCGAGCATCTCCGGCAGGGTCTGCGTCACCTCGTCGATCTCGGCGGGGACACCGTCGGCGTAGGCCGACAGCCACGGGCGGGACTCGAGGGCGGTCATGTCCCCATCCTGCATTCCGCGACATGCCCGCCGCTGAATACGGCGCCGGTTTCGCGCCGATCGGCCGGTCCGCGAGAGGGGCGGTCCCGTGGCGCCGCGTCCGCGCGGGTCAGACCGCGACGGTGACGCCGTAGCGCTCGCCCACCCGCACGAACCCGGCGAGGAGGCGGGGCCAGCGCTCCTCGTGCCCGAAACCCGCGTGCGCCTGCGCCAGCTGGGCCTTGCGTGCCGCGTCGTCGCCGGCGGCGCACCACCAAGCGAACAGATCGAGGTCGAGGCCCGCGCCCGACTCCTGCTTCGCCAGGGCGAGTCCCTCGGCGGAGTCGATGCGCTCGAGGTGGTCCGCAAGCGTGCCGATCGCCTCGTGCAGACGCGGCACGAGCTCGTCGTCGGACCACGTCTCGAGGTCGATCCATTGCGCCGGCCATCCGACGATGTCCTCGAATCGACGGCGGTACTGCGGCGTGGCGCGCGAGAGGGGTGAGGGCGCTGTCCTGCCGATCGCCTCGTCGAAGCCTGCGACGTACACGGCGCCCTCGACGTATACGCGGAGGTGGCCAGCGGCGTTCCCCTGGCTGCGCTGCAACGTCACCTCGTGGAGCACCCCCGGCGTCTCCCGAGTCCAGACCAGACGCTTCTTGCGGTACCCGCGAGGCTTGAGCACCGGGACGACAGCATTGGCCACGAGGGCGTCGAGGCGTTCTTCGAGCGTGGTCATCGTCGTCTCCTCGGTGTCGGTGTCGGTGTCGCCGAGCGGAGCCTATCGGGCGTGCTCCGCCGCGTCAGGTCGCGACGTAGAGCACACCGGTGATGAACAGCGTGATGATCGTCGTCCACATGACGATCGCCGCTCCCTGCCACAGCAGGACGGTGCGAGGGGGCACTCCGGTGGCGGTCAGGGCGGCCGCGGTGAACTGCGTGGGCAGCAGAAGCGGACCGAGCAGGCTCACGCCCGGGGTGCCGTAGCGGTGGTACGCCTTCTGGAACTTCTCGCTGCGGGCCGACTTCGGCTTCTCGGGGGCCCCGCCGCGCGTGGTGACGGCGGTGCGCACGCGGGCGGCCACGAGCACGACGACGGCGACGCAGACGAAGTTGCCGATGGCGCCGGCCAGGGCGGCGACGACGGGGTGGATGCCGCCGATGATGCCGATGCCGGCCGCGCCTTCGCCCTCGATGAACGGCACCGCGCCGGCGAGGGCGACGATGACGGGCTGAAGGATGTCGGGCATCCGGGCCACGAGGTCCTGGAAGCCGAGGATGAGGTCTGCGAGGGGGTTGGTCATGGATCCATCCCAGCGGCGCCCGGAAGTCCGCGGCAGTGTCGGGGCGTCACCGGTGCCCGGGAGGTTCCGCGACCCGGACCGTGACAAACGTCATGGCCGTACTGTGGGCCTCGTGAACGACCGCGACCCCCGCACGGCATCCGCGCCGCGCCGCACGGCACTGGCCCGTGAGGTCGCGGCCACCTCGTGGTACATCGCCGTATCCATCGTCTTCTTCATGATCTCGGCGCTCGGCATCTGGAGCCTGTGGGCGCTGCAGGTCCGCACCCGCCTGGAGGACCCGGCGGTGATCGTCGGGTACGCGGCCGGCTCGGTCGCCGTCCTGGTCTCGACGGTCGTGCTGCTCGTTCGATACCGCACCGACGGCGACGTGGGGGAGGCCGATCGTCCGCCGCGCCTGCGCCGCTTCCTGTCGTGGCCGGTTCTTCTGGGCGTGGCGGGGTCGCTGCTCCTCGGCGCGACGACGATGACGGTGCTGTTCGGGGCCTCGGTCCTCGCGACGATCCTGTGCCTGGTGCGCTGGGGGCCCGGCATCCGCTGGCGGGGCGTGATCCTCGTCGAGGCAGCGCTCGTCGCGCTGTGGTTCGCGGAGCGGGCACGCATCGAGGGCGCCCTCGCGGGCGTGGGATCGCTGACGTTCGCGCTGCTCGTCTTCGCGGTCGCGCTGCCGGCGTCCATCGCCCTGTCGCTGTGGTCGTGGGATGTCGTGCTCGAGCTCGACCGTGCGCGCGCGACCGAGTCGCGCCTCGCCGCGACGCAGGAGCGGCTGCGCCTGGCGGGCGAGCTGCACGACCTGCAGGGGCACCATCTGCAGGTGATCGCGCTGCAGCTGGAGCTCGCGGAGCGGATGCTGGGGCGCGACCCGGATGCCGCGGGCGAGCAGATCCGCCTGGCCCGCGCCTCCGTCGACGCAGCCCGCACGGGCACGCGCGAGCTCGCCGGGCGCTTCCGCGGCGTGCCGCTGCCCGACGAACTGGCCAACGCCGCCGACCTGCTGCGCGCGGCCGGACTCGCGGTGCGGCTCGAGGTCGCGGCCGACGCGGTGCTCGCGCCCGCCGACATCCTCGGCCCCGTGATCCGGGAGTGCACGACCAACGTGCTCAAGCACGGCGGCGGTCGATGGGCGGAGCTGAGGCTCGATCGCGAGGGCGGGTACTGGCGCGTCGCCTTCGCCAACGACCCGGGCCCGGATTCCGCGCTGGGGGCGGGCTCTGGCCTCGCCGGCATCGCGCACCGGGTCGGGGTGGCCGGCGGCGACCTGCGATCCCGCCGTGAAGACGGGCGGTTCGAGGTCGTCGTCTCGGTCCCCGCGGGAGCGCCCGGCACTGCCGCTGGCGCGACCCGGGAGCCGGCGGGCGAGGGGATGCCGGGATGATCCGCGTGCTCATCGCCGATGACGAGGACATGATCCGTTCGGCGCTCGCCGCGCTGCTGCGTCTCGAGGACGACCTCGAGGTGATCGCCGAGTGCCGCGACGGCGAGAGCGCGGTGGAGCGAGCGCTCGAGCTGCGTCCCGACGTCTGCCTGCTCGACCTCGAGATGCCGGGCATCGACGGGGTCGAGGCGGCCGCCCGCATCCGGCAGCGGGTGCCGGCGCGCTGCGTCGTCGTCACCCGGCACGCGCGGCCCGGCGTTCTCCGCCGCGCGCTGAGCGCCGGCGTCGACGGCTTCGTGCCGAAGTCGCGCCGCGCCGACGACGTCGCCGCCGTCATCCGCGAGGTTGCCGCCGGGCGGCGCTACGTCGACCCCGAGATCGCCGCTGATGCGCTGAGCGACGAGCGCAGCCCCCTCACCGACCGGGAACTGGACGTGCTGCGGGCGGGTGCCCGAGGCGAGACGATCGCCGAGATCGCGGCGACGCTGCATCTGTCGGCGGGCACGGTCCGCAACCACGTCTCGTCGGTGCTGGGCAAGCTCCATCTCGCCACCCGGCAGCAGGCGGCGATCATGGCGCGCGAGCGCGGCTGGATCTGACGCCGTCCCCTCCGTTCGGCGGGGATCGGGCACGGGGCCGTCAGACACGGGTAGTAGGCTTTCCGATCGGGCGATATCTCGACATCGAGATTTCTCACGCCCCATCACCCACCGTCGCCCAGCGAAGGATTGCAGTGGACCTTTACGAGTACCAGGCCCGAGACCTGTTCGAGAAGTACGAGGTGCCGGTGCTCGCCGGCATCATCGCCGACACCCCTGAGGAGGCGAAGGCGGCGGCCGAGAAGATCGGCGGCGTCGTGGTCGTCAAGGCTCAGGTCAAGACCGGAGGTCGCGGCAAGGCCGGCGGCGTCAAGGTCGCCAAGACCCCCGACGAGGCGTTCGCCGCGGCCGAGGCCATCCTCGGCCTCGACATCAAGGGCCACGTGGTCCAGCGCGTCATGGTCGCGCAGGGCGCCGACATCGCCGAGGAGTTCTACTTCTCGGTGCTGCTCGACCGCGCCAACCGCTCGTACCTGAGCCTGTGCTCGGTCGAGGGCGGCATGGAGATCGAGGAGCTCGCCGTCGAGCGTCCCGAGGCGCTCGCGCGCGTCGAGGTCGACCCTCTGCAGGGCATCGACAAGGCCAAGGCCGTCGAGATCGCCCGCGCCGCGAACTTCCCCGAGGACCTCGTCGAGAAGGTCTCGGACGTGTTCGTCAAGCTCTACGCCGTCTACACGGGCGAGGGCGCGACCCTCGTCGAGGTGAACCCGCTCGTCCGCACGGGCGCCGGTGACATCGTCGCCCTCGACGGCAAGGTCTCGCTCGACGAGAACGCCAGCGAGGTCCGCCACCCCGAGCACGAGGAGCTCGAGGACAAGGGCGCCGCCGACCCGCTCGAGGCCAAGGCCAAGGAGTCGGGCCTGAACTACGTCAAGCTCGACGGTCAGGTCGGCGTCATCGGCAACGGCGCGGGCCTGGTCATGTCCACCCTCGACGTCGTCGCCTACGCCGGCGAGAAGCACGGCGGCGTCAAGCCCGCCAACTTCCTCGACATCGGTGGTGGCGCCAACGCCCAGGTCATGGCCTCGGGTCTGGACGTCATCCTCGGCGACGAGCAGGTCAAGAGCGTCTTCGTCAACGTCTTCGGCGGCATCACCTCGTGCGTCGCCGTGGCGGAGGGCATCGTCAAGGCGCTCGAGATCCTCGGCGATTCGGCGACCAAGCCGCTCGTGGTGCGTCTCGACGGCAACCAGGTCGACGAGGGCCGCGCGATCCTCGCCGACGCGAACCACCCGCTCGTGACCCTCGCCGCCGGTATGGACGAGGGCGCCGACAAGGCCGCCGAGCTGGCCAACGCCTGAGCTCCGGACGCGAAAAGGACCAACGACATGTCTATCTACCTCAACAAGGACTCCAAGGTCATCGTCCAGGGCATCACGGGCGGTGAGGGCACCAAGCACACCGCGCTGATGCTCAGGGCGGGCACCAACATCGTCGGCGGCGTCAACGCGCGCAAGGCCGGCACCACGGTCTCGCACACCGACGCCGACGGCAACGCCGTCGAGCTGCCCGTGTTCGGCTCGGTCGCCGAGGCGATCGAGAAGACCGGGGCCGACGTCTCGGTCGCGTTCGTGCCGCCCGCGTTCACCAAGGACGCCATGGTCGAGGCCATCGACGCCGAGATCCCGCTGCTGGTCGTCATCACCGAGGGCGTTCCCGTCGGCGAGTCGGCCGAGGCCTGGGCCTACGCGAAGTCGAAGGGCAACAAGACCCGCATCATCGGGCCGAACTGCCCCGGCATCATCACGCCCGGCGAGGCTCTCGCGGGCATCACGCCGGCGAACATCACGGGCAAGGGCCCGATCGGCCTCGTGTCGAAGTCGGGCACCCTGACCTACCAGATGATGTTCGAGCTGCGCGACCTCGGGTTCTCGACCGCCATCGGCATCGGCGGCGACCCGATCATCGGCACGACGCACATCGACGCTCTCGCGGCGTTCGAGGCCGACCCCGAGACGAAGGCCATCGTCATGATCGGCGAGATCGGCGGCGACGCCGAAGAGCGCGCGGCTGAGTACATCAAGGCGCACGTCACCAAGCCGGTCGTCGGCTACGTCGCGGGCTTCACCGCCCCCGAGGGCAAGACGATGGGCCACGCCGGCGCCATCGTCTCCGGCTCGGCGGGAACCGCACAGGCGAAGAAGGAGGCCCTCGAGGCCGCCGGTGTCAAGGTCGGCAAGACGCCGTCCGAGACCGCCGCGCTCATGCGGGAGATCATCGAGAAGCTCTGACGCTTCCCGGACACGACGAAGGGGCGGATGCTGCGGCATCCGCCCCTTCGCTGTTCTCCGAAGCGGCCTTCGGCGGCTATCAGACCCCGAGCAGCGCCTCGAGGGGGCCGCGGGCGAAGAAGATCACGAAGCCGCCGGCGACGACCCACAGCAGCGGGCTGATCTGCTTGACGCGTCCCGACAGCGCGTTGACGAGCACCCACGAGATGAACCCCGCGCCGATGCCGTTGGCGATCGAGTAGGTCAGCGGCATGACGGTCGCCGTGAGGAACACCGGCAGCAGGACGCGGAAGTCGGTCAGGTCGATGTGCGCGATCTGCGACAGCATCATCGCTCCGACGATGACGAGCGCTGCGGCGGCGACCTCGGTCGGGACGATCGAGGTCAGCGGGGTGAAGAACATCGCGAGCAGGAAGACGAGGCCCGTCACGACGTTCGCGAGTCCCGTGCGCGCCCCCTCGCCGATGCCCGAGCCGGACTCGACGAAGACCGTGGCCGACGACGAGCTCGTCGCGCCACCCGCGATCGCCCCGACACCCTCGACGATCAGCGCCGACTTGATGCGCGGGAAGTCCCCCTTCGCGTCGGCGAGGTTCGCCTCCTTCGCGAGTCCCGTCATGGTGCCCATCGCGTCGAAGAAGTTCGAGAAGACGAGCGTGAAGACGAGCATCACGAGGGTCACGATGCTGACCTTGCCGAGGTCGAAGCCGAAGTCGACGGCGCCGATGAGGCTCAGATCGGGGACGCTGACGGGAGAGCCGGAGAGCGCCGGGACGGTCAGTCCCCACCCGCCGGGGTTCTCGGTCGCCGCGCCGAGGTGCCAGATCGCCTCGACGACGATCGACAGGACCGTGCCCGTGACGATGCCGATGAGCATGCCGCCCTTGACCTTGCGAGCGACGAGGACGCCGGTCAGCAGGAGGGTGATGACGAACATCAGGGTCGGCACCGATGCGACAGAGCCGCCGACACCGAGACCGACCGGGGGAGAGGCCTGTCCGGTCGAGGTCACGAAACCAGAGTTGACGAAGCCGATGAACGCGATGAACAGGCCGATGGCCACCGTGATCGCGAGCTTGAGCTGCACGGGGACGGCATCGAAGATGAGCTTGCGCAGGCCGGTGGCAGCCAGTAGCACGATGATGACGCCGTTGATCATGACGAGCGCCATCGCCTCGGCCCACGTGACCTCGCCGACGACGCCGAACGCGACGAAGGCGTTGATCCCGAGCCCGGCCGCGAATGCGAAGGGGAGGCGGGTGATGAGACCGAACAGGATCGTCATGACGCCCGCGGTCAGCGCGGTCGCGGCGCTGACCGCCGCGAAGTCGAGGCTCGTCCCCGCCACATCCGGCTTGCCCGACAGGATGATCGGGTTCAGGATGACGATGTAGGCCATCGTGACGAAGGTCACGAGGCCGCCGCGGACCTCCGTGCCGATCGTCGAGCCGCGTCGGCTGATGTCGAAGAAGCGGTCGATGGCACCCTGGGGCGCGCGCGATTGCGTAGTGTTCACAAAATCCTCCGAGAAGACGGTAGCGCCCCCGCGCGCGTCAGCCCGACACGCACAGACTCGCTGGGTAGGGTCGATCAGGCATGAATCGCCTGCTCGTCGCCCTCCTCTCCGCCTTCGACGCCCTCGTCGCGGTGGCCGTCGGCGTTGCCGCGGCCCTGGCGCCGCTGACCGTCCTGTGGGCGGTCGCCTTCGGCGGGGGAGCCGACTGGTCGTCGCTCTGGCCCGCATCGGTGCGTCTGTGGCAGTTCGGCAATCTCGTGCCGCTGCAGGTGACCCTCCCGCAGGAGTACACGGTCGGAACCGGGATCGGCACGGACGCCGTCTCGTTCTCGCTCTCGCTGCCGCCGCTCGCGGTCGCGCTGCTCATCGCCCTGTTCGCCGCACGCTCGGGCGCGCGCGCCGCCGGAGCCGGCGCCGGATTCACCGGGGTGCTCGCGGGAACGCTGACGGTCGCTGTCGCCTCGGCCGTCGTGGCCGCCACCGCCGCAACCCCGTACGCCGTCGTCGAGACCTGGCAGGCCGTTCTGCTGCCCACGCTCGTCTTCGCCGTTCCCGCCCTGCTCGGAGCCGTGACCCGCGCGTGGCGCGACGGTGACGACGGGCCCGTCGACTCGCTGTTCGTCCGGCTCGACCGCACCGGCTATGCGGCAGCGGTGTCGGCCGGCGCCCGCGGGCTGGCGATCGCCGTCACCGGCTTCGTCGGCGTCGGAGCATTCCTCGTCGGGGTCGCTGTGCTCGTGCGCGGCGGAGAGATCGTCTCGCTGTTCCAGGCGGCCAACGTCGATGCCATCGGTGCGACGGTCGTCACCCTCGGCCAGACGGCGTATCTGCCGACGTTCTTCGTGTGGGGTGGAGCGTTCGCCGCAGGCCCCGGGTTCTCGCTCGGCGCCGGCTCGACGGTGGCGGCTTCCGGCACCCAGCTGGGCGTCGTGCCGGGGATTCCGGTGCTCGGAGCGATACCGCCGACGACGCCGCCCGTGCTCCTGCTCGTCGCCTTGCTCTTCGTCGCGGTCGGATTCGTCGCCGGTGCTGCGGCGCGCCGCCGTCTGCCCGCGCCGGCATCCGCTCTTGCCGCCGACCCCGTCCTGCCCCGCCTGGCCGCCGCGGCGATCGTGGCAGTCGGGGCCGGCGTCGCCGCGGCCGCGCTCTCTCTCCTGGCTTCCGGTGCTTTCGGGCCCGGACGACTCGACCAGATCGGCCCGTCGGCCGGTGCGGTCGGCCTCGCGTTCGCCGTCGAGATCGGCATCGGTGCGACGATCGCGCTCCTCGGCCCGCGCTCGTCGCACCGCGTCGACACGCGCGACGAGGGCGCCGCAGCGGGGGATGACGACGCCGCACGGCTGGCCGGAACGGCGCGGGTAGAGTAGGACGGTGCTGACGGTCGCGGTCCTCATCTCCGGTGGCGGGTCGAATCTGCGGGCCCTCCTGGATGCCGCGGCCGAGCCCGGCTTCCCGGCCCGTGTGGTGGTCGTCGGAGCCGACCGGCCCGCCGACGGCCTGGCTCATGCCGACGCCTTCAACATCCCGACCTTCGCGGTTCCGTTCCGGGAGTACGCGACGCGGGAGGAGTGGGGCGACGAGCTCCTCCGCCAGCTCGAGGCCTGGGCTCCCGACCTCATCGTGCTCAGCGGTCTCATGCGTCTGCTGCCGGCCGCCGTCGTCGACGCGTGGTCGCCCCGCATCATCAACACCCACCCGGCGTACCTCCCCGAGTTCCCGGGCGCCCACGGTGTTCGCGATGCTCTGGCCGCAGGCGCCGATCGGACCGGCGCGAGCGTCATCGTCGTCGACGCCGGCGTCGACACCGGACCGATCCTGGCGCAGGAGCGCGTTCCCGTCCTGCCCGGCGACGATGAGACGACGCTCCACGAACGCATCAAGCCCGTCGAGCGCCGTCTGCTGATCGATGTCGTCCGCCGCATCGCGACCGGCGAGATCGACCTCGCCGCGCCCGCTTCCCCGAACCCGACCGCTCCGACGGCCTGACGCACCGCAGGCCCCACACCGCACCCGAGGAGAACCGCCATGGCCGGACCGAGCCACGACCCCGCCCTCTACCGCGCGCGCGACCTCGTCGCCGTCCGCCGCGCGCTCATCTCGGTGAGCGACAAGACCGACCTCCTGCCGCTCGCGCAGGCCCTCGCCGACGCCGGTGTCGAGATCGTCTCGACCGGCGGTTCGGCGGCGCTCCTGCGCGACGCCGGTCTGGCGGTGACCGATGTCGCCGAGGTCACCGGGTTCCCCGAGTCGCTCGACGGACGCGTCAAGACGCTGCACCCCGGCGTGCACGCCGGGCTTCTGGCCGACCTGCGTCTCGAGAGCCACGAGACCCAGCTCGGAGAACTCGGCATCTCGGCGTTCGATCTCGTGGTCGTGAACCTGTACCCGTTCGTGGAGACCGTGGCGTCGGGGGCTGCGCCCGACGACGTCGTCGAGCAGATCGACATCGGCGGACCCGCCATGGTGCGCGCCTCGGCCAAGAACTTCGCCAACGTCGCGATCGTCGTCTCACCCTCGTCGTACCCCGCGATCATCGAGTCGGTCGCTGCCGGTGGCACGAGCCTCGCGCAGCGTCGCGACCTCGCCGCCCGCGCCTTCGCGCACACGGCCGAGTACGACCGGGCCGTCGCGACGTGGTTCGCCGAGTCGACGCTCGAGGGCGACGAGCTGCCGCAGCACCTGACGATCCGCGCCGAGCGCCTGGCCACGCTGCGCTACGGCGAGAACTCGCACCAGCGCGCCGCGATCTACACGCGCGCGGGCGGCCACGGCATCGCCCAGGCCGAGCAGCTGCAGGGCAAGGAGATGTCGTACAACAACTACGTCGACGCCGATGCCGCCCTGCGCGCCGCCTTCGACATGGTCAAGCCGGCCGTCGCGATCATCAAGCACGCCAACCCCTGCGGCATCGCCGTCACCGCCCCGCAGGCGCTCGACCCCATCGCGTCCGCGCACCTGCGCGCGCACGAGTGCGACCCGGTGTCGGCCTTCGGCGGTGTGATCGCCGCCAACCGCACCGTCACGCTGAAGATGGCCGAGAACCTCCGCGACATCTTCACCGAGGTGATCGTCGCCCCCGACTTCGAGCCCGAGGCGCTCGAGGTGTTCAAGCTGAAGAAGAACCTGCGGGTGCTGCGCCTGCCCGCCGACTGGCGGCAGGAGCGCATGGACGTCCGCCTCGTCTCGGGCGGGCTGCTGCTGCAGGACGCCGACCGGTTCCCCGACGACATCGAGTCGGTCGCGAAGGACTGGCAGCTGGTCTCTGGCGAGCGCCCCGACCCCTCCGAGCTCGAGGGCATGATCTTCGCGTGGAAGGCGTGCCGGGCCGTCAAGTCGAACGCGATCGTGCTCGCCCAGGGCTCGGCGACGGTCGGGATCGGAATGGGCCAGGTCAATCGCGTGGACTCGTGCCGTCTGGCGGTCGAGCGCGCGGGCGACCGTGCGGCCGGCTCGGTCGCGGCATCCGACGCCTTCTTCCCCTTCGCCGACGGCCCCCAGGTGCTCATCGACGCCGGGATCAAGACGATCATCCAGCCCGGCGGCTCGGTGCGCGACCAGGAGGTCGTCGACGCGGCTCGCGCGGCGGGAGTGACCATGTTCTTCACGGGCGAGCGCCACTTCTTCCACTGACACGCCGGCGTCTTCCGCTGACCGTTGCGGGCCCGTCGAGTCAACAGGTGATCGGCGGCCCCGCAACGGGCGATAGGGTCGCTTCGGGTGTGGAGCGTTTCGGGGAGGAACGAGTGATCTGGGAGATCGATGAGCGCGCTCGGACGATCGAGGGGCTCGATGCCGACGGTCGCCCGAGGCCGGAGTACGCCGCGTCACTCGGGCTGCGCCGCGCTCCGTTCGGCAGACGCACGCTGGCCACCGTCATCGAAGCCCTGGTCCTGCTGCTGATCCAGTCGCCCATGCTGATCGTCGTGGTCCCGGCGCTGACCACCGTCGCTCTGGCGACGGACCCCGTCGAGGCGCTCACGGCACGCGATGACGTCGTGCTGCTGATCATCCTCGCCGCCGTCAGCTCCGGCCTCTCGACCGCGTTCCTCCTGACCCAGCTCATCCTGCTCGGCCGTCGCGGGGTCACCCTGGGCAAGGCGCTCACGGGACTGCGGGCCGTCAACGTCCGCACCCTCGAGCGGCCGGGATTCTGGCGCGGAGCGGTCGTGCGCTACCTCGTCCTCTGCGCGAGCATGATCGTTCCGGTCCTCGGCCCCCTGCTCGTCATCGCACTGTCGCCGTTGTTCGACCCCGACCGCCGGGGTCGCAGCTGGCCCGACTTCGCCGCCGCCGTCTGGCTCGTCGACGTCAAGCGCGGGCTCAACCCCTACGACGACAAGCGCATGCGCATCGCTCGGAAGACCGTCGCGACGGATCTGCTCGACGTCAAGGCCGAGCTCCCCTCGCTGGCCACGCCGGTCGCCTCAGGCGGAGCGGAGGCCTACGTGCCCCTCGCGCGCAACAAGGGCGGTGTCCTCGGCGCGGTGCGGTCCGCCCCCGGCAGCGGCATCATCGGCGAGACGGATGCCGCCGAGGAGGAAGCGCGCCCCGGCATCCCCACCACCGTGGCCCCCGCGCCGTTCGCGGCGCCTGCGCCGGGTCTGCCCCCGGCGTCGCCGGCCCCGGCGCCCGCGGTCCCGGCCGCTTCCGCACCCATGCCCGCCGCCGTCGCCCCCGGAGCCATCGTCCCGCCCGGGGCCGGGTCGGCCCCGTGGACGCCGCCGCCCCTCCTCGAAGGACCCGCACCCGCGGCTGCGCCGGCCGCACCCGCGGCCGCGCCGCCCGCACCCGCGGCACCGGCCGCTGAGTCACCGGCTCGACCGGCATCCGCATCCCCGGCGGTCGTCGAGCTGACGCTCGACTCGGGCGACACGATCGCGGTGCCCGGGGGCGGGGTGGTGCTCGGGCGTGCCCCGGCGACCGGCCCCGACGACCGCGACGTCGCACCGGTGCCCGTCGTCGACCACACCCGATCGATCTCGAAGACGCACTGGGCGCTGCTGCGCGTCGATGCCCGAGTGGTCGCCGTCGAACGCGGCTCGACGAACGGCAGCGTGCTCGTCCGAGGCTCAAGAGAGCAGGCGCTCGTCCCGGGCCAGCCCGTCGAGCTGCACGACGGCGACACCATCCGCTTCGGCGATCGCTCCGCGGTCGTCGCCATCCGCTGACCTCCCCGCCGACCGACGTCGCACGGCTGACAGGAATCCTCGATGAGACTCAAGCTGACGCTCCAGCGCCGCGATCACACCGGCACCGACATCGTCGTCACGTCCGACTCGACGGCGACCGTCCACGACGTCGCGCGCCGGATCGTCGACAGCGACCCGCGGCGCGAGGTCGCCGCGGGCGACTCCGATGTCCTGACGCTGACGGTGGCCCCGCCCACGTCGCCCGACTTCGTCATGCTCGACCCGCACATGCTGGTCAGCGACGCGCCGATCGGCTCGGGCTTCGTCGCCTCCGTGACGAACCTCGGCGCGGACTACGTCGCCACTCGCGGAGCCGGCGGCCCCGTGGCCGCCATCCTCCACGTCGTCGGCGGACCGCTCGCAGGACGCGAGTTCTCGCTGCCTCAGGGCCATTTCACGATCGGCCGCTCGCAGGGCAACGACATCGTGCTCGACGACCGGCTGGTGTCCAAGCGCCACGCCCGTATCGAGATCGGTGCCTCCGTCGAGCTGGTCGACCTGAACTCGGCCAACGGCATCGTGATCGACGGCGGTCTCGTGCAGCGTCTGCGCGTCATCCCCGGTCAGCGCTTCCAGCTGGGCGACACCGAGCTCGTGGTCTCGATGGCCGAGACCTTCGCTCCGGTCGAGCAGGACCCGGTCCTCGAGCGCGGCGGCAGCCTGCTGTTCAACCGCAGCCCCCGGGTCGAGGCGCGCTACGTCGGCGAGGAGCTCGAAGAGCCTCGCATGCCGAAGGACCCGGTCTCGCGGCTCTTCCCGTGGCCGATGCTCATCGCCCCGCTGATCCTCGGCATCGCGATGTTCTCGATCACCAATCAGCCCCGCACGCTGCTGATCATCTTCATGACGCCGATGATGCTGCTCGGCAACTTCGTCTCGCAGCGCACGCAGCTCGGTCAGCGTCAGCGCAAGGAGGTGGAGATCTTCGAGCGCACCTTCGAGGAGCTCGAGGAGAAGCTGTACCGGCTGCGCCCGCGCGAGCGCGAGGTGCGCAACACCGAGGTGCCGCCGGTGGCGGTCGTGTTCGAGGAAGCGATGCAGCTCGGCCCGATGCTGTGGACTCGGCGCCCCGAGCACTGGAATTTCCTCTCGGTGCGCATGGGCACCTCCGAGGCCCCGTCGCGCACGAGCGTCAAGCGGGCCGAGAACCCCGACGCGCTTCAGGAGTACGTCGAACGCGTCGATCGGCTGCGTGAGCGCTACCGCCTGATCGACGGCGTCCCGGTGCTCGAGTCACTGCAGAGCGTCGGTGTCCTGGGCGTCGCCGGCGGTGCTCGTGAGGCGGCCGACGCCCTTCGAGGACTGGCCGTGCAGCTGTTCGGTCTGCACTCCCCGAACGACCTGGCCGCCGTCGCGCTGACCGAGCCCGAGTGGGCGAAGGAGCTCGAGTGGCTCAAATGGCTGCCTCACACCTCGAGCGAGCGCAGCCCCTTCCGCGACATGCCGCTGTCGGACTCGGCCTCCACCGGTGCCGCCCTGCTCTCGGGGCTCGAGGAGCTCGTGATGCGCCGGTCGAAGGCGGCAGCCGCCCCGCGCCTGCCGTTCGACGACGACTGGGACCCGATGCGCTACGGCACCGATGTCCGGCGCGCCGCCGAGGAGGCGACCTTCCCGGGGCAGACCGCGGTGCTCGTCATCGTGACCTCCGATGCGCCGGTCGACCGCGCGCGACTCATCCAGGTGCTCGAGCGCGGCGCCGACGTCGGCGTCTACGGCATCTTCGTCGCGCCCGTCGTCGACGCTCTGCCGGCGGTCTGCCGCACGTTCGTCGACGTCTCGGCCGGCCTGGGTGCGGCGCGCGTCGGCACGGTGCGCAGCGGTGTCGAGTATCCCGTCACCGAGGTCGAGGGCGTCTCGAACGAGCTCATGACGGTGCTCGCGAAGCGGCTCGCACCGGTCACCGACGCGAGCACGATCGTCGAGGACTCCTCCGACATCCCGAACTCGGTGATGTTCCTCTCGCTCGTCGGCTCGGAGCTCGCGACCGACCCCACGTTCGCGGTCGAGCGCTGGCGCGAGAACAACACGATCCTCGACCGGTCGGGCGCCGCGATGCCCCGCCTGAAGAAAGCCGGCAACCTCCGCGCGATCGTGGGCCAGGGGGCCACCGACGCCATGACGCTCGACCTGCGGACGCAGGGCCCGCACGCCCTCGTCGGCGGTACGACGGGTGCCGGCAAGTCGGAGTTCCTGCAGGCGTGGGTGCTCGGCATGGCTGCGGCCCACAGCCCCGACCGTGTCACCTTCCTCTTCGTCGACTACAAGGGCGGATCGGCTTTCGCCGACTGCGTCGAACTGCCGCACACCGTCGGCCTCGTCACCGACCTGAGCCCGCACCTCGTGCGGCGCGCGCTCACGAGCCTCCGGGCCGAGCTGCACCACCGCGAGCACCTGTTCAATCGCAAGAAGGCGAAGGACCTGCTCGAGCTCGAGAAGCGCCGAGACCCCGAGACCCCGCCCGCGCTCGTCCTCGTCATCGACGAGTTCGCCGCGCTCGCCGGCGAGGTGCCCGAGTTCGTCGACGGCGTCGTCGACATCGCCCAGCGCGGTCGCTCCCTCGGCATCCACCTCATCATGGCGACGCAGCGCCCCGCCGGCGTCATCAAGGACAACCTCCGCGCCAACACCAACCTCCGCGTCGCGCTCCGCATGGCCGACGAGTCGGATTCGAAGGATGTCGTGGACGACCCGGTGGCGGCCCGATTCGATCCCAGCATCCCCGGCCGCGGTATCGCCAAGACCGGCCCCGGACGTCTCGTTCCCTTCCAGTCCGCCTACGCCGGTGGCTGGAGCACCGACGAGGTCGTCGCCGCGGATGTGAGCGTCGCCGAGCTGCGGTTCGGATCCGTGCAGCGCTGGGAGGTCGACGAGAAGCCCGAAGACCCGGCCGCCGAGGTCGATCCCGGTCCCAACGACCAGAAGCGCATCGTCGCCACCCTCGTCGCCGCGGCCAACCGCGCGGCCATTCCGGCTCCCCGACGGCCGTGGCTCGACGACCTGGAGACGACCGTCGACATCCGCTCGCTGCCCGCGGGCCGCGCCGGGTCGATCCTCATCGGTAAGAGCGACATCCCCGAACGCCAGCTTCAGGAGGCCGTGTACTTCGAGCCCGACCGCGACGGCTCGCTCCTCGTGTACGGCACCAGCGGCTCGGGCAAATCGACGGTGCTCCGCACGATAGCCATCGCCGCCGCGACGACCGGCCGCCGAGCCGAGAACATCGAGGTCTACGGCCTCGACTTCGGATCGGGCTCGCTCAAGAGCCTCGAGACCCTGCCGCATGTCGGTTCGGTGATCCCCGGCGACGACGCCGAGCGCGTGCAGCGCATCATGCGTTCGCTCGGGAAGGTGCTCGACGACCGCGGCAAGCGCTTCAGCGCCGCCAACGCGTCGACGATCGCCGAGTACCGCGAGCTCACCGGCCGGGACGAGGCGCGCATCGTGCTGCTCCTCGACGGGCTGCCGCAGTTCCGGGCCGAGTGGGAGTCCACCACGGCACGGATGCCGTTCTACCAGGCGTTCATGCGGATCCTCGGCGAGGGCCGCCCGCTCGGCGTCCACGTCGTGGCGACCGCCGATCGCTCGGGGTCGGTGCCGACGGCGGTCAGCTCGAACATCTCGCGCCGCGTCGTGCTGCGCCTCTCGGACGAGAACGCCTACGCGCTGCTGAACGCGCCGAAGGACGTGCTCGACGAGCGATCCGCGCCCGGACGCGCCATCGTCGACGGCTTCGAGACGCAGATCGCCGTCCTCGGCGGAACGCCGAACGTCGCGGAGCAGACGAAGCTGCTCGGTCAGCTCGCCGACGAGCTGCGTTCGCGCGGCGTGCGCGAGGTCGCCGAGATCGGTTCGCTGCCGACGCGTCTCGCGCCCGCGGACCTTCCCGACCGCATCGGCGAGTTCCCGGTGCTCGGCGTCGCGGAAGACACCCTGGCCGCGCGCGAGTTCGACCCCGTGGGAACGTTCGTCGTGGCCGGCCCGCCGATGGCGGGCAAGACCACCGCGATGAAGGCCATCATCACGTCGATGACGCGCCTCGACCCCGAGGTGACGCTGTTCCACTTCGGCGGCCGGCGCTCGCAGCTGCGCGACTTCGCGCCGTGGGTGCGCAGCGCCACGACGCCCGACGATGCGAAGGAACTCGCCACCGAGCTCGCCGAACTCGTCGCCGACGAGACGCTGGGACGCCGCATCCTCATCGTCGTCGAAGACGTGCCGCAGTTCGCCGACTCGCCGGCGGAGCGCCCGCTGAAGGCCCTGTTCCAGGCGGTCAACCGCAGCGACCACCTGCTCATCGGCGATGCCGACGTCACGCAGGTCACGAGCGGCTTCGGCCTCGTGGGCGACTTCAAGGGCGGCCGCAAGGGCATCATCCTCAAACCGGAGGCCTTCGACGGCGACGCCGTGTTCAAGGTGCCGTTCCCGAAGGTCAAGCGCAGCGACTTCCCCGAGGGCCGCGGGATCTTCGTGCAGGCCGGTCGCGCCGTCACGGTGCAGATGCCGCTCGTCGAGTCCGAGACCGTCGCGGCGCCCCGGCCGGTCGCGGCGGGCGCGGGGGAGGCCGTGTCGACCGACACCGTCACCGAGACCATTCGCTGAGTCCGAGACCCACAAGGCGAGACAACCTCGACGGTTACCCGGCGACGACGCGAATATCGCTCACCTGGCGGCGCTTGCGCATGCCGTCATCGCGGCGAACGGACCGAAGACTGCTCTTCTCTCGTCGACGTCTCAGCTCGCCCGTGCCCGGGCGAGCGCGTCGCGCGCACCCGAGGCTGTGGGGAGCGTGCGGATCGCGCCGTCGTCGACGAACGACGACCCGACGCGAATCGTCGTCTCGGCGTCGGGTAGAGCGCCGTTCGCGTCGGCTCGCGCGCCGGCTCGCCCGTCAGGGGCGTCGCGGACATTCGCCTGGGGTCGCGCGGTGAGCTGCGGCTGCCCTCTTTCCCGCCGCCCGCAGACGGAGCGGGCAACCGAGGCCCGCGGCACCCGTCTGCGTTCGCCCCGGCCGTCGTTCTGACGGAAAGCGATTGCCTATCACATTCCGAGA
>NZ_PQSV01000006.1:0-91248 GCF_002920555.1 Microbacterium sp. Ru50 | reverse complement strand
CCGAAGCCGAGTACCTCGGGCGCCGCGCGCTGGCCTACCGCTCGGTGTTCCGTCCCGGCCTCCGCCGGCACGGCGACACCGATCTCGGCTTCTTCCTCGGGCGACGCCCCGACGGGGACTGGCGGGTGCGCGCCGAGGATTTCGACCCCGCCGAGTGGGGGCACGACTACACCGAGACCAACGCGTGGGGCACGATGTTCACCGCGCCGCACGACGGTGCCGGGCTCGCCGCGCTGCACGGGGGCGAGGCCGCGCTCGGCGCCGCGCTCGACGTCTTCTTCGCGACGCGCGAGACGGCGGACCCGGGCCTCGTCGGATCCTACGGCTTCGTCATCCACGAGATGAGCGAGGCGCGGGATGTCCGCATGGGCATGCTCGGGCTGTCCAATCAGCCCGCACACCACATCCCGTTCATGTACTGCTTCGCCGGGCGGCACGACGACGCCCACCGCATCGTCGTCGAGGCCCGCGACCGGCTGTTCGTCGGATCGGACATCGGCCAGGGGTACCCGGGCGACGAGGACAACGGCGAGATGTCGGCGTGGTACCTCTTCGCGGTCCTCGGCCTCTACCCGCTCGTGCCCGGTTCGGGCGAGTTCGTGCTCACGCCGCCCCTGCTGCCCCGCGTCGTGCTGCATCCCGAAGGACGCGGGCGTCCGCTCGAGATCATCACGACCGGCGCCGGGCTGCCCTACATCCGCGAGGTGCGGATCGACGGGCGGGCGTGGGAGAGCGTCGCGGTGCCCGCGGCGGTCGTCCGCGGCGCCGAGCGCATCGAGGTGGTGCTCTCGGACGAGCCGACGGGGTGGGCCCGGCAGACGCGGCCCACATCGTTCAGCACCGAGTTCGCGGCCGAGCCGCTCGACGACCTGCTCGAGGTCAGGCCGCGCTCGGTCACCGATGACACCGGCGACACCGTCCTGCGCCTCGAACCCGGCGACGCCGTCGAGCTTCCCCTGCGAACGTCCGCGGGCGTCGGCCTCTACACCGTCACCCCGGCAGGCCCACCGGCGACGGCATCCTGGCGGCTGCGCGGGCGCACCGTCTCGGGGAAGTGGCGCGAGCTCGACGAGCGCGTCGACGAGGCTTTCGAGACCGCATCGCAGACGCGCCCCTTCGCCGTGCGGGGCGATGCCGGGGCGCCCCTCGCGGCCGTGCGCTTCGAAGCGACATCCCGGATCGACCTCGCTCAGGTGGAGGCGTTCGCGGGCGCCGTGCTCTCGCGGGCCGACAGCGCCGGCGGGGCCGCAGCCACGGACGCTACCGGGGCGTCCGATCCGATGACCTCCATCAGCGTCCGGGCGGCGAGCTCGCCGAGGGCGTAGGTGTCGCGCGTGAGCGCGGTGATGGAGGGGCGCACGAGCCGCATCGCGATCGAGTCGTCGAAGCTCGCGACCGATACGGCGGCGGGGACCGGGACGCCGAGCTCCTGTGCGACGCGCAGCCCCGCGAGGGCCATGACGTCGTTGTCGTAGACCAGCGCGGTCGGCCGCTCGTCGCCGCCGAGGAGCGCCCGCGTGGCCTCGGCCGACTGCTCCGCGGAGTAGTCCGTCTCGATCGACATCGGCGGCGGGGCGTCGTAGCGCCGGGCGCACTCGCTCAGGGCGGACCGGCGCAGCTCGGTGTGCTCGAAGTCGAGGGGGCCCGTCACATGCGCGACGCGGCGGTGCCCGAGGTCGAAGAGGGTCTCGAACAGCGCCGTCGCCACGGCGTGGTCGTCGATCCAGACACTCGGGATCGCGGCGTCCGTGCTCGGATGGCTGCCGATCTGCACCGCCGGCAGGTCGAGCTCGGCCAGGAGCGCGATGCGGGCGTCGTCCCGGCGCGGGTCGACGACGATCACCCCGTCGACCCGTTGCGTCGCCTGCCAGGTGCTGTACGCCGCGAGTTCCTCCTCGAGAGAGGAGACGACGAGGGTCTGCAGCCCGGTGTGGGTCTCGGAGAGCCCGGCCTGGATGCCGGCCATCAGCTCGGGGAAGAACGCCTCGGTGCCGAGGGTCCGGGCGGGGCGGTTGATCACGAGGCCGATGACGTCGACGCGCGAGCGTCCCAGCGCCAGGGCGGCGGAGTTGGGGCGGTAGCGCAGCTCGGCGGCGACGGCGAGCACGCGGTCACGCAGCTCGGCGCTGACCCCGGGTCTGTCGTTGAGCGCGAACGACACCGCCGCCTTCGACACGCCGACCCGGTGGGCGATGTCGGCGATGGTCGCCCGTTTCCGCGGTGTCGACATCCGCTCCTCCTCGAGAACTGAACCGGATAAGTCCATCCTTGACTTACTCGGTTTAGTTGCTCAGGCTATACCCCGTCGCACCGTTTGCATACGAAGGAGTTGCACACCATGAGGAACCTGCGCACACCGGCTGTCGCCGGGCTCGGACTGCTCGCCGCCACCGCGCTGCTGGCCGGCTGCTCGAGCGGGACCGGAGCCGGCTCGGACCCCGACGGCGAGGTCGCGGGCTCGATCCGGTTCCAGACCTGGTCGCTGACCCCCACCTACGCCGAGTACCTCGACGGCGTCATCGACGCCTTCGAGGAGAAGTACCCCGACGTCACCGTCGAACTGCTCGACCAGCCCGGCGACGGATACTCCGAGAAGGTGCTCTCGCAGGCGTCGACGAACACGCTTCCCGACGTCATCAACCTGCCGCCCGACTTCGCGCTGCCCCTGGCGAAGCAGAACCTGCTCTACGACGTCAGCACAGCCACCGACCTCGAGTCGACCTACTTCGAGGGGTCGGTCGACGCCTACCGCTTCGACGGCGTCGAGGGCGTGTACGGCTACCCCTGGTACCTCGGCACCGACGTCAACTACTGGAACTCCACCCAGCTCGACGCGTGCGGCCTCGACTCCGCGAACCCGCCCCAGACGACCGACGAGCTCTTCGCCCAGGCGGCCACGATGGCGGACGCCTGCCCCGACAACTACCTCATCAGCCGCGTGCCCGGCATCGGCGACTTCACCCTCGAGGGCATCGACATCCTCAACGACGACGGCACCGAGTTCGTCTTCAACACCCCCGAGGCTGCGGCGCTGGTCGACCGCTACGCGAAGGCGTACGCGAACGGCGAGATGCCGCCGACCGTGCTCAACGCCGACTACCTCGGCAACGCGCAGCTGTTCACGCAGGGCAAGGTCGCGTGGACGACCGGGGGCGCGACCGCCATCGACTCGTTCGAGGAGAACAACCCGAGCCTGAAGGGCAACGTCGCCATCAGCCCCGCCCTGAACATCTCGCCCCTGTACGTGCAGGGCGTGAGCGTGGCGGCCGGCAGCGAGAACCTCGCCGCGGCGCTGGCCTTCGCGGAGTTCATCACGAACGCCGAGAACCAGAACGCCTTCGCGCACATCGCGAACGTGTTCCCCTCGACGCAGGGATCCGACGCCGACCCCTACTTCACCGAGGACGACGGCACGCCCTCCGCCAAGGCCCGCATCACCGGCTTCGAGTCGCTGAAGACCGCCGAGGTGCTCACGCCCTACTCGGTCAACGGCGCGATGAACGACTACCTGAACCAGCAGATCGCCCTGGCCATCCGCGGCGACATCTCGGGCCAGGAGGCGCTCGACAAGTCGGTCGAGAAGCTCAACGACCTGCTGGCACGCCAGTAGGCCCGGCCATGACCGTCACCAACCTCCCCGCGGCCGGGGTCGCCCCGGCCGCGGGGGCCGGACATGGACCCGCGAGGGCGACGCGCGCCTGGACGCCCTGGCTCTTCCTCGCCCCGGCCCTGCTGTGGCTCGCGGTCTTCTCGATCTGGCCCTCGCTCAACACGATCCGCATGGCGTTCACGAACGCCAAGCCGCTCGGCGGCAACGAGCAGTACGTCGGATTCCGCAACTTCGAGCTCATCCTCCGCGACGACCAGGTCATGGGCGCGCTGCTCAACAGCGTCGTGTTCATGCTCGTGTGCCTGCCGCTGCTGACGATCCTCCCGCTGCTCATCGCGCTCCTGGTCGAGAAGAAGCTGCCCGGCATCGCGTTCTTCCGCACCGCGTTCTACACGCCCGTCATCGCCTCCGCCGTCGTGGTCGCCCTCATCTGGACCTTCATGCTCGACGACCGCGGGCTGGTGAACGGACTCGCCCAGGCGATGTCGATCATCCAGCAGCCGCTGCCCTTCCTCACCGACCGCTGGCTCATCATCCTCAGCGCCGTGAGCCTGACGGTGTGGAAGGGGCTCGGGTTCTACATGATCATCTACCTCGCCGCCCTGGGCAACGTCAGCCGCGACCTGCACGAGGCCGCGGCGATGGACGGTGCCGGCGCCGTGCGCCGCTTCTTCTCCGTGACCCTCCCCGCCGTCCGCGGAGCGATGTTCCTCATCGCCGTGCTGGTGTGCATCGCCGCGCTCCGCGTCTTCAGCGAGGTGTTCATCATGACCGGGGGAACGGGCGGAGCCGGCGGAGAGGCGATGACGATGGTCATGCTGATCCAGCAGTACTCCCGCGGGTTCTCGGGCGATCTCGGCTACGCGAGTGCGCTCAGCATCCTCATGTTCTTCGTGACCCTCGTGCCGATGCTCGTCCTGGCCAAGATCAACAGCAGGAGAAGCGAATGAGCACCGTCACCCGTGAGCAGGCCGAGCTGGGGCCCGTGCCGGTCGGAAAACCGCGGCGGCGCCGCGGCGGCGGATTCGGGTCGATGCGTCCCCGCGAGATCGTCGCGCGCTACGCCCTGCTGGTGTTCGTGCTGTTCATCAGCATCGGGCCGTTCCTCTGGCAGCTGTCGACGTCGCTCAAGAGCACGAGCGAAGACATCTACACCCGCATCCCGCAGCTGTGGCCGAGCCAGCCCACGCTCGACAACTACGCGCGCGTCATGGACGCGATCCCGGTGTGGCAGTTCATCGGCAACTCGCTGTTCGTCGCGGTCTTCGCCGTCGGCGGCAACGTCGTCTTCTCGACCCTGGCCGGCTTCGCGCTGTCGCGCCTGCGGTTCCGGGGGCGCAAGATCGTCATCGGGCTGTTCCTGGCCACCCTGATCCTGCCGGGCGAGGCGACGATCATCGCGAACTTCGTCACGATCCGGAACCTCGGCCTCGCCGACACGCTTCTCGGCGTCGCGCTGCCGGGGATGGTCGCGACCCTCAACGTGCTGCTGATGTACAACGCGTTCCGGGTGCTGCCCGAAGAGATCGACCAGGCGGCGATCATCGACGGTGCGAACGCCCTACAGCGGTTCTGGAGCGTGTCGCTCCCGTCGGTGAAGGGAACGGTCGCCGTCATCGCGATCTTCAGCTTCATCGGCGCCTGGGACGACTTCCTCTGGCCGCTCATCGTGCTCACCAGTCCCGACCAGTTCACCCTGACGATCGGCCTGCAGTACCTGTCGGGCACGTTCTCCAACGACCAGCGCATGATCGCCGCGGGCTCGATGATCGCGTTCATCCCGATCGCGATCGTCTTCGCGGCGCTGCAGCGCCACTTCTTCAAGGGCGTCGAGGAGGGCGGGGTCAAGGGCTGAGCCCCGTCCCGCATCCTCTCGCCCTCGTCCCCGACCCCGGAAGGCCCCATGACCTCCCAGATCCACCCCGCACTGAGATTCGGCGTCAACTACACGCCCCGCTCCGGCTGGTTCCACGCGTGGCTCGACCTCGACCTCGACGAGGTGCGCCGCGATTTCGAGGCGATCGCCGGGCTCGAGGCCGACCACGTGCGGCTCTTCCCGCTGTGGCAGCTCGTCCAGCCGAACCGGGGCCTGCTGCGCCCGGCGGCGCTCGCCGACATCGGCGAGGTGGTGGATGCCGCGGCCGAGTTCGATCTCGACGTCAACGTCGATGCGTTGCAGGGTCACCTGTCGAGCTTCGACTTCCTGCCCGCGTGGGTCACGACGTGGCACGAGCGCAACATCTTCACCGACCCCGTCGCCCTCGCGGGGGAGGAGGCGTACCTCCGGGCCCTCGGCGAGGCTCTGCGCGGGCGCCCCAACGTCATGGGGCTCACCCTCGGCAACGAGGTCAACCAGTTCGCGGCCCGGCCGCACCCGCACCCGCACCCGATCGACGAGGCGCAGGCCGAGGAGTGGCTCGTGCGGCTGCTGGGCGTCGCCCGCGAGAGCGCGCCGGGCCTCATCACGCACGCCGCCTACGACGCGACCTGGTACGACGAACGCCAGCCCTTCCTCCCGCGGCATGCGGCCGAGCAGGGAGATGAGACCGTCGTCCACTCGTGGGTCTTCAACGGCGCGGCGCAGCGCCACGGCGGCCTCGGTGCCGGGTCGGTGCGGCATGGCGAGTACCTCGTCCAGCTCGCCGCCGCCTGGCACGCCCTGGCCGACCGCCCCGTCTGGCTGCAGGAGGTCGGGGCCCCCGTCACGGTCGTCGATCGCGACGACGCCGCCGACTTCCTCGAACAGACGGTGCGCCGCGCCGCCGACGTCCCCGTCCTCTCCGGCATCACGTGGTGGTGCTCGCACGACGTCGCGCGCTCGATGCTCGACTTCCCGCCGGTCGAGTACGACCTCGGGCTGATCGACGAGGACGGCGTGGTCAAACCCACGGGCCGCCGCTTCGCCGAGCTCGCCCGCGAGTTGCGCGGAGCGCCCCGGCCCGCACCGTCGCCCGTCGCTCTCGTGCTCGACGACACCCGCCCCCACCGCGCGGAATGCGCCCCCGGCCGCGCGTTCTTCGAAGCCTGGGTGCGCGCCGCCGAGCGCGACGGCCGCGGCCCGCAGGTCGTCCTCGCCTCGCGCCAGGCCGACGACGCGCTGCTGGCCGCCCGCGGGATCGAGAGGATGGAGCGGGTGGATGCCGGCGCCGGCGCCACCGCCGCGCCGGTCCTCGGCGGTGGCGCCGCCGCCACCATGCCCTGAGACGATCCGACCGCCCGACCGCCCGACCGACTGAACGGACCCACCCGCCCATGCACGACGACATCCCCCTCACCACCGGCCGCGCCGCTCGCGTGCTCACCGAGCGCATCCGCCCCGCCATCCACTCGCACCGCACCCCACTCGAGATCGCGGCGCACCGGTTGCCGGGCGAGCCCATCGCCGCGGCCGACGGCCTGGCGCTGGAGTTCGAGCCGTTCGAGGCGGGATCGCCCTGGGGGCCGGCGTGGTCGACGACGTGGTTCCGCGTGCGGGGCCGGGTGCCGGCCGAGTGGGCGGGTCGCCGGGTCGAGGCCCTCGTCGACCTCGGCTTCGATCCGAACATGCCCGGCTTCCAGTGCGAGGGTCTCGTGTACCTGCCGAGCGGCGAACCCGTGAAGTCGCTCAACCCGCGCAACCAGTGGGTGCGCATCGCCGAGGAGGCGGCGGGCGACGAGGAGGTCGAGTTCTACATCGAGGCCGCGGCCAACCCCGTGCTGTTGGACTACCACCCCTTCCTCCCGACGCAGGAGGGCGACATCCGGACGTCCTCGCCGCGGGCCCTCTACACCGTGCGGCACATGGACCTCGCCGTGTTCGAGCCCGAGGTGCACGAGCTCGCGCTCGACCTCGAGGTGCTCGTCGAGCTGCAGGCCGAGCTGCCCGAGACCGCGCCCCGCCGCATGCGCGTCCTGCAGGCGCTCGACGACGCGCTCGACCGCCTCGACCTGCAGCGCATCCCCGAGACCGCCGCCGACGCGCGCGCCGCGCTCGCCGAGGTGCTGGCCTCGCCCGCCGAGGCCAGCGCACACCGTATCTCCGCGATCGGCCACGCGCACATCGACTCCGCGTGGCTGTGGCCGGTGCGCGAGACCATCCGCAAGGTCGCGCGCACGAGCACGACGATGACGGAGCTGCTGGGCGAGAGCGCCGACTTCCAGTACGGGATGTCGAGTGCGCAGCAGTACGCCTGGCTCAAGGAGCATCGTCCCGAGGTGTGGGCCAAGGTGAAGGATGCCGTCGCGACGGGCCGCTTCCTGCCGCTGGGCGGCATGTGGGTCGAGTCCGACACCGTCATGCCTACCGGCGAGGCGATCGCCCGCCAGTTCCTCTACGGGCAGCGCTTCTTCGAGGAGGAGTTCGGAATCCGCTCGCGCGGGGTCTGGCTGCCCGACTCGTTCGGGTACTCCCCGGCGCTGCCCCAGCTCATGCGCCGCGCGGGATTCGAGTGGTTCTTCACGCAGAAGATCTCGTGGAACCAGGTCAACAGGTTCCCGCACCACACCTTCGCCTGGGAGGGCATCGACGGGTCGCGGATGTTCACCCACTTCCCGCCGATGGACACCTACAACTCGCAGCTGTCGGGCATGGAGGTCGCCAAGGCCTCGCGGCAGTTCCGCGAGTCGCGCGTGGCATCCGGATCCATCGCCCCCGTCGGGTGGGGCGACGGTGGCGGCGGCACGACCCGGGAGATGACCGGCAAGGCCGAGCGACTGGCCGACCTCGAAGGCAGCGCGCGTGTTCAGTGGGAGCATCCCGACTCGTTCTTCGAGCGCGCGATGGCGGAGTTGCCGAAGCCGCCGGTGTGGGTGGGGGAGCTGTACCTCGAGCTGCACCGCGCGACCCTCACGAGCCAGCACAAGACCAAGCAGGGCAACCGGCGCACCGAGCACCTGCTCATCGAGGCCGAGGCCTGGTGGGCGACCGCCGCCTGGCGCACGGGCGCCGACTACCCCTACGACGAACTCGACGCGCTGTGGCGGCAGGTGCTGCTGCAGCAGTTCCACGACATCCTCCCCGGCACCTCGATCGCCTGGGTGCACCGCGAGGCCGTCGAACAGTACGAGCGCGTCGCGGCGGCCGCCGAAGCCCTCATCGACCGCGCCCAGGAGCTGCTGGCCGGCAGCGGCGACGAGCGCATCGTCTTCAACGCCTCGCCGCTGACACGCGACGGGGTGCCGGGTCTCGGTGCCGCGTCCGCCGCGCCCCCGGCCGGTGCCGTCGAGGTGCGCGAGCACGACGGCGGATTCGTGCTGACCAACGATCTCGTCCGGGTGACGATCTCGGACGCCGGGCTCATCACCTCGGCGATCGATCTCGCCACCGGCCGCGAGACGATCCCGACCGGTGAGCCGGCCAACCTCCTGCAGCTGCACCAGGACTTCCCCAACATGTGGGATGCCTGGGACGTCGACCGCTTCTACCGCAACCGCGTCACCGACATCACCGGCATCGACGCGCTCGCCGCCGACATCCGCGACGGCGCGGCCCACGTGCGCATCGCCCGCTCGTTCTCGGCCTCGGCGCTCACGCAGGAGCTCGTGCTGCGCCCGGGCTCGCGCACGATCGAGATCTCGCAGCGAACCGACTGGCACGAGGTCGAGAAGTTCCTCAAGGTCGCGTTCCCGCTCGCGATCCAGGCCGAGCACACCGCGGCCGAGACGCAGTTCGGCTACGCCAAGCGGGTGACCCACACCAACACCAGTTGGGAGGCGGCGAAGTTCGAGACGTCGATGCACCGTTTCGTGCACGTCGCCGAAGCGGGCTTCGGGGCCGCCCTCGTGACCGACTCGACCTACGGATACGACGTCACGCGCGAGGCCGACCCCGACCGAGGCGTCACCACGACGGTTCGGCTCTCGCTGCTGCGTGCGCCGCGCTTCCCCGACCCCGAGACCGATCAGGGCGAGCAGAGCCACCGCTACGGCCTCGTGATCGGCGCCGACATCGAGGCCGCGACCGCCGCCGGCCTCGCGCTGAACACCGCGATGCGCGAGCGCACCGGAGTGCCCGTGGCGCCGCTCGTGACGGCGACGCCCGGCATCCTGGTCTCGGGGGTCAAGCTCGCCGCCGATCGTTCGGGCGACCTCGTCGTGCGCGTGTACGAGCCGGCGGGTCGACGTGTCGCGGGCGAACTGCGCATCGACGGTGCGGCGACGATCCGCGAGGCATCGCTCATCGAGGACGACCTCGGCGAGATCGTGCACGACGCCGGCCGCGTGGCCGTCGAACTCCGACCCTTCGAGGTGCGCACGTACCGGGTGGGCGTGTCGTCCGGTGCCAGGATGGAGGGATGACCGAGACCACCGGGTCCTCCCGCGCCCTGCCCCTCGACGAGGCCGCGGCCGCGGCGATGTGGGAGCAGTACCGGTCCGCGCATCCCGAGGCCGTGCTCGCGGCTCCTGAGTACACGGTCGAGCACTTCGGCGACAACGCTCGGCTGGCCGACGAGCTGCTGGGCATCGTCCTCGCGGGCGGCAAGCGCGCGACCGCCGAGCTCGTCGCCGACTTCGTCGCGCGGGGCGACCTCATCCCGCGGATCGGCTCGCACTGGATCGCCTGCGACAGCACGGGCGCCCCGCGCATCGTCATCCGCACCACAGAGCTGCGCCTCGGGCCGTTCGCGAGCGCGGACGCCGCCTTCGCCGCCGACGAGGGGGAGGACGACCTCTCGCTGGAGAGCTGGCAGCGCGAGCACCGGCGCTACTGGACGCGCGTCGCGGCGGCCCGTGGCGCCGAGTGGTCGGAGGACGAGGACATCGTCTTCGAACGTTTCTCGGTCGTGTGGCCGCCCGAGCACGCCGACTGAGTCCGCAGCCCGAGTTCGCCGGTCCGCGGTCGTCGCCCAGCTGATGAAACCGCCGCGAAAACCGGGCCGCGTGCGCAGGCGAGCACGCGGCCCGGTTTACGCTGTGGGGCGGGGCGGTGAGCCCGTCGCGCCACTGCGGCGCGGCGCCGTCCTCGGGAGGTCGATGTGAACTGGCTGCTCGACACGAACATCCTCTCCGGGCCGGCCGTCGTCGGGACGTGCATCGCGGCTGCCCTCGCGTTCGTCCTCCTCGTCGTGCTGCGGCCGAGCAACCGCTGGCTGCGCCGGCGCTGGACGATGACGGCGGCGACGGCGGCGGTCGTCGCTGGACTCCTGGGCATCGGCCTGACCTGGCTGCTGGCGGACCAGTACGACCTGTTCGGCGTCGTCCTCACGGCCGACTCGCGGATGTGGATCGCGCTCGGGTTCGCCGCCATCGGGGTCGCCCTGGTGTCGCTCTGGCGTCCCACCTGGCGCCGGGCCGTCGCCGCGCCGTTGGCGATCGTGCTCTTCGCGCTCACCGCAGCCATGGGCGTGAACATCGCGTTCGGACAGTACCCGACCGTCCGCCTCGCCCTCGGGATGCCCGCATTCGGTTCCGCTGACCTGCCGTCACTCGACAGCAACGCCGACCGTCCGACGATCGCCGACTGGACCGCCCCCGACGGGATGCCCTCGACCGGCGAGGTCGGCACGGTCACGATCCCCGCGACGGCGTCCGGCTTCACCGCCCGCCCGGCCGTCATCTACCGCCCGCCCGCAGCCCTCACCGACAACCCGCCGCTGCTGCCCGTGCTGATCGTGCTGTCCGGACAGCCCGGTCAGCCCCAGGATCCGCTGATCGCCGCCCACCTGCAGCAGTCGCTCGACGCCTACGCGTCGGCGCACGACGGCCTCGCCCCGATCGTCGTCTCGCCCGATCAGCTCGGCTCGCCCGACGCCAACCCGATGTGCATCGATTCGCCGCTGGGCAACTCGGCGACCTACCTGACGGTCGACGTGCCGACCTGGATCAAAGCCAACCTGCCGGTTCTGGACGCCCCCGACTTCTGGGGCATCGGCGGCCTGTCGCAGGGCGGCACCTGCTCGATCCAGCTCGGTTCGGCCCACCCCGAGCTCTTCAGCGCGATCCTCGACGCCTCGGGCGAGGAGTTCCCCTCGCTGGGTGACGAGGCGACGACGATCGCGCAGGGCTTCGGCGGCGACCGGGCAGCCTACGAGGCGGCCAAGCCCGCCGCGATCATGGCGGCCCACGCGCCGTACCGCGGCATGACCGCCGTCTTCGGCGTCGGGAGCAACGACGCCGGGTTCCTCCCGGGCGTGCAGCGGATCTACCAGGCCGCGCAGGCCGCGGGGATGGATGCCACCTACGTCGAGGCGCAGGGGAGCGCCCACGATGCGACCTCGTGGACCTACATCTTCCAGCAGGGTCTCGAGATCATCGCCGATCACTGGGGGCTCGGCCGCTGACGGCGGGCTCGCGCAGCGACCCCGCCATCCGTACCGCCTGCCCGAGGGTGAGGGTGGGCAGGTAGCACCGCGTCAGAGCGACGCCCAGCGCCGGCAGCATCGCGGGGTCGGGGTACACGGCCCACAGCGGCACGAACTCGGGCTGGAACTTGCGCTTGAAGTTCAGCAGCGACCGGAACCCGTAGGCCGGCTCGAGCAGCCCGCCCAGCAGGTCGAGCAGTCGCGCGACGTTGGTGCGCTCGGCGTCATCGCCGAGCTGCGTCGAGGCCAGCGGCGAGCCCGACAGGCTCAGCAGCCCGAGCCCGTCGCTCTTCATCCGGTCGGCGGCGGCGCCGATGACGAATTCCATGATCCCGTTCATCGCGTCGCCACGCCGGCGCATGAAATCGAGGGTGTAACCCGTCACGGCTCCGTGCTCGAACATCGGCAGCCAGCTCGTGACCGCCTCGATCCGGCCGCTCTCGTGCACCGCCATCATCACCCGCACGGCCGGGTCGTCGAGCTCGTCGACGCCGCCGAGAGTGAACTCCATCTCGGGCAGCGAGCGGTCGGCGACCCAGCCCTCGGAGATCTCGCGGATCTGAGCGTGCTGGCTCGAGGTGAGCTCCCGCCACGACGTCCACACGGCGGCGATCCCCTCGCGCGAGGCCCGGTTGGTCGCAGTGCGGATGTCCTGCCGTTTCTTGCCCGCCGTGTTCCAGTCGGGCAGGCGCAGCACGGCCTCCTCGGCCACCGGCATCCGCTGCCAGCCGAGGTGGTCGAAGACGCTGCCCTCGCGCGCGTCGACGCTGTAGAAGACCGCCGTCCAGCCGTGTGCGCCGCAGAACTCCACGAAGCCCGACACCACGTCGGGCCGGTCGTGGTCGGGCCCGAACGGACCGCCGAGGGTCACCGCGATCGTGCCGCGCACGCGGTAGGCGATCGCGGCGTCGGCACCGGGGGCGAACCAGTAGGAGTTGCCGCGCCACGTCGACATGAACGACAGCGTGTCGCCGCCACCGCGTTCGAGCACGCCCCGGGCGCGCAGCCGGTCGGGCGCGTCGAGCACGGTGCGCGAGTCGACGAGCACGCGTGCGACAGCGACGACCAGAATCAGCCAGAACACCAGCGACGGGAGGTACCACATCGCCTGCGCGGCACCGGACTCGGGCACGAACTCGATGATGTCCGAGGGGATCAGGGTCGGCGGCACGAGACGCAGGGGCAACGCGCGCAACACCATCAGTGCGTCGACCCCGGGCTGGAAGCCGTCGGCGATCAGGAGCGTTCCGACGAACGAGACGACGAGCGTCGCCGCCGTTCCGATCACGATCGTCAGGACGAACGTGCGCTTGGCCGCGGCGGTGGTCGTCACCCGGGCGGCTCCCCGGAAGAGGATCAGCACGATCGCCACGCCCAAGGGCACGATCGCGCCGACGATCACCCCGGTGAGGGTCTGCCACACGAAATCCGCGGTCTCGGCGTTGACGGCCTCGCCGATGGCGGCGACGGTGTCGGGCTCGATCACGAAGAACGTGTAGAGCATGCCGGCGAACATCGCGAGGTTGATCGCGACGGCGACCTCGAGCGCGATACGCCGGCCGTTGCGGATGCCCCGCGCCGCGAGCAGGAGGACGATCAGCGGGAGCAGCGCCACGACGCTCGACCACCCCTGCAGATCGGAGATGGAGGAGAAGTCATCGGGGCAGGGGGCGCCGGCCGAGCCGAATGCGCACACCTGGCCGTCGACGATGCTCAGCGGGTCGATCGAGAGATAGCCGTAGATCGAGAGCAGGCCCGCGCCCGACCCTGAGGCGGTGGCGACGACCGGGCCGATCGCCGTGATCGCGACGATGGCAGCGAGGAGCACCCGCTTCTCGTAGTACGAGCTGCGCACGAGGCGGAAACCGCTGCTGCGTCCACCGAGCGCGAAGCCGAGCGCGAACCCCACCGGCACGGCGAGGAGCGAGAACAGGTCGTTGGCGCCGCCCGAGTAGAGATAGAGGGTCACGGCGGAGAGCACCGCCAGCAGCCGAGTTCGACGCCGCCAGATCGTGCCGAAGAACGAGCTGGCCGCCATGGCCGTCGCGAGCAGCGGGGCGGTGGGGGAGAACACGTCGACGGCCGGGGCGTTCAACGGGATGCCGGCGAGGTAGGTCTGCTCGAACAGGTCGATCGCGAAACCGAGGAAGGATGCCGCGACGCCGCCGACGAGGTACGCGATCACGGTACGCACGCTTCCCATCGCCCGTTCGGCGGCGCCCACCACCACGAGCACGAGAACGACGAACACGATGAGCGCCGGCACCGTCTCGACGACGAACAACGAGGTCACGGAGCTCCACCAGTGACGAGTCGCCGCGCCGACGCCACCGGCGTCCTGGGCGGGGATGAAGCCCCAGTCGATCGGCTCGAAGATCAGCCCCGCGACACTCAGCCCGATCGTGAGAACGGCGATCAGGATCGTCACCGGTCGGTGGCGCAGCCAGGAGCCGGCGCCCGCGGTGAGCGAACGCAGGTCGCGGGGGGATGTCGTCACCTGACGCACGATAGTGGTTCCCCCTGTGCGCGCAGAGCAGGCGCACAGCGGGCACTTATCCGGCGGGAATCCTCATCCGGCTCGCACCGAACCGAACCACAGCGCGAAGTAGTAACTGAAGTTGCGGTTGCCGTACGACGAGCAGGGGCCGCCCGGGCCCCACCCCGCCGACATCGCGGCCGGGTCGGGCTGATAGGGCGTGTAGTTGTACAGCGCCGCCGTCGCGTCGTTCTCGATCGCGACATCCGTCCCGCCGCACGCGGGGTCGGGGTGGAAGGCGATGAAATGCGTGCCGGGCTGGCGCATGAAGTCCGACGCCCGGTACGAGGCCAGGTCGGTCGCCCCGGCGACGATCTGCGCGCCGACGCCGTCGTACTGCGGATCACAGGGGGCGGTGTCGGGGCAGCTGGCGCCCATCGCCGCACGCAGCCGGCCCTCCGACGGTGCCCGGGCCGCGCGTCCCTCGACCAGGGACTGCTCCTTCTGGAGGGTCACGAGGATGACGCGGGCCGAGATCCCGCAGGCCTCCTGCGCACGGTGGATGATCTCCGCGACGGACAGCTCGCCGCCCTCGATCGCTCGGCAGATGACCTCGCCCGTGCGCTCGGACACGCGCGCCTCGCGCGACGAGATGCCGGCGGTCGCGACATTCAGACACGCCCCGTTCACGCATTCGCCGATGCGGTCGTCGAGGAAGTCCTGGATCTCGGCGGCGGAGAGCGCGTCGCGATCGAAGAACAGCGCGTCGTCGATGAGGTTGCCGGGGTCGATGGCCCCCGCGTTCGGCGGGAGGGAGCGCGGCTGTTCGCCCGGCCGCGCGTCGCCCGGACGCATCGCGAGGTTCGTCGCGGTCACGCCGATCGCCACGATCACCGTGACCAGCAGCACGGGGACCAGAACGAGGACCGCGGCGATCCCGATCCGCCGACGTCGCCGCCGCATCCGGGATCGAGAGACCATGGGAACGATCGTGCCGCACCCGGTCACGAGAACGCTGGGAGCGCGGAGCTCAGCCGTCCGAGACCGACGACTGCCGGACGATGAGGCGGGTCGGCAGCGGAGTGGCCTCGGTCACGACGTCGGGCTGCTCCACCACGAGCAGCACCTTCTGCATGATCAGGGCGCCGAGCGCCGGGAAGTCCTGTTCCACGGTGGTGAGGGCGGGGTAGAGGAAGGCGGCCTCGGGGACGTTGTCGAAGCCGACGATGCCGACGTCCTCGGGTACCCGCAGGCCGCGCTCACGCAGAGCGGAGAGCACGCCGATCGCCATGTGGTCGTTGCCCACGAAGATACCGTCGCCCGGGGCGATGTCGCTCTCGATGGCGATGCCGAAACCGCTCGCCGCCGACCAGTCGCCGTACGTGAGCGGCGGGATGTCCAGCCGCCTCGCGACGAGCTCGTCGCGCCAGCCGCGCACGCGCTCGGCGGCATCGGGGTTGCGGGCGGGGCCCGCGATGTGATGGATGCGCCGGTGCCCGCTCTCGGCGAGATGGCGCACGGCACTGCGCGCGCCGCGGTACTGGTCGATCGCCACGAGCTGCGGGTGCGGGCGGCTGGTGGCGGCGACGGCGACGAGCGGGATGTCGAGTTCGAGCCCCTGTACGGCGGCGAGCACGTCGAGATCGACGACGATGAGGACGATGGCGTCGACGCGCTGCCGCAGCAGCCCGTCGATCGCCGCGCGCACGGCGACGACATCGCTCTCGGGCGAGCTGATCGCGTCGACGTTGTAGCGCTCCGACCGCGCGGCGAAGTTGAAGTGGGTCGCGACCGACGTCGGCCCGAACTGGACCGTGCCGGGGGTGATGAGGCCGATCGTCCGGGTGCGGCGGGTCACGAGCGCCCGAGCCGCGGGGGAGGGGCTGTAGCGCAGCTGCGCGATCGCCTTCTCCACGCGTTCGCGCGTCGCGGGCCGCACGTTCGGCATGTCGTTGAGCACCCGTGAGACCGTCTGGTGCGAGACACCGGCCAGTCTCGCGACGTCGAAGATGTTCGCCGCCCGGGGCGTGCGCGCGTCAGTCATCGGCCTCTTCGGTCTTGTCGGCGGCGGATTCGGCGGCGGTCTCGTCGGCGCGCGCCACGAGCGCAATCAGCAGGTCGGAGTTCAGATCGGCGGCCGGCAGGACGTGGGCGATACGGCCGTCCCGGATGACCGCGACGGTGTGCGAGACGCGCAGCACCTCGTCGAGCTCGGCTGAGATGTAGACGACGGAGACACCGTTGTCGGCGAGTTCGCCGACCAGCCGCTGCACCTCGGCCTTCGCGCCCACGTCGATGCCGCGCGTCGGCTCGTCGAGCACGACGACGCGCGGCGACAGCGCGAGCAGCCGGGCGAGCAGCACCTTCTGCTGGTTGCCGCCGGAGAGCTCCCGGACCGGGCGGTCGATGTCGGCGGGCCGGATGTTGAGAGCCTCGATCCAGCTCCGGGCGAGCTCGCGAGCGCGGGCGGCGCCCACGGGACGCAGGATGCCGCGCTGCGCCTGCAGGGCGAGCGTGATGTTCTCGAGCACGCTGAGATCGCCCAGCACGCCCTCGGTGCGACGGTTCTCCGACGAGTACACGACGCCCCGCCCGATCGCCGACCGCGGCCCGCGCCCGCCGAGCGGGGCGCCGTCCAGAAGCACCGAGCCCTCGTCGAGCCCGTCGACCCCCGTGAGCGCACGGGCGAGCTCGGTGCGCCCGGAGCCGAGCAGGCCCGCGAAACCGATCACCTCGCCCTCGACCAGCTCCAGGTCGAACGGATGCCGTGTCCGGCCCGAGCGCGCACCGCGGGCCGACAGCACGAGGGGGCCTTCGCTCGGAGGCGGGGTGTCCTCGTCGATCGCGGCGAGCCGGGCGGCGGAGTCGCCGAGCATCTTCTCGACGAGCTCGACGCGCAGCAGCTCGGTGGTGGAGTACTCGCCGACGAACCGGCCTCCGCGCAGCACCGTGACGCGGTCGCACAGCTCGTAGACCTGGTCGAGGAAGTGCGACACGAACAGCACGGCGACGCCCCGGGCCGTCAGTTCGCGGACGACGCGGAACAGCTCGGCGACCTCATCGGCGTCGAGGCTCGAGGTCGGCTCGTCGAGGATGAGCACACGGAGGTTCGCGCCCGACACCGCCCGCGCGATGGCCACGAGCTGCTGCACCGCGAGCGAGTGCGACGATAGCAGCGAACCCGGGTCGATCGAGACCCCGAGGGACTCGAGCGCGGTCGCCGCGCGTCGCCGCATCTCGCCGTGGTCGATGATCCCGAACCGACGCGGCTCACGTCCGAGCGAGAGGTTCTCGGCGACCGTGAGGTTCGGCAGCAGGTCGATCTCCTGGTAGACGGTGGAGATACCCGCCGCCAGCGCGTCGGCGGGCCGCGCGAGGTGCACCGGCGTCCCGTCGAGCAGGATGTCGCCGGCGTCCAGGCGGAGCGCCCCGGTGATCGCCTTGATGAGCGTCGACTTTCCCGCGCCGTTCTCGCCCATCAGCGAGTGCACCTCGCCCGCGAACAGCCGCAGCTCGACGTTCGCGAGCGCCTGCTCGGGGCCGAAGCGCACGTCGGCGCCGCGCACCTCGAGCGTCGGCGCCGCCTCGGGATCCATGCGCACCATCATGCCGCGCCGACGGCCCGCCGCGCTGCCGCGGCGCGGCGGGCCGTCACCGCCGCGTCGCTGATCGGCTGACGATCACCCGCTGGACCACGACGAACACGAGCAGCAGCGCACCCACGGTGATGCGCGTCCACGACTGCTCGGCGCCCAGGAACGAGATGATCGTGCGGATGAGGCCGTAGACGAACACACCGATGAGCGACCCGACGACGAAGCCGCTGCCTCCTGTGAGGAGGGTGCCGCCGATGACGACCGCGGCGATCGTGTCGAGCTCGGTTCCGACGCCGTTGAGGGGGTAGCCCGCTCCCGAGTAAGCCGTGAGCACGATGCCGGCGATTCCGGCGCATACGCCGCTGATGACGTACACCAGCAGGCGGGTGCGGACGACCGGCAGGCCCATGAGGCGCGCCGACTGCTCGCTGCCGCCGATGGCGTAGACGGTGCGACCGAAGCGCGTGTAGCGCAGCACCAGTGCCGCGAGCACGACGGTGAGCAGGGCCAGGATGCCGGTGGGCGTGATGTACCAGCCGCCGCCGACCGACAGCCGGGTCGACTGCAGCCACAGCAGCCCATCGTCGGCGACCTTGATCGACTCGAGGCTCACGACGAAGGCGAGGCCGCGCGCGAGGAACATCCCGATGAGCGAGGCGATGAAGGGCTGCACGTCGAAGAACTGGACGAGCACGCCGATGAGCAGGCCGATCGCACCGCCGATCGCGATCATCGCCGGGACCGCGACCGCGACAGGCACTCCTTCCGACAACAGCCGTGCGCACAGGATGCCGGTGAACGCCATCACGGCGCCGACCGAGAGGTCGATGCCGCCGGTGAGGATCACGAACGTCATCCCCACCGCGAGCACCAGGAGGTAGGCGTTGTCGAGCAGGATCGACGACAGGATGCGGGGCAGCTGGAAGTTCGGGAAGTTGATCATCGCGCCCACGATCATCATGACGAGGATCGCGGCGGCGGCGAACACCGGCACGAGGGCGATGTGGCGGCTGAGGAAGCGGCGCCACGGGGCCAGGGCGCGTTCGTGCGCGCGGGGAGCAGCGGTGAGCGATGTCATGACAGCACCTTCGCGTCGGAGCGGGTGGAGACGGGGCGGGCCGCGGGGCGGACGCCGGAGGTGAACCAGCCGCGCACGCGGCGCGACTGGAGCAGGACGACTACCAGTACCGCTCCGGCCATGAAAACGGGGCTCACGGCGGGCGGCACCCCGAGGAAGGTGATCGTGGTCTTGAGGGTCTGGATCGTGAACACGCCGATGACGGTGCCGGCGATGCTGAACTTGCCGCCGGCGAGGGAGGTGCCGCCGAGCACGACGGCGAGGATGGCGTCGAGCTCGATGTACATGCCGGCTGCGTTCGCGTCGGCGGCCATGATGTTCGAGCTGTAGAGGATGCCGGCGATGCCGGCGAGGGTGCCGCTGGCGATGTAGGTGCCCCAGATGATCCCGCGGGAACGGACGCCCGCCAGCCGGCTGGCCTCGGGATTGATGCCGACGGCCTCGGTCAGCATCCCCAGGGCGGTGCGCCGCTGGACGACGGCGACGACGACGATCGCGGCGACCGAGACGCACAGGGCGAAGGGGAGACCGAAGACGTAGCCCTGCGCCATGAACTGGTAGGGCTCGCTGTTGATCGTCGTGATGAACCCGCGGGTGATGAGCAGGGCGACGCCCCGCCCGGCGAGCATGAGAACGAGGGTGGCGATGATCGGCTGGATGCCGAGCACGGCGACGAGGAAGCCGTTCCAGGCGCCGAGGACGAGCGAGGTGCCCACGCCCGCCGCGATGGCGATCGCGACGATGCCGAGGTTCCCCGGCTCGGGCGAGGCCTCGATGATCGTCAGGGCGACGGCGCCCGAGACCGCCATGATCGCGCCGACAGAGAGGTCGATCCCTCGCGTGGCGATCACGAGCGTCATCCCGAGGGCGACGAGCATGAGCGGGGCGCTGTTGCGGAGGATGTCGATGAGCGAGCCGTACAGCTGCCCGTTCTGCACCGTCACGCTCAGGAACGAGGGCCGCGACACGGTGTTGACCGCGATCAGGGCCACGAGGGCGAGCACCGGCCAGACGAGCCGGTGCGTGAACAGCTTCTTCACGCGATCTTCTCCTTACCCGAGGGGTCCTCGGCGTCGCCCTCGGCGATGAAGGCGACCAGTGTGTCGACGTCCACATCCTGCGTCATCAGCTCGCCGATCTTGCGGCGATCGCGCAGGACCGCGACGCGTTGCGCGATGCGCAGCACCTCCTCGAGCTCCGAGGAGATGAACACGACGGCCAGTCCCCGAGCCGCGAGCTCGGCGACCTTGCGCTGGATGTCGGCCTTCGCGCCGACGTCGATGCCGCGGGTGGGCTCGTCGAGGATGAGCAGTTCGGGGGCGGTGGCGAGCCAGCGTGCCAGCAGCACCTTCTGCTGGTTGCCGCCCGAGAGGTTGCGGACGAGGGCGTTGGGGTCGGCGGGGCGGACGCCGAGCGCTTCGAGGTACTCCGCGACGAGCGCGTCGCGCTCGCTCTGGGGAACCCGGCGCAGCGCGCCGCGCCGCGCCTGCACGCCGAGCACGATGTTCTCGGCGACCGTCAGATCGGCGACGATGCCCTCGGAGCGGCGGTCCTCGGACGAGAACGCGATGCCGCGGTCGAGCGCGTGCCGCGGGCTGGTCAGGCGCGCGGCGGCACCGTCGACCTCGACGGTGCCGCCGTCCGAGCGGTCGGCGCCGGCGAGCAGACGCGCGAGCTCCGTGCGGCCCGAGCCCAGCAGCCCGGCGAGCCCGACGACCTCACCGCGGTGCACGTCGAGGTCGGCGGCCTCGATGACGCCGCGCCGGCCGACGCCCCGGGCGCGCAGGACCGGGACGGCGTCGCGGTCGATCTCGCGCTCCGCCGTCGACGACAGGGCGTCGAGGGCGCTGAGCTCCCGCCCGATCATGCGCGCCACGAGGGCCTCGCGTCCGAGCTCGGCGATGGGGTACTCCCCGACGAGCCCGCCGTTTCGCAGCACCGTGAGACGGTCGGAGATCTCGTAGATCTGGTCGAGGAAGTGCGAGACGAACAGGATGGCGACGCCGCGGTCGCGGAGGCGCCGCATGACGGCGAACAGCTGCTCGACCTCGCCGCGGTCGAGGCTCGACGTCGGCTCGTCCAGGATGAGGACCCGCGTGTCGATGACCATCGACCGGCTGATGGCGACGAGCTGCTGCACGGCGATCGAGTGGCTGGCCAGCACCGAACGCGTGTCGACGTCGAGACCGAGCTCCGCGAGATGGCCGGCGGCCGCCTCGTGGGTCGCTCGCCAGTCGATGCGTCCGCCGCGGCGCACCTCGTTGCCGAGCATCACGTTCTCGGCGACCGACAGGTTCGCGCACAGGTTCACCTCCTGGTAGACCGTCGAGACGCCCGCGGCCTGGGCGTCGGCCGTGCTGCGGAACGAGCGTTCGCGTCCGTCGACGACGATGCTGCCGCTGTCGATCGCGTAGACGCCGGTGAGCGCCTTGATGAGCGTGGACTTGCCGGCGCCGTTCTCTCCCATGAGGGAGTGGATCTCGCCGCCGTAGAGCGTGAGATCGACGGCGTCGAGCGCCTTCACGCCGGGGAACTGGATGGTGATCCCGCGCATCGCGACTGCGACCGGGCGTTCCGTTGTCATCATCGACCCGCTTTCTGGAGGGGGAGAGTGGCGGCCGGCGCACCGGCCGCCACTCGTGGTGTCGGATCAGTAGGGGCGGCTGTCCAGGACTTCCTTCGCCTGCTCCTGGGTGAAGCTCTGGTCTTCGACGATGTAGGTCTTATCGACCGACTCGCCCGCGACGACGGACTTCACGACCTCGGCCGTCTTCTCGCCGAGCAGCGGGTTGCACTCGACGATGAAGTTGAACTCGCCGTTCGCCAGGGCGGTCATGCCGTCCTTGACCGCGTCGATCGTGACGATCTGGATATCGGTGCCCGGCTTCATGCCGGCCGCCTTGATCGCGTCGAGGGCACCGAGGCCCATGTCGTCGTTGTGCGCGAAGAGGACGTTGATCTCGGAGCCGAACTTCTGCAGGAAGCCCTCCATGACCGTCTTGCCCTCGGCGCGGGTGAAGTTGCCGGTCTGCGAGTCGAGGACCGTGATGTCGGTGCCGGCGACGGCGGCGTCGAAGCCGGTCTGCCGATCGGTGGCGGCGGAGGAGCCGGTCGTTCCCTCGAGGATCACCATGTTGGTCGGCTTCGAGCCGAAGTTCTCGGCGACCCACTCGCCGGCGGTCTTGCCCTCCTGCTCGAAGTCGAGCCCGATCCAGCTGGCGTAGAGGTCCTCGGATGCCGAGACGGTGCGGTCTTCGAGGATGACGGGGATGCCGGCATCCTTCGCCTCCTTGAGGACGTCGTCCCAGCCGTCGCTGACGATGGGGGCGAGGACGATCGCGTCGACGCCCTGGTTGATGAAGCTGCGCACCGCGGCGATCTGGGCCTCGGGCTTGTTGTCGGCGGCGTTGAAGATCAGGTCGAAGCCGTTCTCGGCCGAGAACGCCTCCTTGATCGACTCGGTGTTGGCGCTGCGCCATCCGCTCTCGGAACCGGTCTGGGCGAACCCGACCGTGATGACGTCGTCGCCGCCGGAGCCGCCCGGCGAGCTGGAGCTCGCGCACGCGGTGGCGCTGAGTGCGACGACGCCCAGCATGGCGATCGCGGTGACGACGGACTTCACCTGGGACATCGGAAACCTCCTCGTTTCGTCCGGCGGCGTCGCCGGATCTCTGATGCATGTCACCCCGGGGGGACGCTCGAATGTTAGCGCTCACAACGCGGGCCGTGTCAAGAGCTGCGCGGGTAACGAATCCGCAACTGCGGGGCAGTCAGCGGCGGGCGTGCGAGATCCTGTCACGGAGAGGTGAGCGCTCACACCGGGGACGCGACTCGGGGAGTGCCGGGTCGTAAGCCGGGCGTGGGCGTGTCAAGTGCCCTGTCGAGCGGTGTCGGCCGTCGGGTAGGGGTGGGGCGAGGGCCGACGGGCGGCCCATCGTGACAGGAGGTGCACCGTGTGCACAGGTGTCAGCTACACCACTCAGAACCACTATTTCGGCCGCAATCTCGACCTCGAGTTCTCGTATCACGAGGAGGTGGTCGTGACCCCGCGCAACTTCCCCTTCCGGTTGCGGGCGACCGACGCGCTCGAGAGCCACCACGCGATCATCGGCATCGCGACGATCGCCGACGGCTATCCGCTGTACTACGACGCGGTCAACGAGCGCGGGCTCGGCATGGCGGGGCTGAACTTCCCCGACAACGCCGACTACAAGCCCGAGAAAGCGGGGACGACCAACATCGCGTCCTTCGAGCTCATCCCCTGGGTTCTCGGTCGTTTCGAGACCGTCGACGAGGTCGAGGCGGCGCTTGCCGACGTCACCATCACCGACGTCTCCTTCAGCGACGCCTTCCCGGCGTCGCCGCTGCACTGGATCATCGCGGATCGATCACGGTCGATCACGGTCGAGAGCGTTCGCGAAGGGCTGCGGGTGTACGACAATCCCGTGGGCGTGCTGACGAACAACCCGACCTTCGACGTCCAGCTGTTCGGCCTCAACGACTACATGCACCTGTCGACCTATCCGCCCGAGAACACCTTCGCTCCCGAGCTCGGGCTGGACCAGTACAGCCGCGGCATGGGCGCGATCGGGCTCCCCGGGGATCTCTCGTCGTCGTCGCGCTTCGTCAAAGCCGCGTTCACGAGGATGAACTCCGTCGCGGGCGAGTCCGAGTCGGAGTCGATCAGTCAGTTCTTCCAGATCCTGGGATCGGTGGCTCAGCAGCGCGGCTGCGTGCACGTGGGCGAGGAGGGCAAGTACGAGATCACGATCTACTCGTCGTGCTGCAACACCGACACCGGCGTCTACTACTACACGACGTACGAGAACAGCCAGATCTCCGGCGTCGACATGCATCGCGAGGACCTCGACGCAGACTCGCTCGTGCACTATCCGCTCGTGAAGGGGCAGCAGATCAACATGCAGAACTGACGGCGGGCCATACCGCATTCCCGGCCGTAACGCGAGCAGGTGCGCGTGCGGATCGGGTCGACCTACCGTGTGGGAACCGGGATGAAGCGTCCCGGCATCCGGGGTCAGACCCGGACGCAGATCGACGGAAGGGGCCGATATGGGACTCGACGACAAGATCAAGAACGCAGCTCAGGACCTCGCGGGCAAGGCCAAGGAGGCCACCGGCAAGGCCACCGACAACGAGCGTCTCGAAGCCGAAGGCCACAAGGACCAGACCGCCGCCAACGTCAAGAAGGCCGGCGAGAACGTCAAGGACGCCTTCAAGTAAGACGCTTCCTCACGCGAGCGCCCCGGGGTCTTCGGCTCCGGGGCGCTTCGCTGTCCGCCTGCCCGGCACACCCGCGACGGATGTATTCACCTGACTGCATCGACCTACCACGGGAGGTGCCGAGACTCAAGCGCTTCCCGGCGGCCCGTTCGCGCAGCACGATTCCCTCATGACCGATCTGCTCGCGCCGGACACGACCGCGGACGAGCCCTCACGTCCCGGCTCCGAGGCCCAGCTCCACGCCCTCCTCACCGCTGTCGCCGCGGGAGACCGGAGTGCGTTCGCCGAGCTGTACGACGCCACCGCCGGCGCCGCCTTCGGGCTCGCGCTGCGGCTGACTGCGAGCCGGGAGGCCGCCGAGGAAGCCGTGCGCCAGGCTTTCCTCGACGTCTGGCGCGAGGCGCGCTGGTTCGACGCGGGCGCGGGCACCGTGCGGGCGTGGATCCTCGCCCGCCTCCGGCGTCGCGCCGTCGGGCGCGGCCGGCTCGCCGAGATGCGCGACGCGCTGACACGCCTTCACGACGCCACCGGCCGAGCCTGACACGGCCCCGTACCGCAACAGGCCCGATCGGGCAACCGGAGGTCATCGGCTCCACGCGGCCGAAAGACTGGGGCATGGCCTTCATCGGATATCACGCTTCGCACGAACAGCTCGCGCCCAGCGCGCTCCTGGAAGCCGTCATCGCGGCTGAACGCGTCGGCTTCGACGGGGCGTTCAGCGCCGACCACCTTGCGCCCTGGACCCCGCGCCAGGGCCACTCGGGCAACACGATCGCCTGGCTCGGGGCCGCACTGGCCTCGACGCGATTCCCCATCGGGTCGGTCTCGACCCCCGGTCAGCTTTACCACCCTGTCGTCAGCGCGCAAGCGATCGCCACCCTCGCCGAGATGTTCCCGGGCCGCTATTTCGCCGCCCTCGGCAGCGGCGAGCTGCTCAACGAGCACGTCACCGGCGCCGCGTGGCCCGCGAAGGACGAACGAACGGCGCGCCTGGGGGAGTGCGTCGAGGTCATGCGCGCACTGCTGGCCGGCGAGCGGGTCGATCACGACGGCCGCATCCGCGTCCACGAAGCACGCCTGTGGAGCCTGCCCACCGGGCCGGCGACCCTCATGGCCACCGCCGCCTCACCCGAGACCGCACGCTGGGCCGCCGGTTGGGCGGACGGGCTCGTCACCGTCGGCACCAGCCGCGACCAGGTCGCCGAGATCGTCGACGCGTACCTGGATGCCGGAGGCCTCGGGCCCACCTGCCTTCAGGTGCACATCGCGCTCGCCGGCTCGAGGGAGGAAGCCGCCGCGCTCGTACGCGACCAGTGGCTGCACGGGGTCGTGACGCCGCCGGAGGCCTGGGACATCGCGCAGCCCGAGGACTTCGCGGCCCGGGCCGGCGACCCCAGCGACGCCGAGCTCGCCGAGCACGTGCTCATCGCGGACGATTCCCCGAGCGGCGTCGCCGACCTGGCCGATCGTCTCGCCGAGCTCGTCGAGACCGGCTTCGACCGGCTCTACATCCACGAGATCTCGCAGGACCAGTGGGCCTTCCTCGGCGAACGGGCCAGTGCTCTCCTCGGAGCCCTGCGCGAACGACTGGGCGCTGAGACCCAGGTCGCGGGAGGTGCCGGATGAGGATCTCCGACACGAGCGACCTGTGGTGGAAGAACGCCGTGCTCTACTGCGTGGACGTCGAGAAGTACCTCGACGACGACGGCGACGGTGACGGCGACCTGCAGGGCCTCGCCCGGCGACTGCCGTACCTCGCAGATCTCGGAGTGACGTGTCTGTGGCTCATGCCCTTCTACCCGACGCCCGGGCGCGACAACGGCTACGACGTGTCGGACTACTACGGGGTCGATCCGCGGGTGGGATCCCACGGCGACTTCGTCGAGCTCATCCGTACCGCCGAGGACCGCGGCATCCGGGTCATCGTCGATCTCGTCATGAACCACACCTCCGATCAGCATCCGTGGTTCCTCTCGTCGCGCGAGAGCCGGCAGTCGCCCTACCGCGACTTCTACGTCTGGCGGGACGAGATCCCCGACGACCCTCGCGAGACGCAGTTCCCGGGCGAGGAGGACGGCGTCTGGGAATGGGACGACAGGACCGAGCAGTACTACCTCCACAGCTTCTACGCCCACCAGCCCGACCTCAACGCCGAGAACCCGGCCGTGCAGCGCGAGCTGGCCAAGATCATGGGGTTCTGGCTGCAGCTGGGGGTGTCGGGCTTCCGAGTGGATGCGGTTCCGTCGTTCGTGTCCTCGCCCGAGCGCCGCGAGCCGCAGCGCGATCACGATGTCCTGCGCGCGCTGCGCCGCTTCGCCCAGCGCCGGTCGAGCGATGCGATGCTCGTGGGCGAGGTCAACGTCCCCCATGACGAACAGGCCGCGTACTTCGGCGCCGACGGCGACGGCGAGCTGCACATGCAGTTCGACTTCGCGAGCAACCAAGCACTGTACCTCGCCCTCGCGCGGGAGGACCCGGAGCCGCTGCGCGCCTCGCTCGCGGGCCGGCCGGACATCTCGACGATCTCGCAGTGGGCCAACTTCGTCCGCAACCACGACGAGCTCACCCTCGATCAGCTGTCGGATGCCGAGCGCTCAGAGGTCTTCGCGGCATTCGCGCCCGAGGAGTCGATGCAGGTCTTCGGCCGCGGAATCCGGCGCCGGCTTCCACCGATGCTCGGCGGCGACCCGCGTCGTATCCGCCTCGTCTACAGCCTCCTGTTCTCGCTGCCGGGAACGCCTGTGCTGCTCTACGGCGAAGAGATCGGCATGGGCGAGAACCTCGAGATCGAGGAGCGCGACGCGGTGCGGGTGCCGATGCAGTGGCGTCCCGACGGCGGTTTCTCGACGGCGCCCGTGGGCGCCCATCCGCTGCCCGCGCCGGACGGGCCCTACGCGCCCCAGCACGTGAACGTCGAGACGCAGCTGCTGGCTCCGGACTCGCTGTTCACGTTCGTGAAGGGACTCGCGCAGACCTATCGGCAGTCTCCCGAGATCGGCTGGGGCGACCTCGAACTGCTGCCCGTCACCGCTGCATCCGTGCTCGCCCACGGCGCCCGCACGAGCGGGAGCCGCTTCGTGGCCGTGCACAACTTCGCCGGCGAACCCGTCTCGTTCGACGTCGATCTCGGCGATGAACCGTCCGGGACCGAGCTCGTCTGTCTGGCGTCCGGCGAGAGCTGGCTGCTCGACGGTGCCATCGTCTCGATGGACCTCGACGGCTACGGGGCGCGCCGTCTCCGCGTCACCCGCCCCGGGGACGGACGCCTTCGCTGACGGGTGAACCGGCGGGTGAATTCCGCGCCCAGGACCGCTCCGCGGCGACGCTCACGATCAGGATGGAGACGGGGACGGCGAGGGCGTGGGGCGGACGGCTGGGGGGACCGTCCGCCCCTGCGTCGCATTGCCAGCTGGCGATCGTCACGGCGGGGGGCGAACTCGGCCGGGCCCGGCTGCGGCATCAGCCGGCCCGCCGGTAACGTGAGCGCGTGGAGCCCGCATGACGACCTGGTGGAGCGCAGTCTCGGGCGGCGGCTTCTACACGCGCTGGAGCGCCGCCGTGTCGCTGCTGGTGGCGGGGATCTTCTCGGTGCCCTCCGTCGGTGGCGTCGGCATCGAGGCCTATCTGCGCGGCGCGGCGGTGGCCGCCCTCGGGTGGGCGGTCCTGGCGGCGCTGCTCGTGCCGGTCGCCGTCGCGGAACGCCGTATGTCGTCGCGCGCCGGCCGCGGCGCGCTGGTGCTCGGCGCCCTGCTCGTGGTGGCGACGATGCGATCCTTCGTCAACGACGCGATCAGCTCGGCGCTGTTCGGCATCGCCCCGAGCGGACCGATGCCGTCGCGCATCGCGACCAACCTCGTGACCGCCGTCGCGCTGCTGTCGATCGTCGCGGTCATCACCTCGCGGCACGCCGCCTCGCGTGCCGCCGCCGACCGGCTGCGCGCCGCCCTCGCGCGGGTCGCGAGCGCGGAGGCGCGGCGGCAGCGCATCGCGGCGGAGGCGAGGGAGGCGCTCGTGAGCGGCATCGCGATGCTCCGCCGCTCGCGTGAGCGGATGCTCGACGGTCCCGTCGACTTCGAGGCCGTCCGCGCGTTCTCCGAAGACGTCCGCGGACTGAGCCACCGCGTCGACCGGTTGCTGCGCTCGTACGACGACGACGGACCGCTCGAGCCGCCCCTGCCGGACGACGCGGACGCGCCGCTGTCGATGCGGCTGGTCGCCCCGCCCTGGCTCAGTGTCGCCCCGCTCTACGCGCTGGCCTGTTTCCCCTACGCCGTCGCGGCCGGCGGAGCGGGGGTGGGGCTCGCCGGTCTCGTCGGCGGCATCCTCGTCGACCTCGTCGCCGGCGTCGCCATGCGTCGCTGGGCCCGTCCCCCGCGTCCCGCCGCGTTCGTGGCCGTCTGGACCGCCGCCGGGGCCGGGATGAGCGTCGTCACCTACCTCTTCCTGCCGCGCATCGGGGTGCTCGGGCTCGTGCCGGTGCTCGCGGTCCCCGTCGTCGCGGTGCTGGTCGGTCTCTGCCGCGACGCCCTTTCGCGGGCCGGAGCCGACGAGCGTCGTGCTGCGGGCGGACTCGCGGAGGTGGCCCGTGAGGCGGCCGAGGTCGACGAGAGCGCACCGGTCCGCCGGGGTGTCGACGTGCTGCACGGCCGCGCACAGGGTGCGTGCGTCGTCTTCGCGGCCCGCGTCGACGAGCGCGCCCCGACGCCCGACGAGGTCGCGGACTTCCGGAGCCGCACGGAGGCTGCGTTCCGCGCGATCCTCCACGCCGGATCCGACGAGAGGATGCCGCCGGGCGAATCGCTCGACCGCCTGATCGAGGCGTGGGCGCCGGCCGTCGCGGTCATGCAGCAGATCGACGACGCCGTCCGGATGCGGCTGCGCGACCCCGAGACCGCCGAGCGCGTCGTCTCGGTCGTCACCGAAGCGCTCGTCAACGCCGTCAAGCACTCCGGCGCGCGGCGCGCTCAGGTGGTCGCGCGTGTCACCGGCTCGGGATCGCTGCTGCTGCGGGTCGCCTCGCCGGGCCGCCTCGCCCCTCGTCCCGGACGTGGCCTCGGGACCATCGGGCGGCGCGTCTTCCAGGACGGCGGCGACGTCGTCCTCGAGACGGTCCTCCCGGCGTCACGGTGAGGGCGCCAGGCGCAGGGTGACCGTCGTCCCGACCCCCGGGGTGCTCTCGATGGACGCCTCGCCGCCGAGTCGTCGTGCGATGTCGCGTACGCTCGCGAGTCCGACGCCGGTGCCGCCGTCGCCGGGGTCGGAGAGCCGTCCCCGGCGGTACGGCTCGAAGATCGTCGCGAGGTCGGCCGGATCGATGCCGCGCCCGCTGTCGGCGACCGCCACGACCGCGGCATCCGGCTCCTCCGACACCGAGATCACGATCGCGTCCTCGCTGTACTTCGCTGCGTTGTCGATGATGTTCGCGAGCGCGCGGCGCAGCAGGGCGCGATCGGTCGACACGCAGGCGTGCCCGGTGCCGCGCACATCCACCCGTTCGTTGACGTCTCCCGGGAGCACGAGCTCGGCCGCCTCGCGGGCGAGTGCCAGCAGCTCGGTCTCCTCGCTCTCGTCGCCGTGACCGCCGCGTACGTGCGCGGAGAGCTCGCCCACCATCGCGATGATGTGGTCGGTGACGTGTGAGACGTGCTGCAGCAGGCCCGCCTGAGCTTCGGGGATCTCGTCCTCGAGCAGATCGACATACCCGCGCAGGGCCGTGATCGGCGAGAGGAGGTCGTGGGCGAACGCGCGGAGGAAGCCGTCCTTCTCGTCATCGATGCGCTTGGCCTCGCTCAGGTCGCGCACGATCTTGACGAACCCCGCGGGTGCGCCATCCTCGTCGCGGACGGCCGTGATGAGCACATGCGCCCAGAAGAGCGAGCCGTCGCCGCGGACCCGCCAGCCGGTGTCCTCGACCGATCCGTCGGTGCGTGCGGTGGCGAGCAGCCGCTCCGGACGGCCGCGTTCGCGGTCCTCGGTCCGGTAGAACCGGGTGAAGGACGTGCCGATGACGTCCGCCGCGGCGTACCGCTTCAGTCGCTCCGCCCCGGGGTTCCACGACCGCACCACGCCCGCGTCGTAGAGCTCGACGATCCCGACCGACGTCACCTGCGCCGCCCAGTCGGTCGCGACGCCGGCGAAGGCGGCCTCGGCCGCAGGGGCGTGGTCATAGGGGGAAGGGCTCATCGTCGTCGTCACCTCGAACGGGCCGAGTTGTCGAGAGTCTCAGCGTCGGGATCATTCTCCTGTCGCGACGAATGTCCCGCCCGGACTTGACACCGGGGCGTCGTGCGCCCAGTCCGTCGGCGAGGGGGCCGGCAGGACGGTCGGCAGGACGATGGCCATTGCGGTGCCGCCCGACGCCGAAGCTCCCACTCGCACGCGCCCCCCGTGCGCCACGACCGCATTGCGCACGACGGAGAGTCCGATGCCGAAGCCCTGGATCGCGTGCTGGCGGGCATACTCGGTGCGGTAGAACGGATCGAACACCCGGGTCCGTTCGAGGGAGGTCAGCCCGGGCCCGCTGTCGCTGACGACGATGTGGATGCCCGTGTCGTCCACGCGCTGGCCGATGACGACGGCGGAAGCGGGTGGGCTGAACTTCACGGCGTTCACCATCAGCTCCTCCAGCGACTGGCGGATGCGGACGGGGTCGAGCACGACGCGCTCGTCGGTCGCCCCGATCTGCTGGATCGAGCTGCCGCGGCGCTCGGCCTGCGGCGTGACGGCACGCACCGCCGAGGCGATCAGGTCGCTGAGGGTCACGGGGCGCGGCGACACCTCGGTGTCGGTCGAGGCGGCGGCGAGGAGCTCGTTGATCCGGTCCGTCAGCACGAGGACGTTGCGCTCGACGAGCGAGAGATAGCGGGTCGCGGCCGGATCCTCCGGCCGGACCCGTTCGGTGAGGAGGTCGAGGTAACCGGTCACGCTCGTGAGCGGCGTGCGCAGCTCGTGCGACACCGTCCGCAGGAAGTCGTGACGGATCTGCGCGGCGTCGGCCATCTCGGTCACGTCGTGGGCGACGACGAGCGTTCCCAGCAGCGTGCCGTCGGTACGACGTACCCGGTCGGAATCGGCCAGGATGGCGCGCTGCTCCGCCATCGGACCGACCCATTCGACGGCCTCGCCCACGCTGTCGCCGCGCAGGGCGCGCGGGATGAGCTGTTCGCTGTGGGGCACCGGCGTGGTCCGGTCGGCGGCGAGGACGGCGTCGCCGGCGTAGGGCGCTTCGTCGAGAGCGAAGCCCATCGCCCGCGACAGGTCCTCGGCCGTGCGGTTCGCCAGGACGAGGCGGCCGGCATCGTCGTACAGCGCGACGCCGCTGCGAACGTTGTCGAGCACCGTGCGCAGGACGAGTTCGTTGTCGTGCGCCTGCGCGAGCGCGCGGGCGCGCTCCTCGTGCGACGCGCGGAGATGGTGGGCGTTGCGACGCAGATGCTGGGCGGCGATGTTGACGACGACGGCCACGGCCAGGATGAGCCCGGGCAGGGTGAAGACGTTGGCCCATTCCAGCGGCGTCGCGGGCCAGCTGCCGCGGACGAGGAAGGGAAGCGAGGTCATGAACGCCGCGCCGCCCACTGCAGCGGTGAACGCCACCGGTGGGAAGCCGTACGCGATCCAGAGGATCGGGAAGATCGCGAGCATGCTCACCCCGGGGAGCAGCCAGACCACTTCGGTGCGCAGGAGTGCGACGGCGACGATGTCGGCCATGGCCACGGCGATCAGCCAGGACGACGAGAACAGCTCCCACGGGACGAGCGTGCCGGCCATCGACGCCACGATGACGAGGACCACCGCGGCGCCCACGAGCGGCGACGAGAGCGAGGCCGGCGCGCCGACGGCGAGAGCGGCGAGCACGACGAGCGTGCCGATCACGAAAGGCAGCTGCGCTCGGGTGAACACCCGGATGCGACCGGCGCGCGCACGCTGCGGTTCGAACAGGGGCATCCGGGGTCTCCGATCGAGGGTGCATGAGAGATCGAGGACGGCCCGGGGGGACAGGCGCGGCTTTGATAACGTCGACCGATAGCGTACGCTGTCTCTTTGGTGCGCATGCCACGCAGGCGTGTCGCCACGAACGTGAGCCCTCCACTGGCGTGTTCGTCTCGGACGAACCACCCCGGAGCGGGATTCACGAACTCCTCCGTTCGAATCAAGAAAGCAGCACTACTGTGACGCGCACTTTCACCCCCAAGGCTGGCGAGATCCAGCGCGAGTGGCTGGTCATCGACGCAACCGACGTCGTCCTCGGCCGTCTCGCCTCGCACGCCGCCGTCCTTCTCCGCGGCAAGCACAAGGCTTCCTTCGCTCCCCACGTCGACACCGGTGACTTCGTCATCGTCGTCAACGCCGACAAGGTGGCGCTGACCGGTCAGAAGCTCCAGAAGAAGATGGCGTACCGCCACTCGGGCTACCCGGGCGGCCTCAAGGCCGTCTCCTACGAGGAGCTGCTCGAGAAGAACCCCGCCCGCGCGGTCGAGAAGGCCATCCGCGGCATGCTCCCGAAGAACAGCCTGGGCCGCCAGCAGCTCTCGAAGCTCAAGGTCTACGCCGGTGCCGAGCACCCGCACGCTGCGCAGCAGCCCACCACCTACACCTTCGACCAGGTCGCCCAGTAAGCGCCGCGAAAACACTCAAGGAAACACTGATGGCGAAGATCGCTGACTCCCTCGAGGAGACCCCCCAGAACTACTCGACCGAGACGCCCGCCTCGGAGGCTGCTGCAGCCGCCGCGCCCCGTCCGGTCCTCTCGGTTCCCGGTGCCGCCGTGGGCCGCCGCAAGCAGGCCATCGCCCGCGTGCGCCTCATCCCCGGTTCGGGCACCATCACGGTCAACGGGCGCACGCTCGAGGACTACTTCCCGAACAAGCTGCACCAGCAGCTCATCAACGACCCGTTCACGGTGCTCGAGCTCGCCGGCTCGTACGACGTCATCGCGCGCATCTCCGGCGGCGGCCCCTCGGGTCAGGCCGGTGCGCTGCGCCTGGGCATCGCCCGCGCGCTGAACGAGATCGACGCCGAGAACAACCGCCCGACCCTGAAGAAGGCCGGCTTCCTCTCGCGCGACGCGCGCGTCAAGGAGCGCAAGAAGGCCGGTCTCAAGAAGGCGCGCAAGGCTCCTCAGTACTCGAAGCGTTAAGCTCCGTGGCGCTGTTCGGTACGGACGGTGTTCGGGGGCTGGCCAACGGCCCCCTCACCGCCGAACTCGCACTCACCCTGGCCCAGGCGACTGCCGTCGTCCTGGGCCAGGGCCGTATCGCGGAGGCGCGCAAGGCCGCCGGAAAGCGGCTGACCGCGGTCGTGGCGCGCGACCCCCGCGTCTCGGGAGAGTTCCTGTCGGCCGCTGTCGCGGCCGGCCTCGCCTCATCGGGCGTCGACGTGCTCGACGCGGGCGTCCTGCCCACTCCGGCCGCGGCGTTCCTCGTCGGTGACATCGACGCGGACTTCGGGGTCATGGTGTCGGCATCCCACAACCCCGCTCCCGACAACGGCATCAAGATCTTCGCGCGCGGCGGCGTCAAGCTCCCGGACGAGGTCGAACGCCGAATCGAAGAGGCCCTCACGGGCCCCAAGCTCCAGCCCACGGGCGCCGACGTCGGCCGCATCCGGGTGTTCGCCGACGCCGAGGACCGCTACGTCGTCCACCTGCTCGGCTCGCTGCCGCACACGCTCGACGGCATCCACGTCGTCATCGACTGCGCGCACGGCGCGGCGTCCGGGGTGTCCCCGCAGACGTTCCGCGACGCCGGCGCGAAGGTCACCGTCATCGGTGCCGACCCCGACGGCCTCAACATCAACGACGGCGTCGGGTCGACCCATCTCGACCGGGTGGCCGCCGAGGTCATCCGCACGGGGGCCGACATCGGCATCGCGCACGACGGCGACGCCGATCGCTGCCTCGCCGTCGACGCTGAGGGTCGCGTCATCGACGGCGACCAGATCATGGCCATCCTCGCGGTGGCGATGAAGCAGCGCGGACGCCTGCCCTTCAGCACCCTCGTCGCGACGGTCATGAGCAACCTCGGACTGCACCGCGCGATGGCCGAGCACGGCATCGCCGTCGAGCAGACCGCGGTCGGCGACCGCTACGTGCTCGAGCGCATGACTCAGGGCCGCTTCGGTCTGGGCGGTGAGCAGAGCGGGCACGTCATCATGAGTCGCTACGCGACGACCGGCGACGGTCTGCTGACCGGGCTCCACCTCGCTGCCGAGATGGCACGCCAGGGCAAGACCGCGGCCGAACTCGCGTCTGTCATGACCGTCTATCCGCAGGTGCTCGTCAACGTCCGCGAGGTCGATCGCGAGCGTGTCGCCAGCGACACGGGCGTCCAGGATGCCGTCGCCGCAGCGACCGCGCGCCTCGGTGATTCCGGTCGCGTGCTGCTGCGTGCCTCCGGTACCGAGCCGCTCGTGCGCGTCATGGTCGAGGCCACGACGGAGGACGAAGCCCGGGCCATCGCCGACGAGCTCGCGGCCGTCGTGGCCGACCGCCTCGCGCTCAGCTGATCCGGCCGCGCAGATCCGCCGTGCCGGTGGGCGACTCGGCGAGTACGAGGCGTGCGGCATCCGTGGCGCCGGCGACGTTCCAGAGCAGCACGCCCACCGGCGCGCCCGTCTGGTCGCGGTAGTACACCACCGTTCGCGGGCCCGATTCGTCCTGGCCGACGTCCACGATGAGCGTGTCGAGATCGGGGTCGAGGGTGCCGACGGCCTCCCACCGGACGCCGAACACCTGCGAGTAGAAGTACGGGGTGTGCCGGTAGGCCTCGCCGCTGCCCGCCATCGCCCGCCCGGCCGCGCGGCCCATCTCCTGGGCGTTGTCGACGTGCTCGACTCGGGTGCGGCCGAGCAGGCGGTCGGGGTACGAGGCGATGTCGCCCGCCGCCCAGATCGCATCATCGCTGGTAGCCAGCAGCTCGTCGACCACGACGCCGTCGGCGACGGTGAGACCGGCGGCTTCGGCGAGGTCCGTCACGGGCGAGACGCCGAGCCCGAGCACGATCGCGTCGCCGCGCAGGCGCGACCCGTCGTCGAGGAGGATTTCCAGAGCGTCGTGCGGTGACGCGCCCTCGACGACCTCGGCGACCCGACGTTCCGCGACCAGCCGGACGCCGGCCGCTCGGAACAGATCCTGGTAGCGCTCGGCCAGCTCGAGCGGAAACGTGCCGTCGCCGAGCACAGCGCTCGGGAAGACGAGGTCGACCGCGACGTCGTTCTGCACGAGCGCGGCCGCGAGCTCGGCGCCGATGTAGCCGCCGCCCACGACGATGATGCGCCCACCCGCGGCGGCGAGCTCGCGCAGCCGGCGGTAGTCGTCGGCTGAGCGGAAGAAGAGCACCCGGTCGCTGTCGGGCACATCGATCTCGTGCGGACGCGAACCGGTGGCGAGGAGCAGCCGGCGGTAGCCGATGCGCTCGCCGGCTTCGTCCTCGACCGTGCGGCCGTCGCGGTCGATCGCGGTCACGAGCGTCCGCAGCCGGATCTCGGCGCCGGTGTCGTCGGCCGTGCCGAGCGGAACCTGGTCCCAGGTGAAGTCCGGGTCGGTCCACAGCTTCTTCGTCAGCGCGGGGCGCGTGTACGGTTCGTCGACGTCGGCGCTGAGGATGCCGATCGTGCCGCTCTCGTCGAGTTCGCGGATGCCGCGGGCGGCCGCGTCGGCGACCATCCCGCCGCCGACGATCAGATAGTCGTAGCTCTGCATCGGGCCACCGTAGAGCGCGACGGCGCATCGATCCCACCGCCTGCCCTGCCCGCGGCGGAGGCGTATGATTCGCCGCCGGGGTCCACTGTCCGGACGCTCTTCCCCAATCGCGTCCGGACAGTGAGACTATCCGACACGCCGGCCCCAAACCGGCGAACGGATCCGAGTAGCGGGTCTCATCGGATGTCGACCCGGTCGGCCTCGGAACGATCTTCAGAGTATTGCGTCGCGTCGTGTGAAACGAGGGCTTCGGGCAACGTTGAGCCAACGTTGCGGTTGCCTTCGCATGGCCTTGCGCTTCGGGAAGACGCCGGAGCATTTGGTGCGGTCGATGCTTCGTGGCACACTCGTGGAGATTGCTGGGGGAGGGACTTGGCGGGCGGTAAGCGCTCGTCAAGGTGATTGTTACCCACGAGGAAGACATGAAACCCGACAATCAAGATCCCCACAGCTCGCGCCGACGACGTTCGGGGCGGGCAATTCTCGCGACCCTGTCCACACTCGCACTGCTGCTCGGCGGAACCAGCGCGGCTCACGCGTCGGGCGGCCACGTCGCCGAAGCGGCGACGCCGCGCCCGGTGACGGTCACTCTGTCCACGAGTGATACGGCCACCGTCTCGGCGCGCACGCCCCGGACCGTGCTGGGAACGCAGCCGCTCAGCGCGACCTCGACGCAGGACCGCAGCTATGCGCGCTTCACGTTGCCGGCCGATGTCGACACCACGCGTCCCGTCTCGGCATCGCTGTCTCTGACGGTGAGATACTCGACCGCGTCGACGGCCGGTGTCGACGTGTACGCCGAGCGCGGCTCGTGGGCCGGAGCGACTCTCACCTACGCCACCCGGCCCGCGGAGTCGGGTGACCTGCTCGCCGGGTCGACAGCGACGGCGCGTGCCGGCTCGTCTGTGACGGTGCCTCTCGGCGACGTCGCGCAGGTCGCGCAGGACGGCCAGCTGTCGGTCCGGCTGGCCTATCGGCAGAAGAGCGTCTCGACCACGTTCTTCCGCACGGGAGACAAGGCGCCCTCGTTGCGGTTGACGTACACGCCGAAGCCGGCCCCGGCCCCGGCCCCGGCCAGCGGGGCACGGATGGTGTTCGCGCACTACTTCCCGCCGTACCCGATCTCGATCGACAATCGGCCCGCCGACACCGACTACTACACGCGCAACTATCTGAGCCCCGATGGAGAGAACGGCAAGCATGCCGAGTACGGCGGGCTCCTGCGCGACCGTCCGCTCGGCGTCGCGCCATCGAGCTCCTCGTCCTGGAAGGTCGACAACCTGCGGCGCGAAGTCGCTCAGGCTCAGGGCGCCGGTATCGACGGGTTCACCGTCAACATCATGAGCGTCAGCGGCGGCAACTGGGACGCCACGAAGAACCTCTTCACCGCGGCCGAACGGCAGGGCGGCTTCGCCGTGGTGCCGATGGTCGACGCCTCAGCGTCGGTGGCCGCGGTATCCCCCGAGACCGTGGCGGACCGCCTGGCCGAGCTCTACCGGTCGAAAGCGGCTTTCCGCGTCGGAGACCGGATGCTCCTGTCATCCTTCGCCGCCGAGAAGCAGAGCGTGGAATGGTGGTCGCGGATCATCCAACGACTGCAGCGCACGCACGGTGTGCAGGTCACCTTCCAGGCCGTTTTCCTCAATCCCTCCGACGCCAACATGTCCGCCTTCCGCGCGATCGCCGACGGCTACGGCAACTGGGGTGTGCGCACTCCGTGGCACACGGCGAACGGCCCCGACTACGCGGCACGTGCCAGGGCTCTCGGGAAGACCTGGATGGCGCCGGTGTCGGTGCAGGATTACCGTCCGCGCGCGGGCGTGTTCGCCGAGTCGGGCAACACCGACAACCTGCGGGCCTCATGGCGCCGCGCGATCGATTCCGGTGCGCAGTACGTGCAGCTCGTCACGTGGAACGACTACAGCGAAAGCACGCAGTTCGCGCCGTCGGCCGACCACGGCGATACGTTCCTCGACATCAGCCGGCCGTACCTCGACTGGTTCCATGCCGGGGCGGAGCCGAAGGTGACGCAGGATCAGGCATTCCTCGTGCACCGTACGCAGTTCGCCGGCGCTCGTCCGAGCCTCGGTCACACGCTGGCCACCCCCACTCTCGGCGGCACGTCGAGCACGCCCACCGACGAAGTGGAGGCTGTGGTGTATCTGACCGCGCCCGCCACTGTGACCGTCACCGTGGGAGGCACCGCCACGCGATTCGACGCTCCCGCAGGTCGATCGGTCTACACGGTGCCGTTGCGACAGGGTGCGGTGTCGGCGAGCATCGATCGTTCCGGCAAGCGGGTGATCTCGCTGACGTCGCCGTACCGCGTCGTCGGCACGCCGCGTGTGCAGGACCTCAGCTACTACGGGGTCAGCAGCCTCGGCTGACGCGCTGCACGACGGATCAGCGGCGCCCCGCTGTCGAGGTCTCCGAGCGGAGCCCGTCGGCGGCGGGGCGGCTCCCGTCACCGGCTCCGGAGACGCGCGGCACGCGCGATTCGCGCGAACTGTTGCGCGTCGACGTTCGCGAGCCGTCCGCCCGTCCCTCTCGTCCGCTCTCCGGCACCATCGAGTACGTCGAGTAGCTGCGGCGGTCGGCTCGCGTCGGACGCGCCAGGTTGAGCACCGCCCCGTGGATCGTGGCTCCGACCGATGCCAGGCGCGCAACGGCGCGGCGCACGTCGCGCTCTCGGGCGCGCCCGGCACCGACGACCAGTACGGCGCCGCCGAAGACACGCGCCAGGACGGCGGCGTCGGTGACCGGATGCACCGGCGGCGCATCGATGATGACGATGTCATGGGCCGACCGCAGGCTCTCGAGCAACTCGAGTGCGCGCTCGGACTCGAGCAGCTCCGACGGGTTGGGTGGCACGGGGCCGGCCAGCAGGACGCGGAGCCGGTCCGGGCCCCAGGCGACCAGCGCGTCATCCAGCGTCGCCTCCCGCGCGATGACGCTCGTGAACCCGAGGTCGGGCGGGAGATCGAGGATGCGCCCGAGGCTGGGGCGGCGCAGGTCCGCCTCGACGAGACAGACCGACGCGCCGGTCGCGGCGAATGCCACCGCGACGTTCGCGGCGGTCGTGCTCTTGCCCTCGCTGGGGACCGACGAGGTGAAGACGAAGACGCGGTGATCCTGCGATGCCTGCACGAAACGCAGATTCCCGCGCAGGCGGCGGTAGTCCTCGGAGCGCAGCGACTGCGGGGCCGACATCAGGGCGAGGGGCGCGCGTTCGGCGGTGCGATCGGTGCTCACCGTACCGATGATCGCGGCGTCCGCCGCCTCTTCAGCCTGCTCGACGGTGCGCACGCGCGTGCCGAACGCCAGACGCAGGAGCACGACGGCGGCCGCGGCGACCAGGCCGCCGAGCGCACCGAGGATGACGAGCATCGGGATATGCGGAGCGGAGGGGAGGTTCGGCGGAACCGCGTTCTCGATGACGCGCAATCGAACCGGCGAGGTGCCGTCGACCTGGGGTGACAGTGTCGGCACGACCTCGGCGAGTTTGGCGGCGACGAGGTTGGCGATGCGCGCCGCTTCGCGCGGGGATGCGTCCACGGCCGAGATCGAGATCATCGAGGTGTTCAGCGGCACCGAGGTCGATACTCGGGAACGCAGCTTGGCGGTCGAGTCGGGCAGCCCGAGCTCGTCGATGACCGGGGCGAGCACGATCTCCCGCGTCGCGACGGTGCTGAGATTCCGTGCCTGCTGCTGAGAGAAGTTGCTCCCCTGGGCGAGTTCACCCGTCGTCGAGCTCCCCGTCACGGCGACGAAGACGTCGGCTCGCGCGGTGTACTCCCGCGGCACCGTCCAGGCGTATGCGAGCCCGATCGCGGCGCCGAGCGCCGTCAGCACGACCACCGTCATCCAGTGGTATCGGATCACCCGTAGAACACGGTTGGACTCCATAGCGTCCCCCATTCGCGCGTCGACGAATCGACGCGGCCCCAATATGCCGCGTGTGACCACGCGGACCCCCGTCTGCCATGATATGCGAGGGGGAGGCTCGTGGGGAAGCAGACCGGAACCATCGGCGACGCGGTTATCCGCGGTGGCGCCGAGTCGTCGCTGCGCGGTGGCGCGCGGATCGCCCTCGTCGCGCTGTCGATCGGTGTGCTCAGCATCGTGCTGCCGGTCGCCCTCGTCTCGGACATCCCTGACCGGGGACGCAGCGAGGCGTGGATCATCACGCTGCTGATCATGATCTACGGCGGCGTCCGGCTCTCGGCGTCGTGGGTGTCGGGGCGTCCTCACCTGTTCGACTTCTTCTTCTGGGTTTTCGCCTACATCTTCATGGGGCTGGCGCCGACGGCGCAGATCCGTGCCGACGCCGTCTCGACGACGACCCCGGGCATCGATCCGGCGTTCGACCTCCCTACGGCGGGGATCGTCGCGCTGGGCCTCGGCTGCTACGAGCTCGCTCGCGCCGCCTGGATCCTGCTGCAGCACGTACGTCCGCCGCGAGCGGCGGGCGTATCCCGTCCCGTGAGCGCGGCCCGAGCGATCGGACTCGCCGTCGTCGGGCTCGGTATCAGCGCGTTCTTCGTCGCCCAGCTCGGTCCTGCGGCCGCCCTCGGCAGCCGCGAAGCGGCCTTCGCCGCGCGTGAGGCGCGCTGGCCGGACCCGGCTCTCCGCGCCGTCATGTACGCCGCGTCGGTCTACCCGTTGCTCATCGCGACCGGGGCGCTGGCCCAGCTTCGACGAGTCGCCCGATCCCGAGCGGGTCGCGTCGGCTTCACCGTCGCGGCTCTCGCCGCCGCGGTCGTGCTCCTGCTGATCGTCAACCCGATCGCGAGCGCCCGTTACACCTTCGGAACCGTCGCGGTCGCCCTGGCCGTCTTCGCCGGCGCCGTCGCCACCCGTTCCCGGGCCCGCCTGACGATGCTGCTCGCGATCGCGGCCTTCCTGTTCCTCTTCCCGATCGCCGACGCGTTCCGCACCGACGAGGTGCGGGTGAATCGCACCAGCTTCTTCGGCGAGTACCTCGGCAATCCCGATTACGACGCCTTCTGGCAGGTCGCCAACTCGCTCGCCTACTGGCTCGACGGCCTCGTCGAGCCGGCGCGACAGTTCCTGGGCAGCATCCTGTTCTGGGTTCCCCGCGCGGTCTGGCCGGACAAGCCCACCGACACGGGCATCGTCCTGGCGGAGTATCGCGGGTACAGCTTCGACAACCTCTCAGCGCCGATGTGGGCCGAGGCGATGGTCAACGGCGGCATCGCCGGTGTCGTGGTCGTGTTCGTAGCGCTCGGCATCCTGCTGCGGGCGATGGACGTCAGGATCGCGACCGCCTTCGCCTCCGGCGGCGTCTGGGCCATCGTCGGTGCGGTGCTCCCGGTCTACATGACCATCCTCATGCGAGGCTCGCTGCTGCAGGCGACCGGTGCGACGACGGTGATGGTCGCGTGCCTCCTCCTCGTCGCCGGGCGTGGTCGTCCGCCCGGCGACGAGTCAGGCGGCGCGGAGCTCGGCGTGGCTGCGGCGGTACCAGGCGACCGTGCGGGCCAGGCCCCCGCGTAGTCCGACGCTCGGCGCCCATCCGGTCGAACGCAGCAGCGAGATATCCAGCAGCTTCTGCGGCGTGCCGTCGGGCTTCGTCGTGTCCCAGCGCGTCTCGCCGTGGTAGCCCGTGATGTGCGCGATCTGCTCGGCGACCTCGCGGATCGTCGTGTCCTGGCCCGTGCCGATGTTGACGTGCGATGCGCCGTCGTAGTGCTCCATCAGGTGCACGATCGCCGAGGCGAGGTCGTCCGCGTGCATGAACTCCCGCCGCGGCGTGCCCGACCCCCAATTGGTCACCAGCGGGCTGCCGGCGGCGGCTGCCTCGTCGTAGCGGCGGATGAGCGCGGGCAGGACGTGCGACCCGAGCGGCGAGAAGTTGTCGTTCGGGCCGTAGAGGTTCGTGGGCATGACCGAGATCCAGGGGAGCCCGTACTGTCTGCGCACGGCCTGGACATTCAGGATGCCGGCGATCTTCGCGATGGCGTAGGCATCGTTGGTCGGCTCCAGATGGCCCGTGAGCAGGCTGTCCTCGCGGAGCGGCTGCGGAGCGAGCTTCGGGTAGATGCACGACGATCCGAGGAACACCAGCCGCTCGACTCCCGTCTCGCACGCCGCGTCCATCACGTTGGACTGAATCCGGAGATTGACGCTCAGGAAGTCGACCGGGTACGTGCTGTTGGCGAGGATGCCGCCCACCTTCGCCGCCGCCAGGACGACGTAGCGCGGGCGGTGCGTGCGGAAGAAGCGGAAGACGTCGCCGCGTTCGGTCAGATCGAGGTCGGACGAGGCGCGGGTCAGGATCCGATCGAAACCCTCGGCCTCGAGACGACGGACCACCGCGCTGCCGGCCAGACCTCGATGCCCTGCGACGAAGAACGTCGCATGACGATCCAGGCGGCGAGGTGCGAACGCGCCCTCGTCGATCACGCTGCCCATCCCGAGAGGGCGACCGTGTCGATCCACGGCCGGCCCGCGAACTCGAGGGCCCGGATGTCGGCGTCCACCATGATCCGCGCCAGCTCGAGCGGGCCGACCGTGGCCTTCCAGCCGAGCTTCTCCTCGGCCTTGCTCGGGTCGCCGATCAGTGCGTCGACCTCGGTCGGACGCAGGTAGCGCTCGTCGAAGCGGACATGGCGTCGCCAGTCGAGACCGGCGTGGGCGAAGGCGGCCTCGAGGAAATCACGCACGGTGATGCCGATGCCGGTCGCGAGCACGAAGTCCTCGGGCTCGTCGGCCTGCAGCATCCGCCACATCCCCTCGACGTACTCGGCGGCATATCCCCAGTCGCGGACCGCGTCGATGTTGCCGAGGTACACGTGGTCCTGGACACCGAGCTTGATCGCCGCGACGGCACGGGTGATCTTGCGCGTCACGAATGTCTCGCCGCGGCGTGGCGACTCGTGGTTGAAGAGGATGCCGTTGACGGCGAACATGTCGTACGCCTCGCGGTAGTTCTTCGTGATCCAGTAGCTGTACAGCTTCGCGGCGGCATAGGGCGAGCGCGGGTAGAAGGGCGTGGTCTCGCTCTGCGGCGGGGGAGTGGCCCCGTACAGTTCGGAGGACGACGCCTGGTAGAAGCGGGTCTGCACACCCGACATGCGGACGGCATCCAGAAGCCTCACCGAACCGGTGCCGGTGGTGTCGGCGGTGTGCTCGGGCTCGTCGAACGAGACCCGCACGTGCGACTGAGCGCCGAGGTTGTAGACCTCGTCGGGCTGGATCTGCGCGAGCAGAGTCGTCATCCGAACGCCGTCGCTGAGATCGCCGTAGTGGAGGAACAGCCGTGCCCCCACCTCGTGCGGGTCGACGTACAGGTGGTCGATTCGCGATGTGTTGAACGTCGACGCCCGGCGGACCAGGCCGTGGACCTCATAGCCCTTCGCGAGCAGAAGCTCGGCGAGATAGGAGCCGTCCTGGCCCGTGATACCGGTGATGAATGCACGCTTCATGAGCGTTCTCCCCCAAAGCCTCGGCGCTGCAGCCCCGTCGCGCGACCCGAGCGGACCCCTCCGCTCGGCGCGTGCCGATCCCCAAATCGACGGTGGTGCGAGTATAGGGACGCCGAGCTCCTCACCACAAGCGCGCGTCACCGCGCATAGAGCTCGACGAGCCTCTCCGCGATCGCCGGCATCGTGAACCGCTCGCGCGTCATCATCCGGCCGCGCTGTCCGCGCCGGTGCGCATCCGCCGGGTCGGCGAGCAGCCGGCGCATCGCCGTGACCAGAGAGGAGAAGCCGCCGTCGGTGACGAACCCCGCCTCGGCGTCTCGTACGGCGGCCGCGAGCCCGCACGTGTCCGTGACGACGACCGGCAGACCCGCCGACATCGCCTCGAGGACCGACATCGGATAGGGCTCGTCGACCGCCGGGAGCACGTAGCCGCTGGCCCGCCGCATCCGCTCTCCGGTGCGGGCGGGCTCCAACGCGCCCTCCCAGCGAATGCGCTCGCCGTGTCCCGAGGCTTCGATCGCGGCACGGACGGCGTCGCCCTCGCCCTCGTCGGGGCCGACGAGGCGGAAGCGGGCGTCGGGGAACTCCGGCGCCAGCCGTGCAGCGGCCTCGACGAACTGCACCGGCCGCTTGCGAGCGGCGAGCCGGGCGAGGTAGAGCAGCTCGCGTCCCGTCGGGGAGGCTGCGGGTGCCTCCGGAACGCCGTTGGGCAGCTCCACCAGCCGCGCACGTCCTCGGCTGATGGTTTCGAGCGACGCGCGTTCCCGGGCGGTCAGGTAGGTCACGGCGCGAGCCGAAGCAAGCGCCGGACGAGTCAGCGCTGCGTCGAGGGGGATCGCGAGCGGATTCGCCGACTCGTCGATCATCCCGTGCGTCTGCAGCACGGTGGCGACCCCGCGTGCACCGGCGACGCGGGCCGCGGGCAGGGTGACGAGATCACGCGCAGCGTGCACATGCACGATGTCGAACTCACCCACGTGGCGCCGCAGCGAGCGCAGCAGCGCGGGTGACCCGATGCCCGCGAACCCGATGCCCGGGATCAGCGTGCGGGCGGGGAACAAGCGGGCGGGGATGCCGTCGACGTCGGAGGGGAGCGAGTCGTACCCGCGTGCTGCTCCCGCAATGACCACGTCGTGGCCCAGATCCCGCAACGCTGCGAGCTGATTGAGTGCGACCCGCACCGGCCCGCCGTACTCGCCGTGCGGGCTGACGAGAGTGACGACGCCGAGAACCTTCACGATCGCACGATCGCGGCGGGGGCGAGCACCGTCGCCCCGGCGGGCACGTCGCGAACCGCGAGAGCGGTCGCTCCGATGACGGCGTCGGCGCCTACCCGGACCCCCCGCAGCACCGTCGCCCGTGCGGCCACCCAGGCGCCGTCCTCGACGACGATCGGCGCGTTGTCGAACTCGAAGGTGGGGGATCGGCGGTCGTGGCTGCCGGTGCACAGCAGGGCGCCCTGCGAGATGCACACGTCGTTGCCGATCGTGACCGGCTCGAGGTTCAGGATCCAGACGCGCTCGCCGACCCAGGTGTCGTCGCCGATCTCGAGCTTCCACGGCCAGTGGACGCGCACGCCAGACCGCAGATTCACGCCGCGTCCGATGCGAGCGCCGAAAGCGCGCAGCACCGCGATCCGCACCGGCACCGGCACGAACCACGGCATCACCGCGATCGCCGATGCGAGCTGCCACGCCGCCTGCCAGACGGGCCCTCGGCCCTTGTCGTATCCCCTGCCGCTGAAGCCCGCCAGCCGTCGCCGTTCCCCCATGGCGCCTCATCGTACACACGGCTGCGGGATCGGTTGGAGACAGATGGGGGGCCGATGCGGTACCGTCTCCTCCGAACGGGCAGGCGTGGGGACGCGGCTCGGATTCGGGGGTATCGGGGGAATGTCCGACGTGCGGCGGCGACTGCGTCGTCTCTCGGGCGGGCTCGGCAGGATGTCGGGTTTCGCCCTGTCCATCGGGCTGCTGGCGATCGCGTCGTTGGCGGCCATTCCGGTGATGATCGCGGCAGAGGGCGATCGCGGTTGGGGTGCGATCGCGCTCGGACAAGCCGTGGGGGCCATCGCCGCCGCCGCGATCGGATTCGGCTGGGGTGTCTCGGGCCCGGCCCGCATCGCCGTCGCCGACGAGCCGTCGCGCCGCACGGCGTACATCGAGTCGGTCCGGGCCCGGCTCGCCCTCTTCGTCCCGATCGTCCTGGCGACCAGCCTCGCCGCAGCCGCGATCGCACCGCAGTCGTCGGGCCTGGCGGCGCTCGGAGCCGCGACGGCGGCGGCAGCCGGTGTGTCGGCCAACTGGTACTTCGTCGGACGCGGGGCCCCGTTCTCGCTCCTGCTCGCCGAAACGCTGCCGCGCGTCGCGGGTACCGGCGTCGGCATCGTCCTGATGCTCGGCGGCGGGGGAGCCGCGGCGGGGCTGGCGGGCATGCTCGGCGGCATGATCGCCGCGTTCGGATGCTCGACCGCGTGCATCCTCGTGTCATCTCGACACCACCGCGCATCCGCGCCGCGTCCCGCGAGACTGCTGCGAATCCTGGCCGATCAGCGTCACGGCATGGGGTCGGCGCTCGGATCAGCCGTCTACATCGCCCTTCCGGTCGTCGTCGTATCGATCGTCGCCCCGGCGGCACAACCGGTCTTCGCTCTCGTCGACAAGTTCCAGCGGCAGGTCGGCGTCGCCTTGCAGCCGGTCATCACGGTCGCCCAGGGGTGGGTGCCCCGGCGGGACGGGGCCGAGAGCGCCGCGCGGGCACGGAGCGTCCTGCTCGTCGGCGGCGGGATGTCGCTGGCGATCGGCCTCGCGGTCGTGATAGCGGGGGGTGCGGCGCTGGGCTGGCTCGGCAACGGCGAGATCGAGGTCGTGCCGGTGGCCATCGTCCTCATGGGGCTCTTCGTCGCGGTCAACTTCTTCGAGTCGCTCGTCGCCAAGGCGCTGCTGCCATCGCTCGGACGCCTGCGCATCGGCGCGCAGGCCACGCTCGTCAGCACCGTCGTCGTCGTCCCGCTCGTCGCCCTCGGCGCCATCCTGTGGGCCGCGCCGGGCGCTCTCGGGGCTGTCGTGGTGGGGCTCGTCACCCGCGGCGCCGTCGAAGCGGGTGCGGCCTCGCGCACCATCCGATCCAACAGAACCGTCATCCGGGAGGAGATCGATGCCTGACAAGGTTCGCGACCTGTTGAGGCTCGCGCTGTGGCTGCTGCCTGCGAGCCCTCTGAAGAATGCGCTCCTGCGCCGCGCCGGTCACCGCATCCACGCCACTGCGCGGGCACGGGCGAGCATCGTGTGGCGCGTCGCGTCATTCGAACTCGGGCCGGGGGCCTCGTTCGGTTCGGCGAACGTGGTGAAGAACATGAGCGAGATCCGGCTGGGACGTGATGCGATGCTCGGTCGCTGGAACCTCGTCTCGTCGCACCCCGTCTTCATCCGGCATCTGCCCGGCGGGGGGCGCCTCGTGCTGGGTGATCACGCGAAGATCACCAGCCGCCACCAGCTCGACTGCTCCGGGTCGCTGACGCTCGGAGCCTTCGCCTCGCTCGCCGGACACCAGAGCCGGGTGATGTCGCACAGCGTGGACCTGCGGCGCAATGCTCAGGCCGCGTTCCCGGTCACCATCGGAGAACGGTCGTTCGTCGGCACACGCGTGCTGATTCTCGGCGGCGCCGTGCTTCCGCCGAGATCCGTTCTCGGCGCGGGATCGGTCCTCACGCGTGCCCGCGGCGTACCCGACGCGGGGCTGTGGGCGGGCGTGCCGGCCACCCTCCGCGGCGCCGTGTCGGGCGCTTGGTTCGACCGGGACGAGACCTCGACCCACGACGTGTGGATCCCGGCGACCGACGAGATCGTGACCGGACGATGAGCTCCACCCGGCGCGTGGGGCGCGGCGGCGCACGCTGGTGGTCGGCCGACTGGGGAGGGATGCCTGTATGGGCTGTCGCCCTCTCAGCGCTGGCGATCGGCGGCGTGCTCGCCGGCGGCGCCGCGCTGCGGCCGAGCTCGGCCGTTGACGGCGCTCCTGATCCGATCGTGGTGTTCCTCGGGGATTCGTACACTGCCGGTACCGGAGCGTCCGACAAGTCGCTCGGGTGGGCGAGTCTCGTCGGCGAAGCCGAGGGCTGGCGGGTGCGCAACCTCGCGCGTGGCGGTACGGGCTACGGCGCGCGGGTGACAGGCGAGGGCGCGCCAGCGGCGTGCGGCCGGGACGAGTGTCCCACCTTCGGCGAGATGGCTCGCGAGGGCGCGGCCCTCGTGCCCGACATCGTTGTGGTGTCCGGCGGACGCAACGACGTCGGCGGGTCCCCGGTGGATGCCGAGGTCGCCGCGTTCTTCGACACGGTCGCGGCCGTCTACCCGGAGAGTCGCGTCTACGTCACCGACGTGCTGTGGCATGACGACGCGCCGGAGGGCGTGCAGCAGCTGTCGGAGCTCGTACACGCCGACGCGCAGCGAGTCGGGGCCACCTGGCTCGACATCGGTCAGCCCTTGGCGGGCGGCGACGGTCTGCTGGCGCCCGACGGGGTGCATCCGAGCGACGCAGGGCACGAGGCGATCGCACGGGCAGTCATCGCGGCGCTGCGCTGATGAGCCTCGGGTCTAGAACGTCCGTGGCGAGACGGCGTCGATCGGCGCAGACAGCGAGCGGAACCATTTGCGAGTGAGCAGCACCGTGACACCGGCGGTGGCCAGCAGCAGTGCCGCATAGACGATGACGAAGACCTCGGGCGTTCCCCACAGGACGAATGCGACGGCGAGGACGCCGTAGTCGGCGGGCAGGAGGAGCACGGCTCGGAGCGTCGACGGCGGTGGTGCGGCGCTCGAGCGCGGTGCCAGCAGTGCGTAGAGCGTCAGACCCGAGAAGAGCACGACCGACACCAGCGCGTACGCGAGCGGCAGGAGCATCCACGCGCCGCCGGAGCGACCGCCCGCGGTGAAACCGATGAGCACGGCCGCATGCACGCCGACCATCTTCCCCGCATCGACGACGTGGTCGAGCCACTCACCGGCGCGCGACGATGCGCCCGTGAGGCGGGCGACCTGGCCGTCTGCGGCATCCAGCGCGAAGCCGACGACCAGCAGCGCCGAAGCGGCGACGCCGCTCGCGACCGTGGCAGGCACGGCCCCGATGACGACGAGGCCGGCCACGGTCGCCAGCGCGGAGACCGCCGTCACCGCGTTCGGGCCGATCCCCGCCGAGGCCGCCGCGGCGGCGAAGACCCGCCCGAGCGGCCGATTGACCCACCGCGAGTACAGCGAGACGCCTCGCTTGCCCTTCTGAGCCTGTCGCAGGCTTCCCCAAGCGTCGCCGAATCGCATTGTCTCCCCCATCGCGCCGGTCGGCGGAATCCGACCTATGCGTCCCCTGAGCCACAGTGTACGATGCACGAAGTCGGACTGGTGCTGGGGCATCGATCCGGGCTTGGGGGAACGACGTGCGGCGGGGGCCGCGCGTCTTGGGGAGCGTCCGCGAGGGCGCGCAAAATTGGGGAAAACTCGTGCGTACACGCATCGCGGCCGTCGCCGCTGTCGTCATGGCTCTCATCATCGGGGCGGGGGTCGCCGGGGTCTCCGCGCCGGCATCCGCTCTTTCGCCCGGAGTCTCATTCGCCGCCGACGATCAGTCGACCTGGCAGACCAACGGCACCGTCTACGCGCTGGGTGCGGCCGGCGGCAAAGTCGTCGCCGGTGGCACCTTCTCGCAGATCCGCCCGCCGGCCGGCCGATCAGATGCGGCTCGAGCGCGCAACGCCCTCGTCATCCTCGATGCCGAGACCGGTGAGCCCGACGCATGCCAGTTCGGCGTCACACTCAGCGGCGGTACCCCGACGGTGCGGGCCATCACGGTCAGCGCCGATCAGTCGCGTGTCTACATCGCCGGCAACTTCTCCACCGTGGGCGGCGTCAACGTCGCCCGGATCGCGGTGCTCGACGTGCAAGCGTGCACGGTCGCCCCCTTCCGGGCGCCGCTGCCCGGCTCGACGGTGACCGCACTCGCGCTGCACGGCAACGTGCTCTACGCCGGCGGGCTCTTCACGACCGTGGGCGGCCAGACCCGTCAGGCCTTCGCTGCTTTCGACGCCACGAGCGGTTCGCTGCTGCCGTGGACCGCCAACGCGGTGCGCGGCCGCACCGATCTGCCGCCGCAGGTCAACGAGGGCCGCGCCATCGCCGTGTCGCCCGACGGCGCGAAGGTGGTCGTCGGCGGCGACCTCTTCTCCATCAACGGTCAGTACTCGCACTCGATCGCGATCGTCAGCGGCGCGAGCATCGCCGACGGCAGCGGCGGTGATGTGCTGCGCACCTACGGGCCGGGCTTCATCCCCGACACGTCGGTCACCAAGACCATCATCGACGGCGGGGACGGACGCTTCTACATCGGCAACGAGGGCACGGGCGGCGGGGTGTTCGACGGCAAGGCGGCCTTCTCCTGGGCCACGGGTGACCAGGTCTGGCGCGACACGTGCCTCGGCGCGACCCAGTCGCTCGTGATGTACCAGGGCACGCTGTACTCGGCCAGCCACGCGCACGACTGCAGCGGGATCAACGCCTTCAACGACGGCATCCGTCGGTATTTCATGGCGCAGAACCCCGACTCGATGGAGGTGCTCGGCTGGCTCCCGCTCGGCAACGACGGCATCGGCGAGGGCATCGGGCCGCGCGCCCTCGCCGTCGCCACCGGCAACGCGAGCGGGCAGCGCTACCTCTGGTCCGGCGGTGACTTCACCACCATCAACGGCCACGCCCAGCAGGGGCTCACCCGGTTCGGCCCGCAGGACACCGGTGCTCCGCCCACGCCCGTGGCCAGCGCGCAGGCCACGAGCGACGGCACCATCCAGGTGCGCTTCCGCACGGTGGTGGACGCCGACGACAGCCACCTGACCTACAGCGTCTACCGTGGCAACGCGACGGATCCGATCTGGAGCGGCACCGGCAAATCGCTGTGGTGGGAGCGCCCGCAGGTCACCTTCGTCGACACGAACGTGACGCCGGGTGCGAGCTACTCGTACCGCGTCACCGCCAGTGACGGCACCAACACCTCGGCCCGCTCCGCCGCTGTCAGTGCCACGGCTCGCGCGGCCGGTGCCGACTATCCCGCCGCCGTGCGCGCCGACGGGCCGGTGAGCCTGTGGTCCGGCGCAGCCAACAGCACCTGGGTTCACGACTCAGGGGCCGCGCAGACCCGCACCGATGCGGTCCCGGCGATCCTGATGGACGGGGCCACCGTCTCGACCGACGGTGCGGTGCCCGCCGCGGGCGGCTCGCTGAAGTTCGACGGCGTCGATGACTACGCCATCACCGATCAGCTGCGGCTCGGGCCCTCGACGTACACCGTGGAGGCGTGGATCAACACGACGACGACCGCGGGCGGCAAGATCGTCGGCTTCGGCAACGGCCGTCCCCGCACCGGCTCCAACATCTCGAACCTCAGCGGCTCGTACGACCGCCACGTCTACATGCAGAACGACGGGCGCGTCACCTTCGGCGTCTGGATCGGGAGCGCGTCGACCGTCACCAGCCCGCAGCCGCTCAACGACGGTCAGTGGCACCACATCGTCGCGACCCAGGGAGCGAGCGGCATGGCGCTCTACGTCGACGGCCTCCGCGTCGGATCCAACAGCAACCGCGACCAACAGTCGTACTGGGGCGTGTGGCGAGTGGGTGGCGACCAGCTGGGAGGATGGCCGGGGCAGCCTTCCAGCAACTTCTTCGGCGGGCTCATCGACGAGGTGGCGATCTACCCGAGCGCCCTTGCGCCCGCCCGCGTCGCGGCGCACTATCAGGCCTCGGGACGCACGCTCGACCTGAACGCGGCGCCGGCGGACGCATACGGGGCCGCCGTCTTCGGATCCGAGCCCTCTCTCTACTGGCGCTTCGACGACGCCGGAGCTGTGGCGGACGACTCGTCGCTGTTCGGCACGAGCCCCGGCGCCTACAACTCCGGGGCGCAGAGGCAGCCCTCGGGTGCGGTCCCCGGCAGCGGATCGGTCGCGCTCCCGGGCAACGACTCCGGCACCGTAGCGCTGGCTCAGCCGACCGCTCCCTCGCCGACCACCTCGGGCGAGATCTGGTTCCGCACTGACACGACCGCGGGCGGCAAGCTGTTCGGGTTCGAGAACGTCCCGACCGGCAACGGATGGAACTACGACAAGCAGCTGTACATGACGAACGACGGGCGCCTCATCTGGGGCTCGTACCCCGGTTATGTCGCGACGGTCGAGTCCTCGAAGTCGTACAACGACAACCTCTGGCACCACGCCGTCGCCGTCATCGACGAGACGGGACGCAAGCTCTATGTCGACGGCGAGCTCGTGGCCGCGAACGGACAGACGGGCGCCGAGACCGGCGAGGGCTACTGGCGCATCGGCGGCGGCAACCTCGGCGGCTGGCCCGGCCAGCCCCAGTCGTTCTACTTCGACGGCGAGCTCGACGAGTTCGCGATCTACCCGACGACGCTCGACGCGGCGACGGTGGCCCGCCACCACGCGATCGGAATCGCCGACACCACCCCGCCGACCGCGCCGACGGCGCTGTCCGCGCAGGCCCTCGCCGACGGCGTGCACCTGTCGTGGACGGCCGCGACCGACGACCACGCGGTGACGTCGTACACGGTCTACCGCGGCGCGACGGCCGATTTCGCCCTCGGCGAGGACACGCGGCTCGGGTCGACAGCGACGACCGTATTCGTCGACACGGCGCAGGTGCCCGGTACGCGGTACTACCGTGTGGTCGCGGTCGACGCCGCAGGCAACGTCGGACCCGCGACGGACGCCGCGCAGGTCGACCTCCCCGACACGACGGCTCCGCAGGCGCCCGCAGCCCCGGTCGCGACGGTCGCCGCCGACGGGATCTCGGTGACGTGGGACGCGGTCGCCGACGACGTCGCGGTCACGGGCTACACCGTCCACCGCGGCCCGACGGCGGACTTCACGGCGAACGCCGCGAACGTCGTCGGCGCAACGGCGACCACCGGGTTCACCGACCCGGCGCCGGAGCCCGGCACGTACTACTACCGCGTGACCGCATCCGACGCGGCCGGCAACGTCAGCGCGGCCTCGCCGGCCTCGCTCCCGGCGACGGTGGCCGCGCCCGACACGACGCCGCCTTCGGCGCCTGCCACCGCCACGGCCGCCCTGGTCGACGGCACGGTGCAGGTGCGGTGGACCGCGGCCACGGATGACCGCGGCGTCACCGGATACCGCGTGCATCGCGGCTCCGACGCGGCCTTCGTCGCCGACGACACCAACCGCGTCGCCGAGGTCACCGACCTGAAGTTCGACGACGCGGGCCTCGCGCCCGGCGTCTACCACTACAAGATCACGGCGGTCGACGCCGCCGGCAACGTCGGTGCCGCGGCATCCGTCGCGGTCACGATCGAGTCGGTCGAGCCGGTCGTGGTCACGGTCCCGGTGGCCGAGGACGCGATGGTGGTGCAGGGCGTGCCCGGCACGAACTATGGCGCGAGCACGCAGCTCTCCAGCCGAGGCGGCACCAGCCAGATCGAGTCGCTGCTGTCGGCCCCGCTGCCGACGGCTCCGAACGGCACGGCGCTGACGCGCGTGACACTGAAGCTCCGTACCTCGACGGACCCGTCTGCGGGCACCGTCGAGCCGACCGATTTCGCAGTCATCGGAGACGCCTGGAACGAATCGACGGTCACGTGGAACTCGCGTCCCACCACGCCGGGAACCGCGGCGGGGCGCCTCGGACAGGCACCCGCCGTCAACACGGCCTACAGCGTCGATCTCTCGACGGCATCGCTGCGGCCGCTGCTCGGACAGAACGCGACGCTGCGGATGACGGGCTCGGGTGCCGACAACCTGCGGCTGTGGTCGTCGGAGGCGGCGAACAGCTCGTACCGTCCGGTGATCGTGCTCGAGTTCACACCGCTGTCGGCCCCGGACACGGCGGCTCCGACCGCGCCCACGGGCGTGCAGGCGAACGCGACGGGATCGACGGTCGGCCTCTCGTGGACCGCCGCGACGGATGACCGCGGAGTCGTCCGCTACGACGTCCACCGCAGCACGACGCCCGGGTTCGCGGTGTCGGCCGGCAACCGGGTGGCGCAGACGGCCGGGACGGCCGCTCAGGACGGCCCGCTCGAGCCGGGCACCTATGTGTACCGGGCCGTTGCGTTCGACGCCGCCGGCAACGCCGGTCCCGCGTCGAGCGAGGTGACGGTCACCGTGACCGCGCCCGACACGACGGCGCCGTCCGTGCCGGGGACACCGGCCGTGACGGTCAGCGGTGGCTCAGCCCAGCTCTCGTGGCCGGCGAGCAGCGACGACGTCGGGGTATCCGGCTACGAGCTCTACCGCGGCACCAGCGCCGACTTCGCCGCCGACCCTTCTGTCCGGATCGCCACCGTGACGACCACGAGTCACACCGATGCCGGACTGGCATCCGGAACGTACTGGTACCGCGTGGCCGCCCGCGACGCCGCGGGAAACGTCAGCGCGGCATCGGCAGCGGTCTCGGCGACGGTCGTGCCCGCGGTGCAGACGGCGACGGCGACGGTCGCGGTCGACGCGGACGCCGCCGGATACGCCAACACGCCAGCGCAGAACTATGCGACCTCGAACCAGCTCGTCTCGCGGGGTGATGTCGGCCAGCAGAGCTTTCTCCGGCTCTCGCTGCCCACCCTCCCTCCGGGCGCGACGCTCGTCTCGGCCACGTTCGGCGTGCGGACCTCGACCGACCCTTCGGCGGGAAGCACCGGGGCGCACGACGTGCATCTGATGGACGGCACCTGGGACGAGGCGACGCTGACCTGGAACAATCGACCGACTGCGATCCGCGGGACGGGGCCCATCGGAACGCTGTCGGGGGCGTCCGCCACCAACACCGCGTACACCGTGCCACTCGCCGTCGAGCAGCTCGCCCCGCTCCTCGGGCAGGCTGTCACGCTCCGGCTCTCGACCACCTCAGCGGACAATCTTCGGATCTTCTCGCGGGAGGCGACCTCGGCGAGCCAGCGCCCGACTCTCACGCTCACGTACACCCTGCCCTGACGCGGCGGGGGCGGCGCTCGCGTCGCACCCGGAGGCCCGGCCGACGACCCGAACGTCGACCGGGCCTCCGACGTGTCCCGCGGACACACCTCTTTATAGGGCCGCGCGACGCGGGGAGGGTCCGTCCGACGCGTCCGGTAACACCGAAGCGGGGACTGCAGCCGCAGCCCCCGCTTCGTGGCGAGAGAACGTCGTCGGTCGCTCACCGTGGCGCACGGTGCGCCGTCCGGGCCGCCGCGGCTCCCGCCCGACGGCTGCCGCGGGTGGCTCCTGCAGTCGCGGTGCGCCCCGCCCCATCGATCGCCGTGAAGAGCGTCCGCTCGAACGCTGCGACCGCGGCTTCCTCCGTCAGCCGCCGCCGCCGGTAGCTCTGCGCCTCAGCGCCGAAGCGCGCCGCCCGCTCCGGGGCGGCCGCGAGCGCTTCGGCCGCAGTGACGAGAGCATCGGGGTCCGCGGGCGGCACGATCGGGCCGGCGCCGGCAGCGTCCATCTCGGCATAGGTGGTGCTGGTCTCGTCCACGGCGGCCAGCACCGGCTTCCCGACCGCGAAGTACGAGGTGAGCTTGCTCGGCACCGACATCTCCGTCAGGCCCGGCCGTTCGTTGACGAGCAGGATGTCTGCGGCTGCGAGGACGTCGAGGAACTCCGACTCGGGAAGCGGGTCGACGAACGAGACGGCGTCGGCGCCTGTGCGCTGCTCGAGCGCGGCGCGCTGGCCGCCGTCCCCGACGAGCACGAAGCGCACGCGCGACCCGCGCTCCCGGGCGACGACGGCGGCATCGACGACGTTCTCCAGTCCTTGCTTCGCCCCGATCGCGCCGGTGTGCAGGACGATGACGTCGTCATCGGCCCAGCCGATTCGACGACGCGTCGCGGCGGTGTCGCTCGCCTCCGGCTCGGGCACGTGCGACCAGTTGCGCACGACGTCGACCGGACGCGTGACGCCCAGCCTGTCCTCGAGGGCGGTGCGGAACCGGCGATGGATGACGACGACCCGCTCCGAGGCCGCGAACAGGCTCGCCTCGATCGCCCCGATGGCTCCGGCGCCGGTCCCTGAGCCCGCCTCCTGCACACCGAGCGCGTAGATGTCCTGCACCCAGGTGACGACCGGGATGCGATGCACCCGCGCGCGCAGAGCCACCAGGCGAGAGGCCAGCAGCGCCGGTGAGACGACGACGACGGCGGCGGGACTGTCCCATCGACACGTCACGGCGCGCAGCCCGAACGATATCTCGAACAGGGCTCGCTTGATCGTGCTGGGCACCCGCGGCACGTAGTGGCGCAGCCGCCGGATGTCCACCCCCGCCGCTGCCGACCGTGCCGGCAGGTCCCGGAACTCCTCCGGCACGCGCCACCATGGATAGTGCGGGTACGACGTGAGGACGCGGACGTCCCAGCCTTCGCGGGCCAGCCCTTCGGCCATCCCTGTCGTGTACGGACTGACACCTGTCGGCTCCGGGCTGTAATTGATGCCCACGAAGAGGACGGATGCCGGCACCGGCTCGGGTCTCGGGCTCATCAGTACGCTCCCACGGGTCGGAGCATCACCTTGACGGTGCGCCACATGATCATGAGGTCGAGGGTCACGGACCAGTTCTCGACGTAGCGGAGATCCAAGGCGACGCTGTCCTCCCATGACAGGTCGCTGCGTCCGCTCACCTGCCACAGGCCCGTGATGCCGGGCTTGATGTAGAGCCGGCGGAACACCCGGCCCTCGTAGTTGCGGACCTCGGACGGCAGTGGCGGACGCGGACCCGAGATGCTCATGTCTCCGCGGAGGACGTTGAAGAACTGGGGCAGCTCGTCGAGCGAATAGCGGCGCAGGAATCGGCCGACGCGCGTCACACGCGGGTCGGCGCGGAGCTTGAACAGCGGTCCCGCGCCGTCGTTCGCCGGCAGCAGCTCGGCGAGCTCCTGCTCCGCGGTGTCGGTCATCGAACGGAACTTCAGCATCGTGAACTCCCGCCCGTCACGGCCGACGCGGCGCTGACGGAAGAACACCGGGCCGGGGGAGTCGACCTTGACGGCCAACGCGATCGCCGGGGTCATCAGCGCCACGACGGTGCACGCGACGGCGCTCACGACGAGGTCGAGGAGCCGCTTGAGCGTGTGGGCGGCGCCCTCGAAGACCGGGATCTTCACATGGATGAGCGGCAGGCCCTCGATCGGGCTGAGGCTGATGCGGGGGCCGGCGACGTCGGCGAGCCGGCTCGACACGATGAGCTCGGCCGCGGTTCCCTCCAGCTGCCAGGCCAGCGAGCGCGTGAAGTCCGGGTCGTCGTCGGGAACGCTCGCGATGACGAGGGTGTCGGCGCCGACGTCACGGGCGACTCGGGCGATGTCATCGGCGGTGCGGGCACGGAACACCCGACCGGGGTCATCGGCGACCACCTCGTCGGTCAGCGCCAGCGCGATGACGGAGTAGCCGTTGTCCGCGAGGGCGAGCTGACGCGTGACGTAATCGACGTCGCGGCGCTTTCCCGCGATGAGCGTCGGTGACGCGTATTCCCCCAGACGCCGTCGCATCCGCAGCCACGAGCGCCAGCGCCAGCGCGCCACGAGCAGCGCGAGCAGGCCGATGGGCAGTGCGACGACCATCTGCATGCGCAGACCGTCCCACTGCGCGACCTCGAACCCGACCGCGAGGATTCCGAAGGCGACGCCCGTCGCGTTCGCCACCCGCTTGTACTCGCTCGAACCGGCACCCATGACGCGCGGCTCCCGAGATCCGAAAAGGGTGAGCCCGGCGAGCCACACGATCAGGGTCGCCATCGCGATCGGGGCCGCGACCGACGGTGTCTCGCCCAGACGCACCGATGCGGCGCCCGCCGCCGACACGGCGGCACCGGCGACGAGGGTGTCCGTCACGCGCAGGCGACGCGCATATCGCCGTTCGCGCTGCGTCCGCAGCTCGAGCGACGGCAGGCGCCGCGGCGAGACCGCGGGGTCCCGTGACTCTCCTGAGCCCAGGCCGGCGCGGTCCTCGACGGCGGTCATCGAATCGATCCGATGACGCGTGCTCTGATGCGCCCGACGACATGATTGACGCGCATGATGTGCTCCCCCCAATGGAACATCGCGACGAGATCGCTCGGAACGGTCACGAGTTCCCAGGCTCGAGACCGAGTGCGTCGGATTTCTCCGTGGCCGTTCCCACACGGCCCGCCCTCGATTTCTACACCATCTCCGAGCCTGACGGAAGTCCTGGGGCCGCCGCGCGACACGCCGACTTCCGCTGACGCCCCGGATCGGTGTACTGTCACTCGCACCGGCATCATGTCGGTATTGGGGAATGCGCTCGGCGGGTGGGACCAATGGGCGGGTCACGAGCGTTTTGGGGGCGCCATGACACAGCGAATCGGGTACGCCGCGGGGGCGTTCGATGTGTTTCACATCGGTCATCTGCAGATCCTTCGGCGTGCTCGCGAGCACTGCGACATCCTCATCGCCGGGGTGGTGAGCGACGAGATGCTCCTGCGCACCAAGGGCATCTCGTCGTTCATCCCCACGGAAGAGCGCGCCGAGATCGTGCGCCACATCGACTTCGTCGACGACGTGCACATCGAGCGTGTTCCCGACAAGCTCGACGCGTGGCGAGAGGTCGGCTTCACGCATTTCTTCAAGGGCGACGACTGGCGAGACACCGAGAAGGGGCGCGCGCTCGAGAAGCGCTTCGCTGACGTCGGCGTCGAGGTCGTCTATTTCCCGTACACCGCGCACACGTCGAGCACGCAGCTCCGGCGGGCGCTCTCGGCAGCCGCCGACCGCGGGCGGGCCGCGACCGCCTGACGGCACGTCCTGCCGCGGCAGCGTGAGTTGTCGTCATCGCGGTTCGCTAGTATGTCCGCCAGCGAAGGATCGACCCGTCGGGTTCGAGGGGGCGGGTGTGGGCTGGGGACGACAATCGCGACGCCGTGCGCGGGTTCGCCCGGGTGTCGTGATCTGGTGGGACGCCGTGTCGGGCGGGCGGTTCTTCACCGTGTGGAGCGCACTCGTCGCTCTCCCCACGGCGACCGTCGTGCTCGCACCCTACGCGACGGTCGACACGTTCTCGGAGGCCCTCGCCGCGCAGCTCGCGGCGGCTCTGGTCGCCGTGGCACTCAGCATCGCGCTGCTTCCGATCGCGTTCCTGGAGAGACGCATCCCGTCGCCTCCGGTGCGCGGGGCTCTGGTGCTCACCGCAGTCCTCGTCGCAGCCACGAGCCGCCCCTTCCTCAACGACGTCGTAGCGGTCGGAGCCTTCGGCCTCGGTACCGACCCTGCGTGGGGTGAGCGGATCGTCACGAACATCGTCGTCTGGATCAGCATCCTGTCGCTGGTCGCCGTCACCGAGCAGCTCTACGTCAGCTCTGGGATAGCTCGAGCGCGTCTGCTCGACGCGTTGCGGACGGTCAGCGATGAGCAGCGCCGCGCGAGCCGATACGAGCGGGAGAGCCGCGCGTTCCTGGCCGCTGAGATCACCGTCCTCCGAACGGCGCTGTCGGCTCTGCTGGCTGCGGATGTCGACTTCGACCGCGTGCGAGAGTTCTCCGACACCGTCCGCTCCGCCAGCCACAGTGCACGAGCCCGTGCCGGCATCGATCTCGCGGAGGTCGCGCCCGACCTCGCGGATGCCCCGACGCCCCGAGGCGCGCGGACATTCTTCGAGCGGCTCCGACCGCCCGCGGTCGGCCTCGTCGGGGTGATCTTCGCCGCGGGGAGTGCGCCGTTCGCGCTTCGTTCCGCCGGGCCAGAGCTCGCCGCCGTCATGGTGGTGGGCGTCGTGCTGCTCTGTCTCGCAGCCGACCACGTCAGTCGTCGCGTGTCGCACCGTTGCGCGGCCCATGCCCGAGGCCTTCGGCTCGTCGTGGTCTGGACGGGCGCCGCCGTCGTGGTCGCCGGCGCGGCGCTCGCCCTGATGGGGGCGCGCACTCTGGTTCCGCTGATCCCCGTCATCGCTCTCCCCGGCGTCGCCGTCGTCGCGGCGCTCTGCGCTGAGGCCGTTCATCGCGGACGGGTCGAATCGCGCCGCCTGGGGCGTGCGCTGAGAGCAGTGGTCCGCTCGGCAGCGGACCAGGCATCGAGCACCCGGCAGGAGCTGCTGCGTGCTTCGGACCTGCTGCACGGCCGCATCCAGAGCAGCTGCGTCATGCTCGCGGCCCGGGTCGACGACGATCTCGCGACAGGGGCGGACCTCATCGCCTTCGAAAAATCGATCGGAGACGGGCTGTCCGAGGCGGCCGATGCCGGCCCGCGGGTCCCGGCCCGGCCGGCCGGTCTGTCCGAGACGGTGGCGATCTGGGCTCCGGTGCTGTCCGTCTCGTCGGATGTCGACCCCGCGGCGAGGAGCGCCATGACTGACGACCTCGTGTCCACGCGCGTCGTCGCGGTCGTCGCCGAGGGGCTCGTCAACGCGGTCAAGCACGCCGCGGCGAGATCCGCCGCCATCGAGGTGCAGTCCGACGAGAGCGGGTCGACCCTGTCCGTGCGTGTGCGTGCGCCCGGTCGCCTGCGTGCTGATGAGAGGACCCCCGGCCTCGGTGTCGCCGGGCTCGGCCCGTCGGCCCGTGTGTTCCAGCTCGGGCGTGAGGTGGTCCTCGAAGCCACTGTCCCGACCCGTGGACCGTCACTCGTGGCAGGTCACGTCCGCGGGGCGCTCCACGACAACGACTCGATGTAGCGCAGGAGCACACCCTCGCGCAGGGCCCAGGGTGAGACCTCGAGCTCGTCGACGTCGAACGCTCGCATCGCCTCGTGCAGCACGACGGCCCCCGCGACGATCTGGAAGGTGCGATCGGCCGTGATGCCGGGGAGCTCCTGCCGTGCGGATGCCGGGATGCGGGCGAGTCGCGGGATCCACGAGCCGAGCGCCGCGCGGGGCAGTGTCATCCGCTCGATCCCCGACCAGCCCGGCACCGGGTATCCCGCGAGCTTCGCGAGGGAGCGGATCGTCTTGGACGACCCGACGACGTGATCCGGCCGGCGACCGGCCGACATCGCGGTGACCACGGGTGCCAGCGTCGCCCTCGCGTGCTCGCGCAGGAGCTCCACGGCTCCCTCGCCGGGCGGATCGGCGGGCAGGAACTGCACCGTCATGCGGCCTGCTCCGAGCGGCACGGAGGCGGCGGTGTCGGGCAGCTCGTCGCTGCCGGCGGCGATCTCGAGCGAGCCGCCGCCGATGTCGAACAGCAGGATCTCGCCCGCCGACCAGCCGAACCAGCGACGCACCGCGAGGAAGGTGAAGCGGGCCTCGGACTCTCCGCCGAGGACCTGGAGGTCCTGTCCCAGCGCCGCTTCGATCGCCGTGATCACCTGCGGTCCGTTCGTCGCGTCGCGCACGGCGCTCGTGGCGGTCGCCAGAAGCTCGGCGACGTTCTCGGTGCGCGACACCGCGACCGCCTCGGCCACGGCCGCGACCAGCGCCCGGACCCCCTCGTCGCTGATCGATCCGTCGGGCTCGAGGTAGCGCATGAGCCGCAGCACCGTTCGCTTGCTCGTCCGGGCCAGCGGGCGCCCACCGGGGCGGACATCGGCGACGAGCAGATGGACGGTGTTCGAACCGATGTCGAGGACTCCCAGACGCACGAGTTCACAGTAGTGGCAGGCCGGGTGCGCCGGCGGGGCGGGGCGCGGGGACTACGATGAGCGCGATGTCCCCTGAAGATGTGCAGGCGCTGGCGCCGCTCGCCCCCGCGCTGTACCGCGAGATTGACCGCGCGGACTGGTCCCGTCTCGCGGCGGGTGTCGCTCAGCCGCTGACCGAGACCGAGATCGTCCAGCTCCGCGGTCTCGGCGACCGCATGGATCTCGGCGAGGTCTCGCAGGTCTACCTCCCCCTCAGCCGGTTGCTGTCGCTCTACGCCAGCGCGACTCGGCGTCTCGGTGCCGACACCGATGCGTTCCTCGGCGAGGAGGACAGCACGACGCCCTTCGTCGTCGGCGTGGCCGGTTCCGTCGCGGTCGGCAAGTCGACCGTGGCGCGTCTGCTCCGCGAGCTCATGAGCCGCTGGCCGGGCACACCGCGCGTCGAGCTCGTCACGACCGACGGTTTCCTCTACCCCAACGTCGAGCTCGAGCGCCGAGGTCTCATGGCGCGCAAGGGATTTCCCGAGAGCTACGACCGTCGCGCGCTGATCGAGTTCCTGACCGAGGTCAAGTCGGGTGCACCCGAGGTGCACGCGCCGTTCTACTCGCACATGCGGTACGACATCGTCCCCGATGCGCAGATCACCGTCCGCCGCCCCGACGTCGTGATCGTCGAGGGGCTCAACGTGCTGGCGCCCCCGCCTGCGCCGCACGAGGTGGCCGTCAGCGACATGTTCGACTTCTCCATCTACGTCGACGCGGATGCCGAGCACATCAGCCAGTGGTACGTCGACCGCTTCATGGCGCTGAAGGCCGGGGCGTTCAACAATCCCTCGTCGTACTTCAACACCTTCGCCGATCTCGACGACGACGAGGCGGCCGAGATGGCTCGCGGCTTCTGGAACGACATCAACCTCCCGAACCTCGTCGAGAACGTCCTGCCGACGAAGCACCGCGCGACCCTGATCCTCCACAAGGGGGCGTCGCACGCTGTCGAGCGGGTGCTCCTGCGCAAGGTCTGATTCGCCCGTGAGAAGAGCGGCGTGCCCGCCATCCGTGAGGACGACGGGCACGCCTGGGTGTGGACGGCCCCCACTCAGGGGGAGGGGTGCGACCCGCAACCGCGCGGTCCGATCGGACGAGCCGGCGTGGCCGGGGCCCGGGTCGCGGTGATCGAGCGTGAGCCGCCACATCCGAACGGCGTGTATCGGTGGGCCGGCAGCCGCCGACGGGATGAGGTCGGGCCGTCACGGTCGACGCCGTCGCGTCGGCTGCCCCCCAGCAGCCGTGCGAGCGCGTGGAATCGCCTCGTCATGGTCATCCCCCAAGTCCCCACGAGAGCGGACCCACGTCCATCTCTCGTCCCCAATACCGCCGGGTCCAGCACGCCGGGTCCCATCCCGGCGAGTCTTCTTCCCTGCGTTGTGCCCGGGCTCTGCCGCGGGCTGCGCTCAGTATGTCAGAGTGTCCTGCTCCCCGGAAGCGTCAATCTCCGAGGCATCTTCTCGACGGCGGCGCGCGTTGTGCAGTGCGCGTGCGCGGATGCGCACTGCACAACGCCCTCACAATGCACAGATCCCCATCGACACCGTGAGTTTGACGCCCATTGTGACTCCCATACCCCCCAAAAGCAGGGAGCCTGCGCGCCGTGGTTGATCGTACAGCCGATGGTCGTGTCCGCCAATAGGGGGACAAAGATGCTGACGCAGATCGGCGTTCTCTTCACGCGGATCCGCTAGGCTTCATTCGCCTGCGCAGCGCTCGAACCGTTCCCCAAGCGGTGATTCGGTCGCCCGCCGTCCCCAACGGCCCGACCGAGAGCCCGTAGGTGTAGCGGGGCCCTCTCGAGTAAATCAGTCCCCAAATGGCTGACTCGAGAGGGCCCTCGTCATTTTCATCGCAAGGTGGCTCCCGGTGTTCCCGCACGCACGAGTCGCCGCAACCTGCTAGGTATGAATCCATGGAACTGGGGCGGCGTTCACGCGCGCTCGTGCGCGCTGTGATACGCGCGCGCTCGCGAGTGCGGCGGCGGCGCTCCCGGTGGCGTCCGTTCGTGGCGTTGAGCACGGTCGTCATGCTCGCCGCCACGGCCACGCTCGCCCCCGCGGCGGCGTCGTCGGCGTTCGCGCCGGCCGGGTCGGGAGTCGCGGCCGCGCTCGGCGATCGCGTCGTGCGGTTCAGCCAGGAGAGCGAGCAGGACTCGCGGGCGGTGCTGCTGGTGCACGGCTGGCTCAGCACGGTGCTCCCGGCCTCGGACGGACAGCGTTCCTACGCGCGATCGCCGTTCTCGCGTCCCGTGCAGTGGCGGGACGGTTCGGGCGCCCCCGTGGCACGCGGGATGACGGCGTCGCTGCAGGAGCGGCTCGAGGCCCAGCCCGGCGTCGCGGTGTACGCCTTCGACTACTCCGCGAACTCGGCGGGATGGGTGGGCTCGAACGGGTCGGCCGACAACCTCGCCGCCGCCATCCGGTCGATCGCCGACAGCGTCCACGGTCCGGTCGACATCGTGACGCACTCGATGGGCGGGCTCGCGCTGCGCTACGCGCTGCGAGACGACCCCGGGATCGCCGCCCTCATCGGCGAGGTCGTCACCGTCGCCGCTCCCTCGCAGGGGTCAGACATCGCAAACGTCGCGGTCGACATCGCCGCGGCGATCCGCGCCACGATGTCGACGGTGCCGGTGCTGCAGAACCTCGTGCTGCCCTGGATCGGCGCCGTCTGCAACAACCAGCTCGCCACCGACGCCCGCGGCGGGTGCGACCTGCCGCCCATCATCCGGACGGGGATCGCGGCCCTGGGGCCCGCCGGCACCGCGCTGCGCGCCGGGTCCGCCGACATCGCCGGCCTGCCCGACTGGCCCGCGGGCCTGCACGTGCACGCGATCGCCGGATCGGCCGTCGTCACGATGCCGCTGCCGACGGGCAGGATCGCAGAGGCCCGCCTCGGCGACGGGCTCGTGGCCGAGGACTCCGCGCTCGCCGGCGCGAGCGAGACCACCGTCATCACGTGCCGCACGGACCTGCCGCCCGGCACCGCGGGGATCGGCATGGTCCTGTCGGGCCAGGTCGCCGCGCCGCCCTTCGGCGGGGCGTGCGGACACGACGCGATCTTCTCGAACCTCGAGGTCGTCGACGCCGTGCTGGCCGCGCTGCGCGGCCCCGCACCGACCTGACACGAGCGCACCCGGGCTGCCGATCTAGGATGGAGCCCATGTGCGGAATCATCGGCTACGTGGGCCCCCGTCCCTCGCAGGACATCCTTATCTCGGGTCTGGCTCGTCTCGAATACCGCGGCTACGACTCGGCCGGCATCGCCGTGATCGACGGCGAGGGGGGCCTCGGCACACGCAAGCGCGCCGGCAAGCTCCAGGTGCTGCGCGACGACCTCGCCGCTCATCCGCTCGCCGACGGAACGACCGGCATCGGCCACACCCGGTGGGCGACCCACGGCGGTCCCACCGATGCCAACGCGCACCCGCACCTGGCCGACGACGACAAGCTCGCCGTCATCCACAACGGCATCATCGAGAACTTCGCCGAGCTGAAGTCCGAGCTCGTCGCCGAGGGATACACCTTCCGCAGCGAGACCGACACCGAGGTTGCCGCCGTGCTGCTGGGGCGCGAGTACCAGGCATCCGGCGATCTCGTCGAGGCGTTCCGCGCGACGGTGTCGCGCCTCGAGGGGGCCTTCACCCTCCTCGCCCTGCACCGCGACCAGCCCGGGCTCGTCGTGGGCGCCCGTCGCAACTCGCCGCTGGTGATCGGCCTCGGCGACGGCGAGAACTTCCTCGGCTCCGACGTCGCCGCCTTCGTCGAGCACACCCGTCACGCCCTCGCCATCGGTCAGGACGAGATCGTCGCGATCACCCCGCAGGAGGTCACGGTCACCGACTTCTCCGGCGACGCCGTCGACGTCGAGCCCTTCGAGGTCGTGTGGGATGCCGCGGCCGCCGATAAGGGCGGCTGGTCGTCGTTTATGGCGAAGGAGGTCTCGGAGGAGCCCGAGGCCGTCGCCAACACGATCCGCGGTCGCGTCCACGACGGCTTCGTCCAGATCCCCGAGCTCGACGGTCTCGACGAACTGTTCACCGGCATCGACCGTGTCATCGTCATCGCGTGCGGCACGGCCGCCTACGCCGGCATGGTCGGCAAGTACGCCCTCGAGCAGTGGGCCCGCGTGCCCGTCGACGTCGAGCTGGCCCACGAATTCCGCTACCGCGACCCGGTCATCGGACCCCGCACCCTCGTGGTGTCGATCAGCCAGTCGGGCGAGACGATGGACACCCTCATGGCCGTCAAGTACGCTCGCGAGGCCGGCGCGAAGACTCTCTCGATCTGCAACACGCAGGGAGCCACGATCCCGCGCGAGTCCGACGCGATCGTCTACACCCACGCCGGTCCCGAGGTCGCCGTCGCGTCGACCAAGGCCTTCGTCGCGCAGATCACGGCGCTCTACCTGCTGGCTCTGCACGTCGGCCGCGTGCGCGGCGCCCTGACCGACGAGGCGATCGCCGAGCAGGTGGCCCAGCTCGAGGCCGTTCCCGAGAAGATCGCGCGCGTGCTGGCCGGCGAGCAGGAGCACATCGAGCAGTTCGCGCACTGGATGGCCGACACGCGTTCGGTGATCTTCCTCGGCCGCCACGTCGGCTACCCGATCGCGCTCGAGGGCGCGCTCAAGCTCAAGGAGATCTCCTACATCCACGCCGAGGGCTTCGCCGCCGGCGAGCTCAAGCACGGTCCGATCGCCCTCATCGAGCCCGGTCAGCCGGTGTTCGTCATGGTGCCCTCGCCGACGAGCTCCCCCCTGCTGCACGCCAAGGTCGTCTCGAACATCCAGGAGATCCGCGCCCGCGGTGCCCGCATCATCGCGGTGGCCGAAGAGGGGGATGCCGCGGTGCTCCCGTTCGCCGACGAGGTGCTGCGCATCCCGCTCGCCGAGCCGCTGTTCGAGCCGCTGCTGGCCGTCGTGCCGCTGCACATCTTCGCTATGGGCCTGGCGACCGCCAAGGGCCTCGACGTCGACCAGCCGCGCAACCTCGCCAAGTCGGTCACGGTCGAGTGAGCCGGTCCGGGCGGAAGGGGATGCCGTGATCGTCGGCATCGGCGTCGACCTGGTCGACGTGCCGCGCTTCGAGCGCTCGCTCGAGCGCACGCCCCGCCTGCTCGACCGACTCTTCTCGCCGAGCGAGCGCGCGCTCAAACCGCGCTCACTGGCCGCTCGCTACGCCGCCAAGGAGGCCCTCATCAAGGCCCTGGGCGGTTCCGAGGGCGTGCACTGGGTCGACATCGAGGTGGCATCGGAGACGTCGGGGCGCCCGGTGTTCGCGCTCACCGGCGAGACGGCGGCGACCGTCGCCGCGCGCGGCGTCATCGCCCTCCACCTGTCGCTCTCGCACGATGCGAACCTCGCGACCGCCTACGTGATCGCCGAGACGGCATCATGACCCCGCGGCCGCTTCGCGAAGCGCTCATCGACGTCGAGGCGATCGAGCACAACGTCCGTCATCTCCGGCGCCTCGTCCAGACCGAGGTCATCGCCGTCGTCAAAGCCGACGGCTACGGCCACGGCGCGGTGCGCGCCGCGACGGCGGCCCTGTCGGGGGGAGCCTCGCGCCTCGGCGTCGCCGACATCGCCGAGGCCGTCGCGCTGCGCCGGGCCGGGATCACTGCGCCCCTCGTGGCCTGGCTGCACGGCCCCCAGACCGACTTCCGCGAGGCCGCGGAGCACCGCATCGAGCTCGGGATCTCGAGCCTTGTTCAGCTGCAGGCCGCCGCGGCCGCGGCATCCCCCGGTCAGCCGGTCGGAGTCCATCTGAAGGTCGAGACCGGCCTCGGGCGCAACGGTGTCGAGCCCCGCGAGTGGCAGCGCGTCTGCGCGGAGGCGGCCCGTCTCGAGCGCATCGGACAGCTGCGGGTCATCGGCGTGTTCAGCCACCTGTCGAACACGAGCATCGACGAAGACCGGGCTGCGCTCGCCCGATTCCACGACGCTCTCGCCGAGGCGGCGGCGGTCGGCGTGCACCCGCCGCTGCGCCACATCGCCGCGTCGAACGCCGCGATCGCGCTCCCGGAAGCGAGGCTCGACTGCGTGCGCCTGGGGCTGGCGATCTACGGCCTCTCGCCGCTTCCGGATCGGTCCTCCGCCGACCTCGGGCTCCAGCCCGCGATGACCCTGCGCACCGCGGTCGCCGCCGTGCGCCGCGTGCCCGCGGGCCAGGGCGTCTCGTACGGGTACACCCATCGCACCGCGAGCGAGACGACGCTCGCCCTCGTACCCCTCGGCTATGCCGACGGCGTGCCGCGGCAGGCCTCCGGCCGCGGACCGGTCGTGATCGGCGGCCGGCGGTTCACCGTGTCGGGGCGGATCGCGATGGATCAGTTCGTCGTCGACGTCGGAGACGCCGACGTCGCGATCGGCGACGAGGTCGTTCTCTTCGGCGACCCCACGCTGGGGTTCCCCGCGGCGGCCGAATGGGGCGACGCCGCCGACACGATCGACTACGAGATCGTCACGCGGATCGGCCCGCGCGTGCACCGCACGGCGGTATCGTCCGAGATGACGGGAGGCCGGTGATGAGCGGAATCGACGAATACCTGGGCGAGCGCGAGGTGACCTCCGCCGATGAGATGGAGGCGTGGGGGCGCGAGATCGGATCGCGGCTCCGCGCGGGCGATCTCGTGGTGCTGACCGGGCCTCTGGGCGCCGGCAAGACGACGCTCACCCGGGGGATCGGCGCCGGCCTCGGCGTGCGCGGACCCATCCAGAGCCCGACGTTCGTCATCGCGCGCACGCACCCCTCGCTCGTCGACGGGCCGCCGCTGGTCCATGTCGACGCCTACCGCCTCGGGTCGCCCGCCGAGCTGTCGGACCTCGACCTCGACCTCGACGCCAGCGTCACCATCGTGGAGTGGGGGCACGGCATGGTCGACGGGCTGCGCGAGAGCTGGTGGGAGATCGAGCTCGAGCGCGGCTGGAGCGGCACGGGCCTCGACAACGCCTGCGGCACGAGCGGTCCGGCGGCCGCGGAGATGGCCGACGCCGCCCCGCGGATCGTCACCGTCACGCGGCGCCCCTGAGCGCGCGGCATCCCGGCCCGGGCTACCCTGGGTGACGTGATTCTGGGCATCGACACCTCGATCGGCACGGCCGTCGCGATCGTCGACCCTGCGGGGCGCGTCCGGGCCGAGGCCGTCAGCTCCGACCCCCGCGGCCACGCCGAGGTCATCGGCGATCTGCTCGTGCGAGTCTTCGGCGAGGCGGGCGTCGAACCCGCCGAGATCACGGCCGTCGCCGCAGGCATGGGCCCGGGACCCTTCACGGGACTGCGCGTCGGGATCGCGGCCGCGCGGGCGTTCGCCCTCGGACGCGGCATCCCCGTGGTCCCCGTGGCGAGTCATGACGCGGCCGCCCGCGCTCACGTCGACCCCGGGTTCGCCACCGCCGGCGCGGCCCCCGTCGAGGGCGAGCCGATCGCGATCGTCACCGACGCGCGTCGCCGGGAGCTCGCCGTCTCGGTGTACCGCGTCGAGAACGGGATACCGGTGCGCATCGTCGATCCCCACCTCGTGACGCGCGCGTCGACCGAGCCCCTCGATCTCTTCGGCACCCCGGCGGCCGAGCTGCCCGAGACGACGGCGATCAGCGCCGCCGCCCTCGCTCGCGTCGCCGGCGAGCGGCTCGCCGCGGGCGACGCAGGCGCCGACGCCGCCGACGTCGAGCCCCTGTATCTCCGGGCCCCGGATGTGACCGTACCCGCGGGGCCGAAGAAGGTGGGCACGTGAGCCTGCGCACGGCTACCGCCGATGACCTCGACGCCATCATGGCGCTCGAGGAGGCGTCGTTCCCCACCGACGCATGGAGCCGCACCGCCATGTCCGCCGAGATCTCGTCGCCGCACGGCCGGTACCTCGTCGACGTCGAGGACGACCGGGTCGTCGGGTACGGCGGAGTCCGCGCCGTGCCGGGCGCGGCCGACGCCGACATCCAGACCCTCGCCCTCGACCCCGCCTGCCGGGGGACGGGCCGCGGCCGCGGCCTGCTCCGCGCGCTGATGGCCGAAGCCCGCGACCGCGGGGCACGGGAGCTGTTCCTCGAGGTCCGCGCCGACAACCCCGTCGCGCAGGGGCTCTACCTCTCCGAGGGATTCGTCGAGATCGCCCGTCGCCCGCGCTACTACCAGCCCGACGACGTCGATGCGATCATCATGCAACTGAACCTCCGCGGTGAGGGAGGGACCGACCGATGACGACCACCCCGACCCGTTCCGAGCCCCTCGTCCTGGGCATCGAGACCAGCTGCGACGAGACCGGTATCGGGATCGTGCGCGGACGTACCCTGCTGTCGAACACGATCGCGAGCTCGATGGCAGAGCACGCCCGCTACGGCGGCGTCGTGCCCGAGGTCGCCGCGCGCGCCCACCTCGAGGCCCTCCAGCCTGCGATCGAGGCCGCCGTGGCCGAGGCGGGCGTCTCGCTGCAGGACCTCGACGCCGTCGCCGTGACGAGCGGGCCCGGGCTGGCCGGTGCGCTCATGGTCGGCGTCGGCGCCGCGAAGGCCCTGGCCGTCTCGCTCGGGAAGCCGCTGTACGCGGTCAACCACCTCGTCGGCCACATCGCCGCCGACATCCTGACCGGTGACGACGTCGAGTACCCGACCGTCGCCCTCCTGGTCAGCGGCGGACACACCTCGCTCCTCCTCGTGCGCGATCTCGTCTCCGACGTCGAGATGCTCGGCGAGACGATGGACGACGCCGCCGGCGAGGCGTTCGACAAGATCGCCCGCATCCTCGGCCTGCCCTATCCCGGCGGCCCCGAGATCGATCGCGCCGCCGCGAGCGGCGACCCCGACGCCATCCGGTTCCCCCGCGGCCTCTCCCGCGCCTCCGACCTGGCCGCGCACCGATACGACTTCTCCTTCTCGGGGCTCAAGACCGCCGTGGCGCGCTGGGTCGAGCAGCGCGAGGCCGCCGGCGAAGCCGTGCCCGTCGCCGACGTCGCGGCATCCTTCCGTGAAGCGGTCGTCGACGTGCTCGTCACCAAGGCGCTCGACGCGTGCGCTCAGCACGGCGTCCCGCGTCTGCTGCTCGGCGGCGGGGTGATCGCCAACCGGCGACTGCGCGAGGTCGCCCTCGAACGCGCTGCAGCCGCCGGCGTCGCGGTGCGCATCCCGCCGCTGAGCCTGTGCACCGACAACGGGGCGATGATCGCGGCGCTCGCCGCCGAGCTCATCTCTTCGGGTGCCGAGCCCTCCACCCTCTCGTTCGGCGCGGACTCGACGCTTCCGGTGACCGAGATCCAGGTGCGCGGGTGAGCGACGACCGGCTGCGCAGTCGGCGCCCCACGGTGGACGCGCCGACGGGCGATGTCGCTGCGGCGCCCGAGGCCGCGCCGCTTCCGGGGGAGCACCGTGGCGGGTTCCAGCGCGAGTTCACGCAGCCGACCCCGCTGCAGTTCGTCCCCGCGGCCGAGCGACCGGCCGAGCCCGTCGTGCCCGAGCCGCGGGTCGAGTGGGCTCCGGCGCCCGAGATCCTCCCGCGGTCGGGAGCGTGGGCGCTGGCCCTGGGGATCGTCGCGCTCGCGCTGTCACTGTTCGTCGGGTGGGCGTTCCCGCTCGGCATCGCCGCCGTCGTGATGGCCGTGCTCGCCCTCCGTCACCCGTGGGAGAGTCGCACCGTGGCCGTCTGGGCGCTGGGCCTCGCGGCGCTGTCGATCCTGTACAGCGCGGGCTGGCTCGTGTGGGCGGCGGCTCAGGCGGGGCTGCTGGGCTGACTCGCGCCACCGGGCTCGTCCTCGACGCGATCCGCGAGGACGGCGACGCGGCGATCACCGATGCGCGTGAGGAACAGCGTCGCCGACGCGCTCCCCGACAGGCGCAGCTTCTTGCGGAACTGCGCCGGATCGATGTCGACGCCGCGCTTCTTGATCTCCAGGATGCCGATGTCGGCGCGTCGGAGGGCGGCCTCGATCTCACGCGGTTTGAGCGGCAGCACGTCACGAACGCGGAACGTCGTGGCGAACGGGCTGGTGCGTCCGGCGTCGGATGTCATGTACGCCGTCCCACCGGCGAGCATGCCGGCCTCGAGCGCGCGGGCCACGTCGCCGATCAGGCGCGCACGGATGACGGCGCCGTCGGGCTCGTGCAGGTAGGCGCCGAGGTCGCGGGGGTCGGCGTCGGCGGTGTCGGCGGGCGCGGTGAGCTCGGCGGCACGGTCGCCGCGCAGAACGAGGGCCGAACGGCGCACGCCCGCGCGGGCGAGGGAGCCCGACCACACCACCAGCTCGATGGTCGAGCCGTCCGCGCTGATCCACTGCGCCTCGCCTTCCGGCGGGAGGTCGTCGCGGTCGAACGCGGGCCCGAGCTTGATCCCTGTCGGCATCCGCCGCGCGAGGTCGAAGGCCCAGTCGAGCGACGGCGTGTAGTCGGATGCCGCGACGCGCCGCGTCTCGCTGTGGCCCGAGGTGCGGCGGGCGGGATCGAGCCAGACCGCATCGATACCGTCGAGATCGGTCTCCTCGGCGCGGCCGTGGCGCACCCGGGCGGACGAGCCGAACGGGGCGAGGTTGTAGGCGGCCAGGGCGGCGGTGATCTCGTCGGCGTCGACGGCCAGAACCTCGAGCCCTATGCCCGCGAAGCCGAGTGCGTCGCCGCCGATCCCGCAGCCGAGGTCGGCGACCCGCGCGATGCCGGCGTCGCGGAACCGGCCGGCGTGGCGTGCGGCGACCGCGAGACGCGTGGCCTGCTCGAGACCCGCGCGGGTGAACAGCATCCGGTCGGCGAACGGACCGAACTTCGCCCGCGCGCGCTCGCGCAGCCGGGCTTGACCGACGACCGCCGACACGAGGTCGGGGGAGAGGCCTTCGCGCCGCAGCCGTGACACGGCCGATGCGGCATCCGCGGTCGAGGAGATCCGGAGGGTGTCGACCAGACGGAGTCCCTCGGGGGTCAGCAACGCGGAGAGCTCGGCGTGATCCACCACGACAGCCTACGCGCGGGGTCGGATCGATGCCGCGGCAGGTTGGCACTCGCGTTGCGTGAGTGCCAACGTCCCCCTAGACTCGGAGTTGGCACTCTCAGGGTGAGATTGCCAACAAGTCTTGTCGAAGAAAGAGGTAGACCGTGTCGGTTTCCATCAAGCCGCTCGAGGACCGCATCGTCATCAAGCAGGTCGAGGCCGAGCAGACCACTGCGAGTGGTCTGGTCATCCCCGACACCGCCAAGGAGAAGCCCCAGGAGGGCGAGGTCGTGGCGGTGGGCCCCGGCCGCATCGATGACAACGGCAACCGTGTTCCGCTCGACGTCGCCGTCGGCGACCGCGTGATCTACAGCAAGTACGGCGGAACCGAGGTCAAGTTCGGCGCTGACGAGTTCCTCGTGCTCTCGGCGCGCGACGTCCTCGCCGTCGTCGTCCGCTGACGCAGAGCTCTTCCACGAAGGCCCGGGTGCACCGCATCCGGGCCTTCGTCATGGCAGGCGCGCGGCGGCGGATGGCAGTCCGCGACCGGCGCAGCATGTCATGACCGTCCTATGCTTGGCTCGTGACACCCCTCGATCCCGCCCGTGAACGCTCTCTCGGCGGGATCTACGCGTTCTCGGCGTACGTGCTGTGGGGCTTCATGCCCCTGTACTTCCTCACGCTCGCCCCGATGGGCCCGTTCGAGGTCGTGTCGTGGCGCATCCTGTTCTCGCTCGTCTTCTGCGCGATCCTTCTCACGGTGCTCCGCGCCTGGGGCAAGCTGATCGCGATCCTGCGCACGCCGCGCCTCGTGCTGTGGACCATCGTGGCCGGCCTGCTCATCTACGTGAACTGGCAGGTCTTCCTCGTCAGCACCCTCACGGGGCACGTGATCGAGGGGAGTCTCGGGTACTTCATCAACCCGATCGTCACGGTGCTCCTCGGCGTCCTCGTCCTGAAGGAGCGGCTGCGGGTGGCGCAGTGGGTCGCCATCGGCATCGCCGCCGTCGCCGTCGGCGTGATCGTCGTCGGCTACGGAGCCTTCCCGTGGATCGCGCTGACGCTCGCCGCGAGTTTCGGAACCTACGGCCTCGTGAAGAAGCAGATCGGGCCGTCGGTCGACGCCGTCAGCGGCCTGACGCTCGAGTCGCTCTGGCTGGCGCCGGTCGCGATCGTTCAGGCGATCATCGTCGCGCTCACCGGCGGGCTGGTGTTCGGCTCGGTGAGCCCCGGACACACCGCGCTGGTCACCCTCGCGGGTGTCGTCACCGCCGTGCCCCTGCTCTTCTTCGCCGCCGGCGCCCGGCGCAGCAGCCTCACGGTGATCGGCCTGCTCCAGTTCGTCGCGCCGATCCTGCAGTTCATCACGGGAGCCTGGATCCTCGGCGAGCCGATGCCGCTCGAGCGATGGATCGGCTTCGGGCTCGTCTGGCTCGCCCTCGTCGTGCTGAGCGTCGACTCTCTCCGGGCCGCACGTCGCCCGAAGCGCATAGACGAGGCATCCGACGTCGCTCCCGTCGTCTGAGGCTCCCGCTTCGCATTCCGGCTCGTCGGCTCGGCGCGATGACGGTCGTGACAACGGTCCCAACCGCGGAATGACAGGCCGCACGCGAGGCCGCAGATAACGATTGGGTCGCGTAACAGACCGTTAACACATCGCAACATCGCCGACGCGGACGCGCCACTAGGTTTGACCCAACCTCGCGGGGCTTCGGTGCCGCGTTCCCACTCATCAAGGAGCACAATGGGCGTTCTCACCCGTTCCCGCACCGCGAAGGTCCTCGGCGGTATCGCCGTGATCGGCGCGAGTGCCCTCGTCCTCGCAGGCTGTGCCGGAGACAGCGAACCCGCTGCGTCGGGCGACGCCGGCGGGAACACCTCGGCCGATTTCCCCATCGACTGCGAAGCGGCCGAGCCCGCGTCGTACACGCCGGAGTACACCTCGACCTCGACGGGTCCCGGCACCGACCTCACCTACACGATCGGCACGGCGCTGCCCGTGACCGGCAACCTCGCGTTCCTCGGCCCGCCGGAGATCTCGGCGACCGAGTTCGCCGCCTCCGAGATCAACGCCGCGGGCAAGGGCATCACGATCGACCTCAAGCAGGGCGACTCGGGTGACACCGACAACAAGGCGTACGAGACGGAGATCCCCCGACTGCTGGGCGAAGGTGCCACGGCGATCATCGGAGCGGCATCCTCGGGCACGTCGCTGCAGTTCATCGACCAGGTGATCGCGGCCAACGCCATCCAGTTCTCGCCCGCCAACACCTCTGCCGCGTTCACCGGGTACAAGGACAACGGCCTGTACTGGCGCACCGCTCCCTCCGACGTGCTGCAGGGAGAGGTGCTCGGCAACCTGATCGGCGCCGACGGCAACGAGACGCTCGGCATGATCGTGCTCAACGACGCCTACGGAACCGGCCTCGCGTGCTTCACCAAGGCCGCCTTCGAGGCCGCCGGCGGCGAGGTCGTCGCGACCTCGCTCTACAACACCGGTGACACGAACTTCTCGGCCCAGGTTGAGGACGTGCTCGCGGCCGGCCCCGACGCGATCGCCCTCATCACGTTCGAAGAGGTCAAGACGATCATCCCCGAGCTCATCGGCGCCGACGTGTCGCCCGAGCAGCTCTACCTCGTCGACGGCAACCTGGCGAACTTCGGCGATGACTTCGAGGCCGGCACGATGGCCGGCGCGAAGGGCACCTACCCCGCCGTCGACCCCGCGTCGATCGCAACCTTCCGCGACAACCTGCAGGCGTTCTGGACCGGTGCCGGCAACGCCGAGCTGCAGGACTTCACCTACGGGCCGGAGTCGTACGACGCGGTCGTGCTGCTCGCCCTCGCCGCGCTGCAGGCCGGATCGACGGCCGGCCCCGACGTCGCGGCGAACCTGCAGGCGGTCTCGGGCGGCTCCGGTGACGGCACGAAGTGCACGAGCTTCGCCGAATGCGCCGACCTGATCATCGCCGGTCAGGCCGCGGACTACGACGGCGTCTCGGGCCCGATCACCTTCAACGAGGTGGGCGACCCGACGGAGGCCTCCATCGGTGTCTTCGAGTACGGCGACGACAACAACTACGAGTTCGTCCGCGTCGGCTGATTCCCACGCACGAGGGCCCCGGTCTCCCGGCCGGGGCCCTTCGTCGTATTCGCTCGGAGGCGGGGTCGCGCCCCCGCTCGGGTTGGCAGTTCCCGCCCCTTCCAATGCCTCGAGTGGGCGCGAGCTACCAGCTGAGCTGCGGGTTCAGGTTTGAGTTGGCAGTCGATGCCCCTTCTTATGCTCCGAGTGGGCATGAGCTGCCAGCTGAGCCCTGAGCTCAGGTTCGAGTTGACAGCTGATGCCCCTTCTTAGCTGAGGAGTAGGCGTGAGCTGCCTACTGGGCTGTGGGGGTCTGAGTCCCGAGCATGAGGGGACGAACCCCAGGGCGGGCGAAGCGGGCTTGGTGTGGCGGGCGGTGCCCCATCCCGGGGGGTTGAGGGGGCGCGAGCTGCCATGCCGGGGGAAGTCAGCGCGGCGGAGACCAGCCGCGACGCCGGAGCGCTCCCCGTACGAGGGTCACGGCTTCCCAGCCGGTGGGCCTGATGTGCGCCGAGGTGAGCCGCACGACCTCGAAACCGAGGGCGACGTAGGCGGTGTGCTTCTCGATGTCGCGCGTCCATTGACTCCGCGACGTGCGGTGATGGTCGCCCTCGACCTCGGCGATGATGCGGTACTCGGGCCAGACGGCATCCGCGATTCCCGCCAGCCGCCCCGAGCCGTCGCGGATCTCCTGGTCGAGCAGGGGTTCCGGCAGCCCGGCCGCCACGAGGCCGAGCCGGAAGTCGGTCTCGAGCGGCGACATCGCGCCCTCGCGGATGAGCCCCAGCGCTTCGACGAGCTTCGCGGAGCCGACGCGCCTTCCGGCGGCGACCGCAGCGGCGAGGTCATCGAGCGTGCACAGCCGCGCCTCGGACCGGCGCCGCCCCCGCTCACCGCGCGGCACCCGCACGAACGCGTCGCCGATGCGCACGAGCTCGCGCACGCCGGCATTCCGCCCGAGCATCGCCCACGTCGACGCGGGCGACGACACGCGCAGGCCATCGAGAGTCGTGACCTCGACGTGCGTCGGAGCGAGCTGACGCCCGCGGATGCCGCGCCGCCGCGGCGCTCGATCCGGCGCAAGCACCCCGACCTCGAGCTCGCCGGGGGAGTGGGCGCCCGTTCCCCACAGCACCGCCGCGGTCCGGCCGCAGAAGAACGCCCGACCGCCCATGATCGAGGCGTAGGCCCGCGCATCCTCGAGAACGCGGTGCCGGATGGCCTGATCCTCCGCGAGCGGTCCTGCCGCCGCAGCATCCTCTGCTCCGCGCCTCCGGCGCACGCCGCGGAAGGGTGTGTCGAGGTCGGCTGCACGCAACCGCTTGCGTGAGACGCCCGCGGCCGCCGCGTCGGCACACGAGAACGCTCCGCCGAGGGCTTCGGGGAGAGGGTCGGGTCGTCGCGGCATCCCCCGATCCTTCTCGTGGACTCCGCCCCGCTGGGCTCAGCGCCCCCGGCATGTGGATCCCCCGCGCGCCCGCTCCGCGGGGGAGGAGCCCCTAATGCAGTTCGCCTGGCAGCTCACGCCCCCTCCGCGCGAGCGAAGAGGCGAGAACTGCCAGGCGAGCCAGGTGAACCAGCCGAGCCAGGCGAAGCCCGGGCTCAGGTGCCCAGGGTGCCGAGGTAGAGACCGATGACCTTGGGGTCGTTGAGCAACTCGCGGCCGGTGCCCGTGTAGGCGTCGCGGCCCTGGTCGAGGACGTACCCGCGGTCGCAGATCTGCAGGCAGCGGCGGGCGTTCTGCTCGACCATGATGGTCGTCACGCCCGCCTTGTTGATCTCCGACACCCGCAGGAACGCCTCGTCCTGGCGGGACGGCGACAGGCCCGCCGAGGGCTCGTCGAGAAGCAGCACGTAGGGGTCCATCATCAGCGCGCGCCCCATCGCCACCATCTGGCGCTCGCCGCCCGACAGCGATCCGGCCCGCTGCTGCAGCCGCTTGGCGAGGTCGGGGAAGATGGATGTCACGAAGTCGGTGCGCTCCGCGACGACCTTCGGTCGCTGATACGCCCCCATCTGCAGGTTCTCCGCGATCGTCAGGCTCGGGAACACGTTGTTCGTCTGCGGCACGAAGCCGACGCCCTTCGACACGAGCTTGTTGGCACGCAGCCCCGTGATCTCCTCGCCGTTCAGCTTCACGGAACCGGAGCGCACCTTCACCTGCCCGAAGATGGCCTTGAGCATCGTCGACTTGCCGGCGCCGTTGGGGCCGATGATCCCGACGAGCTCGCCGGGAGCCGCGGTGAGGTTCGCGCCATTGAGGATGTTCACGCCGGGCAGATAGCCCGCGTGCACGTCGGTCAGTTCGACGACGTTCTCGGTCACTTGCGGTCCCCATCCTCGTCAGCGCGCGCAGCGCCCGCGGCATCCGTCGTCGGCGCCTCGTCGATCGCCTGGTCGAGCTCGTGCACCGTCTCGACGAGCTCCTCCGCCTCGGGCGGCAGCTCACCGGCGTGGCGGCCCGTCACGACGCCGAGGTCGACGTCCTGATGTGCACCGAGGTAGGCGTCGATCACGGCGGGATTCTGCATCACGGTGTCGGGCGGGCCCTCGGCGACGACGCGGCCTTCGGCCATCACGACGACCCAGTCGGCGATGTGACGCACCATGTGCATGTCGTGCTCGACGAAGACGACGGTCATGCCGAGGTCCTTCAGATCGAGGATGTGGTCGAGCAGCGACTGCGTCAGGGCGGGGTTCACGCCGGCCATCGGCTCATCCAGCATGACGAGCACGGGATCGCTCATGAGCGCCCGCGCCATCTCGAGGAGCTTTCGCTGACCGCCCGAGAGCGACGCGGCGAAGTCCTTCTCCTTGGCGTCGAGCTTGAAGCGGGCGAGCAGACCGCGCGCCTTCTCCTCGATCTCGGCTTCCTGACCCCGCCACAGGAAGGGCAGGATGCCGGCGAAGATGCCCTCGCCCTTCTGCTTCGGAGCTCCGAGCTTCATGTTCTCGAGCACCGTGAGCAGACCGAGCGACTTCGTCAGCTGGAACGTGCGCACCTGGCCCATGCGCGCCGCCTTGAAGGCGGGGATGCCGGCGAGGTTGGTCCCGTCGAACGACCACGATCCCGCGTTCGGCTTGTCGAAGCCGGTCAGCAGATTGAACAGCGTCGTCTTGCCGGCGCCGTTCGGGCCGATGAGGGCGGTGATCGCGCCGCGCGGGATCTCGAGGTGCTCGACGTCGACGGCGGTCAGGCCGCCGAAGACGCGCTTGACGCCGTCGGCGACGATGATCGGGTCGTTCTTCGCGACGCCGGGGCGGACTTCGCCGCTGCCGTCGTCTTTGTGCAGGCCGGTCGTCTTGGGGCGCGGCGTCGGGGGTACGACATCAGCGGACAAAGGTCAGCTCCTTCTTGCTTCCGAGGATGCCCTGCGGGCGGAAGATCACCAGCAGCATGAGCGCGACGCCGACCAGCACGAACACGAGCATCTGGCTCTGCTCGGTGGTCAGGAACGGCAGCCAGCCGATGTTGACGAGGGCCGGCAGCAGGTTCGACAGGAACGCGCGCACCACCCAGAACAGCACGGCGCCCAGCACCGGGCCGAAGATGGTGGCCGCGCCACCGAGCAGCAGGGCGGTCCAGACGTAGAACGTCTGCGAGGTGACGTAGACGTTCGGGTTGACGTTGGTGCCCATGGCGGTGACGATGCCGCCGGCCGCGATGATGACACCGCCGACGATGAGCGCCTGCATCTTGAACGCGAAGACGTTCTTTCCGAGCGACCGCACGGCGTCCTCGTCCTCGCGGATGCCGCGGATGACGCGGCCCCAGGGGCTGCTCATGAGCAGCCAGACCAGGGTGACGACGATCGCGATCGTGATCAGGCCGACGATGATGACCCACCACTGGTCGGACTGGTACGTCCACGGCCCGAAGCCCCACCGTCCGGGAGGAAGCGGGTTGCTCGCCCGGAACCCGGCCTGGAAGCCCGAGAGGCCGTCGGCCGATCCCGTCTGGTTGCGGAACGCCGACGTCAGGAAGAGCAGGCGCAGCACCTCGGCGGCCGCGATCGTCACGATCGCGAGGTAGTCGCCGCGCAGCCGGAGGGTGGGGATGCCCATGACGAGCGCGAAGACCACGGCGGCGATGAGGCCGATGAGTGCGGCCACCGGCCAGGCGAGACCGAAGGTGAGGATCGAGATCGCGAACCCGTAGGCGCCGATCGCCATGAAGCCCGCGACGCCCATGTTGAGCAGGCCGGCGAAGCCGAAGTGAACCGACAGGCCGATGGCGGCGAGGATGTACCCGAGGGTCGCCGGGGCGAGGATCTGCGCCGCGGTGTTGCTGAGGATCTGAAGGAAGTTCACGATGCCTATCCGATTCGCTCTCGGCGCCCGAGGAGACCCTGCGGGCGGAACAGCAGGATGACGATCAGCACGACCAGCGCGCCGACGTACTTGAGGTCGGAGGGGATCCACAGCGTCGACACCTCGACGAGGAGCCCCACGATGATGGCGCCCACGAGCGCGCCGAACGCGGTCCCGAGACCGCCGAGCGTGACGGCGGCGAAGATGAGCAGCAGGATGCTGGTGCCCATGTCCCACTTGATGCCCGGCCGGAAGTAGGCCCACAGCACACCGGACAGGCCGGCGAGCGCCGCGGCGACGACCCACACGACCCGGACCACCGCATCGACGTCGATGCCGCTGGCGGCGGCGAGCGACGGGTTGTCCGAGACGGCCCGCGTCGCGCGGCCGATCCTCGTGCGCATGAGCCACCAGGCGAAGCCGGCGATGACCACGAGCGAGACGCCCATGCTGATCACGTCGGTGAGGGTGAGGCGGATGGGGCCGAGCCCGGGGATGACCGAGGTCGAGCCGCCGGGGAGCTGGGCCGTGCCGCCGCCGACGAACATCTGGAAGATGTAGCGCAGCGCGAGCGAGAGACCGATTGAGACGATCATGAGCTGCACGGTGCCGAGGCCGCGGCGTCGCAGCGGTCGCCAGAGGCCGGCATCCATCGTCAGGCCGAACAGCGCCGAGACGGCGACCGCCAACGGGATCGCGATCCAGATCGGCAGGCTGAACCCGGCCGAGAACAGCAGCGCTGCGAGCGCTCCGAAGGTGACCATCTCGCCGTGCGCGAAGTTGGACAGGCCCGTCGTGCCGAACACGAGCGAGAGGCCGATCGCGGCGAGGGCGAGCATGAGGCCGAAGTTCAGGCCGTTGACGGCGCGGGAGAGCAGCTGATCGACGAAACTCGTCGTCTGCCGTTCGGCCGCCTCGAGGGTGAAGTTGCGCGTGATCGTGCTCGTCGCTCCGAACTCGACCTCGAGCGTCGACTCGAAGCCCTCCGGGACGGTGACCCCCGAGGGGAGGCTGTCCTCGACGAGTTCGACGGTGTAGGCGACATCCTTCGTCGGGACGCCGATCGAGAAGCTGCCTCTGTCGTTCGTCTCGCCTTCGGCTTCGAAGTCGCCGCCGGTCACGACGATGGTGGCCCCCTCGACGGGTTCACCACCGGTGCGGACGTTGCCCGCGATCGTGAAGGGCAACGACTCGGCGTCGTCTCCTGCGGCCAGGGCGGGGGAGGCGATGCCCAGGAACGCCACGGCGGCCAGGAGGCCGGCGATCAACGTCGAGAACATGCGCCTCGGGCGACGAGCAGCGCGCGTCATCGAAGTGATCGCCACTGGCACCTCCTGAGATAAGTGGACGAACGCCGAGAGGTACCGGTTCTGCTGGTGGCTTCGGCGACACCTGAACGTATGCGCTGATTGTTGCTTGCGTGTTTCCGGTGCGCAACAACGAATGCGGTGTGTCGTTTCGTGGATCTCGGGAGCGGGAATGCCGTGGGGCGCCGGGCGCTTAGAATCGTTGAGACTTTCAAGGAGTGCGCATGAGCGACTACAACGACCCGTTCGGATTCGTCGGCCTCACCTACGACGACGTCCTGCTCCTGCCGGGGCACACCGACGTCATCCCGTCCGAGGCCGATACATCGTCGCGCGTAACGCGCCGCATCACCGTGGCCACTCCGCTGCTGTCGGCCGCGATGGACACCGTCACCGAGGCGCGCCTCGCGATCGCGATCGCGCGCGAGGGCGGCCTGGGCATCATCCACCGCAACCTCTCGATCGAGGAGCAGGCGGCGATGGTCGACCGGGTCAAGCGGAGCGAGTCGGGCATGATCACCGACCCGATCACGACGACCCCCGACGCCACCATCGAAGAGGTCGACGCGCTCTGCGGGCAGTACCGCATCTCGGGCCTGCCCGTCGTCGACGACGAGGGACACCTGCTCGGCATCGTCACGAACCGCGACATGCGCTTCGTCTCGGGCTTCGAGCGGCAGACCACCAAGGTGCGCGACGTCATGACGAGCGAGAACCTGGTCACCGGTCGCGTCGGCATCGGGGCGAACGAGGTCATCGCGCTCTTCGCCCACCACCGCGTCGAGAAGCTCCCGCTCCTCGACGAGGAGGGCAAGCTCGCCGGTCTCATCACGATCAAGGACTTCGACAAGAGCGAGAAGTACCCCCTCGCCACCAAGGACGACCAGGGGCGCCTCCGCGTCGGTGCGGCCATCGGCTTCTTCGGAGACGCGTGGCAGCGGGCCGAGGCACTGCGTGACGCCGGTGTCGACGTCATCGTCGTCGACACCGCGAACGGTCAGTCCGCGGGCGTCATCGACATGGTCAAGCGCCTGAAGGCGGATGCATCCTTCGAGCACATCGACGTCATCGGCGGAAACGTCGCGACCCGCGAGGGCGCGCAGGCGCTCATCGACGCGGGTGTGGATGCCGTCAAGGTCGGCGTCGGCCCGGGCTCGATCTGCACCACGCGCGTCGTCGCCGGTGTGGGTGTGCCCCAGGTCACCGCGATCTACGAGGCGTCGCTGGCCGCGCGCGAAGCCGGCATCCCGATCATCGCCGACGGCGGTCTGCAGTACTCGGGCGACATCGCCAAGGCCCTCGTCGCCGGCGCCGACTCGGTCATGCTCGGGTCGCTCCTCGCCGGAACCGACGAGTCGCCGGGCGAGATCGTCTTCCAGGGCGGCAAGCAGTTCAAGCAGTACCGCGGCATGGGATCGCTGGGCGCGCTGCAGACCCGGGGCAAGAAGACCTCGTACTCGAAGGACCGGTACTTCCAGGCCGACGTCCCGAGCGACGACAAGCTCATCCCCGAGGGCATCGAGGGGCAGGTCGCCTACCGCGGCCCCGTGTCGGCCGTGGCATACCAGCTCATCGGCGGCCTGCGTCAGTCGATGTTCTACGTCGGCGCCCGCACCGTCGAAGAGCTGAAGGCCCGCGGCAAGTTCGTGCGCATCACTTCGGCCGGGCTCAAGGAGTCGCACCCCCACGACGTCCAGATCGTGGTCGAGGCGCCCAACTACAAGCGCTGACCCGCGCGCGCCTGTGCGCGAAGCTCGGAGATTCTGACGAAGGTCGGATCGATCGCCCCAGATCGTCCGACCTTCGTCGTATTCTCCGAGGTACGACGGGCATGGGTCGTCCTCCCCAGGGAGAGAAGCCAGGTGGCTCTCCCCACAACCGGGGGAGGGATGCCGCGGGGCCGCGGCGCCGCACGAGGATGACGGCATGCCCCGCCGTCCCACAGCATCCGATGTCACCCGATGGGTGGAGGGAGCCGGAGGCATCGCGCATCGCAGCGCGGTCCTCGCCGCCGGGTTTCCGGTGCGGGTGATCCGCGACGCGGTCGCTGCTGGCGGCCTGCGGATGGTTCGCCGCGCCTGGTGCGTCTCTGCCGGCGCACCGGGAGACCTCCGTGCTGCGGCATCGGCCGGCGGAAGGCTGAGCTGCGTCTCGCTCGCGCGACGGCGCGGGTGGTGGGTGCCCGACGGCATCCCGTCGCAGCACCACGTGCACCTCTTGCCGCACGCCGCATCCCCGGGTACCGACGACGCCGACACTGTGGCGCACTGGACCCGGCCGCTCTGCCCGGTGGCGCGGACGGATCTGCAAGCCGGTGTCGAGGACGCACTCGGCCACATCGCCCAGTGCCTGCCGCGGGAGGACGCGCTCGTGGTGTGGGAATCGGCCGCCCGCACCGAAGCCCTCGCCCCGGAGACTCTCCGGGCCGTGCCGTGGCCGTCGGTCGCGGCGCGCGAGCTCGCCGGCGCGGTCACGGGGCTGTCCGACTCCGGTCTCGAGACCCTGGTATTCGCGCCGCTGCGTGACCGCGGGGTCCCGGTCGTCCAGCAGGCGAAGATCGCGGGTCGATTCGTCGACGGCCTCGTCGGGGACCGGCTCGTCGTGCAGATCGACGGTTTCGCGTTCCACGCCTCGAGTGCGCAGCGCAGCGCCGACGTCGCCCACGACGCCGAACTGCGGCTACGCGGCTACACCGTGCTGCGCTTCACCTACCGGCAGGTCGTGCACGAGCGGGCCGCCGTCCAGCGCACCCTCCAGCGCGCCCTCGCCCAACGGCTTCACCTGCGGTCGTGAGCCCGAGCTTGCGCCCCACCGCGTTCACGGAAGTCGGAGATTCGTCGCAAGACCGGAGAGATCGTGCCGCTCGATCCGAGCGACGTGACATCCTCCGAAGCTTGCGCCCGGTCGCGAGCCCGAGGGCCCGACTCACCCTCGCGGCAGCCGGAAGGGCGCCGCGGCGCGCGCCGTCGCATCCAGCGCGAGGTCGGCGAGGGTCGCGCCGATGCCGGGGGCGAACTTGAAGCCGTGCCCCGAGAAGCCCGCTCCCACCACCACCGAGCCGACGCGATCGAGCACGAAGGCGCTGTCGTCGGTCGAGGTGTAGGTGCACGACAGGTGCACGGCAGAGTCGGGGTCGAGCCCCGGCATCCATTCGCGCACGTAGTGGACGAGCGTCTCGTGGTGCGTCACCCGGTGGGTGCGCGCGTCGGGGTCGACGACGTCCCCGACACGGTGGAACCCGACCTTGACGCCCTCGCCCGGCGTCGGCATCCCGTAGACCGGCGCCGGGTAGCGGCTGGGATCGAGCCGGTGGTTGAACGACGGCCACGGGCCCGCGGTGGGCGCGAAGTGCGCCGGGGTCTCCTCGGTCACCGTGAGTCGCGGCAGACGGATGCCGGGCAGCAGGCGCTCGGTCCAGGCGCCGACGGTCGCGACGACGACGTCCGCCTCGACCTCGCCGCCGCTCGCCAGCCGCACGCGCGCGCCGCGCTCGCCGAGATCGTCGATGCCGGCGACGGGCGCTCCCCAGCGGACCTCGCCGCCGCCGTCCTGCACGCGCCGCTCGAGCTCGAGCATCGCGGCCGACGCGCGCGCCACCCCGGCATCCGCGGAGTAGAGCACGTCGGTCTCGAACCGCATCCCCGGCCAGCGCGCACCCGCCTCCGCAGCCGAGAGCATCTCGGCGGGGATGCCGCGCGCGCCGAGTCTCCGCGCGATCGTCTCGAGACCATCGGCGTCGTCGGCGCCGCCACCGAGGTCGCCGCCGACGCCGTGGGTCACGAGCCCATGCCGCCGCAGCAGCGGCTCGCCGTCGACCTCGCCGAGCGCATCCCAGCCCTCACGCGCTCGCTGCAGCAGGTCGAGGTAGTGGCCGTCGGCGTAGGCGTTGTTGAAGTTCCGCGTCGCGCCGTGCGAAGCACCGTGGGTGTGCCCCCGCCCGAAGCGCTCGAGGACGAGAGGACGTTCGCCGCGACGGACGAGGGCCCACGCGGTGGCGAGGCCCATGACGCCCGCGCCGACGATCACGATGCGACTCATGCGGCCAGCATCCCACTCCGTGCCGCGCCGCTGTGCATAGCTGCGACCGTCCTCGGAGAATCGCGTCATCTTCGGCGGCATTCGCCCTCAGCATCCGAGCCCCGTGCGAGTCTCCGAGCTGCGCGGGCACCCGCGCCGAGGTGCGATAGCCTGGTCGGCTCCGCAGTGGAGCGGAAAGGCCCGGTCCACGATGGGATCGCTCGACATTCAGGGTGTCTCGTACACCCTCCCCGACGGCAGACCGCTGCTCGACGAGGTCACGTTCCGCGTCGGTGCGGGATCGACGACCGCGCTGATTGGTCAGAACGGCGCAGGCAAGACGACGCTGCTGCGCATCATCCGCGGGGATGCCGCGGCCCACGGCGGTGTCGTCCAGATCGACGGCGGCCTCGGGGTCATGGACCAGTTCGTCGGGCACGGTGGTGCCGGTGAGACCGTTCACGACCTGCTCATCTCGGTCGCGCCCGAACGCGTCCGCCGTGCGGCGCGTGAGCTGGACGACGCCGAGAACGCCGTGATCGCCTCGGACGAGCTCGACACCCAGATGCGCTACGCCGCTGCGATCGCCGACTACGCCGACGCGGGCGGCTACGAGTACGAGACGGTGTGGGACACCTGCACGACGGCGGCCCTCGGCGTGCCGTTCGAGCGGGCGCGCTACCGCGAGCTGACGACGCTCTCGGGCGGCGAGCAGAAGCGGCTGGCTCTCGAGGCGCTGCTCCGCGGGCCCGACGAGGTGCTGCTCCTCGACGAGCCGGACAACTATCTCGACGTTACGGGGAAGCGCTGGCTCGAGGAGCGGCTGCGCGAGACGGCGAAGACGGTCCTGCTCGTCTCGCACGACCGGGAGCTGCTCGCCCGCGCCGCCGATCGCATCGTGACGCTCGAGGCCGGGGAAGCGGGCAGCACCGCCTGGGTGCACGGCGGAGGATTCGAGACCTATCACCGCGCCCGCGACGAGCGCATGGCGCGGCTCGACGAGCTGCGCCGCCGGTGGGACGAGGAGCACGCGAAGCTGAAGCGGTTCGTCGCCGACATGAAGGCGAAGGCGGCGGCCAGCGACGAGTTCGCGTCGCGATACCGCGCGGCGCAGACGCGGCTGCGCCGGTTCGAGGAGGCCGGGCCGCCCGAAGAGCGTCCGCCGGAGCAGAACCTCGAGCTGCGCCTGCGCGGCTCGCGCACCGGCAAGCGCGCGGTCGTCGCCGACGGGCTCGAACTCACGGGGCTCATGCGGCCCTTCGACCTCGAGGTCTGGTTCGGCGACCGGGTCGCGGTGCTCGGCTCGAACGGCTCGGGAAAGTCGCACTTCCTGCGTCTCCTCGCCGCGGGCGGCACGGAGCCCGACGCTCTGCTGGGGCACGTCACCGCCGTCGGCTCGGCGCTCGAGCCGGTCGCGCACGCCGGGACGGTGACGCTCGGTGCGCGGGTGGTCCCGGGCTGGTTCGCCCAGACCCACCGGCATCCGGAGTTCACCGGCCGCACGCTGCTCGAGATCCTGCACCGCGGAGACGACCGCCGAGTCGGGATGCCGCGGGATGCCGCGAGCTCGGCGCTCGACCGCTATGGGCTCGTCCGCCAGGCCGAGCAGACCTTCGACAGCCTGTCGGGCGGTCAGCAGGCGCGGTTCCAGGTGCTTCTGCTCGAGCTCTCGGGTGCGACGCTGCTGCTGCTGGACGAGCCCACCGACAACCTCGACCTCACGTCGGCCGAAGCCCTCGAACGGGCGCTCGCCGCGTTCGAGGGCACGGTGCTCGCGGTCACCCACGACCGCTGGTTCGCGCGCTCGTTCGACCGGTTCGTCGTCTTCGGCGGCGACGGCCGCGTCTACGAGTCGAGCGAGGCGGTCTGGGACGAGCAGCGGGTCGCCCGCGCGCGCTGAGCGGACGGCCGGTCCGGCTGTCGTGTCCGGACCGGCCGGTAGGCTGGAGGGGTGACCATGGAGATCGAGCTCGGCCGCGCCAAGCGCGCCCGTCGGGCCTACGCGTTCGACGACATCGCTGTGGTGCCCTCGCGGCGCACCCGCAACACCGAGGACGTGTCGACCGCCTGGTCGATCGACGCCTTCCAGTTCTCGATCCCGGTGCTCGGCGCCCCGATGGACTCGGTCACGAGCCCCCGGACGGCGATCATGCTCGGTCAGCTCGGCGGACTGGGCGTCCTCGATCTCGAAGGACTCTGGACGCGGTACGACGACCCCGAGCCGCTGCTCGCCGAGATCGCGGGGCTGCCCGACGCGTCGGCGACGCGACGCATGCAGGAGCTCTATGCCGAGCCGATCAAGCCCGAGCTCGTGCGCGACCGCCTGGCCGAGATCCGCGCGGCGGGCGTCACGGTCGCCGGCTCGCTGACTCCGCAGCGCACGCAGGAGCTGTACGAGACCGTCGTCGCCGCGGGCGTCGACCTGTTCGTCATCCGCGGCACGACGGTGTCGGCCGAGCACGTCTCGAGCGTCGATGAACCGCTGAACCTCAAGAAGTTCATCTACGACCTCGACGTCCCCGTGATCGTCGGCGGTGCCGCGACCTACACGGCGGCCCTCCACCTCATGCGCACCGGTGCGGCGGGCGTGCTCGTCGGCTTCGGCGGCGGCGCCGCCTCCACCACGCGCGCGACGCTGGGCCTGCACGCTCCGATGGCGACGGCTGTGGCCGATGTCGCCGGAGCACGTCGTGACTACCTCGACGAGTCGGGCGGACGCTACGTCCACGTCATCGCCGACGGCGGCGTCGGCACCTCCGGTGACATCGTCAAGGCGCTCGCGATGGGTGCCGACGCGGTCATGCTGGGGGTCGCCCTGGCTCGTGCGACGGATGCTCCCGGCCAGGGGTTCCACTGGGGTCCCGAGGCGCACCACGCTCAGCTGCCGCGCGGTCGCCGCGTGGCGGTCGAGCAGGTCGGCTCCCTCGAAGAGGTGCTCTACGGCCCGGCCCCGGTCGCCGACGGCACCGCGAACCTCATCGGCGCACTGAAGAAGTCGATGGCGACGACCGGCTACTCCGACCTCAAGGAGTTCCAGCGCGTGGAGGTCGTGGTGGCGCCGTACAGCGTGCGGTGACATGACCTCGACCGATCCCGCTCCGCCCACCCCGCCGTCGGCCGCGTTCGCGCCGACGCTGCGCGAGGTCATGCTCCGGCCGTGGTGGCTCGGCATGCTCGCGTTCGCGCTGCTCGTGGCCGCGGTGTTCGCGTGGCTCGGGCAGTGGCAGCTCTCGCGCGCCGTCGACACCTCGCCGCCGCCGCCGGGGCAGACCGAGCAGGTGCGCCCGCTCGCCGATGTGACCGAACCCGGCGCGTACCTGCCCGAACCGCTTGTGGGCCAGCGCGTCGAGGTACGCGGTTCGTTCGTCCCCGACGACTTCGAGGTCGTCTCGTCGCGGTTCGATCGTGGCGAGGAGGGGTACTGGGTGACCGGCCAGCTCCGCGTCGACCCCGAGTCGGCCCGCTCGTCCGACCCGACCTCGCTCGCCGTCGCCGTGGGGTGGACGGCCGATCGCGCCGAGGCGGACGCCGCGGCAGCTGCCCTCGCCGCCGACCCGCCACAGGATGTCGCCCTCACGGGGCGCATCATCTCCGACGAAGGCCCTGCGCTGCCGGGGCGTGGCGCCGATCCGCAGGAGATGACGCGGATGTCGCCCGCCGCGCTGCTCAGCCGCTGGCACGACACCGCGGGGCTCGACGTCTACCGCGGCTATCTCACGTCCGCGGAGTCGTTCGGGGGTCTGACCACGATCCACTCGCCGGCGCCCGACGAGCGCTCCAACGTCAACTGGCTCAACATCTTCTACGCCGTCGAGTGGGCGGTGTTCGCCGGCTTCGCCTTCTACATGTGGTACCGCCTGGCGAAGGACGCGTGGGAGAAGGAACTCGAAGACCTCGAGGACGAGCGCGAGGACGCTGACGTCGCCGCCGCGGGAAGCGCCCCGCCGGGCCGCGACTAGACTGGACGCCATGCCTCGCGCCCCGAAACTCGCCACGTTCCCGGCGATCCGGAACGCTCTGCGCTTCTACCAGATCTGTTCGGTGATCACGGGTGTCGGTCTGCTGCTCCTGCTCGCGGAGATGATCCTGAAGTACACCCCGATCCACACCGAGCTCTTCGCCGGCGGCTCGGGCGGCCTGCTGTGGTTCGCCCCGGTGATCGCCGGCGCCGATTGCGAGTGGTGGTCGCTGTTCCTGCCGCAGACGAACTCGTGCGAGATGCTCTCGACGGGTGACGGGTTCAACGTCTCGCTGGCGATCCTCGTCGTGCACGGCTGGTTCTACGTCGTGTACCTGTTCTCGTGCTTCCGCGTGTGGAGTCTCATGCGCTGGTCGTTCCCCCGCTTCATCCTGCTCGCGCTCGGCGGAGTCGTTCCCGCCCTGTCGTTCTTCATGGAGGCCCGCGTCGCACGCGAGGTGAGGACCTACCTCGCCGAGCGCGAAGCCGCTGAGGCAGCCGCATCCATCCCCGCCACGGAAGGCACCCGGTGACCACACAGACCGAAACGTCGCAGCGTCCTGTCCTCGTCGTCGACTTCGGCGCGCAGTACGCCCAGCTCATCGCCCGCCGTGTGCGTGAGGCGGGCGTGTACAGCGAGCTCGTCCCGCACACCGCGACCGCCGAGGAGATCGCCGCGAAGGAGCCGGTCGGCATCATCCTCTCCGGCGGTCCGTCGTCGGTGTACGAGCCCGGCGCCCCGGCCATCGATCCGGGTGTGTTCGATCTCGGGGTGCCGACCCTCGGCATCTGCTACGGATTCCAGGTGATGGCGCAGGCCCTCGGCGGCGAGGTCGCCAACACGGGGCTCCGCGAGTACGGAGCCACCGACGCGACCATCGTCACGGAGGGCACGCTGCTCGAGGGGCAGCCCGCCGAGCAGAACGTCTGGATGAGTCACGGCGACCAGGTGTCGCGCGCGCCGGAGGGCTTCGAGGTGCTTGCCCGTACCGCCGCCACCCCCGTGGCCGCCTTCGCCAACGATGTGCGCAAGTTCTACGGCGTGCAGTGGCACCCCGAGGTGAAGCACTCCGACCACGGACAGAACGTGCTCGAGAACTTCCTGCACAAGGCGGCGGGGCTCCCCGCCGATTGGAACAGCGGCAACGTGATCGCCGAGCAGGTCGAGCGCATCCGCGAACAGGTGGGCTCGGGGCGGGTGATCTCCGCGCTGTCGGGCGGTGTCGACTCGGCGGTCTCGACGGCCCTCGTGCACAAGGCGGTCGGTGACAAGCTGACGGCGATCTTCGTCGACCACGGTCTGCTCCGGAAGGGAGAGCGGGAACAGGTCGAGAACGACTACGTCGCCTCGACCGGCGTTCGGCTGATCACGGTCGATGCGCGCGAACGGTTCCTCGAGGCTCTCGCCGGCGTCAGCGACCCCGAGCAAAAGCGGAAGATCATCGGCCGCGAGTTCATCCGTGCGTTCGAGCAGGCCGAGCGCGACCTGATGGCCGAGGCGGCCGCCGATGGCGAGCCGATCCGGTTCCTCGTGCAGGGCACGCTGTACCCGGATGTCGTGGAGTCCGGCGGTGGCGCCGGCACGGCGAACATCAAGAGCCACCACAACGTCGGCGGCTTGCCCGAAGACCTGCAGTTCGAGCTCATCGAGCCGCTGCGGACGCTGTTCAAGGACGAGGTCCGCGCGATCGGGCGCGAGCTGGGTCTGCCCGAGGCCATCGTCGGACGCCAGCCGTTTCCGGGGCCCGGCCTCGGAATCCGCATCGTGGGCGAGGTCACCGCTGATCGTCTCGAGATCCTGCGTGACGCCGACGCCATCGCGCGCGCCGAGCTGACGAAGGCGGGACTGGACGCCGAGATCTGGCAGTGCCCGGTCGTGCTGCTCGCCGACGTCCGGTCGGTGGGCGTCCAGGGGGATGGGCGCACCTACGGCCACCCCATCGTGCTGCGTCCCGTCTCGAGCGAGGACGCGATGACCGCCGACTGGACGCGGCTGCCCTACGACGTGCTGTCGAAGATCTCGAACCGCATCACGAACGAGGTCCGCGAGGTCAACCGCGTGGTGCTCGATGTCACGTCGAAGCCCCCGGGGACGATCGAGTGGGAGTGAGCGCGCCAGCGACGCTCCACAGGGAAACGGCGGATGCCGCGGCCGAACGAGTCGCGGCATCCGCCGTTTTCCGCGTCATGACGCGGATCGCGAGCTTCTGGCAGCTGCGCGACACGCCCGGGATGTCACGCCGCTTTGCCACGATGCCGGGAGCCGCGTAACTTATTACTCGTTCGCCCCACAGGGAAGAGCGAAGGGCCGGAAGGCTGACGCCCCCTCAAGCGGAGAACGAATCCCATCCCAAACCTCTTGCGAGAACAAGACGCTTGCGTCTAGGATGGAACCTCCACCCCGAACAGCAGTCCTCGACTGTCACGGAACCTCGTTCCGAAGGCAGATCGAAGCGCGTCGCGGGTGGGGTATGGTTGTGAAGTTGCCCTCTGGGCTGGCTGTGAGGTCAGTTGGGGGAGCGTCCGATCCTTGAGAACTCAACAGCGTGCACTTGTCAAATGCCAAATAACCTCGACTCCACTTCGGTGGGGTGAGATTCCTTTGGATCAAAGACCTCCTCTTT
>NZ_PQSV01000005.1:0-166282 GCF_002920555.1 Microbacterium sp. Ru50 | reverse complement strand
GCTCACCTGGCAGCTCGCACCCCCACCCCGGCCTGCAAGGGGCCACAACTGCCGACCCAAACCCGCGCCTCACACTCACCCGGCAGCTCGCGCCCCCACCCTCCCCCCGAAGGGGCCAGAACAACCAACCCAAAGGCCCGCAGCCCTCGCCCAGCCCGGGCCGCAGCATCACGCTCACCTGGCAGCTCGCACCCCCACCCCGGCCTGCAAGGGGCCACAACTGCCGACCCAAACCCGCGCCTCACGCTCACCTGGCAGCTCGCGCCCCCACCCAGCACCAAAAGAGGCCACAACTGCCACCCCAAGGCCCGCCAACCCAAAGGCCCGCCCACCCGAGCCCCGCAGCACAGCGCCCATCCCACCAGCAACGGCGAAGGCCCGCCCCGGGTATCGGGACGGGCCTTCGCACGGATGCTGCGGGTCAGCGCAGGTCGAAGCGGTCGAGCTCGGTGACCTTGGTCCAGGCGGCGACGAAGTCGCGCACGAACTTCTCGCTCGCGTCATCCGAGGCGTACACCTCGGCGATGGCGCGCAGCTCGGAGTTGGAGCTGAACAGCAGGTCGACGCGCGTGCCGATGCCGATCTCCGACCCGTCGGCGTTCACGCCGCGGAAGGCGTGCGACCCCGGGTCGAGCGGCTTCCACGTGGCGCCGAGGTCGAGCAGCTTCACGAACACCTCGTTCGTCAGCACGCCCGGGCGCTCGGTGAACACGCCGAACGACGATCCGTCGTAGTTCGTTCCCAGGGCGCGGAGGCCGCCGACGAGCACGGTCATCTCGGGGGCGCTCAGCGTCAGCAGGTTCGCCTTGTCGATGAGGTGGTGCTCCGCCGGCAGGAACGCGTTCGGGCCGTAGTAGTTGCGGAACCCGTCGGCGACCGGCTCGAGGTGGCTGAACGACAGCTCGTCGGTCTGCTCCGCCGTGGCGTCGGTGCGTCCGGGACGGAAGGGAACCGTCACCTCGACGCCGCCGTCGCGCGCGGCCTTCTCGACACCGGCGTTGCCCGCCAGCACGAGGAGGTCGGCCAGCGAGACCTTCTTGCCGTCGGTACGGCCGTCGTTGAACGACGCCTGCACGCTCTCGAGCACGCCGAGCACGCGCTGCAGCTGGGCCGGGTTGTTCGCCTCCCAGTCCTTCTGCGGGGCGAGACGGATGCGGGCGCCGTTGACGCCGCCGCGCTTGTCGCTGCCTCGGAACGTCGAGGCCGCGGCCCACGTCGTCGAGACGAGCTCGCTCACGGTCAGGTCGGTGGCGAGGATGCGGGCCTTGAGGTCGGCGGCATCCGCGTCGTCGATCAGCTCGTGGTCGACGGCAGGCAGCGGGTCCTGCCAGATGAGCTCCTCCTGCGGAACCTCGGGGCCGAGGTAGCGGGCGATGGGGCCCATGTCACGGTGCGTGAGCTTGAACCAGGCGCGGGCGAACGCGTCGCCGAAGGCGACCGGGTCGTCCTTGAAGCGACGCGAGACCGCGTCGTAGGCGGGATCCATGCGCAGCGCGAGGTCGCTCGTGAGCATCCGCGGCTCGCGGCGGCCGTTCGAGTGCGCGAGCGGCACCATGTCGGCGCCGGCACCGTTGACGGGACGCCACTGGTGTCCGCCGCCGGGGCTGCGCATCAGCTCCCAGTCGTAGGCGTAGAGGATGTGGAAGAACTCGTTGTCCCAGCGGGTGGGGTGGTAGGTCCAGGTGACCTCGAGGCCCGACGTGATGGTGTCGTCGCCGTGGCCGGTGCCGAAGTTGTTCTTCCACCCCAGGCCCTGCATCTCGACGCCCGCGGCCTCGGGGTTGTCCTCGAGGTTCGAGTCGGGAGCTGCGCCGTGGGTCTTGCCGAAGGTATGACCACCGGCGATGAGGGCGACGGTCTCCTCGTCGTTCATGCCCATGCGGCCGAACGTCTCACGGATGTCGCGCGCCGACTTCAGCGGGTCGGGCTCGCCGTTCGGGCCCTCGGGGTTGACGTAGATGAGGCCCATCTGCACGGCGGCGAGGGGCTTCTCGAGGTCACGGTCGCCGGAGTAGCGCTCGTCGGCGAGCCACGTCGTCTCCGGGCCCCAGTACACGTCGTCGTCCGGCTCCCAGACGTCGGGACGGCCGCCGGCGTAGCCGAAGGTCGAGAAGCCCATGGACTCCAGCGCGACGTTGCCGGCGAGGATCATGAGGTCGGCCCACGAGATCGACTGGCCGTACTTCTTCTTGACGGGCCACAGCAGGCGCCGGGCCTTGTCGAGGTTGACGTTGTCGGGCCAGCTGTTCAGGGGGGCGAAGCGCTGCTGGCCGGCCCCGCCGCCGCCGCGGCCGTCGGTGACGCGGTACGTGCCGGCCGAGTGCCAGGCCATGCGGATCATGAGCGGGCCGTAGTGACCGAAGTCGGCAGGCCACCAGTCCTGCGACGTGGTGAGGACCCCTTCGATGTCCTTCTTCACGGCGGCGAGGTCGAGCGACTCGAAAGCGGCCTTGTAGTCGAAGTCCTCGCCGACGGGGTTGGCCACGGCGGGGTTCTTCTTCAGGATGCGCAGGTTGAGCTGGTTCGGCCACCAGACGTGGTTGGCGTTGCCGACCGTCGGGTGGGGCTGTCCGCCGTGCGAGCCGTGGCCATGCCCCTGTCCCTGCTCGCCGCCGTGGATGACGGGGCAGCCGCCGGCGTCGTTGGAACGCGGCCGGGTCTCGCCGTCGGCGCGCTCGTCCTCGGGTGTGTCGATGGGGGTGACCGCCTGGTCGGTGTCGGTCACGTCCTCGCCGATGGGCGCGGACTGCTGGTCGCGATCGCTCATGGGGATCCTTCCGTTGGGGGTTTTCGGGAGAGAGAGAAGGTCAGGATGCCGCCGGGGCCGCGGATGCGGCGCACGCCGCACACCGCCCCCAGTAGGTCACCTCGGCCGAGGCGACCTCGAAGCCGTGGTCGTCGGACGGGTGCAGGCACGGCGTGTGCCCGACGGCGCAGTCGACGTCTTCGACACGCCCGCACGCGGTGCAGACGAGGTGGTGGTGGTTGTCGCCGACGCGCAGCTCGAACAGCATGGGGCGACCGGCGGGCTCGATGCGGCGTGCGAGGCCGGCGTCGGCGAAGTCGTTGAGGGCGTTGTACACCGACTGCCGACTGGTCTGGGGCATCCGTTCCGCGACAGCCGCGTAGACCTCGTCGGCACTGGCGTGAGGCCGCGCGCGCAGAGCGGCGTAGACGGCGGAGCGGGACTCGGTCACACGCAGACCGGAGGCACGGATGGCCTCGGGAGCGGTCGCGATCGTCATGCCTCGATCGTATCCCGCATTTTTGATCAGATCAAATTAAGCAGTGGTGAACGGCTACGTCAGCCCGCAACGAGACGCGGGGTTCCGGCCTCGTACTCGGTGAGGTCGCCGGTCTCCCCCCGACGTGCCGCCGCGCGGCCGAGCACCAGCATGTAAGCGAGGAAGACCGCGAGGGCCAGCGCGCCGATACCGATCTTGATCGGCCACGGCCAGGGCTGACGCGTCACGAACCCCTCGACGAGACCGGAGAGCGCGAGAGCGAGAATCAGGCCGATCGCCACCGTCGCGAGCGAGCGCCCTGCGGCGGCGAGCGCCTCGCCGCGACTGCGCCTGCCGGGGGCGATCCACGCCCAGAAGATGTGGAGTCCCGTCGCCCCGGCCACGAAGATGCAGGTGAGCTCGAGCAGGCCATGCGGTGCGATATGCAGAAGGAAGACGTCACCGCGGTCGAAGGAGATGAGGATCGCCGCCGCCTGACCGATGCTCACCGCGTTCTGCATGAGCACCATCACGGGCCACAGGCCGGTGATCCCGAACAGCACGCACTGGGCAGCGATCCAGGCGTTGTTCGTCCACACGGTGCCCGCGAACACCGCCGCGGGATTCTCGCTGTAGTAGGCGGTGAAGTCGTTCTTCGCGTACTGCTCGAGCTGCGCCTGCGATCCCAGCGCCGCCACTGCGGCGGGGTCGCCCGAGACCCAGAACGCGACGAGCGAGCTGATCACGACGAAGGCGACGGCGACGGCGAGCGTCGTCCAGCGGACGCGATACAGCGCAGCCGGCAACTGGTGCACGAAGAAGCGGGGCAGCTGCCGGAGCACGTTCTCGGGGGCTCCGGTGAGCCGTAGCCGGGCGCGCGACAGGATCATCGAGAGCCGGTCGCCCTCGACGCTGCGTCCCGCGGAGGTCTTGATATCGGCGAGGTCGGCGGATGCGGCGCGGTAGCGCGTGACCAGCTCGTCGACCTCGTCGCTCGACAGGCGGCGTGCACGACCGAGCGCGTCGAGCCGATCCCACTCGGCGCGACGCGCGGCGACCAGGGCGTCGAGGTCCATTTGCTTAACTGTACCCATGACCACGCCCGCTCCCCCGGTGCAGATCCGCCAGGACGAGATCCTCACCGGCGAGGCGGTGGCGCTCGACGTTCAGCCGCTGGGCTTCTTCCTCCGCGCCCTCGGCGCGCTCATCGACGTCCTCTGCGGCATCGCGCTTCTGCTGCTGTTCTTCTTCGTCGGAGGCTTCGTGGTCGGCGGGCTCGGCCTCGAGAGCTTGTCGGGGATTCTCGTCGTGTCGGCACTCGTCCTGGTGCTCGTCGTCATCCCGACCGCCGTCGAGACCCTCTCTCACGGCCGCAGCCTGGGCAAGCTCGCGGTCGGTGGCCGCATCGTGCGCACCGACGGCGGGGCGACCGGATTCCGCCAGGCGTTCATCCGCGCTCTCGTCGGCGTCCTGGAGATCTGGTTCACCTTCGGCGCGCTCGCGGGCGTGGTCGCGGCCTTCACCCCGCGTTCGACTCGACTGGGCGACATGGTCGCGGGGACCTACTGCGAGCGAACCCGGGCCCCGCGCCTCCCACCGCCCGCCGGACCGGTCCCGATCGAGCTGCGAGAATGGTCGGACGTCGCCGACGTGGCGCGCCTGCCCGACCGCGTCGCCCGACGAGCATCCCAGTTCGCGCGCTCGGCCGAGGGCATGGAACCGGCGGCACGACTGCGCTCCGCGACGATGATCGCCAGCGAGGTCGCGCCCTTCGTCTCGCCGCTGCCGCAGACGGACCCCGAGACGCTCGTCCGCGCGGTGGTCGCGGTCCGGCGCGACCGCGAGTACGCCGCGATCCAGCGGATCGACGACCGGGCGCGTGCCCTCGTCGGCGCGGCTCCCGAGACACCGCGCGGATTCCCCGTCAGACCCGAAGCGTCTCGTGACGGATGACGACCCACCCCTTCGGCACCGAGAGGCGCTCGGTGTGGATGGCGCACAGGTCGTGCGCGTGCGGGTCGGTTCCGCCGCCCAGCGGGCCGAGCGCAGCCATCTGGTCGCCGTAGTCGAAGGTCAGGGTCGTCACGGCCTCGCGGGCGCAGCCCACCTTCGAACACAGTCTCTCGCGCATCCCGTCCACGGTAACGCCGCGGACGCTGCGTGAGCGGATGCCGCGCCGGTGCCTCATCCGGCGGCGCATAGGATGGCCTCATGATCCGGCGTCGTTCCCGACCCGTGCCGCCCCGGCGGAACCGGCCGTCGCGTCACGGCCGTCACGGCCGCGATGACAGGAGCCCCGTCGTCCGGCCGCCGCTTCCGCCCCTCGAGACCCGCTCCGAGCGATTCGATCTGTCGGTGGGCACGGCCGCCGAGTTCCTGCGCAGCGCCTGGCCCGAGCTGCGGGAGGTCCGTTTCGAGGTCGCCGGGATGCCCGCGGCCAGTGACGAGGACGGCATCCCGCGTTGGCAGGTCTTCGCGGCCGAGAAGCGGATCGTGCTGTACCGGCTGCCGATCGAGCGCCTCAACCGGCTGCACCGCAACGACGATCTGCACCGCCGGATGATGGTCGAGAGCTGCGTCTTCCGCGCGGCGGCCGAGTACCTCGACCGCGATCCCTGGGACCTCGGGCCCGACCGGTTCCGCTTCCTCTGACCGAGAGGTCAGGGATACACGGTGAGCTCGGCCGCTGCGGCGGCCGAACCCGTCACGGGATAGGTCCCGAGCTGCCCGGCACCCGAGAAGCCGACGGAGCCGCGGATGCCGCCGGGACCGGGATCGAGGCGGTAGACGGTCCCCGCCGCGACATCGATCGTCCGCGACTGCCCCGCGGCCAGCTGCACCGTCTGCGACTCCCCGCCGGACACGGGCGTCAGAGTCGCGGCGGTCTCCTGGTCTGCGGTGAGCGTCAGTGTGGGACCGGGGCCCGGAGCGACGGCGACGAGGGTCGGCGCGTCGACGAGGGGGGCACCGACAGCCCAGGCGAAGTCGGCGGGGGTCGCCTGATCGGTCGAGGTCCACGCCGCCGCCACGAGCGGATCGGCCGCGGTCGCGGTCACGGTGTAGTCGCCGACGGGCATCCCCGTCACCTCGAGCTCGAGCGGGCGTCCCGCGGCGAGCGCGATGGCGTCCTGCTGCGACACCACGCTGCCGTCAGCGACGGAGCGCACCGTCACACTCGCCAGGGTGTCGGCGGCCGTCGCCATGAGGCGTACCGACATCCCGCCCGCTGAGGCGACGGAGTCGGGCGCAACGGTGACGTCGACCGCGGGGATGACCTGCTGCGTCGCGGGAAGGGCGCTCGCCCCCACCTGGTCGACGCCGCCGGCGATGAGGGTGCGCGTGAGCGCGGACTGCAGGGATGCCCGCACCGGGGCACCTTGTGCCGTGACCTGCACGACGGGGCTCTGCTCACCGCGGCGGAGCGCCGCGAGAGGGATGGCGCGCTGCGAGCGGGCGGCGACGACGATGTCGCGGCCCGCGACGGGGTCCTGAGCTCCGTCGGCGCCGAACACGCGCAGGTCGACAGTCGCCGCGACATCCCCCGGGTTCGTCAGAAGGACGAGGTCGCTCGCGCCCGTCGCAGCCGATCCACCGACGAGCCACGACTCCATCGCGGGCCGGGTGCATGCCGAGACCGCCAGGCCGCGCAGGTCCGGGTCATCGAGCGAGGCCGAGGATGCGGCGCCGAGATCGGTGGGGACACCGCCCGTGGGCTCCGCCGAGAACGCCGCCGGCGGTGCGCCCTCGTCGGCGCGGTCGGGTGTCGCGAGGGTGTAGGAGGTCGGGTCGCCGCTGTCGGCGGCGGAGACGACGCTCGAGGGCGCAGCCGCGGTGATAGCCCCCGCCGCCGTCGCGTCTCGCCCGAGCGCGAGGAGCGGACCGTCGCAGGCCGCGACCGAGCGCGCGGCCTCGGGTACCACGTCCAGGGACATGGGCTCGCGGGCGAGGGTCGGCCACGGCGCGGCGGCCGCGACGATCACGCCCCCTCCCACGACGGCAGCGGCCACCGCTCCCGCGGCGAGACGGGTCACGAGTGCGGTTCGCGTGTTCATCGGTCCCTCCGGCGAAGCGGTCGGATGCCCACGAGGCGCGGTGCCGCTCGCGAGGCCGAGCGGCTCCCACGTGTCGGCAGCGCCAGGAGGAGGGCGATCGCGAAGACGGCTGCGATCCCGCTCCATGCGGCCGACGCGACGGCGCGAGCCGACGTCGCAGCCTCAGCGCGGGGAGCGATGTCGCCCGACAGGCGCCATAGCTCGCCTCTGTCCGTCGACCCGACGGCGTCGAGCCCATCCCGGCCGCCCAGGGCCGTCGCCGCCGCGAGCCGCGTGCTGCGGGCCGCGGCCGACTCGTCGTCCCCGGACGACGCCAGCAGGATGAACGCGACCCCGTGGTCTCGCAGCTCCGCGACGACGTCGTTCGCGGTATCGGCGACGAGGTCGGCAGCGACCTGGGCCGCTTCTCGGTCCGCATCGGTCAGCTCGGTGCGCGCGGTCACGAGAGTCGACTGACCACCGAGGGTCGCACTGCCGCCCCACACGACATCCACGGCGACGCCGTCGTCGGTGGGCGTGAGGACGATCGTGCCGAGCCCCGGCGAGTTCGCCCCCTCGGCGGCGACGAACGCAGGGAGGGTGCTGGTCGCACCGCGACCGACGACCGAGGCTTCCCGGGCATGGGAGGTCAGCATCGGAACGGCGGCGACGACGAGCCCGGCCACGGCGAGCCCGGCGGCAGCGGCGCGGACGACGCGGGCCGGCACGACGCTGTCGAGCGTCAGCAGGGCACCGCCGGCGACTCCGACCCAGGCGAGGCTGAGCGCCGCTCCCGGCCACAGCGCGATCGCGGTCGTGCCGTCGATGACGACGGCCACGCCGGCCGCGGCGAAGGCCGTCGCCACACCGAGCCCCGCGATGGCGAGAAGCACGATTCCGACGAATCGCCGAGCCGACATGGCGGCGGCGAGAGTGAGCGCGAGCAGCGGCGCCGTGAACAGGATGAGCCACCAGAGTGGCCCCGCGGCACCGGTGAAGGCGGCCCAGCCCGCGTCGGCGGGGAAGCCTGCCGCGAGCAGGAAGCTCCCGAGGACGTCATCGGCGAACCGCGGGCCGCTCCATGGCACGCCGGGGTCGGCAAGGAGCGACCAGGGGTCGCCGACGCGCAGCCGCGCGAACACGAGCGGTGCCGACAGCGCCACGGACGGGACGATGATCCAGAGCCACCGGAACGCCGCACGTCGGCCGCGGAGCACCATCGACAGCACGACCGCGAACACCCAGATGACCACGACGGGGGCCGCGAGCACGGGCGAACATGCCAGCACGACGGCGAGCAGGATCGAGGCCGTGCCGGCGTTGCCCCACGACCGGTGCGCCGCGGCCGCGGTGAAGGCCAACCACGGCAGCACGAGGTGGACGATGACGGCTGCCGGCCGCCCATCGCCCAGAGCCACGAGGAACATCGGCGCGAGCGCCCACGTCACCGCCCCGACGATGCGCAGAACCGGGCGTTCGGTGATGCGGGTCGCCGCGAACCAGCCGCCGAGTACCGCGAGTGGAAGTGCGAGCAGCCAGAGCACCACCAACGCGCGCGACGGGTCCGCCGGCGACAACGATGCGAGCACGGCGAGGACCGCGCTGAACGGGTCGGCCGGCCCGACGGCATCCCAGCCGAGCGGGCGCTGCGCACCCGTCGCTTCCGACCAGGCGCGCGCGGCGCTGGCGGCGAGTGGGGCGAGCGCTCCCCCACCGATCGAGGGCCAGCTCAGCGCGGCGGGCATCGACGCGATCGAGACCACGAGCGCGGCGAGCACGGCCCAGGCACCGCCTCCGGAGAAGAATCCGAGCTCGGTGCGGCGGGGACCGTCGCCGGCGGGCTGGTCCTCGATGAGCCGCTGACGCATGACGCGCGAGCTCACGCGCAAAGATGCCAGCTGCGACCACGATGCACGCCGGTGACGCGCGATGCGACGCCGGGTCCGGGTCACTGCCGGCAGACGCACCATCACGACGGCGGCCGCCGACCATTCCGGGCCGATCCGCGCGGGCCGCTTGCCGACGAGGTGGAGGATGCTGCGCCAGAGCGCGAGCGGGAGGAGCGAGAGCCAGTGCAGCACAACCGCCGGCGGCGGGGCGTAGACCAGCCTGCGGTGCAGCTGCGCGACACGGGCGGCGTGGACGGCGCGAGCCCGCGCGGCGGTCGTGCGCGGTGCGGGCGCACCGGCCACGCCATCGTGGGCCACGGCGATGCGCGCGCCGGGGGCGAGCACGACACGACCGCCGGCCAGGCGCACCCGGACACCGAGATCGAGCCCCTCGTCGGCACCGGCGAGCGCCTCGTCGAGCCCCTCGAGCTCGCGCCACGCCGCCGTGTGGACGAGGAGCCCGCGCACGTCGCCGCCCAGGACGTCGTCCGTGCCGTCGTGCTGCCCCTGGTCGTGCTCGCCGTCGGCGAGCCCGACGGCGGCGCCGAACCTGGTCATGGAGCGTCCGAGCGAGACGATGCGGGTGTTGTCGTCCCACTCGACGAGCTTGGGGACGGCGATGGCGACGGACGGGGCCGTCTCGAGCGCGGCCGCGAGGCGCTGCAGCGCCTCAGGTTCCGGCGCGACGTCTTGAGCCAGCAACCAGATGGCGTCGCCGTCGATCCGACGCGAGGCGAGCCGGAGCGCCGCGGCGAAACCCGTGCGCGCGGGCGCTGAGATAACCGCTTCCGCGCCCGACTCCTCGGCGAGAGTGCGCAGGCGTTGGTCGCCGCCGCAGAGCACGATCGTGAGGGCGTCGACGGCGCGCGTCTGATCGCGCAGCGCGGCGAGCGTGCGCATGAGATGGAAGGCCGCCGGTGTGCGTCCGTCGGGACGCACGACCAGGAGCGCGTGAACACGGGCGGGCATGACGGAGCAAGCCTAGGCGGCGATTCTGAGCACCCCCGGCAGCAGCGGGGCGGTTCGCCGATATCGGTGGAGGCTGTCGCCGTCCCTCGTCAGACCGCGCGGCGCTTCAGCTTGCGACGCTCGCGTTCGCTGAGACCGCCCCAGATGCCGAAGCGCTCGTCGTTCTGCAAGGCGTACTCCAGGCACTCCCCCCGCACGTCGCACGACGTGCAGATGCGCTTGGCATCACGAGTCGAGCCGCCCTTCTCGGGGAAGAACGCCTCGGGATCGGTCTGCGCGCACAGTGCATCGGTCTGCCAGGCCAGAGCGTTGTCGTCACCGTCGGTATCGACGCGCCGCACTCCGGGCACACCCAGGTTGACCGGGTCGACGAACCAGTTGTCGGGAACGCCCGAACGGTATGCCGTCATATCGTGTCCCCTCCTCGCCGGCCGGCACGCGAGCCGCGTGTCTCGCATTAATTACACCCGTGTCATTCCCTCGGGTCAAGTCGCGGATCGTAAACCCTCAAGCGCATGTTTAAGCTTCGCGGCGGTTCGTCGGCGTGTCGCGGCTCACTCGCCGCCCGGCTGAGCGACGAACGCCTCCCCCGCGCCGCCGATCGCGACCGACGCCGCCGAGACCACGGCCGCCGTGCCGGGAACGAGCTCCACGCGCTCTCCGTCCGCTTCGACGACGATGTCACCGCCGGTCGCGAGCACGACGGCCGGTCCCGCGAGCGCGATCTCGGTAACCGCTTCGAAGGTCGTCTCGACGCGCGCAAGACGGAAATCCGGTACGCCGACGTCGTAGCCGAAGACCCCGGGCGCGACCTCGACCGGCTCGACGATCGGCGCGGGACCGCTCGCGGTGCTGACCACCTGCAGCAGCTCCGGCACATCGACGTGCTTGGGGGTCAGGCCCCCGCGGAGCACGTTGTCGCTGGCCGCCATCAGCTCGACGCCGAGGCCGTCCTGATACGCGTGGAGCACGCCGGCCGGAGCGAAGAGCGCTTCTCCGCGCCGCAGCTCGACGAGGTTCATGAGGGTCGCCACGATGAGGCCGGCATCGTCGGGGAACGCCGCCGCGATCTCGCGGAGGACGCGGCGCTCGGCCGCGAAGTCCGAAGCATCCGCAGCGTCGCCCGCCGAGCGTTCCAGCGCGGCGGAGAGGTCGGTCACGACATCGGCCGCCTCGCCCGAGAGGGCCCAGCCGATGACACGGCGCAGCGCAGCGGGCTCGTCCTCGGCGTCGGTCGGCGTGAGAGCGGCCGACAGCGCGCCGACACCGCCGCCTGCGCCCAGCGACGCGAGCAGACGCTGCGTGTCGACGACGGGCCGCAGCCCGACGAGCGCGCGGAAGCTCTCCGACAGGGCGACGATGATCTCGGGCTTGTGATTCTCGTCGCGGTACAGCCGCTCGGCCGCATCCCGGGGGATGCCGGCCGCCTCCTCGCGCGCGAACCCGACGGCCGCCTGCTCCCGAGACGGGTGCGCCTGAATCGACAGCGACGTCGCCGCGGCGAGGATCTTCAGCAGATACGGAAGAGGCGGTATCCCCGCCTCGGACAGGGCGAGGTTCAGCGGACGTCCGGTGCCGTCGTCCACGCGCGACGGGCTGCCCGGGTGGTCGCCGAACCAGATCTCCGCTTCGGGTGCCCCCGAGGGCTCCCGCCCCTGCAGCTCAGCGATGAGCGTCTCGGAGCCCCATGCGTAGTCTCTGGCGATGTTCGAGATCGGAATCAGCACGGACCCAGCCTAGGACGCAGGGCCGTGAGACCCGGTGCCGAGACGCGACGCCGCGGTAGCCTGTCTGCACCATGGCCGTCTACTCCCGACATCCCGTCTCGGCGCCGCCCACGGCTCCCGCGCGCGAGACCACGGGCCACCTCCTGCTCCGCGCCTGGTGCGTCTTCGTCATCGCCGCTTCCATGGCCGGCACGAGCTGGTTGATGGCCTTCGGCTCGGCGGGCGCAGCGGTCGTCGTCGTCGGGACCGGCATCGTGTCGGTGATCCTGTGGGTGTCGCTGCGACCACGGGTGCAGTGGCGCCGGCTGCCGTGGTTCGCGCTGGCCTACGTCGCGTGGGCGGTGGCTTCGATGCTGTGGTCGGCGTGGCTGGGCGCAACCGAGCTGACGCTCCTCCTGCTCGTGTCGACGACGGTGCAGGCCATGTTCGTGGGGGCCGTGCTGACGTGGCGCGAGATCCTGCGCGCGGTCGCGGCGGCGCTCAAATGGATGCTCGGGCTCTCGATCGTCTTCGAGCTGTGGGTCGCAGTGATCTGGCGCGGCGACATCCTTCCCGGCTTCGTGCGACCGGGCGAGGACTACACGGGTCACGCCATCACCCTGTGGTCGCGTGACAACCTCTTCAACGGAGGCCGACTGCAGGGCATCTTCGGAAACGCCAACCCCCTCGCCTACATCGCGCTCCTGGCGATCATCGTCTTCATCGTGCGGATCGCCTCCGGAGCACCGCGACGATTCCTCCTCGGCCTGTGGACCGTCCTCGCGCTGTTCCTCTTCTGGCGCGCGTCGTCGGCGACCGCGTTCCTCTGCGCCCTCGCCGTGGCGGTCGTCCTCGTGACGATCCTGCTCATGCGCACGGCCCGGCGCCCCGGTGAGCGCACACGGTTCTACCTCATGTACGCGGCGGTCGCCGGGATCGGGGGCGGGGCTGCCTGGTTCGCCCGCGACACGGTCTTCGAGCTGCTGGGTCGGTCCTCCGACCTGACGGGCCGGCAGCGGATCTGGGATGCCGTCGGTGAGCGCATCGCCGAGCGCCCCGTGATCGGGTGGGGCTACTCGACCCCCTGGGTGCCCTCTGACCCTGCCTTCGACGGCTGGATCGTCGACCACGGCGTGAGCGTGATGCAGGCGCACAACATGTGGCTCGATGTCGCCCTGCAGCTCGGCTTCGTCGGTGTCGCCCTCATCGGCCTGGCGCTGCTGGCCTTCGTATGGCGCTCGTGGTTCTTCGCGGTCGACCGACCCCGCTGGGACCTCGTCGCGGATCGGCCGTACAGCGCCCTGACCCTCGTCCCTTCACTCGTCGCGACGATCCTGCTCGTCCAAGGCCTTGCCGAGTCGGCTCCGCTGCTGAACTGGGGATGGTTCCTCATCATCCTGTTCGCGTTCAAGATCAAGCAGGCCCCGCTCGTCGGGCGCGGGCCGGCCGAGCAGCGTCTCGACGCGGAGCAGGGCGACCGCCTTCCCGAGCAGCGGGAGGCGCTCCGCCACGCATGAGTGCTCTCAGGGGCCTCCGGCTACTCTGAGAGCATCATGGCCAGTCATACGCGTGGGGGATCCGGAACGGATGCGTCGGCGACCCCGACCCCCAGGCGCCTCCCCCTTCGGCTCGTGCGCGCGTGGTGCACGCTGGTCATCGCGTCGTCCATGGCCGGCACGGCATGGCTCATGGCGGTCGGCGTCGGCGGTTCGGCCGTCGTCGTGGCGCTCACGACCACCGTGTCGACGGCGATCTGGCTGATCCAGCGGCCCCGCCGACGGTGGCGGCGACTCCCCTGGTTCGCCCTGGCCTATGTCGCGTGGGCGGTCCTCTCGCTGCTGTGGACGGAATGGCCGCGCGCGACCGCGATGACGCTCGCGCTGCTGCTGGCCACGACGGCGCAGGCGATCTTCGTCGCCTCCGTCCTCACGGGGCGCCAGATCATCGAGGCGATCGCCGCGGCGGTGAAGTGGATGCTGGCCCTCTCGCTCGCCTTCGAGCTCTGGGTCTCGCTCGTCTGGCAGGGACCGATCCTGCCGGGATTCGTCCGCCCGGGGCCCGACTTCACCGGCGATCCGATCATGTTCTGGTCGCGCGACAAGCTCTTCACGGACGACCGCATCCAGGGGATCTTCGGCAACGCCAACTCTCTCGCCTACATCGCGCTCCTCGGACTCGTCGTGTTCGGGCTGCAGATCAACACCCGCGCCGGCCGGCGCGGACCGCTCGTGGTCTGGTCGCTGCTGGCCGCGTTCTGCTTCTGGCGCGGCTCATCCGCGACGGCGGCGATGTGTGCGATCGCGATCGCGATCGTCATCGTCGTGGTGCTGCTCATGCGGCGCGCGCGAACGGCACGGACGCGCCGCGTCCTCTACATCGTCTTCACCGTCACAGGCCTCGCCCTCATCACGTCGCTGTGGATCGCGCGAGAAGCCCTCTTCGAGATGCTGGGGCGCTCCTCCGATCTGAGCGGTCGCAAGGAGATCTGGGCGACCGTGGGCGAGCGCTTCGCACAGAGCCCGATCATCGGCTGGGGTTACTCCGTGCCGTGGGTGCCCACCGACCCGTTCTTCGACGGATGGATCGTCGACCGGGGCGTCACGGTGATGCAGGCGCACAGCACCTGGTTCGACGTCGCGATGCAGCTGGGCATCGTCGGGGTGCTCCTCTTCGCCGTCGCCCTCGGCGCGTTCACCTGGCGCGCGTGGTTCCTCGCGCTCGGCCGCATCCCCCGTCCCGGCGACGCACGGGAGCCCCGGTCGCGTCTGCTGCTCATCCCCGCGCTCGTCGCGACGATCCTGCTCGTCCAGAGCATCACCGAGTCGTCGCCGCTGCTCAATTGGGGCTGGTTCCTGCTCGTCATGCTCGCCTTCGCGATCAAGCAGGCCCCCGCCTCCGTGCGCGGCACGCCCGTGCGACGTCGATCGACGCTGGCCGCCGCGTGGCCGCTCGAAGGCGGGGCCCCGATCGAGCGCGGCGCGCCCGTGGAAGGCGCGGCGTGAAGACTCCGCCGGCGCTGTCCACCTCGTGGATCGTCCGCACCCTCGACTCCGCCGCCTTCGCGCAGGCATTCGCACACACCGCGATCGCCGCGGTCTTCGCGCAGCACCTCGTCGAGCGGACGGCGGGCCGGGTCACCTGGCTCACCGTGATCGCGGGGCTGTGCGTGGTCGGGGCGGCCGTGCTCCTGGTCCGCCGTCGCGAATTCACCCTCGTGCGGCTGATCCCATCGACCCTCGTGATCTTCCTGGGCTGGGCGCTGGCCAGCGTCACCTGGACCACCGACACCTCCGGCACCCTCGCCGGATGGCTCTCGCTCGCGTCGATCGCGTTCCTCGCCGTCGTCATCGCGAACACACGCGACACGCTGCAGACGGTCCGCGCGCTGGCCGACGTGTTCCGCGTGCTCCTGGTGCTGTCGCTGGCGCTAGAGCTGCTCTCGGGCGTGTTCTTCGACATGCCGTTCACCTTCCTCGGCATCGAAGGCGACATCGCCGCCCTCGGACCGGTCCAGGGCATCTTCGGCACCCGCAACTCGCTCGGCTTCATCGCGGTCCTGACGTTGATCACCTTTTACATCGAATGGCGGACGGTGTCGGTGCGCACCGGCGTCTCGCTCTTCTCGGCGGTGCTGGCCGCGCTCCTCGCCGCGCTCTCGGACTCCCCCACCGTGCTCGTCCTCGCCGTCGCCACGGGGATCGCGACGGCGGCGCTCGGCCTCGTCCGACGCACACGCCGCGGGCTGCGGCGGACGGTGCAGTCCATCCTCGGCGCGACCGTCGTCGTCGGTGCGCTGGTCGGGTACCTCTTCCGCGAACGCATCATCGCCTGGATCGGAGCGGGCACCGACTTCTCGATCCGCGCCGAGCTCTGGGACCAGATCGCCTCGTTCGTCCGGGTCGAGCCCGTGCGCGGGTGGGGCTGGTTCGGCACGTGGTCGCGGACTGACTTCCCCTTCAACGCGATCAACTTCGCGCTCGGGGATCGTCACACCTCGGCGTTGAACGCCTACGTGGACGTCGTCCTGCAGCTCGGGTGGGTCGGTCTTCTCATCTTCATCGCGTTCGCCGGCCTGGCTTTGGGACGCGCCTGGCTCGTCGCGAGCGAGCGTCGGTCGATCCTCTACGCCTGGACGCCGCTCATCCTCGTGACGGTGCTCGTCGATGCCCTGTTCGAGAGCTTCCCTCTCCACGGGTACGGCTGGCTGATGCTCGTCCTCTGCGCCCTGCGCGCCGGGCAATCGAGGTCCTGGCGGGAGAACATCCGGGAAGCCGCGCGGCCGGCATCGCCCGCGAGCGGACTGCCCGACGACACCTCGACGGGAACGCACGGCATCGCACGGTAGGATCGGGCCGGTGAGCGCGCAGGTTTTCGACCCGACATCGGCGAGCATCGCCATCGTCACTTTCAACCGCTCCGCGCTCCTGTCGCGGCTGCTCGAGAGCATCGTCCGGATGGATCCGAAGCCCGGGCGCGTGGTGATCGTCGACAACGCGTCGACCGACGACACGACATCCGTCGTCGAGTCGTTCCGCGATCGGCTGGGGACCCAGCTGGAGTACCGGCGACTCGAGACGAACACGGGCGGGTCCGGCGGATTCAGCGAGGGCGTGCGCGTGGCGTACGAGCTTGGCTCCGAGTGGATCTGGCTCATGGATGACGACGTCGAGGTGCTTCCCGACGGGCTCGCCAAGATGGGTCGCTGGGCGCCGCGCTTCCGCAGCATCCAGGGCCGCCGGTACGACTACGACGGCAGCGAGTTCTACTGGCAGTACCGCATCGCCGAGCGCATGGGCATCCCGATCCCCTTCGCCCCCGCCGGGTTCGGCGAGTCGGGATACAAGGAGATGAACTCCGGTTGCTTCGAGGGGATGTTCATCCACCGCGACATCGTGGCCCGCATCGGCCTGCCCGATCCGCGCTTCTTCATCTACTGGGACGACCAGCTCTACGGCTGGCTCGCCTCCCGCATCACGACGTCGGTCATCGTCGACGAGTTCGTCTTGCGCCGCACGCGTGAGATCCGCCAGTGGGACATGGGCATCCGACACATGAACGCCTCGAGCAACGCCTACCGGTACTACATCATGCGCAACCGGGCGCACATCAAGCAGTACTACCGGACCAAGGGCGTGTACAACCCGGTGCTGTTCGGTCTCGGGACGACGCTGACCTTCGGCAAGGAGCTCATCCGACTCTTCCTCGTCGAGCGCACCGTGCGCGGCACGTCCAACCTCTTCCGCGGCCTCCGCGACGGCCGGCGCATCTCGCGCGACCGTACCTGGCAGCCGATGCAGCCGCTGATGGATCAGCCGGCCCGTCCCTGACGAAAGATAGACCATGCCTCACCTGCTGCAGCGCGCCGTCCTCCCGCTCGAGCACGATCCCGACCTCCTTCCGCTCTACGTCGATCCCGAGACCTGGACCGAGATCGACGAGGAGCCCGTGCGCGTGTCGTCGCGGGCCCAGCTGTCGAACATCCTCGGCCGCTCGGAGGCGCGCATCGTGGGCGGGCGACGGGTGTCGTTCGGCACGTACTTCAATGCGTTCCCGGCGTCGTACTGGCAGCACTGGACACCGGTGCGCGCGGTCACGCTCACGGTGCGCACCGAGGGGACCGCCACGGTCCTCGTCTACCGTTCCAACGGCGGCGGCACCCGCCAGCGGTTGGAGACGCGCGAGGTGACCGGCGAGGCGACGAGCACGTTCGACCTCACCCTGAATCAGTACAGCGACGGCGGATGGATCTGGTTCGACATCGCGGCGGACCGCGAGGACGCTCGGTTCCTCGGGGCGGAGTGGACGACCGAGCAGGAGCCGACCCGCTCGGGCAAGGCCTCGCTCGGCATCACGACATACAACAAGCCCGACTACTGCGTCGAGACCCTCCGCGCCCTCGATGCGGCGCCCGACGTACTCGAGCTGGTCGATCGCATCTTCCTCATCGACCAGGGCACGGACCGCGTCGACGCTCAGCCCGACTTCGCCGAGGTCGCCGACAGCCTCGGCGAGACCCTCCAGATCGTCACACAGCCCAATCTCGGCGGCTCGGGCGGCTTCGCCCGCGCGATGCACGAGACGCTGCAGCGGCCTGAGAGCGACTTCGTGCAGCTGCTGGATGACGACGTGCGCATCGAGCCGGAGTCGCTCCGTCGCTCGATCGTCTTCGGTCGATACGCGACGACGCCGACGATCGTCGGCGCCCACATGTTCGATCTGCTCGACCGCCCGAAGCTCCATGCCTGGGCCGAGGTCGTCGATGATGCGCCGTTCATGTGGCGCACGCTGCAGCAGGAGAAGATGCCGCACGACTTCTCGGTGGCGAACCTGCGGCAGTCGCCCGAGCTGCACATGCGGCTCGACGCCGACTACAACGGCTGGTGGATGTGCCTCATCCCGGTCGAGGTCATCCGCCGAGTCGGACTGTCTCTGCCCGCCTTCATCAAGTGGGACGACGCCGAGTACTGCCTGCGCGCCCGCGAGGCCGGGTTCCCCACGGTCTCGATGCCCGGCGTCGCGCTCTGGCACGTGTCGTGGGTGGGCAAGGACGATTCCATCGACTGGCAGGCCTACTTCCACGCGCGCAACCGCATCGTCGCCGCGCTGCTGCACTCGAACAGCGCACGGGGGGGCACGCTGCTGCGACACAGCCGGCGTCTCGACCTCAAGCACCTCATGATGATGCAGTACTACCCCGTCGAGCTGCGTCAACGCGCACTGCGCGACATCCTCTCGGGGCCTGAGCACATGGCGAGGGGAATCGCAACCGCCATGCCTGCCGCCCGGGCTCTGCAGAAGGACTTCCCCGAGACCGTCGTGCACCGCGACACGGGCGTTCCGCTCCGTTCGCGAAAGGGGCGTCAGGTGTTCAAGCGTCTGCCCCGCCACACCTTCGACAGTCCGACGGGCCTCAAGCTCCGGTGGTTCACGCTGTCCACTCTCGCGTCGCATTGGCTGCACGCCCCTCGCCCTGAGAACGTCGCTCAGCCCGAGGTGGAGTTCGGCAAGGGCGACGCGCAGTGGTGGCGTCTTCCCCGCTATGACAGCGCCCTGGTGAGCGCTGCCGACGGGTCGGGCAAGAACATCTACACGCGCGACCGGGCGGCCTTCCGCCGGATGCTGCGCGAGAGCCTGCGCCTGCACGCGCAGCTCAAGCGCGACTGGCCGAAGCTGTCGCGGCGCTATCGTCGCGCGATGGGGCAGCTGACCTCTCCCGAGTCGTGGGAGCGCATCTTCGACCACGCGGGAAGCTGAGCCCTTAGGCTTCGCCGTTGTGGTCCGCGTTGTACCGGTCGAGCACGTCGCCGATCGGCCCGTCGAGGACCAGAACGCCCTTGTCGAGGTACAGGCCGCGCGTGCAGAAACGTCGCAGGTCCTTCTCGTTGTGGCTGACGAAGAACAGCGTCCGCCCCTCGGCGAGCAACTCGTCGATGCGCTTGTAGCACTTCGCACGGAACGCACGGTCGCCGACGGCGAGCACCTCATCGACGAGGAGGATCGGCTCGTCCAGCTGCGACACCACCGAGAACGCCAGGCGCACCTTCATGCCGTTCGAGAGGTGCTTGTACGGGGTGTCGACGAAGTCGGAGATCTCGGCGAACTCGATGATGTCGTCGAAGCGACGGCTGACCTCGGCCTTCGACATGCCGTGCAGCCCCGCCGTCAGGCGCACGTTCTCCCGGACCGTCAGGTCGCCGACGAAGCCGCCCGTGATCTCGATGAGCGGTGCGACGCCGCCGTGCACCTCGACACGTCCCTCATCCGCCAGCAGGACGCCGGCGACGAGCTTGAGGAGCGTGGACTTCCCCTGCCCATTGCGCCCGACGACGCCGATCGACTCGCCCGGCTCGACCGAGAACGAGACATCGCGAAGAGCCCAGAACTCGCCCGGCCTGCTGCGACGGGACGCACCGCCGAACAGGTCCTTCAGATTGCGCCGCCCGCGCCGGTTGCGGCGGAAGCGGACGCCGAGGTCGCGCACCTCGATCGCGAGTCCCGTCATCACAGCTCCTTCAGCACCGGACGCTCGAGGCGTGAGAAGACGAGGAGGCCGAGCCCGAAGATCAGGATGCTGGTGACGGCCCCGACGATCACCGACAGCGTGTCCCATTGATCGGGGAAGAACCCCACGCGGTAGAGCGTGAAGATACCGGCCAGCGGATTGAACGCCCCGAGTTCCTTGAAGACGCCGGGCAGGTCGGCCACGCCGTAGATGATCGGCGAAGCGTAGAAGAGCGCACGGAGGACGAGCCGCGTGGTGCGCTCCAGATCGCCCCAGAGGACGCAGAGCGGGGCGACGATGAGCCCCAATCCCAGCAGCAGGATCACCTGCAGCACGACGGCCACGGGGAACAGCAGAAGAGCCGGGTTCACCGTCGCACCGCCGAAGATCGCGAACATCGCGAGCACCGGGAGCGAGAAGAGGAACTCGATGCCCTTGCTCAGAACGATGCGTCCCACCCAGATCGAGCGAGGGATGGAGGTCGACCGCACCAGTCGCGCGTCCTTGTTGAAGGCGCGCGTGAAGTCGGTGACCGCCGAGTTGAACCACACCCAGGGCAGCAGAGCGGTGATGAGAAAGACGATGTACGGGTTCTCGCCGACATCCCGATGGAAGACCTGCGTGAAGACGAACCAGTAGATTCCGCTCATGACGAGGGGATCGAGGACCGACCACAGGTACCCGAGCGCGCTCGTGGAGTACCGCACCCGCAGGTCGCGCGCCGACAGCAGCCACAGAGAGTGGAAGTAGCGCCGCGGCGATCCGGGGGCGCCGACGACGGCGGGACTCACCCGACGAGTTTACGTGTTGACGGCTCGAGACTCATCGCTGGAACCGACGCGGCAGGAACCTACGCAGCAGCCGCCTGACCGCAGCATCCTGCGCCTCCAGTTCGCGTACACGCTCGGAGGCGAGGACCGCTTCCCGCGTCTTGTTGTCCAGCCGCACCTCGATCCGCGCCCGCTCCTGCGTCCCTTGCTCGATCTGCGCCTTCAGATCCTCGATCTGTGCCGCGGCGCGTTCGAGAGCATCCTCGCCTGCGGTATCCAGCCGCGCTTCAAGTTCAGCGATACGACGTACGGCGCGGCGCAGATCCGCCACGAGCGGCCCGGCCGGAAGCGAGGGCGCCTTGCCCTGCTGCACGCGGCGTCCCTCGACGATCGGCCATTCGTGGAACCGGGAATCGAAATTGTCGACATCGACGCCTCGGTAGACGATGTCACCATCGAGGGCGACCATGATCGAGAGCTGGTCTCGGCGCGAGTACCGCAGGACATGGTCGGCCCAGACTCGCATGGCACCAGCGACCCGCGCATTGCGCCGGCGAACGAGGAGCGCCGTCCAGTGCGGGCGCGCCTCGAGAACGTCGGGAACGGTAGTCGCGTAATCCGTCAGCTGCTCGTAGACCCGGCCGCGATCGTCGTAATTGAGTCGAATCACCTCGTCGAACTCGTCGATGAGTATTTCGCGATAGCTGTGAGTTGGCAACGCCATGTCGGCGTCCTCGGGCAACCAGGCAGCGACCAGTTCTTCAGGCGTCACCTTCAGCCGCACGGACGCGTCTATGTACAGGCTCACGTCGAACTCGACGTCCGTCTGAGGACCGAGGATCTTGTGCAGCCGCGCACTGCGCACGGGGTCCGCGGCGAAAGCCGGTTGCACCACCTGGATCTCCCACGTATCACTCGTCAGATCGGGGTCGTCCGTGAAGCAGATGAACCGAGCCTGGCTGTCCCGGGCCACCGGCTGATCGAGGAGTGAGTCGTAGCGGCCGAACAGCGAAGTGAAGACGACGAGGCTCATGCGGAGCCCCACGAAGCGTGCGGCAGCACGGACAGCATGCACATGGGTCCAACCGTAGCCGCTGTGCGCGCACGGGCTGCTCAGGCTCGACGAACTAAAGTGGAGCGCATGCTGCAGCGCGTGAGCCACCTGGCCGAAGCCGCACGCTCACGAACGCGAGCAGCGGCACGGACCATCGCCGTGCGCTACGGCGGACTGCCGCATTCGGTCGGAACGGTGGACAGCCCTCCGCCTCCCGTCGCACACGACGTCACCCAGCTGTGGCTGCGGAACCTGACCAGTCGCGACCCGATCACCGACAGCACGAGCGACGAAACCGTGACGATGACCACCCACGGGCAGCGCATCCGTGATGTCTGGCTCGCCATCGAGTCCATCGGGCGAGGAGACAGGTTGCCCTCCCGAATCATCCTCTGGCTCGACGAGGGCACGAAGGTCCCCTGGCGGCTGCGTCGCTTGCGCTCGCGCGGCCTCGAGATCCAGCAGGTCGCTCGAGGCTGGGGCGTCCACACGAAGTACTGGCCGTATGTCTCCCGCGTCGACCCCGTCGGACCGCTGGTGACCGCCGACGACGACATCCTGTACCCGCCGAATTGGCTGCAGGACCTGCACACGTTGCACGAGCGCTATCCGGATGACGTCATCGCGTTCCGCGCGCACAGCATGGTCATGGTCGACCATGACAACTTCGCCCCGTACAGCTCGTGGCCCACATGCACGAGCACCGAGCCCAGTTACGCGCACTTCGCGACGTCGGTCTCGGGCCAGCTCCTACCCACGGGCTTGCAGAACGCGTTGCGAGAAGAAGGGCCGGGGTTTATCGAGATCTGTCCGACTGCTGACGATGTCTGGATCCATCGATGCGCCGTCGCTCACGGCTTCCGTACCCGCCAGGTCGAGGAGAGGTCGTTGCATTGGTGGTTCATCCCCGGTTCGCAGACCTCCGGGCTGAATGCGGTCAACGTGGTCGGCGGGGCCAACGATGCGCAGCTGCGTGCGACACACACCGAGCTGACACGCGGACGTATCTGGGCTTCCGCGGGAAGGCCTCAGCGCACCTGAATGTCCGCGTGGACGGTCCCCGTCTGGCGGTGCTCCATCGGGACGAAGAAGGTCGCGGCCTGCCAAGCAACGGCCAGCGAAGAACCGTTCTCGTCAGCCACCTCAGCATTGACGAAGTACTGTCCGCCCGCGAATGCCGAGTTGCGAATCACGTACTCCACTTCGGTCTTCCCCGCCTCGACACGGCCGTGCGGCTGCTCGAGGCGCCGGCTCCCCGTGCCGAGGACCTGCTGACCCGACGGAGTATCAATGCTGACTCCGGTGTTCCAGCGCTCGTAGGGCTGGGTGTGGTTGACGACGATGCGGACGTGGATGTCTTCACCGGGCTTCACATCAGACAAGGGGGTGCCATCAGCAGCCTCGATGCGAACGGCTTCGATGGACGAAGTCGGTGCCTTCTCTTCGGACTCCGGGTGGAGTTCTGCTTCCAGGACATCGGCATTCTCCGCATTGCGACGCCGGCGGCCCTCCAGCACCTCACGGTGCACGCGGGTGGCTGCCGCCGCAGACCCCGAGAAGACGACCTCACCATCGTGGAGGACGACGCCCTGATCGCAGATCTCCATGACCTGCGCCGCGGAGTGAGAGACAAGGATGATCGTCCTGCCCTCCGCCTGGAACTCGCGGATCTTGTCCATGCACTTGCGCTGGAAGGCTTCATCCCCGACCGCGAGCACCTCATCCACCAGCAGGATGTCGGGGTCGGTGTGGATGGCGACGGCGAACGCGAGTCGCACGTACATCCCGGAGGAGTAGAACTTGACCTGCGTGTCGATGAAATCGCCGATCTCCGCGAACGCCACGATGCTGTCGAACTCCGCGTCGGTCTGCTCCCGCGACAGACCAAGGATCGCGGCATTCAGGTAGACGTTGTCGCGACCGGACAGATCCGGGTGGAATCCGGCGCCGAGTTCGAGCAGAGCGGCGAACCGGCCGCGTCGACGCACGGATCCCGAGGTCGGATCGATGATGCCGCCGATGATCTTCAGGAGAGTGCTCTTGCCCGATCCATTGGGCCCCATGAGCCCGATGGTCGATCCGGCCGGGATGTTCACGGACACGTTCTTGAGAGACTGGAACACTTCCTGGTGCAACCGCCCGCGTCTGCCGAAGGTCACCACGCGCTCTTTGATCGAGTTGTCTCGACGGATGGTGAACTTCTTCGACACGTCCTCGACGACGACGACGTCGGGCCCGGTCGGTCGATCCTGGGGAGATGTAGACCTGTTTTCGGTCACGTCGGTCAGAGCTCCTGTGCGAAGTTGCCTTGTAGGCGGGCGAAAAGGCGTTGGCATGCCCATACGAGGACGAGCCCGATCACGAATGCGATCGCCATTCGGAGCGCCAGATGAGGGGGATAGTCGGCCGGTGAGCCCGAGACCCAGAAAGCACGGTGGAATCCGAGCACCGCGAGCGTCAGGGGGCTGTTGGTGTAGATCTCCAGAAGCCAGGCGGGGAAGCCGAACTCATCGAAGACGCGATTGACCATTGTCCACGCGTAGACGATGGGCGATGCCCACATCGCCAGCATCAGCACGACCTGGGTCAGGTACTGGACGTCCCTGAGGTAGACATTCAGCGCGGAGAGGAAGAGGCCGGTGGCGAGACCGTAGACGATGATGAGGCCGACGGCGGGGACGAAGTAGATTAACCCCATGGAGAAGGGGGGAACCCCGAGGATGAAGCAGGCCGCGATCAGGACGGCGAGCTGCACCAGGAACGTGAACATCGCCGACCCGATACTGGCGAGCGGGAAGATCTCGCGAGGTACGTAGACCTTCTTCACGAGTCCCGAGTTGGCGACGATCGATCCCGTGGACCCCGAGAGCATCTCGGAGAAGAAGGCGTAGATGGTCAAGCCGGAGAAGATGTAGATAGCGAAGTCGGGGATCCCGCGCGCAGCCCCGAGGAACTGCCCCATCACGACGTAGTAGACGGTGAGCTGGACGATCGGGTTGATGAGCACCCAGAGCAGCCCGAGCGCGCTGTCCTTGTACCGCGCCTTGATGTCGCGCCGCACGAGCAGCGCCAGCAACTGTCGATGAGCCCAGACCGCTCTGACCGAAGCGACGAAGCCCGTTCCTGAGGCTATCGGGGCGAGTGGCTCGTGTTCGAGGCGTTCGAAGCGAGCGAGAGCGCTATCGGTCACAGCGGAGTTCCATTCGATTCGCCAGGCACAACGACCAACGATACAGCGCGGCGTCTGTGAACCGCCCGCGGAGGGCGCGGGTCACCAGCGCTCCCCCAGCTGAGCCTCCAGTACCGGCGCGAGGGTGCGCGCGTACGAGCTGGAGAGGTGGTTGTCGTCGCGATAAACCGCGACGTTGCCGACCACGGCGGGGCAGACGTCGTCCGGGCAGATCCACTCGGTCAGATCGACGTGCGTGATGCTCTCTCGCTGCAGGATCCGTGCCGGATTCGTAGCGGCCAACGAGCTGCCGCGCGGCATGGAGCAACCGTCCGGGTCGTCCGATTCGATGACGCAGCCGAACATGTCGTAACCGAACCTCGGGTTGTCGCGCACGGCGATGATCGGGATGCCGGCGGCGTCCATGCGGTCGAGGAACCGCTCGATCCCCGGCCGGAGGCGCTCGTCCTCGTCGCCCGCGTCGGCGGCGGTGACGACGGTCATGACCGCCGACGGCATGATCGCCTCCACATGGCTGATCGCCGCTTCGCGCCACTGCGGGCAGGAGTCGGGATCGAACCCGGGATCGTCCAGGCCCATGGCGCAGCCACCGCGCACGAGGGTGATGACGCCCCAGCCGCGCTGCTCGGCGACCGGCACCAGAGCCGCCGTCATCTGCTGCGCGTGCGAGTCTCCGATCACCACGATCAGCTCGCTCGCGCGCTGGGTACCCGGCATCTCGAAGCACGAACCGTGCAAGATGTCGTCGGTGACGGCGCGCGGGCCGCTGCACTCGAGCTCGAGCTGAACCCATTCGTCTTCGATCGCGGTCGCGAGCGGGATCATCGGAAGTGCCACGTCGGGCTCGGAGATCTCTTCGTCGAAGAGCACGTGCGCACCCGGGTTCGCGATGAGCTGCTGTTCGGCGGCCCTCTGCTCCCGGTACGCGGTCATGCCCTGCCACGTCCCGACCGGAACGACGACGATGAGCGCAGCGACGGCGACCACCGCGAGAGACGGCATGACGCCGCGTTCGGCCCGGCGCCACTGCCGCACGGGGTGGTCCACGGCGAACGTCAGCAGTCGCGCGCACACCATGGAGGCGACGACGATGGCGAGCCCGCCGACCAGACCGACCTCGGTGCGTTCGCGGACGACGAGCCACGTGACGAGGATCGGCCAGTGCACGAGGTAGAGACCGTACGCGTCACGGCCGGCCAGCCGGAGGGGGCGCGACGCGAGCAACTGAGCGGGCCCGTGACCGGCGTCTCCAGTGCCCGAGACCACGACCATCGCCGCGCACACGACCGGCCAGAGGGCCAGGTACCCCGGGAAGCCGCCCTCGACGTCGAGGACGACCCCGCAGGCGAGCAGTCCGGCGATGCCCGTCCAGCCGAGGACCGTGCTCAAGGCGGGCCCGGGCCGCAGGTACGGGAGCGCGACGACCAGCAACGACCCCGCAGCGAACTCCCACAGGCGAGCCCCCGTGTCGAAGTACGCCAGCTGCTGCGCGGCATCCGTGCGTACGACGGAGTACCCCAACGAGATCACGAAGACCGCGCCGAACACCACCGCGACGACCGCATCCGGAGACCGCCGGAATCGCCGAATGATCAGCAGGCACAGCGCGAAGAGAACGGCCCACAGCACGAACGCCTGCCCCTGCACGGAGAGTGACCAGAAGTGCTGGAGCGGGCTGAGCCCCTCGCCGCGGTTGTAGTAGTCGACCGCGTCAGCCGCGAGGACCCAATTCTGGACGTACAGCAATGACGCCCATGTCTGCTCCCAGAGCGACCGCCACATCGTCGCCGGGTAGAACAGGCGCACCAGCAGCAGGACGAGCACGAGCGTGACCGCGGCGGCGGGCAGAAGACGCCGGAACGTCCCGACAAGCCGGCGCGCGATGTCCGGTGGTGCTCCGGTGTGGATGCGGTGCAGGAACGTACGCGTCAGGAAGTACGCGGACAGCATCAGGAAGACGTCGACACCGCCCGATACGCGCCCGAGCCAGACGTGGTAGGTCACGACCAGCAGGATGGCGACGGCCCGAAGACCGTCGATGTCGGCGCGGTACCCCCAGCGGTCCGTCTCCGTCCTCGGTCCGGCGATACCGCTCACGCGGTCCGTCAGCGAACCCACGACGTCCTCACGCGAGGTGGTTGTTCCACATCGACAGCGCCGAGCCGATGGCCATGTGCATGTCGAGGTACTGGTACGTGCCCAGGCGCCCACCGAAGTGGACGTCCTGCTCGCCCTTGGCGAGGTCGCGGTACGCCAGCAGTCCGGCGCGGTCGTCGGCCGTGTTCACCGGGTAGTACGGCTCGTCGGCGCGGGTCGCGAAGCGCGAGTACTCCCGCACGATGACGGTCTTGTCCGTCGGGTACCGGTCGGCGCGCTCCGGGTGGAAGTGCTTGAACTCGTGGATGCGGGTGTACGGCGCATCGGCGTCGGCGTAGTTCATGACGCTCGTGCCCTGGAAGTCCGGGATGTCGAGGACGTCCTGCTCGAAATCGAGGGTGCGCCACGACAGCTCGCCCTCCGTGTAGTCGAAGTAGCGGTCGACGGGGCCGGTGTAGACGATCGGCACCTGGCCGACGGTCGCCTTCTTGTTCAGCGGCTGCGACTCGTCGAAGAAGTCGGTGCTCAGCTTCACCTCGATGTTCGCGTGGTCGGCCATGCGCTCGAGCCAGGCGGTGTAGCCGTCGACCGGAAGGCCTTCCCAGGTGTCGTTGAAGTAGCGGTTGTCGTAGGTGTAGCGGACCGGCAGGCGCGAGATGATCTCGGCCGGCAGCTCCTTCGGATCGGTCTGCCACTGCTTCGCGGTGTAGTCCCGGATGAACGCCTCGTAGAGCGGACGGCCGATCAGACCGATGGCGCGCTCCTCGAGATTGTTCGCCTGCTTCGGGTCGAACTCGCCCGCGAGCTCCTGGATGAGGTCGCGTGCCTCACCGGGCGTGTACGCCGCCTGGAAGAACTGGTTGATCGTTCCGAGGTTGATCGGAAGCGGGTACACGACGCCCTTGTGGGTCGTATAGACGCGGTGGACGTAATTCGTGAACTGCGTGAAGCGGTTGACGTACTCCCACACCGTCGCGTTCGAGGTGTGGAACAGGTGGGCCCCGTACTTGTGGACTTCGATGCCGGTGGTCGGCTCGTTCTCGGTGTAGGCGTTGCCGCCGATGTGGTGACGTCGGTCGATGACCGTCACCTTGCGACCGGATGCCGCGGCACGCTCGGCGATGGTGAGGCCGAAGAAGCCGGAGCCGACGATGAGGAGGTCCATGGGGCGAACGCTTTCGTTTCGGGGCAAGGAAGAAGCCTGTCAGCCCGGTAAGGGGCATCGTGTGATTCTACGCGAGCCGCCCCGCGGGCCTGAGGAGAGCATGGGAAGCCCAAAGAGAGCGTCGGCTACGATGTTTCACTGGTGTCATTCGAGAAGGTGGATCACGATGCTCCAGGAATGGTATGTCGCGATACCGCCGTTTCTCATCGCGGCCATGGCGATGATCCTTCCCGGCCTTGCCGTCCTCATCGCCGGATGGGGCGTTTCGCGCATCTCTCTGCTCTTCGTCGCACCGGCCGTGTCGACGGCGCTGCTTGCCGTTTCCGCGACCATCGCTCCCATCATTCGACTGCCGTGGTCGCCGATTCCGCTCGCGCTCCTGACCCTGGTAGCGGTGGCTGTCGCCTTCGCTCTCCGTCGCTGGGTCGGGCCACAGAACGCTGCACCACGCGGCCTGTGGCGGGCGCTCGCACCGATGGCCGCTTTCGTGATCGCTGCGGCTGTCGTCGGTAGTCAGCTGGTGTGGGCGTTCGGGCGGCCCGAGAACATCTCGCAGACGTTCGATGCGATCGTGCACCTCAACACGGCGGCCTACGCCATCGATACAGCGGACGCCTCGGCATTCCACATCGGGGACACGTCTGATATCCCGTTCTATCCCAACGCTTGGCACAGTCTCGTCTCGCTTGCGGCGCTGTCGACGGGTGTCACGACACCCGTCGCCGTGACCGCCGCGAACATCGCCATCGGCGCCATCGCATGGCCGGCCTCGTGCATCGCACTGGCGGGAGCCTTCTTCCGCGGCCGGACCGCGGCTCACATCTCGGCGGCAGCTCTCGCCACCGGGTTCGGGGCGTTCCCGATGCTGCTGTTCTTCTTCGGCGTCCTTTACCCGAACGTGTCTGCCTACGCGGTCCTGCCGGCCGGTGTCGCGGTCGTCATCTGGCTCCTGCGAGCCGACTCCGTTCGCGACATGGCGCGATGGTCAGTTCTGCTTCTCGTGCTCTGCGCCGGGATCGGCCTTGCGCACCCGAACGCCTTCCTCGCGCTCTTCGCATTCGGAGCCGTGCTTGCGGTCGCCGAGTTGGCAAAGCGGACCATGGCAGACCCCACCCGTCGGACCTGGGTGCTCAACGGAACCCTCGCCGTCGCGATCCTGGTGGCCGGCGCTGGCCTCTGGCGCCTCTCGCGCACGAACTACGAGATGTCGCGATGGGGCCCCTGGCAGAGCACGGCACAGGCATCCGGGGAGGCCCTCCTACTGTCGCCCCGCGCCTATCCGGTCACGGTGACGGTTTCGGTCCTCGTCGTCGTAGGCCTGATCGCGATCGTCCGGCGGCCGAGGCTCCACCCGATCGCCCTGCCCTACGTCGTCGCATGCTTCCTGTTCGTGCTGGTCTCCGGGACCCGCGTCAACAATGTTCTTCGCGAGATGGTCACCAACCCCTGGTACAACGACTCGTTCCGCCTCGCCGCGCTCCTTCCGGTCGCAGGAATTCCTGTCGCGACACTGGGCGCGGTCGTGATCGTCGATGGAGCGCGGTATCTGCTGTCACGGTGGCAAGCACCTGCAGCGGTGTCGGTGGTCGCCGCTTCCGCCGCAACCGTCGCGATCTTCTCCGTGGGCATCGGGCCCAACGTTCTCCGGGTCGCAGGTGACACACGCACCGTCCACATGATGGACTCGACCTCCCCGCTTCTCTCGATCGAAGAACAGCGGCTTCTCGAGCGTCTGGATGAGACGACTCCGGCGGATGCGCTCATCGCCGGAAGCCCATGGACGGGTACTTCGCTGGCATACGCCGTCGCCGGTCGCGAGGTGGTCGAGAAGCACATCTTCGGTTCGCGCGACGCCGATGAGATCTACTTGGACGAGAACCTCCGCAATATCGACTCCGATCCCCTTGTATGCGAGGCCATCGACGCGCTCGGCGTCGATTACGTCCTCGATTTCGGCGCACAGAACGTCTGGAACAACCCGGCGGCCTCAGTCGACCGCGACGGCATCCAGAACCTCCCTCCGGCGGTGTCCCTCGAACTGATCGACTCGGAGGGCTCGGACGCGAAGCTCTACCGCGTCGTCGGGTGCGATCGATGAGCGGTGCTCGACCCGTCGCAGTCGCCTACGACTGCCTTTTCCCGTACACCACCGGCGGCGGTGAACGGCAGTACCGCGCGTTCGCCGAGGCGATGGTGAGTCGCGGCGAATCCGTCGAGTACCTCACCGCCCGTCAGTGGAACGATGCGAACCCCCCGCGCGAATCGTTCGCCGTCCGAGAGATCACGCCCGAACTGACTCTGCACGACGCCTCAGGCGTTCGCCGTATCAGCGCCGCGGCCCGATTCGCCGCAGGACTCTTCCGATCGCTCCTCCGCCGGCGTCGGGCTTACTCAGCCGTCCTCGTGAGCGGCCTGCCCGTGCTCAACGTCTTCGCTGCACGTCTGGCCCTGCTGGGCTCCGGAACGCCCCTGGCTGTCGACTACCTCGAGGTGTGGGGCAGGCATCAGTGGATCGAATACGCCGGCGGACTCATGGGCAACGTGGCATGGGGCCTCCAGCGGCTAGCTATCGCGGTGACGCCCATCGCCACCTGCCACTCGCAGTTGAGCGCGAACCGCCTCCGGGCGGAAGGGTTCCGCGGAGAACTCCTCCTCAGTCCGGGACTGATCGACGATCGCACGGCCGACGCGTCGTCTCAACCGGCACCCGTCGCGAACCCTCCCTTCGTCCTCTACGCGGGGCGTCACATCCCCGACAAGAGAGTCGAGGCGCTTCCCGCCGCCATCGCTGTCGCCCGCGAGGATTTCCCCGACCTCAGACTCGTCATCCTCGGCGAGGGGCCGCAGAGCGCGGCCATCGATGAGGCCATCCGCGCGGTCAACGGCGCCGATTGGAGCGAGCGTCCCGGGTTCGTCTCAGAGGAGACGTTGACGGAGCTCATGAGTACGGCTGCCGTGCTCGTGAATCCGTCTCGCCGCGAAGGCTACGGTCTGGTCGTGGTGGAAGCCGCCGCATCCGGCACTCCCGTCGTCCTCGTCGCGGACCCATCGAACGCCGCCATCGAGCTCGTCAGCCCCGGGGTCAATGGCGCTATCGCCCCCGACATCGACCCAGCATCGCTGGGCGGGGCGATCCGGACCGTCCTGCGCGGCGGGGCCGACCTCCGACACAGCACGCGTGCCTGGTACGACGACGCCGTGCGGACCCGCACGATCGGGCGTACCGTGGATGGAATCCTCGCGGCGTTCGACCGCGCCCGAAAGAAGACCCGCGGGGCGCGTTCAGCCTCCGCGCAGGAAGGACCTCTGTGAACGACCAGCCCGAGATCGAGCTGACGATCCTGATGCCGTGCCTCAACGAGGCGGAGACACTCGAGGTCTGCATCCGGAAGGCGCAGGGCTTCCTCGCCCGTACCGGAATCAGCGGCGAAGTGCTGATCTCCGACAACGGCAGCACCGACGGATCCCAGGAGATCGCGACCCGGCTCGGCGCTCGCGTGTCCCCCGCCCCCCGTCGTGGGTACGGCGCCGCTCTGATCAATGGGATCGAAGCCGCTCGCGGGCGTTACATCATCATGGGCGACGCCGACGACAGCTACGACTTCGAGAACCTCGAGCCGTTCGTCGAGCGGCTCCGCGCGGGCGCCGACCTCGTCATGGGCAACCGCTTCGCTGGAGGCATCGCTCCGGGCGCCATGCCTCCCCTCCACAAATATCTCGGCAACCCCGTGCTCTCGACGATCGGTCAGCTCTTCTTCCGGCCGAACGTGCGCGACTTCCACTGCGGTCTGCGCGGATTCAATCGCGACCGCATCCGCGACCTCGCTCTGCAGACGACGGGCATGGAGTTCGCGTCCGAGATGGTGGTGAGGGCGTCCTTGTCGAAGTACCGCATCGAAGAAGTTCCCACCACGCTCAAAAAAGATGGCCGATCGCGTCCCCCGCACCTGCGCAGCTGGCATGACGGGTGGCGTCACCTCCGGTTCCTCCTGCTGTTCGCTCCGCGCTGGCTCTTCGTCTACCCGGGTCTCGTCGCGTTCTTCCTCGGAGCCGTCACCGTCGCGGTTCTCGCATTCGGTGGGATCGAGGTGGCCGGCATCGGGTTCGATGTCACGACGATGGTCTACGCCAGCGCACTAACGGTTCTCGGGTATCAATCCCTCCTCTTCTTCTGGCTCACCAAGCTCTACGCGACCCAGGAGGGCTTCCTCCCCACAAGTGCCCGTTATCGGGCGATCGTGGCTAAGTGGTCGGCCGAGCGTGGTCTGCTCATCGGCCTTGGCCTCTTCCTGCTCGGCGTCGTGATCGGCGTCGTCCAGGTGGTCCGGTGGGGCAGCATCGACTTCGGCACACAGGATGCTGCGCAGGCCGTCCGCATCGCGATCCCCAGCGCCCTGGGCATCATCCTCGGGTTCCAGACGGTCATGATGAGTTTCTTCTCGGGCGTGCTCACGACGCCGCGCCGCGAGCAGAAGCCCGAAGCCGTCATCGAGAGCTGACCCGTGCGCGTCCTCGTCGATCTCCTCGGCTATACCGGTGGCCGGGGAGGCACCGAGACGTACGTGCGGGAGCTGCTCCCCCGGCTGCACGAGCATCTTCCGGGAGTCGAGCTCATCGCACTGACCGGTCGGGCCGGGATCGTGGGAGTGACCGCATTCTTCCCCGGACCGGTCGAGACGATCCGCTGGGTGGGCGGCGGCCGTGCCACGTGGGCCGCGGGAGAGATAGTGGCTGTCAATCGCACAGCCCGCCGCGTCGGCGCCGATCTGATCTGGTCACCCGCGAACTTCGGCCCCCTGACTCGTGGAGGAGCCGGCCGGATCGTCTCAGTGCATGACGTGATCTATCACGAAGTCCGCGGATCGGGGCTGGCGGGCCTCGCCCGCTCCGTTACGGCATGGCTGATGACCAGGACGGCGCGGAGCGCCGACCGCCTTCTCACCGTGTCGGATGCTGCGGCGTCCGCCATCGCCCGACACCTCGGCGTTCCTCCCGCGCGGATCAGCGTGGTGCACAATGGGAGCGCCGAACCTCGGACCGTCGAGAATCCATGGGAATCTCTGGAGCCGCTCGGCATCGACGCCAGCCGCCCGTTGCTGTTGAGCGCGGGCAATCGAATGCCGCATAAGAACTTCGTCGGCCTGCTCGACGCCCTCGCGGCTCTGTCCCCCGATCAGCGTCCGCGCTCCGTCATCGTCGGTGGCGGACCCGACGACCCCCTCACGCCGGCCGTGGCAGCGCGCGGCCTCGACGCCGACGTCGTGCTTCCCGGCTGGGTGTCTGACGACCAGCTGGCATCGCTCTACTCGGCTGCCGGCGTGTACGCCTGCCCGTCTCTCGTCGAGGGCTTCGGACTCCCGGTCGTCGACGCGCTACGGGCAGAATGCATCGTGGTCGCCAACGACGTGCCCGTCCTGCACGAGGTGGGCGGTGAGTATGCGTTCTACGCGGACGCGACGAATCCGACAGCCTTCGCCGCAGCGATCTCCCGTGCGTTCGATCTCGACCGCGCCGCGGGCGACCGGCGTCGGTCCGAGGGCCGCGCGTGGGCCGAACGATTCAACTGGGACGCCGCAGCAGAGGCTGTCGCGGCGGTTCTGCGATCCGAACTGCACACGGCGCGCACTCATGAGTGAGACCAGCAGTCTCCGCTCGCGTCTCTTCGGCTTCACGCTGATCCCGGCAATCGCCGCCGTCTCTCCCCTCGTGGTGCTGCCCGCCGTGTCGCGCTCCGCGGGCGAGGACGGGTGGGCGAGCGCTATCGCCGGAGAATCAGTGGGAACGTTCGCCGCCATCGCCGTCGCTTACGGCTGGACGACGGTCGGGCCGGCTCTCATCGCGGGAACGATCGACAACGTTCGTCGCGGCAGGCTCTACAGAGACGCTGTCGTGGTGCGGCTGGCCATGTCCGTGGTCGCCCTGCCGCTACTCATCGTCCTCTGCTCGGTCATCGCGGCCCCGGGGCATGCTCTCCTCGCTTCGCTGATGGGCCTTCAGGGCGCGCTCATCGGTCTCTCCTTCACCTGGTTCGCCGTCGGCGTCGGCGACCCGCGCTCTATTTTGTTCTACGACGCGATTCCGCGTTTGTGCGTCGCGGTGGTCGCGATGCTCGCGATCGTGAACGGGGTTCCCGTCGAGGTCTATCCGATCGCCGGCATCCTCGTGACTCTGATCGGTACCGCGGCCTACACCCTGGGTCTCCTGCGCCGGTACCCCTCGCCCTGGCCTCCGCTGCGCGAGGTCCCCGGCCTCTTCCGCGTCGGTGCGCCCGTGGCCCTGAATGACGGCGCGCTCGGCGCATATTCTTCCGTGCCGATGCCCCTGGTGAACACGATCGCCTCTGGCTCCGCCGCCGCGGGCTTCGCCTCGGCGGACAAGCTGGCCAAGCTCGGTCAGTTCCTTCCCCTCACGCTCGCGAACGCCCTGCAATCGTGGACCGCCGAGGTGCGGGGAAGTGAGCGCGGCAAGCGACTGAAGATCGCGCTCACGATGCATGGCGGCTTCGGGTTGCTCGGCACCGTCGTGCTCGGCCTAGCGGGTCCGCCGGTGACAGCGATGATCTTCGGTCGCCCCAACGCCGCGGCGGTAGGTGTCTGCTTCGCACTCGGCTTCGCGTTCGCGATGTACTCGCTGCGGACGTCGATGACCCGTCACATACTCTTTCCCGCAGCCGAGCAGAGGAGCGTGATGCGGGCGACATTGACAGCAACCGTCGTCGGCGTTCCGGCGATGTTGATCGGAGCGTCACTGTGGGGCCCGCTTGGCGTCGCACTTGGTTACGCCGCGACGGAGACCATCTCGACAGCGCTTCTCTTACGGCGCACGACCACAGCATTGCAACGATTGGTGCGGGAGGAAGCATGATGATGGCGCACGCGAGGCCCAGAGTCGACATCGTCATCCCCGTTCATGGCGGATGGGAATTCGTCGAGACGTGCATCGCCGCTGCCCTCGCGCAGACCATCCAGGCGAACGTCATCGTCGTCGACGACGCGTCGCCGGATGACACTCCGGAACGGATCGCCGCGACCTACCCTCGGGTGCGCCTCATCCGCAACCCGCAGAACCTCGGCTTCGCTCGCAGCTGCAACGTCGGCATCGCTGCTGGCGAGAATGAGTTGGTCATGCTGGTCAACAGCGACGTGGAGCTGGGCGCCAACGCCGTAGAAACCGCGGTAGCCACCTTCGACGAGCGAGGCCCGCGTGTCGGCAGTGCGAGCCCGATTCTCGGCGCACCGGACGGCACCGTCGATTCGTTCGGAATCGTCGCCGACGTCACCGGCGCCGGCTTCGTTCGATTCCATGGAGCGGATCTGTCCGCCACAGATCCGAGTGAGCCACGCCTTCTCGGCCCGTATGGAGCTGTCGCCGTCTATCGGCGAGCGGCGCTTGCAGAGGTCGGAGCCTTCGACGAGAACATCTTCATGTATGGCGAAGAACTGGATCTCGCGTACCGGCTGCGTGCCGCCGGCTGGCTTGCAGTCGCCATCCCACACCAGCTCGGCGTTCATCTGGGCGGAGCCTCCGCTGGCCGAGAGTCTCGTCGCCAGCGCTACCTGTCGGGCTTCGCACGCGGATACACCCTGCGCGTATACGACGTATTGCGATCGCGCCACATGATCCGGGCACTGGCGACGGAAGCAATCGTGTGCACTGCCCGGCTCGTCTTGCGACGCGATGTCGCCTCCCTCCGCGGCCGAATCGACGGGTGGAGAAAAGGCCGCAAGGTCACTAAGCGAGAGCTCCCACGGGACGGGATCGATTCGAGCATCGGCTTTGCCCGGTCGATACGCATGCGCGAACCGGGTTACTGGCGTTCGACCTCGCCTCGCAGCCAGGACACCCCTCCGGTGAGACCTGAATTGTAGGTCTGGCAGACTTGACCACCATGAAGGGCATCATTCTCGCCGGCGGTTCGGGCACGCGCCTGCACCCGATCACGTTGGGCGTCTCGAAGCAGTTGATCCCGGTGTACGACAAGCCGATGGTCTACTACCCCCTGTCGACGCTGATGCTCGCGGGCATCCGCGACATCCTGATCATCACGACGCCGCACGATGCGCCGTTCTTCGAGCGGCTCCTGGGCGACGGAACGCAGTTCGGCATCTCCCTGACGTTCGCGCAGCAGCCGTCCCCGGACGGGCTGGCACAGGCGTTCACGATCGGAGCGGATTTCATCGGCGACGACAAGGTCGCCCTCGTCCTCGGCGACAACCTCCTCTACGGTCCGGGCCTCGGTTCACAGCTCAAGCGCTACGCCGACGTCGACGGCGGGGCTGTCTTCGCGTACTGGGTGGGCGAGCCCTCCGCGTACGGCGTGGTGGAGTTCGACGACGAGGGTCGCGCCGTCTCGCTGGAGGAGAAGCCCCGCGAGCCGAAGAGCAATTTCGCGGTGCCGGGTCTGTACTTCTACGACAACGATGTGATCGACATCGCCCGCAACCTTCAGCCCTCGCCCCGCGGCGAGTACGAGATCACCGACATCAACAGCGCCTACCTCGAACGGGGCAAGCTGCAGGTCGAGGTCCTCCCCCGCGGAACCGCCTGGCTCGACACCGGCACCTTCGATCAGATGACCGACGCCGGCGATTACGTGCGCACGATGGAGCGGCGGACGGGGCTGCGGATCGGCGTTCCCGAGGAGGTGGCCTGGCGTCAGGGGTTCCTCTCCGACGACGAACTGCGCAACCGCGCGGCGAAGCTCGTGAAGTCCGGATACGGAACGTACCTGCTCGAGGTCCTCGAGCGCGGTCGGTGACGCCCCGCGCCGCGTCGCCCGGCACCATCGTCCGGACGATGATCCGGCGCGCGGCCGCGGTCGCCCGCTCGCGCGTGCGAGACGTCCGGGACTCCTGGTGGGGCGGCCCCATCATCCGTCGCATCGACCGGGTCTGGTGGGCGCGGACCATCAACCGTGCCGACATCGTCGACCCGGTCGCCGTCTCCGCCCAGCGGCCCGGCCTGAGCCCACGCGCCGCCGTGCGACATTACGTCCGCCGGGGCTTCCGCGACGGTTTCGTCCTGAACCCGCTGTTCTCGGAACAGATGGTGTCGATGCAGCTCTCCGACGCCGGGAGGGTTCCGGCGCTGTACGCGTACCTGGTGAACGACCGCCGCCGCATCCGGACGAGCCTGCTGTGGGACGCCCCCGGCTACGCTCTCGCCCACCCCGAGTCCTCCGATGACCCCGCCGGTCCGCTCGGTCACGCCTGGCGCGGCTTGCAAGCGGGATCAGCCCTGGCCTTCGGCTTCCCGGGCGATCGTGCGCAGATGCGCGCGGACCGGATCTCGGCTCTCGTGACCCGAGCGCTGTCCCGAGCAGGGCGGATCTCGGGCGAGAGCGACCTCGCGGAACTCGCATCCAGCCCCGTCGTCCTCCTGTGGCGCCTCGCCGGGCACGAGCGCGACTTCAGCCTGACGTTGGCCACGGCCACTCAGGCGAGTCGCCGCATCGGTGCTCGTCTCGTCCTTGCGGTCAATGGCGAACGACCGGATGCCTGGCTGCCGGCCGTAGTCGCCTCAGCCGGCACCATCGGAACACTCGTCATCGCCGACGAGCCGCGGTCCTCCGTCGTCAGCGGAGCCACGGATCGGATTGTTCCCGGTTCTCGCCTGATCGTCCGCGGGCCTGGTGACGAGATCACGACCGAGAGCGTCGTCACCCTCGCCGAGATGGATGCCGGGATCACGTCGCCCCTCGTCCTCGATGTCGACGGCGTCGTGATCAACTGCGGGCTCGTGCGGCGCGGGCCGCGGCTGCATCCGCTCCTGCTCGGACACCCCGCGGAGGATGCGCGCGGACTCGGGCAGCGCGTGTCCGTCGACGGCATCGCCTCGTCGACGTTCGCCGTAACCGTGGGCACCTCGCCGATGCCGGACACCGCCCAGGTCCGCACCGACGCGTGGGTCATCTCCCCTGAGCATCATCTGCCGGCGCATGCGCGGGTCGAGGCGGCCCGGGGCATGACCGACGACCTCGACCACCTGGTCGCCCGTATCGGCCTGGCCACGGTCGACGACGACGACGCGCGACTCAGACGCCGCGCGCCCGCGGCTCGATCAGGGGCGCCGCGGCTGCGATGGGCGCTCAAGACCGCTGCTCCAGCCGGACTCGGCGCGGAGTGGTGGGGCGACACGCACTTCGCGCGCGGGCTCGCCGATGCGCTCCGGCGCCGGGGACAGGATGTCGTCATCGACTCCATCGGGGCCCGTAATCGGCCGTCACACCATCTCGATGACGTCGAAGTCGTCCTGCGCGGACCGGAGCGGATCGATCCCCACCGATCGGCTATCTCGCTGCTGTGGATCATCAGCCACCCCGACCAGCTGACACGCGACGAGACCGCCGCGTTCGACCACGTCTTCGCCGCCTCCGAGAAGTGGATCCGGTCGACGGCCGGATCGCTGGGGCCGATCGAGCCGCTGCTGCAGTGCACGGACGTGCACCGCTTCCACCCCACGGGCGCAGCAGACACGGACCGGATCGTGTTCGTCGGCACGGCCCGCGGCATCCCGCGCCCCTCCGTCATCGAGCCGATCCGCGCCGGCATCCAGGTCGACGTCTATGGCCCCGACTGGACGGGCTGGATCCCCGCGTCGTCCGTCGTCGCGTCGGGGGTGGCGAACGCCGAACTTCCCCAGCTCTACGAAGGCGCGCGCCTCGTCCTCAACGACCATTGGCCGGCGATGCAGGCATCCGGGTTCATATCGAACCGGCTCTTCGACGTCGTCGCCGCGGGCGGACGTGCCATCAGCGACGACGTCGAGGGAATCGACGAGCTGTTCGGGGGCATGGTGCGCACGTACCGCACCGTTCCCGAGCTTCTCGATCTGTTGCGGCAAGACCCGCAGCACGTCTTCCCGTCCGGAGAGGCGGCCGAGCTCATCTCGACAGACATCCGGCACCTGCACTCGTTCGACGCTCGCGCCACAACGCTGCTCGAGACGGCGCTGCGCGAGCGCACGGCGCCGGAACGCGGCCAGCGGCGCTAGCGACGTCGCAGCGGACGCAGCATCCGCCTGACCCGTCGTCGCCACACCACCGATCGGTCGTATGCCGTCAGGAGGCGATCCTCCTGCTGGGGCCGGTGCAGCCTGGCGTACATCTTCAGGAAATCGCGGAATGTTCCCCATTCGAACTCGCCGGCCCGGCGCAGGAACTCGATCTGCTCCATCGTCGAAGCGGGCGGTAGCGTCACCGAGATCTGATCGAAGTTGTAGTCCAGCGCGGTGTAGCTGACGGCCATGTAGTCGGGTGACGTCACCGTACGCGTGTGGTACCCGGCGTCGCCCGCGACGTACGCGGGGACACGTTCCAGAATGTGCGCCAGCCCGCCGTCGATGTACGCCTCCGCGCCGCCGAACTGGTCGTAGTCCCACGGCTGCTCGACGAGGCGACGCAGCGCCTCGGGGCGGGCGAAGAACATCGATCCGTAGGGCGCGAGCGGCGTCCCCTCGTCGACGGGGACGCGCACGCCCATCTTCGCCATCAGTTCGAGGAAACCGGGCTTGTTCGCCCACCACCCGTGCCCCAGGGTGGGATGCCCGATGTGCACGACCGGGGGGAAGGCCATGCCCAGGCCGGGTTCGCGTTGGAAGAGCGCGACGAGGTTCGCGGTGTAGCCGCTCGAGAAGAGCAGGTTCTCGAACTGCTGGAGCTTGAAGTGACGTCCGACGTTGTCGGAGTCCTGAGGCGTCTTCTTCGAGTGCACCTTCACGACGAGGTCGTATCCCCCGTCGAGCAGCTCGTCGCGGCAGCCGATCAGGAACGCGGCCTGATCGCGGCCGTTGTTCGAGGGAAGCACCCGCACCTCGACCGAGCCCCGCGCGGCACGCCGAGACAGATGATCGCGGATGCTACGGGCGCGGTCCTCCTCCGGGGTCGTGATCATCAGGTCGTACGCACCCGGAAGGGTGTCGATTCGATCCATGATCTCGTCGGTCATCTCGGGGTAGTAGATGTGGGCGACCGCAAGGGTGCGCAGCGGACGGGAGGGGTCGTACGTTCCGTCATCCTCCTCCGCGAGCACCTCAAGCATCGCGGCATCCGCGTTCAGTGTCTGCGGCTCGACGTTTCGCGCGAGATCCTGGTAGATCAGCTCCATCGGATACCCGCGACGCTCAGCGGCCTCGAGTGTCCACCGGCCGATGACCGAGAGCCGGTCCATGAACGGCGGCCATTGGAAGAACGGCCGCCTCTTCAGCGTCGGGCATCCCGCCTCGATGAGCTGCTGCGCGTAGAGCACGGCATTGTTCTCGATCTTGTCGGTCAGGCTCGGGAACGCGACCTCCGCGACGAAACCGCAGTCGACGAACCTCTCGGTGAAGACCGCCTCGTGCTTGGCGACCGCGTCCGAGTAGCTGTCGAGCGAGGGCAGATCGCGCCAGTACTGGGCCCACTCGTCCGATAGGAACATGTCGCGCCGAACCGCCATCCAGTACGACTGGAGGTGGTAGGCGAGATACGAGTCCCCGGTGAAGGGGTTCGGTTCGACACGTGGATGGTCGGTCATTCCCCAGAAGTGCAGGGGCCGCTTGTCCAGGCGCTCAAAGAGCGGGGCGAAATCGCCGATCGGTCCGAACCACGTGTCATTCGCGAGGACGACCTCGTCCCAATCAGCGAGGCGATCGGACAGGTGTTCGAGGCCCTCTTTGTAACCGGTGATGTCGAAGCCGCGGTTCTCGCGCACGAGGATCTCATCGGCGACGGGCTCGAGCGCGTCGCGGCCGGCATCGGTGAGGAGGCCGTTGACGACGACGAGGACGTGGTCGCAATGGGCGCGCAGCTGCTGGAGCGCATAAGGGATGTACGCCTCGACGTCTCCGCGACGGTCGTAGACGACGTAGATCAGCGCGCGCTTCCCGCCTTCGGGGAACTCCGCAGCCGCGCGGGCCGGGAAGTTCACGAGTTCCGCAGTCTTCATTCCGTCTCCTCCCCGCGTCGCAGACCGCGCGACACCATGCGCCTGACGCGCGACACCACACCGTACCCGCGGCGTGCCGCGTAGTAGACCGGCAGCAGCCGCCGCGCCACGCTGAAGTGGTTGAGGCGCAGGTACATGCGGAACAACGCCACCGGGCCGCCGAATCCCATCCCGCCGGCACCGTGAAGGAATCGGATCTGATCGATCGGGTAGCCACGAACAGACATCGAGACCTGATCGGTCTTGAACTGAAGCGCGGTGTGGCTGATGCTGGCGTGCTCCGGCGTCAGCACGGTTCGCGCGTGGAACCCGTCCTCGGCGGCAGCCAGCACGACGGTCCGCTCCTGAACGTGCGCGAGTTCGCGATCACGCTTTCCGCGACGGTAGTCGGCGTGCCGCCATCGCGGTTCGACCATTCTGCGGAGTGCGTCAGGACGCGCCACCCACATGCCGCCGTATGGTGCAAGCGGCGAGACGGCATCCACAGGGACTCGGATGCCGAGCTTGTCCAACAGTCGTTTCGTCGGCCCTTCGAGACCGGCCCATCCGCGCCCCATCGTCCCGAAGCCGATGTGGACCATCGGGGGGAAGACGAGGCCCAGACCCGGCTCGCGGACGAACAACTGCAAGAGATTGACCACGTACCCGCGGCTGCCCAGCAGGTTGTCGAGCTGGTATCGCCGCGAGTAGCGGCGCAGGTTCAAGGTCTTCCGCGGCGATGGCCGGTTGTGGAGCTTGATCACGATGTCATGCCCGCCGTTGAGGAGCACATCGCGGCAGCCGACGAAGAAGTCGCTCATGTCGCGGCCCGGGCCGGGCGGCACGACGCGCACTTCGAGCGAACCGAAACCGAGGTCGTCGCGCTCCTCCAGGTGGGCCTGCACCTGTGCGGCGGTCATGCCGTCTCCCGCGGTGACCAGGAGGTCGTATCCAGCGGGAACGTTCCGCATCGCCTGCAGCACCTCGTCGAGTCCGACGAACTCGCTGACGTGCAGGACGACGAGGATGGCGAGGGAGTCCACGGCTGACGTGTCGGGGCGTGCCTGCAGAGGCAGGACGTCGAGCATGCCGGCATTCGTGTTGAGCGCCTTCGGGGGGACCGTCCGCGCGAGGCTCTGTCGGACCAGGCCCGTGGCGAAACCGTCCTCGTCCAGGCGCGCCAGCACCTCCCGCCCGATCACCGCGTGCTGGTCGAGATACGGGGGAAAGAGCCGGAATTGCGCCTTGCCTACGACAGGGCACCCCGCGTTCAACAGCGCATGCGCACTGAAGACGAGCGGGTCGCCACTACGGAAAGCAGACGCGGGAAAGGCGAACTCGACTGCCAGCCCTCCCTCACGCAGCGCACGAGGGAGGAGGTACTCCGCGTCGTGCGGAAGCTCCGCGTGCGAGGCCCAGAAGTCTTCGAGGGCTTCGCTGCTCTGTGCCTCCTCGCGCAGAACCGTCCACACCCAGGGCGCGGTCAGCAGCGGGAAGCCCTCGCCGGGGAAGGACTCCGGCTGATGACCATGAGCGTTCTCGACGAGCTGCCAGGCTGCGCAGGAAACCCCGTCCATGCGGTTCATCACCGCCGAGAAGTCCGAGACGGGTCCGAACCACGAGTCACCGCTCAGGATCACCTCGTGCGCGGGCCCCGACTCGTCCGCGCGCTGTCGGATCGCATCGCGGTAGTCGGTCGGTTGGAACACCGATGCCGCGGGCTCGGCGATCGAGTCACAGATCGTGCGAAGGCGTTGGCGCTGGGCGACTTCGAGCGCGTCCGGCGCGATGACGACGATGTCGTCCATCAGCGGCCGTAACGCCGAGAGCGCGTGGATGACGTGGTCGTCCACCACCGCGCGGGGGCCTTCGACGGCATACACCAGTCGGCGTCGTACGCGCTCTGCCGGTTGATCCATGTCGGCGGACGGCTCCCTTCGCGCCGCAGCTTGCGGCCGCTGAATTCTATCGAGCGAGCGTGAGCGCTCCAGGCGCGTTTCCTCAGCCGCCAGGTGTAGGCAGGTACCCTGGTGGGCGTGTCCACGCTTCTTGTGACCGGCGGTGCCGGGTTCATCGGTTCGAATTTCGTTCACCACGTCGTCGGCAACACCGACCACTCGGTGATCGTGCTCGACAAGCTCACCTATGCGGGCAACGCCGCATCCCTGGCGGGCCTGCCCGAGGGCCGGGTGCGGCTAGTCGAGGGCGATATCGCCGACGCCGCGCTCGTGGACGAGCTGTTCGGGCAGGTCGACGCGGTCGTGCACTACGCCGCCGAGTCGCACAACGACAACTCCCTCCACGACCCGCGTCCGTTCCTCGACACGAACATCGTCGGCACGTACACGCTGCTCGAGGCAGCACGCAAGCACGACAAACGCTTCCACCACATCTCCACCGACGAGGTGTACGGCGACCTCGAACTCGACGACCCGGCACGGTTCACCGAATCCACCCCGTACAACCCGTCCTCGCCCTACAGCAGCACCAAGGCCGGCTCCGACCTGCTCGTGCGCGCATGGGTGCGTTCGTTCGGGGTGAAAGCGACGATCAGCAACTGCTCGAACAACTACGGCCCCTACCAGCACGTCGAGAAGTTCATCCCCCGCCAGATCACCAACGTCCTGCGCGGCATCCGCCCCAAGCTCTACGGCAAGGGCGAGAACGTCCGCGACTGGATCCACGCCGACGACCACTCCTCCGCCGTTCTGACGATCCTCGACCGCGGCGTCATCGGCGAGACGTACCTCATCGGCGCCGACGGCGAGAAGGACAACAAGACCGTCGTCGAGCTCATCCTCGCCCTCACCGGCAACCCCACCGACGCGTACGACCACGTCACCGACCGCCCCGGACACGACCTCCGCTACGCGATCGACTCCACCAAGCTCCGCACCGAACTCGGCTGGACACCCCGCTACCAAGACTTCGAAGCCGGCCTGAAAGCCACCATCGACTGGTACCGCGACAACGAGGACTGGTGGGCGCCCGCGAAAGACGGCGTCGAAGCCTTCTACGCCTCGAAGGGACAGTGAACCGTGGCCATCGAGTTCGGAAAGACGCTCACGGTCATCGAGACCCCCATCCCGGGGCTGATCGTCCTCGATCTGCCCGTGCACGGCGACTCACGGGGCTGGTTCAAGGAGAACTGGCAGCGCGAGAAGATGACCGCTGCCGGCATCGACCTGCCCGACTTCGGCCCGGTGCAGAACAACATCTCGTTCAACGACGCGGTGGGCACGACCCGCGGCATCCACGCCGAGCCCTGGGACAAGTACGTCTCCGTCGCCACGGGCCGCATCTTCGGCGCGTGGGTCGACCTTCGCGAGGGGCCGACCTTCGGGGCCGTCTACACCGCTGAGCTCGACCCCTCGCGAGCGATCTTCGTCCCGCGCGGCGTCGGGAACTCGTATCAGACGCTCGAGCCCGACACCGCTTACACGTACCTCGTGAACGACCACTGGTCGCCCGATGCGACCTACACCTTCCTGAATCTCGCCGACGAGACCGCCGCGATCGAGTGGCCGATCCCGCTCGATCAGGTCGAGATCAGTGAGAAGGACAAGAACCACCCGCGTCTTTCCGATGTGGTTCCGATGCCGCCCAAGCGCATCCTGGTGACCGGAGCGAACGGCCAGCTCGGCCGGGCACTGCGCGCCGAGTTCGGCGATCACCCCTGGATGGAGTACGCGGGACGGGACGAGCTCGACCTGACGTCGCCCGACCTCGCCTCCGCGCGTCGGTGGCGCGACTACAGCACGATCATCAACGCTGCCGCGTACACCAAGGTCGACCTCGCCGAGACCCCCGAGGGGCGCGTCGACGCCTGGGCGGCCAACGTCACCGCGGTCGCCGCGCTGGCGCGCATCGCGACGGTGAACGGCATCACTCTTGTCCACGTCTCGAGCGACTACGTGTTCGATGGAACGAAGGACGGCGCCTACACCGAGAACGATCCCGTGTCACCCCTCGGCGTCTACGGGCAGACGAAGGCCGCCGGGGATGCCGTCGTATCGGTCGTTCCCCGTCATTACATCGTCCGCACCAGCTGGGTGATCGGCGACGGCAACAACTTCGTGCGCACGATGGCCTCGCTCGCCGAGCGGGGTATCGACCCCAAGGTCGTCGACGACCAGATCGGGCGCCTGACGTTCACCGATGACATCGCGCGCGGCATCCGGCACCTCATCGAGAGCGCGGCCGCACACGGCACGTACAATCTCAGTTCGGCGGGCACGCCATCGAGCTGGTTCGACGTTGCGCGGGATGTCTTCGCGCAAACCGGTCATGACGCCAGCCGAGTCAGCGGGGTCAGCACGGAAGACTACTTCGCAGGGCTAGGGCACCCGATCTCGCCGAGGCCGCGCAACAGCGAACTGGATCTGTCCGCACTGGAGGCTACCGGATTCACGCCCGCCGACAGCGCCGACGCCCTTCTCACTTACCTGAAATCGTGACGCTGCCCTGCTGCACGACGCTGGGCCCCGTCTTTCGACCTCACACGGGTGTCCGACGGTGCGGCTGAGCGCACTCGTCCCCGCACCGATCAAGCGGATGTGGAAGAACAGTGCGGTCAGGTACGTCGTCGTGGGTGGCGTAGCCTTCCTCGTCGACTTCGGGCTGCTGTTCGTCCTGCATGACCTCGTCCACATCGACCTGGTCATCGCTACGCCGGTCGCATTCTTCACGAGCTTCGCGCTCACGTTCCTGATGCAACGGGCGATCACGTTCCAGACCGGCGCCGGATGGGGATCGAGCGCCGTCAAGTACACGGCACTCGTCATTTTCAACGCCTTCGCCACCACCGCGGTCGTCACCGGCATCGACGCTCTCGGTTGGCCGTGGGCCGTGGGGAAAGGGATCGCCGTCGCGTCGACGACGGTGTGGAACTACTTCGGTTACCGCTACTGGATCTTCCCGCCGGCGCGCAGCGAGTAGCGTCGACGCACTCTCACCCGGCAGGCGCGTCCCGAGGCGGATCACCCTGAACCCCGGAGCCTGCTACCTGGGAATCCATTCGCGTTCGCAACTCGTCCAGGTCAGTACGGAGGATCGCGGACTCCTCTGCGAGGCGACGGATCTCGTCTTCGGCCCGGGAGAGTTCCCACGAGAGGTGGAGAGCGACTCCAACGAGAAGCACGATGGAGAGGGCGAAGATGAGGTTCGCCGGCACCTCGACACCCAGCACCTCAGTCAGCTGCAGGAGCAGTCCGGGGAACACGGAGATGACGAGGAGGGCGAGGCCGATGATCAGCCAGAGGGTGGCGTACTTCTCGCGAAGCTGACGCTTCAGGAGAAGGCCGATGATGATCGCAAGGACGACGATAGCGAATGCTATTCCTGCGGCGATGATCATGATGCTGCTTCCACGGGTTTGGCCGGGCCGCGCATCAACGCGAGGGTCAGGGCGAAGACCGATCGCGTCAGGTAGACCGTGGCACCGAACGGGTTCTGACTGGGCCGGCCGAAGGCCCGGGGCCGCATCGCGACCGGCACCTGCGTGACCGTCAAACCCGCGTGCAGCGCGTTCACCAGCGAGTCGACCGTGTCGCCGAGGTACTCGGCCGGGTAGTACCGGACGTACTGGTCGATCGCGACCTCATTCGCAGCACGGAAACCACTCGTCACGTCCGTGAGAGTGGTCTTCGCCACCCGGGACAGGACACCAGCGAGCAGCTTCATCGCCCACCGGCGCGGCCCCTTCGCGGAGTAATCACCGACGTCAGCGAACCTCGCCCCGATAGAGATGTCGGCCACGTCGAGTCCCGCGAGAACGGCGGCGATATCGCGCGGGTTGTGCTGACCGTCGGCATCCACCTGGATCGCTCGCCGGAAGCCATGCCGCTGCGCGTAGGTGAACCCCGCGCGCATCGCGCCGCCCACGCCCATGTTGAACGGAAGAGTCAGCACAGTCGCGCCAGCCGTGCGGGCTCGAGTGCCGGTACCGTCGCTCGAACCGTCATCGACGACAAGGACGTGATAGTCGCGACTCGCCGCCAGAACCTCCGCTACGGTGTTCCCGACGTTCTCGGCCTCATTCCACGCCGGGACGATCACGAGCGTCTTAGGCGGCTGTTCAGACATCCTCAGCATGATATCGCGGGCGTCCGATCGCGCTCGAACGAGGGAACGCCGGTCACTGTTCGCCCCGGACGGCGTAGATCATCATCACACCCGGCCCTTGCTCTACGCTCTCGATGAGATCGAGACATCCTTGGTCGAGGGGTGCTTGGGTGAGCACATACGAGACGTGTTCCGCGGCGAACCGATTGCAGGAATCGAACGTCATCTGAATCTGGTCAGGTGCCGGGTTGCGTGGGGCCGGCTCACCCTCGCCCGGAACCCATGAGAGGGTGGCGAGACGGTTCCAAGCTTGCTCTGACGAACCGGTCGGATCGATTGCTTCCCACATCTCGGAGGCGGGGGATCCTTGGACACCGTTGTAGGACTGAACGCCGGACTCGACGAGCATCATCGTGGTGACGAGCGATGTATTGATGCCTACCCACGCGCCGGGGTCCCGCGCATCGATCTGCTCAATGCGCTGGACGGTCTCAGTCTGGCGGAGATCGAACACTCCCACGTAGACCGGGTTCACAAGCCCTGATTGCGCCAGGGTCAGCACGAGGAGGCCGGTCGCCGCGGTGAGGAAGCGTCCCGAAGCCATGAGCCACACGATCAGCACGAATGCCGCGGCGAATATCGCTAGCAGCGCCAGATCACGCCGTGCAATAGCATCCACGGATCCCGTGATGTCGACCGCTCGCCAAGCCACCACGCCTACCGACCCCGCCGCGAGCGTCGTCGCGGTCGCCTTCACCCATAGCGGCGGCACGAGGCCACGCGACCGGGCATCGTCGAACCGCGCGGCGGTGAGTACCACCAGCACGATGCTGACGACGCCGAAACCGATTCGCATCCGAGCGTTCGTCGTCCTGTCGAGGAAGAGCAGATGCGCGACCGGGTCCCAGCCAGGCACGAGAAGATAGGCGAACATCAGGGCGAGCGCGCCGACCACCGCGATCGCCAGGATGTCCAGCGCAGCGCCGTTCTTCCGTCGAGCCCAGACCAGCCAACCGAGCACCACCACGAGAAAGACGCCAGGAAGGAAGAAGGTGGAGGCCTCGGATGAGTTCACGCTCAATGGGGCACCCTGTGTGCGTTCGAGAGCGAAAGACGAGAACGCGGAAAACAATTGCGACATCTCGTTGACGCCGGCTTGTCCGACCTGCTGGAGCCGCTCCCCCGGATAGAGCGTCGAGGTGAATGCCTGGATCGTCTGCAGACGGGTCAGGATCCAGATCACCATCACCAGGCCGCCGGCGAGCCCCGCCACCAGGACCGGCGAGATGTCGACCAGCCGCTGTGTGAAGGGAGGTCGACCGACGTCACGGGCGATGACGGCCCCGAGGCCGAAGGCGGCCGCCACGAGCGTCACAGGAACGATGAACGGAACGTAGATTCCCATCGCCAACGCCGGAGTGATGTAGGCGACGAGCGCGGCCAGTATCCATACGGGTCCTCGCTTCCGCGATCGCAACGACCAGATGATCGCTGACATGACCAGCATCGCCCACAAGGCGGGGTACAGCGTGAGCGAGAGGTACCACCACTGCAAGAAGGGCGCAAAGAAGAATCCCACCGCCAGCGCCAAGCTCGTCAGCGGGCGCCGCGGAAGGAGTGTGACCGCGAACAGATATGTCGCCGCGATGACGCCGAGGCCCGGGAACCACCAGCGGAATGCCATCGCCTGGTCCAGGGGGAGGAAGAAGAAGCCGAGCAAGTGAGGCCGGAAGGCAGTCGACCAGTCGGCGTTCGGGAGGTCGTTCTGCACGGTCGCGTCCATGCCGCCCGGGAATGTCTCGTTCTCGACCGGAAGTGACTGCTCGACTTGCGAGATCACCCAGCTGGACTGCACGAACCACTCGTCGCTGCGGATTTCACGCGGCTCGCCGGCGACGAGACGGGGGTCATCGCCGCCAGACACCATCGAATGGAGGACCCCGGTCGAGCTGCCCGTCACGCCGAAGGCGACCAGCACCACGAAAACACCGGCGAGCAATGCCAACGGCAAAGCCAGCACGCGTCGAGACGGGAGGCCATCTGCCGTGGGAGCGATCCAGCGTTCCCACCTTCGGTCGCCTCTGCGGTCTCGGGTAAAAAGTGCGCGGGGGTCTGGGTCTCCCGGGGATGAGAACATTCGTGCTGCTTCTGTTCGTACGCGGCCAGGAATCACCCGATCCTACCGCGCCGGTGCGGGAACGCCTTGGTCAGGGCACCAAGACGCTGTGACAGCCGAGCGTGGAGTTGCTGCCGGGGCCCTGATTGATCGCGTAGCTGCATACCTGGTGCCGTCCGGGTTTGAGCGCCAGCCTGAGGTCGATGCCATGTGCGTCCCCGAACCCGGGGTACGCCCGCGCGACATCGGGACGTGCGACCGCGGCCGTCGCGACCGCGAAGCCGGCACCATCGACATACACGTGAACCTGGAGTGATGCGGACGTGTCAGGGTCGATTGTCCAGCCGCGTAGCCGCACGCCTCCGGCCTCGACGGTCACGTCAGTACCGCCGAAAGGCGAATGGTTCTCGACGACGAGCGATTCGCAACCGAGGAGCTGGTTCGTGCCGGGGCCGACATTGATGGCGTACGCGCAAATCCGGTGGGTTCCAGGATCGAGCTCGAAAGTCTCATCTATCCCGTGATCGGCCCCATAACCAGGGTAGGCCCGCGCGATATCGGCTCGAGTGACATCGGCTCTCCCGACGACGGCCGTTCCGTCGATATATGTGTGAATCGTCAGCGAGTCCCGAGTATCGGGATCGATGGCCCATCCGCGCATCCGAACCGATTCTCCCGTGACCGTCGTATCTATGCCGCCGAACGCCTGCCCCGCTCGCACCTCCAGATTGCGACACCCGAGCGTTGAGTTCTGCCCCCAACCGACGTTGATGCCGTAGACGCACACGGTGGATGACCCGGCGGGGGCGCTGATGAACTCGTCGAATCCACTCCTGCGATTCGCGCTCGGATAGATTTTCAGAACGTCGTCTCGGATCACGCTCGTCTGGATCGCACGCCCCGAGCTTCCTCTGTACACGTGAACAGTCATGGGCTCAGTGGTGTTGGGGTCTACAGCCCACCCGCGCACGCGGAAGCCGCCCGGCACCGGGTAGAGGTCATCGACCATTCCCTGCGGGTCGGCGCTCCGCGTGACCTGCACCGTCTGGCAGCCGAGAAGCTTGTTCATACCAAGCCCGACATTGATTCCGTACGTGCATACCTGGTGGCTGCCGACCGGCGTCTGAATGGAAACGTCGATGCCGTGATTCGGCCCGAACCCCGGGAAAACCGCGGCAACATCCGGCCGAGGGCGGTCCGCCTTGTGGACCGACCCCTGACCGTCGATGTAGACGTGGATGTCGAGCGGATCCCGGGTGTCGGTGTCGAGCGTCCAGCCGGTGATGCGCACGCCTCCGCTCAACGCCTCGACCGTCGTACCCCCGTAGGGCGAAGCGGTCTCAACCTCGACCGTCTGGCACTCGAAAGCCGTGTCCGACCCTCTGCCCACGTTGCGCACCGTGACGCAGATCTCAGTCGTACCTCCGACGACCTCGAAGTCGGCGCGCATGCCGTGGTTGGGTCCGTAGCCGGGATGAGCGGCCGCGACGTCGGGACGCGGATCGTCCGCGCGGAACTCTCCAAGACGAGCCCCGTTCGCTGTGACGACGACGGTAAGAGCCGCCCGTGGGTCGCTGGGATCGAGCGCCCAGCCGCGTATTCCGACTATCCCCCGGGAGACCTCGACGTTGAAACCACCGAACGGGCTCTCGTTATCGGCCTGCGTCGACCCGAACCAGTCGGTGTAGAGCCGCCAGAAGTTGCGGTTGCCGTACGAGGAGCAGGTGTCGCCCGTGCCGTACAGGTTGTTGAGTGCGGCCTGGTTGGGGACGTACGGGGTGTAGATGTACAGACCCGCCGTCGCCTGATTCTCGATGTAGACGCGCTGGGTGCCGCAGTTGTTGTACGGGTGGTACAGGATGTTGTTCCAGCGGCCGGCCTGGTAGCCGAAGTCCTGCGGGAACGCCTTGTAGATCTTGTACTGCCGGGCCGCGTAGTAGACCTGGTAGAAGAAACCGAGCGTCGCGGAATCACAGGGAGCCGTGTCGGGACATCCCTGTCCGGTCGCCGCCGCGTAGGCGCGCGCGGTGGGGGAAGGCGAGGTGACCAGCGACTGCTCCTTCTCGAGCAGGACCAGGATGACCTTCTGGCTGATGCCGCATGAGCGGGCGACGCGATCGATGATCGTGGACGCGCTCTCGTTGCCGCGACCCTCGTAGCCGTTGCAGTAACGGTCGGACGGACGGTTGTCGGTGTTCTGGCGGTAGTCCTTCAGACACGTGTAGCCCGACGAGCAGGACCGCACCTGACGCTCCATGAACGCCTGGATCTCCGACGATCCCATCGCGTTCGAGTCGTAGAACGCGGCGTCGCTGATGATGTTGCCCGGATTGAAGTCAGAGCCCGATGCGGCCGCGGCTGCCGGAGCCGGAGCGATCGACGACGACAGCGCGACCGGTGCCGCGACGAGCAGGGCGACGGCGCACACCCATGCGGCGAGGACCGCGACGGACGAGCGGATGCTGCGGCGCGCGCTCACTGGCTCGACTCGACGCTCGAGTCGGCGGAACGCGCCCGCGTCGACGAGGACTCGTACTGCACGTCGAAGCGCGTCGCGGCGGAGTCGGACGCGACGTCGGCCGACATGAGACCGCAGTACGTCACACCGTTACCGGCCGTGCTGGTGATGGTGGCCACTCCTACGCCGTCGACGCGGAGCGTGCAGGTGCCGTCATCCTCGCTGACCCCCGGAATCATCGCCGTTACCTCGAGCGTCGGCCCCCGCTGCTCGGCCGTCACGATCAGGACCTCCCCGTTGTAGGGGGTGTCCACCTCGACCGTCTCGGTCGGGGCCGGCACATCCGGCGTCGCAGTGTCATCCGCCGTCGGGGTCGGCTCGGGCGTCGGGCTCTCCAGCGTCGCCGTCGGCGTCGGAGACGGAGTCATCGCACCGCCGACGGGCGTGGCGCAGGCGGTCAAGGCCAGCATGCCGATCACGAGGCCCCCGAAGAGTCGGAAGCTCGTGGCGGTCACCGAGGACGTTGTTCTGCGCGCGCGGAGAGAGGTCACCCTCTCATTCTGCGGCCCTCGCCTCGTTCACACAGCGTCGACGCCCCATTCGTCATCTGTCCGTTACGGGGACGGTCGACGCGACATCCGGCGCCGCAGACGGCGCAGACGCGACCAGATCGGCTGATGGGCGTCGATGTCAGCGCGGATCGCGGCGCGCTGCTCGCGCTGTTCGCGCCGCAGCGACTCGGCCTCGCTCCGCAGCTCCGCGACGATGCGGCGCTCCATGGCGCCCAGGTAGAGCGGTAATCCGGCGCCGTTCGCCGCCACCCAGGCACGGAGCTCGCGGTCGCGAACGACCATGTCGTCGCGGTCGTGGAGGTGCTCGAGCGCGAACATGCTGTTCCCCTCGGCACCCGACGCGCTCGGACGCTGCGTCCAGAAGGCCAGCGGCGCTCCCCCGATGAAGCCGAGCGTCCCGACTGCAAGGACGCGGAGGTAGAACTCCCAGTCCTCGACGGCTTCGAGCGACTCGTCATAGAGGCCGACCCGCTCGTGCAGCGCACGGCGGTAGAGCAGCGAGATGGGGACCGCACGGTTCACCTCGAGCAGATCGATGAAGCGCAACGCCGTCAGATCCGCCCAGAACGGCACGCGGCCGGTCTCGACCCAGCGTCCCGCCCGCTTCTCCTCGTAGACGATCGCCGTCGCGACCCCGACCCCCGAGTCGTCCGGGTGCTCGTCGAGGAAAGCGACGGTGCGCTCGAGGAACCCCGGCGCCCAGAGGTCGTCATCGTCATGGATGACGACGAACTCCGTGTCGAGAGCGTCGACGCCCGTGTTCGCTGCGGCGCATCGACCGCCGGGTGCGCGGGAGTCGAGCACCGTCACGGTATCGGCGGCGGCCGACTCCCTCACCACGCCATCGACGGCCGCCCGATCACTGCCGTCGTTGACCACGACGATCCGCCGATCGCCGAAGGTCTGGGCGGCGACATCGGCGAGCGCCCGGGCGAGGAACTCGGGCCGGTCGGCCGTGCGGATGACGACTCCTACGCGTGCGGGCATACGTCCACCCTAGGAGGAGGAAACCGACGACCGCGTCACAGCTCGGCGTGGAGCGCCCAGACGCGCTCGGCGTGATCGCGCCACGAGAACGCGCGGCCGCGGTCCCCGGCCCGCACGGCCCACCGATGGAGCTCCTCCGGCGACGCCAGCACCTCACCCGCGGCATCCCGCAGCTCGTCGAACGGGGCGATGCGCGCACCGTCCAGGAGCACCTCGCGATGGACGGGTGAATCGCACGCCACGACGGGGATGCCCAGCACCATCGCCTCGACGGCCCGCCAGGGGAAACCCGATCCGTCGGAGAGCGCGATCAGCAGCACGGCCGCGTCGAGCACGGCGGCGCGGTCGGCGGAGTCGAGCCCGCCCGGCACGATGACGCGGTCGCGGTCGATGCCCGACTCGGCGATCGCCCCGGCGACGTCGGCGGGCGCGTCGAAGACGACGACGCTGGAGGTCTGCTCCCCCGCGATCGAGGCCAGCACGGCGCGCAGCTGCTCCTCGGTGCCGCCCGCGACGACGGCGACCCGGTCGGGCACACCGAGTTCACGACGCCGCCCGACGGCGTCGGTCGGCACGCGGAACTGCGCGGGGGCGGCACCCGGGATGACGCGGATCCGGCCGCTGAGCTTGGGCGCGATCTCGGCGAGGCGATGCGCCGTCGCGTGCGCGGGGACGACGACGGCATCCGCGTGCTTCTCGGCACGCTTGAGCAGGGCACGATGAGCCAGCAGAGTCGCCCGCGGGAAGAGCGCGGGGGCGTCCCACACGGCGAGGTCCCAGAGCGTCACGACCGTCTGGTCGTTGTCGTGTGCGCGGTCGTGCTTCACGAGCGGCGCGAGCAGGGTCGGCGCGTGCATCAGCCCACCCGCGACGCCTCCCGAGATCCCCATCGGCCAGGAGGCCAGCAGGCCGGTCCGCGGGAACGGGGCCCGGATGGTCTGCGCCAGGCCGTCGACCGCGGCGGCGGCGTCGACGGCATCCGAGGGAACGACGGCGGCGACCTCGCACCGGGCGGGCGCGGTCTCGATGAGCGCGCGCGCCACCTCGAGGGATGCCTCGGCGGAGTCGGCGTCGACGACGTCGATCAGCTGGTCGAGGACGACCCGGAGAACCGTGCTCATCGTTCAGCCCTCCGGCTCGGGGGTCGGGGTCTGCGGGTGGAGTGCGTCCTGCACCATCTGCTGGACGAGGGCCCAATCGGGGTCGGCCTCCTCGATGCCGTTCGCCGGGGTGAGTTCGATCGTGGTGACCGGCTGCTCCTTGGCCTTGATGGCGATGTCGGCGAGGAAAGGCAACAGATCGGCGGGGATGTCGGTCTGCACGAGCACCTGGCCGGCGTCGGCGATCTCGGTGAACCGGTCGAGTACGTTCTGCGGGGTCATCTGGGCGAGGATCGCCTGCTGCAGCTCGCGCTGGCGGCGCATCCGGTCGAAGTCGCTCGTCGTGTAGCGCGACCGGGCGTACCACTGCGCGGTGTCGCCGTCCATGTGCTGCTGTCCGGCCTCGATCCACCCCTCGGCCCAGTCCTCGGCGCTCTGCCCCTCATACCGCGGGCCACCGCCCTTGGGCAGGCGCTCGACGACGTTGATGTCGACACCGCCGAGGGCGTCGACGAGGTCGGCGAAGCCCTTCATGTCGATGAAGACGTAGTACGGGATGGTGATGCCGAGGATGCCTTCGACGGCGTCCTTGGTCGCTTCCACACCCGGCGACGAGCCGTTGTTCTTCGCATCCGGGTAGAGAGCGTTGCCGTCACGGCAGATCTCGACCTCGGTCTGCAGCTGGTTGATGCCGCTGCTCCACCCGCAGTCGGGGTCGAGGCGTCCCTCGTGGATGTCCGGGTAGAGGTCCTTCATCGGCCCCGGGGCGAACGGGAAGTGTCCCATGTCGCGCGGGACGCCGGTGATCGTGGTCGCCCCGGTCTCCGCGTTCACGGACACGACGGAGATCGAGTCGAAGCGCATGGAGTCACGCCCCTCGCCGCTGTCGGCACCGAGCAGGAGGATGTTGTAGTAGCCGTCCGACGGCGGAACGCTCGGCCCGCTCGCGCCGAAGACGGTGCTGAGCGTCTCTCGCACGGAGTTGACCCGATCGAATGTCCAGGCCGCCGCCGAGGTCGACGCGACGGCGAGCACGATGGCCAGGAGCGGTACGCCGATGCGGGCGACGGTTCCCGCCCGCACGAGCCGCACGAGCCGCAGCGTGTCGACAGTCAGCACGAGCCACAGCACCGCGTAGAACGCGATGACGGCCTGGACGATCAGCAGCACGAACCAGTTGGTGGCGAGCGAGAGGAGCAGCGGACGCCACAGCAGTCCGGTCAGCACGGTCAGAAGCGCGAGGACCCACATCGTGATCGTCGCCGCGAGACCGAACCGCCCCAGGCGCCGGTTGCCCGCGAGCACTTGGGCCGACCCGGGCAGCAGGAAGTTGAGCACGACGAGCCACCAGCCGCGGCGACCCATGACCTCGGGCGACGAGGTGTCGGGATGCCGGAGCGGACGTTCCTCGATGAGGTTCGAGCGGCGCGGCCGCGCGGAGCTGCGCGGCGGGGCGCTGACGCTCACAGGGAGTCCTTGAGGCGGCGGTTCTTCTCTTCGACCTGCTGCTCGAGCCCGCGTGCGTACTCCTCCAGCCGGTCCGCGAGTGCCGGATCCCCGGCTCCGATGATGCGCGCGGCGAGCAGGCCGGCGTTCTTCGCGCCGTTGATCGAGACGGTGGCGACCGGGATGCCGCCCGGCATCTGCACGATGCTCAGCAGCGAATCGAGTCCGTCGAGGGTCGCGAGCTGGACGGGGACGCCGACGACCGGCAGCGGCGTCAGCGACGCCAGCATCCCCGGAAGGTGCGCCGCTCCGCCGGCTCCGGCGACGATGACGCGCAGACCGCGCTGTCGCGCCTCACGGCCGTAGCGCAGCAGCTTGTCGGGGGTGCGGTGAGCGGAGACGACTTCGACCTCGTGGGCGACGCCGAGATCTGTGAGCGCCTGCGATGCGTCGCTCATGACGCGCCAATCGGAGTCCGAACCCATGACGACTCCCACGAGCGGGGCGTCCGATGAATGCAGCGGCGAGGATGTCACCGACCCAGGTTAGGTGTGCGACCTGAGGAAATCCCGGAGCGGCGCGGTGCCCCGCCGGGCTCAGTCGTCGAAGTGAGCGGCCACCACGCGGGCGTCGCCCACGACGGCGTCGAGGTCGTCGCCGGAGAGGTTCACGTGCCCGACCTTGCGACCCGGCCGCGGCGACTTGCCATAGGTGTGCACCTTCGCTCCGGGGTGGGCGTCGAGCGCGGCGGGGATGCGGGCGGCGAGCGAATCGGAGACCGGACCGCCCAGGATGTTGATCATGACCGACCACGGCGCTCGAGGAGACGTGTCGCCGAGCGGCAGGTCGAGCACGGCGCGCAGATGCTGCTCGAACTGCCCCGTGACGGCACCGTCCTGACTCCAGTGGCCGCTGTTGTGAGGGCGCATCGCCAACTCGTTGACGAGCAGACGCTCGTCGGCCGTCTCGAAGAGTTCGACGGCGAGCATGCCCGTCACCCCCAGCCCCTCTGCGATCGCGACGCCGATGTTCTCGGCGACCTCGATCAGGCGCTGGCCCGCGCGCGGAGCCGGGGCGATGACCTCGGCGCACACGCCGTCGCGCTGCACGGTCTCGACCACGGGGTACGAACGCCACGCTCCGGAGGGCCGCCGGGCGACCTGCTGGGCGAGTTCGCGCGTGAACTCCACGAGCTCCTCGACGAGGAGCTGTCCGCCCGGCTCGAGCGCGGCGAGCCAGTCGGCGGCTTCCTCGGCGGCACCGACGACCCGCACGCCCTTGCCGTCGTAGCCGCCGCGCGGGGTCTTCACGACCGCGCGCCCGCCGTTGTCGTCGAGGAACGCCTGCAGGCCGGCGGCATCCGAGATCGCGGCCCACTCGGGCTGCGGCATCCCGAGTTCGGCGAGTCGAGCGCGCATGCGCAGCTTGTCCTGCGCGTAGAAGAGCGCGTCGGGGCCGGGGTGGACCGCGACGCCCTCCTCGACGAGGGCCCGCAGCACGTGCTGCGGAACGTGCTCGTGATCGAAGGTGATGACGTCGACGTCGCGCGCGAACGCGCGCACCGTGTCGAGGTCGCGGTAGTCGCCCGTTGCGGTCGCCGCGATCGCGGCGGACATCCCGGCCTCCTCGGCCAGCACGCGCACGTCGATGCCCAGCTCGACCGCCGGCGCGATCATCATGCGGGCCAGCTGCCCTCCGCCGACGATTCCTACTCGCAACGACATAGCGCCTCCTCCGGGTTCGCATCCATCATCGCGCACCCCGCCAGCCGGCCGCACGCGCGATCGGACTCAGGCGCTCAGGAATCGGAGCCGACGACGGGCATGCTGTGGGAGTCGCGATGCGCGAGGATCTGGCTCACCTCGACCTGATCGGCGAGCACCTCGTGGACGAGCGCGACGGCCGGGATGCTCCGCAGCCGCATCGAGGGGTCGACGCCGTTCGAGAGCGTCAGAGTGCCCGTGCCGTTGAGACGTTGCAGCGGACCGCGCGATTCGTCGATGCCGTAACCGCGGATATGGCTGAGCTCGGCGCGGCGACGGACGATGAGTCCCGAGGTCTCGATGATCCGGCGGGTCGTGATCGTGTAGGAGTGCGCGAGCCAGCGCAGGTAGGGCAGCACCACGAGGAGCACGACCACGAGGCCCGCGGCCGACCAGAGCATGACGTCGGTGAAGGGCTCGGGGAGGTTGTCGGTGAAGTACCCCGTCACGCCCGCCACCACGATCAGCAGCAGCGCGGGCCACAGCAGGGGTCCCGCGTGCGGGCGCAACCGCGCGACGCGCAGCTCGGGAGCGGCGGCACCGAGCGCAGGCGCGACGGGTCGGCCGAACGAGGCTGCGGGCTGAGTCACAGCACCATCATGACGCGCGGGTACGACAACGCGGCGGCGGCACGCCCGGATGCCGCCAGGGCTCAGCCGACTCCGCGCACGTGCACGACGTCGCCGGCTCCGACGACGCTCTCGACCGCACCGGTGCGCACGACCAGGCGGCCGTCCCCGTCGAGGCGCTCCGCCGTTCCCGTCAGCGTCTCGCCGCCGGGGAGCGAGACGACGACGTCCTCGCCGATCGTGACGCAGGCCGCAGCGACGCGCTCGCGCAACGACTCGTCCGCGCCCGACACCGCGAGGTGCGCGATGTGATCGCGCAGGCCCGTGAGATAGTCCGCGAGCAGCCGGTCCTCGTCGACGGGAGCGCCGAGCGCCGCGAACGACGTCGCCGTCGCGACCGGCAGATCGACCTCGGCCATGGTGGTGTTGACGCCGGCGCCGAGGATGACGTCCCCGTCCTCCCCCGGAAGGACCTCGGCGAGGATGCCGCTGATCTTCCGCCCGTCGACGAGGACGTCGTTCGGCCACTTCACGCCCACCCGGCGGTCGCGCAGCTGTGCGGAGACCGCGTCGCTCATGGCGAGACCGGCGACCAGCGGGATCCAGCCGCGCGAATGCACGGGCACGGCCCCCACGCGCAGCAGCACCGAGATCGCGAGCGCGGTGCCGGCCGGAGCCGTCCAGCTGCGGTCGAGGCGGCCGCGACCGGCGCGCTGGTCGGTGGTCAGGAGGACCGAGAGGTGCGGATGGGCATCGGGGTCGGCCTCGACGTCGCGACGGAGATGGGCGTTCGTCGAATCGGTGTGGTCGACAACGTGCACGCGGGGCGAGACCGCCGCCGCGCGGGGATATCCGTTCTCGGGGATGCTCATGGCGTCACCCTACGACGTCGGATCCGAACGCGGCGAGGGGTTGCGCCCGAGGGTTTCCACAGGTGATCCGCGCCGTCGTTGTGGGTGTGCTCCAACGGCTGCGGGGCGTCGCTGGATAGGGTGGAACGCGTGACCGACCAGCCCGACCTGTCCACGACCGCCGGCAAGATCGCCGACCTCCGCGCCCGCTACCAGACGGCCGTCGTCGACGCCGAGACCGTGGCACGCGAGAAGCAGCACAAGAAGGGCAAGCTCACCGCGCGCGAGCGCATCGAGATGCTCGTCGACCCGGGATCGTTCGTCGAGCTCGACGAGTACGTGCGCCACCGCACCACGGCGTTCGGCATGGATCGCTCCCGGCCGTACGGCGACTCGGTCGTCTCGGGAGTCGGAACCATCCACGGCCGCACCGTCGCGGTCTACTCCCAGGACTTCACCACGTTCGGCGGCTCGCTCGGCGAATCGGCGGGCGAGAAGATCATCAAGGTCATGGAGCTGGCCCTGCGCGGCGGGATGCCGATCATCGGCATCCTCGACTCGGGCGGCGCGCGCATCCAGGAGGGCGTCGTGGCTCTCGGCAAGTACGGCGAGATCTTCCGCCTGAACACCGCGGCATCCGGCGTCATCCCCCAGATCTCGCTCATCATGGGTCCCGCCGCGGGCGGCGCGGTCTACTCCCCCGCCCTCACCGACTTCGTCATCATGGTCGACAAGACGAGCCAGATGTTCGTCACCGGTCCCGACGTCATCAAGACGGTCACGGGCGAGGACGTGGGTATGGAGGAGCTCGGCGGCGCGCACACCCACAACACCCGTTCGGGCGTCGCGCACTACCTGGCCGAGGACGAGGACGACGCGATCGACTATGCGCGTTCGCTGCTGAGCTTCCTGCCCGACAACAACATGTCGGACGCCCCGGTCTACGAGACCGGCTTCGAGTGGGAGACCACCGACGACGACCGCACCCTCAACGCCGTCATCCCGGACTCGCCCAACCAGCCGTACGACATCCACCAGGTGATCGCGGGCATCGTCGACGAGGGCGACTTCCTCGAGGTTCAGCCGCTCTTCGCTCCCAACATCGTCGTCGGGTTCGGTCGGGTGGAGGGTCGCACCGTCGGCATCATCGCCAACCAGCCCTCGCAGATGGCGGGAACGCTGAACATCGACGCAGGCGAGAAGGCGAGCCGCTTCGTGCGCTTCTGCGACGCCTTCTCGGTGCCGATCGTCACGCTCGTCGACGTTCCGGGCTACCTCCCGGGCACCGACCAGGAGTGGACCGGAGTCATCCGCCGCGGCGCCAAGCTGCTCTACGCCTACGCCGAGGCGACCGTCCCGCTCGTGACCGTCATCCTGCGCAAGGCCTACGGCGGCGCGTACATCGTGATGGGCTCGAAGCAGCTGGGCGCCGACGTCAATGTCGCCTGGCCCACCGCCGAGATCGCCGTCATGGGCGGGCAGGGCGCCGTGAACATCCTGTACCGCGGCGAGATCAAGCGTGCCGAGGAGGCGGGCGAGGATGTCGCCGCCGTGCGGTCCCGCCTGGCCTCCGAGTACACCTACAACGTCGCATCCCCGTTCCTCGCCGCCGAACGCGGTGAGCTCGACGGCATCATCGAGCCCGCGCAGACGCGCGTCTACATCGCGAAGTCGCTGCGCGCGCTGCGCGGCAAGCGCGCCGAGCTGCCCGCGAAGAAGCACGGGAACATCCCCCTGTGACCGGCCCCGAAGACGCTCGAGACGAGGCGGCGCACGCCGAGCGCCCCTTGCGCATCGAGGTGCGCCGGGGCGCCCCGACGCCCGAGGAGCTCGCCGCCGTCATCGCGGTCGTGAGCGAGTCGTACGCCCAGGAGGCCGCCGAGGCTGTCGCCCCCGAGCCGGCACCCGAATCGGCGTGGCGGAGCTCGGCGCGCGCGCTGCGGACGCCGCTGCGCCGCGGCTTCGGCTGGGGCCGGTTCACCGGCTGACGCGTCGGCCGGCCCGGTCCGCGCGGCCGCGGTTTTGTCCCCCGAAATACCTACAGACAGATCCGGCACGCTGTCGCAGACTTGATGTGCTGGAACGCTACTGCGTTCGGTCACCTCGGCGTCATGCCGGTGACTGCTGCGAGTCGGTTTTCGGGTAACCACTCGCATGGCGAGGGGCGGGCGGCTTCGCCGCCCCTCGCCCCCAGCACGTCAAGGACGCGGACGCGGGCGGGCGATCTCTCGCCAGAGGTCCACCGTCTCGTCGGACCCGTCGTCGTGGCGCGACCGCCCGACCACTGTGACTGCCGTGTCGGGATGCGTCGAGGTACGGATGTAGAGGCGCTCCGACCGGACGCCCTCGAGCACCTCGGCGAGCTCGGCCCGGATGCCGGCGAGCTCCCGGTCATCGAGACCGTCGAGGCCGCCCTCGTCGAGGAACGTCACGTGGGAGCCGGCCCGGCGGACGTCCTCCAGGACGCGGCGCACGGCGTCATCCAGCAGACGCGGCCCCCGCAGCTCATCGCGCAGGCGCCCCTCGGCGAGCCTGGCTTGCAGCCGCTCGTCGTCATCGAGGTCGCCGTCGGCCTTGATGGTTCGCGAGAGCACCGGCCCGGCCACGGCGAGCGCGCGCTGCACGCGCACCCGTCGCTCCCGTCGGCGTCCCTCCTGGGTCGCCAGCCACTCCGACGCCTCGCGCTGGAGCGCGGTCAGCTGCGCGGTCTCGACGGCCGCGCGGTCGATCAGGAGCACGATGACCTGGGCACCGCCCACCCAGAGCGCCGAGCCGACGGCGCCGAGAGAGAGGGTGGGCTCGGGTCCGATCCAGATCACCGACTGCAGGAAGAGCATCGCGATCCCCGACCACGCGACGATCGATCGCCGGCGGACCACGAGGATCGCCATCAAGGCCCCGAGGCCGCCGAGACTCCAGGTCGCGAAAGGCTGCAGCCGCCCCGCCTCCCCCGCGGCCCACCACGTGGCGGACGGGATCACGACCGTCACGGCGAGGGCGAGCAGCGCGATCCACAGCGGCAGCGGCGCCGGACGGCTCATCCCCGCCGTCACGGCGCTGACCGCCGGAGCATCGGCGCCAGGGCGAGAGGGAACACCCATGGGCCGCGTCGGCCAGAAGATGCACATGCCGGTGACGGCAAGGTAGACGACGAGATTCAGAATCAAGACGGCGGGCACGTCGACCGGCCGGGTCCAGATCATCCCGCCCACCGCTAGATAGGCCGTGAACGCGACCCCGAGCGCCGAGAGCACCCAGCGCACCGAACGGTTCATGAGCGCTCCCGCCAGCTGATCGACACGGTCGTCCCCGACCCGTCGGAATCGACCGTGGCCACGCCTGCCACCGCGGCGACACGCGCGATGATCGAGGCTCGGATGCCGAGCCGGTCCTCGGCGACGCGGGCCGCCTCGAAGCCGGGGCCGTCGTCTCGGACCTCGATGCTCAAACCTGCCCCGTCTGCGCGGAACGACACCCGCAGGTTCGCCGCGCCGGCGTGTTCGACCGAGTTGGTGACCGCCTGGGCGGCCGCGAGCTGCAGCGCCCGCGCGACGCGACCCGGGACCGGCCGGGCGTCGGGCCGGACATCCTGGATCACCGCGGCAGCGGGGTGCAATCGCCGCACGGCTGCGTCGAGCTCCTCGCCGAGGACCGCGGCCGCCAATGGCGCATCCGGCCCCTCGCCCGCCTCCTGATCGACATTGGCGAGACGGGTGAGCGCGTCGCGGGCCATGGACACCGCGAGAGTGCGCTCGCGGTCGGTCTCGGCGCGTTCGGCCGCGATGAGGGCCGCCAGGACGCTGTCGTGCATGAGGGCCGCCACAGCGACGCGTTCCTTCTCGACCGCATCGGCGGCCGCCGCCTGCGCGAAGGAGCGGACGGCCCCCTCGCGCCCGCTGTCGATGCTGGCGGCGAGGGAGCGCAGAATCCACCCCACGACGATTAGGACGCTCGCGAGGATGATCGCGAACGCCGAGTCCAGCGCGACGTCCAGCACGGTAGCCGGCGTGAGCGGCAGCAAGGTCAGCCGCATCGCGCCGTACAGCAACGGGAGCAGGAAAGCCCACACGATCTGCCCCGCGAGCGGCATGCAGAAGACCGCGGCGACCGTCCCGACGTTGATGAGGAACCACAGCCAGGGCTGCTCGTCCACCGCCGCGGGGGTACGGGCTGCGAGCGGCCAGAGCAACGTCGCGATCGGGAAGACGCCGGCGAAGATGCCGGTGAAGACGCGGACGCCGCGCGATGTGATGAGCGAGACGCACATCAGCAGGAGCGAGCCGAGGACGGCGATCAGCAGCGCCGTGTTCCACGTCGAGTGCCCGACCGGGGCGCTCAGGGCACCCACGAGCGCCTGGATGCCGATGACGGCGCTCCCCGCCCCGACGACGATGCCCAGGATGCGGTCGATGCGCGACTGCGTGAATCGTTGCGTCTGCGCCAGCGCCTCGCGGAACTCCGCGGGCCGGCGGGGACGCGGGATGCCGGCGCCCGCGGGCTCAGCGGGCATCGGAGGCTTCGGCGACGAGACCGTCTTCCATCGCACGGCGGAGAAGATCGACCTTGGTGGGCGCGGGACGACCGACCTCGACGTACTTCACCCGAACGCGGGTGATGTTCTCCTTGGCGGTGGAATACGCGATCCCCAGACGCTCGGCCACGGCCTTGAGCGGAAGGCCCGCGGCGTACAGGCGCAGAACGTCGCGCTCCCGCGCAGAGAGCTGGGCATCGGCGAACGCACGGTCGCCGTCGACGGCACTCGCCCACTCGACGTTGTCGAGGTGCTCGCCGCGCGCGACCGTCCGGATCGCCGAGACGACGTCGTCGGCGCGCGCCGACTTGCTGATGATGCCGAGCGCTCCGGCCGAGAGCGCCTCGCGCACCGCGGCCGGACGGTCAGCGACGCTGTGGATGATCACCTGCGAGCCGTTCCACACGAGTTGCGCGACGTTCTCGGACACCGTCGCGCCGTCACCGAGCATGAGGTCGAGGACGACGACATCCGCGGGTGTCTCACCCGTGTCCTTGCGCCATCGCAGGTACTCGGCGACGGTGCTGCCGGTGAAGACGACCTCGCCGACTCCCGCACGGGAACAGGCGGCGGCGAGCCCGAGTCGGACCGACTCGTGATCGTCGATGAGTGCCACCCGTGTCATGCGCTCAGCCTAGGACAGTGGACCCTCGTCGGTGAGTACCGCGACCGCCTCCATGTGGTGCGAGTTGGGGAACAGGTCCAGCCCCTCCAGCGACACGGGTGTGTAACCGCCCGCGCGGAGCATGCCGAGATCGCGCGCGAGCGCGACCGGATCGCACGCGACGTAGACGAGCGTCCCGGGGCGCAGCCGCAGCAGGGAGTCGACGACCTCACGTCCGGCTCCCGATCGCGGCGGGTCGAGCACGGTCACTCCGGCGCGCAACCGGGCGCGCTCGGCGTTCGAAGCCGTCTGCTCGGTCCGGAGCAGCCAGCGGTCGACGCGACCCGTCTCCGCGCGCGCCCCCACCCACTCGGCCAGGTTCTCGCCGGCATGGTCGGTGGCACGCGGATCGGACTCGACGCTCGTGATGCGGGTAGCGGGACCACCGAGCTCGGCGACGGATGCGGCGAGCAGGCCGACGCCGCCGTACAGGTCGAGGTGCCACGCGTCGGGATCGACCGTGTCGCGCCCCGCCGCGCGCAGCCCGCCGTGGACCGCATCCCGCAGCGCCACCGGCGCGAGCCGGTGCACCTGCCAGAAGCCGCCGGCGTCCACGCGGAAGTCCCGGTCACCGACCCGCTCGGTCACGACCTCGCGCAGAGCCGGGTCCACGGTCGGCCGCGGTCCGCCTCGGCCCCGTCGGCGGGGGGTCTCGGGCCGAGGAAGAGCGCGCACGCGCCCGTCGGCGGGCTGAACGAGATCGAGGCGGCCGGGCGCGGCCGAGCGACCGCCCGTGACCGCTTCGGCGATCGCGGGCGTGGCGAGCGGCAGATCGTCGACCTCGACGACGCGGTGAGACCGTGCCGCGAACGGTCCGATGCGTCCCTCGTCATCGACGTGCAGGCTGACGCGTGTACGCCATCCGGTGCCGTCGGCGGTCTCGTCGGCACCGGCGCTCGCCACCACGACGTCGCTGTCGACGCCGCCGAAGCGCTGCAGCGCATCACGCAGGACGCGCTGCTTGAGCTCGCGCTGGTGCGTGAGCTCGATGTGCCCGAAGTCGGCTCCGCCCGGCCGGCTCTCCGGGGCGGTGCCGATGTCGGCCGGAGACCAGACGTGAGGTCGCCGATGCGGCGACGCCTCGAGCACCTCGAGCGCCTCGGCACGCCAGAAGGACGACTTCGCGGTGTCGGTCAGCCGCGCACGCACCCTCTCTCCGGGGATCGCGTCGGGGACGAAGACGACGCGGCCTTCGTGACGGGCGACGAAGACGCCGCCGTGGGCGACGTCGGTGACGTCGAGATCGAGAAGGTCGCCGGACTGCATCCCACGATGCTCGCACACGCGCGCCCGCGGGTAGCGTGAACGGCATGCGCGTGTGCCTGGCCTCGACGTCCCCCGCTCGTCTCATGCTCCTGCGTCAGGCCGGCATCGAACCGGCCACCCGGGCGCCCGAGGTCGATGAGGAGGCCGTCGTCGCCGCGCTCGAGGCCGCGGAGGGCCGGGTCCTGCCGCCGGAGGAGCACGTCCTGGTGCTCGCTCGGCGCAAGGCGGCCGACGTGGTCGCGACGCTCGCACGAGACGAGCCCGACTTCGACGGCATCGTCATCGGGGGCGACTCGATGTTCGCCTTCGACGGCGAGGTGCTCGGCAAGCCGCTGCGGCCGGCGGTCGCGACCGAGCGGTGGGAGCGGATGCGCGGCGGCACCGGAATCCTCCACTCCGGGCACTCCGTCTTCCGTGTTCGTCCGGGAGCCGCCCCGCGCGAGGCCCACGCGGTCGCCGAGGCGGCCGTCACCTTCGCCGACGACATCTCGTCCGACGAGATCGCGGCCTACGTCGCGACCGGCGAGCCGTTGCAGGTCGCCGGCGCATTCACCGTCGACAGCCTCGGCGGCGCCTTCATCACGCGGGTCGAGGGCGATCCCTCGACGGTGGTGGGGATGTCGTTGTCGACGCTGCGCCTGCTCGTCCGCGAGCTCGACGTGGCCTGGACCGACCTCTGGAGCAGGCCCCGCACGGCGTGACCGCTACACCCGTTTCGTAGGCATCCGCCCACGTTCAGTCGATCACTTTGTGCGAGTGATCCAAAAGACGAGCGCCCGCGCTCGCTAGGCTGGCATTCATGCCTGAGATCGCCAAGGTCCTGATCGCGAACCGCGGCGAGATCGCCGTCCGAATCGTGCGCGCCGCCCGAGACAGCGGGAAGGCGTCGGTCGCCGTCTACGCCGACCAGGATCGCGACGCGCTCCACGCCCGCCTCGCCGACGAGGCGTACGCCCTCGAGGGCTCGACGAGCGCCGAGACCTACCTCTCCATCGAGAAGATCCTCTCGGTCGCTCGCCGCTCCGGCGCCGACGCCGTGCACCCCGGTTACGGCTTCCTTGCTGAGAACGCCGAGTTCGCCCGCGCCGTCATCGGCGCCGGCCTCACCTGGATCGGCCCCTCCCCCGAGGCGATCGAGGCCCTCGGTGACAAGGTCACCGCCCGGCACGTCGCCGAGAAGGTCGGCGCTCCCCTCGCCCCCGGCACCCCCGGGCCGGTCGACGGGGCCGACGAGGTCATCGCCTTCGCGAACGAGTTCGGCCTGCCCATCGCCATCAAGGCCGCCTACGGCGGCGGCGGGCGTGGCCTGAAGGTCGCGCGCGAGCTCGACGAGGTCGCCGAACTGTTCGAGTCGGCCACCCGCGAGGCGATCGCCGCGTTCGGCCGTGGTGAGTGCTTCGTCGAGAAGTACCTCGACAAGCCGCGCCATGTCGAGACGCAGTGCCTCGCCGACGCCGCCGGCAACGTCGTCGTCGTCTCCACGCGAGACTGCTCGCTGCAGCGACGCCACCAGAAGCTCGTCGAAGAGGCGCCCGCGCCCTTCCTCACGGCCGAGCAGAACGACATCCTCTACTCCGCCTCGAAGGCCATCCTGCGCGAGGTCGGCTATGTCGGGGCCGGAACCTGCGAGTTCCTCATCGGCGCCGACGGAACGATCTCGTTCCTCGAGGTCAACACCCGCCTGCAGGTCGAGCACCCCGTGTCCGAAGAGGTCACCGGCATCGACCTCGTCCGCGAGCAGTTCCGCATCGCCGAGGGCGGCACGCTCGACTACGACGACCCGGCCCCGGTCGGCCACTCGATCGAGTTCCGCATCAACGGCGAGGACCCCGGGCGCAACTTCCTGCCGCAGCCGGGCCGCATCCACGTCTTCAAGACGTTCGGCGGTCCCGGCATCCGTCTTGACTCCGGTGTCACGGCCGGCGACTCGGTCTCCGGCGCCTTCGACTCGATGCTCGGCAAGATCATCGTGACGGGCCGCACCCGCGAGGAGGCTCTCGAGCGGTCGCGCCGAGCACTCGACGAGTTCGAGGTCGCCGGCATGCCCACCGTGCTTCCCTTCCACCGCCGGGTCGTGCGCGAGCCCGCCTTCACGGCGGAGGACGGCACGTTCGGCGTGTTCACGCGATGGATCGAGACCGAGTTCGTCAACGACATCCCGGCCTGGGACGGCGAACTGGAGGCTCCCGCAGAGCCGAGCGGCCGCCACACGGTGGTCGTGGAGGTCGCCGGCAAACGCCTCGAGGTGAGCCTCCCCGATCGCGTCGCATCGCCGCCGGTCGCGGTCGGCCGTCCCGCTCAGGTACCGCCGTCGCGCCGGTCGCACGCCGCGAGCGCCAGCGCTGCGGCATCCGGAGACGCCGTGAAGTCGCCGATGCAGGCGACGGTCGTCAAGGTCGCCGTCGAGGCCGGCCAGCAGGTCGTCAAGGGCGACCTCGTGGTCGTCCTCGAGGCGATGAAGATGGAGCAGCCCATCCAGGCGCACAAGGACGGCGTGGTCGGCGCGATCGACGCGACACCCGGCACCACGGTCGGCGCGGGTCACCCCCTGCTCACGATCTCCTGAGCCCTAGAGTGGGGGCATGCACCGCCCTGTACGTGTTCTTCCCGTCGTCTGTCTGCTGGGGCTCGCTCTCGGGCTGAGCGCCTGCGCTTCCGACACGGTCGACCTCGCGGCGGCGGACGCGTGGCTCGCCTCGGTCGCGGCCGAACCAGCCGGCGCGGATGTCGGCATCGGCGCGGCGAGCGGTCGCACGATGCCGTTCGAGAACTCCGGTGACCGGAGCGCAGGCGTCATCCTGACGCTCGCCGAGCCGGCTCCGGCGAGTGCGGTCGAGGTGCGGTGTTTCGGCGGTCACACCGCGACGGTGTCCGTGGAGGCTTCGACGACGTCCGGCTCGCGCGGCGTGGAGACGAGCATCGATTGCGACGAGAAGCCGCACTCTCTCGAGCTCGTCGACGCCACCCGCACCACAGCCGTCAGGATTGCCGTCCGCGCCCAACCGGAGACGCGCTACTACGCCGATGTGAGGTGACACGGCGACGCATCGTCGCGCGTGCGCGTCGGAGAGAGGCGCGAAAATCGGAGCGATCGCCAGGATCACTCCGATTTTCGCGCGATTCTCCGACGCTCGCGCGCGCGGCTCAGGACAGCGGGTCCTCGTCGCGCTGCACCAGGTGCATCGCACGCGCGGCATCCGTGATGCTGCCGGTGAGCGAGGGGTACACCGCGAAGACCCGCGAGACCTGGTCGACCGTGAGCCGACGCTCGACGGCGATCGCGATCGGGTAGATCAGCTCCGACGCGCGCGGGGCGACGATGACGCCGCCGATGACGGTGCCCGACCCCTCGCGCGCGATGATCTTCACGAAGCCGTCCTTGACGCCCATCATCTTGGCGCGCGGGTTCGCGGCGAGCGGGAGCTTGTGAACGTACCCGTTCACGAGACCCGACTCGATGTCCTTCTGCTGCTGGCCCACTGTCGCGATCTCGGGCGCGGTGAAGATGTTCGCGGTGATGCGACGGCGCTCGAGCGGGATGACGGTGTCGCCGAGCGCGTGGAAGACGGCCTGGCGCCCCTGCATCGCGGCGACCGAGGCGAGCGGCACGAAAGTGGTGCAGTCGCCCGCGGCGTAGATGTTCGGCACGGACGTGCGCGCAACGCGGTTGACCTGGATGTGGCCCGAGTCGGTGAGCTGGACACCGGCCTCTTCGAGACCGATGCCGGCGGTGTTGGGGATCGAGCCGACCGCCATGAGGCAGTGGCTCCCCTCGACCGTGCGCCCGTCCGAGAGGGTCGCGACGACGCCGTTCTCGGTGCGCTCGACCTTCTCGGCGCGAGACTTCGACAGCACCGTCATCCCGCCGCGCTTGAAGACCTTCTCGATGACGGCCGCCGCGTCGACGTCCTCGCCCGGAAGCACCTGGTCGCGGCTGGAGATCAGCGTCACCTTCGCCCCGAGGTTCATGTAGGCCGACGCGAACTCCGCTCCCGTCACGCCGGATCCCACGACGATGAGGTGCTCGGGCAGGGACTTCATGTCGTAGAGCTGCGTCCAGGTGAGGATGCGCTCCCCGTCGGGCTTCGCACTGGGCAGCTCGCGCGGCGACGCGCCCACCGAGACGACCAGGGTGTCGGCCTCCACGCGGTCGAAGTCGGTGCCACCGGGGCCGGTCGCCGCGATCAGGGCGTGGGTGCCGTCGAGGCGGCCGTGACCGGAGATGATGCGCACGCCCGCTTCGACCAGCTGGGCGCGCATGTCGTCGGACTGCTGGCGCGCGAGGGACAGCAGTCGGCGGTTGACCGCCGCCAGGTTGATCGCGATCTCGGGCTTGAGGGGGGTGCCGGAGTCCGACCGCGCGAACAGCTGGACGCCGAGATCGGATGCCCCGGCGATGGCCACCGCGGCATCGGCCGTGGCGATCAGCGACTTCGAGGGGACGACGTCGGTGATGACGGCCGAGCCGCCCACGCCGGCGCGTTCGACCAGCGTCACCTCCGCACCCTGCTGGGCGGCGGCCAGCGCCGCCTCGTATCCGCCGGGGCCGCCACCGAGGACGGCGACGCTTTGGGTGCGCTCGAAGCTGAGAGGCGACATGGTCTCCATTCTTCCTCAGCCGCAGAGTCGGTCGCGCACACCTGCGTCCGACGGGTCGCGAGTCTTAGAGTGGGGGGATGCTTGACTCCTCCGCGCACCCGCTCGACGATCCCGCTGTCGACCCGCTCGATGTGGCCCGCGAGGCGGCGGCCGACATCGCCCGTATCAGCGGCGTCGAGCGCCACGACATCGCGCTCACCCTCGGCAGCGGCTGGGGTCGCGCGGCCGAGCTCATCGGCGAGACCACGGCGACCATCCCGGCCACCGACGTCACCGGCTTCAGCAAGCCGGCGCTCGAGGGGCACGTCGGGACGATCCGCAGCATCCTCACCCCCGAGGGCAAGCGCATCCTCGTCATCGGCGCCCGCACCCACTACTACGAGGGGCACGGCGTTCGCCGGGTCGTGCACAGCGTGCGCACCGCCGCCGCCACGGGCGCGAAGATCATGGTGCTGACCAATGGTGCCGGCGGTATCAAGCCGACGTGGCGACCCGGCCAGCCGGTGCTCATCAGCGATCACCTGAACCTCACCGCGGACTCGCCGCTCGAGGGCGCCACCTTCGTCGATCTCACCGACCTCTACTCGTCGCGACTGCGCGACATCGCCCGCTCGATCGACCCCACGCTCGACGAGGGCGTGTACACCCAGTTCCGCGGCCCGCACTACGAGACACCGGCCGAGGTCCGGATGGCTCGCACGCTCGGCGGCGACATCGTGGGCATGTCGACGGCGCTCGAGGCCATCGCCGCCCGCGAGGCCGGCATGGAGATCCTCGGCTTCTCGCTCATCACCAACCTCGCCGCCGGCATCCAGGAGACCCCGCTCAGCCACGCCGAGGTGATCGAGGCCGGTCGCGAGGCCGAGCCGGTGATCTCGGCGCTCCTCGCCCGCGTGATCGAGGCGCTGTGACCGGCGCGGACGAGCCCGCCACGGGCGTGACCGTCGACGCGACGACGCCGGCGGTCCCGTGGGACGCGGCGCGAGCCTGGCTCGCTCAGGATCCCGACCCCGAGACCCGTGACGAGCTGACGGCCGTCATCGCCGCGGCCGAGTCGGGGGATGCCGCAGCCGCGGCCGATCTCGTCGACCGCTTCGGCACGCGCCTGGCCTTCGGCACCGCGGGACTCCGCGGCCGGCTCGGCGCCGGCAGCAACCGCATGAACCGCGTCCTCGTCACGCAGGCAGCGGCAGGACTCGCCGCCTACCTGCTCGAGAAGGCCGGGCCCGATGCTCCGCCCGTCGTGGTCATCGGTTACGACGGCCGTCGGGGCTCGGCGCGCTTTGCGCGAGACTCGGCCGAGATCTTCGCGGGCGCAGGGCTGCGCGCCATCCTGCTGCCCCGGCTCCTTCCGACGCCGGTCCTGGCGTTCGCCGTGCGCCATCTCGGCGCCGACGCCGGTGTCATGGTCACGGCGAGCCACAACCCGCCCGACGACAACGGCTACAAGGTGTACCTCGGCGGGGCCGACGACGGCTCGCAGATCGTTCCGCCCGCCGACGGCGAGATCGCCGCGCACATCCAGCGGGTGGCGGATGCCGGCGACATCTCAGCCCTTCCCCGTTCCGAGCAGTACGAGACCGCCGACGACGCGGTCGTCGAGGCGTACGTCGCCGCGACGGCGACCGTCGCCCCGGCACCCGCGGGCGCGAACGGCATGCGCTGGGTCTACACGGCCATGCACGGTGTCGGAACCGAGACGATGCTGCGCATCCTCGACGCTGCGGGGTACCCGCATCCTGTCCCGGTCGCCGAGCAGGCCGAGCCGGACGGCCGGTTCCCCACCGTCGCCTTCCCCAACCCCGAGGAACCGGGCGCGATGGATCTGGCACTCGAGACCGCCCGCGCGAACGACGCGGAGTTCATCCTCGCGAACGACCCCGACGCCGATCGCCTCGCGGTCGCGATCCCGGATGCCGCCGCCGAGGGCGGCTGGCGGCGGCTGACCGGCAACCAGATCGGTCTGCTGCTCGGCTGGCGCGCGGCGCGTCGAGCCGCGGAGGGCGGTGTCGCCGACGGCGCCTCGCTCGCCTGCTCGCTCGTTTCGTCGCCTGCGCTCCAGGTCGTCGCGGAGCGCTACGGCCTCGACTTCCACGCCACCCTCACCGGTTTCAAGTGGATCTCGCGCGCCCCCGGCCTCGTCTTCGGGTTCGAAGAGGCGCTCGGCTACCTGGTGAACCCCGAGACCGTGAAGGACAAGGACGGCATCTCCGCCGCCATCGCCATCCTCGGCCTCGCCGCCGAGGCACGGGAACAGGGCCGGACGCTGGGCGACCTCCTCGCCGACTTCGACGCCGAGTTCGGCAGTTTCGCAAGCGGGCAGGTGTCGGTCCGCGTCGACGATCTCACGGTCATCGGGCGCATCACCACCGCGTTGCGCTCCGCGCCGCCGACCCGCATCGGCGACGCCGCGGTCGTGTCGTTCGAGGATCTCGCCGCTCCGGTGTCGGGCCCGCCCCTCGGTGACATCCTGCGCCTGTGGCTCGAGGGCGACGCGCGCATCCTGGTTCGCCCGAGCGGCACCGAGCCGAAGCTCAAGCTGTACCTCGACGTTCGCGGAGACTCGGCCGCCGATGCGGCATCGCGGCTCGCCGCGCTCGAGACCGGTGTGCGCGACCTGCTCGCGGCCATCGACTGACACCCGCCCTCCGGCCTGCATGGTCCCGCGCTTCTGGCGATACATTCGCCTGACGCGCGGGGCTGATGCCGCCTCGAGGGACCCTGGGCACCCCACCAGCACCACCCGTCCGACGTCTGTATCGCGCATCCGCGCCGCTAGGCTTCGGGAGTGCTGCTGACGGAACCTGTGGAGCTCGCTGACGATCACGTACGGCTCGTGCCGCTCGACGTCGATCATGCCGACGACCTCGCCCGCGCCACGGCCGGGCTGGAATACGCCTGGTACACCTCGGTGCCCGCTTCGGTACCGGCCGACATCGCCCAGCGCCTCGCCTGGCGCGATGAGGGTCACATGAACCCGTTCGCCGTGCTGCGGGACGACATCGCGGTCGGGATGACGACGTTCTGCAACATCGATCAGCCCAACCGCCGGGTCGAGATCGGGCACACCTGGCTCTCCCCTGCGGTGCAGCGGACCGCGGTCAACACCGCTGCGAAGCGCCTGCTGCTCGGCCACGCGTTCGAGAGCTGCGACGCCATCGCGGTCGAGTTCCGCACGTCTTGGCACAACCGCCAGTCACGCGCGGCGATCGAACGCCTCGGCGCCAAGCAGGACGGGGTGCTCCGCAACCACCGGTTGGGGCCGCGCGGGACGCTCCGCGACACGGTCGTGTACTCGGTGCTCCCGCACGAGTGGCCCGCGGTGAAGCTGGGGCTCGAAGCCCGACTCGCCCGCTGAGTGCGCGCGATCAGCCGTCGACGACCGCCACGAGCTCATCGAGGAAGGCGCTGAAGGTCGTGCCGCGCCGCACGATCCGCTGCACGCTCTCGCGCTCGCTGAACACCTCGACCAACTGCTCGAACACCGTCTGGAAGGCCGCACGATCCGACTCGGAGAACGCGACCATCGCCACGACCTGCACGCGGCCGTCGCCCCATGCGATAGACGGGTCGGCGATCCCGAGCGAGATCGCCGTCCGCGTCGCGGTCATCCCGATGGCGTGCGGAACGGCGAGCGCGTCGGTGAAGGCCGTGGACGACAGCCGCTCCCGCTCGATCGTGCGCTCGATGTAGTCGTCGTCGATGACGCCCTGACCGACGAGCAGCGAGCCCAGCTGCCGGATGACGCCCTCTTCTCCCCCCTCGCCGTCGAGCCCGCGGATGAAGGCGGACGGGTCGAAGTAGCGCTCCAGCTCGGCGCGCAGGCGGGCCAGGCGCCGGGCCCGGCGGAGCCGCGCGGCGGCGGTCTGCACCCGATCGATGTCGGCGTCGGTGAGGAACGGCTGGATGTGGACGATCCGGTCGCTCCCGACGGGCGGGGCGATGGTCGACAGGATGAGGTCGGTGTCGATGGATGCCCAGTCCGGGTCGACGCGCGTCTCGACGCCGACGACGTCCAGCGCCTGGCCCAGCGACCGGTCGACGCTCGAGCGCAGCAGCTCGTGCAGCTCGTAGTAGCCGGGGCACACGATCGTCGCCGTCAGCGCCTGCGCCGAGAGTCGGCTGCGTTCGAGCCGCCCGCCGACGTGCATCGCGATGTAGGCGATCTCGTCATCGAGGAGCGGGATGCCGAGCAGGCCGCGCAGGGCGTCGGCGATGTAGACGGCGACCTCGAAGATCATCGGATACGTCGTCTTGAGCGATCGCGTGAGAGGGTTGCGCGACCACGCCTGCTCGCGCGCCCGATGCTTGAGGTTCTGCACGTGCAGCGACAGCCGCAGCACGAAGTCCTCCTGGTCGATGTCGACGAGGAACTCCGCGGCTGCCCGCCGCACGACGTCGCGCACCGCGGTCGCGACATCGGCGTCGATGCGCTCGCGGATGAGCGCCGCCGGCTCGGTCGCCCCCGGGGCTACGACGCGCGTGAGCACGAGTGCCGCGAGATGCTGGCGGTCACCCGACCCGAGGACGACGCCCAGGTGCCGGCGCGTGAGGCGGTCGAGGATGTCGCCGACCTCAGCTCGGAACGCGGCATCGTCGGCCTCCGCCACCTCGAGCGCCCGGCCCCGCGTGATGCGATCGGCGGCGATGGCGATGTGCATGACGACATCCCCGATGCCGAACTCGTTGACGAAGTAGCCGAGCTCGGTCAGCTCCGAGACCAGGTCGTCTTTGAAGGGACCGAAGGCCACCGCGCCGACCGAGCGTTCGCCGAGAGTCCGGCGGAGGCTGTCGAGATCGAACGAGCCGTCGTCGGTCTCCTCGTGCGCCAGTCGGCTGAGGAGCCGGCGCTGGGCCATCTCGGTACCGCGCAGACGTGCCCGCGACGATGTGCGCTCGAGGCTGAGCTCGGTGCCGCCGAGGAGCCCGCGCACCCGGCCGAGGTCGGCGTCGATCGTGGCGGGGCTGACGAAGAAGGCCTCGGCGGTCTCGAAGACGTCGATCCCGTCGGGAGAGTCCAGCAGTGAGCGCACCAGGCGGTGCAGCCGATCGCGTGGCGTGCCGGCGTCGCCCACGTGCACGGCCCCCGAGCTGTCGGGGCCCGCGCGGTAACCCTGCGGCCCGGACTCGACCACGACACCGTCGGGAACCCGAGCGTTGAGGGCGGTGACGTAGCTGCGGATCGAGCGAGGCGTGACGCCGATCGCATCGGCGAGCGCGGCTGCGGTCACCCAGTCGCCGTCGCGCGCGAGAATCGCGAGGACGCGGTCCTGCCGGCTCCTGGTCACGTTCCCATTCCATCATGGCCCGGCTGAGCTTCCGCCCCTGCGGAAGCAGGAAGGCCTTGTCGCCTCTGAGACCGCTCACAACAATGGGGAGAGGAGGAGGCGGGTCGATGAGGATCCTGGTCGTATGCGGCGCGGGTGCGTCGAGTACTTTCGTCGCACAGCGAGTGCGCCACGCGGCGCAAGCGCGCGGCCTGGACATCACCGCCACCGCCGGAACCGAGCAGTCACTGCCGATCGATCTCGACGCGGCGGACATCGTCCTCGTCGGCCCCCAGCTCATCCCGAAGCTGGACCGGATCACCGAGGCCGCGGCTGCCCGCGGAACGCGCGTCATCCTGATGCCCGCCGACATCTTCCGAGATCTCGATGGGAGCCGGACGCTCGCGCTGATCACCGCTCCGGCCACCACCACGACACGTTCCAGCACCGACATCCCTTCAACGGAGAGGACCTCCTCATGAGCGAGGCATCGCGTACCGTCCGCATCGGATCGTCCAACGGGCTCCACGCCCGTCCCGCGAAGCTGTTCGCCCAGGCGGTCAAGCAGTCGGGTGCCACCGTCACGATCGCGAAGGGCTCGGGCTCTCCCGTGAACGCCGCGAGCATCCTCGGAGTCATCGCGCTCGGCGTCGAGTACGGCGATTACGTCACCCTCACGGCCGACGGCGACAGCGCCGAGAGCGTCCTGGACGAGCTCGCCGACCTGCTCGCCACCGATCACGACGAGTGACCACGAACGACCATCGATACGAATACGGACGATACGAAGGAGATCGAGCAATGAGTGAGCTTCGCGGAGTGGGCATCGGCCTGGGAGTCGCGCAGGGACCGATCGCACGGATGGCGGAGCCGCTTCCCGCGCCGAAGGACGAGAAGTCGCAGCTGCCCCTCGATGAGGAGACGGCGCGCGTGAAGGATGCCGTCGCCGCGGTCGCACGCGAACTCGAACAGCGTGGTGCACAGGCGGGCGGCGCCGCCCGCGACGTGCTCGAGGCCCAGGCCATGATGGCCGAGGACCCGAGCCTCGAGGCCGAGGTCGCGACGCGACTGCAGGCGGGCAAGACCGGCGAGTTCGCCGTCTACGACGCCTTCGCCTCGTTCCGCGACCAGCTGTCCGCGATGGGCGGCTATCTCGGCGAGCGCGCCGCAGACCTCGACGACGTCGCGCAGCGCGTCATCGCGCACCTGCGCGGCGTCCCGGCCCCGGGCGTCCCCGAGCCGGGACACCCCTTCGTGCTCGTGGCCAAGGACCTCGCCCCTGCCGACACCGCGCTGCTCGACCTCGACATGGTCCTCGCGCTCGTCACCTCCGAGGGCGGACCGACCTCGCACACCGCGATCCTCGCGCGAGAGAAGTCCATTGTCGCGGTCGTCGGCGTCACCGAGGCGGCCGGCCTCTCCGACGGTGAGACCGTCATCGTCGACGCCGCCAAGGGCGTCGTCACCACCGACCCGAGCGAGGACGAGCTCGCACAGGCTCAGAACCGCGCCGACGAGCGCAAGTCGGCAGCATCCGCCCCGATCACGCCCGGAGCCCTCGCCGACGGCACCGCGATCCCCCTGCTGGCCAATCTCGGCAAGCCGGAGGGCGCGGCGCAGGCCGTCGAGCTCGGCGCCGAGGGTGTCGGTCTCTTCCGCACCGAATTCCTCTTCCTCAGCTCGGCGCAGGCACCGACCGTCGCCCAGCAGCGCGAGGCCTACACGAAACTGCTGCAGGCGTTCCCGGGCCAGAAGGTCGTCGTCCGCGCCCTGGATGCCGGTGCCGACAAGCCGCTCGCGTTCCTCAACGACGCGCACGAGGAGAACCCCGCGCTCGGTCTCCGCGGTCTCCGCGCCCTGCGCGCCAGCGAGGACATCCTGCGCGAACAGCTCACCGCCCTCGCCGAAGCGGATGCCGCGACCGAGGCCGACCTGTGGGTCATGGCCCCCATGGTTTCGACCGTCGAGGAGACGGAGTACTTCGTCGGGATCGCCCGCGAGTACGGCATCAAGACCGCAGGCGTCATGGTCGAGGTGCCGTCGTCGGCGCTGCTGGCCGACCACGTCCTCAAGGTCGCCGACTTCGCCTCGATCGGCACCAACGACCTCACCCAGTACACGCTCGCCGCCGACCGCCTGCTCGGTTCGGTGTCGTCGTTCCAGGACCCCTGGCACCCGGCCGTGCTGCGCCTCATTCACGAGACCGGCAAGGCGGGCCAGGCCAACGGCAAGCCCGTGGGCATCTGCGGCGAGGCCGCAGCCGACCCGCTGCTGGCCGTCGTGCTCGTGGGCCTCGGCGCCACGAGCCTGTCGATGGCGCCCACCGCGCTCGCCGACGTCCGCGCCACCCTGCTCCACCACACCCTCGACGACGCACGCCGCATCGCCGAAGCCGCCCTGACCGCGACGGACGCGGCCTCGGCACGTGCCGCCGCGCAGACCGCCGCCGGCATCTGATCAGCACCGCACCCGCACCCGCACACTGCACCAGAAGGAGAACCAGAAATGACAACGACGTCAACAGTCGATAGGAAGACGGGAGGGGCCCGCGTCGCCGTCCAGCGATTCGGGACCTTCCTGTCGGGCATGATCATGCCCAATATCGCGGCCTTCATCGCGTGGGGCTTCATCACCATGCTGTTCATCCCCGCCGGGTTCCTCGGTGCCGACAGCCCCTTCGGCATCCACTGGTACCCGGTCGCCGACATCATCGGCGGCTCCGGCAACCTCGAGGCGATCGGCTGGCAGGGCGCCATGACGACGCTGGCGGAGAGCGACGGCACCAACGTGATGGCGTACGTCGGCCTCGTCAGCCCGATGATCACCTACCTGCTGCCCCTGCTCATCGCGAACACTGCGGGCCGCATGGTCTACGGCGAGCGCGGCGGCGTTGTGGCGACGATCGCCACGGTCGGCGTCATCGCGGGCACGAACATCCCGATGTTCCTCGGCGCCATGATCATGGGTCCCCTCGCCGCCCTGGCCGTGAAGTACATGGACCGCATCTGGGACGGCAAGATCAAGCCGGGCTTCGAGATGCTCGTCAACAACTTCTCCGCGGGAATCCTGTCGATGATTCTCGCAGTCGTCGGGTTCTTCGCCTTCGGCCCGTTCTTCCGGGTCATCAGCCAGGGTCTCGGCGCGGCGGTCGACTGGCTCGTCAGCCTGAACCTGCTGCCCTTCGTCTCGATCATCGTCGAGCCGGCGAAGGTGCTCTTCCTCAACAACGCCATCAACCATGGTGTGTTCACGCCGCTGGGCGTGCAGCAGAGCGAGGAGTTCGGTCGCTCGATCCTCTTCCTGATCGAGGCGAACCCCGGTCCCGGCATCGGCCTGCTGCTGGCCTTCACCTTCTTCGGTGTCGGCGCCGCCAAGGCCTCGGCCCCGGGTGCCGCGGTGATCCAGTTCGTCGGTGGCATCCACGAGATCTACTTCCCGTACGCACTGAGCAAGCCGATGCTCATCCTCGCCCTCATCGCCGGTGGCGCCACCGGTGTCACCACCAACATGCTGCTCGGCGGTGGCCTCGCGTTCCCAGCGGCCCCGGGGAGCATCATCGCGGTCGTCGCCGCCGCCCTCCCCGGCGGTGTGGGCAACCTGATCGTGGTTCTGCTGTCCGTCGTCCTGGCCGCGACCGTGACGTTCATCGTCTCGGCGGTCATCCTGCGGGCCACCCGCAAGCGCGACCTCGCAGCCGAGGGCTCGGACTTCGAGGCCGCGATCGCTCAGACCGAGGCCAACAAGGGCAAGTCCTCCGCTGCGATGGATTCACTGCGCCGCGCCGGTGGTCGTGATGCCGAGGTGGCCACCGCCGCCGAGGACGCCGCGGCGGGCTCCGCCACCGCTACGGCGACCAAGCCGATCGAATCGATCGTGTTCGCGTGCGACGCGGGAATGGGCTCGTCGGCGATGGGTGCGAGCGTCCTGCGCAACAAGTTCAAGAAGGCGGGCGTCGAGGGCGTCACGGTCGTCAACAAAGCGATCGCCAACCTTGACGGATCGGCGGATCTCGTCGTCACGCAGAACCAGCTCACCGACCGCGCGCGCCAGCGCACACCCGACGCGGTGCACGTGTCGGTGGACAACTTCATGAACTCGCCGAAGTACGACGAGGTCGTGGAGATGGTCCGCAAGCAGCACGACGCCGACGCGTAGGCTCGAAACCCAGACCCGGGGCCGGGGCGGTCCATCCGCCCCGGCCCCGCGTCATCCCCCAGCAACACCATTCGAAGGAGACAGACATGGCACGTGAGGTCCTGAACATCGGTCAGATCCGCATCCACTCCGGAAGCGCCACCCGCGAGGAGGCGATGAAGGAGGCCGCCGACCTGCTCGAGTCCGCCGGCGCCGTGACCTCCGCGTACTTCGACGCCATGCAGCAGCGCGAGCAGACCGTGTCGACGTACATGGGCAACGAGCTCGCGATCCCCCACGGCACCAACGAGACCAAGGATGCGATCCTCGACTCGGCGCTGTCGTTCGTCCGCTACGACGGCGGCGTCGACTGGGGCGGCGAGCCGGTCTCCTTCGTCGTCGGCATCGCCGGCAAGGGCGACGAGCACCTCGACATCCTGTCTCAGATCGCTCTGCTCTTCTCCGAGGAGGACGACGTCGCTCGCCTCAAGGCGGCGCAGACCCCCGCTGAGCTCTACGCGCTGCTCGCGTCGGTGAACCAGTGAGCACCGCGGTCCACTTCGGGGCCGGCAACATCGGCCGTGGCTTCGTCGGTCTGCTCCTGAGCGAAGGCGGCTACGAGCTCGTCTTCTCCGACGTCGCCGCGCCCCTCGTCGATGCCATCAACGCCGCCTCCGAGTACACGGTGCACGAGGTCGGCGAGGGCGGCGTCGACCGCACCGTCACCGGCTTCCGTGCCCTCAACAGCGCGGAGGACCCGCAGGCCGTGGCAGATGCCGTCGCGGCAGCAGACGTCGTCACGACCGCCGTCGGCCCCACCGTGCTGAAGTTCATCGCGCCCCATATCCTCGCCGGCCTCGCCCTGCGCGATCCCGCCGCACCTCCGCTGGCCGTCATGGCGTGCGAGAACGCGATCGGTGCCACCGACCTGCTGCGCGACGAGATCCGCGCACAGGCCGGCGATGCCTGGGAAGCCGTCTCGGGCCGAGCGATCTTCGCCAATACCGCCGTCGACCGCATCGTGCCCGCTCAGCCGGCCGGCGCCGGCGTGGACGTCACGGTCGAGCCGTTCTACGAGTGGGCGATCGAGTCCGGTCCGTTCGGCGGCGAGCTGCCGAACATCCCCGGCGCGCACTTCGTCGAGAACCTCGAGCCGTACATCGAGCGGAAGCTCTTCACGGTCAACACCGGTCACGCCACGACCGCCTATTTCGGCGCGCAGGCCGGCACCCCGACCGTGGCCGAAGCCCTCGCCGTGCCGGAGATCGCCGCGAGCGTCTCGGCCGCGCTCGAAGAGACCTCGGCCCTCCTCGTCCACAAGCACGGTCTCGACGCCGGCGAGCTCGCGGACTACCGCGCCACGATCCTGCGGCGCTTCGCCAACCCCGAGCTGCCCGACACGGTCGGACGCGTGGGGCGGCAACCCCTCCGTAAGCTCTCGCGGCATGAGCGCTTCGTGGGTCCCGCCGCGGAGGCCGCCGAGGCCGGCCTGCCGGTCGACGCGCTGGTCGCGGCGATCGGGGCGGCGCTCGCGTTCGACGACCCGGAGGACCCGCAGTCGGTCGAGCTGCAGCAGCGCCTGCGCGCCGAGGACGCGGCATCCTTCACCGCATCCGTGACCGGGCTCGAGCCTTCGCACCCGTTGTACGCACGGGTCGAGCGCGTGGTCGCCGAACGTCAGGCGACGATCGGCTCCGACGCTCGATGAGCCGAGACGCTGCGGCGGTGCGGGCGGCCGGTGACGAGCCCGGGCGCCCGCGCCGGCGGTCTCGGGCACGACGGATCGTCGTCGTCGTCGCCCTGTCCCTCATCGGGGTCGTCGCGGCGGGTGTCATCGGCATCCTGGTCTGGAGCCAGGTAGGAGTCATGGACGCCGAGGCGGGCCCGCTCGACGCCGTCCACGCCGACGAGCGCATCGTCATGTCCGAGGTCGAGGGCAGCGTCGTGCTCGAGCCCGCCGCCGGGCCGAGCGACGTCGGGCTCGTGTTCATCCCGGGCGCGAAGGTGCAGGCCGAGGCATACGCCGCGATCCTCGCCGACGTCGTGGCGGAGGACGAGGTGACCGTGGTGATCACGCGGCCGTGGCTCAACCTCGCGTTCTTCGACCCCCGCCCGCTGTCGTCGTTCACCGAGCTCGTTCCGAGCGTGGACACGTGGCTGGTCGGTGGGCACTCGCTCGGGGGCGTGCGTGCCTGCCAGCTGGCGGAGGATGCCGACGGACTCGTGCTGTTCGCGTCGTACTGCGCCACCGACCTGTCGGCGTCGGGGCTGCCCGTGCTCAGCCTGTCGGGCTCGGAGGACGGTCTGACGACCCCGCAGAAGGTCGATGACAACCGCCACCTCCTCCCCGAGGATGCCGCCTTCGTCGAGATCACCGGCGCCAGCCACGCATCCTTCGGCGACTACGGCCCCCAAGCCGGCGACGGCACCCCCGCCATCTCCGCTCCCGACATGCGCGCCGAGGTCACCGCGGCGCTGTCGGACCTCGTGGCCTCTCTCCCCCGCTGACCCGGCGTGCCGGGGCGCCGAAGTCCCAGTTCGGCCGGGAACTCGGCGGCTATACCCGGCTCAAGTGGGACCTCGGTGACGCCTCGGGGGTCAGGGACGCCAGCCAGCGCGGAGAAGAGCAGACCGGACCATATCGACCGCCCGTCGGCCGTCACCGCGCAGGTGATGGCGCAAGATCCGCACATGCTCCCAGCCGCTCGCGCGGATCGCGTGCCAGCGGTCGGCGTCTCGCGCGAATTGGGCGTCGTCGAAGGCATGCTGGCGCCCGTCGTACTCGACGGCCACCCCATCGCCGATAGGCGAGGTCGAGCCGTGCGATGAAGACGCCCGATGCCTGTCGCAACTCCGGATTCAGCTCCGGCTCGGGGAGCCCCGCCCGCTGAAGGACCAGACGCAGACGCGTCTCCTCCGACGATTCCGAACCGGGCCGGATGTCGGACAGCGCACGGATGAGCCGGCTGCGCCCGCGCGTCGCGTGCAGCTCGACTTCGTCCACCAGCTGGTCGAGCGTCACGAGCCCGCCGCGGCCGACGATGTAGTCACCGGCCGCGACGAGGTCGTCGTGCTGCCAAGCCGCCCCGACATGACGCCACGCACGAGCGGGATGCTCGAACGGGATGCCGCCGACAGCCCACACCGCCGGTGAGCGTTCGCCCAGACGGTGCCCGACCACCCCCTCGGCTCGCGGCTCTCGGTTCGGCCGATGGGCCGACACGTGCAGGACGAGCGGATCGCTCCCGAGCGGGAGCGGCGCCCCGAATCGGGCGAGTGCGGTGTCGTGGCGGAAGAACTGCCATGGCCGCAGCCTCGGCGCATACTGGGCGCACCGCTCGGCGATATCCGGAGGGCTGGCGCCACGCGGTATCCGGACACCGCGAAACGGGATCTCGAGATCACTCGCGTCGAGTCGTCCCGCCGTCACACCCATCGCGCGTGCGGCACCGACCGAGAACGGCACGCCGCGCAGCGGCTCAGGAAGGGGCTGGGGTCGAGGAATCCCGACAGCCTGGACCTCATCGTCGCTTCAGCGGCTCCCCCGCCGCCGCGTCTGTGAGCATCCCGGCGCTCACCGCCCCTGGGCAGAAACCGCGAGGTCCCGGCTGGGCCGGGAATCAGACTCTGAAACCCGGCCCAACTGGGACCTCGCGGAAATCAGGCCTGGGTCAGGAGCCGAAGCCCTCGGCGATGACCTCGATGAGCTCCTCGCGCTCCTCGACCGAGAGGAAGGCCCCGGCGGCGGCGTTGAGCTGGAAGGCCTGCAGGTCGTCGAGGTCGTAGTCGAACGTCTGCGCCAGGGTCGCGAGCTCGCGCGTGAGCGAGGTGCGACTCTGCGTGCGGTTGTCGACGTTCACGGTGACCGAGAAGCCCAGCTGGTACAGCAGATCGAAGGGGTGGTCCTCCCACTGCGTGCCCCATCCGGCGATGGCACCGGTCTGCAGGTTCGACGAGGGCGACAGCTCGAGCGGGATCTCGCGGTCGCGCACCCACCGGGCGAGGTCGCCGAACTGCACGAGCACCTCTTCGCCCTCACGCGAGACGACGTTGAGGTCCGACGCGATGCGGACACCGTGGCCGAGGCGCTGCGCCCGGCCGTCGATGAGCGCCGACCGGATCGAGTCGAGCCCCGCGGCCTCGCCCGCGTGCACCGTCACCGGGAAGAACTCCGACGCGAGGTAGTCGAACGCGTCGCGGTGCTGGGCGGGAAGGAAGCCGTCCTCGGGCCCCGCGATGTCGAACCCCGCGACGCCGCGACCGCGGTTGTCGACGGCCAGACGCGCGATCTCGAGCGAGCGGTCGGCCTGACGCATCGCCGAGAGGATCTGACCGACGCGGATGTCGTGACCCTTCGCCTCGGCGGCATCCTCGCCGTCCTCGATGCCCTCCTGCACGGCGTCGACGGCGTCCTGCAGCGACAGTCCGCCGCGCAGGTGCTGTTCGGGCGCCCAGCGCACCTCGCCGTAGACCACGCCGTCGGCGGCGAGGTCGGTCACGAACTCGCGCGCGATGCGGCGCAGGCCGTCGCGGGTCTGCATGACCGCGAGGGTGACCTCGAACGTCTTGATGTAGTCGACGAGCGACCCGGAGTCGCTCTGCTCCTCGAACCAGTCGGCGAGGTCGTCGGCGTCGGTCTCGGGCAGGTCGGTCCCGAGCTCGTCCGCCAGCTCGACGATCGTCGCGGGGCGCACGCCCCCGTCGAGGTGGTCGTGCAGCGAGACCTTGGGCAGCGACCGGACCGAGACGCCCTGCAGTGTGACGTCGGCGTGCTGTTCGATCGGCATGGCGGGCTCCTCCGGACGGAACGGGCGGGTGGGTCGGGCGGGTGGATGGAACGGGAGGGTGGTCGGCACCCGACGAACGGATGCTGCCCGGCTCAGGCCGTGATGCGCTCGAGGACGAGCGGCCCCGCGGGCGGAGCGTCGTCGTCGATCTCCCACGCGCCGTGCAGCGCGTCCAGAGCACGGTCGAACCGGGCACCATCATCGGCCAGCAGGGTGAACAGCGGCTGACCGGCGGCCACCTCGTCGCCCGGCTTGACGTGCAGGTCGATGCCCGCCGCGTGGATCACCGGGTCCTGCGCACGGGCACGACCGGCACCGAGGCGCCAGGCCGCGATGCCGAACGGCAGCGCCTCGAGGCGTGAGACGACACCGGCTGTCGGCGCGGTGATCGTGTGCGTCTCGCGGGGCGTCGGGAGCGCGGCATCCGGGTCGCCGCCCTGCGCCTGGATCATGCGGCGCCAGACATCCATCGCGCGGCCGTCGGCGAGGGCAGCTTCGACGTCGGCATCGGGCTGTCCGGCCAGCGCGAGCATCTCACGCGCGAGGGCGACGGTCAGCTCGACGACGTCGGCGGGTCCTCCACCGGCGAGCACCTCGACCGATTCGCGCACCTCGTTCGCGTTTCCGATCGCGAGGCCCAGCGGCGCGTTCATGTCGGTGAGGAGCGCGGTCGTCGCAACGCCCGAGTCGGCGCCGAGCGCGACCATCGTGCGGGCGAGCTCGCGCGCCTTGTCGACGTCCTTCATGAAGGCGCCGGAGCCGAACTTCACATCGAGCACGAGCGACTCGGTGCCCTCGGCGATCTTCTTCGACATGATGCTCGAGGCGATGAGCGGGATCGCCTCGACCGTGCCGGTGACGTCGCGGAGCGCGTACAGCCGCTTGTCCGCGGGCGCGAGGCCCGAGCCGGCGGCGCAGATGACGGCGCCGACGTCGCGCAGCTGCGCGAACATCTCGTCGTTCGACAGCGCGGCGCGCCAGCCGGGGATCGACTCGAGCTTGTCGAGCGTGCCCCCGGTGTGACCGAGGCCGCGGCCCGACAGCTGCGGCACGGCGACGCCGAACGCGGCGACGAGCGGAGCGAGGGGCAGTGTGATCTTGTCGCCGACACCGCCGGTGGAGTGCTTGTCGACCGTGCGCTTGCCGAGACCGGCGAAGCTCATCCGCTCACCCGAGGCGATCATCGCGTCGGTCATGACGCGGATCTCGTCGCGCTCCATGCCGTTGAGCAGCACCGCCATGGCGAACGCCGCCATCTGCGAGTCGGCCACGTACTCGCGCGTGTAGGCGTCGATCATCCAGCGGAGCGCGTCCTCGGAGACGGCGCCGCCGTCGCGCTTGGTGCGGATGACGTCGACGGCGTCGAACGCCTCGACAGCGGATGCGGTGGACTCGGCGCTCATCGGGCGGCCTCCTCGAGGTCGCGGGGCCCGAACGCGTCGGGCAGCACCTCGTCGATCGTGCGGATGCCCGAGACGGTCTCGAGCAGCATTCCGGGCAGGGCGAACTCGTTCAGCAGCTGGCGGCACCGGCCGCACGGCATGATCGTCTGACCGTCGTTGTTGACGCACACGAAGGCGACGAGCTGTCCGCCGCCCGACATGTGCAGGTCGCCGACGAGGGCGCACTCGGCGCACAGCCCGACGCCGTACGACGCGTTCTCGACGTTGCATCCCGAGACGATGCGACCGTCGCTGACGAGCGCTGCCGCGCCCACCCGGTAGCGCGAGTACGGCGCATACGCGCGCGTCATGGCTTCGGTCGCAACGGCGCGCAGCTCGTCCCAATCGATGTCTGTCACAGCAGCGTCACCCCTTGATGTACGGCTTGCCGGCGGCGGCCGGCCCACGGATGTGCCCCGCGAACCCGGCGACCGCGAGGATCGTCACGAGGTACGGCAGCATGAGCATGAACTCGCTGGGGATCGGCGTACGCAGCACCGTCAGCAGGTTCTGCAGGTTCGTCGCGAAGCCGAAGAGCAGCGCCGCGAGAGTGGCGCGGATCGGGTCCCAGCGTCCGAAGATGACGGCGGCGAGGGCGATGAAGCCGAGGCCCGCGGTCATCTCCTTGGTGAAGGTCGGCACCGACACCAGCGTGAAGTACGCGCCACCGGCTCCGGCGATCGCTCCGGCGAGGCTGACGTTCCAGAAGCGGGTCGGGTTCACCTTGATGCCGACGGTGTCCGCCGCCTGCGGGTGCTCGCCGACGGCGCGCAGACGCAGGCCCCAGCGGGTGCGGTACAGCCCCCACGCGACGAGGCCGACCGTGACGTACATCAGGTAGACGATGAACGTCTGGTTGAACAGCACGGGTCCGATCACGGGGATGTCGCTGAGCAGCGGGATCGGCAGGCGCTGGAACGTCGTCGCCCGGTTGAGGGTCGCCTCGTTCGGCGCGAGGAGCGCACCGAAGAGGAAGCCGGTGAGGCCCGTGACGAGCACGTTGAGCACGACACCGACGATGACCTGGTCGACGAGGTAGCGGATCGAGAAGACCGCGAGCACCAGGCTCACCAGGACACCGCCGACCATGGCGGCGATCAGTCCGATGAACGGGTTGCCGGTGATGCTGCCGACGACGACGGCGCCGAACGCGCCGAGCAGGAACTGGCCCTCGATGGCGACGTTCACGACGCCGACGCGTTCACCGATGACACCGCCGAGGGCGCCGAAGATGAGCGGCACCGACAGCGACACCGCGCCGAACAGCAGACCGATGACGGGAACGAGGCCCTCCGCTGCCGCCCACACGAGGAAGGCGAACACACCCACGAATCCGGCCACCGCCACCAGCCAGGTGCGCGGACGGCGGTACGAGAGGGCGTCCCACGCCGCGACCGCCGTGATGACGGCCATCAGGACGAGCAGCGTCCAGCTGGTCGGCCCGGTCGGCAGCGCGACGTCGGGGATGGGGATGGTCGAGCCGCCGTCGGCGAGGCGGAACGTGCTCGTGCCGCCTCGCGGGACCAGGGCGAACAGCAGCGCCAGCAGCAGCGTCGCCACGCCCAGGGCGATCGCCGGCTTGAGGTGGCGGACCTTCACCGCGGCGGGAGCCGCGGCGGCGGAGGTCAGATCGGTCGTTGCCATCAGGCACCCGCCTTCACAGCTGCGCGGCGCGACGAGTTCTTCGTGCGGCCCGACGCGCGCTTCTCAGCTTCGGTCTTGGGAAGGAAGAAGATCGTCCGCACGAGCGGCGGCGCCGCGATGAACAGGACGATGAGCGCCTGCACCACGAGCACGATCTCGACGGGGATGCCCTCGGAACCCTGCATCGTGAAGCTGCCCGCCTTGAGCGCGCCGAGCAGGATGCCGGCGGCGAAGACGCCCCACGGACGCGAACGCCCGAGCAGGGCGACCGTGATGGCGTCGAACCCGATACCCGCGTCGATCGAGCCGGTGAAGCCGGTGGTGACCTGGCCCTGCACCTGGTTCATGGCGGCGAGGCCCGCGAGTCCGCCGGCGAAGAGCATCGCGTAGATGTACATGCGCTCGACGGAGATGCCGGCGGCGCGAGCGGCGTGCGGGTTCTCGCCCACGGCACGCAGACGCAGGCCGAGGCTCGAGCGCTCGATCACCCACCACACGACGATCGTCGCGATGATGACGACGACGAATCCCCAGTCCAGCAGCGGGTACTGCGGACCGAGCAGCTCGGGGAACTGCGCGGAGTCCGGGGTGCGCAGCGAGATCGACTGCGTCGTCCCGGGCTGCTGCAGGAGCGCGGGGGTGCGCACCATCCAGCTGACGAGGTAGTAGGCGATGTAGTTGAGCATGATCGTGAGGATCACCTCGTGCGCACCGGTCCGCGCCTTCAGCAGGCCGACGAGCCCGCCCCACAGCGCGCCGCCCACGATGCCGGCGATCAGCGTCAACGGCAGGTGGATGAACATCGGCAGATCGAGGTTGAACGTCACGAGCGCCGCGAAGGCGGCACCGATGAGGATCTGGCCGCGGCCGCCGATGTTGAACAGACCGGCGCGGAAGGCCAGCGCGACGCCGAGCCCGGCGGCGATCAAGGGGGCCGCGAAGCCGAGGGTGTTCGTCAGCGGACGAATCTGCGTCGCGAAGTCGTCGACGCGCGAGTTGAAGACGGCGCCGCGGAACAGCGCGTCGTAACCGCCCGACACCGACTGCCAGATCGCGACGAAGGTGTCTCCCGGACGCGCGAAGAAGTACCCGGATGCCGCTGCCACGCGCTCGTCGGTGACGGCCATCATGATTCCGCCGACGATGAGCGCGAGCACGATGGCGAGCAGGGTGATGACGGCACTGCTGCGCATCACCTCGGTGATGACGCGGTTCGTCGTCGGCGGCGGAGCCACCTCGGGCTTCCCCGTCAGGGGGCCGCCGACGGGCGGCAGCTGCGAGTCCGCGGGCTCGACGGGCACGTCGGGACCGGGACCGGGCGTGGGGGTGGTCATGCTGCTGACTCCTCGGGGACCTCGCCGGCCATCATCAGGCCGAGCACGTCGCGCGGCGTCGTCGCCGGGACGACGCCGACGATGCGACCGCGGTACATCACCGCGATGCGGTCGGCCAGGGCGACCACCTCGTCGAGCTCGGTCGAGACGACGAGGACGGCGACACCGGAGTCACGGGCCTCGATGATGCGCTTGTGGATGAATTCGATACTGCCGACGTCGACGCCGCGCGTGGGCTGCGCCGCGACGAGCAGACGCAGCGGACGGGCCATCTCGCGCGCGATGACGACCTTCTGCTGGTTACCGCCCGACAGGGTGCCGACCGGGGTGTCGGGGCCCTGCGTACGGATGTCGTACTCGGTGATGCGCTCGCGGGCGAACGCTTCGAGCGCCCGGCGGTCGATCGTGCCCGCGCGGCTGAAGGCGCGGTCGTCGGAGCGGTCGAGGATGAGGTTCTCCTGAACGGAGAAGGCTCCGACGAGCCCGTCCTCCTTGCGGTCCTCGGGCACGAATCCGACACCGCGGTCAAGGATCGCGCGGACGCTGCGGCCGCCCAGCTCGTCGCCGTCGAGGCGGATCGAGCCGTGGTCGATCGGCAGCAGCCCGAGGATCGCTTCGACGATCTCGGTCTGGCCGTTGCCCTGCACGCCGGCGACGGCGACGACTTCGCCCGAGCGCACCTGCAGGTCGACGTCGTCCACGACGACGATGCCCGACGGCGTGACGACGCGGATGCCGTCGAGGACGAGTCCCCCCTCCCCCACGTTCGGGGCGCCCTTGGCGACGACCATCTCGACGGGGCGGCCGACCATGAGCGCAGCCAGCTCGGCGTTGCTCGCGGTCGGCGAGGCCTCGCCGACGACCTTGCCCAGGCGGATGACGGTGATGCGGTCCGCGACCTCGCGGACCTCGCGCAGCTTGTGGGTGATGAAGACGATCGAGGTGCCCTCGTCGCGCAGCTGGCGCATGATCGCCATGAGCTCGTCGGTCTCCTGCGGAGTGAGCACGGCGGTGGGCTCGTCGAACACGAGGACCTTCGCCTCGCGCGAGAGGGCCTTGATGATCTCGACGCGCTGCTGCACGCCGACGGGCAGATCGCCGACGACGGCGTCGGGGTCGATCTGGAAGCCGAAGCGGTCGGCGACGGCGCGCACGTGCGCACGAGCGGCAGCGAGGTCGAGGACGCCGAGGCCCTTGGTGTTCTCGTGACCGAGCATGACGTTCTCGGCGACGGTGAAGACCGGCACGAGCATGAAGTGCTGGTGCACCATGCCGATGCCGGCGCTCATGGCGTCGCCGGGCCCGCGGAAGTCCTGGACGACGTCGTCGAGGAGGATGTGGCCCTCGTCGGCCTGATAGAGGCCGTAGAGGACGTTCATGAGGGTCGACTTGCCGGCGCCGTTCTCCCCGAGGAGAGCGTGGATTTCGCCCGGCCGGACGACGAGGTCGATGTGATCGTTGGCGACCAGGGTGCCGAAGCGCTTGGTGATGCCCCGGAGTTCGAGCTTCATGTCGGCCAATCTATGCGACGGATGGTGGGTGGACAGCGGTCGGGGCCGGGGAACTTTCGTTCCCCGGCCCCGACGACTCATGAGCTCACGGAGAGTTCGGCGAGTCCACGGTGATGTCACCGGCGACGATCGCCTCCTGCAGGGCGGTCAGCTCGTCGGCGAGACCGGCCGGCAGACGCGACTCGAAGTCGTGGAAGCTCGACAGCTTGACGCCCTCGTTCTTCAGCGTGCCGACGTACGGGTCGGTCGTGAAGTCACCGCTCTGGGCGGCGACGGTGGCGTCGTAGACGGCGACGTCGATCGCCTTCTGGATCGACACGAGCGTCAGGTCGGCGACGGTGTCGTCCGAGACGGCGAGGTCGCTGTCGACACCGAGCATCACGACATCGCGGTTGCCCTCGCGGATCGCCTGCGCGGCGCTCTGGTAGATCGGGCCGCCGACGGGCAGGATCACGTCGACACCCTGGTCGAGGATGCCCTGGGCGACCTGCTTGGCGGTGTCGTTGGCGGTGAAGCCACCGGTGAAGTTGCCGTCCTGAGCGGTGATGTCCCAGCCGACGACGCCGACGTTCGCGCCCTTGTCCTCGTTGTACTTCTCGACGCCCAGCTGGAAGCCGTCCATGAAGACGGTGACCGAGTTGAACTTGTCGCCACCGAACGTGCCGACCTTGTTGACGCCTGCCTCGGCCGACCACGAGGCCGCCGCGTAGCCACCGAGGTAGGCGGCCTCCGCGGTGTTGAACACCAGCGGCTTGATGTTCGGCGCGTCGGTCTTGCCGTCGAAGTCGGTGTCGGCGTAGTCGTCGATGATCGCGTAGTCGATGTCGGGGTTCGCCGTGGCCGACGCGACGGTGGCCGGGGCGAGCTTGTACCCGACGGCGACGATGAGGTCGCAGCCCTCCGAGACGAGCGTCTCGAGGTTGGGGCCGTAGTCGTTCTCGGTGGTGGACTCGACCTCGATCGATTCCACGCCGAGCTCCTTGGCCGCGCGATCCATGCCTTCCTTGGCCGACTGGTTGAACGAACGGTCGTTCCAGCCGCCCTCGTCGGAGACGAGGCAGGGGGTGAAGTCCGAGCCCGCCTCGGGTGCGGCGGATCCGCCGGCCTCATCGGGTGCGGCTCCGCAACCGGCGAGGGCGACGAGAAGGCCCGCGGCAGCTGTGATGCCGACGAGCTTCTGAGGGGTCGAGAGTGTCAATGCAGCCTCCACATTGAAGGCGCCGCGGACTTCGCGGCGGCTGGAATGAAGTTACCTACTGTTTCGCCCGGCTTGCACGCCGGACGCACCGCGCCCCGCGAATGGTTACAAAGACGCAATGTGCGCGTCACAGAACGTCGCCGCGGCCCGTCAGCTTGAGGGCGTCGACGACGTGCTTGACCCGCTGGGCGTTCTCGCTCGTGGTCACCAGAAGCGCGTCGGGGGTATCGACGACGACGATGTCCTTGACGCCGATGAGGCTGATGACGCGCGAGGTGTGGCTGACGACGATCCCGCTGGCGGCGTCCGATAGGATGCGCGCGTTCTCTCCCAGGATCGCGAGGTCGTTCTTGCGCCCGTTGGAGTTGAGCTTCGCGAGGCTCGCGAAGTCGCCGACGTCGTCCCAGTCGAAGTGCCCGGGAACCACGGCGAGCTTGCCCTTCTCGGCAGCCGGCTCGGCGACGACGTAGTCGATCGCGATCTTCTTCAGCTTCGGCCAGATGCGGTCGACGGCGGGCCCGCGCCGGTCGCGGTCGTCCCAGGCCTCGGCGAGCTCGAGCAGCCCCGCGTGCAGCTCGGGACTGTTGGCCTCGATCTCGGCCAGCAGGACGTCGGCGCGCGAGATGAACATGCCCGCGTTCCACAGATACGACCGGTCGGAGACGTAGGCACGTGCGGTCTCGAGATCGGGTTTCTCGACGAATCGCTCGACGAGGGAGGCGTCACGGGCGCCCTCGACGATGAGCTCGCCCCCGCGCTTGATGTAGCCGAAGCCGACCGCGGGCTCGGAGGGAGTGATCCCGATCGTGCAGATGTAGCCCTCGCGCGCGACCTCGACCGCGTCGCGGACCGCAAACTCGAACACCCGGCTGCCGCGGATGACGTGGTCGGCGGCGAACGAGCCGATGATGACGTCGGGATGCCGGCGGTGCAGGATCGCGGCAGCCAGACCGATCGCGGCCGCGGAGTCGCGCGGCTCCGACTCGAGGAAGACGTTCTTGTCGGGGATGCCGGGAAGCTGAGCCTCGACGGCCGCGCGGTGCGCGCGACCGGTGACGACGGCGATGCGGTCGGGACCGGAGAGCGGCGCGAGCCGGTCCCACGTGTCGCGCAGCAGCGAGTGCCCCGACCCCGTGAGGTCGTGCAGGAACTTCGGCGCGTCGGCACGCGACAGCGGCCACAGCCTGCTGCCCACCCCTCCGGCGGGGATGACGGCGTAGAAGTCCGGGATCTCGTCGACCATCCTCCGAGCGTACCGGGGCCCCGGCCCTCGCCCCGGCGCAAGAACCCCGTTTCTTTAGGGTGCCCTTCGTCGCCCCGCGTCATTTTCCCGGCCTAGAATCGTTGTGCGCCCATGTGACGCCGGGGGTCAACCACCCCACCGGGGCATCGATCGCCCCCACGAACCGTGTTCGATCCAGGGAGGACGACCGTGTCTGCACCAGCACGCGTCACACCGTCGGTAGCCCAGACCACCTCAAAGACCCCGCGCGGCACGCTGTACCGCGGCAACGAGGGCATGTGGTCGTGGGTGCTTCACCGCATCACCGGCGTGGCCATCTTCTTCTTCCTCTTGGTCCACGTGCTCGACACCGCGCTGATCCGCGTGTCGCCCGAGGCCTACGACGCCGTCATCGGCACCTACAAGAACCCGATCATGGGTCTCGGCGAGGTCGCCCTCGTCGCCGCGATCGTGTACCACGCCTTCAACGGCCTGCGCATCATCGCGGTCGACCTGTGGCCGTGGGCCACGCGTCATCAGCGTCAGCTGTGGTGGGGCGTGCTGGCTGTCTGGGCCGTCACGATCATCGGCTTCGCTGCACGTCACGTGCCCATCGTTCTCTCCGAGATTGGAGGGGGTCACTGATGACCGCCGACACCCTTGCCGCTCCCCGCAGCCCGCAGGTCCGCAAGAAGGGCGCCAACCTCGAGAAGTGGGGCTGGGTCTACATGCGCGCCTCCGGCGTGCTGCTGGTCGTCTTGATCTTCGGCCACCTCTTCGTCAACCTGATGCTCGGCGAGGGCATCAAGGGCATCGACTTCGCGTTCGTGGCGGGCAAGTTCGCCAGCCCGTTCTGGCAGTGGTGGGACGTCCTCATGCTGTGGCTCGCCCTGATCCACGGCGCGAACGGCATGCGCACGATCGTGAACGACTACGTCACCGGTGCAACGGCGCGGAAGGTCCTCGTCTGGGCCATCTGGCTCTCGGCCGGCCTGCTGATCCTGCTCGGCACCCTGGTCGTGTTCACCTTCGACCCCTGCCTCGGAGTGACGGCGGACAGCATGCTCTGGGAGACCTGCCAGGGCTGACCCTGCGCTCCGACGACGTGAATCACAGCAACGAAAGGCTCGCCCCGTGAGCACCCAGACCGAAGAGGTCGTCGTCAAGGACGGCATCCACTACCACCAGTTCGACATCGTCATCGTCGGCGCCGGCGGCGCCGGCATGCGGGCGGCGATCGAAGCCGGTCCGGGCGCTCGCACCGCGGTGATCTCGAAGCTCTACCCGACCCGCTCGCACACCGGTGCGGCACAGGGCGGCATGGCGGCGGCGCTCGCCAACGTCGAAGAGGACTCGTGGGAGTGGCACACCTTCGACACCGTCAAAGGCGGCGACTACCTCGTCGACCAGGACGCGGCCGAGATCCTCGCGAAGGAGGCCATCGACGCGGTCATCGACCTCGAGAACATGGGCCTGCCCTTCAACCGCACGCCCGACGGCAAGATCGACCAGCGCCGATTCGGCGGCCACACCGCCGACCACGGCAAGTCCCCGGTCCGCCGCGCCTGCTATGCCGCCGACCGCACCGGCCACATGATCCTGCAGACGCTGTTCCAGAACTGCGTCAAGCTCGGCATCAACTTCTTCAACGAGTACTACGTGCTCGACCTCATCACGGTGACCGCCCCCGACGGCTCGACCCAGACCGCGGGCGTCGTCGCCTACGACCTGGCAACCGGCGACCTGCACGTCTTCCACTCGAAGGCCGTCGTCTTCGCCACCGGCGGCTTCGGCAAGATCTACAAGACGACCTCCAACGCCCACACCCTCACGGGCGATGGCGTCGGCATCGTCTGGCGCAAGGGCCTGCCGCTCGAGGACATGGAGTTCTTCCAGTTCCACCCGACCGGCCTCGCCGGTCTCGGCATCCTTCTCACCGAAGGCGCGCGCGGTGAGGGCGCGATCCTGCGCAACGCGTCGGGCGAGCGATTCATGGAGCGCTACGCCCCCACCATCAAGGACCTCGCTCCCCGCGACATCGTCTCGCGGTGCATGCAGCAGGAGGTCGCCGAGGGCCGCGGCGCCGGACCGCACCGCGACTACGTGCTGCTGGACTGCACGCACCTGGGCGCCGAGGTCCTCGAGACCAAGCTCCCCGACATCACCGAGTTCGCCCGCACCTACCTGGGTGTCGACCCGGTCGTCGAGCCCGTTCCCGTCATGCCCACCGCGCACTATGCGATGGGCGGCATCCCCACCAACGTCAAGGCCGAGGTCCTCGCCGACAACACCACCGTCGTCCCGGGTCTCTACGCCGCCGGCGAGTGCGCGTGCGTCTCGGTGCACGGCTCGAACCGCCTCGGCACCAACTCGCTGCTCGACATCAACGTCTTCGGCAAGCGCGCCGGCCGCAACGCCGTCGAGTACGTCAAGACCGCCGACTTCGTGCCGCTGCCCGAGGACCCCGCCAAGGAGGTCCGCGAGCTCATCGAGGGCGTGCGCAACAACCCCGGCACCGAGCGCATCGCCGTCCTGCGCAAGACGCTCCAGGACGAGATGGACAAGGGCGCGCAGGTGTTCCGCACCGAGGAGTCGCTCCTGCACGTCATGGACGTCATCGCCGACCTGCGCGAGCGGTTCAAGAACATCCACGTCGACGACAAGGGCAAGCGGTTCAACACCGACCTGCTCGAGGCGGTCGAGCTGGGCTTCCTGCTCGACATCGCCGAGGTCGTCGTGGTCGCCGCGCGCAACCGTAAGGAGAGCCGTGGCGGACACATGCGCGACGATTTCCCGACGCGTGACGACGAGAACTACATGAAGCACACGATGGCCTACCTCTCGGGCGACCCCCACTCGTCGCACGCCGAGGACCACATCCGGCTCGACTGGAAGCCCGTCGTGTTCACCAAGAACGAGGCCGGCGAACTGCGGTACCCGCCGCTGGAGAGGAAGTACTGATGACGATCGTCGAAACCGATGCCGCGGCCCCTGCCGAGGCGGCGAACGACACCGGCATCCAGTCGTTCCTGGTCACCTTCATCATCCGGCGCTTCGACCCCGAGGTCGACAGCGAGCCGAGGTGGGTCGACTACGACGTCGAGCTCTACTCGACCGACCGTGTGCTCGACGCCCTGCACAAGATCAAGTGGGACGTCGACGGATCGCTGACCTTCCGGCGCTCCTGCGCCCACGGCATCTGCGGCTCGGACGCGATGCGCATCAACGGCCGCAACCGCCTGGCCTGCAAGACGCTCATCAAGGACCTCGACATCTCGCAGCCGATCTACGTCGAGGCGATCAAGGGCCTGCCGCTGGAGAAGGACCTCGTCGTCGACATGGAGCCGTTCTTCGCCTCCTACCGCGAGGTGCAGCCGTTCCTCATCGCCAACTCGAAGCCCGAGGCCGGCAAGGAGCGCATCCAGTCGATCGCCGACCGCGAGATCTTCGACGACACCACCAAGTGCATCCTGTGCGCCGCGTGCACCTCGTCGTGCCCCGTGTTCTGGACCGACGGCCAGTACTTCGGCCCCGCCGCGATCGTCAACGCGCACCGCTTCATCTTCGACTCGCGCGATGATGCCGGCGACGTTCGTCTCGACATCCTCAACGACAAGGAGGGCGTGTGGCGCTGCCGCACGACCTTCAACTGCACCGAGGCATGCCCGCGCGGCATCGAGGTCACCAAGGCGATCGCCGAGGTCAAGCAGGCGGTTCTGCGCGGTCGTTGAGCCGGGCGGGCCCCGTGCCCGAGCAGCTGACCGTCCCGCCGCGGGTAGATTCGAAGGCGTGGATCCCGACCCCTCGGCGACAGATGCGCTTCGCGAACGGTGGGACTCGTCCCGATTGCGCGAGCGCCTCGACCAGCCCATCGAGCGTGCGACGACGATCACCCGTCGCACGCTCGGCTGGTTCCCGATCCGCGTCTGGCGCCACTTCCTGCGCCACAACGGCTTCCTCCTCGCGGCGAGCATCAGCTATCAGTCGCTCTTCGCCCTTTTCGCCACGATCTACACGGCGTTCGCCGTCGTCGGCCTCTGGCTCGGCGGCTCGTCGATGGCGATCAACGCCCTGATCGACGTCGTCAACAGCTACATCCCGGGCCTGATCTCCGGCAGCGGTCCCGTCTCGCCGAGCGACGTCGCCGACATCGCCCGCAACAGCGGCAGCGTCCTGGCGGTGACGGGTGCCGTCGCGCTCGCGGTCGCGATCTGGACGGCGATCGGCTTCGTGACGTTCACCCGCCGCGCCGTGCGCGACATCTTCGGGCTCCCCTTCGACACGCGCAACTACGTGCTCCTGAAGCTGCGCGACTTCGGCGCCGCCCTGCTGTTCGGCCTCGTGCTCGTGCTCGGCGCCGCGCTCGGCCTCGTCGCCGGTGGCATCGTCCGGCAACTGTTCGACCTCTTCGAGATCCCCTACGAGTCGACGACGATCGACGTGCTGAGCCGGCTCGCGTCGGTGCTGGTCGCGATCGTCATCAACGCCGCCGCCCTCACGGCGCTCATCCGATTCCTCACCGGCACCGCGCTGCCGTGGCGGAAGATCATCCCCGGATCGATATTCGGCGGCACCGCGCTGAGCGTCCTGCAGCTGGGTGCAGGCTTCCTCGCCGTCTACTCCCCCACGAACCCGCTCCTCGCGACGTTCTCGGTGCTCATCGGGTTCCTCCTCTGGCTGCGCCTCGCCGGAATCGTCATCCTCGTCGCGGCCTCATGGGTCGCGGTGTCGGCCGCGGATGACGACATCCCGCTCGAGATCAAGACCGAGGAGGAGCGCCGCGCCGACGAGCGACGGGCCCTGCGCGTGGTGGCCGAGGCGCAGCTGCGCGAAGCCGAGCATGCGCTCGCCGAGGCCGGGTGGTGGAAGCGCGTTCCCGCGCGGCGTGACGTGAATCGGGCTCGCGAGCTGCTCCGACGCCTCGATGCGGAGGAGCGGGCCGCTCGCTGAGCCATGTCGGCGGTCGCGATTACGCTGGCAGACGTGTCACGCCGTCTTCGCATCGCTTCCGTCAACGTCAACGGCATCCGCGCCGCCGCTCGCAAGGGCATGCACGAGTGGCTCGAGACCGCCGACGTCGACATCCTGACCCTCCAAGAGGTCCGCGCCCAGGCCTCCGATCTCGCGGCGGCGCTGCCGGGCTGGCACTTCGTCTCGGACGAGGCGCTCGCGAAGGGGCGCGCGGGCGTCGCGATCGCCGCCCGCGAGCCCCTCGACGTGTGGCGCATCGAACTCGGCGACGACGACCTCGACTCCAAGGGTCGCTGGGTCGAGGCCGACATCGAGGTCGCGGGAGAACACCTCACGGTCGTCAGCGCGTACGTCTTCACCGGCGAGGCCGACACCGAGAAGCAGGTCGCGAAGTACGCCTTCCTCGATGCGATGGAGAAGCGGATGCCGCAGCTCGGCGAGCTCGCCGTCATCACCGGCGACCTGAACGTCGGGCACCGCGAGTTCGACATCCGCAACTGGCGCGGCAACCGCAAGAAGGCGGGCTTCCTTCCGCGCGAGCGCGCGTATTTCGACCGGTTCACCGCCCCCGCGGGCGTCGAGATCGACACCGTCGACGGTGAACGGGGCACGGGTCTCGGATGGGTCGATGTGGGCCGCACCTTCGCCGGCGAGGTCGACGGCCCCTACACGTGGTGGTCCAACCGCGGAAAGGCGTTCGACACCGACACCGGGTGGCGCATCGACTACCACCTCGCCACACCGCAGCTCGCGGAGCGAGTCGCCGACTACCACGTCGTGCGCGCGCCGTCGTGGGACACCCGGTGGAGCGATCACGCCCCCGTCGTGGCGGACTACGTCTTCCCGGGCTGATCCCACGACCGGGGGCGACCGGGACGACAGGGCTGGGGGCGACAGGGCTGGGGAGGACGCCCGTAGACTTCTCTGGTGACCAAGCCCCGCCTGTACTCCGGAATGCAGCCGTCCGCCGATTCGCTCCAGATCGGCAACTACATCGGGGCTCTCATGCAGTGGCGCGACCTGCAGGACACCTACGACGCATTCTTCTCCGTCGTCGATCTGCACGCCCTGACCCAGCCGAACGACCCGGCTGAGCTGCGCGCGAAGACCCGGCGTACCGCGGCCCAGTACATCGCGGCGGGTATCGAGCCTTCCCGCTCGACGCTCTACGTGCAGTCGCACGTCCGCGCGCACGCGGAGCTCGCCTGGGTGCTCTCGACCATCACCGGTTTCGGCGAGGCCGGCCGGATGACGCAGTTCAAGGACAAGTCGCAGCGGTACGGCGCCGACGCCACCAATGTCGGGCTCTTCACCTACCCCGTGCTCATGGCCGCCGACATCCTGCTCTACCAGACCGACATCGTGCCGGTCGGTGACGACCAGAAGCAGCACGTCGAGCTGACGCGCACTCTGGCCGAGCGGTTCAACTCGCGCTACGGCGAGACGTTCCGCGTGCCGATGCCCGTCATCCAGCAGGACACCGCCCGCATCTACGACCTGCAGAACCCGACCGCGAAGATGTCGAAGTCGGCCGAGTCGGATGCCGGTGTGCTGTGGCTGCTGGACGACCCGAAGGTGTCGGCGAAGAAGATCATGCGCGCCGTCACCGATTCGGAGGGCTCGGTGCGCTACGACCGCGAGAACAAGCCCGGCGTGTCGAACCTCCTCGTCATCTACGCAGCACTGACCGGCCGTCAGATCCCCTCGATCGAGGACGAGTACGCCGGTCGCGGCTACGGCGACTTCAAGAAGGGCCTGGCCGAGGTCGTCGTCTCCGAGTTCGGACCGGTCCGCGAGCGGGCCCTCGAGCTGCTCGACGACCCCGCCGAGCTCGACCGGGTGCTCGCGTCGAACGCTTCGCGCGCCGACGAGGTTGCCGACCGCACCCTCGGTGACGTCTACGACAAGTTGGGACTGCTGCGTCGTGTCTGACAACGAATCCACCGAGCGCGACCCGGAGCTGCCTGCTGCGGCCGAGGGCGGCCCGGATGCCGCGACGCCGGGCGGTCCCGCACAGATGCCGGCCGAGCCCGCGCCCGCGCTGATCGAGGCGCTCGACGAGGCTGCGGCCGCGTCGAAGGCCGCCCCCGCCGACGCCGCGGTGCAGGAGCGGCTCTGGCGTGCCGCCTTCGCGCTCGACCGCTGGCTCTTCATCGCCCGAGGCTCCGACGACGAGCCCACTCCCTTCGCCCTGCGCTCCGACGAAGGCGCGGTGATCTTCGCGTTCTCCACAGCCGACCGGGCGCATGGAGCCGCGCTCGGCTTCGGCCTGCCCGAGGAGGAGGCGTCGCGCCTGCTCGCCGTGCCGCTTCCCTCGGCGGCGGCCTGGGTCGCGTCCTACGCCGAGGCCGGCGTCGAGGCGATGGTCTTCGACGCGCCCCGCAACGGTGCCATGGCCCCACTGTCGAACCTCGCCGCGATGGCGGTCTACATCTCGCAGAACCCCTCCGCCTGACCCCGTCTCGGCCGCGTCCTCACTGGCGGGGCAGGCGCCGGCGGGCCGACGGCCACCGCTTCGCGTCATCCCTGTTCCGTCAACAGGCTCAGCGTGCGTTCCACGCCTCGACAGCCCGCCGCCAGCCGTTTCGGCCTGCGCACGGCACGCACAACGGCCGGACTCCGCCGCCGGTCGACCCCAGCGCGGACCCAGGGCATCGGCCTGAGGGCTGGCGGCGCCGCAGGGCGGCGTGCGTCTAGCCGGCGGGCCGACGGCCACCGCTTCGCGTCATCCCTGTTCCGTCAACAGGCTCAGCGCACCATCGACGCCTCGACAGCCCGCCGCCGGCCGTTTCGGCCTGCGCACGGCACGCACAGAACACTGGCTACCCGCCCGGCGAGCGTCAGCGCGCGGGAACCGGCCGAATTCCGCGGCTGAGGGCGCCGCGCACAGCTTCGAGGACGCGATCGGGGCGCCACATGATGTCCGACGCCATCGGGCGCAGAGTCAGGTACCCCAGGGCTGCCGCCGCGAGATCGCGCGCGCCGTCTCGTCGCCGCGCGTCGAGGCCCGAATGATGAGCATCGCTGTCGCACTCCACGATCAGCCATCCATCGACCAGCAGATCGACTCGCCCCACGCCAGGTATACGCACCTGCAGCTCCACCGTCTTGGCGACTCCACGCAGAAGCAGCCGCATGAGCGTCTCCGGCCCGGACTCCGCCCGCCCGTCGATCAAGCGCCGCAGCGTGCGGTACCGCAGGGGCAGCGCGGCGAAGACCGTGTCGAGATCCGCGGCATGGAGAAGCCTGAGGTGGAGCGCACTGTCGAGCGTGGCGACAGCAGCTCGGGGTGACTGGCACTGCACCGCGCGGACCAGCGCGTCGATGATGCTCGAGCAGACGAACCATCTGGGGCGCGGAGCGACGGGAGGTGTCCAGTGCAGCACCGGCCTCGATCCCGCGCCCACCTCAGGCGTCGGCACGCGCGAGGCCGTGCGCGGCAGCTGCACGTGCGGCCCGCTGGGCTCGAGGACGAACACCCCGAGGAGGCGCAACAGGCTCACACAGGTCAGACGGCCGCCGAGCGATACTGCGGCGGCGGCGGATGGTGGCGCATCGGCGACGAGGTACGAGCCCCGCCGAGGCCTCACGAGTCGGCCGGCGGCGACGGCATCCGCGATGTCGCGCTTGCGGAGACCACCCGCGCGCAGATCGGATGTCGACCAGCAATGCAACTCCATGATCTCTGAGGGAAGCCAGGCTGACGAGGCGTGAGGGTCCATGCCGACACGGTGTCGTCCGTGGTCCCGTGCGGGGCCGGCGCGGAAGACAATTGTGAACAGTTGAACTCGCCCGCCGCCTGTGCGGAAGTCGTTGATCCGTGCCGCCGACAGGCTCAGGCGCCGCACTCCGCGCGATGAGAGGCACCCTGGCGCCGCCAGCCTGTTGACGGCACGGCTGGGCTCCCCTCGGCACGCGCCCGACGAGGCGTCCTTCATCGCGGCTCGGGATGTCGGCTGATCGGCCCCGGCATCCGCATCAGCTGAAGCGCGTGCCGTCAGCAGGCTGAGGACGGGGCCTGCGGCCGCTCGGCACGGCGACACCGGGATGAGCCTGTTCGCGGCGCAGCCATGGGGCCGGGGGCCGGGCCCGACCTCGGTAGGGTCGGGGGATGGAACCGGTGACCCTGCGTACCGCGCGGCTCGAGCTGTCGATCCCCACGCTCGACGACGTCGATGCCATCACGACCGCGGCTCAGGACCCCGAGGTGCCGCGCTGGACGACCCTGCCATCTCCCTATACGCGCGAGCACGCCGAGGACTTCGTCGCGAAGGCCGCAGGCTGGTGGGACGAACAGTCCGAGCTGACGTGGGGCATCCGCCGAGAGGGCGCCTGGATCGGCATGATCGGCCTCCATCGCGTGAGCCCGGGCGGTGCCGCGGAGATCGGGTTCTGGATGAGCGCGCCGGCGCGCGGGCACGGCTACCTGAGCGAGGCCGCCCGTGCTGTCATCGACTTCGGGTTCGCCGAGCCGCTGGCGCTCGCGCGCATCGAATGGCGGGCTGTCGCCGGCAACATCGCCTCGGCGCGGACCGCACGCAGCCTCGGGTTCCGGTACGAGGGGATGCTGCGCCAGGGCCTGTCCGACATCCGCGGCCGCCACGACGGCTGGATCGCCGGCATCCTGCCCACCGACGACCGCGCCCCGCAGCCCTGGCCGATCCTCACCGACTGAACCCCGACCGGCAGCGCCGCCGCGCGCAACCCCGTGCCCGGTTGGGGTGGTGCGTGCCAGGATGACGCCATGCCCGAGATGCCGGAAGTGCAGGGACTCGTCGACTACCTCGGCGGTCGCCTCGCCGGGCGCCGAATCACGAAAGCCCGTGTCAGCGCGATCTCTGCCCTGAAGACCTACGACCCGCCGATCGAGACCCTCGAGGGCACGACCGTGACCGCCGCAGCCCGCCACGGCAAGTTCGTCGACCTCGTCACCGACAGCGGCACGCACCTCGTGTTCCACCTCGCCAAGGCGGGATGGCTGCGCTGGTACGACGCGCTGCCGTCGACCGTCATCCGCCCCGGCAAGACCCCGATCGCGCTGCGCGTCGGGTTCGACGACGACTCCGGTTTCGATCTGACCGAGGCCGGCACGAAGAAGTCGCTCGCGGTCTACGTCGTCCGCGATCCGGCCGAGGTGCCGGGCATCGCACGACTCGGTCCCGACCCGCTGGATCCCTCGTTCGACCGCGACGCCCTCGCGAGCCTGCTGGCGGGCCGCCGCACGCAGATCAAGGGCGTGCTGCGCGATCAGTCGATCGTCGCCGGAATCGGCAATGCCTATTCCGACGAGATCCTCCACGTCGCGAAGTTGTCTCCGTACGCACTGGCGGCGAACCTCGACGACGCCGAGATCGACCGGCTCTATACCGCGCTCAGCGAGACGCTGGCCGAAGCCGTCGCCGCGGCATCCGGCAAGCCGCCCGCCGATCTGAAGGACGCGAAGCGCCGCGGGATGCGGGTCCACGGCCGCCGCGGCGAAGCGTGCCCGGTGTGCGGCGACGAGGTGCGCAGCGTCTTCTTCGCCGACAACAGCCTCGAGTACTGCCCGACGTGTCAGACCGGCGGCAAGCTGCTCGCCGATCGCCGGCTCTCACGCCTGCTCAAGTGACGGCGGAAGTCGGGAATGCCGCGAGCGTCCGCGCGTTGAGTACGATCGGAGTATTGAACGTGCTCCGGGGTCGGTGAGAATCCGAACCGGCGGTGAGAGTCCGCGACCCTCGAGGCCCTCGGGCCGAGAGGTTGATCCGGTGGAATTCCGGGACCGACGGTGATGCGACGCGAGTCGCTAGTCCGGATGAGAGGAAGCACGGCAGCGTTCGCGCTGCGCGCGCCCGCCCGCGTCCCCGGAGACTGACCGAAGGACGAAGGATGCCGGGCACCACCGACCGCGAGATCGCCGCGATGCGTCGTGCCTTCGAGCTCGCCGGCAACGGTCCGCGCGGGCTGAACCCCCAGGTCGGCGCCGTGCTCCTGGCGCCCGACGGCTCGGTGCTCGCGGAGGGCTGGCATCGCGGCGCGGGCACTCCGCACGCCGAGGTCGACGCCCTCTCTCAGCTGCCCGCAGGGGCCGCCCGCGGCGCCACCGCCGTCGTGAGCCTCGAGCCCTGCAACCACACCGGCCGCACGGGCCCGTGCGCGCTCGCGCTCATCGAGGCCGGCGTCGCGCGTGTGGTCTACTCGGCGTCCGACCCGGGCGACGCCTCGGCCGGCGGGGCGCAGCGCCTGCGTGATGGCGGGGTCGACGTCGTCGACGGAGTGCTCGCCGACGAGGGCCGAGCCCTCATCCATGACTGGCTGACCGTGCAACGCCTCGGTCGTCCGCACGTCACCGTGAAGTGGGCGCAGTCGCTCGACGGTCGCGCCGCGGCCGCCGACGGCACGAGCCAGTGGATCACCGGCCCCGCCGCGCGCGCAGACGTGCACCGCCGCCGGAGCGAGGCCGATGCCATCGTCGTGGGCACCGGCACGCTCTTCTCGGACGACCCCGCTCTGACCGCCCGGCGACCGGACGGCAGCCTGCACGACCGGCAGCCGATGCCCGTCATCCTCGGCCAGCGTGCCGTGCCCGACGACGCGCTCGTTCGCCGTCATCCGCTGCCGTTCCTGCACCGCGACGGCGAGAACCTGGGCGGCGAGAGCTCCAACGAGCCCTCGCTGATGGCGGAGCTGCGCGAACTCGGTGTGCAGCGTGTGTTCGTCGAGGGCGGCCCGACCATCGCGAGCGCGTTCGTGCGCGCCGGACTCGCCGACGAGATCCTGGCCTACATCGCTCCGACGCTCATCGGCTCCGGCTCAGCCGGCGACGACCGCCCGGCGCTGCGTTCGCTCGGCGTCGAGACGATCGCCGACCAGCGACGTCTGCGCGTGAGCTCGATCGAGACTCTCGGCGACGACCTGCTGGTGATCGCCTCCCCCGTGCCCCCGACATCCCCGTCCGAAGGAGACGCCTGATGTTCACCGGAATCATCGAAGAGATCGGCGAGGTCGTCGCCGTCGAGCCGTCGGGTGACGGCGTGCGGATCACCGTGCGTGCGCCGAAGGCGGTGTCGGATGCCGGCCACGGCGACTCCATCGCCGTCAGCGGCGTCTGCCTCACGGTGGTCGATCAGGGCGACGACTGGTTCACGGCGGACGTGATGCGCCAGACCCTCGACGTGTCGAGCCTCACCGGGATCGAGCCGGGCCGGGCCGTGAACCTCGAGCGCGCGCTCGCGGCGCACACCCGCTTGGGCGGGCACATCGTGCAGGGACATGTCGACGGCCTCGGCCGCGTCCTGGAAGTGCGTCCCGGCGAGCAGTGGCGCGTCCTGCGCATCTCGGTGCCCGCAGATCTCGCCCCGCTCGTCGTCGACAAGGGCTCGATCACGGTCGACGGCGTCTCGCTGACCGTCAGCGACGTCAGCGCCGCGATCGTGCCGGAGGCGTGGCTCGAGGTCTCCCTGATCCCCGAGACCCTCGCCGCGACGACGCTCGGCGACCGGATCGCCGGCGACGCGGTCAACCTCGAGACCGACATCCTCGCCCGACACGTCCAGCGGCTGCTGGCATTCACCACCCTTTCGAACGAAGGAGGCTCCCGATGAGCCTTTCTCCCCTCTCCGAAGCGCTCGACGCGCTGCGGGCCGGAAAGCCGATCATCGTCGCCGACGATGAGAACCGCGAGAACGAGGGCGACGTCATCCTGTCGGCCGCCCTCGCCACGCCCGAGTGGATCGCATGGACGGTCCGTCACTCGAGCGGCTTCATCTGCGCTCCGATGCCCGCCGAGTGGGCCGATCGCCTCGACCTCCCCCCGATGGTCGAGACGAACGAGGACGCTCGGGGCACCGCCTACACCGTGTCTGTCGACGCTGCCGAGGGCGTGACCACCGGCATCAGCGCCGCCGACCGGGCTCGCACCCTCACGGTGCTGGCCGATCCCGCGTCGACGCCGGGCAGCGTCATCCGCCCCGGCCACATCCTCCCCCTGCGCGCCGTCGAGGGCGGCGTGCGCGAGCGCAGCGGTCACACCGAAGCCGCGGTCGAGCTCATGCAGCTCGCCGGTCTCGAGCCGGTCGGCGCGATCGCCGAGATCGTGGCCGATGACGGTTCGATGATGCGGATGCCGGGTCTGCTCGAGCTCGGTGAGCGCGACGGCATCCCGGTCATCACGATCGAGCAGCTCATCGCACACCTCGACGAGACCGACCCGCGTCCCGCCGGCGGTGCCGCATCGAACCGGCGCCGCGTGAGCCTGCGGGCCGAGGCGCAGGTGCCGACCTCGCACGGCGCGTTCCGGTTCCTCGCCTACAAAGATCGCGTCACCGGGACCGACCACATCGCGGTCGTCTCGGGCGACCTGACCGAGGCCGCCCCGCTCGTGCGCGTTCACTCCGAGTGCCTCACGGGCGAGGCGTTCGGCTCGCTCAAGTGCGAGTGCGGACCGCAGCTGGATGCCGCTCTCGACGCGATCGACCGCGACGGCGGGATCGTCATCTACATGCGCGGGCACGAGGGTCGCGGCATCGGTCTCATCAACAAGCTGCGGGCCTACCAGCTGCAGGAGCGCGGGCTCGACACCCTCGATGCGAACCTCGCACTGGGGCTCCCCGCCGACGCCCGCGATTACGCGGCGGCGGCCGGCATCCTCGCGGACCTGGGCGTGGGCAGCATCCGGCTGCTGACGAACAACTCCGACAAGGTGTCGCAGCTGCGCGCGCTCGGCCTCGACATCGCCGAGCAGGTTCCCCTGCTCGTCGGCGTGGGCGCCAACAACCACCAGTATCTCGCCACGAAGCGCGACCGCATGGGGCACATCATCGACGACGCCGAGCTGAGCGCGGCGCTCGCCCGCGACACGGCCGCAGCCACCGCGGACGAGACCACCGACCCCCGACAGAACTCGGAGAACATCGCATGAGCGGACACGGCGCCCCCGAACGCCAGCAGATCGACGCGAGCGACCTGAAGGTCGTCGTCGTCGCCGGCCAGTGGCACGACGTCATCACCGACGGCCTCATCGCCGGCGCCGAGCGCGTGCTCGAGGAGTCGGGTGCGGCCTGGCGCCTCGTGCGCGTGCCGGGATCCTTCGAGCTTCCGGTGGTGGCGAAGGCCGCGCTGGATTCCGGAGCGGATGCCGTCGTCGCCCTCGGCGTCATCATCCGCGGCGGCACACCGCACTTCGACTTCGTGTCGTCGGCGGCCACCGACGGGCTGACGCGCGTCGCGATCGACACGGGCAAGCCGGTCGGTTTCGGCGTGCTCACCCTCGACGACGAGCAGCAGGGCATCGACCGGGCGGGTCTGCCCGGCTCGAAGGAGGACAAGGGTGCCGAGGCCGCGGATGCCGCGCTGCGCACCGCACTGACGCTGCGTACGCTTCGCGGCTGACACCGTGTCGGAACCCCACACCTTCAGCTAGGCTGAGGGTATGGAAACGCTCCGCGGAATCGTCCTCGTCGTCCACCTCATCGGTTTCGCCACGCTCTTCGGCGCCTGGCTCGTCGAAGCCCTCGGCGCCCGCCGCATCACGCGGGTCATGAGCTACGGCCTCCTCGTCGCCGGTGTCGCCGGGCTCGCCCTGGCAGCACCGTGGGGAACCGACCACGAGTTCAACTACACGAAGATCGCCGTCAAGCTCGTCATCCTGCTCGTGATCGGTGCACTGCTGGGCATCGGCTCGGCCCGCCAGAAGCGCACCCAGTCGGTTCCCGCCGCCATCTTCTGGCTGATCGGAATCGGCACGGTGGCCAACGTCGCGATCGCGGTGCTCTGGCGCTGACGACGCGGGCCCCGGCCCACCACGCACGCGGATGCCGCGACTCGGACGCCGGGTCGCGGCATCCGCCGTAGAATGGACGATCGTGCGTCGCCGACACCGTCGACGCCGCCGGTGATCCCCGCGTCGAGCGTCCGCCGCACCACCCCGCCTCGGACGTCCGCCCACCGGCACGCTCCCACGAGGGCGCTCACCCGTTCTCCCAGACAGGCATCACACCGCACATGTCATCCGCCACCGCGGCCCCCGCCGCGCCCGCGAACCCCCGTTCCCGCGTCATCACCGCCAGCCTCGTCGGCACCACGATCGAGTTCTACGACTTCTACGTCTACGCGACCGCGGCCGTCCTGGTCTTCCCGATCCTCTTCTTCCCGAGCGACGACGACACCGCGTCGCTCCTGGCCTCGTTCGCGGTCTTCGGCGCGGCGATGATCGCCCGCCCCATCGGCGCCGTCGTCTTCGGTCACTTCGGCGACAAGTTCGGCCGCAAGGCGACCCTCGTCGCGTCGCTCCTGACGATGGGCATCGCGACGATCCTCATCGGATGCCTCCCCACCTTCAATGACATCGGCTGGTGGGCGGCCCTGCTGCTTCTCGTGCTGCGCCTCGCTCAGGGCTTCGCCCTCGGCGGCGAATGGTCGGGAGCGGCACTCGTGGCCACCGAGAACGCCCCGAAGGGCAAGCGCGCCTGGTACGGAACCTTCCCCCAGCTGGGCGCTCCGATCGGGTTCATCATCGCGAACTCGGTCTTCCTCGTGATCTACTTCGCGCTGCCCCACCCCGACGGCCCGGCTCAGCGCTCCGAGGAGTTCCTCGCCTGGGGCTGGCGTGTGCCGTTCCTGTTCTCGGCGGTCATGGTCATCGTCGGCCTGTGGGTGCGTCTCAAGCTCGTCGAGAGCGAGACGTTCGCCAAGGCGGAGAAGACCGGCGCCATCCGCAAGTTCCCGCTCGGATCCGTCATCCGCGGCCACTGGCGCGCGCTGATCCTCGGCACGTTCATCATGCTCGCGACCTACGTGCTCTTCTACCTCATGACGAGCTTCACCCTCGCGTACGGCACCAAGCCGACCCTCGAGGCCGCGCAGGCGACCGCCGAGGCGTCGGGAGCGACGTTCGATGCCGCGGCCTACGTCCCGGGCCTCGGGTTCGGGTTCACCGACTTCGTCATCATGCAGATCGTCGGCGTCATCTTCTTCGGCATCTTCACGCTGCTGTCGGGCCCCGTCGCCGACTCGATCGGCCGCCGCAAGCTGCTCCTGTGGGTCACCGGGGTCATCGCCGTGTTCGGCCTGCTGTTCGCGGTGTTCCTCGCGCCGCAGCTCGACCCGAAGTTCACCGGCGCGCTCGTCCAGGCGTTCCTCGTACTCGGCTTCATGCTCATGGGCGCGACGTTCGGTCCGATGGGGGCGCTCCTCCCCGAGCTGTTCCCGACCAACGTGCGGTACACCGGCTCGGCCATCTCGTACAACGTGGCGTCGATCCTCGGCGCGGCCGTCGCCCCCAGCATCGCGACGACCCTGTGGGCGCTCGCGGGCGGATCGACGTGGCTCGTCGGCGTATACCTGACGGCATCCGCCGTGCTCACCTTCATCGCCCTGTGGCTGTCGAAGGAGACCAAGGACTCCGAGTACGACACCAACATCGGCGACGCGGCAGCCACGCGCTGATCCCGACTCCGGACGAACGGATGCCGCGGGCCTTCGGGCTCGCGGCATCCGTCTTTGTCAAGCTCTCCCCGCCCCCGGATGCGCGGTCTACTGTCTGATTCACATTCAGGTCAGGAGGGTGCCATGAGAAAAGTCACCGAGGCAGCGGTCGTCGAATACGACGCGCCCGGAGGTCCTGAGGTCCTGCGTCTGGTGAAGCGACCGCTGCCGGAACCCGGCGCCGGCGAGGTGACGGTCGAGGTCATCACGATGGGGCTCAACCACATCGACGGGTTCGTGCGCTCCGGTGCCGAGAAGGAGTGGGACGATCCCTATCCGCGCCGCTCGGGCAGCTGCTTCGCAGGCACCGTCATCGCTGCGGGCCCCGGCACCAGCGGGTTCCCCGTCGGCACCGATGTCGTCGGTCATCTGCGGTCGGGTGCGCATGCGACCCATGTCACGGTCGCGGCGGACCGGCTGGTGCGCAAGCCTCGCGCCGTGACCTTCGAGACAGCGGGCGGGCTGTATCTCGCAGGCACCACGGCCCTCGACATCCTCGACGAGCTGAAGATCGGCGCCGATGACACCGTCGTCATCTCGGCGGCGGCCGGTGGCGTCGGCAGCATCGAGGCGCAGATCGCCATGTACCGCGGCGCGCGCGTCATCGGCACGTGCGGCGAGCGCAACTTCGACTATCTGCGCCAGCTCGGCGTGAAGCCGGTTCGCTACGGCGAGGGGATCGTCGAGCGGATCCGCGCCATCGCGCCCGGGGGCGTGACAGCGTTCATCGACAACTTCGGGCAGGACGGGCACGAGATAGCGGAGGCTCTCGGCGTGCCCGCGGGACGGTTCCGGTCGAGCGCCGATCGTCGCGATCGCGAGGTGGCCCTGCTCTCCGACAGCCCCGACGCCGTCGCCCACGGCACGGCGCAACTGCGAAAGGTCGTCGAGCTCGCCGAGAAGCGGGTGGTCTCTCCGCTCGTGTCGGGCTTCTACCCGCTCGCCGATGTCGCCGAGGCGTACGATGACCTTCAGAAGCTGCATTCCCGGGGCAAGGTCGTGCTCGCCACGCACCCCGTGAACCCTCGGCGGATCCGCAAGGCCCGCGAGGTCATCGAGTCGTAGCGCCGATCGCGCCCGGGCACGGTCAGTCGAGGAACAGGGCGCGTAACCGCTTCGTGGTGAAGACGAGACCGAGCGCGATCATGACGACGAAGTAGAGCACGTGCCACAGCATTCCGGCGGAGAGAATGCCGGTCGTCAGGCCGCGGATCAGCTCGACACCGTGCCACAGCGGCAGCGCCTGCACGATCACCTGCACCCACTCGGGATAGACCGTGATCGGGTAGAACGTCGCCGAGAACAGGAACATCGGCAGCAGCACGAAGTTGATCCAGTCCATGTGCTGGAACGTCTTCATATAGCTCGTGACCGCCATTCCGACGCTCGCGAACCCGAAGGCGATGAGCAGCACCGCCGGGAGCGCGAGCACGGCGGTCCACGCGAGATTGAGGCCGAGCACCTGCATGATGATCATGAATCCGGTGGCGTAGACCAGACCGCGCAGCAGCGCGTAGAGGATCTCGCCGAGGGCGACGTCGAGCGGGCCCAGCGAGGTCGACAGCATGCCCTCGTAGAGCTTGCCGTAGTTGAGCTTGAAGAAGACGTTCCACGTCGAGTCGTACACGGCGCCGTTCATCGCCGAGACCGCGAGGAGCGCGGGAGCGATGTAGGCGGCGTACGGGACCGCAGCGCCCGACGAGGTCTCGACCTCGCCGATGAGGGCCCCGAGCCCGATGCCCAGAGACGCGAGATAGAACACGGGCTCGAAGAAGCCCGAGAGCACGACGATCCAGCTCGACGAGCGCGCCGCGATGAGACCGCGCTGCACGACTGCGCCGGGGTTGCCCGCCCACAGCGCCCTCACGCCGCCGCGCCGTCCCGCCGGTGCACCCCGCTCGATCACGGCGCTCATTTCGCGAGCCTCTCGGTGAAGACGCGCCGGCCCCAGAGGTACCCGACGGCGGCGAGCGCGAGCAGGTAGAGCACGTGCACGGCGATCATCCCGGCACCGATGTCGGCCCCGTAGGTCGCCGCGCGCCCCAGCTCGGCGCCGTGCCACAAGGGCGAGATCCACGCGATCCACTGCAGGCCGATCGGCAGGGTCTCGACGGGGTAGAACGTGCCCGAGAACAGGAACATCGGCATGAAGATGAACCGCTGCACGAGAGCGAACTGCCCCTTGTCGTCCTGGATCGAACCGGCGTACGCCATGAGCGGGATGCCGAAGGCGATACCGGCCGCAACGCCCGCGAGGATCGACAGCCACCCCGTGGCGGGATTCGGCACCGCCCCGAACGGCAGGAGCCAGATGAAGAGGTAGTACGCGGAGACGGCGACGATCATCCGCGCCGTGGCACCGATGATGACGCCGTTCGCGATCTGGGGGCTCGACAGTGCCGACGCGTTGAATCCGTAGAAGTAGCGGCGCCATTTGAAGCCCGCCATCACCGGATAGGTCATCTCTTCGGAGGCCACCGCGATCGCGGCGGTGACGAGCAGCGCCGGCGCGACGAACGGCAGATACCCGACCTCCTGCCCGTGGGAGGAGATCGGCGCGGTGATGAGGGCCGCGAGGCCTACCGCGAGCCCGAGCAGATACATGATCGGCTGCCCGACGGCGCCGACCACGATCGTCCAGCCGTAGGCGCGCATGGCGCGGATCATGTGCTCGGCGACGTACCAGGTGCCGTAGCGCCGGGGCCTGCGACCGCCGGCGAGCGCCTCGGCGCGCAGCTCGTCGAGTGTGGGGTGCGCGGTTCGCGTGCTCATTCGATCAGCGACCGTCCGGTCAGGCGCAGGAAGACGTCTTCGAGGCTCGAGCGGCGCACGAGGCTCGTGAGCGGCGTGAGGCCGGCTGCGGACACGCGCTCGAGGGCGGCCTCGCCGTCGTGCGCATAGACGAGGATGCGGTCGGGAAGCACCTCGACGCGGTCGCCGATGCCTCGCAGCTGCACCGCTGCGGACTCGTTGCGGTCGGAGCCGAACCGCACCTCGAGCACTTCGCGACTCGAGTGCTCGCGGATGAGGGAGGCCGGGGTGCCCTCGGCCATGATCCGCCCCTTGTCGACGACGATGAGCCGGTCGCACAGCTGCTCGGCCTCGTCCATGTAGTGCGTCGTGAGCACGAGCGTCGTGCCGCGCTCCTTCAGCCGGAACAGCCGGTCCCACAGCACGTGGCGGGCCTGGGGGTCGAGGCCCGTCGTCGGCTCGTCGAGCAGCAGGATGCGCGGATCGTTGATGAGACCGCGCGCGATCGTGAGGCGCCGCTTCATGCCGCCCGAGAGCTGGTCGACCTTGTTCTTCGCCTTGTCCTCGAGCTGCGCGAAGGCGAGGAGCTCGTCGGCCTTCTCGTGGCACACCTTGCCCGGCAGACCGAAGTACCGCCCGTAGATGTAGAGGTTCTCGCGGGCGTTCAACTCGCCGTCGAGGTTGTCCTGCTGGGGCACGACGCCGAGCCGCGACCGGATCTCGGGTCCGTATCGATCGGGATCGAGCCCGAGGATCTGCAGGTCACCGCCGCTGCGGGTGGACACCGCACCGATCATCTTCATCGTCGTCGACTTGCCGGCACCGTTCGGGCCGAGCAGCCCGAAGGACTCGCCCGGCGCCACCTCGAACGACAGGTCGTCGACGGCGACGAAGTCGGGCTTGTCCTTCACGGCATAGGTCTTGCGCAGCCCACGAGCGGAGATGACGGATTCTGGCACGCGACAACACTAGCGATGCGGCCGGACATCGCCGGGGCGCCGGAGACCGCCGGCGGATCACTCTTGCAAGATTTTCGTCAACCCCGCATAATTCGAGTTAAACCATCGTGAAGCGGGCCCGCCCGCGGAAGAGTCAAACCAACGCGAAGCGGGCCCGCCCGCGGAAGGGGGGTCGCGTGAGCGAACCGGCGAACCCGCGGTCTCGGGCGATCGACGTACTGAGCATCGGCGAGACGATGGCTCTCGTCGTCCCGGCGCGAGCCGAGTCGCTCGAGTCCGCCGACGACTTCCGCCTGGAGGCGGGCGGCGCGGAGTCGAACCTCGCCTGCCACCTCGCCGCCGCCGGGCTGAGCGCCCGATGGTTCAGCGCCCTCGGCGACGACCCGCTGGGACACCGCATCCGGCGCCGGATCGAGAGCCACGGTGTGAGCACGGACGGCGTGGTCATCGACGACGGCGCACCGACCGGCGTCTACATCAAGGACCCCGGCCACGGCGTCCACTACTACCGCGCCGGCTCAGCGGCATCCCGCCTGTCGCCCGCGGCGCTCGATGTCGTGGACTGGTCCACGGTCGACACCGTCCATCTGACGGGCATCACGCTCGCCCTCTCCCCCTCGTGCCGCGATCTCGTCCACGCCGCCATCGACGCCGCGCGCTCGCACGACGTTCGAGTCAGCTTCGACGTGAACCATCGACCCGCCCTGTGGCCCGATGCGGAGGCGGCCGCGCGAACGATCGCCGACGCCGCGGCGCGCGCCGACGCGGTCTTCGTCGGCCGGGACGAGGCCGAACGGCTGTGGGGCACGAGCACGGCGGCCGACATCCGCTCGCATCTCCCGCACGTCCCGCACCTCGTCGTGAAAGACGCCGACGTCGAGGCGACGGAGTTCGGACCGGTCGACGTCGTCACCGTGCCCGCGCACCGCGTCGAGGTCGTCGAGGCCGTGGGAGCCGGAGACGCGTTCGCGGCGGGATGGCTCGGCGAGCTGATCCGCGGCGGCGATGCCCGGCGCCGCCTCGAGAACGGACACGCGACCGCCGCCCGCGCTCTCGCGGCTACATCCGACGTTCCCCAGCCCGATCCGTCACCATCGTCGAGAGGACGAGCATGAACACCCCCGCAGACACCGCCGGCTCGTGGTTCGACCACGCGTTCGCGGGCTCACCCATCATGGCGATCCTCCGCGGGATGGGCGTCGAGCGCAGCCTGCAGCTGGCCGAGACCGCCTGGGACCTCGGTATCGACGCGGTCGAGGTGCCGATCCAGACCGCCGTCGACCTCGATGCGCTGACCGCCGTCGTCGAGGCGGGCCGCGCCCGCGGCAAGCAGGTGGGAGCGGGAACGATCGTCGACGCGCGGACCGTGCGCGACGCCGCGTCGGCCGGCGCGACGTTCACCGTGAGTCCCGGCTGGGACCTCGAGGTGGTGCGAGCCAGCGAGAACGCGGGGATGCCGTCGCTTCCGGGAGTCGCGACAGCGTCTGAGATCCACCAGGCGCGACGCGCCGGTCTGCGCTGGCTGAAGGCGTTCCCCGCGGCCGCGCTCGGCCCGTCGTGGTTCACCATGATGCGCGGCCCCTTCCCCGACGTGTCCTTCGTCGCGACCGGCGGGATGGATGCGCGAAACGCGCCGGCATTCCTCGACGGAGGCGCGCGCGTCGTAGCCGTCGGATCCGCCCTCGCAGATGCTGCCGAACTGGCGCGTCTCGCCGAGGTGGTGAACAAGTGAGCGCCCGCACGGTCTCGTGGCGCGACAAGTCGTTCCCGGCCGGCCTAGACGGCCGCCCGATCGACGACCTCGACACTCCCCTCAGCTCGTTCTCGACCCCGCTGTTCGTGCTCGACGGCCCCGCCCTCCAGCACAACATCGACACGATGGCCGCCTGGGCGCAGCGCCGGGGCCTCGAGCTGATGCCGCACGGCAAGACGACGATGGCGCCGGAGCTGTGGCGGCGTCAGCTCGCGGCCGGGGCGACCGGCATCACCGTCGCCACCGGATGGCAGGCAGAAGTGGCGCTGCGCGCCGGCGTGCCGACCGTGCAGATCGCGAACGCGTGCACGGACGGGGCCCTGTTGCGCCGCATCGCGGACTGGCTCGACGAGCACCCGGATCAGGAGGTGGTCAGCTGGGCCGACTCGCGCGAGGTCGTCGCCCGGATGACCGCGGAGCTGCCGGCGGGCGCGCGCTGGGGCGTCCTCACCGAGATCGGCGCAGCGCACGGACGCACGGGCGCCCGAGACGACGCCTCGGCGATCGCGACGGCCGAGGCGATCGCCGCATCCGACCGGCTCACCCTGCGCGGAATCGCGGGGTACGAAGGCGCTCTCGCCCACGACCGCTCGGAGGTCGCCCTCGCGGCCGTCCGCGCCTTCTGCTCGCGCATGCGCGACCTCGTCGAGCGCGTGCGTCCGCTCATGCCCGAGGTGCCCTGGGTGACAGCGGGCGGCAGCGCGTTCTTCGACCTCGTCGCCGAGGGCATCGGCGGGATGCCGGACGCGCGCGCGATCCTGCGCTCCGGCGCGTACCTCGCGCACGACAGCGGCTTCTACCGGTCGATCTCGCCTCTCGACCCCGACCGCGTGCGAGACGACGACATCCCGCTGCGCACCGCGATGTTCGCCTACGCGCGCGTGGTCTCGCAGCCCGAGCCCGGCCTCGCCCTCCTCGACGGCGGGAAGCGCGATCTGCCCTTCGACGAGGGCCTGCCGGTACCCCTCGGCATCGCCGGCGAACTGGGCGCCCCGGAACGGCCGCTGCGAGCCGAGATCAGCGCGATGAACGATCAGCACGCTTTCCTCCGCTGGACGGGTGAACAGCGCATCCAGGTGGGCGAGGTGGTGCGGCTCGGGCTGTCGCATCCCTGCACGGCGTTCGACAAATGGCGACTCGTCCCGGTCACCGACGGCGCGGCGGCGGTGACGGAGGCCGTCGAGACGTATTTCTGAGCGCGGCGGAGGCGTCAGCCGCGACGCACTTCGTCGAGGTAGCCGTACACGGTGACACGCGAGACGCCGAGACGCGACGACACCTTGTCGGCTGCGCGCTTGATGTGGAACGCACCGCGGGTCTCGAGCAGACGCAGCACCTCGATGCGATCCGCCTTCGACATCGACGAGGGCGACTTGCCGACCATGGCGATGGCGTCGGTGATCATCTCGTCGAGGACGCTCGAGACGTCCTGTCCGACGAGCTCCTGGGGAGCCGCGTCGGCAGCGGCGCGGGGCGCGGGCACCAACGACGCCACGAGGTCTGCGGCGCGCTGCATGGGGGTGAGGTCGATGTTGATGCAGAAGGCCGCGATGATGCGCCCCTCGGGATTGCGGTAGTACACCGACGAGCTGAGCAGGTCGCGGCCGTCGTGCGTGCGCGCCCGGTATCCGAACGCGTTGTGATCGGCGGTCTCGTCGTGGAGCACCTCGAGCCCGAGGTTCGTCGACGGGCCGCCGACACCGCGCCCGCTCACATGCCCGTTGACGATCGCGTACACCGAGTGCTCGAGGTCGCCCGCGGTGAGGTTGTGCAGCACGACCTCGCAGTGGTCGCCGACGGCCGCGGCGATGGCGGTCATGAGCGGCGCGAGCGTCCGATGGGCGTCCTCGATGTCGGCGAAGACCGCTCCTTCGGCGGGGAGGAGCTTGTTCACGGTGGATCTCCCGTCTGTCGTGCGCCCATTGTGTCACGGTCGTTACGCGTGTATTAATAATTTCTGCTAACCACATAGAATCGCAGTAAGCATCGTGCTAGCGTTTCGACGCCCGAGATTCGTATCCGGGAAGCTCCACCCCGATGCAGGCCAGCCGCGACGTTGCGGTCATACCGAGGAGAACATGGTGAACACGACACCGACCGCACCGCCCCGCAGCGGCGCGACCCGCACCCGCACCGCCGGACAGCCCCTGACGAAGGCGCAGCGGCGAGCCATCGCCGGCGGATCCATCGGCACTCTGATGGAGTATTTCGACTACTACCTGTACGGTCTCGCGGCCGCCGCCGTGTTCCCCGCGGTGTTCTTCTCGGCGAACGACCCCTTCATCGCCCAGCTCTCATCGTTCGCGACCTTCGCGGTCGGCTTCCTGTTCCGCCCGCTCGGCGGCATCGTCTTCGGGTACATCGGCGACCGCATGGGCCGCAAGATCACCCTCCTCATCACCGTCATCGGCATGGGCCTCACGACCGCCGCGATCGGCCTGATCCCGCCGGACGCGATGATCGGCGCGGCAGCTCCCATCCTGCTGATCACGATGCGGTCGCTGCAGGGTCTGTTCGTCGGCGGCGAGATGGGCGGGGCGGCCACCATGGTCGTCGAGCACGCCCCGGTGGGACGACGCGGCTTCTTCGGCGCCTTCCTCATCACCGGAGCCGGCATCGCGAACGTCGCGTCGGCCGGCGCGATGGCCGCCCTGGGCCTCACCCCCGACTCGTTCTTCATGACGTGGGGATGGCGCATCCCGTTCGTGTTCGCGCTCGTCCTCGCGGTCATCGCGATCCTGCTGCGCCGCAAGCTCGAAGAGTCCGACGAGTTCGCCGAGCACACCCGCACCGTGCGCGCCCAGGGGCTCAAGCCCCGCTCTCCCCTGATCGAGGTCTTCCGTCACCCGAAGAACACCCTGCTCGGCATCCTCATCGGCCTTCCGCAGTCCATCGCGGGTTACATCGTGCTGACCTACGGCCTGTCGTTCATGGTCTCGTCGGGCACGGCGGCGCAGGTCGGGTTCATCGGGACCATGATCGTCGGGCTCCTGCAGGTGTTCGTCGCCCCGGCCTACGGCGCGCTCTCGGACCGGATCGGCCGTCGCACCGTCTACGTCGCCGGCTGCCTCGGCTTCGCCCTGCTGATCTGGCCCACGTTCATGCTCTACGGCACGCACGTGCCCTGGCTCATCTGGCTGGGCATGATCATCGGCTTCGTGATCCCCGGTGTCGCGATGCAGGCCACCCTGTCGACGATGCTCACCGAGATGTTCGACGTCGAGCAGCGCACGACCGGCGTCAACATCGGGTACCAGCTCTCCAACACCCTGGGCGGCGGACTGGCGCCGCTGATCGCAACGGCGCTCGTCGGCTGGGCCAGCGGCGCCATCTGGCCGGTCGTGATCTACGCCGCCGTCATCTGCGTCATCGGCGCCATCGCCACCATGACGGCGACGATCCGCCCCGACACCGCCGACGCCGGGCGGATCCACGCGCCCCGGAACACCGCAGCATGACCGGTCTGCTCATCACCGGCGGGGTCGTCGTCGACGGATCGGGCGCGGAGCCCGTCGCCGCCGACGTCCTCGTCGACGGCGAGCGCATCCGAGCGGTGACGGCGCCCGGCGCATCCTTCGCGGAGCGTGACGACCTCGAGGTGCTCGACGCCGGCGGACGCCTCGTGGTGCCCGGCTTCGTCGACGCGCACTCGCACGCGGAGGGTGCCGTCTTCGACCGGGACGTGCAGCTCGCGCTCCTCCGCCAAGGTGTGACGACGGTCATCGGCGGTCAGGACGGCATCTCGTTCGCGCCGGGCGACGGGCGCCACGCGAGCCGCTACTTCGCGGCGATCAACGGGCCCCACCCGCGCTACCGCGGCGGTGGTGTCGCGGGGCTCCTCGCGTCGTACGACGGGGCGATCCCGCTGCGGGTGGCGTACCTCGTGCCCGCCGGCACCGTGCGCCACCAGGTCATGGGCGACAGCGACCGCCCCGCGTCCGCCGACGAGCGGGCGCGGATGGTGGCGCTCGTCGCCGAGGGCATCTCCGAGGGCGCGGTCGGGCTGTCGACGGGCCTGGACTACGTGCCCGGGCTGTTCGCGAGCACCGATGAGATCGCCGCCCTGTGCGCGCCGCTGTCCGAGCACCGGCTTCCGTATGTGACCCACATGCGGGGCGGGTACGAGCTCAACTCCGAGGTCGGCGTCGACGAGGCCGCCCGCATCGGTCTCACCGCCGGGGTTCCCGTCCACGTCTCGCACTTCCACACGCCCGCCGACGAGGCGTGGCGATTGATGGCACTGTTGCGAGAGCGGGGCGTCGACGCGTCCTTCGACGCCTACCCCTACACGCGCGGCTGCTCGCTGCTGGCGATGACGATGCTGCCCCCGTCACTGAACGCCGCCGATCCGGCCGATGCGGTCACCGCGCTCGCAGACCCGGCCGAGCGCGACCGGCTGCGTCGCGAGTGGTTCCCCCTCGTGGCGCGCAACCCGAGCCTCGGCCCCGAGTGGCCCGAGATGATCACGGTCGCCCACACGCCCGCGCCCGAGTTCGCCTGGGCACACGGTCGCACCCTGGCCGAGATCGCCGCCGAGCGCGGCACGGATGCCGTCGACGCCGCGCTCGACCTGCTTGCCGCGTCGCGGCTCGAAGCGAACGTGATCATGGCCGTCCGCGACCAGCGGCCGGTAGCCGATCTCGGACGGCTGATCGCTCACCCCGACCACATGGGCGGGTCAGACGGCATCTTCATCGGCGCGCACCCGCACCCCCGCGCTCGCGGCACCTTCGCGTCGTACCTCGCGACGTACGTGCGCGAGCACGGCTTCCTCGACTGGCCGACCGCCGTCCGCCACCTGTCGACGAACCCGGTCGACCGGTTCCGCCTCGGCGATCGGGGCCGGATCCGCCCCGGCGCGATCGCCGACATCGCCGTGGTCGACCCCGAGCGCGTCCGCGACGCCTCGACGTACGATGAGCCGCTCCGGCTCGCCGAAGGCATCGACGACGTCGTCGTCTCGGGGCGCACCGTGCTCCGGCACGGCGAGCTCACGGGTGCCACGCCCGGGGGTGGGCTGCGCCACGCGGCCGCTGCCGCGGCGTGACCACGCCCCATCCGAACCCCGCCCAAGAAACGAAAGGGATCCCATGACCACCACCAAGAAGGCCATCCGCACCGCCGACGCACCGCAGCCCGCCGGCCCGTACAGCCAGGGCATCGTCAGCGGCGACCTGCTGTTCACCGCGGGCTTCGGTCCGCAGGACCCGGTGACCGGCGAGAAGCCGGAGTCGGTCGGCGACCAGACCCGCCAGGTGCTCCGCAACCTGCAGGCGGTCCTCGCCGAGCACGGCGCGACCCTCGACGACGCCCTCAAGGTGACGGTGCACCTCGCCGACCTCGCCGACTTCGACGAGTTCAACGTCGCGTACCGCGAGTTCTTCTCGGAGCCGTTCCCGGTGCGCACGACCGTCGGTTCGCAGCTGGCCGACATCCTCGTCGAGATCGATCTCGTCGCACGCATCGCGGGCTGATCCGATTCGTTGCGGGTCCGGGCCTCCTCACGGTCCGGGCCCGCACGGCAGAATCAGAGGATGTCGTCGATCCTCACCACTGCCGCTGAACTCCACACCGCGCTCGTGGCCGGCCGCTACCCCGACGGCGGCCCCGTGCGCGTGCTCGACGTCCGGTGGTGGCTCGACCGCCCCGACGGACGCCCCGCGTTCCGCGCGGGCCACATCCCCGGCGCGCGCTACGCCGACCTCGACACCCAGCTCGCCGAACACGGCGAGCCGGCGCAGGGCCGGCATCCGCTCCCCTCTCCCGAGACGTTGCAAGCGGCCGTGCGCGACTGGGGCATCGACGGGGGCGACACCGTCGTCGTCTACGACGATGTCGCCAACCTGGCGAGCGGCCGCGCCTGGTGGGTGCTGCGGGATGCCGGCATCGCCGACGTCCGTGTGCTCGACGGCGCCCTGGCCGCCTGGACCGACGCGGGGTTCGACCTCGAGGAGGGTGACGCCCCGGCCGTGCGTCCGGGCACCGCGGTCGTCTCGCCCGGGACGTTGCCGATGCTCGGGATCGACGACGTCCTCGCCTTCGCCCGCACCGGACTGCTGCTCGACGCCCGCGCCGGCGAACGGTTCCGCGGCGAGGTCGAACCGATGGACCCGCGGGCCGGGCACATCCCCGGCGCGGTGTCCGCGCCGACGACGCAGAACAACGACGACTCGGGGAGGTTCCGGAGCCCGGACGAGCTGCGCGAACGGTTTGCCGCGCTCGGTGCGGAACCCGGCGCGACGGTCGGCGTCTACTGCGGCTCGGGCGTCAGCGCCGCGCACGAGGCCATCGCCCTCAGCCTCGCGGGATACCGGCCGGTGCTCTACCCCGGCTCGTGGAGCCAGTGGTCGCAGCATCCCGATCGGCCCGCCGCGACCGGTGCCTGAACTGCGTCGCTAGTCTGTCGGCATGACGACCGCGACCGCCGATCTCTACGACGAACGCGGCGAGGAGCTCGACTCCCTTGCCCTCCCGCTGCTCGACCTCGGCGGCCGAACGTCTTTCGACGGCCCCGCCCGCACGATCCGCTGCCATCGCGACAACGCGCTCGTGAAGCGCGTGCTCGCGACGCCGGGCGGCGGGGCGGTGCTCGTCATCGACGGCGGCGGGTCGCTGGAGTCGGCTCTCGTTGGCGACGTGATCGCCGCGTCGGCGGTCGAGAACGGCTGGGCGGGCATCATCGTGAACGGGGCGATCCGCGACCGGGTGGCGATCGCGTCGCTCGATCTCGGCGTCAAGGCGCTCGGCTCGAACCCCCGCAAGAGCGCGAAGGACGGCCTCGGCGAGCTCGACGTTCCGGTCACCATCGGCGGCGTCGTCTTCACGCCCGGGCGACACGTCTGGGCCGACGCCGACGGCGTGCTCGTCGAGCGCTGAGCGGCTAAGCAGTCCGCTCCAGCGAGAGCGCGTAGACGGTGGGGTCGCCGACGAGGTCCATGGTGACGCTCACACCCGGCTGCTCGATGGTCACGTCGAAGGCGATCGTGCTGTTGTCGCACGTCACGGGATCGCCCGATGACGCGCTGTCGATCGGGCCCGCGGTCACCGTGATCGTGCCGCCGCCGCGGCACGCGACCTGCGCCTGATACGTCCCGGCGGGGAGCGACGAGAACTGCGAGGTCTGGCGCGGGGACGTGTGCTCACTCAGCCACCCCGACAGCGTCCCCATGCCGGCGGTGTCCGAAGACCGGGGCACCGCTGTCTTGGCCCAGTCCGCGATCTCATCGACCGGCAGGGGCAACTGCTGCTCGTCGGTGCGCGCGTCGGATGTCGGCGTGGGAGATGGCGTGGAACCGGCGGATGCCGGCGACTCTGTCGCTTCGCCGTCTGCGACCGGACCGGTGCAACCGGTGAGGGTGAGCACGACGAACGCGACCGCGGCAAGGGGTGCCGACTGACGTTTCGTGAGCGAACGCATCCGGGAACTCTTCCATCGATACCGCGAACGGACAACCACCCTCGACGAAAGAAAGTACGGTCGAAGGAGAGAGCTTCAACGAACCGAGGGGACCGCATGTCCGACACCCGCAGCCGCATGCGCGGCGGACGCCGCCGTACCGACGACGGCCCCCGCGCCCGCCTCTCGCAGCTGCTCCCCTACCTGTTCGAGCACAAGGGCGTGCTCGTGGCCGTCGCGGTGCTCAGCATCGTCGAGGCGGTGGCCACCCTCGGACAGCCCGTCGTCGTGGGACAGGTCATCGAGCGCGTGCAGGCGGGCGACACCCTCGGCATCCTCGTCTGGGCGCTGGTGATCCTCGTCGTCGTCTCGTCGGCCATCGGAGCCTTCCAGCACTATCTGCTCCAGCGCACCGGCACGGCGGTCGTGTTCTCGAGCCGCCGCCGGCTCATCGCGCGCCTGCTCCGGCTGCCCATCTCCGAGTTCGACGCTCGGCGGACCGGCGACCTGGTCTCGCGGGTGGGAACCGACACGACCCTGCTCTACGCCGTGCTCACCCAGGGGCTCGCCGACTCGGTCGGCAATGCGCTCATCTTCGTCGGCGCCATCGTCGCGATGCTCTTCATCGACCCCCTTCTGCTGCTGCTTATCGTCATCGTGATCGGAGCCTCGGTCGCCGTCGTGGTGGGGCTCAGCACCCGCATCCGTCGCGCCACGCGCGAGCAGCAGGAGCGGGTCGGAGAGCTGGCGTCGGGCGTCGAGCGGGCGATCGGATCGATCCGCACCATTCGTGCCGCCGGAGCCACCGAACGCGAGGAGGCCGCCGTCACGGGAGCCGCGCGCCAGGCGTACGACGCGGGTGTGCGCGTCGCGAAGGCGTCCGCCCTGGTCGTTCCGGTCGCCGGCGTCGCTCTGCAGCTGTCGCTGCTCGTCGTGCTCGGCGTCGGCGGATACCGGGTGGCCTCGGGAGCCATCTCGATCGCGAGCCTCGTGACGTTCGTGATGTTCCTGTTCTTCCTCGTGCAGCCGCTGGCGTCGTTCCTCGGGGCGATCACCTCGGTCAACCAGGCGCTCGGCGCGCTCGGCCGCATCCAGGAGGTTCTCGACCTGCCCACGGAGGACTCGACGGATGCGGATGCCGCTGCCGGCGTCGCCGTCTCGGGCGACAGCGACGTCGCGATCGAGTTCCGCGACGTCCACTTCCGTTACCCGGAGGCCGTCGTCGCGGCTCGGCGCTCGGCGTCGGACGAAGCCTTGCGAACCCTCGCGGACGCACGCGTCGACACCTCGGCGGTCGCTGCGGTCACGGCCGATGAGACGGGTTCACCGGAGAGCGGTGCGGACGCCGCCTCGTCTGCAGCGACAGTCGGAGCGACCGCCGTCTCCGAGGGCGAGGTGCTCCGCGGCGTGAGCTTCCGCGTTCCCCGCGGTGCGCGCGTGGCCCTCGTCGGCCCTTCGGGGGCGGGCAAGTCGACGACCCTCGCCCTGATCGAGCGGTTCTACGACGTCACCGGCGGAGCGGTGCTCGTCGGGGGTGACGACATCCGGTCGCTCCCCCGCGCCGAGCTGCGCGCGCAACTCGGCTATGTCGAGCAGGACGCCCCCACGCTCGCGGGCACGATCGCCGACAACCTGCGGCTCGCATCCCCCGAGGCCACCGACGCCGACTGCGAGCGCGTGCTGCGCGCCGTCAACCTCGGCGAGGTGCTCGAGCGCAGCGAGCTCGGTCTTCAGGCGTCCGTCGGCGAGGCGGGCGTCATGCTCTCGGGCGGCGAGCGTCAGCGCCTCGCGATCGCCCGCGCGCTGCTGGCCGCTCCCCCGATCCTGTTGCTCGACGAGTCCACGTCATCGCTCGACGGACTCAACGAGCAGCGGATGCGCGAGGCGATCGACGCGGTCGCGACGGGTCGCACCCTCGTGGTCATCGCGCACCGGCTCTCGACGGTCGTCGACAGCGACGTCATCGTGGTGCTCGACCACGGCCGGGTCGTCGGCCAGGGCACGCACTCCGAGCTCGTCGCCACGGTCCCGCTGTACCGCGACCTCGCGAAGCACCAGCTCCTGGTCTGACGCGGCCGCCCGCTGGCCCGCGAGAACGCACCGTCGCCGCGAACGCGCACCCTGTGCGGTGCGTTCTCGCGGCGACGGTGCGTTCTCGTGGCGGAGCGGTGTCAGGCGCGGTGGCCGAGGCGGTAGCGCAGGGCCTCGAGCTCGGCGCGCAGCGCCGCCGGCATCCGCTCGCCGAAGGTGTCGTAGAACTCCTCGGTGAGGTCGGCCTCGCGCAGCCACGACTCCGTGTCGACCGCGAACAGCTCGTCGAGATCGCGCTGCGGCACCTCGATGCCGTCGAGGTTGAGGTCCGCCGTGTGCGGCAGCCGTCCGATCGGGCTGTCGACCGCGCCGACCTCGCCGTTCAGGCGCCGGACGATCCAGTCGATGACCCGCGAGTTGTCGCCGAACCCGGGCCAGAGGAAGCGCCCGTCGGAGCCCTTGCGGAACCAGTTCACCTGGAAGACGCGCGGAGCCCGGTCGAAGCGCAGCTTCTGCCCGACCTTGAGCCAATGCGCGAAGTAATCGCCCATGTTGTAGCCGCAGAACGGGAGCATGGCGAAGGGGTCGCGGCGCAGCTCGCCGAGCGTCCCCTCGGCCGCTGCCGTGCGCTCCGACGAGATGGTCGATCCGATGAAGACCCCATGGGTCCAGTCGGTCGCCTCGACGACGAGGGGGACGTTCGTCGCCCGGCGGCCGCCGAAGAGGATGGCGTCGAGCGGCACGCCCTCGGCGGCATCCCAATCCGACGCGATCTGCGGGCACTGAGCGGCGCTGACGGTGAAGCGAGAGTTGGGGTGCGCGGCCGGCCGACCCGAGTCGGGCGTCCAGGGCTTGCCCTCCCAGTCGATGAGCTCGGCAGGCGCCTCGTCGGTGAGGCCCTCCCACCAGACGTCGCCGTCGGGACGCAGCGCCACGTTCGTGAAGATCGTGTTGCCCCACAGCGTCTCGACCGCGGTGACGTTCGTCGATTCCCCGGTGCCCGGGGCGACGCCGAAGAAGCCCGCCTCGGGGTTGATCGCCCACAGCCGGCCGTCGGATCCCGGACGCAGCCACGCGATGTCGTCGCCAAGGGTCTCGACCCGCCATCCGGGGATCGTGGGGCGCAGCATCGCGAGGTTCGTCTTGCCGCAGGCCGAGGGGAACGCCGCGGCCACGTGGTACGCCTTGCCGGCCGGGTCGATGACCCGGATGAGCAGCATGTGCTCGGCGAGCCAGCCCTCGTCACGGCCGATCACCGACGCGATGCGCAGCGCGAAGCACTTCTTGGCCAGGATGGCGTTGCCGCCGTAGCCCGAGCCGAACGACCACACCTCGAGGGTGTCGGGGAAGTGCACGATGTACTTCTCGTCGTTGCACGGCCACGCGACATCCGCCTCACCGGGCGCCAGCGGCGCACCGACCGAGTGGACGGTCTTGACCCACGGCTTGCCGCCGGCGATCTCATCGAGCACCGCCGCACCGACGCGGGTCATGATGCCGATGGATGCCACCGCGTAGGCGCTGTCGGTGACCTGCACGCCGATGTGCGAGAGCGGGCCGCCGACCGCTCCCATCGAGAACGGCACGACGTACATGGTGCGCCCGCGCATCGACCCGGCGAACAGGGGCGTGATGGTCGCCCGGATGTCGTCGGGCGCGACCCAGTTGTTGGTCGGGCCGGCATCCTCCTCGCGCTCGGACGCGATGAAGGTGCGCGCCTCGGTGCGGGCGACGTCGCTCGGGTGCGAGCGGGCGAGGTACGAGCCGGGCCGCCACTCGGGGTTGAGCTTGATGAGCTTGCCCTCGTCGACCATCTCGCGCAGCAGCGCGTCGTTCTCGGCCGCCGAGCCGTCGACCCAGTGGACCCGGTCGGGCTGCGTGAGCGCAGCGATCTCGTCGACCCACGCGACGAGATCGGCGAGCGGACCGGATGCCGCCGAGGGGCGGGCCCCGAGGTCGGGCCGGGCGCGGCGTTGCGCGGCGGGTGCGGCAGCTGAGCCGGTGCTGGCAGGGCGGGTGAAGAGGTCGGCGATGGCCATGTCGGTCTCCTACGTCGGCGGCGAGATCGGTGATACCTGACGATTCCAACGCAGGAAGACCTCGTCTTGCGGGCCGCATCACCTTCAAGAAACACGATTCTTTCCCTATGATCAAGGAATGGCCGCATCCGGAATCGAACTCGCCACCCTCGGGCATCGCATCCGCCACCACCGCGTCGCCCGCGGGATGACGCTCGACGAGCTCGGTGCTCAGGTCGGCGTGGCCGGCAGCCAGCTGAGCCTGATCGAGAACGGTCGCCGCGAGCCGAAGCTGTCGCTGCTGCAGGCGATCGCCTCGGCGACCGGTACCGACGTCACCGACCTCCTCTCACCCGAACCGCCGAACCGGCGAGCCGCGCTCGAGCTGGAGCTCGAGCGCGCGCAAGCCAGTTCCGTCTTCCGGCGACTCGGCATCGCACCGGTGCGCGCGGGCAAGACGATGAGCGACGAGACGCTCGAGTCGATCCTCGGACTGCATCGCGAGCTACAGCGCCGCGAGCGCGAGGCGATCGCGACCCCGGAGGAGGCGCGACGGGCGAACACCGAGCTGCGCCTGCGGATGCGCGAGGCCGCGAACTACCTGCCCGACATCGAGCGCCTCGCCGAGAAGCAGCTCAAGGCAGCCGGGCACACCTCGGGCGCGCTGACGCACCGCACCGTGAGCATCATGGCCGAGCAGCTGGGGTTCGAGCTGCTCTACGTCGCCGACCTTCCGCACTCGGCCCGCTCGGTCACCGACCTCGAGAACGGGCGCATCTACCTTCCCCCGGCGTCGATCCCGGGCGGACACGGCCTGCGCTCGATGGCGCTGCAGGCGATGGCGCACCGGTTGCTCGGCCACACTCCCCCCAGCGACTACGCCGACTTCCTCCAGCAGCGCCTCGAGATCAACTACTACGCCGCGTGCTGCCTCATGCCCGAGACGGCCTCGGTGACATTCCTGTCCCAGGCGAAGAAGGACCGCAACCTCGCGGTCGAGGACTTCCGCGACGCCTTCGGGGTGACGCACGAGGCAGCCGGGATGCGCATGACCAACCTCATGACCCGGCATCTCGGCATCCCGCTGCACTTCCTGCGCGTGGACGGCGCGGGCGCCATCACACGGGTCTACGAGAACGACGGCCTGCCGCTGCCGATGGACGTCACCGGCAGCGTCGAGGGTCAGGTCGTGTGCCGCAGGTTCTCGGCGCGGTCGGCGTTCGAGGAGCAGAACCGCACGGTCGAGCACTACCAGTACACCGACACCCCGGGCGGCACCTTCTGGTGCTCGAGCCAGACCGGGACCACGGCCGAGGGCGAGTTCTCGATCACCGTCGGCGTGCCGTTCGACGACGCCCGGTGGTTCCGCGGACGCGAGACGCAGAAGCGGGCGACATCCACGTGCCCCGACGAGTCATGCTGCCGCCGGCCCGACCCCGACCTGACGTCGCGTTGGGAGGGCAAAGCGTGGCCGAGCGCCCGCGTGCACATGCAGATGTTCTCGCCGTTGCCGCGCGGCAACTTTCCCGGCGTCGACGACGGCGAGGTCTACGCCTTCCTCGACCGCCACGCCGGGGGCTGACTCGCCGGCAGCGCTCGAGGTCCCACTTCGGCCGGGAATGACGCCGAGATACCCGGCCGAAGTGGGACCTCGGTGGAGCCTTGCGCGAGCTCAGTCGGCGAGGAAGCGCGAGACCCGGGCGAGTGAGGCCTCGATGGCGGATGCTGCGACCGCCGGGTCTGCGACGAGCATGGGGCCGGGTGGCAGATGGTGCCGCCCCGCGGCGACGGAGTGGCGCCAGGTGCCGATGACCCGTCCGCCGGAGACCAGGATCGGCGCGACCTGACCGTTCAGGGTCGGCCCGATCCGAGCCGCGAGGTCGGGAGCGCAGACGGTCGTCCGGTCGGCATACGACAGATAGTACTCGTCGAAGGCGGGGAGGGCGACGACGTCCCCGCTGCCCAGGTCGGGGCTCGGGCCGGAAACGGATGCCGGCACAGCGGGCTCAGCGGCGGCCGGTGCCGCGAACAGTCCGGCCTCGATCTCGACGACCCGATCACCCGCCGCCTCGGCCGCGCGTCGCGACAGCCCGATCGGCAGCCCCGCCCACCAGCGGAAGTCCTCGACGCGCGCCGGCCCATGCGAGCGGATGTAGCCGGTGAACATCTCGGCCAGCGGATCGTCGGGCACCCGCACCGACGGCAGGTCGTCGACCGCGACAAGGAACTGGTCACGACTCGGGCCGCCCTCGCGCGGCACCACGGGGCCGAACGCGAGAACGCCGCGGACGGCGAGCGCCGAGAGGATGTGGTTGCCGCGGGAGCGCTCGGTCTCGATGCCGGCGCCGCGCAGGAGGTCGGCGAACTCGTCACGCGTGAGCCGGTTCCCACCGCGCAGCGCGTGTCGAGCCGCGCGCTCGGCCGTCGCCAGCACCGCCTCGTCGATCGCGAGCCCGCGCAGGATGCCGGCCGCCGCGCGCTGCTGCCGGTGGGCGGTCACCGCGAGCATCCCGGCGAGGTCGACCGAGCGCACGATGTGCAGGGTGCCGCGCTGGGTCCACGAGCGCACGAGCGTGCCGTTCTCGAACGCGGCATCCACCGCGCGGAGCACAGGCTCGCCGGCGGTACGGACGGCGAGCGCCCATCGCCCCGACCAGAACTCCTGCGCCTGCACCGCGAGCATGTGGGCTGCGGTCTCGCCGAGTGACGACGCGGGCTCGCTCAGCAGGTGCGAGCGCAGCCGCTGCGCCGCGGTCGGCCCCGCTGCGCTGCATCCTCCCCCACCGCCGTCGTCTCGCACGCCGCCGATCCTGCCCGACCCCGCCCCCGCGGGTCCACCCCCTGCGAGGTCCCACTTGGGCCGGGTTTGAGCCGCGCTTACCCGGCCCAAGTGGGACCTCGCGGGGTTCGGGCCCGCCCGGAGGCGGCGTAACACGACGACCCGCGCGCGCCGCGGCATCCGGACCGGGTGAGAATGGATGCAGCCGCCGGTGACAGCACGCCGATGCGCGGCATCCGCACCCGGAGGTTCCCCGATGTCCCGCTCTCTCGTCCGTGCCGCCTCGATCGGCGTCGCCGCGCTCGCGATCGTCCTCGCCGGGTGCTCGTCCTCGCCCGCGCCCGCCGCCTCGGGCGACGCCGCGTCCGGCCCCGCCGCCGAGGACTACGTCACCCCGGGCAAGCTCACCTTCGCCACGGGCGAGACGGCCTACGAGCCCTACTTCGTCGACGACGACCCCGAGTCGGGCGAGGGCTTCGAGGCCGCCGTCGCCTACGCCGTCGCCGACAAGCTCGGGTTCGCCCCGGAGGACGTCGTGTGGGTGAGGACGAGCTTCGAGGCTGCGATCGCGCCGGGTCCGAAGAGCTTCGACATCAACGTCCAGCAGTACACGATCACCGACGAGCGCAAGCAGGGCGTCGACTTCTCCTCGCCCTACTACTCCGCGAGCCAGTCGATCGTCGCGATCTCCGGTGGCGCGGCCGACGGCGTCTCCGACATCGCGGGCCTGACCGACCTGACGATCGGCGCGATGGCCAACTCGACGAGCGCGCAGACCCTCGCAGAGGTCGCGCCCGACGCCGAGGCCCGGCTCTACAACTCGAACGAGGATGCCGTCGCCGCGCTCGGCGCAGGACAGATCGACGCGATCGTGCTCGACACCCCCACCGCCTACCTCGCGGTCAACTTCTACATCGAGAACTCGTTCTTCGTCGGCGAGCTGCCGAAGGCCGGGATCGAGGACGAGTGGGGTCTGCTGCTCGCGAAGGACTCCCCGCTCACCCCGGCCGTGACGGCCGCCGTCGACGAACTGCGCGAGGACGGGACGCTCGCCGAGCTCGAGCAGACGTGGCTGTCGGGGCTCACGGAGGGCGTGACGCTCCTCCAGTGAGGGCGCGCTAGCGTCTATCCGTGACCACCTCCGTCCCGAGCGCGCTCGAACTCGAGCGCCGAGCGTATCGGCGCGGCCGCGAGCGCCGGTCGGTGCTGATCGCCGTCGCTTCGACACTGGCCTTCGCCGCCGTCGTCTGGGTGACCGTGATCAACACGGAGGGCTGGGCGACCGTCCAGCGGAGCTTCTTCGATCCCGCCGTCGCGCTCCAGGCGCTCCCCGAGGTGTGGCAGGGCTTCCTCGTCAATCTGCAGGTGCTCGCGATCTCAGTCTTCACGGTCGCCGCCGTGGCGCTGGTCCTGGCGCTGCTGCGCACCCTGCGCGGACCGGTGTTCTTCCCGCTCCGCCTCATCGCTGCGGCCTACACCGACCTCTTCCGCGGCCTGCCCTTCGTCATCGTGCTGTATCTGATCGGATTCGGGCTGCCGACCATCCTGAACACCCGCATCGACCCGGTGCTTCTGGGAGTCCTCGCCATCACCCTGACCTACTCCGCCTATGTCGCGGAGGTCGTGCGGGCCGGCATCGAGTCAGTGCATCCGTCGCAGCGTCTCGCCGCCCGCGCGCTCGGACTCAGCTATCCGCAGACCCTCGTGCGGGTCGTGCTGCCGCAGGCGCTGCGCAAGATGACGCCGCCGCTGATGAACGACTTCATCTCGATGCAGAAGGATGTCGGGCTGATCTCGATCCTCGCGGCGTTCGACGCGATCGCCGAGGCCCGGGGCGTGGTCGCGACGACCTACAACTTCACCCCCTACGTCGTGGCGGGCGTGCTGTTCGTGCTGCTCGCGATCCCGACGATCCGGCTGACGGACTGGTACACCGCGAGGCTCCGCCGCCGCGAGCAGACGGGATCGATCCTGTGACGCAGAACGGATCCGGCACCACGCCCGACACCGAGACCGGCAGTGTCACCGACGTGCTGCACGCCAGCGGCATCCGCAAGTCGTTCGGCGACCGAGAGGTGCTGCGCGGCGTCGACGTGTCGCTCGCCCGGAACGAGGTCGTCGCCCTCATCGGCGCGAGCGGCTCGGGCAAGTCGACGCTGCTGCGATGCCTCGGCCTGCTCGAGCCGATCGACGACGGGCAGATCCTGCTCGCCGGGAAGGACATCTCCGACCCCCGGGTCGACGCGAACGCGGTGCGCGCGCGGCTGGGCGCGGTGTTCCAGAGCTACAACCTCTTCCCCCATCTGTCGGTGCTCGACAACGTGACCCTCGCCTCGCGCGTCGTGCACCGCGTGCCGCGGCGCGAGGCCGAGGCGCGTGCGCGTGAGCTGCTCGCGCGCATCGGGCTGGCCGACAAGGCCGGTGAGCACCCCGACCGGCTCTCGGGCGGACAGCAGCAGCGGGCGGCGATCATCCGTGCGATCGCGACGGATCCCGAGGTGCTGCTGCTCGACGAGATCACCTCGGCGCTCGACCCCGAGCTCGTCGGTGAGGTGCTCGAGCTCGTCCGCGACCTCGCGTTGGCGGGCTCGACGATCCTCATGGCGACGCACGAGATGGCGTTCGCGCGGGATGTCGCCGACCGGGTCGTCTTCCTCGATCAGGGAGTCATCATCGAGGAGGGCGCACCGTCGGAGGTGTTCGGCGCTCCTCGCGAGCCCCGCACCCGGGCTTTCCTGTCCCGCTTCCTCTGAGCCCCCGTCGACTCGCCAGAGAACGCGGATCCGGATGCACCGGCATCCGCAGTCCTTGGCGAGTCGACGGCGGAAGAGCAGGCTCAGGCGGTCGCGCGCTCGGCGGCCTCGACGACGTTGGTCATCAGCAGGGCGACGGTCATCGGGCCGACGCCGCCCGGGTTGGGCGAGAGGAAGCCGGCGACCTCGGCGACATCCGGTGCGATGTCTCCGTAGACCTTCGACTTACCGGTCTCGGGGTCGTTCTCGCGGGTGACCCCCACGTCGAGGACGGCGGCGCCCGGCTTGACGTCGGCGGCGGTGACGAGGTGCTTCACACCCGCGGCGCCCACGATCACGTCGGCCTCGCGCAGGTGCGCGCCCAGGTCGGCGGTTCCGGTGTGGGTCAGGGTCACCGTCGCGTTGATCTCGCGGCGGGTCAGCAGCAGGCCGATGGACCGGCCGATCGTCACGCCGCGCCCGACGACGACGACGTTCTTGCCGGCGAGGTCGTAGCCGTTGCGCTGCAGCAGCTCGATGACGGCGCGCGGTGTGCATGGCAGCGGAGTCGTGATGGGGTCGTTGACGTTCAGCACGAGACGGCCGAGGTTGACGGGGTGCAGGCCGTCGGCATCCTTCGCGGGATCGATGCGCTCGAGGATGCGATCGGTGTCGAGGTGCTTCGGCAGCGGCAGCTGCACGATGTACCCGTGGCACGTCGGGTCGGCGTTGAGGCGGTCGATGACCTCTTCGACCTCGGCCTGCGTCGACTCGGCGGGAAGCTCGATCTGGATCGAGTTCATGCCGATCGCCTCGGACTCGCGGTGCTTCATCCCGACGTACAGCTGGGATGCCGGGTCGGCCCCGACCAGCACCGTCGCGATGCCCGGGGTGATCCCACGGGCCTTCAGCGCGGCGACGCGATCGGCCAGTTCGGCCTTGATGGCAGCGGCGGTGGCCCGCCCGTCGAGCTTCTGCGCGGTCATGTCGTTCTCCGTTCGAGGGGTCGCGGTCGCCCGGTCCCGGTCGCCGGTCCCGGTCGCCGAGAACATACCGTCCGGGCGAGAACGCACCGTTCGAGGTGCGTTCTCGGGGGGAGGGTGCGTTCTCGGCGACCGACCGACGACCGACCGACCGACGACCGACCGGCCGGGTTACTGCTGCAGCGAGGGGTAGAGGGGGAAGGCGTCGGCGAGGGTCGCGACACGGGCGCGCAGGGCCTCGAGGTCGGCTCCGGGCTGCAGCGCGAGCGCGATGATGTCGGCGACCTCGGTGAACTCGGCGTCGCCGAAGCCGCGCGTCGCGAGGGCGGGCGTGCCGATGCGCAGGCCCGAGGTCACCATCGGCGGGCGCGGGTCGTTGGGCACCGCGTTGCGGTTCACGGTGATGTGGATCTCGTGCAGCAGGTCTTCGGCCTGCTTGCCGTCGATCGCGGCGTCGCGCAGGTCGACGAGCACGAGGTGCACGTCGGTGCCGCCCGACCGCACGGCGATGCCCGCGTCGGCGACATCCTGCTGCGTCAGGCGCTCGGCGATGATCGCGGCGCCGCGCACGGTGCGCTCCTGGCGCTCCTTGAACTCGGGCGTCGCGGCGAGCTTGAAGGCCGTCGCCTTCGCCGCGATGACGTGCATGAGCGGACCGCCCTGCTGTCCGGGGAAGACGGCGGTGTTGATCTTCTTCGCCAGGTCGGCGTCGTTGGTGAGGATGATGCCCGAGCGCGGGCCGCCGATGGTCTTGTGCACCGTCGACGAGACGACGTGGGCGTGCGGCACCGGCGAGGGGTGCACGCCGGCGGCCACGAGACCGGCGAAGTGCGCCATGTCGACCCAGAGGTACGCGCCGACCTCGTCGGCGATCGCGCGGAACGCGGCGAAGTCGAGCTGACGGGGGTAGGCCGACCAGCCGGCGATGATGACCTTCGGCTTGTGCTCCAGGGCGAGGCGACGGACCTCGTCCATGTCGATCAGCGAGGTCTCGGGGTTCACGCCGTAGGCGACGATGTCGTACAGCCGACCCGAGAAGTTGATCTTCATGCCGTGCGTGAGGTGGCCGCCGTGGTCGAGCGAGAGGCCGAGGAGCGTGTCGCCGGGGCGGGCGATCGCGTGCAGGACGGCGGCGTTCGCCGTCGCGCCCGAGTGCGGCTGGACGTTGGCGAACTCGGCACCGAAGAGCGACTTGGCCCGCTCGATCGCGAGCTCCTCGGCGACGTCGACCTCTTCGCAGCCGCCGTAGTAGCGGCGACCCGGGTAGCCCTCGGCGTACTTGTTGGTGAGCACCGACCCCTGCGACTGCAGCACCGAGACGGGCACGAAGTTCTCGGACGCGATCATCTCGAGGTAGCCGCGCTGGCGGTCGAGCTCACGCTCGAGGACCTGCGCGATCTCGGGGTCGACCTCGGCGAGCGGGGCGTTGAAGTACGAATCGGTCATGACGATCTCCAGACGACGGCTTTCGGGACGGATTTCACGAGCAGAGAAGTTCCGCATCGGCCCAGGCGTGCGGTCGAATGCCGTGTCGGTCGCTCCCCGGTGGTGGCCCACCTCAACGCCAGTCGCGACGCGTCGAGCATAACGGATGCCGCGCTGGTACGCTGGCTCGAAAGTTTGTTAGGCACCCTTACAGATAGGGGCGCGATGACGTCGCTGCCGCTGGTCCCGTTGCCCTCCTCGGTCACGCCCGCGAAGGGGGTGACGTTCGCCCTGACTCATACCGTTTCCGTGACGGGAGACCCGGATGCCGCGGGGGTCCTGCACCGGCTCATCCTGACCCGGACCGGCCTCCACCTCACCGCATCCCCCGGTTCCGCGGAGCCCGGCATCGCAGAGCCCGGCATCGCAGAGCCCGGCATCGCAGAGCCCGGCATCGCAGAGCCCGGCCGCGCCGTCATCGACGTCACCGTCGACGGCGACGGCCCGCCCGACTCGTACCGGCTGACCGTCGCGGACAACCGCGTCACCGTCCGCGGTGCCGACGCGGCCGGACTGTTCTACGGCGTGCAGACCCTGAGCCAGCTCATCACCGGCTCGCCCGAGGGCTGGGTGATCCCGGGCGTCGACATCGACGACGCCCCCCGCTTCGCGTACCGCGGTGTCATGCTCGATGTCGCGCGCCACTTCCACGACGTCGCGACCGTCACCGCCTACCTCGAGCGGGCGGCGAGCCTGAAGTTCAACGTCCTGCACCTGCACCTCAGCGATGACCAGGGATGGCGGCTCGCGCTGACCCGCCGGCCGGAGCTCACCGCCCGTGCGGCGGCGAGCGCGGTGGGCGGCGGGGCCGGCGGCTTCTTCACGTCCGACGACTACCGCGCGATCATCGCTCACGCCGCGGCGAACCACATGACCGTCGTGCCCGAGTTCGACATGCCCGGCCACACCCACGCCGTCGGCCTGGCCTACCCCGAGGTCGCCGCACCACCGGCGCTGGACGGGTGGGACGCCGCGGGCGGTCCGACTCCCGTCGCCGGCGAGACGTACACGGGAATGGGCGTCGGCTTCTCGTCGCTGCGCATCGGCGCCCCGGAGACCGATGCCTTCGTCGACGACATCCTGACGGAGCTGGCGGAGCTGACCCCCGGCCCCTACCTCCACTTCGGAGGTGACGAGGCGCACGGCACCCCCGCGGCAGACTTCGCGGCCTTCGTCGCCCGCACCTCGCGAGTCATCGCCGACCTCGGCAAGACGCCGATCGCCTGGCACGAGGCCGGCGTCGCCGCGGATCTCGCGCCCGGAACGATCGGCCAGTACTGGGGCCTCGTCTCGCCGACCGACGGCGCGGACGAACGTGCGCGGGCCTTCGTCGCGGGCGGCGGCCGCGTCATCCTCTCCCCCGCCGACGCCGTGTACCTCGACATGAAGCCGGCTGCCGATTCTCCTCTCGGGCTGACCTGGGCGAACGGTCCGACCAGCCTCGAACGCGCCTACTCCTGGGAGCCGTGCGAGATCGTTCCCGGCATCTCGGAGGACGACATCCTCGGCGTCGAGGCGCCGCTGTGGACCGAGACCGTCCGCGACCTCGACGACATCGATGCGCTCGCCTTCCCCCGCGTCGCGGCGGCCGCCGAAGCCGCCTGGTCGGTTCCGGCGGGCACCGCGGCCGGCCGCACCTGGGAGTCCTTCCGCAAGCGGGTCGGCGGACTCGGACCACTGTGGACGACGCTCGGCATCCGCTTCCCCGCGTCGCCGGAGGTGTCATGGACGCTCTGAACCGCGTCATCCATTCGGTCCGGCTCGTCGACGACGGTCGCGAGATCGCCGATTCCTGGCTCGTCGTGCGGGACGGCCGGGTCGCCACGCGCGGCACCGGGCCAGCGTGGCGGGATGCCATAGCCGAGGAACCGGTCGACGAGGTTCTCGACGGCGCCGACGTCGCCGGCCCCGGCGCCACGCTCACCCCCGGCTTCATCGACATCCACGGCCACGGTGGCGGGGGCGCGGCGTACGACGACGGCGCCGAGGCGATCCGCGTGGCCCGAGAGCTGCATCGCGCGCACGGCACGACGCGGGCGGTCATCTCGCTCGTCACGGCATCCGTCGACGACCTCGCCCGCCGGGTCGCCGCCGTCGCCGATCTGGCGGAGACGGATGCCGCGGTGCTGGGCTCGCATCTCGAGGGGCCGTTCCTCGATCCCGGGCACCACGGCGCACACGACCCCGAGCTGCTCGTCCGCCCCGCCGCCGACGCCGTGGCCCGGCTGCTCGAGGCCGGTCGCGGCACCGTCCGACAGGTCACGCTCGCCCCCGAGCTGCCGGGCGCTCTCACCGCGATCGAGCGCATCGTCGCGGCGGGTGCGGCCGCCGCCGTCGGGCACACCGACGCCGATGCCGAGACCGCGCGGCGGGCCTTCGACGCCGGCGCGACGATCCTCACGCACGCCTTCAACGCCATGCCGGGCCTCCACCACCGCGAGCCCGGTCCGATCGGCGCGGCCACCGCCGACCCTCGGGTGACGCTGGAAGTCATCGCCGACGGCGTGCACCTGGCCCCCGAAGTGGTACGGATCGCCTTCGCCGCCGCCCCCGGGCGAATCGCGCTCGTGACCGACGCGATGGCGGCCGCCGGATCGGCCGACGGAGACTACGTGCTCGGGGCGCTCGCGGTGCGCGTCGAGCACACCGTGGCGCGGCTCGCCGACGGCACGATCGCCGGCTCCACCCTGACCCAGGATGCCGCGCTGCGGACGGCCGTCGCCGCGGGCGTGGCGCTCCCGGTGGCCGTGACGGCGCTGACGTCCACGCCGGCGCGCGCGATCGGACGCCCCGACCTCGGCACGCTCGAGATCGGCAGCCCAGCCGATGCGGTCCTCCTCGATGCCGACCTGCGCGTCCGTCGCGTCTGGACCGGTCGGGCGTGACCCGTTCGCCCGAGGTCGCTCCCGGGTCGGCGACGTGAGGCCGGCGCCTAGAATCGGAGGCATGTCCGAACTGCCGAACGTCCGTCCCGCCACCCCCGAGGCGCCGCAGCAGGCGGCCGGCACGCGACGCGCTCTCTCGGCGATCGAGCTCCTCGCCTTCGCCTGCCAGCTCTTCGCCTTCGCGACCTTCGCGATCTGGGGCTTCGCGGCATGGGACTTCCCCCTCAACCTGGTCTTCGGCATCGGCGCTCCCGTCGTCGCGATCCTCCTGTGGGCTCTGTTCGTCTCGCCCCGCGCCGTGCTCATGGTGCACCCGTTCGTGCGCGCTCTCGTCGAGCTGTTCGTCTACGCCTCGGCGACCATCGCGTGGTGGAGCATGGACCAGGCCTGGATCGGCCTGGTGTTCGGAGTCATCGCGGTGACCTGCGGCGTGATCGCCGGGCGCCGGCGCCTGTCATGACCGCTCCCGACGTCGTCGCGCGGCTCGTGGCCGAACTCGGCGACCGCGTCGACGTCTCGGATGCCGGTCGGGCCGCCGCTCGGGCGGACAAGTCGGGCCAGGCGGCATCCGGATCGGCCCTCGCCGTCGTCCACGCCCGCACCGTCGAGGACGTCCAGGCGACGATGCGCATCGCCTCCGCCACCGGCACCCCCGTCGTACCGCGTGGCGCCGGCACCGGTCTGGCGGGCGGAGCGAACACGGGCGCCGGTGAGATCGGGCTGTCGCTGCGTTCGATGGACCGCATTCTCGAGGTCCGCCCCGACGACCTCATCGCCGTCGTCGAGCCCGGCATCCTCAACGGGCAGCTGAACGCGGCACTCGCGCAGCACGGGCTCTGGTGGGCACCCGATCCCGCGAGCCGCGACATCTCCACCGTCGGCGGCAACATCGCCACCGGCGCGGGCGGCCTGCTCTGCGCGAAGTACGGAGTGGTGCGAGACGCGGTCCTCGGCCTCGACCTCGTGCTGGCCGACGGCCGCCTCATGAGTCTCGGACACCGCACCGTGAAGGGCGTGACGGGCCTCGACCTGACCTCGCTCGTCATCGGCTCGGAGGGCATTCTGGGCGTCGTCGTCGCCGCGACGCTGAAGCTCCGCCGCCTCGTCCCCGGCGAGGCGCGCACGATCGCCGCGACGTTCACGGACGTCCGCTCCGCCGCGGTCGCGGCATCGGCGGTCACGGCAGCCGGGATCCAGCCGGCGATCATGGAGCTGATGGACGCGACATCCCTCGCCGCCTCGCACCGCCTCCTCGGGCTTTCCGCCCCCACGCCCGGCGCCTCGCAGCTGACGGTTCAGACCGACGGCCCGGGCGCGACGGCCGAGGCGGAGGCTGTCGTCGCGGTGCTCGCCGCGTCCGGCGGCACGGTGCGCCTCGCCGCCGACGACGCCGAGGCTCAGCAGCTGTGGACGGTGCGGCGGTCGATGCATCCAGCGATGGAGACGCTGGGAACCGCGCTCATCGAGGATGTCTCGGTGCCGCGGAGCGCGCTGCCCGCGATGTTCGACGAGATCGCCCGCATCGAGGAGCGCTTCGGTCTGACGATCCCGACCGTCTGCCACGCCGGCGACGGCAACCTGCACCCGAACTTCATCTTCGACGGCGACGAGGTCCCGGAGGTCATCTGGGAGGCGGCGGAGGACCTCTTCCGGTCGGCTCTGCGCCTGGGCGGCACCCTCACCGGCGAGCACGGCGTCGGCGTCCTGAAGCGACGCTGGCTCGCCGACGAGCTCGGCGACGACCAGTGGGAGCTGCAGCGACGCATCGCGCGGGTCTTCGACCCCGCCGGCATCCTGAACCCGGGAAAGGTGTTCGCGTCGTGACCGGGCCCGCCCCCGCCCGCGAGGTCCACGTCAGCGCGGCGGTCGTGACCGACGGCAACGCGCGCACGCTCCTCGTCCGCAAGCGCGGCACCGAGCGGTTCATGGCTCCCGGCGGCAAGCCCGAGCCGGGCGAGTCGGCCGGCTCCGCCCTCGTGCGCGAGCTGCACGAGGAGCTGGGCGTCGTCGTCGCCGAGCACGACCTGACCTATCTCGGGCGGTTCGAGTCGGATGCCGCGAACGAGCCGGGCTTCCGCGTGATCGCCGAGACGTTCGCGGTCACGCTCGATCCCGCGTCGGTCAGCGCCGCCGCCGAGATCGCCGAGGCGCGCTGGCTCACGGCCTCCGAGGCCGCGGCGCTGCCGCTCGCCCCGCTCAGCACCGAGCATCTGCTCCCGCTCGCCTGGGCCTGAACGGCGGCGCCGAGCGCTCCTACCGGCACATCGCGGGGCACGAGCTCGACCCGCTCGTCCAGACGCAGCGACCGCAGGAACGGCGATGCGCCGGCGGATGCGGCGAGCGCGGCCCGCACCGGGACGAGGAGCCGGTCGCCGAGCGCGGAGACGCCCCCGCCCAGGACGACCGCGTCGACATCGGTCGTGAGCACCAGCAGCCGGACCGCCGCCTCGACGCCGCGCACCACGTCGGCGCGGATGCCGGCGGCCCGCTCGTCCCCCGCATCCGCGGCGTCGAAGACCGCGAGCATGGGCAGCGGCGCGGAACCGCCCCATCGCTCGGCGACCGCTCCGCCGCCCGAGAACGCCTCGATGCATCCGCGCTGTCCGCAGCGGCAGCGCGGACCGTTCGGATCGATGGGGATGTGCCCGATCTCACCGGCCGCGCCGCGCCCGCCGCGCCGGGGCCCCGTCTCGTCGACGATGCCCGCGGCGACGCCGGTTCCGAGGTTGAGGTAGGCGAGCGATCCGCCCGCGGGACGAAGCGCCTGCGCCCCGACCGCCGCGTACCGCACGTCGTTGTCGATCGCCGGCCGGACGCCGATCCGCGCCGCCACGGCTCCCGCGAGGTCGTACCGGTCGACCCCGAGGTTCAGGGCATGCTCGACGACACCGCTGCCGGGCCGGATCTGCCCGGGCACGCCCACGCCGACGGCGACCTCCGGCGCCGCCCCCGCGAGGTCGGTGACGACCGCCGCGATACCGTCGGCGACGGCATCCCCGCCCCATCCTGTCGGCCGACGACGGCGGGCGATCTCGCCGCCGTCATCGTCGACGGACACGGCGAGGATCTTCGTGCCGCCCACGTCGACACCGATGCGCAGCGTCATCCCTTCACGGCCCCCGACACGAGCCCGCCCGACATCCGCCCTTGCACGATGAGGAAGAAGATCACGACGGGGATCGAGATGAGAGTGGATGCCGCCATCACCGCGCCCCAGTTCGTCGCGGCCGTCGCCGACTGGAACGACAGCAGCCACGGCGGGAGGGTCAGGTTGTAGCCCTTCATGAGCAGCAGCGCCATCGTGAACTCGTTCCACGACTGGATGAAGGCGAAGATGCCGGTCGCGACGAGTCCGGGCGCGAGCAGGGGGAACGTCACCTTCCAGAACGCCTGGGTGCGAGTGCAGCCGTCGATCATGGCCGCCTCTTCGAGATCGGCCGGAACGCCCGCGACGAATCCGCGCAGCGTCCAGATCGTGAAGGGGATGACGGCGGCGACGTAGACGATTCCGAGACCGATGAGGGTGTTCATCAGACGCCAGTCGTCGATCATGCCGTAGATCGTGAACATCATCGCCTCGCCGGGGATCATCTGCACGATGAGCACCGCGACGATGAACGAGCGCCGCCCGCGGAAGCGGATGCGGGCGACGGCGATCGAGGCGAGGAAGGCCAGCACCAGCGTGATGACGAGCACGCCCACGGTCACGAGGGTCGACGAGAGCAGCCCGTGCACGAAGTCGGTCTGCCCCGGGGCCGCCTCGCGCGTCCACGCCGTGGCGTAGTTGCCGAGCGTGAAGTCGAAGGGGAGGAAGCTCGGTGTGCGGCTGATGATGCTCTCGCCGCGCGTGAACGACATGTTCAGCATCCAGTACACCGGGAACACCGAGCACACGAAGACCACGAGTGCGGCGAGGTTGAGCCCTGCTCGCGAGAGGATGCGGCGACGCGGCGGTCGTCGGACGGCGAGCGAACGCGGCCGGGGACGCTTCGCCCGGCCCACCTCGCCGACGACCTCGTCGACCCCGATCGTGCCGAGCTGGGTCGCGGGGGTGACCTGGGTGCTCACAGCTCCTCCTCCTTGAGCGTGGTGCGGATGTATCCCCACGAGAGGGCGAGGAGCAGCACGACCATGAGCACGCCGATCGCGCTCGTGACGCCGAACTCCCCCGGTCCCTGCCGGAAGATGTAGGTGCCGAGCACGTTGGTCTCGGAGATGAGGCCGCCGCGCTGCTGCAGCGCGTAGACCTGCGTGAAGATGCGGAGGTTCCAGATGACCTGCAGCACGACGACGACGGTGACGACGTTGCGCAGGTACGGGAACACGACGAGGCGGAACCGCTGCCACCCGACCGCGCCGTCGAGGGATGCCGCCTCGAGCACCTCGGCGGGCACCTGGCCGAGCGCGGCGTACAGGGTGAAGGCGGCGAAGGGCACCCCCTGCCACACGACGATGACGGTCAGGACGAAGAAGAACGACCACGGGTTCGCCAGCCACGAGTGGTTGGTCCAGTCGGTGGATCCCGTCATGGTGTTGAGGGCCCAGTTGACGATGCCGTACTGCGAGTCGAAGATCCACCCCCAGACGGTGGTCGCCGCGAGCGGCGGCATCGCCCAGGCGAGCAGGAGACCGAGCGAGACGAGGATGCGCCAGCCGCGCCGCAGGCGCGTCATGAGCACTGCGACCAGGGCGCCGAGCCCGACGATCAGCACGGTCATCGCGACCATCAGCCCGAGGCTGCGGACGAGGACGGCCGGGAAGTCGGACTGCGTGAAGACCTCGAGGTAGTTCTCGAACCCGATGAAGTCGGGAAGCGTGCCCTGCACCTTGTTGCGGATGGCGTAGTCCGTGAACGACTGCACGAGCATCAGCACGGCGGGATACCCGACCATCACTCCGAGAATGATGAGCGAGGGGCCCAGGAGCGTCAGCGCGCCGACGTTGTCGCGACGGCGGCGAGCCCGCTCTCGCGGGGTCGGCGTGCGCGTGAGGACGTTAGTCATCGTCCTGCCCTCTCTGCGATCGTCGTGGGACGCGGAGCCCGGCCCCGCGCCCCACGACGCTCGACTACTTGTTGAGGATCGCTTCGATCTGGCCGTCGAGCTCGGTCGCGATCGCCGTGACGTCGCCGCCCTGCGCGATCTTCACGAGGGCGTCCTTGATGACACCCGACGACTCGACCTCGGACCAGTTCGGGCTCGCCGGCACGGCCTTCGACGATGCGACGGCCTTCGCGGCCTCGGCCGTGATCTCGTCGTCGGGCAGGAACTCGGCGAACGAGGTCAGGGCGGGGATGAGCCCGTTCTCGGCGAGGATCTTCTGGTAGCCCTCCGAGAGGATGATCTTCAGCGCGGCCTCGGCCTTGTCGGGCGCGTCCGACTTCGCCGCGATCGCGATGTTCGAGCCGCCCGCGAAGACGGGAGCGACCTCGCCGGCGGTCATGCCCGGGAGGGCGAACGCCTTCAGGTCGGCGCCGGCGGTCTCGGGGCAGCCCGGGGCCTTCGCGTCGTCGGCGGGCGCGAGGATCGACCACTTCACCCACGCCGGAGCCGAGAGGAAGCCGATCTCACCGGCGCAGAACGGAACCTGCGGGTCGGTCTCGTCGGCGTCGGCCGGCGCGATCGTCGCGTTCTGGTAGACGTCCTGGAGCATCGTCAGACCGGCGATGCCGCCCGAGCTGGAGAATCCGCCCTTCCAGGTGTCGCCGTCCTGCGTCGCGATCTCGCCGCCGTTCGCCCAGACGTACGGCAACGCGTTGTACCAGTCCTTGCCGGGGGCGTAGATGCCCGACTTCGTGGCGGTCGTCGCGGCGATGCCGTCGGCGACGTACTCCTCGAGCGTCGTGGGCACCTCGCCGCTGTAGGACGAGGGCGAGTAGAAGACGATGCGCGACCCCGCGTAATAGGGAGCGGCGTACAGGCTGCCGTCTGCCGACCCGAGCTCGACGAAGCTCTGCAGCAGCTCGTCGCCGCCCAGGTCCGCCTCGAGATCGGAGATGTCGAGGAACAGCCCCTGGTCGATGAAGCCGGGCGACTGCGTGTTACCGACCTCGACGAGGTCGGGCGCGTCGTTCGACGACAGCGCGGCCACATAGTTGTCCGCGGTGTCTGCCCAGGTCTTCTCCTCGATCGTGAGCGTCCAGCCCTCGTTCTCGGCTTCGAAGGTCTTCTTGAGGTAGTCGCGCGCATCCTGCGGCGTGTCGGTGCCGACCAGCCACACGGTCAGGTCTCCGGTCTCGGCGCTCTGTCCCGCGTCGCCGCTCGCGCAACCGGCGAGCAGCAGGGCGGAGACACCGAGGAGCGACAGTGCTCCGAGGCTCTTCTTCATGGTGATTCCTTCTTCTCTGGTGTCGACGAGTCGGATGGGCTCGTCCGGGTGTGGAGCGGGTGGTGCAGGTGGGGCTATGGAGCTGTGGAGCGAGGTCAGGAGACGCCGAGGCGCCCTGACAGGACCATGACGGCAGCACCGCGCAGGACGATGTCCTGTCCCTGCTCCGTCATCCGCACCTGCAGCTCGTCGTGGAACGTGGCGAGCGTGCGGGTGCGCACCGTCTCGGCCGCGGCGCTCGCGAGCGCCCCGTCGAGAAGTTCCGCGGGGCCGGAGAGCACGACCTCCGACAGGTCGAGAGCGCCGACGATCGGCGCGAGGGCGATTCCCAGGCGCTCACCGGCGTCGCGCAGGAGTCCTTCGCGGTCGTCCGCGTCGCCGGCATCGATGCGGGCGGAGAGCGAGGGAACCGAGATCCAGGCCTCGAGGCATCCCACTTTGCCGCAGACGCAGTCGGGGCCGCCGTCGGTGCCCACCGTGACGTGTCCGATCTCACCGGCCGCCGAGCGCGCGCCGCGCAGCGGGTCGCCACCCGTGAGCAGGCCCGCACCGACACCGCGGCCGACCTTCACGAGGATGATGTCGTCGCCGGCACCGCCGAACGTGTGCTCCGCCAGCACCGCGGCGTTGGCGTCGTTCGCGACCAGTACCGGCACGCCGACCGCCTCGCTCAGGATGCCGGTGAGGTCGACCTCCTCCCAGCCGAGGCCCGGCGCCGCCAGCACGACCCCCGCGGCGTCGACGACACCCGGGGTGCCGACGCCGACGCCGAGCACGGGAGCGTGCGCGTCGCGCACCAGCGTGCGCGCCAGTTCCACGACCGCCGGCAGGATCGCGGCGCGGTCGCGGGGCACGACGACCTCGTGACGGGCCACGATCTCGCCGTCGAGGGTCATCACGGCCCCCGTGAAGTGGTCATTGCCCGAGAGATCGAGGCCGACGATGCGGTGCCCGTCGCGGGCGAGATCGACGAGGATGGCGGGCTTGCCCGGGCCCGCGGCCTCGCGCGTGCCCTGCTCGGCGACGAAGCCGTCGCCGATGAGCTCTGCGACGAGGTCCGAGATCGTGACGCGGGTCAAGCCGGTCTCACGCGCGAGGTCGGCGCGGCTCATCGCTCCCCCGTGGAAGAGCCGCTCGAGCACGAGTGCGCGATTGTGCGCCCGAGCGTGCTCGGGCAGGATCTTCGCGCCCGGGCGCCGAGTGCGCGTCGTGCGCCGCGGGGCCTCGGTCTCGGTGTTCGTCATGTTTGTTAGTAGACCTTACGAATGGGTCGCGCACAACCCGCGGGCCGGGGTTTGCTAGTGATGTTTACAAACCTGTTACATCCGCGCTCCGCATCCCCGGCCGATGTCAAGGGGAACGTTCGAGCGCTGCTCCTCCGTAGGGTGGAGGAATCGCCGCCCCGAGGAGAACCCCCATGAACCGTCGCCTGCCCGCCCTCGCCGTCACCGCTCTCGCACTCGTCGCCCTGACCGGCTGCACCGGAGGAAACGACTCTGCAGCCGGCGGCGCGAGCCCCGCCAGCACCCAGTCGGTCGAGGAGGCGTGCACGCAGGTCAACGACGTCATGACCGAGGCGACGCAGGGCATCCAGGAGATCGACCCCTCCGACCCCGCCGCCGCGGCCGGCGCACTGCGGACGATCTCGGACGGCATGGGCGACGCGGCCGCCGAGGTGACGAACGCGGAGGTGTCCGGCATCCTGCCCGATCTGCAGGCCGCGTTCTCTTCGGCCGCCGACTCGATGGAAGCCGTCGCCGCTGGCGACACCGATCGGGCGACCGAGCTCACCACGGCGCTGAGCGACGTGCAGGGCAGCATCGACACGTACACCGACCTCTGCGGCACCAACTGACGTCGGGCGCGATCGGGTTCACGCCGCTGCATAACGCTCTGGTTTCACTCAGGCCGCTCTCGGACCGGTGTCGCGTACCATGAGTTCCGAGTGCGCGTTAACGCGCAGACGGGGGTACAGCGGTGACGGATGTCGCGTCGAAGCACGATCATGAGAGCACGGCCGAGTCGGACGTGCTCTCGAGCGATCCCGGACAGCGCGTCGAGTGGGCACCGGTCGAGCCGGCGCGCAAGAAGCGGCGCCTCGGCCTGTGGATCGGCGTCCCCGTCGGCGTGGTCGCCCTCGGTGCCGCTGCTGCGTCATTCTTCCTGATCGCCCCCGGTACGACCATCTCGGGGGTCCCGGTCGGATTCATGACGCCCGGCGCCGCGGCATCCGCCGTGCAGGACCGTCTCGACCAGACCACCGTCACCCTCGGAGACGGCGGCGCGAGCATCTCGGGCGCCGACCTCGGAGCGCAGGTCGACGGCACCGCCCTCGCGACTTCGGCCTTCGACGCCCGGCCCGCCTGGAACATCACGCAGTGGTTCGGCGACCCCATCGACGCACCGATCACGCTCGACGAGGCGGCTGCCACCGACGCTCTGCGCAGCGCCGCAGGCGACCTGTACGTCGAGCCCACGCCGGCCTCCCTCTCGTTCGACGGCACGTCGTATGTCGTCAGTCCCGACGTCCCCGGCGCGGGAGTCGATCCCGAGGCGGCCCGCGCGGGCCTGCAGAGCGCCTTCGACTCCGGCACGACCGAGGCCGTCATCGACCCCGAGCTGACCCCCGTGTCCGCACTGACGACCACCGCCGCTGCCGAGGAGGCCGCCGCTTCGCTCAACGGAATGCTCGACGGCGTCGGCTTCTACGTCGGCGACGAGCGCACGGTGCCCGTCGACCGCGCGACGGCCGCGAGCTGGCTCACGATCGGTACGAAGGACGACGGCTCGTTCGAGATCACCGCGGACGCCGCCGCGATCCAGCCCGTCGTCGACACGCTTCCGGCGCTTGTCGATCGCGCGCCGGTGAACGGCGTGGTGTTCGCCAATGCCGCCGGGGAGATCATCGACGACTCCGACGCCGGTCTCGACGGCCGCACGCTGACCTCGACCGACGGCATCGCCGCCGGGTTCGCCGAACAGCTCGCGACGGGCGATGCCGCCTATCGGTTGCCGGTCGAGGTCGTTCCCGTCACCACCGAGACGATCACCCGCCTGCTCGAGGTCGACCTGAGCGAACAGCGCCTGTACCTCAAGGAGAACGGCGTCGTCGTCGATTCGTGGCTCGTCTCCACCGGCCGCCCCGGCGCCGACACGCAGACCGGCTATTACACGATCGGGTGGAAGACCCCGCGCCAGGACATGCGCGGCACCGCGGCCGACTCGGGCGTCAGCTACGTGCAGCCCGACGTGAAGTGGGCGATGTACTTCAACGGCGACCAGGCGTTCCACGGCGTCTACTGGCACAGCAACTGGGGCAATCGCATGAGCGCCGGCTGCGTCGGCATGCCCGACTCGCGCGCGGCCCAGATCTACGAGTGGGCCGTCGCCGGGACCGACGTCTACGTCCACGCCTGATCGGCGCATCCCGTCTCATCGTCCGATCGACCGATGCGCGGCGGATCGATCACCGTTAGCCTGTGACCATGGCTGACCTCCGAGTGGAAGAACTGTCGGCGTCGACGATCGTCGCGGTGAACAACCTGTCGCTGAAGCCCGGGCAGGAGCGCTTCGTCGTGCCCGAGAGCTACGCCATCGCCGCGACCGTGGTCGACCCGGCGACGTCCTGGCAGCGCGTCATCCTCGACGGCGACGAGGTCGTCGGCTTCGTCAGCGCCGGCTTCGACCCCGACGCGCCGCACGAGCACTTCCGCTCCGTGCTGTGGCGGATCAACGTCGACGCCGACGACCAGGGCCGCGGTGTCGGACGCTTCGCCGTCGAGCAACTGGTCGACGAGGCGCGCACGCGCGGATTCGACTGCCTCAACGTGATCTACGAGGCGGGCGAGGGCGGCCCCGAGGCGTTCTTCACGCGCGTCGGCTTCACACCTGTCGACGAGACCGAGTACGGCGAGGTCGTCGCCGAGATCCGCTTCTGACGGACTCCCCCGCGCACGACGAGGAACGCCCCGGACGCCGCAGCGACCGGGGCGTTCCGCCGTATCGAGAAGAGCTCAGAGCCCGTCGATGATGCGGTTGAGCGTCGCCGAGGGGCGCATGACGGCGGCGACCAGCTCGGCGTCGGGACGGTAGTAGCCACCGATCTCGGCCGTCGAACCCTGCACCGCGATCAGCTCTTCCACGATCGTGGACTCGTTCGCGGCGAGGGCCTCGGCGACCGGAGCGAAGGCCGCGGCGAGCTCGCCGTCGACCGTCTGAGCCGCCAGCTCCTGGGCCCAGTACAGCGCGAGGTAGAAGTGGCTGCCGCGGTTGTCGATCGTGCCCAGCGCGCGGCCCGGCGACTTGTCCTGCTCGAGGAACGTTCCGGTCGCGGCATCCAGCGTGTCGGCGAGCACCTTCGCGTGAGCGTTCCCGGTGTACTCGGCGAGGTGCTCGAACGAGGCGGCGAGGGCGAAGAACTCGCCCAGCGAGTCCCACCGGAGGTAGTTCTCGGCGACGAGCTGCTGCACGTGCTTCGGAGCCGAACCGCCCGCGCCGGTCTCGAACAGACCACCACCGGCCAGCAGCGGGACGATCGAGAGCATCTTGGCGCTCGTGCCCACCTCGAGGATCGGGAAGAGGTCGGTCAGGTAATCGCGCAGCACGTTGCCGGTGACCGAGATGGTGTCCTCGCCACGACGGATGCGCTCGAGCGAGTAGCGCGTCGCGTCGGCGGGAGCCAGGATCTCGATCGTGAGGCCGTCGGTGTCGTGGTCGGCGAGGTAGGTCTTCACCTTCGCGATGAGGTTCGCGTCGTGCGCCCGGTTCTCGTCGAGCCAGAACACGGCGGGCACGCCCGTCGCACGCGCGCGGGTGACGGCGAGCTTCACCCAGTCGCGCACCGCGACATCCTTCGTCTGCGTCGCACGCCAGATGTCGCCGGCCTGGACCTCGTGCGACAGCAGGACACCGCCCGACGAGTCGACGACCTCGACGGTTCCCGCGGCGGGGATCTCGAAGGTCTTGTCGTGCGAGCCGTACTCCTCGGCGGCCTGAGCCATCAGACCGACGTTGGGCACCGAGCCGATGGTGGCGGGGTCGAGGGGGCCGTGCTCGATGACGTCCTCGATCGTCGCCTGGTAGACGCCGGCGTAGGAGGAGTCGGGGATGACGGCGATCGTGTCGTCCTCGCCGCCGTCGGCGCCCCACAGCTTGCCGCCGTTGCGGATGAGGGCGGGCATCGAGGCGTCGACGATCACGTCGGAGGGCACGTGCAGGTTCGTGATGCCTTTGTCGGAGTTGACGTACGACAGGCGCGGGCCGGAGGCGATGGCCGCTTCGAAGGCCGCGCGGATCTCGTCGCCGTTCGCGAGCTGCGAGAGCCCCGCGAGGATGGCGCCGAGACCGTCGTTGGGGGTGAGACCGGCGGCGGCCAGGTCGTCGCCGTAGCGCGCGAAGACGTCGGCGAAGAAGGCGCGCACGACGTGGCCGAAGATGATCGGGTCGCTGACCTTCATCATCGTCGCCTTCAGGTGCACCGAGTACAGCACGTCATCCGATGCGGCCTGCGCGACGGTGTCGGCGAGGAAGGCGTCGAGGGCCGCGGCCGAGAGGAACGTCGCGTCGACGACCTCGCCCGGCAGGACCTTCAGGCCCGACTTCAGCTCGGTGACGGTGCCGTCCTGAGCCGTGAAGCGGATGGCGAGGACGTCGTCGCCCTCGATGACCGTCGAGGTCTCGTTCGACTTGAAGTCGTCGTGCCCCAGCGTCGCGACGCGGGTCTTCGACCCTTCGGCGAACGGCTTGTTGCGGTGCGGGTGCTTGCGCGCGTAGTTCTTCACCGACAGGGGCGCACGGCGGTCGCTGTTGCCCTCGCGCAGCACGGGGTTCACGGCGGAGCCCTTGATGCGGTCGTAGCGCGCGCGGACGTCCTTCTCGTCGACGTTCTGCGGCTCGTCCGGGTAGTTCGGGATGTCGTACCCCGCGGCCTGCAGCTCGGCGATGGCCGCCTTCAGCTGCGGGATCGAGGCCGAGATGTTCGGCAGCTTGATGATGTTGGCCTCGGGCAGCGTCGCCAGGCCGCCGAGCTCGGCCAGGGCGTCGCCGACCTGCTGCTCGGGGGTGAGGTTCTGCGGGAAGGCGGCGAGGATGCGGCCCGCCAGCGAGATGTCGCGGGTTTCGATGGCCACGCCGGCCGCGCCGGCGAAGGCCTCGACGATGGGCAGGAAGGAGGCGGTGGCCAGTGCCGGCGCCTCGTCGGTGTACGTGTAGATGATGGTCGAGTCGGGCACGTGTCGTCTCTCCAAAAAGCGCGTCGAGGGTCGATCCTCAGCGTATCGCACGGGCGTGGTTCTCTCGATGTCGAGATATCTCTCACGCCTGCGGGCTTCGCGCTAGGGTGAGCGCGTGCCGCGCTTCGATCTCCCGCTCGCCGAACTTCAGGACTACCGCCCGGAGGTGAGCGAGCCCAGCGATTTCGACGATTTCTGGTCCGCCACGATCGCGGGCTCGCGTGAGGCCGGCGGCGAGGTGACCGTGTCTGCGGCATCCGAGCTGTACGCGACGGTCGACGTGCACGACGTGACCTTCCCGGGGTACGGCGGCGACCCCGTGAAGGCGTGGCTGATCCTCCCCGCGCATCGCGAGGGGCCGCTGCCGGCGGTCGTGGAGTTCGTCGGCTACGGCGGCGGACGCGGTCTGCCGACCGAGCGGCTCGCCTGGGCCACCGCGGGGTACGCCTCGTTCGTCATGGACACCCGCGGACAGGGCAGCGTGTGGGGCAGCGGCGGCGAGACCCCCGACCCCCACGGCTCGGGCCCGGCCGTGCCCGGCTTCATGACGCGCGGCATCGAGTCGCCCGAGACCTATTACTACCGGCGGGTGTTCACCGACGCGGTGCGCGCGGTCGACGCCGTGCGATCGCTGCCGGAGGTCGACGCCTCCCGGGTCGCCGTCACCGGCGGCAGCCAGGGCGGCGGCATCGCGATCGCCGCAGCCGGCCTGAGCGAGGGTCTCGTCGCGGCGATGCCCGACGTCCCCTTCCTCTGCCACTTCGAGCGCGCCATCGGCTTCACCGGCAGCGACCCCTACCAGGAGGTCGTGCGCTGGCTCGCCGTGCACCGCGGCGCCGAGGCGCGGGCCTTCGAGACACTGTCGTACTTCGACGGCGTGAACTTCGCTCGCCGCGCCGACGCGCCGACCCTGTTCTCGGTCGGACTGCTCGATCCCGTGTGCCCGCCCTCGACGGTCTACGCCGCGTTCAACGCCTACCGCGTCGAGCACAAGGAGATGTCGGTCTTCCCCTTCAACGAGCACGAGGGCGGCCAGGGATACCAGTGGGAGGCGCAGGCCGCCTTCCTGCGTCGTGTGCTCGGCGGCAGCGCATGAGCACACGGCGAGTGCTCGCGATCGACGCGGGACAGAGCGGGATCAAGGTGCGCGCGGCTGCGGCATCCGGCGGCGACCTGCTCTTTCCCGGCATCCGGACCGGCGAGCCGCTCCTCCCCCAGCTCGCATCCGTCGTGGCCGAGACGATCGCACGCACGGGCGCACCGGCAGACGTGGTGGTCGCGGGCATCTCGGGGCTGACCGACGCGAATGCCGACGCCGACGCGATGCTCGCTCTCACGGCGGCCCACGGCGTGCGCCGCGTCGTCCTCGCCCACGACTCGACGACGTCGTTCCTCGGCGCGCTCGGCGACCGGCGTGGGGCTGTCGTCGCGGCCGGCACCGGGGTCGTCACCCTCGCCGTCGGCGCGGAGACCACCGCTCGCGTCGACGGGTGGGGCTGGATCATGGGCGACGCCGGCAGCGGATACTGGATCGGCCGTGAGGCCCTGGATGCCGTGATGCGCGCCTATGACGGCCGGGGGCCGACGACCGAGCTGACGGCGGCGGTCTCGGACCACTGGCCGGACCTGTCGCAGGCCTACATGAGTCTGCAGGCCGACCCCGACCGGGTCCGCATCGTCGCGAGCTTCGCCGCCGTCGTCGCGCGTGCCGCGGTCGCCGGCGACGCCGTCGCGCAGGACATCTCGGTGCGTGCCGCGCACGAGCTCGCGCAGAGTGTGCGCGCGGCGATCGCCCAGGTCCGCACCGACGAGGAGACCTTCCCGGTGTGCGCGATCGGCGGTGTCTTCGGCTCGGCACCGCTGCTCGAGGCATTCACCGCCGACCTGCACGCCGGCGACGCGTCGGTGCGCCTGGTGGCGCCCGTCGGCGTCGGCATCGACGGGGTCGTGGCCCTCGCCGACCTCGACGCCGCGCATCCCCTCGCCGCGGTCACCCACCGCGCCGGCTGAGCCGCCGCGACCGAGAACGCACCGCGCCCGCGAGAACGCACCGTTTCGGGTGCGTTCTCGCGACGGCGGTGCGTTCTCGGCGGGCCTCAGACGAGCGACTCGCGCCAGGCGCTGTGCAGCTGGGCGAACTTGCCGGTGCCGGCGATGAGCGCGGCGGGGGTGTCGTCCTCGATGATGCGACCGTGCTCCATCACGAGCACCCGGTCGGCGATGGCGACCGTCGACAGGCGGTGCGCGATGATGATCGCCGTGCGGTCGGCCAGCAGCGTGCCCAGGGCTTCCTGGATCTGCCGCTCGCTCGGGATGTCGAGCGACGCCGTCGCCTCGTCGAGGATGAGCACTGCAGGGTCGGCGAGGAAGGCCCGGGCGAACGAGATCAGCTGACGCTGCCCCGCCGACACCCGGCCGCCGCGCTTGTTGACGTCGGTGGCGTAACCGTCGGGCAGCCGCTCGATGAACTCGTGCGCCCCGACGGCCTTCGCCGCCGCCTGGATCTCGTCCATCGTCGCGTCGGGCTTGCCGAGCGCGATGTTGTCGGCGACCGTCCCGCTGAACAGGTACGCCTCCTGCGTGACCATGACGATCGCCCGGCGCAGATCCTTCGGGTGCAGCTGGCGCAGGTCGACGCCGTCGAGCGTGACGCGCCCCTTCGTGGGGTCGTAGAACCGCGCGACGAGCTTGGCGAGCGTGGACTTGCCCGCACCTGTCGTGCCGACCAGCGCGATCGTCTGCCCGGCGGGCATGTCGAGCGCGAAGTCGGGCAGGATCGTCACGGCATCCGAGTACCCGAACGTCACGTCCTCGAAGCGCAGGTGCCCGCGGGCTTCGCGCAGCTCGACCGGATCGGTCGGGTCGGGGACGGTCGGGTCTTCCTCGAGCACACCCGAGACCTTCTCGAGCGCCGCCGTCGCCGACTGGTACGAGTTGAGGAAGAAGGCGACCTCCTGCATCGGCGCGAAGAAGTTCCGCACGTACAGCACGGCCGACAGCAGGAATCCGAGGCTCAGCGTGCCGTCGACCACCCGGAATCCGCCCCAGGCCAGCACGAGGGCGAGCGAGACGGATGCCACCGCCATGAGCGCCGGCTCGAACGTTCCGAACAGGCGGATCGAGCGCATGTTCACATCGCGGTAGTCGCTCGAGAGCCCCCCGAACTCGGTGTCGTTCGCGGGTTCTTTGCGGAACGCCTTGACCGCACGGATGCCGGTCATCGACTCGACGAACTTCACGATCACCTTCGCGCTGATGACGCGCGACTCGCGGTAGACGACCTGCGACCGCAGGTAGAACCAGCGCATGAGCAGGAACAGCGGGATGCCCATGACCGCGAGGATGATCCCCGACTGCCAGTCGAGCAGCAGCAGCGCGATGAGCGTGAACCCGCCGTAGAGCAGACCCGAGACGAGCTCGTTCAGGCCGCCGTCGAGCAGCTCGCGGATGGTGTCGAGGTCGCTCGTCTGGCGCGAGATGATGCGTCCCGACGTGTACGACTCGTGGAACTCGAGGCTGAGCCGCTGCGTGTGGCGGAAGATGCGCTTGCGGAGGTCGATCATGACCGCCTGGGTCAGGCGCGCCGCCACCACGGCGTACCAGCCGATGAGCGCGGCACCGCCGAGAGCGGTGATGAGGAAGACGATGACGACCGCGATGGTCGGCATCCAGTCCGCTTCCTGCTGTACGGCCGGCAGCGCGTTGGCGATGCCCCAGCCGACGAGTGCGGGGCCTGCGACGCGCAGCGCCGTCGAGACGACGAGCACGACCGCGGCCAGCGCGAGCTGCGCACGCAGCGGTGAGACCAGCGACCCGAGCAGGCGCAGCGAGCGACGCCGGATCTCGCGGCTCTCCTCGCGGGTGTAGTCGGAGCGGTCCTCGCCGCTCGTCCCGGTGACGGTGCTCACAGGGTCACCTCCGTTTCGTCGTGTCGTTCCTGGTCGTGTCGTTCCTGCTCGTCCTCGAGGCTCGAGATGACGTGCCGGTAGTGCTCGCTCGTGCGCAGCAGCTCGGAGTGCGTGCCGACGGCGGTCACGCGCCCCTCCTCGAGCAGTGCCACGCGGTCGGCGAGGGTCACGGTCGAGGGGCGATGCGCGACGATGAGCGCCGTCGTGTCGGCCAGCACCTCGCGGAGCGCGTCTTCGACGAGCGCCTCGGTGTCGACGTCGAGCGCCGACAGCGGGTCGTCGAGCACCAGCACGGCCGGGCGGGCGGCCACGGCACGGGCGAGCGCCAGGCGCTGGCGCTGTCCGCCCGACAGGCTCAACCCCTCCTCGCCGATGACCGTGTCGACTCCCTCGGGAAGCGTGTCGACGAAGTTCGCCTGCGCGACCGACAGCGCCTCGCGCATGACGCGCTCGGCTTCCGCGCTGCCGCGTTCGAGGTCCTCGCGACCGAGCAGCACGTTCTCCCGGACGGTCTGCGAGAACAGCGTCGCGTCCTCGAACGCCATGCCGACGTGACGGCGCAGCTCGTCGAGCCGCAGGTCGCGCACGTCGACGCCGTCGAGCAGCACGCGGCCTCCCGTGACGTCGTACAGGCGCCCGGGCAGGGTCGTCAGCGTCGTCTTGCCCGAACCCGTGAGGCCGACGAGGGCCATCGTCTCGCCCGGTCGCAGCGCCAGGTCGATGCCGTCGAGCAGGTCGCGCTCGCTCTCGGGGGCGTCCTGGTACCGGAAGTGCGCGCCTTCGAAGACGAGCGCGCCCCGCGGCTGCGCGATGGTCGTCGGGTTCTCGGGGTCGACGATCGTGTTCTGCTCGTCGAAGACCTCGAAGATACGGTCGGTCGCCGTCCGCGCATCGACGAGGAACGAGAAGAGGAAGCCGATCGACTCGACGGGCCAGCGCAGGATCGTCGCCATCGCGAAGAAGGCGATGAGCGAGTCGACACCGAGCTCACCGGCCTGGACGAGGTAGATACCCGCCCCGAGGCACAGCGCGAAGGCGATGTCGGGCAGCAGCACGAGCCAGAACCAGATCCAGCCGACCGCCTTGGCCTTCTTCACCTCGGTCTCGCGCAGGGTCTCGGCCTGACGCGTGAACTTCTGCAGGGCGTGTCCGCCGCGGCCGAACGCCTTCAGCACGCGGATGCCGTGCACCGACTCCTCGACGGCCGTGGCGAGGTCGCCCGCCTGGTCCTGGCTCTGGCGGGAGAGCAGGCCGTAGCGGTTCTCGAAGACGAATCCCGCGATCCACAGCGGCGCCGAGACCACGACGAAGATCGTGCCGAGCAGCCAGTGCCACCGGAACAGGATGATCGAGCCGACGACGATGGTCAGCATGTTCACCACGAGCAGGACGATGCCGAAGGCGAGCCAGCGGCGGATGAGGCTGATGTCCTGCATCATCCGACTGAGCAGCTGACCCGACTGCCAGCGGTCGTGGAAGGCGACCGGCAGTCGCTGCAGGCGGGCGAAGAAGTCGGTGCGCAGCTCGTACTCGACCTTGGTCGCCGGGGCGAGGACGAACCAGCGGCGCGCCCAGACCATGAGTGCCTCGAGCAGACCGAGGGCGAGAACGGCGCCGGCGCCGAGGACGATGAGCCACGGGTCGCCCGAGTTGATCGGGCCCTCGGGACCGACGATCACCTCGAGGACGAGCGGGATGCCGAGGGCGAGCAGGCTCGCGATGAGCGCGCTGACGAAGCCGAGGCTCAGCCGGGGCAGCACCGGTTTGGCGAAGGGGAGCAGACGCGCGAGCGCGCGCGGCGTGGACAGACGAGGGGGCGTCGAGGAAGTCATGATCCTGAGGTGTGTCGAGCGGATGCCGAAGACGGCGAGGGGCGCGCGCGAGCGCGGCGAAGCGGGACCGGGGCCCCGCGGGAGGAAACGTCGGAAGCGGCGAAGCGCTTCCCGGAGCTACCGGGCGATTCCTCCGTGTGCGGGGCGTCCGTCGGCCGTGACGAGGAGAGCGACGGACTTCGTGATGACGATGGCCGGGGACATGGCTTCCTCCTGAGGTCGAGCGGACAGAGCACCCGCTGCACACACGGGAGCCCTCCAGGCTATACCTGAGTATTCGCTGAGTGCAAGGACGAATCCGCGCTCAGCCGTTGTGCCGCGCCTCCCGCGCCAGCAGTCGCTGCTTCACCTCGACGCCCCAGGCGAACCCGCCGAGCGCCCCACCCGTGCGGAGTACGCGGTGGCACGGCACGAAGAGGGCCGCGGCGTTGCGCGCGCAGACGGATGCCGCCGCGCGCACCGCGCCGGGCGAGCCGAGCGCCGCCGCGAAGCCGGTGTAGGTCAGCGGCTCGCCCGGCGCGATCCCGCGGAGCGCCTGCCAGCCGGCGCTCTGCATCGCCGTGCCCGACTGGCGCACCGGCACCGCGTCGATCGCCGCGAGGTCGCCGTCGTAGTACGCGGCGACCGCGGCGGCGGCATCCGTCGTTCCCTCGACCACCTGTGCGGGGCGGGCGGCGGGCCGAAGTCGGTCGAGGATCGCGACCGGGTCGGCCGTCCACCCGGACGCCAGCACCGCTCCGCCGGCCTCGAGGATCGTGAAGGGACCGTCGGGGGTCGCGACGGTCTGGATCGAGGCGATTTCGCCCCGCGCGGCCGCGGTCGCGGCAGGCTCGAGCGACGTGGGAGCGTCGGAGACGGCGGTCATGTGCGGGCCTTTCGAGACGTCGGGAGGGTCGGCTCGGTCGCGCTTTCGCGCCAAGCCTGCGTGACGGGTGCGGCGTACCAGAGATGCGCCATGAGGTAGCTGCGCCAGGGCGCCGTGCGTTCGGCCCAGGCCACCAGCTCGGACGGGCCGGCCGGCATGCCGGCGGCGGCAGCGCCCGCGCGTGCCGCGACGTCGCCGGGCAACAGGATGTCCGGGTCGCCGAGCACCCTCATCCGCACATAGTCGGCGGTCCAGGGCCCGATGCCGGGCAAGGCGAGGAGCGCAGCGCGCTGCTCGTGGGTGTCGTCGCCGGCAGACAGGCGCAGCGAGCCGTCGGCGAGCGCGGTGGCGGCACCGACGATCGCCCGGATGCGGGCCCCGGGCCCGCGCAGGACCTCGGCGCCTCGTTCGGCGATCGCCGCCATCGTCGGGAAGAGGGTGGCGGGGCCGGCGGCGGTCTCGACCGGCTCGCCGAGCTCGGCGGTCAGGCGCCCCTGCACGGTGCGGGCGGAGGCGACGCTGATCTGCTGGCCGATCATCGCGCGGATGAGCATCTCGTCGGGGTCGATCGCCGCCGGCAGGCGCACGCCCGGGATCCGCGCCACGAGAGGCGCGATCTCGGGATGCCGCGCGAGGGCCTCGTCGATGGCCGTCGGATCGGCATCGAGATCGAACAGCCGACGCACGCGGGCGATGAGGGTCGACAGGTCGGCCAGCGAGGCCAGCTCGGCACGCAGGCGCACACGCCCCGCGTCATCCTGGCGCACCTCGAACCACGCCGGCCCGCCGGCGAGACGGATCACGCGGGCGAACGAGCGCTCGTCGCCCGACTCGACGCCGGGGATCGCGTGGGCCCGCATCCATCCGAACAGGCCCGCGGCGTCGAACGGCTCGCGCACCGGCAGGACGAGGTCGATGCGGCCCGGCATCCGCTCCCCCGCCTGCCGTCGCGCACGCAGCTGGCCGGGAGGCATCGCGAAGACCTCGCCGACCGTCTCGTTAAACTGCCGGATGCTCGCGAACCCTGCGGCGAAGGCGACGTCGGCGATCGGCAGGTCGGTGTCGACCAGCAGCGTGCGCGCGGTGTGGGCCCGGTGGGCGCGGGCGAGGGCGAGCGGGCCCGCGCCGAGTTCCGCCGTGAGGAGCCGGGTGAGGTGGCGCGACGAGTACCCGAGGCGGGATGCGAGCCCCGGAACGCCCTCGCGGTCGACGACACCGTCGGCGATGAGGCGCATGGCCCGTGCTGCGAGATCGCCGCGAAGGTTCCACTGCGGCGACCCGGGGGTGGCCTCGGGCAGGCAGCGCTTGCACGCGCGGTATCCGGCCTCGTGGGCGGCGGCGCTCGTCGGATAGAAGGTCACGTTGGCGGGCCGAGGGGTGCGCGCGGGGCAACTCGGGCGGCAATAGATGCCCGTCGAGCGCACCGCCGTGACGAACTGGCCGTCGAAGCGGCGGTCGCGCGCGTCGATCGCGCGGTACCGCTCGTCGAACGTCATCCCGTCACTGGCCATGCCCCCAGCCTGACATGCCCCGCCGACACCGGCTCGCGGAAATCGGACACGACTGTCCCCGGCTCCCTCCCCCGTCGACTCGCCACAGAATGCGGATGCCGCCCCCTCCGAATCCGCGCTTTCTGGCGAGTCGACGGGGGCGGCGGGTCACGGCGGCGGGAACGAGAACGACGGTTTGGAGGCCGGACCGTCGACGGCGGGGAGGCGGCGCCAGACATCGTCCGGTAGGCGTTCTTCGGCGAAGACCTCAGTCGCGAGATCGTGCGCCGATCCTGGGGCGCACTCTGTCTCGGCCGAAACCCGCACCTGGCCCGTCGCGGGACGGATGCTGACGACCGCCCGCTCGGCTATGCCGCCCTCGGCTACGACGGTCACTTCTCGCGCCTCGCCCTGCCCCCGGTCGGCCATGTGGCTGTCGATGCCCAACGAGGCGAAAGCCTCGACTGCCACCCCGGCCACTTCCCGAGGGTCGCGTCCCGGCAGCTCGAGACCGCGGACGGCGACGAGGCGGTATCCCCCGCCCTCGTTGAGCGCGCGCTGACATCCCGTCGGGTGAGCGCCGTACGACCCGTCCACGACGCGCCACTCGGTCGGCTCGATCGCCATGACCACCGTGTGCACGCCCGTCGCCATCGCGACGAAGCGGTCCCGCGCCTGCGCATACGTCTCGCCGCCTTCGAGCCCGACCGGATTCGCGCATCCGCTCGCCAGCAGCACGGGGAGAATCACGACGGCGGCGATGCCGAGGCGGCCCGCGCTCGTCTCGCGCAACGTCCGCCAGCGGCGCAGGCCTTCATCGCGAGGGGACCGGGGCATCCGTCACGACCGGCTGCGGCTGCACCGGCGTTCCGTCTTCGTTGTAGTAGATCGGGCCGTCGGGCGGGAAGAAGAACTGCGGCACCGACAAGGGGCCTTCCGTCGCGGGGAGCCGCCGCCAGACGTCGTCGGGGTACAGTTCCTCACCGAACATCGTCGTGAGGATGTCCGAGCTCGCGCCCGCCGTGCAGGCGGTCTCACCGGAGACGAGCACACGACCATCGAGGGGCCGGATCACGACCACGGTACGGGCGGCGTCGCTCTCACCCACGACCGTCACCTCTCGCGCATCCCCCGAACCGCGCTCGACGGTCTCCGCGTCGATACCGAGCTCGGCGAAGCCCTTCGATGCCGCTGCCGCGATCTCCGCGGCATCCCGATCCGGCAGCTCGAGCGCGCGCACCGCCGTGAACGAGTATCCGGTCTCCGAGCTCACGCCCAGCTGGCATCCGCTCGGGCGCGCTCCGTACTGCCCCTGATCGACGCGCCACTCGGTCGGCTCGATCGCCATGATCACGGTGTGCAGTTCGTCGGCCATCGCCGTGAACTGCTCGCGCGCCTGGGTGTACAGGTCTGCGGCCGGCTGTTCGTCACCCGGTGTCGCCGCACACGAACTCATCATCAACACCAATCCGACAGCGAAGGCCGTCATCGTCATTCGCGAGGTCGATCTCATCAATCACGTCCGGTAAGGGTCAACGGGCAGCCACTCCAGCCAATCGGGCAGATCCCAGAAGCCGCGCTCGCTGCCTTCGCCGTCCATCTCCGTTCCAGGCTCACCGGTCAGGACGATCTGCTGGATGTTGTAGAACGACTCCGATCCTTGCACGAGGTACCCCTCGCCGTCGCCGGAGGGAAGCGGGCCGTTGCCGCCTTCGTGCGCGCCGTGTCCCGGGGTGGGTGCGAGGTGCTCGCCGTCCGCATAACCGCCGTCGCTGCCGAACTCGGTCACGCCGGGGAGCGTCTCGGGAACCGTGCCGTGCGCGCCGCCCCAGCTCGTGTCACGGCCGATCCGGGCCCAGGCGTCGTTCTCCGACAGCGTCGCGTACATGCGCAGGCCCCCGGCGTTCTGGAGATTCGACAGGATCTGCGGGTCGCTCGGGAACCCGGCCGATCCGACCGCGATGAACTGGTCGACGCCGAGTGCGTCCGGACGCGACCCGATCGCGAGGGCAGCGGTCGTACTGCCGTAGGAGTGCGCGATGACGGCCTTCTCCGCGGTGGGATGCACCGCATCGATCCCGAGCAGGAACGAGCGGAGCGCTGCCGCGCCATCGCGCGCCCGTTCCATCCCGGGCTCCTCGATCTCGTTGGGAGAGTCGTAACCGAACCATGCGATCGTCGCCAGGCCCGGCCCCGCGTTGTTGAGAGCGCGAGCCGAGTCTCCCCACTCGCCGATACCCGCCACGGACGAGTTCATACCGGGGACGAGCACGTTGATGTCGGTTGCAGCAGCGAGATCGCCGTATGCCAACGCCGCGGTGGTCTGCGCTGAGCCGTCGGGATCGAACGAGACGAGGAGCGGGAAGGGAGGGCCATCCGTCAGCTCTTCCCACAACGCCGCGACATCGTCGCCGAGCGCACCGTCCGGGTTCGTGGCGCGCAGCGCCTCCAGGCGCTCGCGGTTGATCCGTCCGCGGACGTCGTAAGGGATGCCGTCGAGGTTGCCGATGATATCGGGATGCGCTCGGGCGATCTCATCCTGCAGCTCGGGATGCGCGAGCCACAGCTCGAGCACGGCCTGCGGGGTGTCCGCCGCGAGCAGCTGGTCGAGCAGGTTCTGCGCCTGCGACGTCATCGCCGGCCCCGCACCGCCGGCGAGCTCGGCGAGCGCCGCGTCGTAGGCCGCGTCCCATGCCGAGTAGTGGCTCTCGAACTGCTCCCACAGATCGGCGAGATCCCGCGCCGCGGCATCCCGGGTCGCGACGGCATCCTGTGCGGCGTCATTCGCGCGCCGGACGTCGGCCGGCTCGCCGGAGCGAGAGGTCCACAGCGCGTTCAGCCCGGCTTCATCGGCCGCGGCTGACGCCGACGACAACGACGCGTGGGCCGACTCGATGTCGTCAATGAGCCGGTTCGCCGACTCCGCCGACGACGAGAACGCGTCCGCGTACCGCTGCAGCACCCCCGCGAGAAGCTCCGCCTCGGCGATCTCCGTAGCCAGCCCGTTGGCGACTTCCTGCGCTTTCGAGCGTGCCGAGCGGATCGATGCACCGACACCGTCGAGGTCGGTCGCGGCCTGGACGGTGGTGCGGAGGTCGCCGAGCGACGCCGCCACGCGACTGAACGCGCCGCTCCACCAGCTCATCGACCCAGGATTGCCCTCGAGGCGCTCGAGCGGGTAGCCGCGGTTGGGTGAGGTGAGCGTCACGGCTGCTCCTGACCGGTGAGTTCGACATCGAGGTCGGAGTAGCGCGTCGTGATCGCGGTCAGCAGGGCGCCGACCTCGGATGCTGCGGTCGTGCGCTCGAGCACGGCGCGATTCAGCCCGCTCAGCCGCCGGTTCATCTCGAGACGAAGCGCGACCCGGTGCGCGGGGTTCTCGACACCGGTGTCGTCGCCCTGGATGTCGGCGTTGTCCATCACCGCGCTCGAGACCCGCGTCTGGATCGCATCCGCGGCGCTCGTGAGCGCGTGGTAGTAGATCTCGACGTCTGACATCGGGCCCCCTCCGCCGGCTCGGTCCGGCCGACGCTCACACGCTATCGGGGGCCCGCACGCCGCGTCGATGGGGAGAACTCCCCTGCCTCGCCGGCCGGCGACCCGCCGTCGCCTCGTGCCCCAAACAGGCTCACCCCCTCGCCATGCCCGCTCACGGGTCGCATCGAGCCTCTCAGCCTGTTGGCGGCACGCGCACCCGCGACGACCGGCAATGCGCGACCGCGCTGAGCGCAAGTGCTGGCGCACAGCCGGCAACCGGGGTTAGCGTCGCGACATGAGCGAACGCACCTACGACCTCGTCGTCATCGGAGCCGGTCCTGTCGGAGAGAACGTCGCCGACCGCGCCGTGCAGGGCGGCCTGAGCGTCGCCATCGTCGAGAGCGAACTGGTCGGCGGCGAGTGCTCGTACTGGGCGTGCATGCCGTCGAAGGGTCTCCTGCGGGCCGGCGCCGCCCTCCGCGCAGCGCGCGCGGTCGACGGCGCGAAGCAGGCCGTGACGGGCGACATCGACGTCGCCGGGGTGCTTCGCCGCCGCGACTCGCTGACCTCCGACTGGAACGACGCGTCGCAGGTCGAGTGGCTCCAGGGAGCCGGCGTCGACCTCGTGCGCGGGCACGGCCGCCTCTCCGGCGAGAAGCGCGTCGAGGTCGCCGGACCCGACGGCTCGCTCACCACCCTCGTCGCACGTCACGCCGTCGCGGTGTGCACCGGTTCGGCGGCGCTCCTCCCCGACGTCCCCGGCCTGGCCGATGTGTCTCCGTGGACGAGCCGCGAAGCGACCGCCGTGCAGGAGGTCCCGGGCTCGCTCGCGATCGTCGGCGGCGGCGGCGTCGCCGCGGAGATGGCGACGGCCTTCGTCGACCTCGGCAGCGAGGTGACGCTCATCGCTCGCAGCCGGCTGCTCGGACCGATGGAGCCCTTCGCGGGCGACCTCGTCGCGCAGTCCCTCACCGACCGAGGTGCGCGGGTGCTGCTTCACACCGACCTCGTCTCCGCGCAGCGCGTCGACGACGGTCAGGTCGAGCTCGAGCTGTCGAACGGCACGCGCGTCCGCGCCGACGAGGTGCTCGTCGCGACCGGACGCGTCCCGCGAACCGAGGATCTCGGGCTGGATACCGTCGACCTGGAGCCCGGCTCGTGGCTGGATGTCGACGACACGATGCTCGTCCGCGGATCCGATTGGCTCTACGCGGTCGGCGACGTCAACCACCGCGCCCTCCTCACGCACCAGGGCAAGTACCAGGCCCGCGCAGCCGGCGACGTCATCGTCGCCCGGGCGACCGGTGGCACCGTCGACGACGCCCCGTGGGGTGCGCACGTCGCGACTGCCGACCACGGCGCCGTGCCGCAGGTGACGTTCACCGACCCCGAGGTCGCCTCGGTCGGTGAGACCGAGGCGTCCGCGCGTGCTGCGGGACGCAACATCCGCGTGCTCGACTACGACCTCTCGTGGATCGCGGGCGCGTCGACGCGGTCGGACGCCTACACCGGGCAGGCACGCGCGATCGTCGACGAGGACCGCGGCGTTCTCATCGGGGCGACCTTCGTCGGGGCGGATGTCGGCGAGCTGCTGCAGTCCGCGACGATCGCGGTCGTCGGCGAGGTTCCGCTCGCACGTCTGTGGCACGCCGTGCCGGCGTACCCGACGCTCAGCGAGGTGTGGCTGCGCTTCCTCGAGACTTACGGCCGTCCGACCGTCTGAGCCGGAACGGCCGGCCGCCGCAGCCACCGCCTCACGCGCGCCGCTCGGCGTCGAGGAGGAACAGCGTTCCCGGCTCGCACCCGAGGGCCCGCTCGAGGGTGCCGGCATCGATCAGGCCGCGCTCGTGCAGCACCGCGAGGGCCGCGTTGCGGTCGTCGACGATGGCCTGACGCTCATCCCCCGGCAGCGCCGCGATGCGGGCGCGGATGCCGCCGACGCTGAGACCCGTCTCGGGCACGGCCTCGCCGTCGCCATCGGGCTCGCGCACGCGGAAACGCACCAGCATCACGAGGGCTGCCAGCCCGGCGACGCCGAGCGCGATGAGGACCGGACCCCGCCACTGCTGCCACCCGATGTAGTCGTCGAGCTCGGCGATGCCCGGCATCGTGCCGAGCGCGAGAATGGCCATCGTCCCCGCCACGAGGTGGATGGAGAACTCCGGCCACGAGAACCGGGCGCCCCGGACCAGCCAGATGACCAGGAGGATGGTCTGGGCGACCGCCGCGACGGTGAAGATCGCGCCCGCGATCGGCATCGCCCGCTGGGCCTCGATGCGGTGGAAGTCGAAGCGGTCGCCCATGAGCACGGCGAGACCCGCGATCGGTGCGAAGAACGCGCCGATCACGACGGCCCACAGCACGACGTCGAGGACGCCGCGCACTGGCGACCTCTTCGCGTTCGCGTGCAGGCGGTGCGCCATCGCGGCCCCGTCGGCGCCGAAGTGCTGGAAGATCTCCGGATGCCGCTGGTAGGCCACGGCCTCGAGCTGAGCGAATCGGACGTCGGCGGCGAGCGAGTGGTCTTCCGCCCAGCCGCGAGCCGTGGTGTGGAGAAAGCTCATGAGCCACCGGCAGCGTCAGCGTATGCGGCAGGTGAAGCGTGCCTCAGCGCGCGCGCACCGAGCCCGTCAGCCACGCCCACAGCGGGTCACCCGCACTCAGGCCGTTGACGATGCGCAATACGCCGCCGATCTGACCGATGCCGCTGAGGGCGCCGCAGATGCCGACCAGCAGGACCGGCACCGTGAAAACCGAGACGCCGGCGCCGAGGTCGCGCACGAAGACCGCGACACCGCCGATGGCGACGAGCAGCGCCAAGGTCGCCGTGCTCAGACGGACCAGGATGCGCGGCTCGAGGTTGACGGTACGTGCCTGTACCCATCCTGCGGCGCGCGGCGCGCGCTGGCCCGCGACGTACGGTGCGCGCAGCCAGAACGACGCAGCGCGAGTCAAAGCGCGACCCGTGCGCCACAACACCACGAGCAGTGCGACGCCTCCGAGCGCGATCGCCGCTGCGATGACGATGACGATGACGGTGTCCGGTGTCACGACGCCCATCGCCACGACGGTCGCGACCAGCCCGCCCGCGAAGAACACGCCGCCCGCGGCAGCGACGAATCCGACGATTCCGAGCGCCCAGCGCGACCATCGCTCGTAGTCGGCACGCAGGACGGCGACAGCACGATCGGCGTCGGACGGCCCCGCGGATGCCGCAGGCTCCCCCGCCTCGCCCGTCTCGAGGAGCGGGCGGGATGCTGCCTGGATGAAAGCGAACGCCATGGACAGAATGCTACGTGGCGGCGGGCTCGGGCTCCGCGGGCTCGACACCCTCGGGCAGAGCCTGAGTGGTCGTGAGCGCGAACGCGACGTGCAGCGCCAGCTCGGCCGACTGCTGCGGGTCGGAGCACAACCCCATGACGACGGCGGTGCCCGCCCCGCCGGGAAGACGGATCTCGCCGACCGCCGTGAGGTGCGGCATCCCGCCGTCCGCCGACGCACCGAGGGTGATGGTGCCGACGCGGCCGTCCGGGGTGGTGAAGCTCTCGCTGCGCCCGCCCTCGCCGAACCGCGCGAGCGGGAGCAGCCGGTGGAACGCCGTCGCGGCGGCGTCGGTCTCGGCCGTCCCCGGCACCACGTTCGTGCAGAGGAAGAACGCCGCCGGGCGCTCGCCCAACGTCAGCGAGACACCGGCGAAGGCGAAGGCTGTGTCGGCGAACAGCTCGACGCCGGCGCGGAAGCCGTCGACGATCGCGTCGCGCGCAGCATCCGGGAGCCAGCCCTCGGCACTCACGAGGTACCAGTCGAGCCACTCCTGCGGCGAACGATCGCCGAACGAGCGGAACTCGATCCACCCCTGGGGCACGCGCTGCCAGACCCGCAGCGGCGCACCCTCAGCCGCGATCGGGTCGAGCGTCGCCTCCTGCTCGGTCATCAGACCTCCTCGTCGGTGCGCGGACCGTTGCCGCGCAGGGTGTTGTTGAACCGCTCGGAGAGGTTCTGCCACGGCCCGGTCAGACTGTCGACGAAGTCCGTCCCCTTGCTGTGGGCGTCCATCGCACTGTTCACGGTCCAGTAGGTGTTCGCGACCATGTTGGGCAGATTGACGTTGAGCGCCACGGCGACGCTTCCCGCCGCGGCCCCACCGCCGGCCATGGCCGGCGTCATGCCCTGGATCGACGGGATGAGCACCTGTCCACCGGGGCCGATCAGCGCCTTTGCAGCCTGCCCGAGCGCGCCACCCGCGAGCAGTCCGAGGGCGCCGGTGGCGAACTCGGCGAACGTTCCGCGACCGGTCGCCCATTGCAGGCCGTCGATCGCGACGAGCGCGATGGACATGATGAGCGCCACCGTGCCGAGGACGGGGATGAAGAGCGAGAGGATCGCGATGATCGGCAGCGCCGCCCGGAGGATGTCCTCCAGGATCGGCACCACGTTGTCCATGAGCCAGTTGCCTGCGTCGGCGAGCCAGTCGCCGGCCGAGCCCAGGAAGTTCATGACCGGATTGCCGGCGTAGGAGTTCAGCGTGTCGCTCGCGGACAGCAGCGCTCCGGCCGCGGCGGCAGCATCGGCGTCGACCTCGTCCTTGAGCTGACGAGCACGCGCGCGGATCGACTCCAGCTCGCCCTGCGCGTTCGCCAGCGCCGTCGACGCGTTCGACACGGCATCCGGGTCGGCGTCCTCGGCGTCCTTGTTCGCCTGTGCCTGCGCATGGGCCGATTCCGATGAGGCGACGCTCGCGGATGCCGCTGAGGCCTCCTCCGCGAGCGCTGCGGCACGCCGCTGATAGTTGGTGAGCTGATCGGTCCAGGTCGCGAGGGCGGTCCGCGATGTGCGCAACGCCTCGCCGGTGTCACTGAGGTGCGGTCGGAAGTCCTCGCTGAGTGCGGCGCGGAACGCCGTCGCCGACTTTCCGATCCAGGCGCCGTCGTCGGAGCCGTCCATCATCGACAGCGCGTCATCGACGCCGTCGCAGCTGGTGGTGAGCGCATCCACATATCCGGAGAGCGTCGCGACATCGCCAGGGGCGGGGTCGAAGCCGAGAGCGGAGAAGTCGGTCACGACGCCGATCCTTCCTGCGGAACCATGCTGTTGCCGAGCTCGGTGTCGAGCTGCTGGAATGCCTCGAGAATGCCCTCGAGTCCCGTGCCCGCGTCTTCCGCATAGCGGGCGAGTTTGTCGATACCGCCACCCCACGAATCGTGGAGATCCTCGAGACGCCGCCGCAGCACGTCTTGGGGCACGGCCGCGCCCGACACGTTCGACATCGCCCGTGTCGCCCCGTCGAGAACATCCCGCATGTTCGCGTAAGCGTTGCGGCTGGCGCGCATCGCGCCGTAGTCGATCCGCACGTCGACCATGGTCACCTCCGAGAATCGAGCGGAGCCGAGGCGCCCAGGACGCCTCGGCTCCGGGAAGACGAGA
>NZ_PQSV01000004.1:0-197917 GCF_002920555.1 Microbacterium sp. Ru50 | reverse complement strand
CCCCGGTTCGACCTTCAGCGGTGCGGGTGCGGATGTGCCCGGATCCGCACCGCGGAGTGATCGGCGCTAGGGGAGGATCCGAGCATGGCCGACAACGTCGAGATCGATCGAGCTGCGCTCGAGCAGGCGAAGATGCTCCTCGACGGATCGATGGGCTCGTATCGCGCCTACGCAGAAGACACCTGGCGGCGAGACACCGGGGTCGAGAACCCATGTGGACGCACGCATCTGCGAGTCGCGCTCGAGAACGCGCTCGGCGCGGCGCTCATGAGGACGCGGGCCGAGACCGACGCGGGGCTTGACCTCAGTTCCCAGGTGCAATCGATCATCGATTCCTTCGAGGCGCTGGACGTCTCGCTCGGCAGCGGATGGGACGGTGACTATGTCGCTGACCTCTCCTGATCGCGGATGGCTGCTCGAGCACATCGACTACAACTCTGGCGCGCTCGAAGGTCTTCACCGAGCGTTGATCAGCATCGTGGACCACGCTGCTGACGCTCGCGTTGTGCTCCGCAACATCGACGGCGGTCTCGAAGGCCGCGGCGCCGCGATCGCGGACGTGCAGACTGACGCGGGGGACATCGCGGGCGACGTGGGACGCACAGTCGCGACTCTCGGCCGGATCGCGGAGGTGGTGCGCGGGTACGGTGAAGCAGTCAGCGCGCACGCTCGCGCCGCGAATGACCTCGTCGACGACATCGAGCGAGCACACCGAGCCGTCGCCGACGCCGAGGGGACGGCCGCGGAGGCCGCGAGCCGACAGACTGGACTCGCTGATGATGCGACCCCCGCGGAGGTCTCGCGGGCGGATGGGGCAGTCGAATCGGCCGCGGAGGATCTCGCTGCGCGCCGCCGCGAGCTCGCCGACCTGTGGGCGCAGTGGGAGGCGTCCTACGCCTTATGGGACGATGCCTACGGCTCGGCGCTGGCCGCGCTGGTCGCTGCCGACGTCAGCTCGCTGCCCGCCCATGTGCGATCGGCTATCGAGGCCCTTGCTCACGCCGACAGTCCCGCCGAGGTCGCGGAGATCTGGGCGAGTCTGACCGAGGAGCAGCGCACGGACCTCATCGACCGACGCGCGGAGTTCGTCGGCAACCTCGAGGGTGTTCCGTACGCGATCCGCTTCGCGGCGAACCGATCGGCGTTCGAACGAGTGCTCGACGGTGGTCCGTACGGCAAGCCCCTCGATGATCAGCTCGAACAACTCTCTCTCGAGCTTGGTGACGACCTCGGTGGTCAGTTGCTGATGTTCCATCCCTTCGAAGAGCCGCAGGCGACGGCGGCCGTCGTTTACGGCGCTTCGTCCGGCGATGATCCGTTCGCCGGTGTCACGAACGTCAATGCGCTGGTCGGAGGCATGTTCTCGGGCCTCGGAGATCTCGAGGCCTGGGGCCAGAGCGCCCGAGACCTCAACGTGTTCGCCGAGGCGTACGGTGACCCGGGCACGCGCTCGGTGAGCATCGCCTGGTACGGGTACGACTCTCCCAATCTGCTTACCGAACACACGATGGGGAGTGCGACCGAGGGGGCCGCCCGGCTGTCGTCGACCCTGCGCGGGCTCGACAACGAGGTCAGTTCGGCTGTGACGACATCTGTCATCGGCCACTCGTACGGCAGTACGACATCCTTCTTGGCCGTCGGAGGCGCCGGCGACGACCTGGGCGTCGATCGGCTCGTCGCTGTGGGATCGGCCGGTGTCCCCGACGGATACCACGCCAACTGGACCGGCGACGCGCCGATGGACTACTCCGGCACCGAGGTCTTCACGTCGCGCGCGCCCTGGGACTTCGTTGCCCGATACGGCGAGGTCAGCTCGTTCGGTCACGGGATGAATCCCGAGGACATCCCGGGCGCGACGACGTTCGAGAGCAACGGCGGGACCGCGCCGTCGCTGCAGGGCACACCGGAGGATGTCGCCGGCACGCCGGGCCACGCCGCGCACGACGGAGGCAACTCGATCATCGGGTGGTGGGAGAAAGGCAACGGCTACCTCTCTCGCGATTCCGAGTCATTCCGTAACATTGCGAACATCGTGGCCAATGGTGAGGTGCTGCAGTGAGCTGGCGGAGAAATCTGTTCGGAGTGACGATGACCGCCATGGCGGCCATCGTCCTGACGGGATGTGGAGCGACGGTGGCGCAACCGACGGGCGACGAGCTGTACCAGGAGGCGGAGAGCCTCTACTTCGATTTCCGCGAGACGACCAACGGCGTGCTGGCCGTCATCGATGACGGCCCGTGGGAGGTGCGGACGTACGGGATGACGCCATCCGGTGTCGGGTGCGGCGACGGCTGGAAGTTCGACCTGACGCGCACGACCACGATCGACCCGGCAGGGGTTGCCGGCAAGCGCGAGGCCGTCGCGCAGCACCTGGTGTCCGAAGGCTTCGAGGTCGACGGCATGGATCTCGATTCGGGCGAGGTCGCGTCTACGGACGTGATCGTCCGCGAGCAGGGCGTCTACTCCCTGCTGACGGTGACGCTGGTCGACAACGGGAATGTCGTCGTCACCGCCACTTCGCCGTGCAAGCCCGGCGACAAGTTCGAGCTCAGCCGGATGCTGTTCGGCAAGGGCCCCCTGCCTGAGGGGTATCTCCCCGACCGGGAATCTCCCTCCGACCCCCTGTTCTTCGGCACCGACCGCGGCGAGCGCTGACTCCCACCGGGACGTTCCACTCGCCAGAATCTGCGGGTCCGAAGCCCCGTGCATCCGCATCTTGTGGCGAGTCGACCCGATGGCGGGGGCTTGTCAAGGGCACCGGGTCGTGTGATTGCGCCTGAGTAGTGTGAGCCACACGAACAGGGGAGATCACATGCAGGCATGGCCGGGTTCCGCGTATCCGCTCGGAGCGACCTACGACGGGAACGGGACGAACTTCGCTCTCTTCAGCGAAGGCGCCGAGAAAGTGGAGCTGTGCCTCTTCGACGAGGACGGCACCGAGACATGCGTCGAGCTGCGCGATGTCGACGCCTTCGTGTGGCACGCCTATTTGCCGAACGTGCAGCCGGGCCAGCGCTACGGATACCGCGTGCACGGTCCGAACGATCCGGCCGACGGCAAGCGGTTCAACCCGAGCAAGCTGCTGCTCGACCCGTACGCCAAGGCCGTCGAGGGTCAGATCGACTGGGGACAGCCGGTGTTCGGCTACAACTTCGGCGAGCCGGACTCGTTCAACGACGAGGATTCGGCCGCCCACATGATGAAGGGCGTCGTCGTCAACCCGTTCTTCGACTGGGCAGGCGACCGTCAGCCGAAGATCCCGTACGCCGAGAGCGTCATCTACGAGGCTCACGTCAAGGGCCTGACGCAGCTGCACCCCGACATCCCCGAAGACATCCGCGGGACCTACGCCGGCCTCGCACACCCCGCCGTCATCGACCACCTCAAGAAGATCGGCATCACGGCGATCGAGCTGATGCCGGTGCACCAGTTCGTCAACGACTCCACGCTGCAGGAGAAGGGGCTGTCGAACTACTGGGGCTACAACACGATCGCGTTCTTCGCGCCCCAGAACACCTACTCGGCCACGGGCGACCACGGCCAGCAGGTGCAGGAGTTCAAGGCGATGGTCAAGGCGCTGCACGCCGCCGGCATCGAGGTCATCCTCGACGTCGTCTACAACCACACCGCCGAGGGCAACCACATGGGCCCGACCCTCTCGATGCGCGGCATCGACAACGAGGCCTACTACCGCCTCGAGGACGACGACAAGCGCTACTACACCGACTACACCGGCACCGGGAACAGCCTCAACGTCGGCAACCCGCACGCGCTGCAGCTGATCATGGACTCGCTGCGCTACTGGGTGACCGAGATGCACGTCGACGGCTTCCGCTTCGACCTCGCCGCGACCCTCGCACGCGAGTTCTACGACGTCGACCGGCTGTCGGCCTTCTTCGAGCTCGTGCAGCAGGACCCGATCGTCTCGCAGGTCAAGCTCATCGCCGAGCCGTGGGACATCGGTCCCGGCGGCTACCAGGTCGGCAACTTCCCGCCGCAGTGGACGGAGTGGAACGGCAAGTACCGCGACACCGTCCGCGACTTCTGGCGCGGCGAGGCGTCGACCCTCGGCGAGTTCGCCTCGCGCCTGACCGGTTCGGCCGACCTCTACGAGCACGACGGCCGGTGGCCGGTGGCCTCCATCAACTTCGTCACGGCGCATGACGGGTTCACGCTGCGCGATCTCGTGTCGTACAACGAGAAGCACAACGACGCCAATGGCGAGGACGGCAACGACGGCGAGTCGCACAACCGCTCGTACAACATGGGCGTCGAGGGACCCACCGACGACCCGCACGTGCTGACGATGCGCGCCCGGCAGCAGCGGAACTTCCTCGCGACGCTGCTGCTGAGCCAGGGCGTGCCGATGATCTGCCACGGCGACGAGCTCGGCCGCACCCAGCAGGGCAACAACAACGGTTACGCGCAGGACAACGAGCTGACCTGGATCCACTGGGATCAGGTCGACCAGCCGCTCATCGAGTTCACCGCAGCCCTCGCGCGTCTGCGTCGCCTGCACCCCACGTTCCGGCGCAGCCGCTTCTTCGACGGGCGCCCGGTGCGTCGCGAAGAGGGCGCCCCGGTGCCCGACATCATGTGGCTGCGCCCCGACGGCACGGCGATGCAGCCCGAGGACTGGGACTCCGGTTTCGGGCGCGCAGTCGGCGTCTTCCTCAACGGCGACGGCATCCGCGAGCGCGACCGTCGCGGCGAGGACATCTCCGACGACCACTTCTTCGTGCTGTTCAACGCCGGTGACGACGAGGTGGAGTTCACCGTCCCCTCCGACCAGTACGCCGACCGGTGGGAGGTGCTGATCGACACGAGCGGCGAGCTCGTCGGCACCGAGCCCCTCGAGGGCGGCAACGCGCTGCAGGTCCGGGCCAAGTCGCTCGTCGTCCTGGGCGAGTACACCGAACCCGAGCCCGAGACCGACCACTCGGTCGCGGCATCGCTCGCGGCGTACACGACGCCGATCGACATCATCCCCGCTGAGGCGCCGACCCCGGAGCTGCCCGGCCGATGACCGCTCCGATCTCGACCTACCGGCTGCAGATCCGTCCGGCGTTCGACCTCGCGGCCGCCGCCGAGGTCGCGGACTACCTCCGCGACCTCGGCGTCGACTGGGCCTACCTCTCGCCGCTCCTGGCAGCGGCGGAGGGGTCGGACCACGGCTACGACGTCGTCGACCCGACCATCGTCGACCCCCGCCGCGGCGGCGCCGAGGGGCTCGCGCGCTTCTCGGCCGCCGCCCGGGATGCCGGACTCGGTGTGCTCGTCGACATCGTGCCGAACCACCAGGGCGTCGCCGTCCCCGCTGAGAACCCCTGGTGGTGGGACGTCCTCCGCCACGGCCGCAGGTCGGCCCACGCCGAGGCGTTCGACATCGACTGGGAGCACGGCGGGGGCAAGGTCGGCCTGCCGATCCTCGGCTCCACGCTCCGCGAAGCCGTCGCTGCCGGTGAGATCGAGGTCGCGCCGGTGACGGCCGGCGAGGCGAATGGCGCCGAGGGCGTCGCCCGCTACTACGACCACGTGCTGCCGCTCGCCGACGGGACAGCACCCGCGGCCGCGACGACCGACCCGGCCACCGTGGACGCCGTGCTCGCCGCTCAGCACTGGCGTGCCGCGTTCTGGCGCGACGACGCGACCGAGCTGAACTACCGGCGCTTCTTCGCCGTGAACACGCTGGCCGGAGTGCGCGTCGACGTCCCGGCGGTCTTCGAGGCGAGCCACGTCGAGATCCTCCGCTGGCTGCGCGAGGGCTTGGCCGACGGTCTGCGCATCGACCACCCCGACGGCCTCGCCGACCCCGGCGGGTATCTCGAGCAGCTCGCCGCGGCGACCGGCGGCGCGTACGTCGTGGTCGAGAAGATCCTCGAGCACGCCGCCACCGACCATGCCGAGCAGCTGCCCTCCTGGTGGGCGACCGCCGGTACGACGGGGTACGACGCGATGGCCGAGATCGACCGCGTGCTCATCGACCCGGCGGGTGAGGGCCGGCTCGACGAGCTCGACGCGACACTCCGGTCGGCGGATGCTCCCGCGTCGTATGACGAGATCGTCCGCGAGGCCAAGCGTGCGGTCGCCGACACCCTGCAGGCCGCCGAGGTGGGCCGGCTCGTCCGCTGCCTGCCCGACGACGTGCGCGACGAGCTCGGAGAGGATGTCGCACGCGACGCGTTCGCCGAGCTCCTGACGAGCTTCTCGGTGTACCGCGTCTACCCGCCGGTCGGAGACGAGCTCGTCGCTGAGGCGGTCGCCGCGGCATCCGCATCCCGTCCCGATCTCGCCGACGCCATCGCGACCCTCGCCCCGCTGGTCACGGCGGGCGACACCGAGCTGAGCCGCCGATTCGGTCAGACGACTGGGCCGGTCATGGCCAAGGGCGTCGAAGACAGCGCGTTCTACCGGTATCCGCGTCTCGGCACGCTCACCGAGGTGGGTGGCGACCCCGGCGTCTTCTCGCTCGACGTCGCGGGCTTCCACCGCGCGCAGGCCCACCGCCAGGCGATGTGGCCGCACGCTCTCACGGCGCTGAGCACCCACGACACCAAGCGCAGCGAAGACGTCCGTGCCCGACTGTCGGTCATCGCCGAGATGCCCGAGCGGTGGTCCGACGCTCTCGGACGCCTGCGGACGATCGCCTCGACCGGCGACGGACGCCTCGACGACCTGCTCTGGCAGGCCATCGTCGGTGCGTGGCCCGCGTCGCCCGCGCGGCTGCGCGACTACGCCGAGAAGGCCTCGCGCGAGGGCGGCATCATCACGACCTGGACCGACCCCGATGAGGATGCCGAAGCCCGCATCGTCGCGCTGGTGGATGCCGCCACCTCGGGCGAGGCCCGAGCGGCGGTCGAGGAGGTCGTCGGTGAGCTGACCGCGCCCGGGCGATCGAACTCCCTCGCCGCCAAGCTGCTGCAGCTGACCGCACCCGGGGTGCCCGACGTCTATCAGGGCACCGAGCTGTGGGATCTCTCGCTCGTCGACCCCGACAATCGTCGCGACGTCGACTTCGTCGAGCGCCGCGAGCTGCTCGCGAAGCTCGACGGCGGGTGGCATCCCGAGATCGACGACTCCGGCGCGGCGAAGCTCCTCGTCGTGTCGCGGGCGCTGCGCCTGCGTCGCGATCGCCCCGAGCTGTTCACGCGGTACGCGCCGCTGCCCGTCGTCGGCCCTGCCGCAGAGCACGCCGTGGCCTTCGATCGGGGCGGTGCCGTGACCGTCGCGACGCGCCTGCCCGTCGGACTCGCCGCGCGCGGCGGATGGGGCGACACGGTCGTGATGGTTCCGCCGGGACGTCACACCGACCAGCTGACCGGCCGCGCCTGGGACGGCGGCGCCGTGCGGCTGGCCGACCTGCTCGACACGTACCCGGTGGCTCTGCTGGCCGCCGAACGTCCGACCGGTGCACGTCCCACCGCCCAACGTCCCACCGCCCCAGAGGAGAACGCATGATCGAGGTATGGGCGCCGCGCCCCGAGCGGGTGCGGCTCCGTCGACCGGATGCCGCCGATGTCGAGCTCTCCCGCTCGGCGGACGGCTGGTGGTCGGCCGACGTCGACCTCGCCCCGGGAGACCGATACGGCTTCGTCCTCGGTGACGGCGACGACGCGCGCCCCGATCCGCGCTCGCGCCAGCAGCCCGACGGCGTGCACGGCCTGTCTGCGGTCGATGACCCGTCGTCGTTCGCGTGGACCGATCAGGCCTGGACGGGGCGGACGCTCGCGGGTGGGATCATCTACGAGCTGCACATCGGCACCTTCACGAGCGCCGGCACGCTCGACGCGGCCATCGCTCGACTCGACCATCTCGTCGAGCTCGGCGTGACCCACATCGAGCTGCTGCCGGTGAACGCGTTCAACGGCACCCACAACTGGGGGTACGACGGGGTGCTCTGGTACGCCGTGCAGGAGAGCTACGGCGGGCCGGAGGCCTACCGGCGGTTCGTGGATGCCGCCCACGCGGCCGGTCTCGCCGTCATCCAGGACGTCGTCTACAACCACCTCGGACCATCCGGCAACTATCTGCCCGAGTACGGCCCCTACCTTCGCGACGGCCGCCGCAACACCTGGGGTGACAGCGTCAACCTCGACGAGGACGCGGTGCGCGAGTACATCATCGGCAACGCCGAGATGTGGCTCCGCGACTTCCACGTCGACGGGCTGCGGCTCGACGCCGTGCACGCGCTGCACGACGACGACAGCCCGCTCCACATCCTCGGCGAGATCGCCGACCGGGTCGACGCGCTCAGCACGCACCTCGGGCGCCCGCTCACGCTCATCGCCGAGAGCGACATGAACGATCCCGTCATGATCCTGCCGCGCGAGGCCGGTGGTCATGGGATGACGGCGCAGTGGTCGGACGACTGGCACCATTCCGTGCACGTCGCGCTCACGGGTGAGACGGTGGGATACTACGCCGACTTCGACGCGCTCGATGCCGTTCCCAAGACCTGGAACGAGGGGTTCTTCCACGACGGCACGTATTCGTCGTTCCGGGGTCGCGAGCACGGGCGGCCGATTCCGCCGGAGTCGCCGTCGTGGCGGCTCGTCACCTTCGCGCAGGATCACGACCAGATCGGCAACCGTGCGGCGGGCGACCGGCTCTCGGCGACGCTCGATGCCGACCGGCTCGCCGTGGCGGCCGTCCTGACGCTGACGGCGCCGGGAACCCCGATGCTGTTCATGGGCGAGGAGTGGGGGGCGTCCACTCCGTGGCAGTTCTTCACCTCGCACCCTGAGCCGGAGCTCGCCGAGGCGACGGCCGCGGGCCGCAAGCAAGAGTTCGCCGAGATGGGGTGGGACGAGGACCTTGTGCCCGACCCCAACGACCCGGCGACGTTCCTGCGGTCGAAGCTCGACTGGACCGAGACCGACGAAGGCGATCATGCCCGCCTGCTAGCGCTGTACCGCGAACTGGGCCGACTGCGCCGCTCGGTGCCCGACCTGACCGACCCCCGGTTCACCGCGCGCGGCGCCGGAGCGACCGAGGGCGAGGGCGGCCGGCTGTACGACCTGCAGCGCGGACGCGCACGCGTGCTAGTCAACCTGTCGACGGAGCCGTGGCGGGTCGAGCTGAGCGGTGACCGCGTCTGGCTCGAGACGCTTCCGAGCCGGACCGCCGACGAGCTGCTCGTCGTCGAGCCGAACTCGGCCGTCATCGTGGGGCCGGATCTGTCAAGCGGATGACCGGGCGCGGCGCCCGATCTACCGTGGGGGAATGAGCACCACAGCGCACCACGCCGCCCGGCCCCCGCGGACGCCGTCCGACCTCGTGCGGCAGATCGCCGTGATCTCGGCCGTCGTCTTCATGATCATCGCCGCGATGGTCGGGACGGGGCTCTTCGGCGGGACGAACGTGCGCGACCTGCAGGGCGGCGCGCTCGACGCCGACTCGACGGTGCTCGCGCCCGGGACGCAGGCGTTCAGCATCTGGTCGGTCATCTACCTGTTCATGGTCGGCTACACGATCTGGCAGGCGCTGCCGTCGCAGCGCTCGCGCGACCGGCAGCGGCTGGTGGGGTGGTGGATCGCGCTGACCGCCGTGCTCAACGGGGGATGGCTGCTCGCGGCGCAGTTCACGACGCTGCCGGTGACGGTCGTCGCGATCGTGGCGTTGCTCGCCGCACTCGGGTGGACGTTCCGTCTTCTCGTGCGCTCGCGGCCGCAGTCGGTCGGCGACCGCCTGCTCATGGATGCCACGGTGGGCCTGCACCTCGGGTGGGTGTCGCTGGCCACGGTCGCGAACGTCACCGCCTGGCTCAGCCGGACCGTGCCCGAGTCGTGGGGCATGCAGGCCGACGCGTGGGGTGTCGCCGTGCTCGTGGTCGTCGCCGCCATCGGCGTCGGCATCGCCGCCTTCTCGCGCGGACGCCCCTCGCCGATCATCGCGCTGTCGTGGGGTCTGGCGTGGATCGCGATCGCCCGCACGACCGATCAGCCCCACTCCGCACCGGTCGCCGTCGCCGCCGTCGCCGTCATCGTGGTGGTGGTGGCCGCCGCGGCGGTCACGGCCTGGCGCGCGAACGGTCGCGAGCACCGCGGCATCCTGCGCCGTCCCCGCACCGCCTGACTGCCGGTCCGCACCGCCCGACCGGCCGCGCCGATACATCCGTCGGACTCGTGGTGCTGGTGTCGCCGCGATCGACGTCGGAGGCGACATCCGCACCGCCGATCCGACGGCTGTATCGCACCCGCCGTCAGAACGCGGCGGCGAAGGCGGCGAGGAAGCGGCTCGGCTCGGTCACGGGCGCCGCGAGTACTCGGGCCGCGACGCGGTCGTAGTCTGCCGCGTCGAAGTAGCCGTCGTTGCGGTACACCGTCATGCGCTCGGTGAAGTCTCGCGGTGTCGGCTCGGGGTGGAACTGCGTGGCGTACAGGCGGTCACCCACCCGGTAGGCCTGCACCGGGCAGTCGTCGTTCGTGGCGAGCAGGACGGCTCCGGCGGGCAGTGTCTCGGTGCCCTCCTTGTGCGCGGTGAGCGCGGTGAAGGTCGGGCTGAGGGAACCGAGCAGGGGGTCGGCGCGGCCGGCATCCGTCAGGGTCACGTTCGTCGGTCCGGTGTCCTCGGGGTAGTCGCGTGAGATCGTGCCGCCGAGGTGGGTCGTGGCCACGCCGATGCCGAAGCAGGTGAACAGCGCCGCCGTCCGCCCGGATGCCGCTGCCTCGGCGATGCGCGCGAGGTCGGCCTCCAGTCGCAGCTGTCCCTCCGGCTTCGCCGCCGGATCGTCGGTGGCGTTGAACGGACTGCCGCCGACGACGAAACCGCGCCAGCGGTCGAACGCGTCGTCGGGCAGCGGATCGCGCGTCAGGTCGACGCGCTCGAGCCCGGATTCATCGAGGCCCATCGCGGTGCGGAACGACGCGTACTCCGCCTCCGCGGCCTCCCGCTGCGGGCGCACGCAGACGTACACGAGCGGGGCCATGCCGAAAGTCTATGGTCCGCACCGAACCCGGCCGGTGGGGATGACCTTCCGTGACGGGCGGGGGACAATGGCCCGATGACCGTCCGCGTGATCATCACCGACCCCGCCGAGCTCCTCGCGACGCTCGACCGGCTGGACGCCGTCGCCGCACCCCGGGGCTGGCGGGTGCGCCGGCCGGCCGACGCGGCGGGGGTCGAGGCGCGGGCGCGGGACGCTCGCGCGGCCATGCGGCTGCCGGCTCCGGTCGTGGTCGATCTCGAGACGGATCCGGATGCCGTCGCAGCGGACGATCCGATCGACGCGGCCGCCCTGCTGGCGCGCACGCCCGTGCGCGGAGCGATCCCGGACGGAGCGCGGCGGCTGCACGGGGCGTGATCCGCGGCGCTCATGGGGTGCGTGCCGGCGTGTCAGCGCGTGAGCGCCGCAGCGTATCAGCGCGACGAGTTCGCGGTGCGGCCGCGGACGATGCCGATGAACGTCTCTACGAGCGGGGTCGTGGCCTCGGCCCGCCAGGCGAGCGCAACGGTCGAGGTGGGAGCGTCGACCACGGGTCGGTAGGTCGCGTCATTGCGATGGTGCAGCCGCGCGAGCGACATGGGCACGAGCACGATCCCGACACCTGTCGCCGCCGTCGCGACCGCATCCTCCGTCGTGGCCAGCCGGGCGAAGGCCGGAGCGACGGCGCCGGGCACCTCGAGGTCGAGGGCGTCGTCACCGGGGACCATCACGACCTCTCCCGCGAGATCGGCGAGGGTCAGCTCGTCGGCGGCGGTGAGCGCGGAGTCGACGCTGCACACGGCGACGGTGGTCTCGTCGTAGAGCGGGATCACGCTCAGCCCGTCGCGGTCGATCGGCAGCCGCACGAGCGCCGCGTCGACGTCGCCGCCCGCGAGGGCCGCAGCCTGATCGGCGAATCCGACGGTGACGAGGTCGAGCGGGTTGCCCGGCATCCGCTGCTTCCACACGTCGATCCACTTGCCGGGCGTGGCACCGGGGGCGGCGCCGAGGCGGAAGGCGCCGAGCGCGCTGAGGTCCGGCGCAGCGGCATCCGTCTCGCGCCGGCTTCCCGAGGTGCGGTCGGTTCTGCGGGCGGCGGGCCGCTGTCCGGATGCCGCGGCGCCACGGCGCCCGGGGGCACCGCCGCCTCGGCCGCCGCTACGCGCGGGGCGGCCCGAGGAACGTCCGGGTGTCATGCCTGAAGCGTATCCCGGGGCAGACACGATCGGCGGGCCCGCGCGCTGCGGGCCCGCCGATCGTCGACGCTGCGGCGGCTACCGCTGGCGGGTCACGCGGCCAGACGGAGCCCGCGCTGGTCGGTCGCCACGTGCTCGCCGTCGGCGATGTTCTCGTCGTCGCCGATGAGAGAGCCGCCCGCCACGTGCGCGTGCGCGCCGATGAACGCGCGGATGCCGATCTTCGCCCGCGGACCGATGGCGGCGCCGGAGCCGACGTGCGCGTGCGGCGCGATCTCGACGTTCGGGCCGATGACGGCCTCGCGCTCGATCCACACGCCGCGGCCGATGTGAACGCCCGCCGCGACCTGGACTCCGGGTTCGACGTAGGCGCCTGCTTCGACCAGTGCGGTCGGGTGCACCTTGGCCCCGTTCGCGATCAAGCCCCGACCGTTCGCGTGCTTGCGATAACGCAGCGTCTCTCCGCGGTCGTTCTCGATGTCGATGTAGTTCTTGCCCACGATCCCCTCCGACAGTTCCGGGTCCGGTACTGAGTACTGGAAACAACCCCGCGACCCGCGTTTTCATTCCCACGAATCATTCGGAGCGGCAGGTCGACCGGTTTGCTGGAACAAGCGTGCGATGCGCAGCCGCTGAGGTCGAAGGGGTGTGCGAGCTGACCTTCGCGCGATAACATGCCCGGCTCGCGCCGCGGTGACCCCCGCGGGCGCCGCCGTTTGCGAGGATGGGCGGGTGGAGCCTTCTCGTGCACCGTCGACAGGACCGTCGCTCGTCTTCGAGGCCGCGCTGACGCGCCACACCCGCGCGGAGGACCTGCTCGGGATCGTGACCGGCACGTTCGTGGCATCCCTCGGGCTGTACCTCCTGCAGTCGTCCGGCTCGGTCACCGGCGGCACCGCCGGCCTCGCGCTGCTCCTTGGCTACGCGACCGGATGGTCGTTCCCGGTGCTGTTCGCTGTCGTGAACGCGCCGTTCGCGGCGCTGGCCCTGTGGAAGAAGGGTGTGTCGTTCACGATCCGCACTTTCGTCTCGATCGGCCTGGTCTCGGCGTTCACCTTCGTGCACCAGCACCTGCTCGAGTTCGCCAGCATCGAACCGATCTACGGCACGCTCGGCGGCAATCTGCTCGCCGGCGTCGGGCTGCTGATCCTGTTCCGGCACCGTTCGAGCCTCGGCGGAGTGAACATCATCGCCCTCGTGCTGCAGGAGCGAATGGGCTTCAGCGCCGGATGGACCCAGATGATCTTCGACGTCGTGATCATCGCGTCCGCGTTGCTGGTGCTGCCGTGGCGCGCCGTGCTGCTGAGTGCCGCCGGCGCGGTCGTGCTGAGCGTCGTGCTCGTGCTGAACCACCGCCCCGGTCGGTACATCGGCCGCTGAGCGCTCTCTCGCTCGGCGTGCGCTCAGGTCTGGCCGCGCGTCAGGTCTGGCAGCGCGGGCACCAGAAGATGTTGCGCTCGCTCGTGGGCAGCGCTCCGATCTCGCCGGCGCGGATCAGCGTCCCGCACCGGCGGCACGGCTTGTTCTCGCGGCCGTAGACCCACATCCGCTGGCCGGGCCGGTCGTTGCCGGTGAAGGTGCGCGCCGCGCGATCGCGATTGGCGTGGATCATCCGGTACCCGGTCTCGAGCACGGCGGTCGCGTCGATCTGGGTGGCAGGCGTCGTGGGCAGGATGCCGCGCACGAAGAGCAGCTCGTTCGCGTAGACGTTTCCGAAGCCGGCGACGTTCCGCTGGTCGAGCAGGGCGACGTGGGCGGCACGTTCATCCGTGCCCACGCGCCGCGCCGCTTCGGCCAGGTCCCAGTCGGGACCGAGCAGGTCGGGCCCGAGGTGGCCGACGAGTCGGTCCTCCTCGGCGGTCGGGAGGACCTCGACCATCGCGAGCTCGAAGCCGACGGCATCCCGGTCGCGCGTTCCGACGATCGCGCGTGCCTGGAAGGCGGGCGCCCGCCAGCGCTCACCGTGCCGGTAGACGTGCCAGCGGCCCTCCATCTTCAGGTGCGAGTGCAAGCTGAATGCGCCCATGCGCAGCAGCAGGTGCTTGCCGCGGGCGATGGACGACGAGACGGTCTCGCCGCGCAGGTCGGCTGTCGCACTGCCGGGAACACGGACGTCGAAGCGCGTGACCTCCTGACCGACGAGCGCCTCACCCAGCTTCCGCGCCGCCCGGAAGACGGTGTCACCCTCAGGCACGCTCGCCGCTTCCCGACATCGCCGCCCGCGAGCCCGCGGTCAGTCGGCGCAGCGTGAGGCCGCGCGACGACTCGACGAAACCGCCCGCACGCAGCGCCCGCCCGGTCGGGGTGTTGTAGACGAACTCGCCGTTGACCTGCTCGACGGTGAGTGTGTCGAGGCGCCGTGCCTGAGCCGTTCTCACGAGATCGGCTGCGGCCGCGGTCAGCACCTCCTCGTCGTCGGTGAAGGCGAGCGCCGAACGCCCGCCGCGCTCGAGATAGAGCACGAGCGCACCGTCGACGAGCACCACGACGCCGCCGGCCTTCCGGCCCGGTCGATGCGAGACGCCCTCGAGCGCCGGCCAGCCGAGGGCTGCACCGTAGGGATTCGCCGGGTCGGTCGCGGCCAGTGTGACCGCGCGCCGCGGCGGCGGATCGGGGAGCGCTGCGAACTCACGCAGGCGGTCGACGGTGACGGATGCCGCGAACTGCGCGGCGCCGAGGGTCTCGATGACATAGCCGCGGCGGCAGTGGCCCGCCTCTTCGAAGCCCGCGAGAACGCGATAGACCTGCGCGAAACCGCCGGGAACACCCTCGGACTGCACGCTGCCCCGGGTGACGACGCCGTAGCGGTCGAGCAGGAGCCCCGCCGATGCCGTTACGCGGAGCGATGGATCGGGCTCGACGGCGGGCAGGAGCGACCACCGGCCGCCGAGCGTCGACGGGCGCGGCGCCGCCGGCGTAGTGGGGCGCGCCAGAGGTGTGCCGCGGTACAGGCGGGACCGCGGTGTGCGGCGGGCGCTGCGGTGAGCCTGCGATCCGCCCGAGAGGAGGGAGCGCACCGGCGTGAACGTGTCGTTGGTCAGCCGGCCCGCCCACGCGAGACGCCAGAGCGCGTCGAGCACGCTCTGCTCGTTGGGGGCGCCGATCGCGGCGACGAGCTGCCCCGCGAACCAGCCGCCGCCGACGGCGAGAGCCTCGAGGATACGGACGTCGAGATCGCCTGCGGTCGACGACTCGTCGGCCTCGGAGTCGGCGTCGGCCAGCGCGAGCGTGAGGGGAGCCATGTCGGCAGGATGGAGCGCGATCCAGCCGTCGCGCCCGGGCAGAGTGCCGTGCCCGGACCACACGACCTCGCCGGTGGCGGTGAGCTCGTCGAGCATTCCCGGCGCGTAGTCACGCACCCGCGAGGGAAGGATGAGCGACTCCCACGCGCTCGCGGGAATCGGGACACCGGCGAGCTGCTCGATCACGGCGGCGACGCCGTCGACGCCCTCCAGCGGCCGGGTGACGTGCTGCCACACGGGCAGGAACCGCGCGAACGCCTCGGGCGACACCGGCTCGACGCTGCCCCGGATCGCCGCGAGCGACCGCATCCGCAGCCGGCGCAGCACCTCGGAGTCGCACCATTCGAGGTCGTCGGCCTCGCTGCCGGAGCTCTCGGGCAGGAAGTAGCCGCTCGCGATGCGCCCCTGCGACTCGAGCCGCTGCAGCGTCTGACGCGCCACGGCGGTGCCGATGCCGAGCCGCGTCGCGACATCCGCGGTGCGGAACGGCCCATGCGTTCGTGCATGGCGTGCGACGAGATCGGCGAGGGGGTCGACGACCGGCTCGAGGAAGGCGGTGGGGATTCCCACGGGGAGCGCCGCGCCCAGCGCGTCGCGCAGGCGTCCGGCATCCTCGATCGCCGCCGTCCGCTGCACGCCTGCGATCGTGACCGGGATCGCGCGGCGGGCGGTCACGAGCTGTTGCAGCAGGTCGGCGGCCTCGGCGACGCGGTGCGCGGGAGGGGAGCCCCCGTCCGCAGGAGCGGGCGCGGCGTGCGCGTCCTCCGCTGTGCCGGTCTCCTCCGCTGTGCCGGTGCCGGCGGACTCTTCGAGGCGTGCTGCGACCTCGTCGGCGGCGAGCGGGCCCAGGATGCGGAGCAGATCGGCGACGCCCTCGACCCCGCGCGCGCGTCTGTCGGGGGCCAGACGCTGCGCCTCGCGCTCGAACTGGGCGATGACCTCGGGGTCGAGCAGCTCGCGCATCTCGACCTTGCCGAGGAGCTCCGAAAGCAGCGCGGGATCGACGGACAGAGCCGCGGCGCGGCGTTCGGCGAGCGGTGAATCGCCCTCGTACATGAACGCGCCGACGTAGCCGAAGAGCAGATCGCGAGCGTACGGCGACGGCTGCGACGTGGTCGTCTCGACGAGACGGATGCGGCGGTCGGCGATGCTGCGCGTGATGCGCAGGAGTGCCGGCAGGTCGTAGACGTCCTGCAGCACTTCGCGGAGCGTCTCGAGGATGATCGGGAACGACGGATGCCGCCGCGCGACCTCGAGCAGCTGCGCCGACCGCTGCCGCTGCTGCCACAGCGGCGCGCGCTTGTTCGGGTTCAGTCTCGGCAGCAGCAGGGCGCGGGCCGCGCACTCCCGAAAGCGCGAGGCGAACAGCGCGGAGCCGCCGACCTCGTCGGTGACGATCTGTTCGAGTTCGTCGGCGTCGAAGACGAAGAGGTCGGCGCCGGGCGGTTCGGCAGCCGCGTCGGGGACGCGCGCGATGATGCCGTCATCGCTCGCGACGGCCGCGCCTTCGACCCCGAGACGCTCGCGGATGCGTGCGTTGACGGCCAGCGCCCACGGAGCGTGCACGTGCATGCCATACGGGGAATGCAGGATGACGCGCCAGTCGCCGACCTCGTCGCGGGAGCGCTCGACGGTCAGCGTTCGGTCGGTGGGCAGGCTGCCGGTGGCCTCGCGCTGCTCGGCGAGGTGAGCCAGGAGGTTCTCGATCGCATAGTCGTCGAGCCCCGATTCGCGCAGCCGCTCGGACGCCTTCTCGGGGCCGGCTGCCGACACCTCGCGGCTGAACTTTCCCAGCGCCTCGCCGAGCTCGGCCGGGCGCCCCAGGCCGTCGCCGTGCCAGAAGGGGAGCTTGCCCGGTTGGCCGAACGCGGGCACGACGTTGACCCGGTCATGCGTGATCTCGACGATGCGCCAGCTGGTCGTACCGAGAGTGAACACGTCGTTGACGCGCGACTCGTAGACCATCTCCTCGTCGAGCTCGCCGACGCGCGCGTTACGGCTTTCGCCGGCGACGAAGACCCCGAACAGCCCGCGATCGGGGATCGTGCCACCGCTCGTGACAGCGATGCGCTGCGCGCCGGGGCGCCCCGTGAGCGTGCCCTGATCGCGGTCCCACACCAGCCGCGGGCGCAGCTCGGCGAACTCGTCGGAGGGGAAGCGGCCCGCGAGCAGATCGAGCGTCGCTTCGTACGCCGAGCGGGGGAGCGTGCGGAAGGGCGCGCTGCGCCGAACCGTCTCGAACCAGGCCTCGACCTCGATCGTGCCGGTCGCGCACGCGGCGATCGTCTGCTGAGCGAGGATGTCGAGGGGGTTCTGCGGAACCGCGATCGCCTCGATCTTGCCCGCCAGCATCCGCTCGGTGACGACGGCGGTATGCAGCACGTCGCCGCGGTGCTTGGGGAACAGCGCCGCGCGGCTGACCTCGCCGACCTGGTGGCCGGCGCGTCCGACGCGCTGGAGTCCGGATGCCGCCGACGGCGGCGCCTCGACCTGGATGACGAGGTCGACCGCGCCCATGTCGATGCCGAGCTCGAGGCTCGAGGTCGCGACGACGCAGCGGAGCACGCCCGACTTGAGCTCGTCTTCGACCTGAGCGCGCTGCTCCTTCGACACCGAGCCGTGGTGCGCCTTCGCGAGCACCGGCTCGGCGCCGGCGGAGGCGCCGGCCTGCGCCCCCCCGTTCGCCCCTCCGGACGCCGCTTTCGCGCCGCCCGGAGCCTCCGCTCCGTGGGCCCACATGCCCGCGGGGACGGCGGGCTCGGGAAGGTCGCCCCCGAGACGCTCGGTGTAGATCTCGTTCAGGCGTCCGGTCAGGCGCTCGGCGAGGCGACGCGAGTTCGAGAACACGATCGTCGAGCGGTGCTGCAGGATGCGGTCGACGATCGCCTCCTCGACGTGAGGCCAGACCGACCCGGTGACCTCCGTCGCCTGCGGCGCGCGGTACCAGGCCCCGTCGCCATCGTCATCTTCGCCGTCGTCGTCCCCGTCGTCGCGGCCGCTCGGAGCGCTGGCGGCACCCGCATCCTCGGCGCCGGGCGGGGCCGGGGGATGCAGCATGTCGGGGATCGGCACGACGACATTGAGATCGAACGCCTTCGACGCCTTCGGGGCGACGATCTCGACCGGAGCGGCGCCGCCGAGGAAGCGCGCCACCTCGTCGATCGGACGCACGGTGGCCGAGAGGCCGATGCGCTGCGCCGGCTTCTCGAGCAGCGCATCGAGGCGTTCGAGGCTGACGGCAAGGTGCGCACCGCGCTTCGTGGCCGCCACCGCGTGCACCTCGTCGACGATGACGGTGTGGACGCCGCGCAGCGTCTCGGATGCCTGCGACGTGAGCATCAGGTAGAGCGACTCGGGCGTCGTGATGAGGATGTCGGGTGGTCGGGCGACCAGGGCGCGCCGGTCGGCTGAGGAGGTGTCGCCCGATCTCACTCCGACCGTCACGTCGGGGACGGGCTGACCGAGGCGGCGCGCCGACTGTCCGATGCCGACGAGGGGCGACCGCAGGTTGCGCTCGACGTCGACGCCCAGCGCCTTCAGCGGTGAGACGTACAGGACGCGGGTGTCGGCCGGCGCGGCATCCGCCTTTCTGCGCTTCGCCGGTTTGTCATCGACGGGGCCGGCCGCCACCTTGTCGCGGAAGATGCGGTCGATCGCCCACAGGAACGCCGAGAGCGTCTTGCCCGAGCCGGTCGGGGCGACCACGAGGGCGTGCTTGCCGGCGGAGATGGCCTCCCACGCACCGGCCTGCGCCGACGTGGGCTGGGAGAACGCGCCACGGAACCAGTCCGCGGTGGGCGCGGAGAATCGGGCGAGCACATCGGCCATGCCTTCATCTTCGCGCGGACCTCCGACATCGGCGCGGCCTTGCGCCCGCGGCATCCGCCGTGCCAGCCCCGCCCGGCCCCGCCCGGAGCCCCCCGGTGCCCCGCATTGTCCCGCTCAGCCCCGCGAGGTCCCAGTTGAGCCGGGAACAGGACGGACGTTCCCGGCCCAACTGGGACGTCGACCGGCCCGGCCTAACCGGGGCCTCGACTCACGACACAGGCGCGGCCTCGGACAGCAGGCCGTCGCGCAGCTCGAGGGTCAGAGTGGGCGCGAGGCGCGAGAGGAAACCGTCGTCGTGGCTGACCACCAGCGCGGCGCCGCGGTAGGCGGCGAGGGCCTCGACGAGCTGGTCGACCGTGTCGAGATCGAGGTTGTTCGTCGGCTCGTCGAGCACGAGCAGCTGCGGCGGGGGATCGGCCAGCAGCTCGCAGGCCAGCGCCAGCCGGAACCGCTCCCCGCCCGACAGCGCCGCGACCGGGCGCAGGACGGTGTCGCCGCGCAGCAGGAACCTCGCGAGTCGGTTCCGCAGCTCGACGTCGGTCGAGCCAGGGGCCGCCTCGCGCACACTGTCGAGCACCGTCGCGTCGTCCCGCAGCCCGTCGACGCGCTGCGACAGGTAGCCGACGCGGTCGGTGTGCGCGACCGCCGTGCCGTGACCCCTCAGATCGGAGGTGTCGGGGCCGGCAGAGCGGCCATCGGATGCCGCAGCGCCGGATTCTGAGGAGTTAGCGCTCGCCGACCGCACCAGCATCTCGAGAAGCGTCGTCTTCCCCGCGCCGTTCGGCCCGATGAGCGCCACCCGCTCGGGCCCCTGAACGACCCACGAGCGCTCGCCGTCGCCGATCGTCGCGAGGCGCCGGCCCGCCGCGACGCCGGGATCGGGCAGGTCGATCCGGACGGTGTCGTCGTCGCGGACCCGCCGCCCCGCCGCATCGAGCGCCGCATGAGCCGCTGCTTCCCGTTCGGACGCCTCGCCGCGCGCGCGACCGGCCGACACCTGTGCGGCCGATGCCCGGTTGCCCGAGATGATCCCGGGCACGCGCTTCTCGCGCTGCGCTTTCGCTCCCATCGCCGACCGCCGCGCGAGCTTCGTCTCGGTCTCGACCCGGTCGCGCCGCTCGCGCCGGAGGGCTGCGGCTGCGGTGGTCTCGGCCTGACGAGCCGCCGCCTGCTCGGCATCCCGCCACGCCCGCCATTCGGAGTACGGCCCGCCGAAGGTATCCAAGGCCCCGCCGTAGAGCTCGGCGGTGTCGTCCATGAGCTCGAGCAGCGTCGTGTCGTGGCTGACGACGATGAGCGCACCCCGCCACCCGCGCACGAGCTCGCCGACGCGGTCGCGGGCGTCGCGGTCGAGGTTGTTCGTGGGTTCGTCGAGCAGCGTGATCTCGGCTCCGCGCAGCCGTACGCCGACGAGCGCGGCGAGCACGGCTTCGCCCCCGGAGAGCTCGCCCACGCGCCTGTCGAGCGCGCCCGCCGGCAGACCGGCCGCCGCCAGCGCGGCCGTGGCTCGAGCCTCGGCATCCCAGTCGTCGCCGATCGTGTCGAAGTGGCGGGGATCGACGTCGCCCGACTCGACGGCGCGCACGGCGTCGACGACGGCGGCCACCCCGAGCACGTCGGCGACCCGCCGGCCGACGTCGAGGGTCAGGCGCTGCGGCAGCAGTTCGACCCGTCCGGACCTGGCGACCGAGCCGGAGGTCGGCGCGAGCTCGCCCGCGATCAGCCGCAGCAGCGTGGTCTTGCCCGAGCCGTTGCGACCGACCAGGCCGGTGCGTCCGGCGCCGAAGGTTCCCGAGACGTCGCGGACGGTGGGGGTGCCGTCGGGATGGATGAGGGTGATGCGGTCGAGGACGACCGCGGGTGCGGAATGGGGCATGACTGCCTCCTCGGATGTCGTCGGGCGCGGGCACGACCGACACCGAAGACACCCCGACCGGGGCGGAACGGTCCGGCGGCCAGCGCGGAAATCGAAGAATGCGCTGGCCAGGTCGGACGCCCGAGGGGTCGACGGATCAGCGCGGGATCACAGCGCGGTCGCGTCGAAACCGATCAACGGTCGTTCCTCACACTCGGGACAGGGGTCCGGGCAGTCTACGCCGCGGGGAGCTGTTTGTGCAGGAACGTCGCGATATCTCGCAGCTCTTCCGCCGAGACGGCGTGCCCGAGATCGGGATACACGCGGCCGCTCAGGTCGACCCGGCCGGGCAGCCACTGCGCCGTGTGCGCGATGAGAGCGGGCGGGATGACGTCATCGAGCGCCCCGCGACCCCAGAACACGGGCGGGCGCCGTGCGGCGAGCTCGGCGTCGGTGTCGAGGTCGGTCGGGTTGGCGTAACCCGACAGGATCACCGCGAAAGCGTAGTCGTGCGGGCGCACCCGAAGGGCCTCGATCGCCATGACCCCGCCCTGCGAGAAGCCGAGCAGCCCGACGGATGCCGCGTCGGCGCGCTCCGCGTCGATCCACTCGGTCAGGGCGCGCGCGGCGGCCGTCGTGGCCTGCGGATCACGACCGTTCAGACCCTCGATCGGGTACCACGACCATCCCGGCGTCGGGAAAGGCGGGGCGAGCGGGGCGCGCACCGCCGCCACGACGTATTCGGCGGGCAGGTGCGGGGCGAGGGCGAACAGATCGTTCTCGTCCGAGCCGTAGCCGTGCATCATGACCAGCAGCGGGCGGCCGGCGCGCTCGGCCGGAGCGGCCGACCAGCGGACGGCGGCGGGATCGAGAGCCGGGACCGACGACATGCGACCATCCTGCCAGCCCCTTCCGACACCGCCGAGGGTCATTGGTATACATGAGGCATGGCCGTGCGCACCCCCGACCCCGATCCCGACGAGCGCGGCGAGTCGTCGCTCCCGGCCGATCCGCTACGCGGAGCCCCCGGGGGCGGCGCTGCGAACCCGGCGTGGCTCAGCGACGTCGAGCTCACCGAGGCCCGCCGCCGGCTGCCGATGCTCTACGTCGAGGCGGTGCCGGTGCGCACCGACGGGCTCGGGGCCGTCACCCAGGTCGGCATCCTGCTCCGTGCCACGCCGGTCGGGGAGATGACCCGCACGATCGTCTCGGGCCGCGTGCGCTACGGCGAGACGATCCGCGACGCACTGTTCCGGCACGTCGAGAACGACCTCGGGCCCATGGCCTTCCCGCTCCTGCCCGCGTCGCCGACGCCCTTCACGGTCGCCGAGTACTTCCCGATCCCCGGGGTCAGCCCGTTCCACGACGACCGCCAGCACGCGGTATCCCTCGCCTTCGTCGTGCCGGTCACGGGCACGTGCGAGCCCCGTCAGGATGCTCTCGAGGTCACGTGGCTCGACCCCGCGGAAGCGGCATCCGACGCCCTCGCCGCCGAGATGGAGGGTGGCCGCGGCACGCTCATCCGCCTCGCGCTCGCCTCGGTGGGTGCGCTCCGCTGAGGCGCGTCCTGCGTAGGCTCGGGGCATGACCGATCCGCAGCCCCTCGTCTTCCCCGCCGACCACGCCGGATGGCTCGCGTTCGCCGCCGAGCGCCCGGATGCCCGCATCGCCCGTGTCCGCGAGATCGACGCGCAGCTGATCGCGGGGCGCGACCTGTCGCCGCTGGCGCGCCTGCAGCTGTGGAACGAGGCGTCGATCGCGATCGCCGAGGCCGCCTCCGAGGCATCCCTGCTGAGCGAATCGCATCCCGACGCCGACGTTCGCGACGCAGCCGAGGCCCGCGTGCAGGCGATCGACGCCCTCCTGTCGCAGCGGGCGCTCGACCCCTCGCTCTTCGCCGTCTTCGACGGGCTCGCGACCGACGGGCTGGATGCCGCCGCCCGCCGCCTGCTCGCCCACATCCAGCGTGACTTCCGCCGGGGCGGCGTCGACCGCGACGAGTCGACCCGCGAACGGCTGCGCCGGCTCGCCGAGCGCGACACCGAGCTCTCGCTGCAGTTCTCGCGCAACATCCGCGACGGACGCCGCGAGCTGAAGCTTCCCGCCGATGCGCTCGAGGGCTTGCCGCAGGACTTCGTCGACGCCCACCCCGCCGACGGCGAGGGCCTCATCACCCTCACGACCGAGTACACCGACCTCATGCCGGTCCGCGAGTTCGCGGTGCGCCGGTCGACGCGCACGGCGCTGCTGTCGGTCTACAACGACCTCGCCTGGCCCGATAACGACCCCGTCCTCGCCGAGCTGCTCGCCGTGCGCGCCGAGCGCGCGGAGCTGCTGGGCTACGGCGACTGGGCCGACTACGAGACCGAGACGCGCATGATCGGCTCGAGCGCGGCGATCCGGTCGTTCCTCGACGACATCGACGCGGCGACGCGCGAGGCCGCCGCCGCGGAATACGACCGGCTGCTCGCGCGGCTGCGTGTCGACGAGCCCGACGCCGACGCGGTCACCGCGGCCGACCTCTGGTACCTCCTCAGCGCGCTCAAGCGCGAGGACTACGCCGTCGACGCGCAGGAGGTGCGCGCCTACTTCGCGTTCGACAACGTCCTGGCGGGCGTGCTCGACGTCACGGCGCGGCTGCTCGACGTGTCGTACGTGCCCGTCGAGGCAGGCGCCTGGCACGCGGACGTCCGCAGCTACGACGTCGTCCGCGCTGATCGCCGGCTGGGGCGCATCCACCTCGACCTCCACCCGCGCGAGGGCAAGTACAACCACGCCGCGTGCTTCAACCTCGCGCCCGGCATCGCGGGACGCTCGCTTCCGGAGGGCGTGCTGCTCTGCAACTTCTCGCGCGGACTGCTCGAGCACGACCAGGTCGTGACGTTCTTCCACGAGTTCGGACACCTCGTCCACGGCATCCTCGGCGGCGCCGACGCCGTGTGGGCCGACTTCAGCGGCATCGAGACGGAGTGGGACTTCGTCGAGGCGCCGAGCCAGCTGCTCGAGGAATGGGCCTGGGATGCCGGTGTGCTGGCGACGTTCGCGCGCAACGCCGACGGCGAGCCGATCCCCGCCGACCTGGTCGAGCGGATGCGGGTCGCCGACGCCTTCGGTCGAGCGCTCGAGGTGACCCGCCAGCTCGGGCACGCCAATGTCTCGTACGGTCTGCACGTCGAGCGGCCGAGCGATCTGCAGGCGGCCGTCGAGGGCTGGTACCGCGCCTCGTCGCCGGTGCACCCGCTGCCGAACGGACACACGTATGCCGGCTTCGGGCACCTCACCGGATACGGCGCCTGCTACTACACGTATCAGTGGAGCCTCGTCATCGCCCGCGACCTGCTCTCGGCGTTCGGCGACGACCTCATGGACCCCGCCGTCGCGACCCGCTACCGCGAGCGCATCCTCGAGCCGGGCGGCAGCCGCGACGCGGCCGACCTCGTCGCCGACTTCCTCGGTCGCCCGTACTCGTTCGACGCCTACCGAGCCTGGCTCGCGGGCGCCTGAGCGGAGGCCTCGGCGGCGGTTCGTCAGCCGGTGCCCGCGCGGGCGTAGCGGTCGGCGAGGAGCGCGAACGCGTCGGCGAGCTCGGGCGGACCGACGACCTCGAGCTCGGCGTCGAACCGTCCGAACGCCGCCGCGAGCGCGGTCCACGACCATGACCCGGCGTCGAGTCGGCAGCGTCCGTCGTCGAGCGGGGTGACCGTGCCATCGCCCGCGAACGGCGCGACAGCAGACGCCGGCAGGTCGAGCACGACGGACCCGCGACACGGCCATGCTGTCGAATCCGACCCGCGGAAGCGTGCCGAGACGAACGCGTCGACGTCGCCGCCGGGCAGCGCGCGCCGCGTGAAGGGGGCGCCGGCCGGGAGCCGCGGACGGACCCGGTCCACCCGGTACAGGCGCCAGTCGTCGCGGTCGAGGTCCCACGCCACGAGGTACCAGCGGCCGTCCGACGCCACGAGATGATGCGGCTCCGCGCGCCGGGGCGGCGCGGACCCGACGGCATCCGCATCGCGCGCCTCGCCGTAGTCGAACCGCACCGCGACACCGTCGCGGATGGCGTTCGCCAGGGTCGACAGAACCTCGAGCGAGACGTCCGCCGCGACGGCATCCCCCGGACGGCCCACGACGGTCGGGGCCAGCGCGTCGAGCCGATGCCGGAGCCGGGAGGGCATGACCTGCCGGATCGTCGCGAGGGCGCGTGCCGCGGCCTCTCCGATGCCCGCGCCCAGGGCGGGAGCGGTTCGCAGGGCGAGGGCCGCCGCGATGGTCTGATCCTCGTCGAAGAGGAGCGGCGGCAGCTCGCTGCCGGCTTCGAGCCGGTAGCCGCCGTCGAGGCCGGTCGTCGCCCGGATGCGGTATCCCATGTCGCGGAGGCGCTCGACGTCCCGCCTCACCGTGCGATCGCTGACACCCAGTCGCGACGCCAGCACTCCGCCCGGCCAGTCGCGGCGCGCCTGTAGGAGCGACAGCAGGGTCAGCAGCCGCGAGGTCGTCGTCATCGCCCCACCGTATCCGCCCTTGCGGACAGAAACTGACCGCAAGGGCTGTCAGGGTGAGGTCGTCGAGCCGATCGGGCCGGCCCTTTCCTCAGGAGCAGCGATGACCATCCAGACCACCCCCCACCTCAACTTCCGCGGCGACGCCCGTCAGGCACTCGAGTTCTACGGCGCCGCCTTCGACGGGCACGTCTCGATCACGACGTACGCCGAGGTCGGCATGCCCGCCGATCTCCCCGGCGCGGATGCCGTCGTCTTCGGACTCGTCGCCGGGAACACCGGCTTCCGCGTGATGGCGTACGACATCCCGGGCAGCGCCGAGGGATCGATCGCCGGCGGCGGTTCGACGCGCCGTCAGGACAACGCCACCATCACCGATCAGGCGTTCTTCGTCTCGGTCGGTTCCGAGAGCCTCGACGAGCTCCGCGGCCCGTGGGACGCGCTCGCCGCGGATGCCGTCATCGTCGAGCCCCTCGCCGCGTCGGCGTGGAGCGCGGGCTTCGGCATGCTCACCGACCGGTTCGGCGTCACGTGGAGTTTCAGCGTCACCCCCGCCTGAGCGCCCGAGAGCCGCGGTCGGATCGATTCCGCCGCGGCTCTCGTCGTGCGTCGCGCGGATGCCCGCCGACGCGGGAGGTCGTCAGGCGGTCGTCAGACGCGCGAGCTCGGCGACGAACGCATCGACGTCGGATGCCGACGTGTCGAACGAGCACATCCACCGCACTTCACGCCGGCCCTCATCCCAATCGTAGAAACGGAACGACTCGCGCAGCCGATCGGCGACGCCCTCGGGCAGCACGGCGAAGACGCCGTTGGCCTGCGTCGGCTGCGTGAACTCCACGCCCCGCACCGAGCCGTCGTCGATGCCCGCCTCGACCGCCGAGCGCAGGCGCTGCGCCATCCCGTTCGCGTGCTCGGCGTTGCGGCGCCACAGGTCGTTCTCGAGCAGCGCGACGAGCTGGGCCGAGACGAAGCGCATCTTCGACGACAGCTGCATGTTGAGCTTGCGCAGGTAGGTGAGCCCCTCGGATGCCGCGGGGTCGAGCACGACGATCGCCTCGCCGAGCATCGCGCCGTTCTTCGTGCCGCCGAAGCTCAGCACGTCGACACCGACGTCGCGCGTGATGGCGCGCAGCGGCAGGCCGAGGGCCGCGGCGGCGTTCGCGATGCGCGCGCCGTCCATGTGCAGCCGCATCCCGCGCTCGTGCACGTGGTCGGCGATCGTCCGCAGCTCGTCGGGCGTGTAGAGCGTGCCGAGCTCGGTCGACTGGGTGATCGACACGACGAGCGGCTGCGCGCGGTGCTCGTCGCCCCAGCCCCACGCCTCGCGGTCGATGAGCTCGGGGGTGAGCTTGCCGTCGTCGGTGGGGACGTTGAGGATCTTGATCCCGCCGACGCGCTCGGGAGCGCCGCCCTCGTCGACGTTGATGTGCGCGGTCGACGCGGCGATCACCGCGCCCCAGCGCGGCAGCATCGACTGCAGCGCCGTGACGTTGGCGCCCGTGCCGTTGAAGACCGGGAAGGCCTCGGCACCCGCGCCGAAGTGCTCGCCGACGAGGTCCTGCAGCCGGGCGGTGTACACGTCCGAGCCGTAGGCGGTCTGGTGGCCGTCGTTGGCGGCGGTGATCGCCGCGAGGACCTCCGGGTGGATGCCGGAGTAGTTGTCGGACGCGAAGCCGCGCACCGAGGTGTCGTGCAGGGAGGTCATGACCTCATCCTTTCAGCCTCGGGCGCGGCCTCGGTCCGGTTCGCGGTCAGCCGCGGATGCCGCGGGTGGAGGCGATCACGTCGCGCATCTTCTTCTCGAGCGCCTCGTAGAACATCGACAGCGGGAACTCGTCGTCCAGCACCGCATCGGTGTAGCCCTTCGGCGCGCCCGCGAGCACCTCGTCTGGGAGGCCTCGCGCCCACACCGACGCCGGGTGCGGTTCGAGCACCGAGCGCACGAGGTCGTACGCCGCGAGCCAGTGCGCGGTCTTCGGGCGGTCGATCGACTCCCAGTACAGGCGGTCGATCGCATCTCCCAGGGCGACCACGGCATCCGGCACCTCCTGCCATTCGAAGGCGAGCGCGGTGTCGGTCCAGTGCAGCACGCCCCGGCGGTGCAGCCAGGCGAACAGCAGCTGGCCGCCGAGCCCGTCGTAGTTGCGCACGCGCGTGCCGGTGATCGCGAACCGGAAGATCCGGTCGAAGATCACGGCGTACTGCACGAGCCGCGAAAGACGCAGCAGCTCGGCGTCGACCGGGTCGAGATCCGCCTCCGCGCTCAGTCTCCGGTCGAGCGCGACGCACTCGCGGAACGCCGTCAGATCGCACCGCAGCTCTTCGAGGGAGTACAGGAAGAACGGCATCCGCTGCTTGATCATGAACGGATCGAACGGCAGATCCCCGCGCATGTGCGTGCGGTCGTGGATGAGGTCCCACATCACGAACGCCCGCTCGGTGAGTGCCTGGTCGTCGAGCATCTCCGCTGCTTCGGCGGGCAGGTCGAGCTTCGTGATCTCGGAGGCGGCACGCACGACGCGCCGGTAGCGGGCCGCCTCGCGGTCCTGGAAGATCGCGCCCCACGTGAACGGGGGGATCTCGCGCATCGCGACGGTCTCGGGGAACAGCACGGCCGAGTCGGTGTCGTACCCGGACGTGAAGTCGAGCAGCCGCAGCGAGACGAAGAGCCGGTTCGGATACATCGTCTCGAGGCGGCCGATCGCCTCAGGCCAGATCGTCTCGACGAGGAGCGCCTCGACGTGACGGTTGCGCGACCCGTTCTGGGTGTACATCGGGAAGACGACGAGGTGACGGATGCCGTCGACGCGGTGGAGCTGCGGCCGGAACGCGACGAGCGAGTCGAGGAAATCGGGCACGCCGAATGCCCCCTCCGTCGAAGCCGTGCCGTCCGGATGATCCGGCCGCGCCCATCGTTCGAAGTCCCGGATCGCCGCGCCGAGGTAGTCCGCGTCGTGCGGGAAGCGCGGTGCGAGCCGGCCGATCGCGGCGGTGATCGCCGCGACGTGGCGCCGCGCCGTGTCGTGATCCCCGGGATCGGGCACGGATCCGTCGGCGGCCTGCAGCTCCTGCAGCGCCGTCGCGGCGTCGCGCAGTGCGATCCAGGCGGGGTCGTGCTCGACGCCGTCCGCGAGCGCGAGACTCAGGGCGTCGACCGCGCCGCCGTCCTCGACGACCTCGGGCTCGCCGATGATCGTCTTCGTGGCACCGGGGGTGGGGTGCGTCTGAGCGATGGACATGGGGAACCTCCGATCTACGAGGTACGGCTCCCGCGCGGGAGCGGTGGTCAGGTGGCGTCAGCCTAACCGGCTGCCGGGCTTTCGGCGACGGTGGTGGCGATGCACCGTGCCGATACACCCGTCGGGCGGGCGGGGCTGATGTGGCCTCGGCGGCGCTCCGATGCGACACCAGCCCCGGCGGTCCGACAGATGTATCGCCGTCTGCCTGTCGCGCACCACTGTCAAGGCGTGGCAGGCGCCGCCCGGCCCGCGTTAGCGTCGCAGCATGCCCGCCGACAGCCCCACGTCCGACAGCCCCGCGTCCGACAACCGCTCCGACGGGCCGGGCGCTGACGGGCCGGGCCCCGACGGGCGCGGCGTCCTGCTGATCACGAACTCGCGGGCGGGGACGTCCGTGGTCCGGCCCGACCCGCTGCCCGAGATCCGGCGGCGGCTGCCCGAGGCGCGGGTCGAGACCCTGGGCGAATCCTCGATGGACGAGATCGTCTCCAACGCGATGCGCGGCGACGACGCGCCGAGCGCACTCGCCGTCCTCGGCGGCGACGGGTCGGTCTCGCGCGCCGCGCACCTCGCGCGTCGTCACGACCTGCCGCTGCTCGTCCTGCCCGGCGGTACCTTCAACCACTTCGCGCGTGCGGCCGGCCTCGAGACGATCGAGGCCGCCCTCGACGCGTTCGCGGCCGGCGCGGTGCGCAGCGTCGTCGTCGCCGAAGCGGTCGTCGACGACGGCGATCCCGTCACCGTCCTCAACGCGGTGTCGCTCGGCGCCTACCCCGAGATGCTCGCCGAACGGGAGAAGCGCACGAGCCTCGGCAAATGGTGGGGCGGCGCCGTCGCGGCGTGGCGCGAGATGCACGGAGCCCACCGCATCACGATCGTGCGCGACGGGCGCCGCGCGGTCGTCTGGTCGGTCTTCGCCGGCCTCGGGCGCAATGACCCGCGGCGTATCGCGATGATGCGTCGCGCGAGCCTCGACGAGCCCGTGCTCGATGTCCGGCTCCACCACGCCCGGGGCACGCGGCTGCGGGCGGTGACCTCGCTGGCGTTCGGCCGCCGCACCCTCGCCGTCATGCGCGCGCTGCGGCTCATGCCGCCGGCATCCGACCTCGAGCGGGCCGTCGTCTCCGAGCTCGAGCTGACGGTGCGGCCGGGCGGCGCGACACCGGTGCTCGCACACGACGGCGAGCTGACCGAGACACCGACGGGCTCCTACCCGCTCCGGTTGCGAGCGGTCCCCGACGGCCTGCGCGTGTACGCGCGCTGAGAGCGCTCCGCCGGATACATCGCCAGAGGGATGCCGCGCCCCCGGGGCTCGCGTACCGTCATAGCGTGTTCCGTCCGCTCCGCCGCTATCAGCTTTCCGTCGACGTCTCGGTGGCGGTCGCATTCGCGGCGCTCATGCTGCTGTTCACCTGGGTGGGCGTCGTGGGCGTCGGCATCCCGAACGATCGCGTGTCCGCATTCGTCGCGATCCTCCTCGTCGTCCCGTTCGGCGCTGCAGTGGCGCTCCGCCGCCTCTCGCCGCCGGTCGCGCTGGCTCTGGCGTGGGTCGGCGCGATTCTGCAGATGCTGGCGCAGCTCCCGCCGCTGCCGGTCGACATCGCGATCTTCGCGGTGCTCTACACGTGCGCGGCCTACGGCACGAACCGGGTCTTCTGGCTCGGGTTCGCATCCTCGATCGCGGGCGCTCTGGCCATCACCGTGTACTTGCTCATCCCGACGGCGGCATACTCGATCACCGCGGGCGGCGACGAGCTCATGTTCTACCTCATCACCGGCTCGATGCTCTTCATCGCGGCGGTCTTCGGTCTGCTCCTGGCGTGGACGGTGGGAGCGCTCGTCCGCGTGGGCCTGCGTGCGCGCGGCAACGCGGAGGCCCAGCGGCAGGCCGAAGAGCGCGCGACGGCGGAGTTCGAGCGCAACCGCATCGCGCGGGATATGCACGACGTCGTCGCCCATTCGCTCGCCGTCGTCATCGCGCAGGCCGACGGCGCGCGCTACGCCGCCGCGGCCGATCCGGATGCCGCTGCCGAGTCGCTCCAGACGATCTCCTCGACCGCCCGCTCCGCCCTCGCCGATGTGCGCATGCTGCTCACGCAGCTGCGCCACAGCGAGGGCGAGGGCCCGCAGCCGACCATCGCGGAGCTCGAGGTCCTGTACGCCCAGGTGCGAGCCGCGGGTCTCGACCTGCGCGTGGACATCGACCCCGCCCCGCCGGGCGAACCGCCCGCGGCCGTGCAGATCGCGGTGTACCGCATCCTGCAGGAGGCCCTCACGAACGCGATCCGGCACGGCGCGGGAGGTACCGTGGATGTGTCCCTGTCCTGGCTGCCCGACCGCGTGGAGGTCCGAGTGAGCAACCCCCTCCCGCCGGCGAGCGAGGCGACCGGCCCGGTGCGTACGGGCGGACACGGTCTCATCGGCATGCGCGAGCGCGCCCAGCTCATCGGCGGCAGCATCGAGGTGGGTCCCCGGGGTGACGCCTTCGTCGTCGCGGCGACGTTGCCCATCGGGGGCGCCGCGTGAGCGTCATCCGGGTCGTCCTCGTCGACGATCAGGCGCTCTTCCGTGCCGGCATCCGCATGGTCGTCGCCTCGCAGCCCGACCTGGAGGTCGTCGGCGAGGCGTCGGACGGCGCGGAGGCGATCGGCGTCGTCCGCGCGACGCGACCCGACGTCGTACTGATGGACATCCGGATGCCGGTCATGGACGGCCTCACCGCGACCGCCCAGCTGCTCGACGACCCGGTCTTCGACGGTGCGCCGCCGCGCATCGTGATGCTGACCACCTTCGACCTCGACGAAGCGGCCGCGCGAGCGATCCGCCAGGGGGCGAGCGGCTTCCTGCTCAAGGACGCCGACCCCGAGTTCCTGCTCGCCGCGATCCGCACGGTGCACTCCGGCTCGTCGGTGATCGCGGCCTCGGCGACGCGCGAGCTCTTCGCGACCTTCTCGGCGCCCGAGCAGAAGCCGGTTCCGGCTGCCTTCGCCGAGCTGACCGACCGTGAGCGCGAGATCTTCGGGCTGGCCGCCCGCGGGCTCTCCAACGCCGAGATCGCGCAGCGGGAGTTCCTCTCCGAGGCGACGGTGAAGACCCACATCAGCCGCATCCTCGCCAAGCTCGCCCTGCGCGATCGCGTGCAGCTCGTCGTCTTCGCCTTCGAGCACGGGCTCGCCTGACCCGCGCGGGCGGATGACGCGGGCGGATGAGGGATCATCCGCGAGATGTACGCACCCGCGACGACGGACCGATGCCGGGGTCCGGCGGGGTTCGTAGCGTCGGAGACATGCAGATCTCGACCACCGACCTCGGCCTCGCCGCCCGGGTCCAGAACCTCTCCAAGACCTACGGCGCCGGCGAATCGGGGGTGCGCGCCCTCGACGGTGTCTCGGTGGGCATCCGTCGTGGCGAGTTCACCGCCATCATGGGCCCCTCGGGCTCGGGTAAATCGACCCTGATGCACATCATGGCCGGACTCGACGCGCCGACGTCGGGCCGCGCGTGGATCGGCGACACCGAGATCTCGGGCCTGTCCGATCTCGATCTCACGATCCTGCGGCGGCGACGCGTCGGCTTCGTGTTCCAGTCGTTCAACCTCGTGCCGACCCTCGACGTCATCGGCAACATCACATTGCCGTTCGAGCTCGACGGGCGCTCGCCCTCGGCGCTCGAGCGCTCGCGCATCGACGGGCTCGTCGACTCCCTCGGGCTCGGGGCCCGCCTCCGGCACCGTCCGCACGAGCTGTCGGGCGGACAGCAGCAGCGAGTCGCGATCGCCCGAGCGCTCGCGACCGCTCCCGACCTCGTCTTCGCCGACGAGCCGACCGGCAACCTCGACTCCCGCTCGGGTCGAGAGGTGCTCGCCCTCCTCGCCACCGCGAGCCGCGAGCACGGTCAGTCCATCGCGATGGTCACGCACGACCCGGTCGCCGCCTCGCACGCCGACCGCGTGATCTTCCTCGGCGACGGTCGCATCGTCGCCGACAAGCCCCGGCAGAGCGCCGAGGAGATCTCGGCCCACATGCTCGCCGCCGAGGTGTCGGCATGACCGCGGTGACCGTGCCCGGCGCCGCATCCGCATCGGCGTCCGAGCGTCCCGGGCCGCGCCCGTCGGCCAGGACGTCCGGGCGGTGGGCGTGGCTGCGCGAGCGGGGCATGGGGGCCTCGGTGCTCGTCGCCGCGATCTCCGGCGGGTTCGGCGTGCTGCTGGTCGCGGTGACCGGACTCATCGGCGCGTGGCTCATGGCCGATCCGTTCCTCTCCGGCGGCGAGACCATCATCATCGTCGTCGCGATCCTCAGCGTGCTGCTCGTCGCCGTCGCGATGTACGTCGCCGCGATCGTGACGGCCAACACCTTCGCCACGATCGTCGCGGGGCGCACCCGTCAGATCGCACTCATGCGTCTCATCGGGGCGTCGGCCCGCTCGCAGCGCTCCCGTATCGCGCGGCAGGGCCTCATCGTCGGCGCGATCGGAGCCGTGATCGGGCTCATCGGCGGAACCGCCGCGGCCGCCGGGCTGCAGGAGCTCGCCGCCCGGGCGTGGGGACTGAACGTCGACTACAGCATCGTTCAGCCGGTGCTCCTCGCGCCCGCGCTCGTCGTCGCGCTGACGACCTGGGTCGCCGCGTGGGCCGGCTCGCGCCGCGTGCTCGAGGTCACGCCCCTCGCCGCCCTCGCGGGATCCGCGCCGCGCACGGCGGAAGAGGCCGCCGGCCGCACGCGTCGCCGCGTCACCGCGGTGTCGCTCTTCGCGGTAGGTGCGGTCCTGCTCGCCCTCGGCATCCTCGCCGGCTTCGTCACACCCCTCGGCGTCGTCGTCGCGTTCTTCGGCGGGCTCGCCTCGTTCACCGGGCTGAGCCTGGGCGCCGCCCTCGTCATGCCGCCGCTGCTCCGCCTGACCGGTCGGCTCTTCGGTCGGTCGGCGTCGGCGCGGCTCGCGGCAGAGAACGCGCTGCGCTACCCGGAGCGGTCGAGCCGCATGGCGATCGGCGTGGTGATGGGCGTCACGCTCGTGACGATGTTCGCCGTCGCCTCGGAGTCGGTCAAGGGCGTCATGGCCGCGTCGGGCGGGGGCGAGGTGTCGGGTGAGATGGCTCGCCTGCTCGACACGTTCAGTGCGGTCATGATGGCCCTCGTCGGGGTATCGGCCGTGATCGCGGCAGTCGGTCTGGTCAACCTCCTCACGATCGGCGTCGTGCAGCGAACCCGAGAGCTCGGGCTGCTGCGCGCCCTGGGGCTCACGGGGCGCCAGATCCGCTCGATGGTGCTGTTCGAGGCGGCGCACATCACGATCACCTCGGTCGTGTTCGGCCTGCTCCTCGGCATCGCCTACGGCTGGGCCGCGGCGCAGTCGCTGCTCGGGTCGGTGCGAGTGCCGCCGCTGTGGCTTGCGCCGAACTTCGTCCTGCCGGGCATCCCGTGGCTCACCGTCGCCGGGATCGTCGTCGCCACCGCCGTGCTCACGCTCGTCGCCGCCGTCGTTCCCACCCGCCTCGCAACCCGGGTCTCGCCGGTGGAGGCGCTCGCCGAGTGACGCGGCTCACCCGTCGCCGGCCGGTCCGGCTCGCCCGTCATCCGCGGACGAGCCGGACCTCGCTGATGCTCTCGCCCCAGCTGGTGTCGTCCTTCGCCGCGCCGTCCGGGCGGAATCCGTTGCGGGCATAGAACGCGTGGGCACGCGGGTTGTCGTCGAGGACCCACAGCGACGCGCGCTCGTCGCCGAGGGCGGCGTCGATCAGGGCCTGTCCCGCGCCGGTGCCGTGGTGGGCGGCGAGGACGTAGATCGCGTACAGCTCGACGGGGGCGACGGGAGGGTCGTCGCGGGAGGCGCCGCTGACCGCGAACCCCACGATCGACCCGGCCGTCACGGCGACCCACGTTCGGCCGAGGTCGTGCGTGCGCGCGGGTCGGGGCCGCACCGTCCCGGTCGTCTGCGACGGCAATCGGTCGCTGATCCGCTCCTCATGGCCGAGCAGCTCGCGTCGTACCCGCGTCAGGCGGTCGAGATCGAGCCGATCGAGGATGCTCTGCGGCATCCGCCCCGTGTACGCCTCGTGCCACCCGCGGACGTGCACGCGCGCGATCGCCGCGGCATCGGCAGGCACCGCCCGCCGCACGGCGACCGCGGTCACGATGCCGGATCGGCGGCAGGCTCGGGGTCGTAGGCCCAGGTCGGCGCGACCTGCCGCAGGCGCGTCGAACGCCACTGCCACGTCGCCCAGAGCATCGGCCACAGCGCCGGCGCGGCGAGGCCTCCGATGACCAGGCGCTCGCGCCACAGCGTCCGGGTCGGGTCGCCGGGAGCGGGCGAGACCGCCATCTGGTGGTCCCATACGTCGAGCACCGAGAGGGGGCCGGTCAGCGGGATGCCGCTGTCGCGCAGGATCCGCACCGTCGATGCCTCCGTCGCGCCGGGGCGGCGTTCCTCGACCGCGCGGTCCGACACGTGGATCAGCTGGCGCCCCACCGGGACCCCGAGAGCCGACAGCTGCACGGGCACGTCGGCGCCGGGCTCGAGCGAGGTCGGCATGCCCTCGGCGGCGAGGGGCTCGAGCCCCATGAGCGGCGCGTAGAGCTCGGCGAGGGCGCGCGGCGAGTGGAGGGCGCGCCAGGCGGCGTCGGCGTCGCAGTCGAGCACGAGCTTCTGGAGGATGCGCATGAGCCCAGTCTGCCCCGTCGTAGGCTGATCGGATGCCGTCGCCCGCCGTATCGTCGCCGTTCGACCAGTCGCGCTACCAGGTTCGCCTGGACTGGGGAGTCGCCGGTCTTCGTCGTACGGCACCCGCCGACGTCGTCGTCGTGGTCGACGTGCTGCGGTTCTCGTCGACCGTCTCGGCACGCGTGGCTGCGGGCGAGCACGTCCCGCTCGACGACGCCGCGCGGGCGGTCTCACGCAACGGCGCGGTGATCGCCGCGTCGGCATCCGATTCGGTCGTGCTGCTCGGCTGCCTGCGCAACGCCGAGGCGGTCGCGGCCGCTGCGCTCGCGGAGCAGCAGCGGCGCGGCGCTCGGACGAGCATCGCCGTGATCGCGGCGGGCGAGCTCTCGCCGGACGGGCAGGCCGAGCTGCGGTTCGCGGTCGAAGACCTGCTGGGCGCCGGTGCCGTCGTCGACGCGCTGTCACGGCTCGGCATCGACCACACCTCGCCCGAGGCCGCGGCGGCCTGCGAATCGTTCCGCGGACTCGGCGGCGCGGTGCGCCATCTGCTCACGGCGAGCGGTTCGGGGCAGGAGCTGCTCGACCGCGGGCTTCGCGACGACGCGCTCGCCGCCGCGCAGATCGGGGTCGACCGGGTCGCTCCGATGCTCCGCGACGGCGTCTTCACCGCCGCCTGACGTCGACTCCTCAGAATCCGCGAGATTCGAGCTCGAGGCGCCCGGGGCGGCGGCGGTGCGTCCAGAACTGAGGAGTTCGTGCCATCGGTCAGCGCGGGGTCGCGGCAGCGCGCCGGTCGGCCGAGGAGATCTCGCGGCGCACCCACCGGAAGAGGTAGCGCTCGTCGTACGACGACGCGCACATCCGGCACGACGCCGCGCGCGTGGGACGGCGGTGACGGTAGGCCACATGACCGGCGGGGCAGTGGCCCACCCAGGGGGCCAGCTCGACGGCCGTCTCACCACGATGGGTCGTGCCGCCGACGTACCCGAGCTCACGGGCCGTGCGCAGCCAGTCGCGACCGTGGCCGGCGGCGGGCCCCGCGATCGCGTGCGCGACCTCGTGCAAGAGGGTCTGGTGGTTCTCGTCGTCGTCGAACCGGGCCGCGAGGTAGCGCGAGACGCTGATGCACCGGCGCGTGTAATCGCACTGGCCCGCGCGGCGCTTGGCGTTGTCGAACCGGAACGTCCACGAGTCGTCGAGGTGCGCTGCGATCAGCGCCTCCGCCCAGACCCGGACCCGATCGAGATCACTCATGCGGTCGACGCTACGCGCGGGGTGAGACAGCGGTACGCGGCGCTCAGCTGGCGATGATGGAGCGCGAGCGGCGCTCGGCGGCATCGACGGCGAGCAGGGTGGACTCGAGCTGGTCCTCGGGAGCGCCGCCCTCCTGACGGAGGAACAGTGCACGCTTGAAGTCGGTGCGGGCGTCGGCGTACTCGCGGGCATCGTACGAGACCTTGCCGCGGTGCTGGTACGCGAAGGCCGCCAGCAGCGGCCAGCTCTGACCCTCCGCCTCTTCCGCACACGTCGTCAGCTCCTGGATCGCCGCAGCGAACGCACCGCGGTGCTGCAGGATCGTCGCGTGCAGCACCCGGGCGCGCAGCAGGTCCTTGCGGGTCCCGGCCATGCGGGCCACCCGCACCGCCTGCTCCGCGAGGACGAGTGCCTCGTCGAGCCGGTCGAGCACCTTCAGCAACCAGACGCGCTCGAGAAGCGCGGGCAGGCTGCGCTGCTCGCCGATCTCGGCGAGGCGCTCTGCGCACTGTTCCGGGTCGACGATCTCCCGCAGCGTGTCCGGGTCGTACCCGAGGATGTAGCCCACCGTCATCCACCTCCGCGACTCGAGAACGGTGGATCCCAGTCTCCTCGAAAGCGCCGGATGCAGCCGCCCGCCGCGCCGATCACCGTTCGAACACGGATGCCGACGGCTTCGGCGACGGGGTCGCGTCGGCGTCGGTCGAGACCCGGGCTCCCCGGGCGAACTCGTCGATCTCCGCACCCTGCGCGACCTTCGCGGGGAACGCCCCGGCGGCCATCAGACGCGGGAGCCACTCCGACGGCAGGGGCGAGGCCGACGCGGCGATGACGATGTTGCCGAAGCGCCGGCCCTTCAGCAGCTGCACCTCGGCGAGCAGCAGCACCTCGGGAAGCACCTCGCGGACGGTGGCGACCTGGCGCCGGGCGAAGGCCAGCCCCGCGCCGTCGGCGACGTTGACCAGGAGCACGCCGCTGGGGTCGAGCAGCCGCGCGAGGGAGCGGTAGTACTCCACCGTCGTCAGGTGGGCGGGGGTCTGCGCCCCCGCGAACACGTCGGAGACGACGAGGTCGGCCGCGCCGGTCAGGCCCGCGGGAAGCTTCTCGGCGACGGCGCGGGCATCGCCGATGCGCACGCGCACCTGCGCGCCTCGGGGGAGCGGCAGCGCCTCGCGCACGAGGTCGACGAGGGGCTGCTCGAGCTCGATCACCTGCTGACGTGAACCCGGCCGGGTGTGCGCGATGTAGCGCGGGAGGGTGAGCGCGCCGGCGCCCAGGTGGACCGCGGTGAGCGGCTGTCCCGGCATCCGCAGGCGGTCGATGACGGCCGCCATCCGGGCGATGTACTCGAAGTGCAGGTGCGTCGGATCGTCGAGGTCGACGTGCGACTGGGGCGTGCCGTCGACGTCGAGCTCGAAGCCCGACGTGAACGAGGACGCCAGGATGCGCGCGATCGTGCCATCGGACAGGCGGGTCTGCGGACCGGACTCCTCGACGCGCGCTCGTGCCATCCCTCAACGCTATCGGCCCGTGTCGGCACGTGGGCGAGCCGGTCTGCGCAGTCGAAACACGATCGAGACATCGATGTAATGACTTCGACCCTCCGGCCCGTATAGGTTCGGACCCAATTACCTCGGAGCGCGCCGCGGTGGGCCCGCTCCGGACCTCAGAAAGGGACACCCCCATGCTCTCCACTCCTCGCAAGCGCGCGCTCGCGGGACTGGCGGCGGTCGCCATCGGCGCCCTCGCCCTCTCGGCGTGCACCAGCCAGCGCGGAGGTGGCGGCGAGACGGATGCCGCGACCGACGTCGACGGCACCTTCGTCTTCGCCGCCTCCGCCGACCCGGCCAGCCTCGATCCCGCCTTCGCGCAGGACGGCGAGACCTTCCGCGTCTCCCGCCAGATCTTCGAAGGCCTCGTCGGCACCGAGCCCGGCACGGCCGACCCCGCGCCCCTGCTCGCCGAGAGCTGGGAGTCGTCCGAGGACGGGCTGACCCACACTTTCCAGCTGAAGGAGGGCGTGACCTTCCACGACGGCACCCCGTTCAACGCCGAAGCGGCGTGCGCCAACTTCGACCGCTGGTACAACTGGACCGGCCTGGCGGCCAGCGAAGCCCTGTCGTACTACTACGGCAAGCTCTTCCGCGGCTATGTCGAGACCCCCGACACCGCCGTGTTCGACTCGTGCACCGCCGACGGCGACCTCGAGGCCACGGTGACGCTGAAGCAGCCCTTCGCCGGCTTCATCCCCGCCCTCTCGCTCCCCGCCTTCGCCATGCAGAGCCCGACCGCGCTCGAGGAGTACGGCGCCGACGAGATCGGCGGCACCGAAGAGGCCCCCTCGCTCTCGGAGTACGGCGCCGGGCACCCGACGGGCACCGGCCCGTACAAGTTCGACGAGTGGTCGCCGGGCGAAGAGCTCACGCTCTCGGCCTACGACGACTACTGGGGCGAGTCGGGCCAGGTGAACAAGATCATCTTCCGCGTCATCGACGACCCCACCGCGCGCCGTCAGGCCCTCGAGGCCGGATCGATCGACGGCTACGACCTCGTCGGCCCCGCCGACACCGCCGCCCTCGAAGAGGCCGGTTTCACGATGGTCTCGCGCCCGCCGTTCACGATCCTCTACCTCGCCTTCAACCAGGCGCAGCCCGAACTGCAGGACGTGCGCGTCCGTGAGGCCCTGTCGCACGCGATCGACAAGGAGGCCCTCATCTCGCAGGTGCTCCCCGAGGGCACCGAGGTCGCGACGCAGTTCATGCCCGACACCGTCAACGGCTACAACCCCGACGTCACCACCTACGACTACGACCCCGAGAAGGCCAAGGCGCTCCTGGCCGAGGCCGGCTACACCGAGGCCAACCCGCTGACGCTGACCTTCAACTACCCGGTCAACGTCTCGCGCCCCTACATGCCCGACCCCGAGCAGATCGCGACGGTCATCTCGACGCAGCTGACCGACGTGGGCGTGCAGCTGACGCCGCAGACGGATGCCTGGAGCCCCGACTACCTCGACAAGATCACGGGCACCGCCGACCACGGCATCCACCTGCTGGGCTGGACGGGCGACTACAACGACACCGACAACTTCGTCGGCGTGTTCTTCGGTGCGCCCTCGGCCGAGTGGGGCTTCGACAACCCCGAGCTGTTCGCGGCGCTCAACTCCGCGCGCGGCGTGCCGAACCTCGAGGAGCAGACCGCGCTCTACGAGCAGATCAACGAGCAGGTCGCCCAGTTCATCCCGGGCGTCCCGCTGGCCCACCCGGCCCCGACGCTCGCGTTCGACCCGCGCGTCGAGAGCTACCCGGCCAGCCCGGTCAACGACGAGGTGTTCACGGACATCGTCCTGACCGAGTGACGACGACCCGCTGATCCCCGCGGGGCGGGCCACCGCCTCGGGCGCGAGCCCGCCCCGCACTCCTCGACCGAAAGATTCCGCGTTGCTGCGAACCATCGGCCAACGGCTGCTTCTGCTGATCCCGACGCTCCTCGGGCTCAGCATCCTCCTCTTCCTCTGGGTCCGCGCCCTGCCCGGCGGTCCCGCCGTCGCCCTCCTCGGCGAGAAGGCGACCCCCGAGGCGATCGCCCGGATCAACGAGCTGTACGGCTTCAACCGGCCGATCCTCGAGCAGTACGCCACCTATATGGGGCGGCTGCTCACCGGCGACTTCGGGTCGTCGATCGAGACCGGTCGCCCCGTCGTCGAGGAGTTCCTCCGGCGCTTCCCGGCGACCGTGGAGCTCTCGATCGCCGCCCTCATCTTCGCCGTCGGCATCGGCATCCCGCTCGGGTACCTCGCCGCGCGTCACCACGGCAAGATCAGCGATCACGTCGCGGTCGTGCTGAGCCTCGTGGGCGTCACGATCCCGGTGTTCTTCCTGGCGTTCATCCTCAAGTACGTCTTCGCCGTCCAGCTCGGCTGGCTGCCCTCCGACGGCCGCCAGGACCCGCGCATCGACGCGACCCACTACACGAACTTCTACGTGCTCGACGGCCTGCTCACGGGGGAGTTCGACGCCGCGTGGGATGCCGCCCTGCACCTCATCCTGCCGGCGCTCGCCCTCGGCACCATTCCGCTCGCGATCATCGTGCGCATCACCCGCGCCTCGGTGCTCGAGGTGCAGAACTCCGACTACGTCCGCACCGGCCGGGCCAAGGGCATCGCCCGGCGGACGCTCCGCGGTCGCTTCATCCTGCGAAACGCCATGCTGCCGGTCGCCACGACCGTCGGCCTCCAGGTCGGGCTGCTGCTGGCGGGGGCGATCCTGACCGAGACCGTGTTCGCGTTCCCCGGGATCGGCTCGTTCCTCGCCCGGGCCATCAGTGCCCGCGACTTCCCGGTGCTGCAGGGGTTCATCCTCTTCATCGCCGTCATCTACGCGCTCATCAACCTCATCGTCGATGTCTCGTACAGCCTGATCGATCCGAGAGTGAGGGTCTCATGAGCACCAACGCGCTCCCGCCCGCCCCCGGCGACGGACCCGCCACCGCCGTCGCCGAGCACGAGGTGCTCGAGGCCCGCACCGGCGGCGGGTTCTGGCACGACGTCTTCGCGCGCCTGCGCCGCAACCCGGTGGCCTGGATCGGCGCCGCCATCGTGCTGGTGTTCCTGCTCGTGGCGATCCTCGCGCCCTGGCTCGCGCCCTACCCCGAGACCGCCCTTCCCGGCGCACGGGAGGTCACCCCGACCCACATCCCCGGTCCCGGCGAGATCGCCGGCTTCCCGCTCGGCCTCGACCGCTTCGGCGGCGACGTGCTGTCGAAGCTCATCTGGGGTGCGCGGGCCTCGCTGCTCATCGGAGTCATCTCGACCGCGTTCGGTCTCGCCGGCGGCATGCTCCTGGGCCTGATCGCCGGCATGTTCGGGGGCTGGGTCGACACGGTCGTCATGCGATTCGTCGACATCCTCCTGTCGGTCCCCAACCTGCTGCTCGCGGTCTCGATCGCGGCGATCCTCGGTCAGTCGCAGCTCGCGATCATGATCGCGATCGGAGCCTCGCAGGTGCCGATCTTCGCGCGCCTCCTGCGGGCGTCGATGCTGCAGCAGCGCAGCGCCGACTACATCCTCTCGGCGCAGACCCTCGGACTCGGCCGCGGCAGGATCACGATGAGCCACGTGCTGCCCAACAGCCTCGGCCCCGTCATCGTCCAGGGGACGCTCACCCTCGCGACCGCCGTCATCGACGCCGCGGCGCTGTCGTTCCTCGGTCTCGGCGGCGGGGGAGCGGCAACCGCCGAGTGGGGCCGCATGCTCACCTACGCGCAGAACGAGCTCGCGATCGCTCCCTGGCTCGCCTTCCTCCCGGGCATGTGCATCATGATCACCGCCCTCGGCTTCACGCTGCTCGGCGAGTCGCTGCGCGAGGCCATGGACCCCCGCACCCGCGCCCGCTGACCCGGCCCGGGGTCGCCGCTCGGCGATACACCTGCAGGACCGGTGGGGCTGGTGTCGCCGCACGGGTCTTCGCGGGTCGCGCCAGCCCCACGGGTCCGACGGCTGTATCGCCGCCGGGCGCGACGGGGAGCCGGCGGCGTGGCAGGAGGCGCCGGCTCAGGAGGCGATGTCGAGCTCGTTGCCCGGGATCGACGACAGCAGTCGCCGCGTGTACGGGTCGCGCGGGTTGGTGAAGATCTCCTCGCTCGACGCCGCCTCGACGAGGGCGCCGTCCTTCATGACGCAGACGTAGTCCGAGATGAGGCGCACCACGGCGAGGTCGTGCGAGATGAAGAGGTAGCTCAGCCCGTACTCGCCCTGCAGGTCGCGCAGCAGCGTGAGGATCTGGTCCTGCACGAGCACGTCGAGCGCCGACACCGGCTCGTCGCAGACGATCAGCTCGGGGTTCAGCGCGAGGGCCCGCGCGATCGCGACGCGCTGACGCTGACCGCCCGAGAGCTCGGAGGGGTACCGGCGCAGCATCGTCTGCGGCAGGGCGACGTCGTCGAGCAGCTTCCGGACGCGGACGGCGCGGTCCTTCGCGGTGCCGCGCTTGTAGAACTCCAGCGGCTCGGCGATGATCCGCTCGATCGTGAACATGGGGTTCAGCGACGAGTACGGGTCCTGGAAGATCGGCTGCACTCTCTGCCGGAACTCGCGCAGCTGCGCCCCCTTCAGCCCCGCGACGTCCTGCCCCTCGAACCGGATCGTGCCCGACGTCGGCTCGATCACCTTCAGCAGCATCCGGGCCGTCGTCGTCTTGCCCGACCCGGACTCGCCGACGATCGCGACCGTCTCACCCCGCGGGATGGACAGCGAGACGTCGCTGACGGCGGCGAAGTCGTCCTTGCGCCCGCGGATCTTGTAGAGCTTCGTGAGGTTCTCGATCTCGACGATGTTGTCGCGCCGCGCCGGCTCAGCCGGTGCCTGCGCTGCGGGGGAGACGGATGCCGCGGGGCCGGCGATCGCAACGGGCGGCGGTGTCGCGCGGTAGGCCTCGGGCCGCAGGCGCACCGCCGCGACCGACGGGGCCGCCTTGACGAGAGCCTGCGTGTAGGGCTGCTGCGGATCCTCCAGGATCTGGCGGGCCGGGCCCTGCTCGACGATCCGGCCGCGGTGCATGACGACGACGCGGGCGGCCCGCTCGGCGGCGAGGCCGAGGTCGTGGGTGATCAGCAGCACCGATGTGCCCAGCTCGCCCGTCATCCGGCCGAGCTGGTCGAGGATCGTCTTCTGCACCGTCACATCGAGCGCGCTCGTCGGCTCGTCGGCGATGAGCAGCCGAGGGTTGCATGCCAGCCCGATCGCGATGAGCGCGCGCTGCCGCATCCCGCCCGAGAACTCGTGGGGGTACTGCTTCGCGCGCTCGGCGGCATCCGGGAGGCCCGCGGCGGCGAGGGTCTCGATGACCTTGGCGTCGACGTCCTTCGAGGTGGCGAGTCCGTGCGCGAGCAGGGTCTCGGCGACCTGCGTGCCGATCTTCGAGACCGGGTTCAGGTTGGACATCGGATCCTGCGGCACGAGTCCGATCGATCCCCCTCGGATGCGGCGCAGCGTGCTCTCGGGCGCGCCGACGAGCTCTTCGCCGTCGAGGCGGATGCTGCCGCGCACGACGCGTCCGTTGCCGGGGAGCAGTCCGATCACGGCCATCGCCGTCGTCGACTTGCCCGAGCCGGATTCGCCGACGATCGCGACGGTCTCGCCCGCCGAGATCTCGAGGTCGACGCCCTCGACCGCGTGCACCGGGCCTTCGAGCGTGCGGAAGTCGACGGCCATGTCGCTCACCCGCAGCAGGGGAGTGGAGGAGTCTGCCATTGGCCCATCCTGCCCGCCCGCGGCGTCGAGCGCACCGTGTCGGGCCCACCCGTTACATCGACGTAACGCCGGCCCGTCGTGTCGCGGACCGGGCGTGCTCGTGCCGTGGACAGGCTGAGCCGCGCCGGAGTGGCGTTCGCGGGGGCTGGCGGAGCCGTTCAACCTGTCGACGGCACAGCCGGGTACGGCGGCGCGGGCTAGCGTTGGTCCATGGACCTCAACGCAGACCTGGGCGAGACGGTCGGCGGTGTCGCGACGGCGGACGACGCCGCGATGTTCGCCCTCGTGTCGAGCGCGTCGATCGCCTGCGGCGGCCACGCCGGCGACGCGGCGTCGATGCGGGCAGCGGTGGCCGGAGCGGCAGCCGCCCGCGTCGCGGTCGGGGCTCACCCCTCCTATCTCGATCGGGCCGGCTTCGGGCGGGTGCGGGTCGCCGTCGAGCCTGACGTGCTGCGGCCGCAGGTCGTCGCGCAGCTGCGTGCGCTCGTCGCGGCGGGCGGCGACATCCGCTACGTCAAACCGCACGGGGCGCTGTATCACGCCGCGACCGAGGACGCCGCGACTGCGCGCGCCGTCGCCGCCGCGGTCGCGGACCTCTCGGCCGAGCTCGGCCGGGCGGTCCCGGTGCTGGGTCTGGGCGGTGCGATCGCGTCGGCGGCGTCGGACGCCGGCCTGCCGTTCCATCTCGAGGCCTTCCTCGACCGCGGCTATCGTGCCGACGGCTCGCTCGTCCCGCGCGGGGCTCCCGGCGCCCTGCTCGACGACCCGAGCCTGGTCGCCGAGCGCGCGCTGCGCCTCGCGTCCGAGGGGGTCGTGGTCGCCGTCTCGGGCGAGACGGTGCACAGCGAGGCGGCGTCGCTCTGCGTGCACGGCGATTCCCCCGGTGCCGTCGCGATGGCTCGCACGGTGCGGTCGGCGCTCGATGCCGCCGGGATCGAGGTGCGCTCGCCGTGGTGACCGTCGGGCCCGCTTCGCCGGCAGGATCGCCGAGACGGGGTCGTTGTCGGCGCGCCGAGCCCGGGACGCCGGCATGAGGATGCTGCCCATCGGACCCGACGCGGTGCTCGTCGAGGTCTCGGACCTGGCGGAGGTGATGGCGCTGCACGCGCGGCTGACCGCCGCGCCGCCGGCGGGCGTCGTCGACGTCGTGCCCGCGGCGGCGACGGTGCTCGTCCGCGTCGATCCCGCCGTGCTGTCCCTCGCCGCGACCCGCACCTGGGTCTCGACCGCTGCGACGTCAGCGGCGCCGCCGGCATCCGCCCCCGCGCCCGTGACGCTGCCGATCCGCTACGACGGCGACGACCTCGACGACCTCGCCGCCGCGCTCGGCTTCAGCCCCGAGGCGCTCGCCGCTCGCCATGTCGCCACGGACTGGACGGTCGCCTTCACGGGCTTCGCCCCCGGGTTCGGCTATCTCGTCGGTGCGGGCTGGGATCTCGACATCCCGCGCCGGCCCTCGCCGCGGACGAGGGTGCCGGCGGGATCCGTCGGTCTGGCCGGGGTCTTCTCGGGCGCGTACCCCCGCGAGACCCCGGGAGGGTGGCAGCTCATCGGCACGACGGACGCGCCGCTGTTCGACCCCGATGCCGCCCAGCCCGCGCTCCTCGTTCCTGGTGGCACGGTGCGATTCGATGCCGTCCGCGCTCGCGCCCGCGCCATCGGGTCGGATGCCGCCCTGCCCGGTGACACCGCGTCGCCGACTGCGGGGGAGCCGCGCGCCCGCTCGGAGTCCGCCACCGCTCCCGGCGGCATCCGCGTCATCGCGCCGGGGCCGCAGGCGACGGTTCAGGATGCCGGCCGCTCGGGCCGTGCCGCCGAGGGCGTCGGCGCTGCGGGCGCGGCCGACCCCGCCGCCTGGGCGCTCGCCAACCGTCTCGTCGGCAATCGGGACGGAGCGGCCGCGATCGAGATCGCCGTCGGCGGTTTCCGGGCCGTGGCGGAACGCGATCTGACGGTGGTCGTGACGGGCGCGTGGGCGCCGGTCGCGATCGACGGCCGGACCGGTGACCCGTACGTCGTACATGCGTGGACCGCCGGGACCGAGCTGCGCCTCGACGGATTCCTCGCGGGCACCCGCGCCTACCTCGCGGTGCGCGGCGGCTGGGACATCGCCCCCGTTCTGGGCTCGCGGTCCACCGATACGCTCTCGGGGCTCGGCCCGCCGCCGCTCCGGCGGGGCGACGTCGTCGCCGCCGGATGTGAGACCGCGGGGCCGGTCCCCGCGCTGCCCCTTCATCCGTGGGGTCTGCCGCCGACGGGCACGGATGCCGTTCCCCTCGACATCCCGTTCACGACCGGCCCGCGCGCGGACTGGCTCACCCCTTCGTCCCGTCGCCTGCTCGCCGAGGCAACCTGGATCGTGTCGGCGGCGGCCGACCGGGTCGGCATCCGCCTGGAGGGGCCACGCCTCGAACGCGCGCGCGGCGAGGAGCTGGCGAGCGAGGGGATGGTTCCGGGGGCGATCCAGGTCCCGCCGGCCGGCCACCCCGTCGTGTTCGGAGTCGACGCGCCCGTGACGGGCGGGTACCCCGTCGTGGGTGTCGTGACGTCGACGGGCCGGAACCGGCTCGCGCAGGCCCGGCCCGGCGATCGCGTGCGGTTGCGTCCGACGTTCCGGGGCGCGTCTGACGCTCAGCGAGGCTGATTCGTCAAGGGGGAGAACTCCCCGTGTCAAGACCCCGTGCGGATCCGGCGGGTCCCCTAGCGTCGAAGCCATGACTCGCACCAAGACCACCACGTCCGCCGCGCTGCTCGTCTCCGCGGCTCTTCTCCTCGCCGGATGCGGCGGGCAGTCGGGCGACACCGCGGCGTCGGGGGACGCCGGCGCGTCGTCCGCCCCGTCGTCGTCCGCCTCGTCCGCGCCGGGCGCGAGCGCGCCCGATGTCGCGCCGGCCTCCGGCGAGATGATCACGGGCACCGGCTACAGCTTCTCGGTTCCCGAGGGCTGGGCGATCCCCGAGCAGCAGCTCCCCGGCATGGAGAAGGTCGACGTGTTCGTCGCCGATCTCTCCGACCCCTCGGCGACGTTCGCCGACAACGTCAACGTCGTGCTCTCGCCCGCGCCGCAGGCGATCTCCGCCGACGACGTCGAGAAGTACGGCGTCGACGAGCTCGAGGGGCAGGCGGGCGCGACCGACGTCACCGTCCAGGAGCGCACCTCGATCGCCGGCGGCGAGTCGGCCCACATCACGGCATCCGTCACGCAGCAGGACGTCACCTACAACGTCGACCAGTTCTACCCGTCGCACGACGACCAGACCTACGTCGTGACCTTCTCGTTCAGCCCCGACGTCTCGGAGGCCGACCGTGCGGCGGTCTACGACGCGGTCCTCGCATCGTGGGCGTGGGCCTGATCCACACGTCCGCAACGCGCCGTCCGCTCTCGCAGCGGGCGGCGCGTTCTCGTGTCAAGGGGAGTTCCGGCGCGGCGGATTCGCCTAGCGTGTGACGCATGACGCGCTCCCGGATCGCTCCGATCGCCGCCGCGCTCATCTCGGCGGCGCTGCTGCTCGCGGCGTGCGACGCGCGGCCGGGCGGGACCGGCGGATCCTCCGAGTCACCCGCACCCGGCTCGGCATCGGGGACTCCGACGCCCACCGCGACCTCGCCGAGCGACGCCGCCCCCGGCGAGACCGTGCGCGGAACCGGATACAGCTTCGCCGTGCCGGCCGGCTGGGCGGTGCCCGCCGAGGACCCGACGGGCGGCCAGGTCGACGTCTTCGTGTCGGAGTCCGCGGATGCGGACAGCCGCTACGTCAGCGTCGTCGTCTCGCCCGGTGTCATCACCGCTGCCGACGTCGAGGCGGACGGGGTGGCGAGCCTCGAAGCGGTCGGGGCCACCGACGTGTCGCTGGAGGATCGTGTCGACATCGCCGGGAGCGAGTCGGCGCACCTCGTGGCATCCCTGGCCCAGGACGGGGTGGAGACGGTGATCGATCAGTACTACGCCACGCGCGACGAGCAGACGTTCGTCATCACCTTCGCTTCGCCGGCCGACACGAGCGACGACGACCGCCGCCGACTCGCCGACACCGTGCTCTCGAGCTGGGCCTGGGAGTGACCGCGATGCCGGGTGGCGCGCATTTATACCGCAGCATCCGGGGGTCGTCAAGGATTGTGCTGGACATGGCGCGTCGCGCCGCCTATAGTTGGTAGTTGCGCTCCCGTCCCCCTTGCCCTCATATGGTGGTCGGCTTGTGCTCTGCGCGATTCCGCCCCGTCCGACGGCGTGAGACGCGCGAGCTCGGACCGGGAGCACTCCACCTGACGACAAGGAACCGGCCCCACCCGGGCCACGGAGGTAATCCCCTTGGCTGCTGCGAGCAACGCATCCACCACCACCCCCAAGAACGGTCGCGGCGCTTCCCGCCTCTCGTTCGCGAAGATCTCCGACAAGCTGACGGTCCCCGACCTGCTGGCGCTGCAGACGGAGTCTTTCGACTGGCTCGTCGGCAACGACGCCTGGAAGGCCCGCCTCGCCGAGGCGCAGGCCGCCGGCCGCACCGACGTCGCCCTCCAGAGCGGCCTCGAGGAGATCTTCGAGGAGATCTCGCCCATCGAGGACCTCGGCGAGACGATGCAGCTGTCGTTCACCAACCCCTACCTCGAGCCCGAGAAGTACTCCATCGAGGAGTGCAAGGAGCGCGGCAAGACCTACGCGGCCCCGCTCTACGTCGAGGCCGAGTTCATGAACCACCTCACCGGTGAGATCAAGACCCAGACGGTCTTCATGGGCGACTTCCCGCTCCAGACCGGCAAGGGCACCTTCATCATCAACGGCACCGAGCGCGTCGTCGTGTCGCAGCTCGTGCGCTCGCCCGGTGTCTACTTCGACAAGACGCCCGACAAGACCTCCGACAAGGACATCGTCTCGGCGCGCGTCATCCCCTCGCGCGGTGCGTGGCTCGAGTTCGAGATCGACAAGCGCGACCAGGTCGGCGTCCGCATCGACCGCAAGCGCAAGCAGTCGGTCACCGTCTTCCTCAAGGCCCTGGGTCTGACCAGCGAAGACATCATGGCCGAGTTCGCCGGGTACGACTCGATCGAGGAGACCCTCGCGAAGGACACGATCCTCACCAAGGAGGACGCGCTCCGCGACATCTACCGCAAGCTCCGTCCGGGCGAGCAGGTCGCCGCCGAGGCAGCCCGCGCGCTCCTCGACAACTTCTACTTCAACGCCAAGCGCTACGACCTCGCCAAGGTCGGCCGCTACAAGATCAACCAGAAGCTGGGTCTCGACACCCCGATCGAGGAGTCGGTGCTCACCGTCGCCGACATCGTCGCGACCATCAAGTACCTGGTTCGCCTGCACCGCGGCGACGCCACCTTCGAGGGCGTCCGCGACGGCAAGCCCGCTGAGATCCGCCTCGACACCGACGACATCGACAACTTCGGCAACCGTCGTATCCGCGCCGTCGGCGAGCTCATCCAGAACCAGGTCCGCACCGGTCTGTCGCGCATGGAGCGCGTCGTCCGCGAGCGCATGACCACGCAGGACATCGAGGCGATCACGCCGCAGACCCTGATCAACGTGCGCCCGGTCGTCGCCGCGATCAAGGAGTTCTTCGGAACCTCGCAGCTGTCGCAGTTCATGGACCAGAACAACCCGCTCGCGGGTCTGACCCACAAGCGCCGCCTGTCGGCGCTCGGCCCCGGCGGTCTGTCGCGTGAGCGCGCCGGCGTCGAGGTCCGCGACGTCCACCCCTCGCACTACGGCCGCATGTGCCCGATCGAGACGCCGGAAGGCCCGAACATCGGTCTGATCGGGTCGCTCGCCTCCTTCGCGCGCATCAACGCGTTCGGCTTCATCGAGACCCCGTACCGTCGTGTCGTCGACGGCAAGGTCACCGACGAGATCGACTACCTCACCGCCAGCGAGGAGAACGACTACGTCGTCGCGCAGGCCGGTGTCGAGCTCAACAAGGACGGCTCGTTCGTGGCCGACCGCGTCCTCGCCCGCCGCGGTAAGGGCGGCGAGGTCGACCTCTTCCCGAACGAGGAGATCGGCTACATGGACGTCTCGCCGCGCCAGATGGTGTCGGTGGCGACCTCGCTCATCCCCTTCCTCGAGCACGACGACGCGAACCGCGCCCTCATGGGTGCGAACATGCAGCGTCAGGCCGTGCCGCTGCTGCGCAGCGACTCGCCCCTGGTCGGAACCGGTATGGAGGGCTACGCTGCGATCGACGCCGGCGACGTCATCACCGCGCAGAAGGCCGGTGTCGTCTCCGAGGTCTCGGCCGACGTCGTCACGGTGCAGCTCGACGAGGGCGGCACGCAGGACTACTTCCTCCGCAAGTTCGACCGTTCGAACCAGGGCACGTCGTACAACCAGCGCGTCGTGGTCTCGGCCGGTGAGCGCGTCGAGGTCGGCGAGGTCATCGCCGACGGTCCCGCCACGGAGAACGGCGAGCTCGCGCTCGGCAAGAACCTCCTCGTCGCATTCATGACGTGGGAGGGTCACAACTTCGAGGACGCGATCATCCTCAGCCAGGAGCTCGTGAAGAACGACACGCTCTCCTCGATCCACATCGAGGAGTACGAGGTCGACGCCCGCGACACCAAGCTCGGCAAGGAGGAGATCACCCGTGACCTCCCCAACGTCGCGCCCGACCTGCTGAAGGACCTCGACGAGCGCGGCATCATCCGCATCGGTGCCGAGGTGCGCCCCGGCGACATCCTCGTCGGCAAGGTCACGCCCAAGGGCGAGACCGAGCTGTCGGCCGAGGAGCGTCTGCTCCGCGCGATCTTCAACGAGAAGAGCCGCGAGGTCCGCGACACGTCGCTGAAGGTGCCTCACGGTGAGCAGGGCACGATCATCGCGGTCAAGGAGTTCAACGCCGAGGACGGCGACGACGAGCTCGGCTCGGGCGTCAACCGCCGCGTCGTGGTCTACATCGCCCAGAAGCGCAAGATCACCGAGGGCGACAAGCTCGCCGGCCGCCACGGCAACAAGGGTGTCATCGCGAAGATCCTCCCCGTCGAGGACATGCCCTTCCTCGCCGACGGCACGCCGGTCGACGTCGTGCTGAACCCGCTCGGCATCCCGGGTCGAATGAACTTCGGCCAGGTCCTCGAGCTGCACCTCGGCTGGATCGCCGCCCAGGGCTGGAAGGTCGAGGGCAACCCCGAGTGGGCCGAGCGCCTGCCCGAGATCGCCCGCGAGGCCGCTCCCGGCACGAAGGTCGCGACGCCCGTGTTCGACGGCGCGTTCGAGTCCGAGATCGCCGGGCTCCTCGACTCGACGAACCTCACCCGCGACGGTGAGCGTCTCATCGACTCCTCGGGCAAGACGAAGCTGTTCGACGGTCGCTCCGGCGAGCCGTTCCCGGCTCCGATCTCGGTCGGCTACATGTACATCCTGAAGCTCCACCACCTCGTCGACGACAAGATCCACGCGCGTTCGACGGGCCCGTACTCGATGATCACCCAGCAGCCGCTCGGTGGTAAGGCGCAGTTCGGTGGCCAGCGCTTCGGTGAGATGGAGGTGTGGGCCCTCGAGGCCTACGGCGCCGCGTACGCCCTCCAGGAGCTCCTGACGATCAAGTCCGACGACATCGTCGGCCGCGTGAAGGTCTACGAGGCCATCGTCAAGGGCGAGAACATCCAGGAGCCCGGCATCCCCGAGTCGTTCAAGGTGCTCATGAAGGAGATGCAGTCGCTCTGCCTGAACGTCGAGGTCCTCTCGGCCGACGGCACCGAGGTCAACCTCCGCGACACCGATGACGAGGCCTTCCGCGCAGCGGAGGAGCTCGGCATCAACATCTCCAGCCGCTTCGAGTCCTCGTCGATCGACGAGATCTGATCCGGCCAGGCAACGAACAGAATTCCGACACAGGAGAATCAGTGCTCGAGTCACACACCTTCGATCAGCTTCGCATCGGCCTGGCCACTGCTGACGACATCCGTCGTTGGTCCTTCGGCGAGGTCAAGAAGCCCGAAACCATCAACTACCGCACGCTCAAGCCCGAGAAGGACGGCCTCTTCGGCGAGCAGATCTTCGGCCCCTCCCGCGACTGGGAGTGCGCCTGCGGAAAGTACAAGCGCGTCCGCTTCAAGGGCATCGTCTGCGAGCGCTGCGGCGTCGAGGTCACCAAGTCCTCGGTCCGTCGTGAGCGCATGGGCCACATCGAGCTCGCCGCTCCCGTGACCCACATCTGGTACTTCAAGGGCGTGCCCTCGCGCCTCGGGTACCTGCTCGACATGGCGCCGAAGGACCTCGAGAAGGTCATCTACTTCGCCGCGTACATGGTCATCTCGGTCGATGAGGATGCGCGTCACCGCGACCTCCCCACCCACGAGAACAACCTCCGCCTCGAGATCAAGAACCTCGGCGACCGCCGTGACGCCCGCGTGGCGTCGCGTCTGGCCAAGCTGGAGGAGGAGCTCGCGACCCTCGAGGCCGACGGCGCCAAGGCCGACCAGAAGAAGAAGGCCAAGGACTCCGCCGAGAAGGACATGGCGACGGTCCGCAAGAACTTCGACGAGCAGATCTCGCGCCTCGAGCGGGTGTGGGAGGAGTTCCGCTCCCTCGAGGTCGGCCAGCTCAAGCAGGAGGACGACGTCTTCCACGAGCTGCAGGACCGCTTCGGTCAGTACTTCGAGGCCTACATGGGCGCCGAGGGCATCCAGCGCCGCCTCGCGTCGTTCGACCTGGCCGCCGAGGCCGACTCGCTGCACCTGCAGATCTCCGAGGGCAAGGGCCAGCGCAAGATCCGTGCGATCAAGCGCCTGAAGGTCGTCAACTCGTTCCTGCAGACCGGCATGTCGCCGGCCTCGATGGTGCTCGACGTCGTCCCGGTGATCCCGCCGGAGCTGCGTCCGATGGTCCAGCTCGACGGTGGCCGCTTCGCGACCTCCGACCTCAACGACCTGTACCGCCGCGTGATCAACCGCAACAACCGTCTGCGTCGTCTGATCGACCTCGGGGCTCCCGAGATCATCGTCAACAACGAGAAGCGGATGCTGCAGGAGGCCGTCGACGCGCTCTTCGACAACGGCCGCCGCGGTCGCCCCGTCACCGGCACCGGCAACCGTGCGCTGAAGTCGCTGTCGGACATGCTCAAGGGAAAGCAGGGACGTTTCCGTCAGAACCTGCTCGGAAAGCGCGTCGACTACTCGGGTCGTTCGGTCATCATCGTCGGACCCCAGCTGAAGCTGCATCAGTGCGGTCTGCCCAAGCAGATGGCTCTCGAGCTCTTCAAGCCGTTCGTCATCAAGCGCCTGATCGACCTCGGTCACTCGCAGAACATCAAGGCGGCCAAGCGTGCCGTCGAGCGCACGCGTCCCGAGGTCTGGGACGTGCTCGAGGAGATCATCCGCGAGCGCCCCGTGCTGCTCAACCGTGCACCCACCCTGCACCGCCTGGGCATCCAGGCCTTCGAGCCCCAGCTCGTCGAGGGCAAGGCGATCCAGCTGCACCCGCTCGTGTGCGCCGCGTTCAACGCGGACTTCGACGGTGACCAGATGGCCGTCCACCTGCCGCTCTCGGTCGAGGCGCAGGCCGAGGCCCGCATCCTGATGCTCGCGTCGAACAACATCCTCAAGCCCTCCGACGGCCGTCCGGTCACCCTGCCCTCGCAGGACATGATCATCGGCCTGCACCACCTGACCACGGTCATCGAGGGTGCCAAGGGCGAGGGCCGCGTGTTCGGCTCCGTCGGCGAGGCGATCCTGGCGAAGGACGAGGGCACCCTCGACCTGCAGGCCAAGGTCCGCATCCGCATCCCCGGTCTCGCGTTCCTCGAGGGCGACGCCCCCGAGGGCTACGAGCGTCACGGTCTGGTCGACGCGTCGCTCGGACAGGCGATCTTCAACGACACCCTGCCCAAGGGCTACCCGTTCGTCCGCGAGCAGGCCGACAAGGGCAAGCTGTCGCAGATCGTCAACAAGCTGGCCGAGGAGTACCCCAAGACCGAGGTCGCGGCATCCCTCGACCGGATCAAGGACGCCGGCTTCCACTGGGCGACCCGTTCGGGCGTCACCGTGGCGCTCAGCGACGTCCTGACGCCGCCGAACAAGGCCGAGATCATCTCGAAGTACGAGAAGCTCGCGTCGAAGGTCCAGGGCCAGTTCGAGAAGGGTCTCGTGACCGACGCCGAGCGTCGCCAGGAGCAGATCAAGATCTGGACCGAGGCGACCGACGAGGTCCAGGCCGCCATGAAGGCGAACTTCCCGGCCGAGAACACCATCAACCGCATGGTCTCCTCGGGCGCCCGTGGTAACTGGCTGCAGATCCGTAACATCGCCGGTATCCGAGGCCTGGTCAACAACACCAAGGGTGAGATCATGCCGCGTCCGATCATCTCCTCGTACCGCGAGGGGCTGTCGGTGGCGGAGTACTTCACCGCGACGCACGGTGCCCGTAAGGGTCTGGCCGACACCGCTCTGCGTACCGCCGACTCGGGTTACCTGACCCGTCGTCTGGTGGACGTCTCGCAGGACGTCATCATCCGCGAGGACGACTGCGGCACCTCGAAGGGCCTCGAGCTCCCGATCGCCGCAGCCGGCGCCGACGGCGCCCTCATCAAGGACGCCAACGTCGAGAACTCGGTGTTCGCCCGTACGCTGGCGGCCGACGCCGTCTCGCCCTCGGGCGAGGTGCTGGCCGCGGCCGGCGACGACGTGGGCGACGTGCTGATCAACAAGCTCGTCGAGGGCGGGGTGACCTCCATCAAGGTCCGCTCGGTCCTGACCTGCGACTCCGCCGTCGGCGTCTGCGCGAAGTGCTACGGCCGTTCGCTGGCCACCGGCAAGATCGTCGACATCGGCGAGGCGGTCGGCATCATCGCCGCCCAGTCGATCGGTGAGCCCGGTACCCAGCTGACGATGCGTACCTTCCACACCGGTGGTTCGGCTTCGGCCGATGACATCACGCAGGGTCTGCCCCGCGTGCAGGAGCTCTTCGAGGCCCGTACCCCCAAGGGTGCGTCCCCGATCTCCGAGGTCACCGGCCGCGTGACGATCGACGAGACCGAGAAGTCGAAGAAGATCATCATCACGCCCGACAACGGCGACGAGCCCGTGGTCTACCCGGTCCTCAAGCGTGCGACCCTCCTCGTCGAGGACGGCCAGCACGTCGAGGTCGGCGACCCGCTTCAGGTCGGCACGCTCGACCCGAAGGACATCATGCGCGTGCAGGGTGCCCGTGAGGTGCAGAAGTACCTCGTCGGCGGCGTGCAGGGCGTGTACCGCTCGCAGGGTGTGCCGATCCACGACAAGCACATCGAGGTCATCGTCCGTCAGATGCTGCGGAAGGTCACCGTGGTCGACCACGGCGACACGACGCTGCTGCCGGGTGAGCTGGTCGACTTCAAGCGCTACCAGCAGATCAACCGCGAGGCGGTCGGCGAGGGCAAGCGTCCCGCGTCGGGTCGTCCCGAGCTGATGGGTATCACCAAGGCGTCGCTCGCGACGGAGTCGTGGCTGTCGGCCGCGTCGTTCCAGGAGACCACCCGCGTCCTCACGCAGGCGGCCATGGAGGGCAAGAGCGACCCGCTCGTCGGCCTCAAGGAGAACGTCATCATCGGAAAGCTCATCCCCGCCGGAACGGGCCTTGCGAAGTACCGCAACGTGGCCGTCGAGGCGACGGAGGAGGCGAAGAGCGAGCGGTACCCCAACCGCATCTTCGCGTCGGACGGCGCGTACAGCGACGCCGACCTGAGCTACGTCGACTTCGACAGCTTCTCCACCGACGGCGACTTCACCAGCTACAACTGATCGATCGCTGATCTCGCGAAGGGCCCCGGGCATGTCCCGGGGCCCTTCGTCGTGTCGGTCGGTCCGAGTCGGCGCCGCCGGATTAGCGTGGAGAGGTGGCACGCATCGGGGGTCGGAACGTCGTCTTCGCCTGGATCGTCGGCGTCATCTGCGCCGGAGTGATCGGCGCGCTCGCGATCTTGACGGTCCCGCTGGTCACGACGGGGATGGGACTCCTCGGTGAGAGCGGCGGTGCCGGAGGTGCTGCCGCGGCCGACGGGCCGCAGGAGTGCCGCGACCTGTACCCCGAGGCGCTGTGGGTGACGTTGCAGTACTCGGCCGGCGCGCAGCTCGAGCAGACCTCGGACGCCCCCGTCTCGACGGCCGTCGCCCTCGTGGAGGCTCTCGCCCCCGAGGTGCGTTTCACGTGCACCTGGACCTCGGATGCCGGCTCGATCTCGACCACCGTCGGGTCGGTGGGAACGGATGCCGGCTCGATCGCGGCATCCGCTCTGCCCGCTCAGGGATTCGCCTGCGACGAACGCGGCGTGCGCACGCTCTGCTCGCGCACCGACGGCGACCTCGTCGAGACGATCGAGGCGGGGGAGGGGCATTGGGTCTCGACGTCGCAGTCGGCCTGGCATCCCGAGCAGTACGCGAGCCGGGTGGGCAACGCGGTCTTCGCCGCGGACGACTGATCCGGCGCGACCACCACGGCCGCGCGAAGCCTCAGGGGGCGGGGGTGGCGGCCCCCGCGGGCCACAGCGACGCGATGATCCCGGAGGTGTAGCCCTCGGGCGCGAGGTGCGAGAACTGCGTGTCGATCAGCACGCCGTCGCGGAAGAACAGCGTCCGCCCGTCGGTGACGGGATAGCGCGCGTTCTGCCAGGTCTTCTCGCAGCGCACGCCGCCGGCCGGCTCGTAGCAGGTGAACCCGATGCCGGTGAGCTCGTTGAAGAAGTCGATCACGGGGTTGCGCTCGGCGTAGGCGATAGTGGTCTCGATCTTCGCGGTGTCGGCGGCGGGGTCGGCCCAGACGCAGCGCAGTGATCCGTCGGGCCGGGTGCCGCTCTCGCCGAAGCCCGGGTCGTTCAGGGGCACGGCGGCGAGCGCCGCCCGGGCGGGGGCGCCGAGGATGCCGGCGCAGTCGCGCGGCAGCACGGTGGTCGACACGACCGAGCCGGATGCCGCGGGCGGCGGTCCGCCCGCTTCGGCGGAAACGGTCATCGCCGGGGACGGGGTCGGCGCATCGCTCGCCGCCGTATTATCCGGCGTCGCCGCTGCACCGGTGCCGGGCTCGGGGGCGCACCCCGCGAGCAGCGCGACCGCGACGAGCAGCGCTGCGGGCGCGAGGCGGGGGAGGGGGCGCGAGGTCATGGGACGACGATACGTCCGGCCGCCCGGACGGGTGCGCAGACACGTCGGCACGCCTGCGCGGTGCGCCCGCGTCGCCGGGATATCCTCGCCTCTGCGGCGGCACCGGCCACCGCGTGAGGAGCACATCGCATGAGCGACCCCAAGTACGGCGAGCCGGTCGACGAGCCGAAGCCGGTGGACGACGTCGTGGGCAGCGCCCGGGCAGGGCTCGCCGACGCCGAGGCGTCGCGCGATGCGGTCTCGGCCGATGACTGGGATGCCGCTTACGCCGGCTCCGGGACTCTGCCCGAGCGATCCGCCGACGCCGACGACGCAGAACGCCCCGCAGTCGACCGCACGACCTCCGACGCCGACGCCGCCCGGCTCGACGCCGCCGCACGCGACGAGCGCACCGACACCGTCGGCTCGTCCGCGACCTCCGACAGCTGGAACTCCCCGAGCGAATGGGACACCCCGCGCGATGCCGGCGACACGGCCACCGCGGACCGGGATGCGGATGCCGCCGCAGCCGGCACCACTGCAGCCGGTGGCGCCGCGGGCGCAGCCGCCAGCGACACCGCGACGCGCGCCTACCGCGCCGACGACGCCGACCGCACGAGCACCGTGAGCGCGAGCGAGCCCGTCGCCGAGACGCCGGCTGCTGCTCCGAGCCCGCAGCCGATCTTCGTGCAGGCCCCCGAGGCGCCGACGCCGCGCGGCAACCGCGGAGCGGCCGGGGCCATCGGCCTCCTCGCCGCCGTCGCCTTCGCCCTGATCTACCTCGGTGCCGCTCTGGGCATCGACGCCGTCCGCGGTGAGGTCACGACCGCGAACATCGGCGAGCAGGCTCTCGCCGCCGCCACCTCCTGGTGGCTCTGGGTTCCCGTCGTCGTGTTCTTCCTGGCGTTCTGGATCCTGGGCGCCTTCATCAACCGCGGCCGCTGGGGCCTCTGGGTCCTGCTCGGCCTCCTGGTGGGTCTGGCGTCCTACGCGGGGCACATCGCGGGACAGCTCTTCCAGGCGCCGTTCTGGACGATCGCGCCGAGCCAGGCGCTCACGATCGTCGGTGAGCAGGCCTTCGCCCCGCTCGCGCTCGTCGCACTGGTCGCGGGCCGCGAGCTGACGATCTGGTTCGGTGCGTGGGTCGCCGCCCGCGGCCGTCGGGTCACCGAGCTCAACGCCGAGGCGCAGCGCGAGTACGAGCGCACGCTCGAGGCGGGACCGCAGCTGCACCGCTACTGATGACCACTGCCTCCGGCGGAATGCGCCCCGGGCTCGCCACCGCTTTCGCGGTCGTGGGCTTCGGGGCGCTCGCCATCTGCGGCCTGGGCATCCTGAGTCTGGTGACCGGTCAGGACGTCCTCGCGGTCCGCGGGCTCGGGCCGATCCCCGGCGCCGTCGGCTTCGCCGCCGCGGTCGTCGGGATCGCGCTCACGCTGATGGTCGCGCTGCGGGCATCGCATCCGTCGTATGCGATCTCGGTCCTCACGGGGGTTGTCGCGCTGCTGTCGTACCTCGCGGGCCTGGTCGCGTCCGCGCTGATCGTGGGGGTCGACGCGGCTCGTGCCTTCGCCGCTGCCGGCGGGTTCGCGGTGTCGTGGTTCGGTGTCCTGCTCGTCGCCGCAGCGGTCATATCGGGATGGTCGGCCGTCGCGCTGGTGCGGACGCGGGCGACGCCGCCGCGGTGGGCCTGGGAACGCGACGAGGACGAATGACGCGAAATCCCCGCGTCACCGGCCCGGATCGGCGACAATAGCCCCGTGGAGCGGTCGCTCGAGACCCAGGTCAGCCAGGCGGTGGATGCCTGGCTGCGCTGGCTGCCGCGCTGGCAGCCGGCGACCCACCGAGGCCGGATCGCTCCCTGTCGTCGATGCATCGGCTCGCCCGTGCTGTCTGCGGTGGGACTGGGGGCGGACGTGCCGCACGGGGTGCAGCACGGCCTGTCGACGAGGATGAAGGCGATCGTGGATGCCGCCGTCGCCGAGTACACCTCGCGGAACCTGCCGATGCTGCAGGCCGAGCTCGACCAGCAGGCCGCACGCAACCGGGCTCGGAGCTACCGCCCTGCCGAGGGGCTCGCGCCCGAGTTCGAGGGGTTGCCGCTCGACCCCGAGCCGGTGGCCGGGGCGCCCTTCCTGTTCACGATCTCGGGGCTCGCGCAGGAGTCCGACGACGCCGTGCCCGAGCTTCCCCCGCTCAGCAGCGAGGCGAAGGCGGCCCTCCGCCAGGAGGTCGGCCTCGCCGACGACTACGCCAACATGATCGGTCGGGAGGTCTGCGCCGTGCTCCTGCATCACCGGCTGCGCGTGCAGGCGGCCGTCGCGCAGCACGTCGAACCTCAGATCGAGGCCATGCTCGCCGAGCTCACCCGATCGCTCGACGCGCCCTTCGAACCCGGTGCCGAACGCGGGGGCGACACGTGACGACGGTGCGCGGCGCCCGCGGGCTCTATCGTGGGATGCGATGACCACCTCCGGCAACGAATCGCTCCTCATCCTCCTCGTCGTGCTCTCGACGGTTCTGGGTGCGGTCCTCTACGTCTGGACGGCGCTCGCGCTGGCCGGCTTGTTCCGCAAGACGGACGAGGAGCCCTGGCAGGGGTGGGTGCCGGTGCTGAACATCGCGGTCGTGCTGCGCATCGGCGGTTTCAGCCCGTGGCTCGTCCTCATCGGTCTCGTCCCCGTGGCCGGCCCGATCGTGGTCTACGTGCTGCTGGTGATGGCCGCGCACCGCATCGGTCGCGGCTTCGGCGTCGGCCCCGGGATGACGGTGCTGGCCGCCCTGCTGTTCGTCGTGTGGGCGAGCATTCTGGGGCTCGGGCCCGCCCGCTGGCGGGAGGAGCGCGCCGCCGAGGTGGCACCGCCGCCGTGGGTGTTCACACCGCCGCTGTCGGACGCGGAGCAACAGGACGCCCCCGGTCTCGGCGTGCGGCGCACTCCCGAGCCCGCGGCGCCCCCGACGCTGGCCACCCCGACGCTGTCGGCGCGCCACTTCAGCCCCGAACCGCTCGCCGCCAGCGGTGAAGCCGCTCCCGAACGCGAACCCGAGCCGACCGACCTGCAGCCCTCGCCGTGGGCACCGCCGTCGCCGTTCGCCCCTGCCGAGGTGCCCGCCGCCGGCGCGGCGGTCGCTGCCCCGCCCGCCGTGGACGAGCCCGCTGCCGTGACCCCCGGTGCTCCGGCACCCGTCCCGGCTGATCCGGGAGCCGACCCCGCTGCCGTGCTCTTCGCCCCGGCCGACGAGCAAGCGGCGCGACCCGCTGCGGCTGCCGAGCACGCGCCGCCTGCGGCGGCCGCCGAGTCGGCCATGGCGGCCGCGCCCCCGGCGCAGCCCCCGGCCCCGGCCCCGGCAGAGCCCGAGGCTCGGCCGGCGTTCTCCGAGCCCGCGCCGCGCGAAGCGCGCGAGCCGATCCTCCGCGACCCCGCTCCGGCGGCCGAGACCCGCACGGAGGCCGCCAGTGCCGGAGCGGCCGGGGACGCCGACGACGACGGCTCGGACGACGCCCGCTGGCCGTCCGAGATCGACGACGTCTCGGCGATCTCGCCGTCGCCGTTCCCCTCGCGCGCCGCATCCGACCGCCCCGGGGTCATCCCCTCGTTCGCCGACCCGGATTCCGCCGCCGGGATGGGGCCGGGACGCCGGACGTGGGATGCCGTGCCCGCGACCCCGATCGCCCGTCGGGCCTTCGCGCGGACTCCCGACGAGTTCCCGGAGCTCTCCGACGAGGTCTCGGCCGTCGCGAGCGCGCCGGCGGCCGGCGAGCCGCGCACGGCTGAGGCGGCGGTGCCCGCGCAGCTGCGCCGCGCCGAGGTTCCCGACGACGGCGAGATCGACCACACCGTCGTCGTCGCGCGGCGCCGGGTCTACTGGCAGCTCGTCCTGCCCGACGGCGAGGTCGCGCCGCTCACCGGCGACGTCGCGATCGTGGGCCGTCAGCCCGCGCCCGACCCCGCCTACCCGCGGGCCCAGCTCGTGGCCATCGAGGACCGTACGCGCACCGTGTCGAAGACGCATGCACGCCTGGAACTGCGCTCGGGCCTGTGGCACATCACCGATCTCCACTCGACCAACGGCGTCGTGCTGACCAACTTCCTCGGCACCGAGATCGAGCTCGAGCCCGGATCGGATGCTCCGGCAGGCGAGCGCTTCCTCCTCGGCGACGCGGAACTGCGCATCGAGCGCCCCGGAACCTGACCCCGATACCACCGGCATCCACCGGCGTTTGCCCGCCTCGCCGGAGAGGCGTATCATTGACCGGGTGTGCGCTCGTGCGCGCCCTGCGTCGTGCCTCGGTCCGATGGTCAGGTCGAAGCGGAGCACGCGAATCGGGATCGTTCTGCGAACAGGACGCCCCCACGGCATATCCACCCTTCGAAAACGCAGCATTCGTGACGCGCCGGTGGATCTGTGGTGAAACCACGACGCTGTCACCGTGCAGCACTACAAGGAGAGAACGTGCCAACCATTCAGCAGTTGGTTCGCAAGGGTCGCTCGCCGAAGGTCACCAAGACCAAGGCGCCCGCACTGAAGGCGAACCCCCAGCAGGCGGGTGTCTGCACCCGCGTGTACACGACCACGCCCAAGAAGCCGAACTCGGCCATGCGCAAGGTCGCTCGTGTCAAGCTCCGCAACGGCACCGAGGTCACCGCGTACATCCCCGGCGAGGGCCACAACCTGCAGGAGCACTCGCTCGTGCTCGTCCGCGGCGGTCGTGTGAAGGACCTCCCCGGTGTCCGCTACAAGATCGTCCGCGGTGCGCTCGACACCCAGGCCGTCAAGAACCGTAAGCAGGCTCGCAGCCGCTACGGCGCGAAGAAGGGTTGAGTTAGATGCCTCGTAAGGGACCCGCACCCCGCCGCGTCGTCGTCAACGACCCGGTCTACGGTGCTCCGATCGTCACGCAGCTCGTGAACAAGATCCTCGTCGACGGCAAGAAGTCGATCGCCGAGTCGATCGTCTACACCGCCCTCAAGGGCGTCGAGGCCAAGAACGGCCAGGACGCCGTCGCGACGCTGAAGAAGGCGCTCGACAACGTCCGCCCGACCCTCGAGGTCAAGAGCCGCCGCGTCGGTGGCTCGACCTACCAGGTGCCCGTCGAGGTCAAGCCGCACCGCGCGAACACGCTCGCGCTGCGCTGGCTCGTCTCGTACGCCAAGGGCCGTCGTGAGAAGACGATGACCGAGCGCCTGCAGAACGAGATCCTCGACGCCTCGAACGGCCTCGGTGCCGCGGTCAAGCGCCGCGAAGACACCCACAAGATGGCCGAGTCGAACCGCGCCTTCGCGCACTACCGCTGGTAAACAGCTTCTCGGCGCCGGCCGGGGGACCCTCCCCGGCCGGCGCTCCCGACCAAACGTAAGGAACAGCCCGTGGCACAAGAAGTGCTCACCGACCTCAACAAGGTCCGCAATATCGGCATCATGGCGCACATCGATGCCGGCAAGACGACGACGACCGAGCGCATCCTGTTCTACACGGGCGTCAACCACAAGCTCGGCGAGACGCACGACGGCGCCTCGACCACCGACTGGATGGAGCAGGAGAAGGAGCGCGGCATCACGATCACGTCTGCCGCCGTGACCTGCTTCTGGAACAAGAACCAGATCAACATCATCGACACCCCCGGCCACGTCGACTTCACGGTCGAGGTCGAGCGTTCGCTGCGCGTCCTCGACGGCGCCGTGGCGGTCTTCGACGGCAAGGAGGGCGTCGAGCCCCAGTCCGAGACCGTCTGGCGTCAGGCCGACAAGTACGACGTGCCCCGCATCTGCTTCGTCAACAAGATGGACAAGCTGGGCGCCGACTTCTACTTCACCGTCGACACGATCGTCAGCCGCCTGGGCGCCAAGCCGCTCGTGCTGCAGCTCCCGATCGGCGCCGAGAACGACTTCGTGGGCGTCATCGACCTCGTCGAGATGCGCGCGCTGGTCTGGCCCGGCGACGCCAAGGGTGACGTGACCATGGGCGCGAAGTACGAGATCCAGGAGATCCCGGCCGACCTCGCCGACAAGGCCGCCGAGTACCGCCAGCGTCTCCTCGAGACCGTCGCCGAGTCCGACGACGCGCTGCTTGAGAAGTTCTTCGGCGGCGAAGAGCTGACCGTGGCCGAGATCAAGGGCGCCATCCGCAAGCTCACCGTCGCCGGCGAGCTGTACCCGGTGCTCTGCGGCTCGGCGTTCAAGAACCGCGGCGTGCAGCCCATGCTCGACGCGGTCGTCGACTTCCTCCCCTCGCCCCTCGACGTGCCCGCCATCGAGGCGCACGACCCGAAGGACGAAGAGAAGATCATCGAGCGTCACCCCGACGCCAACGACCCGTTCGCGGCGCTGGCGTTCAAGGTCGCCGTGCACCCGTTCTTCGGTCGCCTCACCTACGTCCGCGTGTACTCGGGTCACCTCGACTCGGGCGCGCAGGTCATCAACTCGACCAAGGGCAAGAAGGAGCGCATCGGGAAGATCTTCCAGATGCACGCCAACAAGGAGAACCCGGTCGACTCGCTCACCGCGGGCAACATCTACGCCGTCATCGGCCTGAAGGACACCACCACCGGTGACACCCTCGCCGACCCGGCCGAGCCCGTCGTCCTCGAGTCGATGACGTTCCCCGAGCCCGTCATCGAGGTCGCGATCGAGCCGAAGACCAAGGCCGACCAGGAGAAGCTGGGTGTCGCCATCCAGAAGCTCGCCGAAGAGGACCCGACGTTCCGCACCGAGCTCAACCCCGAGACGGGTCAGACCGTCATCAAGGGCATGGGCGAGCTGCACCTCGACATCCTCGTCGACCGCATGAAGCGCGAGTTCCGCGTCGAGGCGAACGTCGGCAAGCCGCAGGTCGCGTACCGCGAGACGATCCGCAAGGCCGTCGAGCGTCACGACTACACCCACAAGAAGCAGACCGGTGGTTCGGGTCAGTTCGCGAAGATCCAGTTCGCGATCGAGCCGCTCGAGGTCACGGCCGACAAGACGTACGAGTTCGAGAACAAGGTCACCGGTGGCCGCATCCCGCGCGAGTACATCGAGCCGACCAACCAGGGCTTCCAGGACGCGATGAACGTCGGCGTGCTCGCCGGCTACCCCATCGTGGGTGTCAAGGCGATCCTCATCGACGGCGCGTCGCACGACGTCGACTCGTCCGAGATGGCGTTCAAGATCGCCGGCTCGATGGGCTTCAAGGAGGCGCTGCGCAAGGCCAACCCGGTCATCCTCGAGCCCCTGATGGCTGTCGAGGTGCGTACGCCCGAGGAGTACATGGGCGACGTCATCGGCGACCTGAACTCGCGTCGTGGCCAGATCCAGTCGATGGAGGACGGCTCGGGCATCAAGATCGTCCGCGCGCTCGTCCCGCTGTCGGAGATGTTCGGCTACATCGGCGACCTGCGTTCGAAGACCTCGGGCCGCGCGGTCTACTCGATGGAGTTCGACAGCTACTCCGAGGTCCCGCGCGCGGTGGCCGACGAGATCGTCCAGAAGAACAAGGGCGAGTAAGCCCTCGGGATGCCGGGGGCCCATGCTCCCGGCATCCACTCAAACTGAATATCGACCTCTCTACTAGAGTGAAAACATCCCCGTAGAGAACCGGTCGCAATCCAGCGCCCGGAGATCTACAACGACAGTCCTGAGGAGGACCCAGTGGCTAAGGCCAAGTTCGAGCGGACCAAGCCGCACGTCAACATCGGAACCATCGGTCACGTCGACCACGGCAAGACGACGCTCACCGCGGCGATCTCGAAGGTGCTCGCCGACAAGTACCCGTCGGCCACCAACGTGCAGCGTGACTTCGCGTCCATCGACTCGGCGCCCGAAGAGCGTCAGCGTGGTATCACGATCAACATCTCGCACGTCGAGTACGAGACCCCCAAGCGTCACTACGCTCACGTCGACGCCCCGGGTCACGCTGACTACATCAAGAACATGATCACCGGTGCCGCTCAGATGGACGGCGCGATCCTCGTGGTCGCCGCCACCGACGGCCCGATGGCTCAGACCCGCGAGCACGTGCTGCTCGCCAAGCAGGTCGGCGTTCCCTACCTGCTGGTCGCGCTCAACAAGTCGGACATGGTCGACGACGAGGAGATCCTGGAGCTCGTCGAGCTCGAGGTCCGCGAGCTCCTCTCGTCGCAGGACTTCGACGGCGACAACGCTCCCGTCGTCCGCGTCTCGGGCCTGAAGGCTCTCGAGGGCGACGAGAAGTGGGTCAACGCGATCGTCGAGCTCATGGACGCCGTCGACGAGTCGATCCCCGACCCCGTGCGTGACAAGGACAAGCCGTTCCTCATGCCCGTCGAGGACGTCTTCACGATCACCGGTCGTGGAACCGTCGTCACGGGCCGCGCCGAGCGCGGCACCCTCGCCATCAACTCCGAGGTCGAGATCGTCGGCATCCGCCCGACGCAGAAGACCACGGTCACGGGTATCGAGATGTTCCACAAGCAGCTCGACGAGGCCTGGGCCGGCGAGAACTGTGGTCTGCTCCTCCGCGGCACCAAGCGTGACGACGTCGAGCGTGGCCAGGTCGTCGTGAAGCCGGGTTCGGTTACCCCGCACACCAACTTCGAGGGCACTGCCTACATCCTCTCGAAGGAGGAGGGTGGCCGTCACAACCCCTTCTACACGAACTACCGCCCGCAGTTCTACTTCCGCACCACGGACGTCACCGGCGTCATCTCGCTGCCCGAGGGCACCGAGATGGTCATGCCCGGTGACACCACCGACATGTCGGTCGAGCTCATCCAGCCGATCGCCATGGAAGAGGGCCTCGGCTTCGCGATCCGTGAGGGTGGCCGCACCGTCGGCGCCGGCACGGTGACCAAGATCATCAAGTAAGTCTTTCGACTTCCTTCGCGAAACCCCTCGGACCTTCGGGTCCGGGGGGTTTCGTCGTTCCGGCGTCTGCGCAACCTGTTGACGTCGCGGCGGCGGGCGCGCTGTCATAGCGGTACATCGACCCGACGAAAGGACGATCATGGGCGTCGACGACATCATCAACAAAGGCAAGCAGATGTTCGAGCAGAACCGAGACAAGATCGAGGAGGCGCTCAAGAGCGAGAAGGCCGAAGAGGTCAGCGACAAATTCCTTCAGGGTGCGGCGGACGCCGTGAAGAAGGTCGTTCCCGAGCAGCATCACGGCAAGGTCGACGAGGTCCGCGAGAACGTCGACAAGAACATCGGCAACCAGTAGCCCGCGCCGAGAACGCACCCTCTCCGCGAGAGCGCACCGTGAATGGTGCGTCGTCGCGGAGAGGGTGCGTTCTCGCGTTGACGGTGGGGATTCCTCCCCCGGGAAGCGGGGCGCCGGCGAGTCCACGGGGAGTCGGGCGCGGGGGGATGCGGGGCGGCGCCGGGGGCACCGTGGGGGAGTGACCGAGCGCGACGAACTGATCCTGCGGGGCGATGCACATGTGCGCGGCGAGACCGCGGCCCTCGAGCGTGCCGTCCGGGCGGGAGAGCTCGTGCGCGTGCGGCGGGGCGTCTACATTGCGGCGACGCGCTGGGCCGCCGCGCGGCCGGAGGAGCGGATGCGGCTGCGCGCACACGCCCTCGCCGCGGTGGCGATTCGTGAACCGGTGTTCTCGCATGCGACCGCGGCCGCTCTCCACGGGCTGCCCGTCCATCGCGGTGATGACGGCCGGGTCCACACCCTCGAGCTCGGGACCGCGCCCGCGCCGAGCCGCAGCGACGTCGTGCGCCACCGGCACGAGGTCGCGGGTGCCGATGTCTCGCACATCGGGGGGCTTCAGGCGACGAGCATCGCGCGCACGCTGTTCGATGTGCTCTGCGTCGAGAACGCCGAGACCGCGACGGCGGCGATGGACGCGGCGCTGCGAGCGGCGGCGTGGCGGCGGCAGGGCGCATACGACCGTGCCGCCGCCGCGGCGCTCGCCACTGACGTGACCGCCCGCATCGAGCAGTCGCCCGGGGCCCGCGGCATCCGTCGTGCGCGCTTGGTCGCCTCGATCGCCGACGGCCGGGCGCAGCTGCCGGGGGAGAGCATCAGCCGCCTGTGGATGCGGCAGCTCGGCGCCGCGGAACCGGTGTTGCAGCATCCTGTCGCGCTCGGTGGCGGGCGGTGGGCGTTCCTCGACTTCGCGTGGCCGCGGTTGCGGCGCTTCGGCGAGTTCGACGGCGACGGCAAGTACCTCGATCCCGCTCTCGTCGCGGGCCGTTCGCCGCGCGACGTGCTGCGCGCCCAGCGCGAGCGCGAGAGCCGCATCGTCGCGGCGACCGGCTGGACCCCGGTGCGCTGGGGCTGGGAGCGCCTCGCGTCGCGCCCGTCATTCGCCGCGTTCCTCCGCTCGCACGGCCTGCTGCGCTGAGTCGCAATCGTCCCGTGAGAGCGCACCATCGACGCGAGGGTGCACCATAGAAGGTGCGTGGCCGCGGGGAGGGTACGCGTTCGGCGGGCCCGCCCTCACGGCACGCGGCGCGACGCGGATATCGCGACACGCCCGGGTTTGCGACACGCCCGGGCGGCACGTAGACTATTCAGGTTCCACATTCCGATGGGTGCCCAGCATCCCGGATCACTGTCACGAGAGTGCATAGGCGGCGCGCAGCGCAGAGTCCTAGGCCGCGGGCAGATGAACATCGAACCCCACACCGACCTGGAGACAGGATGCGCGCGTGCGCGCACGGTGCGGAACCGCGGGGAGACCCGCGGGTTTGACATCAGAACAGTGGTGCAGCATCACCGCCCCGGCGGTGAGAAGTGCCCGGCGCAGACCGCGCCACCGGGCGTCCAATGCGCTCGCGACCAGCGAGACGTAAGACGCGATAAAGAGAGTGAGCAGACAAATGGCGGGACAGAAGATCCGCATTCGCCTGAAGTCGTACGACCACGAGGTCATCGACACCTCGGCACGCAAGATCGTCGACACCGTGACCCGTGCGGGCGCGACTGTCGTCGGACCCGTGCCGCTGCCGACCGAGAAGAACGTCGTGTGCGTCATCCGGTCGCCCCACAAGTACAAGGACAGCCGCGAGCACTTCGAGATGCGCACCCACAAGCGTCTGATCGACATCGTCGACCCGACGCCCAAGGCTGTCGACTCGCTCATGCGACTCGACCTCCCGGCCGACGTCAACATCGAGATCAAGCTCTGAGGTTCGACATGGCTGACATCAACTCCAAGGTTTCCAAGGGCCTCCTCGGCACCAAGCTCGGCATGACCCAGGTCTGGAACGAGCAGGGCAAGCTCGTCCCCGTCACGGTCATCGAGATCGCGCCGAACGTGGTCACCCAGGTCCGTACGCCCGAGAAGGACGGCTACTCGGCCGTTCAGATCGCTGCCGGCCAGATCGACCCCCGCAAGGTCAACAAGCCCCTCACGGCCCACTTCGAGGCCGCCGGCGTGACCCCGCGTCGCCACCTCACCGAGGTGCGCACGGCGGATGCCGCTGACTACTCACTCGGTCAGGAGCTCACCGCCGGTGACACGTTCGAGGCCGGCCAGCTGGTCGACGTCGTCGGCACCAGCAAGGGCAAGGGCACCGCGGGTGTCATGAAGCGCCACAACTTCAAGGGCGTCTCGGCCTCGCACGGTGCGCACCGCAACCACCGCAAGCCCGGTTCCATCGGTGCCTCGTCGACGCCCAGCCGCGTCTTCAAGGGCATGCGCATGGCCGGCCGCATGGGTGGCGAGCGCGTGACCGTCCTCAACCTCACGGTGCACGCCGTCGACGCCGAGAAGGGTCTGCTGCTCGTCAAGGGCGCCGTCCCCGGTGCACGCGGCCGCATCGTCTACGTCCGCAACGCTGTGAAGGGTGCCTGATCATGGCTGACTCGACTCTCGCGCTCGACGTCCGGAGCGCTTCCGGCAAGAAGGCCGGCTCCGTGGAGCTGCCCGCCGCGCTCTTCGACGTCAAGACCAACGTTCCCCTCATCCACCAGGTCGTCGTCGCGCAGCTCGCGGCGGCTCGCCAGGGCACCCACTCGACCAAGCGTCGCGGTGAGGTCTCGGGCGCCGGCCGCAAGCCCTTCAAGCAGAAGGGCACGGGTAACGCCCGTCAGGGCTCGATCCGCGCGCCGCACATGACCGGTGGTGGCATCGTGCACGGCCCCAAGCCGCGCAACTACTCGCAGCGCACCCCCAAGAAGATGGTCGCCGCCGCACTCCTCGGAGCGCTCAGCGACCGTGCTCGCGGCCAGCGTCTGCACATCGTCGACTCGTTCGGTGTCGAGGGCACGCCCTCGACCAAGGCTGCTGCGGCGGTTCTGACCGGCCTCGGCGCCACGAAGAACGTCCTCGTGGTCATCGAGCGCGGTGACGAGATCACCGTCAAGAGCGTGCGCAACCTCGCGTACGTCCACGTGCTGACGTTCGACCAGCTCAACGCCTACGACGTGCTCGTCTCGGACGACCTCGTCTTCACCAAGGCCGCCTACGACGCGTTCGTCGCGTCCAAGGCCGGCGCCACCGAGGAGGTCTCGGCATGACCGCCGTCAACAAGGACCCGCGCGACATCATCCTGAAGCCGGTCGTCTCCGAGAAGAGCTACGGGCTCATCGACGAGGGCAAGTACACGTTCCTCGTGGACCCCCGTGCGTCGAAGACCGAGATCAAGCTCGCGATCGAGAAGATCTTCGGCGTCAAGGTCGCAGCGGTCAACACGCTCAACCGCGCGGGCAAGTCCCGTCGCACCCGCTTCGGCACCGGCAAGCGCAAGGACACCAAGCGCGCCATCGTCACCCTGAAGTCGGGCACCATCGACATCTTCACGGCAGTCGGCTGACGGTCGGGATAGAGGACAACGAACATGGCTATTCGCAAGTACAAGCCCACGACCCCGGGTCGCCGCGGTTCGTCGGTGGCCGACTTCGCCGAGATCACCCGATCGACGCCCGAGAAGTCGCTCCTCCGTCCGATCGCCAAGACCGGTGGCCGTAACAACCAGGGCCGCATCACGACGCGTCACATCGGTGGTGGCCACAAGCGCCAGTACCGCGTGATCGACTTCCGTCGCAACGACAAGGACGGCGTCAACGCCAAGGTCGCTCACATCGAGTACGACCCCAACCGCACCGCGCGCATCGCGCTGCTGCACTACTTCGACGGCGAGAAGCGCTACATCATCGCCCCGAACAAGCTCCAGCAGGGCGACATCGTCGAGTCGGGTGCCGGCGCCGACATCAAGCCCGGCAACAACCTGCCGCTGCGCAACATCCCGACCGGTACGGTCATCCACGCCATCGAGCTCCGCCCCGGCGGCGGCGCGAAGATGGCGCGCTCGGCCGGCGCCAGCGTGCGTCTGGTCGCGAAGGACGGCCCCTACGCCCAGCTGCGTCTGCCCTCGGGCGAGATCCGCAACGTCGATGCGCGCTGCCGCGCGACCATCGGCGAGGTCGGCAACGCCGAGCAGTCGAACATCAACTGGGGCAAGGCCGGCCGCAAGCGCTGGAAGGGCGTTCGCCCGACGGTTCGTGGTGTCGCCATGAACCCGGTCGACCACCCGCACGGTGGTGGTGAGGGCAAGACGTCCGGTGGACGTCACCCCGTCACTCCCTGGGGCCAGGCTGAGGGTCGCACCCGCCACCCCAACAAGGAGAGCGACAAGTACATCGTCCGCCGTCGCAACGCCGGCAAGAAGCGCAAGTAGGAGTAGAGGAAGATGCCTCGCAGCCTGAAGAAGGGCCCCTTCGTCGACGAGCACCTGCTTCGCAAGGTGGTCGCGCAGAACGAAGCCGGCTCCAAGAACGTCATCAAGACCTGGTCGCGCCGTTCGATGATCATCCCGGCCATGCTCGGCCACACGATCGCCGTGCACGACGGACGCAAGCACATCCCCGTGTTCGTGTCCGAGACCATGGTCGGCCACAAGCTGGGCGAATTCGCGCCCACCCGCACCTTCCGCGGCCACGTGAAGGACGACAAGAAGGGCCGCCGCCGCTGACGCGGGGGCAGTTCCAGAGAGGACAGAGGAGGAGAGACATGGTGGAATCCACCGCGCGCGTGAAGCACATCCGCGTGACCCCTCAGAAGGCTCGTCGTGTCGTCGCGCTCATCAAGGGCAAGCAGGCTCAGGAGGCACTCGCCATCCTGAAGTTCGCACCCCAGAGCGCCAGCGAGCCGATCTACAAGCTCGTCGCCTCGGCCGTCGCGAACGCTCGCGTCAAGGCCGATAAGGACAACGAGTTCCTGGACGATGCAGACCTGTACGTGAAGAACGCGTACGTCGACGAGGGCACGACGCTCAAGCGTTTCCAGCCCCGCGCCCAGGGTCGTGCCTTCCAGATCAAGAAGCGCACGAGCCACATCACGGTCGTGCTGTCGACGCCGGAGAACGCGGATGCCGCGGCCGCCGGTACGAGCAAGAAGGCGAGCAAGTAATGGGACAGAAAGTCAACCCGTACGGCTTCCGCCTCGGCATCACCACGGACCACGTGTCGCGTTGGTTCTCGGACTCGACCAAGCCGGGCCAGCGTTACGCCGACTACGTCGCCGAGGACATCAAGATCCGCCGTCTGCTGACCACGTCGCTCGACCGCGCCGGTGTCAGCAACATCGAGATCGAGCGCACCCGTGACCGCGTCCGCGTCGACATCCACACCGCCCGCCCGGGCATCGTGATCGGTCGCCGCGGCGCCGAGGCCGAGCGCATCCGCGCCGACCTCGAGAAGCTCACCGGCAAGCAGATCCAGCTCAACATCCTCGAGGTCAAGAACCCCGAGGCCGACGCCCAGCTCGTCGCGCAGGGCATCGCCGAGCAGCTCTCGGCTCGTGTGGCGTTCCGCCGCGCGATGCGCAAGGGTCTGCAGGGCGCTCAGCGCGCCGGCGCCAAGGGCATCCGGATCCAGGTCTCGGGCCGCCTCGGCGGCGCGGAGATGAGCCGCTCGGAGTTCTACCGCGAGGGCCGCGTGCCCCTGCACACGCTCCGCGCGAACATCGACTACGGCTTCTACGAGGCCAAGACCACCTTCGGCCGCATCGGTGTGAAGGTCTGGATCTACAAGGGCGACCTGACGGCCAAGGAGCTCGCTCGCGAGCAGGCCAACGCGCCGAAGACCTCGCGCGGTCGCGACGACCGCGGTGACCGCCGTCGCGGTCCCCGCAACGAGGCCCCCGTGGCAGAAGGAGCGTCGGCCTGATGCTTATCCCCCGTAAGGTCAAGTACCGCAAGCAGCACCACCCCAAGCGCGATGGCCAGGCCACCGGCGGCACGAAGGTCTCCTTCGGCGAGTTCGGCATCCAGGCACTCACGCCCGCTTACGTGACCAACCGTCAGATCGAGTCCGCTCGTATCGCCATGACGCGTCACATCAAGCGTGGCGGCAAGGTGTGGATCAACGTCTACCCCGACCGTCCGCTCACCAAGAAGCCCGCCGAAACCCGCATGGGTTCGGGTAAGGGCTCGCCGGAGTGGTGGGTCGCCAACGTCAAGCCGGGTCGCGTCCTCTTCGAGGTCGCCGGAGTCAACGAGGAGCTCGCTCGCGAGGCCCTGACCCGTGCCATTCACAAGCTGCCGCTGAAGGCACGCATCATCAAGCGCGAGGAGGGCGACGCGTAATGGCTGTCGGCACCAAGACGCTCGCCCCGAGCGAGCTCGACACGTTCGAAGACCAGCGCCTCGTCGAGGAGCTGCGCAAGGCCAAGGAAGAGCTGTTCAACCTGCGCTTCCAGTCGGCCACCGGCCAGCTCGAGAGCCACGGCCGCATCCGTGCGGTCAAGCGCGACATCGCGCGGCTCTACACGGTGATCCGCGAGCGCGAGCTCGGCATCCGTGCCACGCCCGTCGCGGAGGCGCCGAAGGCGAAGAAGACCAAGGCCAAGAAGGCGGATGACGCCACCGAGGCCGCGAAGGAAGAGACCGAGTAATGGCTACCGACAAGAACGCCGCTGAGGCTGTCGCCGAGGGCCACGAGCACGGCGAGCACGACGTCCGCGACCCGCAGGCCCGCGGTTACCGCAAGGCTCGTCGCGGCTACGTCGTGAGCGACAAGATGGACAAGACGATCGTCGTCGAGGTCGAGGACCGCGTGAAGCACCCGCTCTACGGCAAGGTCATCCGCCGCACGTCGAAGGTCAAGGCCCACGACGAGGCCAACACCGCCGGCATCGGCGACCTCGTCCTCATCAACGAGACTCGCCCGCTGAGCGCCACCAAGCGCTGGCGTCTGGTCGAGGTCCTCGAGAAGGCGAAGTGATCTCATGATTCAGACCGAATCCCGCCTCAAGGTCGCCGACAACACCGGCGCCAAGGAGCTGCTCACCATCCGCGTGCTCGGCGGCTCCGCCCGCCGGTACGCCGGACTGGGCGACATCATCGTCGCCACCGTCAAGGACGCGATCCCCGGTGGCAACGTCAAGAAGGGTGATGTCGTCAAGGCCGTCATCGTCCGCACCGTCAAGCAGACGCGCCGTCCCGACGGCTCGTACATCAAGTTCGACGAGAACGCCGCCGTCATCCTGAAGAACGACGGGGAGCCCCGCGGCACCCGCATCTTCGGACCGGTCGGTCGTGAGCTTCGCGACAAGAAGTTCATGAAGATCGTCTCGCTCGCCCCGGAGGTCATCTGATCATGGCGAACATCAAGAAGGGTGACCTGGTTCAGGTCATCACGGGCGCCAAGCCCGAGCGCGGCGGCGACCGTGGCAAGCAGGGCAAGGTCCTCGAGGTCCTCGTCGAGCAGAACCGCGTCATCGTCGAGGGCGTCAACTACGCCACCAAGCACACCCGCGTCGGCCAGACGCAGCGTGGCACCAAGACGGGTGGCATCGAGACCATCGAGGCCCCCATCCACATCTCGAACGTCCAGCTCGTGGACCCCGAGACGAAGAAGCCGACCCGCGTCGGTCACCGCGTCGAGGAGAAGACGAAGGACGGCGTGAAGCGCACCGTCCGCGTGCGTTACGCGAAGAAGAGCGGCAAGGACCTCTGAATATGAGCAGCACCACTGCCGCGGCGGCTGGCAAGATCCAGCCCCGCCTGAAGCAGAAGTACCAGAGCGAGATCAAGAAGGCTCTGCAGGACGAGTTCGGCTACGCCAACGTCATGCAGATCCCCGGTCTCGTGAAGGTCGTCGTGAACACCGGTGTCGGCGAGGCAGCTCGCGACAGCAAGGTGATCGACGGCGCCGTGGACGACCTGACGAAGATCACGGGTCAGAAGCCGATCGTCACGAAGGCCCGCAAGTCCATCGCGCAGTTCAAGCTGCGCGAGGGCCAGGCCATCGGCGCGCACGTCACCCTCCGCGGTGACCGTGCGTGGGAGTTCATCGACCGTCTCGTGAACCTCGCGCTGCCCCGCATCCGCGACTTCCGCGGTCTGTCGCCCAAGCAGTTCGACGGTCACGGCAACTACACCTTCGGTCTGCAGGAGCAGGCGGTCTTCCACGAGATCAACCAGGACCGGATCGACCGCGTCCGCGGTTTCGACATCACGATCGTCACCACGGCGAAGACGGATGACGAGGGACGCTCGCTGCTCCGCCAGCTGGGCTTCCCGTTCAAGTCGGACGACGCTCAGGCGTAATCCGGTACAATCGATCGTTCGGCCTCGGGGCATGCTCCGGGGCCGAACGACTGCACAACTGAATATGGACATTCATCGAAGGTCGCCTGTCGTGTAACGGCAGTCGAAACCTCATGATCGAAGGAACAAACCTATGACGATGACAGACCCGGTCGCAGATATGCTGACCCGTCTGCGCAACGCGAACTCGGCGCACCACGACTCCGTGTCGCTCCCGAGCTCGAAGCTCAAGACCAACATCGCCGAGATCCTCAAGCAGGAGGGCTACATCTCCAGCTGGGAGGTCACCGATGCCCGCGTCGGCCAGACCCTCACCATGACGCTGAAGTACGGCCCCAACCGCGAGCGGTCGATCGCCGGCATCAAGCGCGTCTCCAAGCCCGGTCTCCGCGTGTACGCGAAGTCGACCGAGCTGCCCACGGTCCTCGGTGGCCTGGGCGTCGCGATCCTGTCCACCTCCTCTGGCCTCCTCACGGACCGCCAGGCCGAGTCGAAGGGCGTCGGCGGGGAAGTCCTCGCCTACGTGTGGTGATCTGATGTCGCGTATTGGACGTCTTCCCATTGACATCCCTGCCGGTGTGACCGTCGAGGTCACCGGACAGGACGTCCTCGTCAAGGGCCCCAAGGGCGAGCTGCGACTGACGGTCGCCAAGCCCATCGAGGCCAAGGTCGAGGAGAACCAGGTTCTCGTCACCCGTCCGGACGACGAGCGCGAGTCGCGTGCCCTGCACGGCCTGACCCGCACCCTGATCAACAACAACATCATCGGCGTGACCCAGGGCTACACCAAGGGTCTCGAGGTCGTCGGAACCGGTTACCGCGTCGCTCAGAAGGGCTCGTCCGTCGAGTTCGCTCTCGGCTTCTCGCACCCCGTCACCGTCGAGGCGCCCGCCGGCATCACCCTGACCGTCGAAGGCAACAACAAGCTCACGGTCAGCGGCATCGACAAGCAGGCGGTCGGCGAGACCGCGGCCAACATCCGCAAGATCCGCAAGCCCGAGCCCTACAAGGGCAAGGGTGTGCGGTACGCGGGCGAGGTCGTCCGCCGCAAGGCCGGAAAGGCTGGTAAGTAAGCATGGCTGTGAAGAGCAAGTCCGACGCGCGTGCGCGTCGTCACGCCCGCCTTCGCAAGAAGATCGTGGGCACCGAGGCCCGGCCGCGCCTGGTCGTGACCCGCTCGGCCCGCCACGTCTTCGTGCAGCTCGTCGACGACGCCAAGGGCCACACCGTGGCTTCGGCGTCGACCCTCGAGGCCGACCTGCGCACGTTCGACGGTGACAAGACCGCCAAGGCCCGCAAGGTCGGCGAGCTCGTCGCCGAGCGTGCCAAGGCCGCCGGCGTCGCAGACGTCGTGTTCGACCGCGGTGGCAACCGCTACGCGGGCCGTGTCGCAGCGATCGCCGAAGGCGCTCGCGAGGGAGGTCTGAACCTGTGAGCGATGCAGTGACCAACAACAACGGAGAGAACCCTGTGACCGAACAGGCTACGACCGAGCAGGCCGCCGGCACCGCTCCCGTCGAGCGCGAGGCCCGCGAGCCCCGCCGCGGCAGCCGCGAGCGCAGCAACAACCGCGACCGCGGTTCGCGCGACGCCGACAAGAGCCAGTTCCTGGAGCGCGTCGTCACCATCAACCGCGTCTCGAAGGTCGTCAAGGGTGGTCGTCGCTTCAGCTTCACCGCTCTCGTCGTCGTCGGCGACGGCAACGGTCTGGTGGGCGTCGGCTACGGCAAGGCGCGTGAGGTCCCCCTCGCCATCTCGAAGGGTGTCGAAGAGGCCAAGCGCAACTTCTTCCGCGTTCCCCGCACCGGCTCGACCATCCCGCACCCCGTGCAGGGTGAGGCAGCCGCCGGCGTGGTGCTCCTGCGCCCCGCCGCCGCCGGTACCGGTGTTATCGCCGGTGGTCCCGTCCGCGCCGTGCTCGAGTGCGCCGGTATCCACGACGTCCTGTCGAAGTCGCTCGGCTCGTCGAACACGATCAACATCGTGCACGCGACCGTCGAGGCACTGAAGCAGCTCGAGGAGCCCCGTGCGGTCGCCGCACGCCGTGGCCTGGACTTCGACCAGGTCGCACCGGCTCGTCTCGTGCGCGCTGAGGCCGAGGCGAACGCCGCACAGAAGGTAGGTGCCTGATGGCCGCTCGACTGAAGGTCACCCAGGTCAAGTCCAAGGTGAGCGAGAAGCAGAACCAGCGCGACACGCTGCGTTCGCTGGGTCTCAAGCGGATCGGCGACTCGGTCGTCCGTCCGGACGACGCGCAGACGCGCGGATACGTCAAGACCGTCGCGCACCTCGTGAAGGTTGAGGAGATCGACTGATGGCTGAGAAGAAGGACGACAAGAAGGCGAAGGCCGAGACCACGGCCGCTCGCCCCGGTGTGCTGAAGGTGCACCACCTGCGTCCGGTCCCCGGGTCCAACACCGCGAAGACCCGTGTCGGTCGCGGTGAGGGCTCCAAGGGCAAGACGGCGGGCCGCGGTACCAAGGGTACGAAGGCTCGCTACCAGGTCAAGGTGGGCTTCGAGGGTGGCCAGATGCCGCTCCACATGCGCACCCCCAAGCTGCGCGGGTTCAAGAACCCGTTCCGCGTCGAGTACCAGGTCGTGAACCTGGACAAGCTCGCGGAGCTGTACCCGCAGGGCGGCGACGTCACCATCAGCGACCTCGTCGCCAAGGGTGCCGTCCGCAAGAACGAGAAGGTCAAGGTGCTCGGCACCGGCGACATCTCGGTGGCGCTGAACGTGTCGGTCGACAAGGTCTCGGGCTCTGCCGAGCAGAAGATCGTCGCAGCCGGCGGTTCCATCAAGTAATTCGCCAGCGAGGGCCGGAGTTCGCTCCGGCCCTCGCTTCGTCGTATCCGAGGCGCGCCTGTGAACGGCCTGGGATACCCTGGTTGACGGTGTCTTCCCGAGACGCCGCCCATCCCTTGGGAGGAATCCACTTGTTCAGCGCCATAGCGCGGGTCTTCCGCACTCCGGATCTCCGGCGGAAGATCGGCTTCACCCTGGCGATCATCGCCATCTACCGCCTGGGCGCGCACGTGCCGACGCCGTTCGTGAACTTCCCGAACGTGCAGAGTTGTCTCGATCAGAGCGGGACCGCCCAGGGCCTGCTCTCGCTCGTGAACCTGTTCTCGGGCGGTGCGCTGCTGCAGCTGTCGATCTTCGCGCTCGGCGTGATGCCCTACATCACCGCGACGATCATCGTGCAGTTGCTGCGCGTTGTCATCCCTCACTTCGAGACCCTCTACAAGGAGGGCCAGTCGGGCCAGGCGAAGCTCACGCAGTACACCCGCTACCTCACCATCGCGCTGGCTCTGCTGCAGTCCACGACGCTCGTGACGGTCGCACGCTCGGGTCAGCTGATCCCGGTGACCGGGGTCCCCGAGTGCGCGCAGCTGGTGACCTCGGAGGCCTGGTACGCCCAGCTCCTCATGATCATCACGATGACCGCCGGCACGGGCCTCATCATGTGGTTCGCCGAGCTCGTCACCGAGCGCGGCGTCGGCAACGGCATGTCGATCCTCATCTTCACCTCGATCGCGGCGACGTTCCCGGCGGCACTGTGGTCGATCGCGGTCGCCCGCGGCTTCGAGGTCTTCCTCCTCGTGCTGGCCGTCGGCATCGTCGTCGTGGCTCTCGTCGTCTTCGTCGAGCAGTCGCAGCGGCGGATCCCCGTCCAGTACGCCAAGCGGATGGTGGGACGTCGCACGTACGGCGGCACGAACACGTATATCCCGATCAAGGTCAACATGGCCGGTGTCGTCCCGGTCATCTTCGCCTCGTCACTGCTGTACATCCCGGCGCTCATCGCGCAGTTCAACCAGAACCCGGATGCCGACGGCAACGTGCCCGGCTGGGTCGCGTGGATCCAGCAGTACTTCACGACCGGCGACCACCCGCTCTACATGGCGGTGTACTTCCTGCTGATCATCGGATTCACGTACTTCTACGTCGCGATCACGTTCAACCCGGTCGACGTCGCCGACAACATGAAGAAGTACGGCGGCTTCATCCCCGGCATCCGTGCCGGCCGGCCCACGGCGGAGTACCTCGACTACGTCCTCACCCGCATCACCGCTCCCGGCTCGATCTACCTGGGTCTCATCGCCCTGCTCCCGCTGATCGCGCTCGCGACGGTCGGTGCGAACCAGAACTTCCCGTTCGGCGGCGCATCGATCCTCATCATCGTGGGCGTCGGTCTCGAGACGGTGAAGCAGATCGACGCGCAGCTCCAGCAGCGTCACTACGAAGGGTTGCTGCGATGACGGCTGCACGTCTCCTGATCGTCGGGCCGCAGGGCTCGGGCAAGGGCACTCAGGGAGTGCGCATCGCCGAAGCGCTCGGTGTCCCCGCCGTCTCGACGGGCGACGTCTTCCGGGCGAACGTCAAAGAGGGCACCGAGCTCGGACAGCAGGTCAAGGCGATCATCGACGCCGGCGACCTGGTGCCCGACGAGCTGACGAGCGCGATCGTGCGCGACCGGCTCGCGCAGGATGACGCCGCCGGCGGGTTCCTGCTCGACGGTTACCCCCGGAACCTCGCGCAGGTGGCCGACCTCGACGCGTTCCTGGGTGGCCGCGGTGAGGAGCTGACGGGTGTCATCGAGCTCGTCGTGCCCCGAGAGGAGTCGATCGCGCGGCTGTCCAAGCGCGCCGCGGAGCAGGGCCGCGATGACGACAACGAGGAGTCCATCGCCAAGCGACTCTCGATCTACGAGAACGAGACCGCGCCGATCCTCGACGTGTTCCGCGAGCGCGGCATCGTCGACCAGATCGACGGCGTCGGCTCGCTCGACGAGATCACCGAGCGGATCACCGCGGCGCTGACCGCCCGCGGCATCACGGCGTGATCGGCCGCCGCTCCATCTACAAGTCGCCCGCTCAGTTGCAGGCGATGGTCGAGCCGGGCCTGATCACGGCCGCTGCGCTGCAGGCGGTGCGCGAGCACGTCGCGCCCGGCGTGACCACGCTCGAGCTCGACGCCATCGCGGCCGACGTGATCCGCTCGCGCGGCGCGGAGTCGAACTTCCAGCTCGTGCGCGGGTATCGCCATACGGTGTGCGCGTCGGTGAACGAGCAGGTCGTGCACGGGATCCCGGGCGCGCGCCCGCTCGAGCCCGGAGACATCCTGTCGATCGACGCCGGGGCGCAGTTCCGCGGCTGGAACGGCGACTCCGCGTTCACGATCGTCATCCCCGACCCGGACCGGCCGGAGCTGGTCGCCGCGCGGGAGCGGCTGTCGCAGGTCACAGAGGAGTCGCTGTGGGCGGGCATCGCCGCGATGGCGAACGCGAAGCGCATCGGCGAGATCGGCGACGCGATCCAGACCTCCATCGAGTCGTCCGGTGAGGGCTACGGCATCTTGCGCGACTACGTCGGGCACGGCATCGGACGCAAGATGCACGAGGCGCCGTCGGTGTTCAACTACCGCGTCGCCGATCTCGGGCCCGAGGTGAAGCCGGGTCTCGTCCTCGCGATCGAGCCCATGGTCGTCGCCGGCTCGGAGGAGACCTTCACCGAGGACGACGACTGGACCGTGTCGACGATCGACGGCTCGGACGGCTCCCATTGGGAACATAGCGTCGCGGTGCATGATGGGGGCATCTGGGTTCTCACGGCGCCCGACGGTGGCGCCGCGGGGCTCGCCCCGTATGGAATCGTGCCGACGGAAATCGGCTGAGGAGAGAAGTGATGGCTGCTGCGGCGACGGGTAAGACCAACTGGTTCGCGATCTGGGTGTCGACGGCCGTGGTGGTCGTCGTGGCTCTCATCGTCGCGCTGGTCGTGTGGATGAACAACAGCGCGACCGACCCGGGCACCCCGCCGACGGGATCCGGCATCAACCAGGAGACCGGCGCCGTCGTGGTCGGTGAGGGATCGCAGACCCTCGACACGTACATCGACTTCATGTGCCCGATCTGCGGCCAGTTCGAGACGACGTACGGTCCCGAGATCCTCGACCTCGTGGGCGACGGCACGATCACCCTCAACATCCACCCGATCTCGATCCTCGACCGTGCGTCGCAGGGCACCGAGTACTCGACGCGTTCGGCCAATGCGATGTACTGCGTCGCGGAGGCGGACCCCGATGCGGCGGTGCCGTTCATGCAGGCGATGTTCGAGCAGCAGCCCGCCGAGCAGTCGACGGGTCTGACCGACGATCAGATCCTCCAGATCGCCTCGGACGCCGGCGTGACCGGCATCGACTCGTGCGTCACGGATCGCACCTACGCCTCGTTCGTCACCGCGAAGACCAAGGAGACGCCGATCCAGCCCGGCGCAACCCGTGTCGGAACGCCGACGATCGCGGTCAACGGCGAGACGATCTCGAACAGCACCATCCCGGCACGCGGCTCGTTCGCCACGCTCTTCAACTGAGCGGGGGCGGGCGACGCGCCGTGCGAGATACGGCGAGTTGCCGGAGCGTGCGGTAGCGCGTATGCTTGCTCTTTGGTGCGTTGCGCCTCTCTTGGCGTGTCACCGAAAATCCCATCCAACGCAGACCGACCGGCCTGCACAACTGTAAGCGAGCGTATGGCGAAGAAAGACGGTGTCATCGAGATCGAGGGCGTGATCTCCGAGGCTCTGCCCAACGCGATGTTCCGCGTCGAGCTGAGCAACGGACACAAGGTCCTCGCAACGATCTCGGGCAAGATGCGGCAGAACTACATCCGCATCATCCCCGAAGACCGTGTGGTCGTGGAGCTCAGCCCCTACGACCTGACGCGCGGCCGCATCGTCTACCGCTACCGCTGAGCCCAGCGCACGCCGGTCGAGAAGTAACGCCCCGGAGCTCCTGCTCCGTCGGCGAAGACAGCGAATCAGGAACATCATGAAGGTCAACCCCTCCGTCAAGCCCATCTGCGACCACTGCAAGGTCATCCGTCGCCACGGTCGCGTCATGGTCATCTGCAAGTCGAACCCGCGTCACAAGCAGCGCCAGGGCTGATCGGATGCCGCGTCCGCGCGGCACCCGGTACGACGACAACTCAATACACCTCAGGCAGATCAGAACCCGTACGGCACCGCCGGCGGGGGACACCTCGGGACGAAGGCCCGAGCACCGATCCTGCTCCACACCTTCGATTACTCCTAGGAGAACCGCATGGCACGTCTTGCCGGCGTTGACATCCCGCGCGACAAGCGCGTGGTGATCGCCCTCACGTACATCTACGGCGTGGGCCGTACCCGTTCGAACGAGATCCTCGCTGCGACGGAGATCGACGAGAACATCCGCGTCAAGGACCTCACCGACGACCAGCTCGTCGCGCTCCGCGACTACATCGAGGGCAACTACAAGGTGGAGGGTGACCTGCGCCGCGAGGTCGCCGCCGACATCCGCCGCAAGGTCGAGATCGGTTCCTACGAGGGTCTGCGCCACCGCCGTGGCCTGCCCGTGCGCGGTCAGCGCACCAAGACCAACGCGCGTACGCGCAAGGGTCCCAAGCGCACCGTCGCCGGCAAGAAGAAGGCGCGCTAAGGCGCGGCCCCCACAGGTTTAGGAGAACACGCACATGGCACAGGCCAAGTCCGCAGCGCGCAAGCCGCGCCGCAAGGAGAAGAAGAACATCGCGCTGGGCCACGCCCACATCAAGTCGACGTTCAACAACACGATCGTCTCGATCACCGACCCGTCGGGCGCCGTCATCAGCTGGGCCTCCTCGGGTGGCGTCGGCTTCAAGGGCTCGCGCAAGTCGACCCCCTACGCCGCCGGCATGGCCGCCGAGTCCGCTGCGCGTCAGGCGCAGGAGCACGGCGTCAAGAAGGTCGACGTCTTCGTCAAGGGCCCCGGTTCGGGCCGTGAGACCGCGATCCGCTCGCTGACGGCCGCCGGCCTCGAGGTGGGGTCCATCCAGGACGTCACCCCCCAGGCCCACAACGGCTGCCGTCCCCCCAAGCGCCGCCGCGTCTGAGCTGACACGGATCCGGATGCCGCACCTCGCGGCATCCGGACTTCCGTCGTTTCCTTGAAACTCAACACCTCACTGAATTGCACGTGTCATATAGCGGTCACGTGATCGAAAGGAACACATAGTGCTCATCGCACAGCGTCCCACTCTGACCGAGGAGAAGATCGGCGAGTTCCGCAGCCGGTTCGTCGTCGAGCCGCTCGAGCCCGGCTTCGGCTACACCATCGGCAACGCGCTGCGCCGCAGCCTGCTGTCGTCCATCCCGGGTGCCGCCGTCACCAGCATTCGCTTCGACGGTGTGCTGCACGAGTTCAGCACCATCCCGGGCGTGAAGGAGGATGTCACCGAGATCATCCTCAACATCAAGCAGCTGGTCGTCTCGTCCGAGCGCGACGAGCCCATCACGGCGTACCTGCGCAAGACCGGAGCCGGTGAGGTCACGGCCGCCGACATCTCGGCTCCGGCCGGTGTCGAGGTCCACAACCCCGACCTGGTCATCGCGACGCTCAACGACAGCGCGAAGTTCGAGCTCGAGCTCGTCATCGAGCGCGGTCGCGGCTACGTCTCGGCGACGCAGAACCGCAACGAGTACGCCGAGGCCGGTCAGATCCCGATCGACTCGATCTACTCGCCCGTGCTCAAGGTCAGCTACCGCGTCGAGGCGACTCGTGCCGGTGAGCGCACCGACTTCGACAAGCTGGTCCTCGACGTCGAGTCGAAGGCGTCCATCTCGCCGCGCGACGCCGTCGCATCGGCCGGTCGCACGCTCGTCGAGCTGTTCGGTCTCGCCCGCGAGCTGAACGTCGAGGCCGAGGGCATCGAGATCGGCCCCGCGCCGGTCGCCGAGGTCCTCACCAACGAGCTGTCGATGCCGATCGAGGACCTCGACCTGTCGGTCCGTTCGTACAACTGCCTCAAGCGCGAGGGCATCAACACGGTGTCCGAGCTGGTCGCCCTCTCGGAGACCCAGCTCATGAACATCCGCAACTTCGGTCAGAAGTCGGTCGACGAGGTGCGCGACAAGCTCGTCTCCCTCGGCCTGTCGCTGAAGGACTCGGTTCCCGGGTTCGACGGTGCGCACTTCTACGGCGGATACGACGACGAGAACCTCTGAGCCCCCTTTTCTTCCTGGAGTAATCAAACATGCCTAAGCCCACCAAGGGTCCCCGCCTCGGAGGCGGCCCCGCACACGAGCGCCTGCTTCTCGCGAACCTCGCCGCGGCCCTGTTCACGCACAAGTCGATCACCACGACCGAGACCAAGGCCAAGCGCCTGCGTCCGTACGCCGAGCGCCTGGTCACCTTCGCCAAGCGCGGCGACCTGCACGCCCGCCGCCGCGTCGCGTCGGTCATCGGCGACAAGAGCGTCGTGCACGAGCTCTTCGCCGAGATCGCTCCGCTGGTCGCCGAGCGCGAGGGTGGCTACACCCGCATCACGAAGATCGGCAACCGCAAGGGCGACAACGCCCCCATGGCCGTCATCGAGCTCGTTCTCGAGCCGGTGAACCCGAAGCCGAAGTCCGCGAAGAAGTCGGCTGCCGCCGCTCCTGCCGCTGAGGCTCCGGTCGAGGAGGCTCCCGTCGAGGAGACCACCGAGGCTCCCGCCGACGACACGGCCGCCGACGCCGGCGCCGAGTCGCCGGAGGAGGGCGCAGCCGCCGAGGCTGCGGCCGAGGACGCCGCTGAGGCTCCCGCCGAGGACGACAAGAAGTAACCAGCGCATCGCGCCGACATCGGGCCCGCACTCTCTCCGGAGGGTGCGGGCCCGATGTGCGAGGCTGGAGAGGTGAACGAGCCGAACGCACCCTCCTGCCCCGCCGTAGCGCACTGGCGCACGGCGACCTCGGATGACATCGACGTCATCCACGGCGTCCTGGAGGCCGCCGACCGGGTAGACCACCCGACGTGGACGACGCCGCGGGAGGAGGTCGCCGAGACGTTCGAGCTGTCGCACATCGACCACTCTCGCGACACGATGATCGCGTTCGACGAGGCCGGCGAAGCCCTCGCGGTCGGCACCGTCACCCTGCATCCCTCGCGCGACGAGCATCTGCACATCTATCTCACCGGTGCGGTGCGGCCCGATCGGCGCGGGCGCGGGGTCGGCACCGCGCTGTTGACGTGGCAGCACGCGCGCGCCGAGGAGCAGCTGCGCGAGGCGGTGGCAGCGGATGCCGCGGCCGCGAGCCGCCCAGCCGAGATCCAGGTGTACGCGTCGGAGAAGGACGCCGCCCTCGAGCGCATCGCCGAATCGCTCGGCTACCGCACCGAGCGCTGGTTCTCGACGATGCACCGCGATCTGACGCAGCCGATCATCGACGTTCCCGCTCCCGTCGGCATCGAGCTGGTGCCGTTCTCGGACGATCGAGCGGAGGACGCGCGCCTGGCGCGCAACGACGCGTTCCGCGATCACTGGGGAAGCCTCCCCAGTCCGCCCGAGCGGTGGCAGCAGTTCATCGGCGGCCCGTTCCTCCGGCCCGACCTGTGCACGCTCGCACTCGACGACGGGCGGATCGTCGCGTTCTGCCTCGCGTCCGTGAACGAGGGAGACTTCGACGTCCTCGGGCCGAACGCCTACATCGACCTCGTCGGGGTCGTCCGCTCGCACCGTCGGCGCGGCCTGGCCCCCGCCGTGATCTCGCGCTCGCTCGCGGCGATGCGCGACGCGGGGCTCGGCGTAGCCGTGCTCGACGTCGACACCGAGAGTCCGACCGGGGCGAACACGCTCTACGGCGGTCTCGGATTCACGCCCTATGAGCGCGAGCGCGTGCTGGTGCGCCGGTACTGATCCGCGGTCGTCGATCCGCGATTACCGATCCTCGGCGCGTCCCAGGATCTCCAGCAGCGTCGTCCGCGTCTGATCCGCGGCCCACTGCGCCGTCGCGAGCTGGGTAGCGGCGCCGTCGACCGCACGCTTCACCGTGCGCGCGTAGAGGTCGCCGCCGGCCGCCTCGGGATGGATCTGATCACCCGCGAGCAGGTCGGTGTGGTCTGCGACGGCACCCGCCCAGTCGGCGACGGCCACCCGAGGGTGAGCGGCGGCGAAGGCGGTGAGGTCGCGGTTGACGCCGGGGATCCAGTCGCGCGGGCCGGCGGCGTTCACGAGGATGACGTAGCGCTCGGGTCCCGCCGCATCCGCGATGCGCTGCAGCGCCTCGGTCGAGACGGGGCCGTTCGTGCCGAGGCCGACCACGACGTACTCGCGCAGGGCGCCGGAAGCCGCGAGGTCGTCGATGATGCGGACGCCCGCCCACAGCGACCGTGACACCTCGGCGTCGACCGCGATCCCCGGCATCGCTTGGAGCAGCCCGGGAGCGGAGGCGAGCATGACCGAGTCGCCGACGGCGCTCACGCGCGTACCGTCGACCGTCTGCGCGCCCGGCGCGGGGGCAGGCGTGGGATGCCGGTCGGCCTGCGCGAGGGCGTCGCGCCCGGCGTCGACCGCGCTCTGGCTCGTCGTCTCGCGCGGTGCCGCCGCGACCGCGGCCGTCGTTCCGCCGAGGGCGAGGGCCGCAGCCGTGGCGGCCGCCAGGATCGCTGCCCGGCGAGACGGGCGTGATCGCAACCCGCGTCGCGCGATCGCGAAGGCGCCGCGGAACCCGTGACGCCGCACCGGCTGCTCGATCCACCGGTAGGACGCCGCCGCCAGCGCGACAGAGGCGATCGCGACGACCGTACCCGTGGCGACGGGGACGCCCGCCTCGGGGCCGGCGCCGCCGAGCTGGAACGACAGCAGGACGAGGAGCGGCCAGTGCCAGAGGTACACCGCGTACGACCGCTCGCCCAGCCAGCGCAGCGGTGCGACATCCAGCGCCCGGCCGAACCACGAGCCCGGCCACGCCGCGACCAGCAGCACGACGGCGGTGAGGAGCGACGCGGCGAGGCTCGAGGCCGGGAAGGTGATGGCCTCCCCACCGCCCGCGGCGGCCGCGGTGACGATCCCGGCGGTGGCGAGCGCTCCGACGACGACGCCCCAGACCGGGCCGACGCCGGCTACCGAAGAGCGGCGCACGACGAGACCGTGCAGCGCGAAGGCGACGGCGACACCGATGAGGAGCCCGAAGGCGTGCGTGTCGGTGCCGAAGTAGACCCGCGTGAGGTCGGCCCCCGCCGCGACGCACGCGGATGCCCACGCGGCCGACAGCGCCGCGAGGACGAGGGCGACCGCGGCGCGCGAGCGCCGGCCCGGAAGCAGCAGGAAGAGGGGCACCAGCAGCGGCCAGAGCAGATAGAACTGCTCCTCGACCGCGAGCGACCAGAGGTTCCGGAAGATCTCCGGGTCGGCCGCAGAGAAGTAGGTGCCGCCGTCGGCCATCGACACCCAGTTGTACGAGAAGGTCGCGGCTCCGAGGACCTGCAGGCCCATGTCGACCAGCACGTCGCCACCGACGAGCCAGGCGAGGGAGGCGCTGACGGTGACGACGGTCGCGAGCGCCGGGAGCAGGCGTCGCGCGCGCCGCGTCCAGAACCGCCGCAGCCGGATGCGGCCCTCGCGGGCGCGTTCGCGCAGGAGCAGCGTCGTGATGAGGAAGCCGGAGATGACGAAGAAGACGTCGACGCCGACGTAACCGCTGCGCAGGAAGGCCGCGGGGAACAGGTGGTAGACGACGACGAGCACCACGGCGACGGCGCGCAGGCCGTCGAGTCCCGCGATGCGGGCGCGCGGAGGAAGCGGAGAAGTCATCGGGCTGTATCCGGGGTCGTCGGGGGGACGGGCGGCGGCAGCCTCCCAGTGTAGAGCGGGCGCCTGGGGGCGATGTGGTAGACCGGAGGAGGTGCGCGGATCCCGCGTATCGGCTTTCGAGAACAGGTGGAACATGGGCGCTCCCGAGGTCCTGGTGCTGGGCGAGGCGTTGGTCGACATCGTCGAGACCGACGACGGTGTGACCGAGCACGTCGGCGGCAGCCCCGCCAACGTCGCGGTGGGCGTCGCCCGCCTCGGCGTTCCCGTGCGTCTGGCGACGCGGCTGGGACGGGACGAGCGCGGCGAGCGGATCGCGCGTCACGTGCGCGAGGCAGGCGCCGAGGTCGCCGAGGCGTCGTGGACCGAGGCGCCGACCGACACGGCGCGCGCCCGCATCCGTCCCGACGGGTCGGCGCAGTACGACTTCGACGTGGCCGGCGTTGTACCGCCCGTGCCCCGCGGCGACGCCGCTCTCGTGCACACCGGCTCGATCGCCCTGTTCCTCGATCCGGGCGGGGAGACCTGCCTGGCGGCTCTGGAGGCCGCCCGCGGCGAAGCGATCGTCACCGTGGACCCGAACATCCGGCCGGCGCTCGTCGGCTCGCGCCAGACGGCGCTGGCCCGCTTCGCCCGCGCCGCGGCGGCCGCCGATCTCGTCAAGCTCAGCGACGAGGATGCCGAATGGCTGTGGCCCGGCGCCGATGCAGACGGCGTGCTCGAGACGATCGCGGGCCTCGGCGCCGCGGCGGTCGTCATGACGCGCGGCCGCGAGGGGGCGATCGGCCGGGCGCCCGACGGTGCGGTCGTCGAGGTCGCCGGCGTCGCGGTGACGGTGGCCGACACGATCGGCGCGGGCGACTCGTTCATGGCGAGCCTGATCGCCACTCTCGTCGACCGCGGCCTGCCCGCCGACGCCGACGCGCTCGCGGATGCGATGGGGGTCGCGGCGCGCGCCGCGGCGATCACGGTCTCGCGGCCCGGGGCCAATCCGCCCACGCGCGCCGAGCTGGAAGACTGATCGGGTGCGCCTGAGACTGGACATCGCCTACGACGGATCGGGGTTCTCGGGCTGGGCCCGCCAGCCGGGCCTGCGGACAGTTCAGGGGTCGATCGAGGCGGCTGTCAGCCGCGTTCTCGGCGGCGACGCGCAGCTCGTCGTCGCGGGCCGTACCGATGCCGGCGTGCACGCCTCGGGTCAGGTCGCGCACCTCGACCTGAGCGACGCGCAGGAGGCGCGGCTGCGACGAGGCCGCGAGCCCGAGCCGGCCGCCCTCGCCGCGCGCCTGAACGGTGTGCTGGGCCGTTACGCCGACGTCCACGTGCGGGCGACATCCGCTGCTCCGGAGGGGTTCGACGCCCGGTTCTCCGCGGTCTGGCGACGCTACGCGTACCGTGTCGCCGACCGCACGACGGGCTACGACCCGCTCGAGCGCTTCCGCACGACCTTCGTTCCGGTGGCCCTCGACGGCGCAGCGATGGATGCCGCCGCACGCAGCCTGACCGGCCTCCACGATTTCGCCGCGTACTGCAAGCCGCGGCCCGAGGCGACGACGATCCGGACGCTGCTCGAGTTCGACTGGCGGCGCGACGAGAGCGGTGTGCTCGTCGCCAACGTCAAGGCCGACGCGTTCTGCCACAGCATGGTGCGGGCCCTCGTCGGCGCGTGCGTCGCGGTGGGCGAGGGGCGGCTCGACGTCGAGGACGTCGCGGTCCTCCGCGATGCGCACCGACGGACGAGCGCCTTCGCGGTGCTGGCGGCGCGCGGGCTCACGCTCACGGAGGTCGGATACCCCGCCGACGATCTGCTCGCCGCACGCGCGGAGCAGACCCGCGCCCGCCGCGCAACGGACACCTGACCGAAAGGAAGCGGGCGTAGCCTGGCGGCACCATGAAGGTCATCTCGTACAACCTGCGCAAGCACCGCGCCGCCTCCGAGCTCTCCGAACTCGTGGAGCAGCACGGCGCAGACGTGCTCTGCCTGCAGGAAGCGGACACCAGCGGCATCCCCGACCGGATCAGCGGGCTGCGGCTCGCCGAGGCGACGGCGCGCAACCGCCTGGGACTGGCGGTCTACTACCGGGAGAACACCTTCCGCGCGGTCGAGGTCCGTTCGCTCGCGTTGAAGAAGTCGCTCCACGACCGCGTCCTCAAGCCCGCCGAGGAACGGATGCTCGGCGTGCGGCTGCGGGACATCGACGACGGCCGTGACGTCATCGTGGCGAGCTTCCATGCGGCGCCGCTGACGGCGCTGAACTCGCTGCGCCGCAACCAGATCCAGGCGGCGCTGGGCGCCCTGTCGGAGCTCGGTGAGGGGCTGCCGATCCTCATGGTCGGCGACTACAACTACCCGGTGTTCAAGGAGAACCTCGGGCAGGTCGTGCGCAAGCAGGGGTACGAGCTGACGCTCAGCGACGCCCGCACCTACACGCGCTACAAGTTCTTCCGCGGTCACTACGACTTCGCCACGAGCGTCGGATTCGACATCGAGCGGGTGCAGACGCTGCCGCAGGGCGCGAGCGACCACCTGCCGATCCTGGTCACGGCCGAGCCCGCGTGAGATCGAGCCCGCCCGGCTGTGGCGCTCGGCTCCGCGGCTCCCCCGTACACTCGGGGAGGGAAGGCGGAGGAGACATGATGCGACGCTGGGGGACGGCCGCCGCGACTGCGGTGATGGCTGTGGCTCTCGTGGGATGCGGCCCAGCGCCGTGGAACCTCCCCTCCGGCGGCGGGGGAGACGCGAGCGGCCCCGCGCCCTCGCCGAGCGTGTCGCGCACGGCTGTGCCGCCCCCGGTCCCGAACGACCTCTCGAGCGGCTCGACCGAGCGTCAGGTGACCGCCGGGGCCGTGACGGGATCGCTCGACTACTGGTCCGACCTGTCGATGGACCGGTGGACGGCGACGGCCCTCAAGCCGGTCAGCCTCTCCCTCGTGACGACCGTCAGCCCCGATGACGGGCAGAAGGTCTACCTGCAGAAGGCGACGATGATCGCCGTGCCCGGCAACGCGCAGGGCGACCTCAGCCCGCTGGCACCGACATCCGACCAGTCGGCGACCAATCCCGGCTACCTCGTGCTCTCGCCGTACAGCTACTCGCAGACGTTCTACGTCGGCGAGGTGCCGCCGGAGGCCACGTTCGTCACGATCCGCTTCACGTACGACTTCCTCGTGCAGACGACCCCCACCTCCGACGAGTTCGCGAAGCAGACCGCGACCGACAGCATCACGGTCGCGATCGCGGCGGCCGAGAGCGACGGCGGCTGAAACCTCAAGGTCGCCGCAAGGCGACCTGAAGAGATCGCAAAGCGCCCGGGGCGGTCCTCGCCGGGATGCTTGGATGGCGAGGCCCGCGACATTCGACGCTGGCCCCTCGCCTCGAGAAATCCGGTTTGCCATGTCTCCGCGCCGCACCCCCACCCTCCGCGCACGTACGCTCCGCGCGGGCGCGCTCGCCCTCTCGCTCGTCGTGCTCTCGGGCTGCTCTGAACTGACGGGGATGATCAACGCCGTCCAAGGTGAACCGGTCTCGGCTGTGCCGGCACCGGCGCCTTCGCAGTCGCCCAGCATGGCGTTCAACTCCCAGTTCACCTATGACGGATCGGTGTCGCTCTCGTCCGAGGTGGCGCAGGACCTCGAGCTCCGCCTCGACGTGTGGGCGCAGGATCCCAAGCGGACGCAGGAATGGACGCCCGGAGCGGACAAGACGTTCGGCTTCGCGGTCAACGTCCACGACAAGCGCGTCGACGAGAAGGCCGTGCTGTCGCAGAGACGGCGCGTGTTCATCTCGTCGATCTCGATCACCTCGCAGACCGCGCAGACGTCGGGGCAGGTGCAGAACCCGTTCCAGTTCAGCGCAGACCCGCGCACGCTCGTTCCGAGCGACACGATCCGCTCCGACCGGGGTCTGCTGCTCAACAGCTTCCAGGGCGGCCTCTACGTGCCCGAGACCATCGTCCGCGGGCTCCCTGCCGACACCTACGGCATGACGCTCGAGTTCGCGATGACCGTGTGGGTCGAGGGCAACGCGAACGACGATGCGAGCTTCTCCCAGCAGACGGTCTACCAGTACCTGCCGGTCGCGATCTTCAGCGACGAGCAGGCGGCCGACTCCGTTCCCGCGCCGGCTCCCAGCACCACGCCCTGAGGTGGCGCGGGCGCCCGCATTCCTTGCGCAGAAATTGCGGTTGACTTCGTCCGCTCTGCACACACGGCGCCCCAGAATGGATCGCGGCAGACAACAGCTGCCCCATCACCTCGCACAGGATGTGACCGCATGACCCAGACGCCGTACACGCCGTACACGCCGAACCCGGCGTTCGCGCAGCCGCAGCGCCCCGCCCCGGAGGCGTCGGTGCAGCTGGCGGATCACTTCGCGACGGCATTCCCCGACGACTTCGAGTCGGTCCTCGAGAACACCACCGTCCACCGCTCCACGATCGGCTGCGTCATCCCCGCGTACAACGAGGAGGAGTCGATCGCCGACGTGATCGAGGGCCTGCTCGCGCAGACCCGCGTGCCGGACGTCATCCACGTCATCGCGAACAACACCTCCGACAACACCGTGAAGATCGCCGCTGCGTACGCCGGGCCCCACGAGGTCACGACCGAGCTCGGCACGCAGTTCACCGAGGTGTTCGTCCACGACATCGGTAAGAACCCCGACAAGAAGGTCGGCGCGCTCAACTACGGCTACTCGCTCGTCGAGGGGTACGACTACCTGCTCGGCGTCGACGGTGACACGATCGCCGACTCGCGTGCCGTGGAGTACCTCGAGTCGGAGGCCGTCGGCGACTCGCGCATCGGCGGCATCTCGGCGATCTACTCGATCGACGACAAGCCCATCAAGGGGACGATCGCGAAGTTCCTCATCGCCGGTCAGCGCACCCAGTTCGCCGCCTTCAACATGCAGAACCTGCTGCGCGGCCGCAACATGGCCGTGCTGGGCGGGCAGTTCTCGATCTTCTCGACGAACGCGCTGCGCGACGCGATGAAGCAGAACCACCAGTCGACCCCGTGGGTGAAGGATTCCGAGGTCGAGGACTCGCTGCTGTCGCTCCAGATCAAGAGCGCGGGCTACCTGACGAAGATCAGCCCGTACGCCCGCGCGAACGTCGGCGGAATGACGACCCTGAAGGGTTACGACGCCCAGCAGGTGAAGTGGACCTACGGTGCCATCGAGCTGATGTGGCCGGGCCAGCGCGGCGACACGAAGGGGCAGCCGTTCCATCCGAACCTGCGCCTGCGCTGGTTCGAGAACTTCGGGATGCTGACGAACCTGTTCGTGCGCGTCGCGTTCCTCATCCTGCTCGCCGGCTCGCTGTCCATCAACGCGTTCGTCTTCTCCCCGCTCTGGCTGATCCCGCCTCTGGTCGCCGTGCTGCTGAACCTGCGCATGGCCCGCAGTATCAAGGACCACAATCAGCGCGACATCCTCTTCGCCATCCTGGTGTTCCCCGCCGAGGCGTTCATGTGGATCCGGCTCGGCCACTTCATGCGCTCGTGGTCGCGCTTCCTGTCGAAGAAGAAGGTCGACAACTGGGCGATGCAGGCCAAGGCCGAGAGCGGCGGCGGCAGCATCGGTCACTGGATGCCGCTGGTGATCCTCGCCGCGGTGCTGCTGGCGATGGCCGTCGTGTGGAACATCATCGGCCCCGTCGCGCAGTCGTCGATCCTGTGGATCGGATGGCCGATCGTCGGTGTCGTCACCGTGCTGCAGACCCTGCTGATGTTCTCCAAGCTGGTCCGCCGCCAGAACGGCTACAAGGTCTGAACCGGGAGCCGGGTCCGCCGGTTCAGACCGCTGCGGCGGCCTCCGACGTCATGCGATACCCGACACCCCGGACGGTCTCGATGTACCGCGGGGTCGTCGGGCTGTCGCTCAGCTTGCGACGGAGGTTGGTCATGTGCGCCTCGATCGCCCGCTTGTCGGCCTCGCCGACGAAATAGCTCGTGACGTAGGACTCGCCGCGCAGGACGAGCGTCAGGTCGGCCTTCGACCTGACCCGGCGCTTGGAGGCCATCAGCGTCGAGAGCAGATCGAACTCGGTGCGGGTGAGCTCCAGCTCGCGGCCGGCGATGTAGGCGAGCCGCGTGTCGGTGTCGACCTGCAGGTCGCGGTGCGTCAGCCAGTGGTCGCCCGTGGTCGGCACGAGATCGCCGCCGGGCTGGTGCACCACGATGTCGGCGCCGGGCGCCGGTGCCGGTGCCGGTGCCGGGGCGTCGCTCGGGTGGTGCACGATCACCTGCTGCTGCGGCGGCGATGACTGCGGGGGCGCGGGCGGCGGTGCGTACTGCGGCGGGGCGGGCTGCTGCGGGGCGGAGCCCGGGAAGCGGGCGAGGTACTCCTCGTACGACAGAGGTGCGGTCTCGGCGGGGCCGGGAGCCGGGGCGGACGGAGCGGGGCGTGCGCCCGGGAACGACGGGCCGACCGAATCCTGCTGGGGGGTCTGCTGCGCAGCGGCGGCGCGCGGACGCCGCAGCAGCGCGTCGACCCGCGCCCGGAACTCGCGCGGGCGGAACGGCTTGACGATGTACTCGTCGGCGCCGGCGCCGAGTCCGAGCACGACATCCGCCTCTTCGGAGAGCCCGGTGAGCATGATGATGTATGTGTCGCTCTGCGCGCGGATCCGCCGCGCGGCCTCGAAGCCGTCGATGCCGGGCATGTTGACGTCCAGCGTCGTCAGCAACGGCCGGTACGACAGCACGGCTTGGATGCCGTCGATGCCGTTGCCCACCGAGACGGTGGAGAATCCGGCTGCCTCGAGCACCTCGACGAGGAGATGACGGATGTCCGGATCGTCCTCGACGATGACCGCCGTCTTCAACTGCTCGGACATCATGTTCGTCACTCTTCTCCCTCAGGTTCGGGTTATTTTGCCACACGCGAGCGACGCGGCACTCCCGGAGGAACGCCGAAGAGTCAGGGCGCGACGCCGCGCGTGAGCTCGACGGCTCCTTCGGGCCACCAGACGCCAGCGGCGGGCCCGCCGTTGCACGGTCCGTCGCTCTCTCCCGGCGGCTTGATCCACAGGTTCGTGTCGACGACGTCGTCACCGAACGTGCCGCTCGGATCGCCCACGGTGCGCCCGGGCGGATTGCACCATTCGCCGTCACCCGGAGCGCCCGCGCCGTTGCGCGAGGTGTCGACGAGGGCGTGCATGCCGCCCAGGCGGTCGGACAGGGCGTGGGCGTAGGCGAACTCGTCGTAGGTGTCGTTGAAATTCGACACGTTCGTCACGAAGCCGCGCACCCCCGAGACCGCGACCCGCTCGATGAGTCCCGCCATCACCTCGGGGCCGAGCCAGTTCGAGTGCCCGCCGTCGACGTAGACCCAGGTGTCCGGGCCCGTCAGACGACCGAGCGCCCCGCGCAGCTGGTCGACGCGCTCGTCGACGTTTCCGCACTGCGGGGCGAGGGCCAGGCTGTCGGGCTCGACGATCACGACCTTCTTCACGTCCGGAACCGAACGCAGCGCCGTCCCGATCTGCTTCGTCCACGTCTCGTAGTCGGCCTCGTCGAGACCGCCCGCGGAGTGATTGCCGCAGTCGCGGCCGGGCAGGCCGTAGACGACGACCGCCATCGCGGTGCGCGACTCGCGCGCCTCGTCCGCGATGTTCAGCACGCGCTCGCCGACCGCGTCGATGGGATCCTGCTCGGGGGTGAGCCAGTACGCCGTCGGCTGGGCGGCGAGATACTCGGCGGCGGCGACCTCGTCCGCCGATCCGCCCTCGGCTGCGGCGCGCGCGGCTTTCGACTCGGCGGGCGCGACGAAAGCGGTGCCGACGCCCGGGGGCCGTGCGGTGAGCGCCTGCACCCCGCCCATCACGAGCGATACCACCAGGGCGATCCCGGCGACGACGAGCGCCACCGCGGCGACGATGATCGCGATCCATCCCCAGCGCGGCAGCCGGCGGCGCCGGCGAGCGGGCCGAGGCGGAGCGGGCCGTTCGGGCGGCGGCGGTGGTTCGTAATGTCCGCTGAGGACATAGCGACCGGCATCGTTACCGGCGTCGTGATGCGATGCATCGGAGCCGGGTCGCTGTGCCACGCACTGACTCTAACCGCTGCCGGCCGCGAGACCCATCGTGCCGGTCCGCCGCGGCGGATACCCTGGGGCCATGGGCGACGTGATCCTGGGAGTGACCGACGCGGACGGCACGGGTGCGCGGGAGTGGGCGTTCCGGCGCGCCGAGGCGCTGGGAGTGACACTGCGCGAGCTGCTGATCGCGCCCACGCGCGACGATGCCGACCGTGCCGCCGCGGCGACGGCGGATGCCGAGATCCTCGTGCTCCCCGAAGAACACGGTCATGCGTACCGCGCACTTCTCGCACACGCGCACTGCCCGGTCGCGATCGTCCCCGACCGGCTCGACGCTGATGCCGAGGCTCGCGACGTCGCGAGGACGGGTGTGCTCGTCGGCGTCGACGCGTCCGAGGTCTCGGCCCGGGCGCTCGACTTCGCCGCCCGCGAGGCCGTGCGAACGGGTGAGCCGCTCGTCGCCCTCGCCGCCTGGGAACCGGTCTCGGTCGGCACCGAGCCGGGCCTCGATCTGTGGACCGGTCCCATGCCCGTCGACCTCACCGAAGCGACGGCCGGGATGCTGGAGCGCATGCTCGAGCCGGTGCACGCCGAGCACCCGCAGCTCGAGGTGCGCTCGCGCATCGACGTCGGCGACGCCTCCGCGCTCATCGAGGACGCGTCGCGCGGCGCCGTGCTGACCGTCGTCGGCTCGCACGGACGCACCGGGTTGTCGCGCCTGCTGCTCGGATCGGTCAGCGAGCGCGTCGCCGCCCACGTCGGTTCTCCGACCGTCATCGTTCGGTGACCCGCCGCGCACGAGCTCTGCTGATCGGTTACGTCGTCGTCCTCGCGCTCATCGCGTTCTGGCCGACGCCCGTCGATCGCGACGCCGGCCCGATCCTCCGGGCGATCACCTCGGCCGTGCCGTGGCTGACATACGACCGCATCGAGTTCTCGGCCAACATCGCCCTCTTCATCCCGTTCGGATGGTGCGCGGCGCTCGGCTGGCCCCGCTGGCACGCCTACGTCGTCCCCGCCGGCCTTGTCATCTCCGTCGTGATCGAGACGGCGCAAGGTGTGCTGCTCGCGGAGCGGACCGCGAGCGCGTGGGACGTCGTGGCCAACACCCTCGGCACGACGGCGGGCTGGCTCATCGCCCGTCGGTGGGTCGTCGGGCGGGATCAGCCGGCGTCGGGCGACTGAAGACCCTGTGCGCGGCGGCGACGGATCTCGGCCTCGAGCTCGGCGATCTCGATCTCGCGCTCGAGGTCGGCGAGCTGCTGCGCCGTCGACCGGTAGTCGCGGGGCTGCGGGCGGCTGGCCGGGGCAGCGGGCGCCGGCTCGTCGCGGGACCACCGGCGCGGGTCGCCGAAGCTCATCGACTCTCGCGGTGCGGTGTCCCACTCGCGTCCGAGGGTGAACCACAGCACCGATCCGAGGAGCGGCAGGAAGACGATGAAGAGCACCCAGGCGAACTTCGGCAGGTGCTTGACCTGGTCGTCGCGGCGGGTGATGGCGTCGACGAGAGCTGCGACCATCAGGACGAGGACGAGCAGGGGCAGCAGCAGATACACCCCGCCAGGGTGGCGCAGATCCGCGCGTCCGCGCAAGGGAGGGGCATCGGGGGAGCGGGTCAGAACGCGTAGCGGATGCGGCACGACGGCAGCTCGCGCTCGATGAGGGCGCAGAGTGCCGCGACGGCCTCGCCCTTGAGCGGTGAGCGGTACCGCACGTTGATCGCGCCGTTCTGAGAGCGCTTGGTCTCCTGCATGCGCGGGGTCCACAGCAGGTCCTCGCCGCGCGGATGCCAGCCGAGGTTGACCTCGTGCAGGCCCTCATTGTGGGTGAGCATGATGATCTCGCACGCCAGCTGCGCCTTCGCGCGGTCGGAGAGCACGTCGTCCAGTTCCCGCAGCAGGGCCGTCCAGTCGGCCACCCAGGTCGGGGTGAGGATGACGGGCGAGAAGTTCAGGTGCACTTCGTAGCCGGCATCGACGAAGTCGTTGATCGCGGCGATCCGCTCGGAGACCGGCGACGTCCGGATGTCGGTGACCTTCGCCGTGTCGTGCGGCATGAGCGAGAAGCGGATGCGGGTGCGCCCGAGCGGATCCCAGTGGAGCAGGTCGCGGTTGACGTACTTCGTCGCGAACGAGGCCTTGGCCGTCGGCGACATCCGGAACAGCTCGCACAGATCGCGGACGTTCTCGCTGATCATCGCGTCGACCGAGCAGTCGCTGTTCTCGCCGATGTCGTAGACCCACGCCTCGGGGTCGCACTGGTTCGGCTCGGTCTTCGGTCCCTGCCGGGAGATGTGGCGGGCGAGATGGCGGGAGATCTCGTCGATGTTGGCGAAGACCGTGACGGGGTTGCTGTATCCCTTGCGGCGCGGCACGTAGCAGTACGAGCAGGCCATGGCGCAGCCGTTCGCCGTCGACGGCGCGATGAAATCGGCCGAGCGGCCGTTGAGCCGGGTCGCGACCGACTTCTTCACACCGAGCACGAGCGCCTCGGTCTTGATCCGCACCCAGCGGCGCACGTTCGTCTCGTCGCCGTGGATCTCGGGAACGAGCCAGTGCGAGTCGATCGGCACGATCTCGGCATCGGGCCACCGCGCCACGATCTCCTGCCCGCGGGGCAGCGCGAGCGCGGCCTCCTCGGCGTAGATGCGGCTGATCTGCAGCAGCGGGGCCCGATCCCGGGACATCCGGCCGGTCAGCCGGCCTGCTCGAGCTCGATCTCACCGGCGGCGAGGGCGTCGGCGTACGTGCGGACGTCGGGGCCGGGCTCCCAGTCGATGAACTTGTCCTTCATGTGGCTGACGAGCGCGGCGTAGGCCTTGTCGGCGTCGTTCGCGTCGTCGGTCGCGGCGACGGCGGCGACGGCATCCTGCAGGACACGGTCGGCGTCGTCGAGCACCTTCTGGCGGGCTTCGTCGTTCCAGTGGATCTCGCTGATCTTCATAGCGGCACGCTAGCCAGCGGGAACGGATTCGGCGACGGACTTGCGCGAGGCGATCCGACGCCCGATGATCCCCTGTCTCGGGCTGAAGAGGTACACCGCGGCGAACACGACGCCCTGCACGAGCACGACGAGTCCGCCCGACGAGGCGTCCACCCAGTAGCTCAAGTAGATGCCGACGATCGAGGATGCCGCCGAGAGCACCGGGGCGATGACGAGCATGCGGCCGAAGCGGTCGGTGAGCAGGTGCGCCGTGGCTCCGGGGATGATGAGCATCGCGACCACCAGCACGACGCCCACGACCTGGAGCGCGACGACCGCGGTCAGCGCGAGGACGCCCAGCAGGAGGCCCGACAGCAGGCGGGGCGAGAGCCCGATGGCGAAGGTGTGGATCGGGTCGAAGGCGAACAGGGTGAGGTCGCGCCGCTTGATGAACAGGACCGCGAAGGCGACGGCGGCCAGGACGCCGATCTGCACGAGGTCGCCCGCCGAGACCCCGAGGACGTTGCCGAAGAGGATGTGGTTGAGGTCGGTCTGGCTCGGCGTGACCGAGATGAGCACGAGGCCGAGCGCGAACAGCGTCGTGAACACGATGCCGATGGCGGCATCCTCCTTCACCCGGCTCGTGCCCCGGATGATGCCGATGAGGGCGACCGCGACGAAGCCGAACACCAGGGCGCCGATCGCGAACGGGGCGCCCAGGACGTAGGCGAGCACCACGCCGGGGAGCACGGCGTGACTGACGGCGTCGCCCATCAGCGACCAGCCGATGAGGACGAGCCAGCACGACAGCACGGCGCAGACGATCGCGGCGATGGCCGTGGCCGACAGGGCGCGCAGCATGAACTCGTACTGCAGCGGCTCGAGCAGGATGTCGATGACGGTCACGGGCGCTCCTCGGTGGTCAGGCCGAAGGCGCGCGCGAGCAGCTCGGGGCGGAGCGCCTCGTCGACGGCTCCCTGGAAGACGACGCGGCGCAGCAGCAGCACCGCCTCGTCGGCGAGGGATGGGAGGGCGTGGAGGTCGTGGGTGGAGACCAGCACGGTGCGGCCGTCGGCGGCGAGCTCGCGCAGCAGGCGGACGATCGTCGCCTCGGACTTCTTGTCGACGCCCGCGAACGGCTCGTCGAGGAGCAGGATGCCGGCATCCTGAGCGATGCCGCGCGCGACGAACGCGCGCTTGCGCTGTCCGCCCGACAGTCGGCCGATCTGACGGTCGGCGAGTTCGCTCAGCTCGACGCGCTCGAGCGCGGCGTCGACGGCGCGATGGTCGTCGGGGCGCGGGCGCCGGGTGGGGCCCAGGCGTCCGTATCGGCCCATCATCACGACGTCGCGCACCGACACCGGGAAGGTCCAGTCGACGTCCTCGCTCTGCGGCACGTACCCGATGAGGCCGCGCCGGCGAGCGGCGGCGGGAGTCTGCCCGGCGATGCTCACCCGTCCGCTCGCGGGGCGCACGAGGCCCGTGATCGATTTGAACAGCGTCGACTTTCCCGAGCCGTTCATACCGATCAGTGCGGTGACCCGTCCGGGCGTGACGGTGAGATCGACGTCGTCGAGCGCCACGATGTCGCGGTAGCGCACCGAGACCCCCGAGACCTCGATCCCGGGGGATGCGCCGCTCGCGGTGCTCACGAGGCGCTCCCGGTCAGCGCCGCCGTGATCGTCTCGGCGTCGTGGCGGATGAGGTCGAGGTAGGTCGGCACGGGTCCGTCCTGCTCGGAGAGCGAGTCGACGTAGAGCGTGCCGCCGAAGACGGCATCCGTCGCCTCGACCACCTGCTGCATCGGGCGGTCCGACACGGTCGATTCGCAGAAGACGGCGGGCACGTCGTTGTCCTGGACGAACTCGATCGTCTGCCGGATCTGCTGGGGCGTCGCCTGCTGCTCGGCGTTGACGGGCCAGATGTAGGCCTCGGTGAGTCCGGCGTCGCGGGCGAGGTACGAAAAGGCGCCCTCGCATGTGACGAGCGCCCGCTGTTCGGCAGGAACCGTCGCGAGGTCGGCGACGAGATCGTCGTGGATCCGCTGCAGCTCGTCGTTGTATGCCGCGCCGTTCGCGGCGTAGGCGTCGGCGCCCGCGGGATCGAGTTCGCTGAACGCCGCGACGATGTTGTCGACGTACAGCTGCGCGTTCAGGGGGCTCATCCAGGCGTGAGGGTTGGGCTTGCCGGCATAGGCGTCGCCGGTGATGTCGATCGTCTCGACGCCGTCGGAGACCACGGCGTGCGGTGCGTCGGCGGTCTCCACGAACCGTGCGAACCATGACTCGAGGCCCAGCCCGTTGTCGAGGATCAGATCCGCGTCGGATGCCGCCGCGATGTCGCGCGGGGTGGGCTCGTAGCCGTGGATCTCGGCTCCGGCCTTCGTGATCGACCGCACGTCGAGCCGGTCGCCCGCGACGTTGCGCGCGATGTCGGCGAGCACCGTGAAGGTCGTCAGCACGACGGGCCGGCCCTCGGACGGCTCGCCCGAGACGTCGGCGTTCGAGCCCGTCGCGCAGCCCGCGAGCAGTGCGGTCGCCGCGCCGAGGGCGACCAGGGCGGAGAGGCGACGACGTCGATTTTTCGGCATACCGAAAAATTACCCGCTGGCCTCCCGGGCGTGCAATTCCGCGTCGACGACATCGGCCCAGGGTTGACGCGTCGAGCGCACGGTGTTACCGGTCTCGGCCGCCTGCTGCGAGAGCTGCGCCAGGTAGTGATCCTGGCTCGCCTCGGCCAGCGAATACACCGGTGCGCTGCCGTCGATGGCGTGGGGCATGCCGTCGAGCATGCGCGCGATCGCGATCTCGTCGTCGTTGAGGCGGGCGGGCAGGAAGGGGTTGCGGAAGAGCCATTCGTCGCCGAGGAGGATGCCGCGCAGGAACATCCCCTCGAGGTTGCCGCCCTCGCCGGTCATGACCCGTCGCAGAGAGTCGAAGACAGGCTCGTCGAACCGGCGGAGGCGGCGCACCTCGCCGTTCTCGATCTCGCCGCGCTCGCCGCGGATCAACAGGCGGTTGCCGCGGATCCACGAGAAGTACTGCTCGCTCGCGAAGTCGTACACGCCCAGGCGGTCGTCGAAGGCGAACCGTGCCGTGGTCTGCGTCGCCGTGACGACGCGCTCGGCGGTCGGGTCGCCGGCGCGGTCGGGGCCGGCCACGAGCGGGGAGCGGAAGACGGATGCCGAGATCTCGACCTCGTCGGCGCCGATCCCGAGGGCCCGCCGCATGACGCTGACGCCGTGGTAGTCGTGGCACTGCGCGACGAGTGCGTACGACGGGATGCCCAGCCGGCCGGAACGGGCGACCGCGAGCTGCGCCGACAGCAGCGGTGAGAGGTGGTACTGCTCGGCGACCTGGACGGTCGGCATCCCCGGGCGGGCCAGGTGCTCCCACAGGGCGACGAGGTCGTCGATCCCCGCCGCGGGCGGGGTCTCGGTCAGGACCGGGATGCCGCGGCCGGCGAGGTCGACGATGATCCCGGGCGCCACGTCGCGCGGCACCGACACGACGACGAGGTCGGGGGTGCCGTCGGCGAGGAGCGTGTCGAGGTCGGGGTAGCCGCGGACGCCCCAGCGCGTCTCGGTCTCGGCCGCCGTCGCCGCGCTGCGGGTGACGAGACCGGTGACGCGGAACCGCTTGGGCAGGGCGGCGGCGACGCGCAGGAAGAAGTCGCTGCGCCAGCCGCTGCCGACGATGGCGAAGGTGAGGGTCATCGGCACAGTCTGCATGGGCCAGCGTGTGAGACGGTAGGGACATGGTGGAGGGGCGCGCTCGCGGCGGTGAAGATGATATGGAGCCGGCCGACATCGACGTCGAGACGGTCGCGTTCGACGGGGTGCGCACGCGGGTCACGCGGGTGCAGACCGCCTCGTCGGCGGACGCGGAGCGGGTCTTCGTGCTGATCGCGGGGATCGGGGTCGCCGCGACGTACTTCGACCTGCTCGCTCCCTTGCTCGCGCAGAACGCGCGGGTCTTCGCGCTCGACCTCCCCGGCTTCGCGGGCCAGCGTGCGCCGCGTGACGAGCCGTCGGTATCGTTCTTCGCCGACCAGGTGGAGGCGGTGCTCGACCGGTTCGAGCTCGAGGACCCGGTGCTGCTCGGGCACTCCTTCGGCACGCAGATCGTGACGGAGGTGCTCGCGCGGCGCCCCGCCATCCGTCAGGCCGTTCTCATCGGGCCGGTCGTGAACGACCGCGAGCGCTCGGTGGTGCTGCAGGGGATCCGGTTCGCGCAGTCGTCGCTGTTCGAGCCGTTCCGTCTCGTGCTGCTGGCGGTCAGCGCCTACCTGCTCTGCGGTTTCGCATACTTCATGCGGGTGCTGCCGCACATGATGCGGTATCCGCTGCGCGACCGCCTGGCGGACGTCTCTGCGCAGGTGCTGCTGATCCGCGGCGCGCGCGACTTCTCGTCGCCGCGGTACTTCCACTCGGAGCTCCTGTCCGTCGCGCACGACGCGTGGCGGTGGGAGATCCACGGTGCCGCGCACTCGGTCATCAACGGCAACGCGATCGGCGTAGCCAAGCTCATGGACGCCTTCGTCGCGGGCGACCTGCCGCGCCGCGGTCAGATGTCGCAGGAGGAGGCACGCGTGCCCCGCCCGGCGTACGGCGGGATCGCCCTGATGTGGCGGGCGGCCCGCTATCGCGTGCAGGAATGGTTCAGCGCGCGGGAGGGCGACGAGGTCGGCGTCGAGCACGCGAAGGAGTCGCACGCCGCCGTCATGTGGCGCGCGTTCACCGGCGGACGGCGCTGAGCCGTCACTCCCGCGTCGTCACTCCCATACCGCGGTGTCGGGGTCGATGCCGCGGGCGCGGGCGCTCTCGTCGATGCTGCGGCGCAGCCACGAGGCGAGGCCGGGGCTGAGACGGTCGTAGTGCGCGGCGAATGCGGCATCCGCCTCGTACATCCGACCCAGGCACACCTGCATCGACCGGCTGACCGGAAAGTACTCGCTGATCGCTGCGCGGTGGCGCTCGACGAGCGCATCGGCTTCGGCAGCGCCGGGCTCGATGCCGGCGCCCGCCGCCGCGGCGAGGTCGCCCTCGAGCGCGGTCATCGCCGCGGTGACCGCGCGCCACTGGTCGGGGCTGCGGGTGGCGGCGCGCTCGACGTACTGCTGCCACTGCGGGGAATCACCGTACCGGCGCCGGGCGAGCGCGGGCCAGTCGGGGTTCCAGTCGGGGCCGAAGATCGACAGCTGCTCCTCGGCCGTGAGCAGGACGCCGCGCTCGTGCGCCTCGATCATCCGGTCGAGACCCGCGCGGAGGTCTTCGAGCCGGGCGAGCGATCGTGACACCTCGTCGCGCTGCGCCCGCAGGGCGGCGGAGGTGTCGCGATCGGGTTCGTCGAGAATCGAGCGGATCTGGTCGAGCCCCAGTCCGACCTCCCGGTACACGACGATGCGCTGCAGACGCGCGATGTCGTCGGCGGTGTACAGCCGGTATCCCGCGTCGGTGCGCAGCGAGGGCGAGGCGAGGCCGATCTCGTCCCAGTGGTGCAGGGTGCGCACCGTGACCCTGAGATCGGATGCCGCGCGCCCGACCGTCACCCCGTCCGTGCTGATGTCGCTCATGGGTGCTCCTGCGAGGGTGTGATGCCGATGGCGGCGAGGGAGCGTGCCGCTGCGCTGTCGGGCTCGTAGGGCTTCGCCGCCGTGACGACGATACGCGCGTTCTCCGGGGTGAGGATCTCGACCTCGCGGCTGTTCCATGGGGTGTCGCGCGGATCGCCCACCGCCCCCGGGGCCAGGGCGCGGCAGTCCGCGGCGATGCCGTCGAGCTCGGTGAGGATGCAGGCGTAGCTGTAGGTCAGCGCGGGTGGTTCGGACGCGGGCAGCGTAGCCGGGTCGGCGGCGACGAGGAGGACATCCTGGAAGGCCCAGCGGCGGAGGTGCACGAGCGTTCCCGGGATCGTGAAGAGCTCGAAGAACCCCAGGCCCGCGGTCCAGAACTGCGTCGAGGTCGACAGGTCATGCGTGGGGATGGTCACGAACGCCGGCATCCCGTAGATGCCGCGGTAGGGCTCGGGGGCGACGGCATCCGGTCCGGGCGGGGGAACGGGGCTGATCTCGAAAGCGTCGTAATACGGGGTGTGCTGGTCGGTCATGCGACCACTCTCTGCCCTCACGTCGCGTGAGGGTCAAGCGGGCGTGACCCTCTCAGCGGTACATGCCGCGGGGGAGCAGCATGACGGCCGCGATCGCGAGGACGATCATCGCGACGCCGCCGACGATCACGCCGAGCATCGGGTTGAGGGTGAGCAGCCCCACGACGAATCCGAGGGCGATGCCGACGAGAGCGCCGGTGGCGGTGTGGGCTAGTGCTTCGACGTCCATGCTCTCGACGGTACGGACCTCAGCGCCGGCGCGCGTCCCCCGTACGGGTGATTTCGACTCGTCCTGCGGGACCATGCTCTCTGCTGTCGCGCAGCTCCTGGCCGCCGAGGACTCCGGGCAGGCCCCGGCCGGCGCGGGTCGTGAACGCGAGGATCGTGGCCGTCACGAGGAAGGCGAAGGTGAGGAAGCCCCAGGGGCCCGGGAGCTGGTCCAACAGGGCATATCCGCCGATGCCGCCGATGAGCCGGGTCAGCCGCGTCACGCCGGCGGGGGCCGGTCCTCCCGCGTAGCGGAGGCGCACGGTCAGGTCGCCGATCGTGCGCCCCGACACCAGGACGCATCCCGCCACGATGATCAGGGCGGCGACGGAGCCGACCTGACCGGCGAGGTCGGTCTCGACGGCGACGTCGCGGTTGCCGGTGACGACGAGGGCGGCCTGGATGCCGACGCTGACGAAGATGCCGACGAGCGCGTAGGCGAGCAGGTCGCACACCATCGCGAGGATGCGGCGGCCCCGGGTCACGGGCCGCGGGGCGTCGGGCTCATCCGAGACCGGCCGGCGCGGCACGAGGAGGGCGAGGATGGAGCCGATGACCGCGCCGACGGTGTTGGTGAGCAGATCGTCGACGTCGAAGACGCGGTAGGCGCACGGGTAGACGCCCCAGACACCGGTGAGCTGAGTGAACTCGACGATGAGGGAGATCCCGAGGCCGGCGGCGAGTGCGACGAGGATGCCGCGGCGGGCGAGCACGCGGACGAAGAAGCCGAGCGGCAGGAAGAGCAGGACATTGAGCGCGAGCTGCAGGAAGGCGAAGTCGGTGAGGAACGCCCGGGTGCTGCCGCCCGCGCGCTGCCCGGCACCTCGGATGTCGTCGACCAGCTCCAGGGGGTTGAGGTTGACCCCCGCGCAGCGCATGCCGGCGGGATCGGGGAGAGGCAGGAGGGTGTACGTCCAGATGGCGAAGAAGTACACGAGGGCCGCGCTCCACAGCACGAGCTGCCCCGCGGTGAGGTGGCCCGCGCGCCGGTACTGGATCGCGACGAAGGGAACGAACAGCACGATCCCGACGACCGCGCCGATGCCGATCGCCACGGCACCGAGGAAGACGTTGTCACCCATTCCGACAACTCTTCCAGATGAGAGGCTGTTTCCGTGACCCGCATGGTGTTACCGGTAACATGTCGAGCGCCGGTCCCGAAGGCGGATCCGGCATCCCGAGAGGCGGAGGAGTCCGATGGAACACGAAGCGGTGGCGCGGGTTCGGGCCGAGGTGGCGTCGTTGCACGCGGAGCTGGTGCGTTACGGGCTGGTCGTGTGGACCGGCGGCAACGTGTCGGGTCGGGTGCGCCTGGGCGCAGAGCCCGCCGACGACCTCATGGTCATCAAGCCGTCGGGGGTGTCGTATGACGAGTTGGCTCCGGAGAACATGATCGTGTGCGATCTGGACGGCAATGTGGTGCCGGGGACGCCGGGCAGTGATCGGTCGCCGTCGAGTGACACGGCCGCTCATGCGTATGTGTATCGGAACATGCCCGAGGTGGGTGGTGTGGTGCACACGCATTCGACGTATGCGGTGGCGTGGGCGGCGCGGGGTGAGGAGATCCCGTGTGTGATCACGGCGATGGCCGATGAGTTCGGGGGTCCGATTCCGGTGGGGCCGTTCGCGATCATCGGTGATGACTCGATCGGTCGGGGGATCGTGCAGACGCTTCGGCGGCATCGTTCTCGGGCGGTGCTGATGCAGAACCATGGGCCGTTCACGATCGGGTCGAGTGCGAAGGATGCGGTCAAGGCTGCGGTGATGGTGGAGGACGTGGCTCGCACGGTCCACATCGCCCGGCAGGCGGGGGAGCTGCTCCCGATCCCGCAGGACGCGATCGATGCGTTGTACGACCGGTATCAGAACGTTTACGGACAGACCACCGACGACCGCCGGTAGCCCCGCACCGGGGCGGCTTCGCATTCCGGATATCGTCAGTGGTGACGACGTCGGAGGGGAGACGCCATGACCGCAGTGGACATCGCGCTGCATGCGGTCGCCGCCGTTCTGCTCGTCTGCATCGTCGTGGGACTCTGGCGTGCGGTGCGCGGGCCGAGCCCCGAGGACCGGTTGACGGCCTTCGTGCTTCTGGGCACGAGCGGCGCCGCGCTCTTCGTCGTCCTCGCCTCGGCGCTGGGCGTCGCGGCTCTTCGTGATGTCGCGGTCACGGTGGTCGCCCTCGCAACGGTCGTCGTGGTCGTCTACACCCGGCGGGCAGAGCGGTGACCGCAGCGAACGTCGGGGTGCTGGACGTCCTTGTGATCGGCCTGCTGTTGGTCGGATGCCTGTTCGTTGTCGTCGGCACGCTGGGGCTGCTTCGTTTTCCGGATCTTCCGACCCGCCTCCACGCTGTCGCCAAGGCCGACAACCTCGGCCTCGGGTTCATCGTCATCGCCCTCATCGTCGATGCGATCGCCCGCGGCGGCGACGGGCTCGGCATCGTCGGGGTCGCGGCGAAGCTGCTGCTGATCTGGATGCTCGCGCTCCTCGGCACCGCAGGCAACTCCCACCTGCTGGCCGGCAGTGAGCGCCGGAAGCGGCGCAGCGACGCGGACGGCGGCTCATGAACGTCGACCTCCTGGATCTGCTCGCTGTCGGGGCGGTCGTCGTCGTCGCCTCGGTGGCGGTGCTCGTGCGGGGCCGGGCCGCCGCGACGACAGCCTTCCTCGTGTTCGGCATCCTGCTGGCGGTGCTGTGGGGTCGCATCGATGCGCCCGATGTCGCGCTCGCGGAGGCGGCGCTGGGCGGCGGTATCGCCGGGGCGTTGCTGGTCGACGCGCTCGAACGCCGGGCGCCGCCGCGACCGAGCGCCGAAGAGCGGGGTCGGGCGGTGACGATCGGGGTCGCCGTCGCAGGGGGTGCGGCTGGTCTGGTCGGTCTGCTGCTGGCCGTACGCAGCGTGAGCGTTGAACCCGCCGACCTGGGCCGGGAGGCGGTCGCGGCGACGGACGCGGCGGGCGTCTCGCACCCCGTCACGGCGGTGCTGCTGAGTTATCGCAGCCTCGACACGCTTCTCGAGATCGCCGTGCTCGTCGTCGCCGCGGTGGCCGCGGGCGCGGTCGGCGGCGAGCGGCTGCGGGCCGTGAGGCCGGCTGATCCGGTGCGGCGGGCTCTTGCCGTCGTGATCGTGCCGGTCGTCCTCGTGCTCGCGATCTGGGTGCTGGTGGCCGGCAGCATTCAGCCCGGCGGGGCGTTCCAGTCGGGCGCGCTCATCGCCGCGGCTCTCGTGATCGCGCGGCTGTGCGGCATCCGAGCCGCCGCCGTCTCCCGCCCCGTCGCGACGGCGATCGTGAGCACGAGCCTGCTCGCATTCGTCGCCCTCGCCGTCATCGGCCTCGTCGTGACGGGCGCCTGGCTCGGGCTCGACACCGCGTGGGCGGGTGGGGCGATCCTCGCGATCGAAGCGGTGCTCGCCGCCGGGATCGGCGTCGCGCTCAGCGAGATCTTCTTCGCCGCCGGCGCGGTCGATGACAGCGCGAGTCCCGCCGGCGCGGTGGATGAGGAGCGCGCATGAACGCGACGTTGCTCTTCCTCGGCGCGGGCGTCGTGGTGTTCGTCATCGGCACCACGGCGCACCTCGTGGTGCGCGACCTCATCCGCCGCATCGTCGCGCTGAACGTCGCCTCGGGCGGAGTGATGCTCGTGCTGCTGGCTCTCGCCGACCGCGGCGCAGCGGGCGCTGACGGCGGCGCGCCCGATCCCGTGCCGCAGGCGCTCGTCCTGACGGGGATCGTCGTCATGGCCGCGATCACAGGCCTCGCTCTCGCGCTCGCTCGCCGGGTCGAGGACACCACCGACGAGAACGAGCAGGGAGACGGATGATCCCGCTGCTGCTGTTCGTGCCGGTGGCCGCCGCTGTGGTCGCCGCGCTCGTTCCCGCTCGGTTCCGCGCTGCCGTGGGAGTCGTGGCCGTCGTCGCGAGCGGTTCCGTCGTGATGGCGCTGTGGCCGGCTGTCGTGGACACCGGCGTTGTGCGTACCGAGCTCGCGGGATGGATCCCCCCACTGGGCATCGCGCTGCAGGCGGATGGAGCGTCGGTCGCGATGCTCGCCCTCGCCCATGTCGTGTTCCTCGCCGCCTTCGTCATGGGCTCGGCAGAGCCACGTCTCATCGGCGCCGACAGCTTCTGGCCGCTGGCGCTCTTCGCGATGGCCGCGATCTCGGGTGTGTTCGTGGCCGCGGACCTGTTCACGATCTACGTCCTGCTCGAGCTGCTGACCCTGGCCGCGGTCGCGCTCGTCGCCCTGGGAGGGGCGCGGGCGCGTGCGGCGGCACTGCGGTATCTGTTCGTGGCGGTGACCGGTTCGCTGTTCTACCTCCTGGCGGTCGCGCTCGTCTACGGGCAGGCGGGGACGCTCGACCTCGCTCTGGCGGCGGGTCGCGTCGACGACGGTCCCGTCACGGCGGCCGTGCTCGCCCTGGCGCTTGTCGGCATGGGGGCGAAGATGGCGCTGTTCCCGCTGCATTCGTGGCTTCCGGTCGCGCATCCGGCTGCCCCCGCCGCGGTGAGCGCGCTGCTGTCGGCGCTCGTGATCAAGGCGTCGCTGTTCGTGCTGTGGCGCATGTTCGCCGCGATCGGTCCGGAGACCGCCCTCGGGCCCGTGCTGGCGAACACCGCTGCCGCGGCCGGAGCCGCCGGCATCCTGTGGGGCGGGTTCATGGCGCTGCGTCGCGATCGGCTGAAGACCGTCATCGCCTATTCGACGGTCGCGCAGGTCGGGTACCTCGTGCTGATGCTGCCGCTCATGCTCGATGGCGGCGCGCACGGAGACGACGCGGGCGCGGCCGGCTGGAGCGGCGGAGTCGTGCTCGCGGTCGCGCACGGGCTCGCGAAGGCGGCGATGTTCCTCGCGGCCGGCACGCTCGTGGTCGCGTACGGCAGCGACCGCCTCGGCGGGCTGAGGGGCGCGCTCGCCCGGATGCCGCTCGCGGCCGCCACGATCGGGATCGCGGGGGTCGGCCTGGCGGGCCTGCCGCCCACCCTCGGGTTCGTGGGCAAGTGGCAGCTGCTGGAGTCCTCGCTCGCGGTCGGCGCCTGGTGGTGGGTCGCGGTGCTGCTCGCGGGCGGACTGCTGACCTTCGCGTACGTCGCGAAGATGCTCCGAGCGATGTTCGCCCCGCCGGGCGATGACCCGCCGCCCCCGAACGGCGTGCCGAGGCGCACGCTCTCGATCGTGCCGTTCGTCCTGGCCGCGGCATCCGTCGTCATCGGCGTCTTCCCGGGGCCTCTCGTGGCCATCATCGAGGGGGCGGCGCCATGATCCCGGGTTCCATCGTCTCGCCCAGCCTCATCCCGGTCGTGCTGCTGCTGACCTCGCTGGTGCCGGCGCTCGTCATCTTCGGCCTGAAGGAGGAGCAGCGGCGGCTGCGCACGGCGCTCAACCTCGCCGGCGCGATCGCGAAGGCGGCGATCGTGGTCGTGCTCATCCCCATCGTCGTGTCGGGGGAGAAGCTCCGTTCCTCGTTCGAGTGGATCCCCGGGCTGGAGATCGTCTTCGTCACCGACACGTTCTCACTGTTCTTCGTCGCGCTCTCGTCGGGACTCTGGCTCGTCACGACCGTCTACGCGATCGGCTACCTCGAAGGCGCCCCGAATCGCAGCCGGTTCTTCGGGTTCTTCAGCCTGTGCGTGACGGCGACGACCGGCATCGCCCTCGCGCAGAACCTCTTCACCTTCCTGATCTTCTTCGAGCTGCTGACCCTCGTGACCTATCCGCTCGTCGCCCACCGCGGCACGCCCGAGGCGATGCGCGGAGCGCGCACCTACCTCGGCTACACGCTCGTGGGCGGGGTCGTGCTGCTGCTCGGCGTCGCGTGGCTGACCCTCGAGGTGGGTCCGGTCGAGTTCGTGTCCGGGGGCGTCCCCGCCGTCGCGGCGCTCGCCGCGCGCGACCCCGCGACGGCGACCGCGATCGGCGCACTGCTGCTCACGGGGGTCGGGGTCAAGGCCGCGCTGTTCCCTCTGCACGGCTGGCTGCCGGTCGCGATGGTCGCCCCGGCGCCCGTCAGCGCCCTCCTGCATGCGGTGGCGGTGGTCAAGGCCGGCGCCTTCGGCATCATCCGGGTCGTCGAGGACACGTTCGGCTTCCAGCTGTTCGCCGATCTCGGCCTGCTCGCGGTGCTCGCCGTCGTCGCCTCGATCACGATCGTCTACGGCTCGCTCCGTGCGCTCACCCAGGACGACCTGAAGAAGCGCCTCGCCTACTCGACCGTGTCTCAGGTGGCCTACATCGCGCTCGGGGCCGCGCTGCTGGCCCCGATGGCCACCGCCGGCGCGATCGTGCACATGGTCAATCAGGGGTTCATGAAGATCACCCTCTTCTTCTGCGCCGGGCTGTTCGCCGAGGAGCTGAAGATCCACAGGATCAGCGAGCTCTCCGGAGTCGGACGGCGGATGCCGCTGACGGCGACGGCCTTCACGATCGCGGCGCTCGGGATGATCGGGCTGCCCCCCTTCGCCGGGTTCATCTCGAAGTGGGCGCTGGGGGTGGGCGCCCTCGATGCCGGCGAGCCCTGGGTCATCGCGGTGCTGCTGACGAGCACGATCCTCAACGCCGGGTACTTCCTGCCGGTGATCATCGCGATGTGGACGGAGCCTGCGGCCACCGCCGCGTCGGCGGAGCGGGCGCCCCGGCTGACCCAGCCGGGCGACCACGCGCGGCGCCTCGAAGCGCCCGCCGCGCTGCTCGTTCCCACCCTCATCACAGCCGCGGCCGTCGTCGGACTCGGCGTCGCCGCGGGCTGGGAGTTCTCGCCATGGTCGCTGGCACGGTTCATCGCGGACGGAGCGTGGCTGTGATCTTCCTCCCCGCACTGTCGTCGCCGCTGCTCGTCGCGGTGCTCATCGCCGTGCTGAGCGGTGTCGGCGGTACGCGGGCGCGCCGGACGCGGGAGGCGATCACCCGCTTCTCCTGGCTCGCCGTGCTGCCCGCCGGTATGGCGGCGGTCTTCGACGCCGGCGACCGCCATGAGATCCCGTGGATGCTGCTCGGCACTTCCATCCGGCTCGACGCCGTCGCACGGCCCCTGGTGCTGATGGCGGTCGTTCTCTACGGCATGGCCCTGTCGTTCGTGGTCCGGTCGAAAGCCGAGCGTCCGCATGTGCTGACGGCATTCCTGCTGCTGTGCTTCACCGGCAACATCGCGGTGTTCCTCGCTGACGACCTCGTGACGTTCTACCTCGCCTTCGCCGCGATGAGCTTCCTCGGGTACGCGATCGTCGTGCACGACCGGACGCCGAGCGCGCGGCGTGCCGGCGCCATCTATCTGGTGCTGACGGTGTTCGGGGAGTGCGCCGTGCTCGCGGCGCTGCTGCTGCTGGCCGCGGATGGCGTCACGACGGTCGGGGAGGCTCCGGCGGCCGTCTCCGCCTCGCCCGCGCAGGGGACGATCATCCTGCTGCTGCTGATCGGCTTCGGAGTGAAGGCGGGCACCGTCCCGCTGCACGTCTGGCTGCCGCTCGCGCATCCGGCAGCCCCGAGTCCCGCGAGCGCGGTGCTGTCGGGAGCGATGCTGAAGGCCGGCATCGTCGGGTGGCTGCGCTTCCTGCCGCTCGGCGAGGGAACCGGCGAGCCGACGTGGGGCGCGGTGTTCCTCGTGCTCGGCCTCGTGGGCGGGCTGCTGGCGGTGCCCGCCGGCGTGCTGCAGCGCAATCCCAAGGTCATCCTCGCCTACAGCAGCATCAGCCAGATGGGCTTCCTCACGTCCGTCATCGGTGCGGCCCTCGTCGCCCCCGCGCTCGCGCCGGCCTGCATCGCCGCCGTTGTGGTCTACAGCGTCTCGCACGGGCTCGTGAAGGGGGCTCTGTTCCTGGGAGTGCAGGCGTGGGACAGCGAACGGCTGCCGCGCTGGAGCGTCACGGCGGCGCTCGCCGTCGCGTCCCTCGCGCTCGTGGGCGCACCGTTCACGAGCGGGTTCATCGCGAAGTACGTCGCGAAGGAGGCCGTCGGCGAGGTGCCGGTGCCGTGGCTGCCCGCGCTCGGCGTCGCCGATGTGCTGCCGTGGTTCGGCGTGGGGTCGACGCTGCTGCTGGCTCGGTTCGCCGTCACGCTGGCGCGGCGCGAGCGCACGCCGAAGCCCACGGCGCGCATGCGCGGCATCGCGTGGGTCGCCCTGTCGGTGCTCGCGGTGGTGCCGGTCGCGGCGCTCGCGTCAGCATGGGCGCCGCCGCTGAGCGTGCCAGGCTGGCTCGATCCGTCGGCCATCTGGGCGCAGACGTGGCCGCTGCTGCTCGGACTCGCCGGCGCCGCGATCGCCCTCGGGGTCACGCGGCGCGCACCGGAGCGCTCACCCACCGTGCCCCCCGGTGACATCGTGGTGGTCGAGGAGCGCGCGGCGCGGATCGTTCTGCGCGGTCTCACCGTCGCGTCGAACGGCCTGGGACAGGTGCGGGGTGCCGTCGTCGCCCGGATCGCCGCCGGTCCGAGCGCGGGACCGGGTCTCGACCGCGCGCAGCGGGCGATCGGCAGTTGGTCCGGTTCGGGTGCGGTGATCGCCCTCGCCTTGGGCGGTGCCGTGCTCGTCGCGGTTCTGGCGGCGGTGATGGTGCCATGACGGCCGGACGGGTGGGAACGGTGATCGTCTCCGTGCTGTGCCGGATCGTCGTGATCGCTGCCGTCTGGATCGCGGCGACCGAGGCGTCGCTGGCGGCGCTCGGTTACGGCGTGGTCGCCGTCCCTGCGGTCACTGCGACCACGTATGCCCTGACGGGAATACCGAGGCGCCGGGCCGGGCTGACCCGCTCGGTGCGAGGAGCGCTCGGGGTTGTCGAGCTGGCCGCATGGCTGATCGGTCGCTCGATCATCGGCGGGATCGATGTCGCGCGGCGGGCGATCTGGTTGCCAGGACCCGACATCGATCCGGAGTGGGTCGCGCATACGACGATGCTCGAGACGTCGGCGGGCCGCGCGGCGCTGGCGCTCGTGGCGAATCTCATGCCGGGCAGTCTCACCGCCAGCATCGACGGACGGCTGATCGCGGTGCACACGATCAGCCCCTCGGTGGATGTCGCGGGGGCGCTCGCCTCTCTGGAGCGGCGCATCGCCCGCATCGAGGCGGCCTGGTCAGTCGGAGGCGGCGCCTGAGGACTCATCGGCGATGTCGGCGAGGCGCTCGCGGGTCTCGCGCTCTGCGATGATGCCGATGAAGTCCGTCACGCGTGCGTCGGCGTGGCTCTCGACCGATGCGGCCGCCTCGCGGCGGATGAGATCGTCGTCGACATCCGGCATCCGCTTCTTGACGCGCTCGGCGACCTCCTCCGCCACCTCGTGAGCGTCGAAGTCTTTCGCAGGCTTGTCCATGCCCATATCATCCGCCGCCCGTCGCGCGCGGGGAACCGGTCGACGCGACGCCCGGACCGTGCGATCATGGCGAGCTAGGCTGGATGAACGTGAGCGATCAGACGAGTTCCGAATGGCCCTGGTCAGAGGGCGGCATCAACTTCCACACGCGCAAGTGGGTGCGACCGGAAGACCTCAACGCCAACGGCACGCTCTTCGGTGGAAGCCTTCTCCGCTGGATCGACGAAGAAGCGGCGATCTACGCGATCATCCAGCTCGGCAACTATCGAGTGGTGACCAAGCTGATCTCGGAGATCAACTTCGAGTCGTCGGCCCTGCAGGGCGACCTCATCGAGATGGGACTGACGGCGACGCACTTCGGGCGCACCTCGCTGACGATGCGGGCCGTCGTGCGCAACATGATCACGCGCAAGCGGATCCTCTCGATCGAGCGGCTCGTGTTCGTGAGCGTCGACGAGGAGGGGCAGCCGATCCCGCACGGCTACTCCGCCATCACGTACGACCGAGACCGGATGCCGCGCGAGCACCCGAAGACCGACTCGGTGCGCCTGCCCTGAGGTGCGCGATCCGCGTGATTCCGGGCTGGCCAGATGGTCGAGCCGCGCCCGGGCCGTGTCGGGGCCGTGTCGGCTTGGTGCGTCGAGCCCGGTGATGGTGCACTGAGCGACGTGAATGAAACGCATGAAGCCGGATCGCCCGAGGTCGGAACACACAAAGGCGACGTGGGGCGCTTCCTCGCCGGCGCCCGGCGGGCGGCCGGGCTGACGCAGAAGGAGCTCGCCGCGCGCGTCTTCGTGACCGAGTCGGCGGTGTCGAAGTGGGAGCGCGGGCTGTCGTACCCCGACCTCGCGACGCTCGGCCCGCTGGCACGAGCGCTGGGAGTGACCGAGGGCGAGCTCGTCAGCGCGAGCGCAGACGACCGCGGACGTCTCGACGCGCACCAGGCCCGCGTGCATCGCCGGTGGCGGGCAGCCGTGCTCTGGACGACGATCGGTGCGTACGCCGTCGCGCTGGTCGCGACCTTCGTGACGAACCTCGCGGTCGAGCACACGCTGTCGTGGTTCTGGATCGTCGCGGCGGCGGTCGCCCTGGCCTTCTCGCTCACCACGCTGCCCCTGCTCGTGACCGGGCGGCGCGGCTGGACGACTCTCGCGGCGGCGCTCGGCTCGCTCGGCCTGCTGCTCGCCTCGATCGAGGCGCTGACCTCGGCGGGGTTCCTCGGCGTCACCGGCGCTGCGATCCTGTTCGCGGTCGTCGTGATCTGGGGCCCGCTCGCGCTGCGATCGTTCGGGTCGCCGGGGTTGCGTCGACACGCCGCCGTGATCGCGGTGCTCGCGGATGCTGCGGCAGTGACGGCGTTCCTCGCGGTGGTCCTGTGGGCGGCCGGCGACGCCGATGCGTTCGGCGGCATCGTGCTTCCGCTGGTGGGATTCGGCGCGGCCATCGCCTTGCTCGTCGTCGGGGTGCTCCGGTATCTGCCGTTGCGCGGACTGCTCCGAGGAGCGAGCGCCTGCGTCATCGGCGCGGCATTGGCCGTGTCAGCCGGGCCGGTCGTCGATGTCGTGCTGGACCACGCACCGTTCGAGCTCGCCCCCGTCGATCTCGCGACCTGGTCCGCGGTCACGCTGAACGGCAACATCACCGCCGTGATCGCGTTCGCCTTCCTCGCGACTGCTCTTCTTCTTGTCGGGGTGTCCGTCGTGTCCGCGCATCGCGCGCGTCCGGAATCCGATGCGGTGGCGGTGTGATCGACCATAGGCTACGAGGGTGTCGCCGCTTCCTCTCGTCTCCGCGCTCGGATGCGCGGTGCGGATCGACGCCGATGACCGCGCGGACGGCGACATCGAGGCGATCGTCCGGGCATGGCGCGACGCCCAGGCGACTCCGGACGATCCCCTGCCAGCGGCTCACCGCAGCGTTGCGCTGACGCGGGGCGAGCTGCGGCGCGAGCTCGCCGCGCTGTCGCAGGCCGTGACGCTGGCCGCGATCGAGGCGAGGCGTGGTGAGCTATGGATGCTGCACGCCGGTGGTCTGGCCGACGACGAGGGAAACGTCGTGGCGGTCGTCGGGCCGTCGGGGCGGGGCAAGACGACCGCGACGCGCGCGCTCGCCGCCCACTACGGCTACGTGACCGACGAAACGGTCGGGATCACGGACGACGGGACGGTGCTGCCCTACCGCAAGCCGCTGTCGATCATCGAGGATCCGGCAGGGGACAAGGCCCAGCGTTCAGCATCCGAGCTCGGGCTGCGCCCCCTGGCGGCACGACCGTTGCGCTTGAGCGCGATCGTCCTGCTCCACCGGGTACCGGGCGGGCCCGAGGTTCCGGTGCTGGAATCGTGTGCGCTGGGCGACGTGCTTCCCGAGCTCGTCGAGCAGACCAGCTATCTCGCGGACCTGCCTGCGCCGCTTCATCGGATCGCTGCGCACGTCGCCGCCATCGGCGGGGTGCATCGCGTGACCTACAGTGAGGCCGAGACCCTCGCCGCGGCCCTGGCGCCTCTGTTCCGGCCCGGCGACGTCGTGGCGACGCTGCCCGTCGCGGACGCGAAGCCGCTCACGGCGGAGGTCGAGACCGACCTGGACCCGGCAACAGGGACGACCTGGTGGCGCGGTGCCCATCTCGACGCGATCGCGCTCGGCTCGCCGACGGACGGTGCGGGTGAGCGACTCGCCCTGTTGCAGCCGGAGCCCGCGGGCGGAGCGACGCTCCACATCATCGACGGCATCGGCCCGGCCCTCTGGCGGGCGGCCGACGGACGTTCGGCCCGAGCACTCGCCGAGGCGGTGGTCGCGGCCCACGGGGCGCCGCCGAGAGGCGACGCCGAGGCTGTCGTGGGCGCCGCGCTGGACGCGCTCGGTGCCGCGGACGTCGTGGTGCGCGAGCCGTCCTGGCGGACCCGGGCGGATGCCGCCTGGACGTCGAGCGACGACGGATTCGTCGCGCTGTCGCTCGCGCGCGGCGGATCTCCCGAGCCGGTCGCATTGCGCGACACGGCAGCGATCATCTGGTCGGCACTGACGACCGCGCGCGGTGCGACCGCGGAGTCGCTGGTGCGGGTGATCGCGGAACGCGGCGACGTCGACGGCACCGAGATCGATCGCGACGTACGCGCGTTCCTGCGGTCGCTCGCCGAGCGCGGGCTCGCGGAGCCGTATCTGCCCTGACGGGGCTCCGGCACACCCGCGCGGCGTCCGACTCCGACACTTCGCGACACCGATCGTGACCTGAGCGACGGATGCCGGCGCAGCCATCGACGACGTTCGTGGGCGGCGAAAAAGTACGGGAAAACCTCTCATTCCGACCTGAGGAGATCCCGTGACCGACGTCACCCCCGCCCGCCGCGAGTCCGACGGCATCGACCGTCGCACGATCATCAAGGGCGCCGCGTGGGCCGTCCCGGTGATGGCCGTTGCGGTCGCAGCACCCCTGGCTGCGGCATCCGTCAACAACTCCGGCCTGGCGGTGACGAACACCCAGACGGGCCTGCTCTCGCTGAACCTGTTGGACGGCGGGGGCACGCTGACCGCGACCGCGCTGACGACGGTGCCGACGGAGTTCACCATTACCAACGGCGCGGGTGCGATCAACCAGACCGCGACGGTGACGGTCACCGTCGGACGTCCCGCCGGTATCAACCTGCCCGTCGGACGCGCGCGCGGTTTCGGCGTCTACAGCCTCAACGGCGTGCCGTCGACAGCCGGGCAGCGGACGGCGGTGTACCAGAGCGCCGCGATCGTCGGCCAGTACGGCTTCCCGCTGACGACCTTCACGACGACTCTCCCCGTGAACATTCCCTCCAACGGAACGCAGACAGTGCCGTTCGTGCTCGGTCTCGCGGGCAACTCGACCGGTGTCTCCATCTCGGCTCTCGCGACTTTCCCGGTCACGATCGTCGTCGATTTCGGCAACGGCCTGACCCGCACAGCCACCTCGAGCGTCACCGTCCCGGTGGGTGCGGGGATTCTCTAAGTAGTCATGACCGTAGCGTCCGCGGGTGCGGGCTGTGCCCCGAATGCGTAGTCCGCGCCCGCGGATCCAGTGCGGGAGGACCGATCGGTCGCTCCTACGCTGTGAGGCGATCGAGGGGGGAGGTGCAGCGTGAGCTACGAGCGCTACCCGAGTGCGCCGGGAACGCCGCCCCCCTCGTCGCGTCGGCCGGGCGAACCCTTCGCGGGCCGCCCAGCCGACACTCTCGCCCTCGAGTCGGTCGTGCTGAAGCGATACGAGCTCGCACGCGGCGCCGAGCGCGTCGTGCCGACGAGTGAGTCCCCCGTCCTGCATTGCATGCTCGTCGCGGCCGGGAGCGTGAGTGTCGCACCGACGCTCGATTCGCGCCGACGCCATCGTGCCGACGCTGGCCGGGGTCTCTTCCTGCGCTCGCGCTCCGACTATCTGCTCGCCTGGTCGGATGAGGCTGAGGTCATCGTGGTGTCGGCACCCGAGGCCGTGGTCGCCGCCTTCGGCGCTCCTCTCGACGAGAGCGACGGACCGCTGTTCGCGGGCGACTCGGCGCTGGTCACCCCCGCGACCGCCTACTTCCGTTCCCTGCTGTCCGGGGCGGCCCGGCCCGGACGTGTGGCGACCTACGCCCTGTCGCGGTTGAGCGAGGAGATGGTCGGCAGCCTGTTCCTCGAGCGAGCGAGCGTGGGAGCGGGGCCGGTCAAGGTGCAGCCCTCGCTCTACCGCCGCGCCCTCGCCCTCATCGCCTCGCGGCGCGCCGACTCCGAGCTGACGGTGCCGTCGCTCGCGGCCGAGCTCGCGGTGTCCCCCCGGCATCTGCAGCGGGCGTTCTCTGAGCAGGGCACCTCGCCCGCTATGGAGATCCGTCGCCTTCGCGTCGAGCTCGCCGTGCAGCTGCTGACGGAACAGCGCTACGACGTGCTGTCAGTCGAGGAGGTGTCGCGATTCGCCGGCTTCACGAGCGCCGACGATCTTCGCCGAGCGTTCCGGCTGCAAGGGGAGCCCTCGCCGACCCGAGTGCGTGCGCAGCGCCGGGCCCCGCGCACCGACCGGCGCGGTCTGCATGCTCTGCCCGCGCTCGCGGCGCCCGCGGCGCCCGCGTGAGGCCGACGCCTACGGCATCCCCCATCGGGTCACCGGCCAGAAGCGGAAGAATGCTTCGCCGATGATCTGTTCCCTATCCACCGGTCGTGCGCACGAGGCGGTGTCGGCGCTGGCACCGCCTCGGCAGGCCGCGAGCGAGTCGGCGGAGTTCGCGCGGCTGTCGCCCAGAAGAAGGTACTCGTCGGAACCGAGGTGGATGGGAGGGAAGCAGCGCGACGAACGGGGGGCGGTGTCGCAATCGAGCACACCGGACTCGAACGGAAGATCGTGCGTGACGTAGGGCTCGTCGAGCGGCTCGTCGTCGATCGTCAGTCGGCCCACGGCGTCGCAGCACGCGACCGTCTCACCGGGGCCGGCGACGATGCGCTTGACCAGTGCGTCGCCGTTGCTCGGGCCGAAGCCGAAGACGTCGCCGAACCACCCGGCGGCCGCGCGCCACGGGCTCTTCTCTGCCCGTGGTGCGTCGCGCCATGACTCGGGGCGCTCGAACACGACGACGTCGCCGCGGCTCGGAGGGCCGGCGATGCCGAGACGGTCGACGAGGATGCGATCGCCCGGCATGAGGGTCTGCTCCATCGAGGCGGAAGGCACCTGGTACACCTTGACGGCGAACGACTGCACGAGCGCGATCACCAGCACTGCCGCCGTGAGGTGTGCGAGTGGATGGCTCGCTGCACGTCGCCAACGTCGGCGTGCCGGGGCGGCGTCGGGCGAGGCCGTCACGGTTCAGCGCCGGGCGCGGCGTGCTCGCCGCCCATCGGGCAGGACCTGCCCGCCGACCGTGACGACACGTGAAACCGCTGCGGTCGCCGGCGTCGGAGCCAGATCGGGCACGGTGTCGGCATCCTCGGTGCGGTAGTAGGCGCCGGTGTACTGGTAGCCGTAGTACGCCGCGCCGCTGCCCTTGCGCGGCACACGGTTCAGGACGACACCGAGAGCACGGCCGCCGGCGCGCTCGAGATTCTGCTGCGCCTTCTTCAACGCGTCGAAGGTGGTGCGGCCCACGGTGGTGACGATGATCGCCCCGTCGGTGCGGTTGGTGAGGACCGCGGCATCCGTCACCGGGATCAGCGGCGGTGCGTCGACGATGACCACGGCGTCGCGACTGAGGGTCTCCATGAGGTCGCGCATGCGCTGGGATCCCAAGATCTCGCTGGGATTCGGCGGGATCTTGCCGGCAGCCACGACCCGCAGCGAGCCCGACCGGCCGACCGGCTGCGCGACGTCGTCGAACGTGGCACGGCCCGCCAGGATGTCGGTCAGGCCGGCGTCACCGATGAGGTGGAAGATCGTCGCGACCATCGGCCGGCGCAGGTCGCCGTCGATCAGGACGACCCGCTGCCCGCTGGCCGAGAGCGTGATGGCGAGGTTCGCGGCCGTCGTCGACTTGCCCTCGCCGGGGAGGGGGCTGGTGACGACCAGGATGCGGGGCGGGTTGTCGACGTCCATGAACTGGATGTTGGTGCGCAGCTCACGCACGGCCTCGGAGACCGCGTACAGGTGCACGTTCCTGCTCGACGACGTGTTCGCTCCGTCGAACGGGATCAGCCGGTTCTCTGCGGTGAAGGACTTCTCCTCGGGGATCGCGCCGACGACGTTGAGCCCCGTCTCCCGCTCGACGCCCTCGGCGGAGCGGATGCGGCGATCCAGCGTGAATCGCAGCAGAGCGTAACCGATGCCCACGACGAGGCCCACGAGGCCACCGATGGCCAGCGCGAGGCGGACGTTCGGGGAGCTGGGGGTGGTGGGAAGACGCGCCGAGTCGGCGGTGACGAGCGTGATGCCCGGGTTCACACCCGTGCCGCCGGACTCGATGTTCTCGATCTCGATCTGCATGCCGCGGATCCAAGCCCCCGCGAGGTCGCGCGCCGCCTCCGGGGTCGGCCCCGTTGCGTCTACCTTGATGACGACGGTGTCGAGCGGGTTCGAGACCGAGACGCGGCGAACGAGGCTCTCCGGGCTCACATCCAGGCCGAGCTCTTCACGAGCATGCTCGCCGACGGCGCGCCAGGTGCCGACGTCGACGTAGGACTTGACCTTCGACTTCGCGAGGTTGTCGCTGACGTACTCCGAGCTGCTGTCGTTCTGCCCCTCGGCTTTGACCGGCGTCACATAGCCGCTCGCATCGGCGGTGTAGACCTTGGGCTGGATCAGCGTCCAGGCGAACGCGACGACGACGCCGAGGATGAGGCACAACGACAGCGCGATCCAGTGCGCCCGCAGGATCCGCAGATAATCTCTCAGTTCCACCGTGGTCCCCCCGGCTCGATGCTCGTGTTTCGAGTGTTCAGCGTCATGGCCCCCAGTGCTCGCGGCAGGGAGTGGGCTCCGCGGCCCCAGCGCCGCAGGCGTGCTGCGGTGCGCCCGACTGTCGTGTCGACGGTCTCGGGCCGGCTCAGGAGGAGATCGGAGCGGCTCGGCCAGATCGCGCGGGACGCGATGACGGCTCGGTCCAGGCCGCGAGCGTCGCGCAGAGCCGCAAACCAGAAGTACGATCCGAACGATCCCGAAGCGACTCGCTCGCGCCACCGACGCGCTGCAGCCGACTCACGCTCGTGAGGATCGACGGGCACGACCACGCCCATGCGCCGGAACACCTCAGCCAGCGTCACTGTCGTTCCGGTCCTCGACGCGAGTCCGGGCAGGTGCGCCCGTTCAGCGGGTGTCAGGACGACGTTCACAAGAGCATCGAGTTCGGCGGCGTGACGAGCCTGTCGTCGAGTGCCGCGCAGGGAGTGGAGCGCGAGAATGACGATGTTGGACAGGCGCGAAGGCACGGTGCAGGAGCGCTGAGCGAACACGCTGGTCTCGTGCTCGGTCCAGAGGGCGTCGAATGCGGCACCGGGGTCGACGAGCATGCCCGGGTAGTGGCGGTGCACGTCGAGGTCGCACGGCCAGTAGGGGTGGAGGAACGTGCGCGAGTGGACGCTCGTGAGCCGTCCGATGAGCGGTGCCGGGCGCTCCTGCCATCCGCGCGCGACGATCTCGGCGCAGAGCCGGTCGAACGCGACCGGATCGACGAGGACGTCGACGTCGGAGGACGTGCGTTCGGCGCGCAGTCCCTGTCGCGACAGCGTCGGCCCCTTGAGGAAGAGCACGCGGACACCGAGGCCGTCGGCGAGTTCCTGCACCCATGCATGACCGAGGTCGACGCCGCTGCGAAGAGCGAGGTTCAGCGCTGTCTGATGTGGGGGCATGTGTCTCTCGGGTCGGTGGTGGGGCTCATTATCCCGACAGCCCGCGCCTTCCGATCAGCGTCCCAGCGACAGATCCCAGAGCCGATCAGCGTCTGAGCGACACGATCGCCTCGCCAGGCAGTGCTGGGGCGACATCGCGCCCTCTCATGCGGTCACGGCCGTCACCGCGGCGTCAGGAGAAGCGTCGTGACGAACACTCCCAGAGCCACGATGACGACCACGACGACGACGATGGCCCAGCCCGGAAGTCCGCCGTAGTCGCGGGTCCACCAGGACTGGCTGCCGTAATCGGAACGCCGTGATCGCTTCATGGCGGCAACGGTACGCCCGGTTCGGGCCTGATCGGATGTCGGGCGGGTTACAAGTCGAGGATGATCGCGAGGGAGAACAGGAGGGTGCTCGCGATGGCGGTGAGCATGACGGCCAGCCCCCAGCCGGGAAGACCGCCGTACTCTCGACGCCACCACGACGTGTGTCCATCGTGTCCGCGGCGTGCCCGCGTGCTCGTGGTCACAGGATGCCGGCGCCCAGCGGAACGCTGATCGACGTCTGAGCCTGGTACGTGGGGCCGCTCGCGAAGGCCACCGTCAGCGTGACCGGGAAGGTCGCAAGGGCGCTCACCGCGATTCCGGAGTTGGATCCGGACAGGCCGAACTCGACGGGGATGCTCAGCGTCCCGTTCGAGGGCACGGACACGGCGCGGGTCGTGACGAGGGTGGTCACCGGGAAGCCCACGCGCGCCCCGAGGAGTGTGTTGTAGCTGACCGCGTTCTGCGCTGCGACATCGGTGCCCCCCAGCGTGGCGACGCCGAACCCACGGGCGCGGCCGACGGGCAGATTGAGCCCTGAAGGACGACCGACGACGATCGTGATCGTCGCGGTGTCGTCGATGGCTCCGGCCCCGTTGGTGATCGTGAACTGGGTGGGCACAGTGATGAGCGCACCGGCCTGGACGGCACTGGCGCCGTCGAGCACCCGCAGGCTCAGCAGACCTGTCTCGTCGTCGGTCCACGCGAGTCCCGCGTTCTGGACGGAGGCGGATGCGAGCGGCGCGGCGACGCTGAGGGCGATGACGGGGGCAGCCCACGCGACACCCTTCATGAGCGTCCGGCGGTTCACGCCGGCGTCGGGCGCGGGGGTGATTTCGGGAGCGTTGTCGGCAGGGCCGTCGGTCAGCGACATGGTGTTCTCCTGGTAAACGTGCATCGGGTCTGCCCGAAGCGTTGCGCTTACGCGATGGAGCGGTGACGAGAATGACGGAATCCGGCGGCATCCGTCACAGATCGGTCGCCAGGCGTCAGACGCGACTCCCCGCCCCGGGGGCGAGTGCGCTCGATGGAGCAGCTGCGGGGTGGCGCTCAGCGACAATTGCGTGACGTCGTGCGACACGCGTCGCCCGGTCGCCGGGGAGTGCACCGCGGGGGTGGTGACAATGAGGAGAACGGGAGGGGGCAGCCGTGCGTGATCTCATCGCTGGGGACGGTGCATCCGATAGCTGGTCACGAGGTCCGCGACGACTCGACGTCATCTCGACCCAGGGTGTGCGCGTGGCTCACATCGAACTGCGTCGCGTGCAGCTGGGCCCGGGGGCGGTCACGCTTTCGCCGCTGCGAGAGGAATCAGCGCTCGTCGTGTTCCCCTCGGACGGCGGCGCGTTGATGAGTCGTGCTCCGATCACCGAGCCTGCGCGGCGGCTCGAGACGGGCGAAGCGATCTTCCTGTCGACGCGCGTGCCGCACATGGCGTGGTGGGAGGAGGAGATCACCCTCCTCGTCGTGAACGTGTCAGCCCGGGAGGAACCGGCGAGGGTCCTCCCGGACACGCATCTCGTCGAACCCACGCGACGCTACCTCGAGTCGCTCCTCGACACCGACGCGGGCGTCGACGCGGCGACGCAGCATTCTCTCGCCTGCGCGGCGGAGCACATGATCGACAGCCTGTTCGCCGAGCGCGCGGCCCGGGAATGGGTGCGCTCACGAATACCGATGTCGCTGTTCTCGCAGGCCTCATCGATGATGGCGGCGACCCGCGCCGACCCGTCCGTCACGCCCGAGTCGATCGCGGCGCACCTGGCGGTGTCGATGCGGCACCTGCAGCGCGCCTTCCAGGCGCACGCGACATCGCCCTCGGGCGAGCTGCGGCGGCTCCGGCTGGACCTCGCGGTGCAGCTGTTGCGAGCCGACCGCGACCGCGCGCTCACGGTCGCCGAGGTAGCCAGCCGGGCCGGCTTCCACAGCATCGATGCGTTTCGCCGTGCGCTCCGTATCGAGAACCTGCCCTCGCCGACGGAGCTGCGCGACTCCGACATCCGCGTCGAGAACCCGCGACGCAACGGGTGGCGACTGCTGGGCGTCCCGGGAACATCGGGCCGTGCGACGTCGGATCAGGGGCGCCCCATACCCCGGTAGTCCCAGCCGGCTGCACGCCAGGCGGCGGCGTCGAGGCAGTTGCGGCCGTCGACGATGAGCCGGCCGGAGGTGAGGGTCGCGGCGTGGGCCGGGTCGAGCTGACGGCGGTACTCATCCCACTCGGTGACGACGATGACGGCGTCGGCGGCGCGCAGCGCCTCGTCGCGGTCCTCGACGTAGTTGAGCTGCGGGTGGATGCGGCGGGCGTTCTCGATCGCTTCGGGGTCGGTCACGGTGACCCATGCCCCGAGGCCGTGCAGCCGGACGGCGACGTCGAGGGCAGGGGAGTCGCGGGTGTCATCGCTGTGCGGCTTGAAGGCGGCGCCGAGGACGGTGATGTTCTTCTTGAACACCGATCCGCCGAAGGCGTCGACCACGAGGTCGACGGCGCGATCGCGCCGGCGCATGTTGATGGCGTCGATCTCGCGGAGGAACGCGACGGACTCGCCACGGCCGAGCTCCTCGGCGCGGGCCGAGAAGGCGCGGATGTCCTTCGGCAGGCAGCCGCCGCCGAAGCCGATGCCCGCTCCGAGGAAGCGGCGGCCGATACGGGCGTCGTGCCCGATCGCGTCGGCGAGCGTCGTGACGTCGGCGCCGGTGACCTCGGCGATCTCGGCCATGGCGTTGATGAAGCTGATCTTCGTCGCGAGGAAGGCGTTGGCGGCGACCTTGACGAGCTCGGCGGTAGCGAGGTCGGTGACGATGAACGGCGTGTTCTTGGCGACCGAGGGGTGGTACACCTCGCGCAGGATGTCGGCGGCGCGCTCGCCCTCGGCGCCGGTGGGAACCCCCGCGACGAGACGGTCGGGGTCGACGGTGTCCTGCACCGCCCAGCCCTCGCGCAGGAACTCCGGGTTCCAGACGAGCGTGGCGCCGGTGGGGGTCACGCGCTCGGCGAGCGTGGCGGCGGTGCCGACGGGGACCGTCGACTTGCCCGCGACGATGTCGCCCTCGGCGAGGTGCGGGATGAGCGCGTCGACGGCGGCGTTGACGTAGGTGAGGTCGGCGGCGTAGCCGTCCTTCTGCTGCGGGGTGCCGACGCCGATGAAGTGGACGGCGGCGCCGGCGGCATCCGCCATGTCGGTCGAGAAGCGGAGTTGGCCCGACGCGAGACCCTCGCTCAGGATCTCCTGCAGACCGGGCTCGAAGAACGGTGCCTCTCCGTTCGAGAGGGAGGCGATCTTGCGCTCGTCGACGTCGATCCCGACGACCTCGTGCCCGATCGATGCCATCGCCGCGGCGTGGACCGCTCCGAGGTAACCGCAACCGATGACCGACAGACGCATGGTGCTCGCTCTCCGCGGCCCCGAGCGGACCGCCACACATTCCTATCAAGAACGCATGACGGATGTGTAAACCGCTCCCGTGAACGACGGTGTCGCAGCGCGGCCCTCGGTCGTCGCAGCGCGCGTAGCCTCGGTGCATGCATCCCGTCACGCTCACGCTGTCGCACGACTTCGCCGACGCGTTGCCCGCGCTCGCGCGGCCGTGGTCGGCCGACCCGGCGCCGGAACCGCGGCTGCTCGTGCTCAACGAGGGGCTCGCCGGCGAGCTCGGACTGGATGCCGGGTTCCTGCGCAGCCCCGCGGGGGTCGACCTCCTCGTGGGCGCCGCGCTGCCCGACGGTGCGCAGCCGGTCGCGCAGGCGTATGCCGGTCACCAGTTCGGGGGGTTCTCGCCCCGCCTGGGTGACGGCCGGGCGCTGCTGCTCGGCGAGCTGACCGCACCCGACGGCTCGTTCCGCGATCTGCACCTCAAGGGTTCCGGGCCGACGCCCTTCGCGCGCGCGGGTGACGGGCTCGCCGCGGTCGGCCCGATGCTGCGCGAGTACGTCATGAGCGAGGCCATGCACGCCCTTGGCATCCCGACGACCCGCTCGCTCGCCGTCGTCGCGACCGGGCGCGAGGTGCAGCGCGAGACGGCGCTCCCGGGCGCCGTGCTGGTGCGGACCGCATCGAGTCATCTGCGCGTGGGCAGCGTCGAGTTCGCGCGGGGGACCGGCGACATCGCGGTGCTGCGTTCCGTCGTCGACTATGCGATCGCGCGGCACCACCCCGAGGCGGCGGGCGAGGAGATCGCCGCGCTGGGGCTGTTCCGCGCGGTCGTTCGGGCACAGGCCGACCTCGTGGCCCGATGGATGCTGGTCGGCTTCATCCACGGCGTGATGAACACCGACAACATGACCCTCTCGGGCGAGACGATCGACTACGGTCCGTGCGCGTTCCTCGACGCGTACGACCCGGCGACCGTCTACAGCTCGATCGACACCGGCGGGCGCTACGCCTACGGCAACCAGCCCTACATCGCGGAGTGGAACCTCGCCCGGCTCGCCGAGGCGATGCTGCCGCTGTTCGACGACGAGCTCGAACGCGCGGTCGAGCTGGCGCAGGGCGTGCTGGCGGAGTTCCGGCCCCGGTTCGCCCAGGCACGGGCCGCCGGCATGCGGCGCAAGCTCGGCCTCGCCGATGCGCGAATCTCCGATGAGCACGTCGAGGCGCTCGCCGGCGACTTCCACGAGATGCTCGAGCGGAAGAGCGCGGACTACACCTCGACGTTCCGGTCGCTGGCGGATGCCGCGCGAGGCGACGCCGCCGGCCTCGAGGCGGCGCTCGGCGGGGACGCGGCGCTGGTCGGCTGGTTGGGCCGGTGGCGGGCCCACGATCCCGACGCCGAGGTGATGGATGGCGCGAATCCGATCTACGTGCCGCGGAACCACCTCGTCGAGGAGGCGCTCGCCGCGGCGACCTCCGGGGACCTCGAGCCGCTCGGCTGGCTGACGACGGTCCTGTCGACGCCGTTCACAGCGCGCCCGGGCGCGGAGCGGTACGCTCAGCCCGCAGGTCCGGACTTCGCGGCCGGCTACCAGACGTTCTGCGGGACCTGACCGGAGCGTAACGCGACGCCGCCGATCCGCATTGCGACGCCCGCGCCGCGCGGATCGCGGATCTCGAGGGTCAGCTGTCGGCCCGGACGGTGCAGGCACCCGTTGCTCAGGCACCCGTTGCTCAGGCGCCTGTTGCTCAGGCGCCGGCATCCGTGTACTACGACAACTGCACGGCGGCCCGGTATGCAGGTGCCGCCCCCGTCCGAGCGGGTGACCCCGGTTACGGGCGGCACCTCGACCGCGACGGCGACGGCATCGGCTGCGAGTAGGCAGGGCTCCCCGGGCTCAGGGCACCTTGTGCCCGGCGGCTTGGATGAGTCCGTACCACTCGCCCCGCGTCAGGGGGATGTCGCTGCCCTCGGCGGCATCCGCGACGCGCTGAGGATTCGTCGTGCCGAGCACGACCTGCATCCCGGCGGGGTGGCGGGTGATCCACGCGGTCGCGATGGCGGTCGGGGTGACGCCGTACTTGGCGGCCAGTTCGTCGAGCTTGGCGTTGAGCTCGGGGTACTCCTCGGCGCCGAAGATGACGCCGTCGAAGAAGCCCTTCTGGAACGGCGACCACGCCTGGAGCGTGATGCCGTTGACACGCGAGTAGTCGACGAGTCCGCCGCCGTCGCGGGTGATCGAGTCGTCTTCGCCGGCCATGTTCGACGCGAGCCCTTGGGCGATGATCGTCGAGTGCGTGATCGACAGCTGCACCTGGTTCGCGACGAGCGGCTGGGTCACCGCCGTCTTCAACAGGTCGATCTGACGGGGCGTGTGATTCGAGACGCCGAAGGCGCGCACCTTGCCCGATGACTCGAGGTGGTCGAACGCGCGGGCGACTTCGTCGGGTTCGACGAGAGCGTCGGGACGATGGAGCAGCAGCACGTCGATGCGGTCGGTGCCGAGCGCTTCGAGCGACTCCTCGGCGGAGGTCACGATGTGCTCGTACGAGTGGTCGAAGTGCCAGTCGTCGGCGACGATGCCGGTCTTGGTCTGCAACGTGATCTCGTCGCGCTCGGATGCCGTGAGCTTGAGCGCTTCGGTGAAGCGCCGCTCGCACGCGTGGCGCGAGGAGCCATAGAGGTCGGCGTGGTCGAAGAAGTCGACACCGACCTCGCGGCAGCGGTCGTAGAGGGCTCGGATGTCGTCGTCGGAGAGCTCCTCGATCCTCATCATGCCCGCGACGACGTTGGGGACCTGGATGTTGCTCCGACCGAGGGGGACGCTGCGCATGATTCTCCGTTGATTCAGGGGCGGGACGGTGGTGCTGCTCTATCAGTATGCGCGCCGGACCGTGCCACGATGGGAGAGTGCCGGTCGTCGAGTCGCGTTGCGTCGTGCCTGTGCCCGCCGACGTCGCGTTCGCGGTGTCGCAGACGCAGGGCACGGTGCGGAAGCGGTGGGATCCATTCATTCGGCGACAGCACCTGATCGGGGCGGAACGGCCCGCGAAGGGCGTCCGCACGTACACGGTGCAGCGCTTCGGGCTGGCAATGGAGAGCGAGTACGTCTCGTACAACCCGCCGTCGAACGTCGGGATGAAGATGACGAAAGGTTCGTGGTTCTTCGCGCGTATGGGCGGCGGGTGGCGGTTCAGTCCGGTCGAGGGCGACCCATCGCGTTCGTTGGCCGTGTGGCGCTACAACTTCGCCTGCCGCCCCGCGTGGCTCGCGCCGCTCGCGGAGCGCATCGGCAGCGTCATCCTGCAGCGCGACATCGACCGACGGATCGCCGGCTTCGCGCGCGGATGCGAGGATCCCGTCGTGCTCGCTGAAGCGGAGCGCCTCCGGATCGTATAGACGGCCGCGCCGAGGGGCGCCGGCGAGTTCGTGAAGAGCCCGGGTCAGAAGGGCGGTGGCTCGTCCCTGCCTGCCCCGGGTGGCGGACCGGCGGGATCGGGAACGAAGCACACGGACGGAACCGGCACGTCTTCTCGGTAGATCCGGCCGAGGGGTGAGGTCCATTCGAGAACCCCGCCGCCGATCTGTCTGACTTCCCATTTCGTGAATTGCTTCATCGAATGGTGCCGCTGGCACAGGTGGGCGAGGTTGAAGATGTGGGTGTGCCCGCCGAGGGCGTAGTCGATGGTGTGGTCGAGCTCGCAGCGGATCGCCGCCCTCCGGCATCCGGGGAACCGGCAGTGCTGATCTCTCGCCTTGAGCAGTCTGCTCATCGCCGCGGTGGGTCGGTAGGTGTCGACCTCGACCGGTGTGCGGGTGATGGGATCGATGAAGAGCCGGTTCCAGATTCTCGCGCGGCCGGCGAGCTTGCGGGCGGTGTCGGCGTCGATGAGCGCGGCGCCTACCAGTTCGGCGGGGGCCTCGTCGGCGCCGGTCACCGTCTCAGAGGTCAGCGTCACCTGTACCTGCGCCCGGATCGCACCCAGCGGCCCCGCGGCGTCGCTGCCAGAGGTGGGGTCGACGACCGGAGCGCCGCCGAGCAGCAGGTCGCCGAGGATGTCGGCGCGCAGCTGATCCATCGTGCGAACGTCGGGCGCCGCGGCATCCGCATCCGCAGACTCCGCACCCGCGGCACCATCACCCGCAACGGCAACTCCCGGCGCAGCATCCGCGGGTGGAGACCCGGCGGTGGCGCGCGCATCCTTGACGGACTGCGCCATGGCGGTGAGGCGGTCGTGGATGCCTGCGGCGATGACGGTCGGCAGGGTGGCGCCGAGCTCGGACATGCCGTCGGTGCCGTTGGTCACCCAGACGCGTCGCTTCGCCGTTGCCGTGCGGTGCCGCTCGGCGAAGGACTCGGATCCCATCCGCGCAGCCAGGTTGCGGAGCGCCTCGCGCACCCGTGACGCGATGTCACGCTCGCAGATCGAGATCGCCTGCAGCGCGTAGTCGTCGCGGATGTCGTCGGCGAGGCCGCATCCCATCCGGACGACCGCATCGACATGGTCGCGCGTGATGCGCTGCTGCTCCCACGCCTCGAAGACAGCGGGGTAATCGTCGACGATGGTCAGTGCGTGGTCGATCTCGCTCTGCGCGCGACGGTCGTGCGAGCGTCGCACCCCGGCGACCTCGGCGGCGATCGAGCGCATCTCCATGTCGGAGCCCATACCGCGCGGTCGCGTTCGCGAGCGCGCTGCCTGCCGGAGGGCGCTGCGCCCCGCCTCGGCGAGAGCGCGCGTCATCGCGATGTGGGCCGCGTGAAGCAGCTCGTCTGCTTCGGAGACCCGGTCGACGACACCGGCGTATGGCGACGCCGACGAGCCGGCCTGCGGATCGTATGAGCTGTCGCCGTTCGATGCCATGTTCCCATTCTGCCCAGGGGTCGGACATTGACATCGAATATCCGTACATTTGTGGAGAAGTTTCTCGCTGTCGAATTGTGGAGGAATCGGCGGCCTCTGTCGGACGGCGCACGCAGCGAAATGCGGGCGGAGCGAAATGGCGCAGTGAAAGCATGTGCGGGGCACCGCCCCCCATGGTCGGTGCCCCGCACATCGTTCTCTCGATGAGCGTCAGTCGACGACTCGTCGTCTCGCGATCACCAGCCCGCCGGCCGCGAGAAGCGCCGCAGCCCACACAGCGAGCTCCCACGGCGCCGCACCGCCGGTCGATGCCAGAGCGCGCGTCTTCGCCGCCGACGCGACAGAACCCGCAGCCGAGGTCGCGCCGTCTCGGCCCTCCGACGCAGACCCGTCAACCCCAGCCCCAGACCCGTCAACCCCAGCGCCAGACCCAGACCCGGCACCCGCTCCGGCCCCAGCGCCAGGCCCACCCGGGCCACCGGTGGCGGGCGGAGTGGTCACCTCAGCGGCGCGCACCTCGACGGGGCTCCAGCCGAGCGTGCTGCCGTCGTCCGCGGTGAGTGCGAGGCGGTGGGCGCCCGCGGGGATGTCGGCGGGAAGGGCGAACGTCGCGATGCCGTCTGCCGTGACCGTGGCCACGCCCAGATATCGCGGCTCGGAGAACAGCCACCCGTGGATCGCCATACCCGCCAGCTCGCGTCCGACGTTCGCCGTCACCGTGGTGCCGGGGACGGATGCGCCGTTCACGACGACCCCGCCGCGGTTATCGCCGGTCAGCGCGTCGGGATCGGGCGCGGTCGGTCCGGTGACGGGACTCGTGGATGCCTGCACCGAGACGGGCGCGCTCTGCCCCGCGGCGTTCCGGGCGACGACCGTCAGCGTGTATGTCGTCGAGGGCTCGAGGCCGGTGAACCCGAAGCGTCCGAGACCCTGCACGTCGTCGACCTCGCGCGTTTCGGTGCGGCCGCCGCCCGTGAGGGTCGCGGTGTAGGTGGTGGGCAGATAGAACGGCCAGACCCCCTCCGGGAACGGGTTCTGCAGCGGGGCCGCCCAGATCTCGCCGAGCAGCGCCGTGGGGCTACTGTCACGGATCGTCACCGTCGGCTCGCCGGGAACCTCCGGCACCGCGAATCGAATGTCGCGGGCGCCCGTCGAGCCGTGGCTGTTGTGCAGGCTCGCCTCGATCTCGTAAGTGCCCGGCTTCAGCCCGGTCAGGATGAAGACGGTTCGGGTCGTCGAGGTGCGCGTGATCGGCTCGCCGCCGTCCATGGGACGGACGATGAGCTCGTATCGCTCGATCGGTCCGCGCTCGCCGATCGGGCCGACGCCGATCTCTGCGCCATCGACCCGGATGCTGATCGTGACTCCCGTCTGCGGCGGCAGATCGGCGACACTGTCGTCGTCATCGTGGCCCGCACCGGACCCGTCGTCATTCACGTAGCCGGGCGCCGCACTGACCGCCGCGGGCTCAGCAGACTCGGGTGCGGGTGCGGGTGCGGGTGCGGGTGCGGGTGCGGGTGCGTATGCGGATGCGGATGCTTCGGCGGTGACGCGCTCCGCGGCATCCGGTTCCCCAACCGGCTCCGCGGCTTCCGGGTCCGCAACCAGCGCCTCAGCCATCACCTCGGCACCTGCCACCTCGACTTCGGCTGCCGCGGTCGGCCCCGCCGGATCAACGCCTCCGGCCGGTTCGTCGGCATGCGCCGGGAGCGCCATACCGGCGACGACGAGCGTCGCTGCGATCAGGGCGGCCGAGGCCGCGGCGAGGGAGGGATGTCTTCTCTTCATGGATCCTCATCGAGAGCGAATCGCGACCCGCGCCCCAGTCGGCGAGCCGTCGCTCTCACGCTGGCATCGGTCGCCCCACGACGCGGGCCGTTCGGGCCCGCAACGCGCGTGTGCGAACAATCCCGAACACCCCGGCGGCCAGTGTCGATAGAGTGATCGCCGCGGGGCGAGGGGATCCGCCGCGCGTATGCGGTTTGCGACATGCATCCGCTCGAGGGCGGGGGAGCGCACGTGCAGGACGATGACACGCGATTCGGCGAGCCCGATTCACTCGACGCGATCGCGCGGGATCTGCTCGCGCTGAAGGATGCCGCCGGGCCGGTGTCGTACGCCGAACTCGTCCGTCGCATCGCACAACTGCGCGTCGAGAGGGGCATCAATCCGGCGGCTGCCACGCCTCCGCGTACCACGGTGTACGACGCGTTCCGGCCGGGCCGGGCCCGGGTCGACATCGGGCTGTTGCGCGACATCGTGCTGGCGCTCGGCGCAGATTCAGACGAGGCCGACCGCTGGATCCGTCGTTATCAGCAGGCACGCCGGCCCGATGATGTGGCTCCCCGGGTCTCGCCGCCGCGGCGTCCCCGCCCCGCGAGCGAATCACCGGTCTCGCCGACCTCGCTGACAGCGCCGCCCCCGCTCGTCTCCCGGCGGACGCAGGCGCTGATCATGTTCGGCTGCCTCATCGTCAACTTCATCGGCATGTCGACGGTGCAGCTGCTCCATTTGCCGATCTACCTCGACATGGCGGGCACCGCGGTCGCGGCGATGGTCTTCGGTCCCTGGGCGGGAGTCGTCGTCGGACTCAGCACGAACGTGTTCGGGTTCGTCGTGGGCGCCCCGGGGGCGGCTCCCTTCGCGCTCGTGAACGTCGCCGGAGCGCTCGTATGGGCGTACGGCATCCGCCGGTTCGGCATGGGAGCCGACCTCTTCCGCTACGTCAACCTCACTCTGCTCGTGGCGGTGGCGTGCTCGCTGGTGGGTGCTCCGCTGGGCGTCCTCATGTTCGGCGGGTACTCCGGCCACGGTTCCGACAACGTCACCTCGTCGATCGCCGGACTCGGCCTGCCCGTCGTCGCCGCGGCCTTCTCGGCCAACATCCTCACGTCGGTCATCGACAAGATGCTCTCGGGGTTCATCGCCCTCGTCGGCATCGCGATGCTGCGCAGCCGGGTGAGCATCCCCACCGCGCAGATCCCGCTCGTCGAGCGGCTGATCGCGCAGAGCGGACAGGTCTCGGGCAACCGGAACGGCTGGTCGCCCGGAGCGGTCGCGCGCTGACGTCGCTCGCGTTCCACCGCACGGCTCGAGGCGGAGGTGCGCTGACCGGTCGGGTCGGCTGCCGGGGTCTCGGCGCTCAGATGATGCACCGTTGGTGCGGATCAACCCGGATACCGACCATTGTCGCGACGGCTCCTCAGCCCAAGAACCCGAGCGTAGGTGGCTCGCCGACGTCGGCGGGTTTGGGCTCGGCCCGGGCTAGTTCGACCCCGCCTGCATCCTTCACGATGATCCAATCGATGCCCGCTGCCAATTCAGCCGGCAGGATGACAGAGATCGCGAGGGCAGCGTCTTCTGCAATTCTGTCCCTGTCCCGCTGGTCAGGTTCGATGCCGAGCGTCACGGCCACGTTCGCGCCTTGCACGCTGACGTCCTGTATGTAGCCGGCCCAGGAGGATGGCGCCTCTCTCCAGACGTCCGAGTACTCGTCGATGTTGAGCGCCGCACGAAGCTCTTCATCCACGGTGGACGTATTCACTTCGACGGGCGCGACCGTGGTCGGTGGGTCCTCCGCCGGGGGTGACTGTTCGAGGGGGGCCTCGGCCGCCGCGGCAGCGGTAGGCGTGGAGGGAGGTGCGCTCGCGCCGGAGTCCGGCCCGCTCGCTCGCTCGTCGCTCGGGCCGGCGGAGAGCAGAGACGCTGCCACGCCCGCGCCGACGATGAGCACCACGACCGCCCACGTCGTCACGAGGCGAGGAGGGCGGACGCGTTCGCTCATGCGCTCAGCCTAGGTGTGAGACGCCCGAGCCGGACTCTCACTGGCCTTTCGAGGCGTAGAAGGCTTCGACGCCGTCTTTTGCGGGCGCCCACCAGTCTTCGTTGTCGCGGTACCAGTCGATGGTGGCTTTCAGGCCGGCTTCGAAGTCTTGGTAGCGGGGTGTCCAGCCGAGTTCGGTGCGGAGCTTGGTGGAGTCGATCGCGTAGCGGAGGTCGTGTCCGGGGCGGTCGGTGACGTGGTCGTACGCGTCGGTGGGGTTGCCGGTGAGGGCGAGGATGAGCTCGACGACGGTCTTGTTGTCCTTCTCGCCGTCGGCGCCGATGAGGTACGTCTCGCCGATGACGCCGCGGTCGAGGATCGTCAGCACGGCGGAGGAGTGGTCGTCGGCGTGGATCCAGTCGCGGACGTTCTCGCCCTTGCCGTAGAGCTTGGGGCGGATGCCGCGCAGGACGTTGGTGATCTGGCGGGGGATGAACTTCTCGACGTGCTGGTAGGGGCCGTAGTTGTTCGAGCAGTTGCTGATCGTCGCTTTCACCCCGAACGAACGCACCCATGCGCGCACGAGCAGGTCGGAGCCGGCCTTGGTGCTGCTGTAGGGCGAGGACGGGTTGTACGGGGTGGATTCGGTGAACCGTGCCGGGTCGTCGAGTTCGAGGTCGCCGTACACCTCGTCGGTGGAGATGTGGTGGAAGCGTTTGTCGTGCTTGCGCGCTGCCTCGAGCAGCGTGTACGTGCCGACGATGTTCGTGTCGAGGAAGGGGCGGGGGTCGTGGAGGGAGTTGTCGTTGTGCGACTCGGCCGCGTAGTGCACGACCGCGTCGACCTGCCCGAACAGCTCGTCCACGAGCGCGGCGTCGGCGATGTCGCCCTCGACCAGCCGCACCCGGTCCTCGGGCAGACCCGCCAGGGATGCGGCGTTGCCCGCATAGGTGAGCTTGTCGAGCACGATCACCGAGTGGTCGGTGTTGCCGATGACGTGGTGAACGAAATTCGAACCGATGAACCCGGCACCGCCGGTCACGAGAAGCGTTCCCATCAGCGTCCCCTCTCCAAAATCTCCAACAGATATGTGCCGTACCCGGACTTCACGAGCTTGACCGCGCGCTCGCGCAGTTCCTCGTTGGTGAGGAACCCCTGCCGCCAGGCCACCTCCTCGGGAACGCCGATGCGCAGACCCGTCCGCCGCTCCATCGTCCGGACGTAATCGGCAGCGTCGGTCATCTGGTCGAAGGTTCCCGTGTCGAGCCAGGCGGTTCCGCGGGGGAGGACCTCGACCTGCAGCTTGCCCCGTTCGAGGTAGGCGCTGTTGATGTCGGTGATCTCGTACTCGCCGCGGGGCGAGGGCTCGAGGTTGCGGGCGATGTCGATCACATCGTTGTCGTAGAAATACAGACCCGGCACCGCGAAATTGCTCTTGGGCTCGGCCGGCTTCTCCTCGAGCGAGACGGCGCGCCCGGTGTCATCGAACTCCACCACACCGTACGCGGACGGCTCCGCCACCCAGTACGCGAACACCGCCCCGCCGTCGACGTCCGCATAACGCTTGAGCTGCGAACCCAGGCCTGGGCCGTAGAGCAGGTTGTCGCCCAGGACGAGGGCCACCTTGTCGTCGCCGATGAAATCCGCACCGATCGTGAACGCCTGCGCCAACCCGTCCGGGGACGGCTGCTGCGCGAACGTCAACGAGATCCCGAACTGCGACCCATCTCCCAGCAACCGCTCGAAGAACGGCGCATCATGCGGTGTCGTGATGATCAGGATGTCGCGGATACCCGCGAGCATCAGCGTCGACAACGGGTAGTAGACCATCGGCTTGTCGTACACCGGGATGAGCTGCTTCGAGACACCCAAGGTGATCGGATGCAGCCGAGTGCCGGAACCGCCGGCGAGGATGATGCCCTTCATGATGCTCCAAACTGTCTTTGATGCCCGTTGTGCCGGGTGCATTGCCGAACACTGCCGGAGCGTACGCAGACCGTGATCGCGCCCTGTTCCCTTCATACCAGGCGGTCGTGTCGCCCAGGTTTCGGCGGCGCAGAATGACAGATCGCGAGAGGTTCGAGGCGGAGATGACTCGCCGCAGCTGCTCAGCGGGTAGGGTAAGCGGGGCATCCCGACGGCTGCGGTGCGCTCCATCCGAACATGAGTGGGAGTAGCAAGGGCATGGCTTCATCTGTCGCGATCATCGGCACGCGGGGGTACCCCAGCTACTACGGTGGTTTCGAGACCGCGGTTCGCAAGCTCTCCCCCTACCTGGCGGACGACGGGTGGGATGTCACCGTCTACGGGCGCAAAGGCGCGACCAAATCAGACGATCCGGAACGTGACGAGCGTATCCGTACCGTGGTGACAGGTGGAGTCGAGAGCAAGTCGCTCAGCACACTCTCGTATGGGCTGACCGCATCTCTACATGCCCTGAGAGATAAGCCCGACGTTGCGCTGGTCATGAACGTCGCGAACGGCTACTTCTTGCCGCTCCTCAAGTTGAGGGGCATCCGAACGATAGTCAATGTGGACGGCATCGAGTGGGATCGCGCCAAGTGGGGGCGTCTGGCCAAATTCATCTTCAGAATGGGGGCGCGGTTCACCGCGATGTTCGCGGATGATCTCGTATTCGATTCACGTGAGATCGAGCGGCGTTGGAATGACGAGTTCGGTCGCGACGGAGTCTTCATTCCATACGGTGGGGAACCGGCACCTGACCTCCCGATCGAGTCGGGTCTGGCGCATCGTGGCTACGTGCTCGTCGTGGCGCGCTTCGTACCCGAGAACACGATCCCCGAGTTTCTTCGCGCTGCCGAAAGAATCTCCGAGTCGTACCCTGTGGTCATCGTCGGCTCTTCCGGGTACGGCGGAGATCTCGACGAACAGGCGCATTCGCTCGCACGCCGCCACGACAACGTACGCGCGCTCGGGCACATCAGTGACGATGCACGGCTCCTGGCTCTGTGGCAGCACGCCGGCGTCTACTTTCATGGACACAGCGTGGGGGGCACAAACCCGACGTTAGTCCAAGCGATGGCTACCGGGACACCGATTGTCGCTCGCGATACCGTCTACAACCGAGAGGTGCTGGGGGACACGGCCCTGTTCTCGGAGCCCGACGAGCAGGCCATCGCCGATGCGGTGATCCGCCTCATGTCGGATCCGCATGAGCAGTCGCGCCTATCGGCGCTAACATCCGCGCGAGCGGCAGAGCGCTATACCTGGCCGTTGGTATGCCGTGCCTACGCGGCAGCGCTTCGGAGACTCACGCTCACAACTCGTCGCGCTTCTCGGCGAGAGACACCGTCGGAGCAGGAAGCGCTATGACCCGAGTTGCGGCGGTCATGGTGACGCATAACGGTGGGCAACGTCTGCTCGACCAAATCGATACCATGTGCAGGCAAAGCCGGCCGCTCGACCAGGTGGTCATCGTCGATGATCGGTCGACAGACGGTTACGTGGATCGTGCGGTCTCTCGACTTCGCGAGTTCCATGATGACGTCATCGTCCGCCCGGCAAGGCCCGGGACCGGAACCGATCTGTTCGGCCGCATCGGCCGCAACTTCGCTCAGGGAGTCGATCTCGCAGGGCCCGACGTCGACTTCATCGTGTTTGCGGATCAGGATGACTTGTGGCGCGAGGATCGGGTCGAGGTGCAGGCGGCAAGGCTCCAAGACGATCCTTCGTGCGCCGTCAGTGCGGCAAACGGGACGGTCATCGATGATTCCGGGTCGTACAGCGGTCAGACGCTGTGGGACGCGTTTGGCGTTCCGCGTGACTGGAACGAGCGGAACGACGTGGAGAGACTGCGTGTCGTCCTCAGCCGGTCTGTGGCTACAGGCGCGGCTATGATCGCCCGTTCAGCGTTCGCGAAGAGCTTGGGACGCCCTCCCGGTGGGTGGCTTCACGATCGCTGGTATTCGATCGTCGCGGCGTCTCGGGGGGCGCTCGACCTGCAGGATCGTTCCGTGATCGACTATCGCCAGCATGACGGGCAGTCTGCGGGGTTGGCGGGCAACTCGTCGAGACTGTCCCTGCTCACGCAGGCCGTGCGGGGACCGATTCGCGCGCTGGACCGGTTTTCCGCTATCCACTCCCTCCGATCAGGCTCACCCTCACCGCTCCGACGGGAGCTGAGTTACCCGATGCTGGTCAAGACTATGGCGAGGAGGCCTTCGTGACCCGAACGCCATCGGTAGCGATTCTGATCGCCACATACCGACGAGAACACCTTCTCCTCGAGACGCTGGCCTCGCTCGATCGCACCAAAACATCGCAGTCGTTTGCTGTCATTGTCGTCGACAACGACAGCGAGGGGCGAACTGCCGAACGAGTGCGAGGAATGCAGTCCGAGTGGAGTTTCCAGGTGACTGCTGTGTGCGAGCCGCAGCCGGGGATCGCGGCGGCGCGAAATCGAGCGCTCGATGAGGCTCTCGATTACGACATCGTGTGTTTCATCGATGACGATGAGACCGTTAGCGAGGACTGGCTGGAAGAGTTGGTCGCTCCCATCCTGCGCGGCGAAGCGGATGCTGTGTCGGGGCCCGTGGATTCGGTCTTCGAGGCACCTATCCCGCAGTGGGCCCATCTCGGCAAGTTCTTCACATCGGAGGACACTCCAGAAGGCGCGCGAGTGGGAGAAGCTGCCACAAACAATTTGGCGATCAGGCGGGCGTCCTTGATGCGCGGACCGGTTACTCGGTTCGATTCCCGCTTCAGCGAGTCGGGAGGCTCGGACATCTTCCTCACGCAGCAGCTGGCCGCCGCCGGGATCCGCATCGTGTGGACGAACGCAGCACGCGTGACCGAACGGGTCCCAGCCAGCCGGTGCAGCGCAGACTGGATACGGACGCGCGCGGTGCGGGGCGGCAACACGCACGGGCGTGTTGCCTTGATGCGTCCCGACAATGGATGGGGGCGGCCCGAGTCGTTGCGGCGTCGCCTTGCAGTCGCGGTGCGTGGTGGAGTGCGGGTCCTAGCCGGCGCTGGCGCGGTCGTGACCTCGCCAGGGGTCAATAGGTCTGCTCGCGCCGCGCGAGGCTACCGGACCTTGCTGCGAGGAGTCGGGTTCCTGCGCGCCGCTCTGAACCGCGACGTGCTCGAATACAAGAGGTCGTCATGAGCCGAAAGACATTCTCGGAGGGCCGCCGCTTGCACGTCCTCTACTTGGGTGTTGAATCGGAGGGGTACCCGCGGAACGCCCGTCTGCGCGAGTACTTGGTGAGACGATTCGACGCGCAGATCAGCGTGGTCGCAATCGACACGAGGCCCGGCGCGGCCCGCAAAGCGTGGACGCTTCTGCGCAGAGGCCTGTCCCTGCCTCGCCGCAGCGTAGACGTCGTGATACTGGCTGAGTTCCAGAACAAAAATGCGGCGATCGCCCGAGCGGTCGCTTGGTGGCATGGTGCAGCGCTCGTCGTGGACTGGTTCGTCGGTCTCCACGAGACACGGGTCGGCGACTGGATGCTCGTGCCAGATCGTTCGCTTCACGCACGGGTTCTCGACGTCGTCGACCGAGTAGCGGCCAGGCTGGGCGACATCGTCGTCACGGACACGGACGCCCGCGTTCAGATGCTGCACAGCCGTTATGGCGCGCACCTGAACCGTCTCTACACGCTTCCAGTCGGTGCGCCGGCGTGGGCGGCGCGCATCGAGCAGCGAGAGCGGAGCGACTCCCTGACCCGAGTGCTGTACTACGGCGGGTACCTGCCGCTCCATGGTGTCGAGTACATCTTGCGTTCGATCGCGCGGTGCCGTCACCTTGACCTCCTTCGGTTCGTCTTCGTCGGCGGCGGGCAGCAACGGGGACGAGCCGAAAGCCTCGCGAAGGAGCTGGGGATCGAAACCTCCATCGTCTTTCGGGACCCGGTTTCGGAAGCGCGACTCGCCTCGTACATCGAAGAATCAGACGTCGTCCTGGGCGTTTTCGGTGGGTCGGAGAAGGCGGCCACGGTCATCGCGAACAAAGTATGGCAAGGGCTGGCGTCGGGACGGCGGGTGGTCTCTCGTCGTTCGCCCGCGCTCGCCGAGGTAGTGGATATCGTCGGCGCTCAGCTTGTCACCGTCGACATCGCGGACACTATGGCGCTTGCCAAAGCGCTCGATGAGATCGCATTGGCGAATCGAGATGACGTAGGGGGCGCGGCGGGGGCTGGGACCGCGGAGCGACTGGAGGAGTACGTGGGGCAACGGTTCGACGAGTTCGGAGCCGGAATCGAGAGGGTGGCCCATGCGCATCGCAGCTGAGTACTCCCGGATCCAACGCGGTGCTCTCAACCGTCTAGCGCAACGCGCCTGGACGCGAGATTCCCAGCGGTACTTCGCCACGAGCCCGCGGACATTGGATCGTGATGCGCTTCGGGTCTACTCGAACCTGCATCCGCTGAGCGATCGCCTCAGTTTTGTGGTCGAGGACGCCGGAGATCAACAGGCTGTGAACCTCGTTCTCCCCGAGCTGCGCGCGGACGCAATCTTCGCGGGTATCGGCACCGCTCTCAGAGTGGCGGCCGGGCACGCCCTCCGCCAGGGCCTTCCGCTTCGGGTCATTGGTCTTCGAGACGCGTTGCCGAGGGACGACAAGAGGATCAGAACGCTGCGCACGGCCGTGATGGCGCATACCGGTCTCGACAGTGAGGACCGGCTCGAGCTCGTCGGGCGCGAAGCGCTCCTCGGACTCCGGGTGAGTCCCGCGGATCACTGGCTGTTGACTCATTGGACCACCGCACACGCCTTCGGGGTAGCACGTCGGCTCGGCGCGGTGACGGCGTCCACTTCGATCTATCTCGTGCAGGACTATGAGCCGGGCTTCGTCGCGTGGTCGACGGACTACGCGCTGGCGCGGGCGACTTATCACGAGGGTCATATCCTCGTCGTGAACTCCACACCCCTGGCCGACTATCTCGCGCGAGCTGAGAAGCTCACCCTGGACGACGATCTTGTCTTCCGGCCGCAGATCGACGAGAGGCCCGGCCGGAGCGAGAATCGCTCCCGTACTGAACTCACTGTCTTCTTCTACGCGCGACCGAGCAAACCTCGAAATCTCTATGCGATCGGGGTTGCGGTGCTGAAAGCCGTCGCCGACCGCGTCGGAGACTGGCCCGTCCCCGTGCGGTTCGTGAGCGCGGGCGAGAGCCATGCCGATGTCGTGCTCGGGCATGGTGTGGTGCTGTCCAGTCGCGGCAAGCTGACGTGGGACGACTACTTCTCCCTCATCGACCAGACCGATGTGGTCCTTTCTCTGCAACACAGCCCGCACCCCTCGCATCCGCCGCTGGATGCCGTCTCGCGAGGAGTGTTCGCAGTTACCAACGAGTTCGATGGGGTGCGTAACGGTCTGAGCCCGCTCCTCGTCGCGGCCGAGCCACGCATCGACGAACTGGCCGATGCGGTGGTCGATGCTCTCCGGTCGTCCTTCGATCAACGGGTACCAACTCCTGGGGACGGCTGGCTCGCGGCTTTGGGTGCGCCCCTGGACACCGTCCTCGACGCGCTGTCCATCCGCGTCGCGAACCATCCCGGGTCCGGTCCCCGCCTCGAGGAATCAACGGGCGCGTGAATCTCAGACGCGGAGCGTCCTTCTCCCTCTACCTCGTCGCGCCGTTGTTGGGAGCGGTGACCCCGCTGCTGGTGTACCCCTCTGTCACAACCCATTTCGGTGCCATTGGGCTCGGCGCGGTGGGCGTCGCGCAGTCCCTGGGGTCAGCGGCCGCAATCGTCGGGGAGCTGGGCTGGAGCGTAGTGGGACCTCAGCGGGTAGCAGGTGCCGACGCGTCGGGGCGTGCGCAGATCGTCAAGGACTCGCTCGCGAGCCGGCTCGTGTTCATGCTCGTGCTCCTTCCTCTTGCCGCGGTCATAGCGATGTCGCTCGTACCGGGCTCAGCCCTCGACGTCGCGATCCTCACCGTAGGGTTCGGTTTGACGGGGCTGTCGGTGACATGGGCTCTCATCGGGGCGAACCGCCCGGGGCTGATGCTCATACTCGATTCACTGCCGCGCTTGGCGCTCGTCGGAGCGGTAGTGCTCGCGCTTCAGCTGGGCGCGCCGCTCTGGGTTTATGGGGTCGGGCTGGCTATCGCATCCGTGTTCGCAAGCGCCGCGGGTTCGGCGGTCTTCCGGGCGCCAGGTTTCGTTCCCGTCGTTGGCCCCGGCCGTACATTCCAGCTCATACGCTCGCAGGCTGTCATCACGCTGAGCCGTACCGTCTCTGCCGGATTCACAGCCCTTCCCGTGACTCTCGTCGCCCTGGCGGCCCCCACGCAGGTTCCTCTGTTCGCTGCGGTCGACCGGATGTGCCGAATGGCTCTCGCCGTGCTCTCCGCGGTGCCGAATCGATTGCAGAGTTGGGTAGGTCAAGCTCGTGGGGCCGAGTTGCTTCGGCGCAATCGGCGTCAGCTGGAGATCAATGCGCTTCTCGGATTGGCCGCGGCCGTCGCCTACAGCTGTCTCCTGCCGTTCGTCGCAACCTTCGTCTTCACTGGCGTTGTGGAGGTCTCTCCGTTGCTGGCTGCTCTGTCGGGCGCCGTCGTATTGACGGTGTGCGTATCGCGGGGGCTGGGTCTTGGTCTCGTCGCGTTCCGGAAAACGAACTGGCTGCTCGCGGTCAGCGTCGTGGCGTGCCTAGTCGGCGTGAGCTCCGTCATCGTACTCTCGACCATCTTCGGTGCTGCCGGCGCCGTGGGAGGCGTTCTCGCGGCTGAAGCCGCCGGTGCGGTATTCCAGTTGATCGTCCTCACCCGCGCCGTCCGGGCCGCCGGCGCGGGTGAGGGGCGTCAGGGCTGATACGCGGTCGTCACCCGCAGCACCGGAGGGCGCGGGGTGTCCTTCCCGTAGACGAGGACGAGCAGGCCCCCGGCACCCTTCGGCGGCGACTGGTCGAATGCGATGTCGGCGCTCGCCCGTGCCCCCGCTTGTTGCTGTACGTACGCAGTCACATCTATGGAGTACTTGGCCACATCCTTCGTGACGTCGACGGAGCCGAGAATGCTCCCGAGGGCGGGTTTGGTCGCGTAGGTCACCGTGCTTTCGTTCCACGGGCCGGCAATCGCCCTCGCATCGAGGCGAGTGACGCTGCCGTCCGCATCCGTCGTATTGGCCTCAAACTCCAATACCGCTGACGTGATCGTCTTGCCTGCGACGCTACTCAGGTCGAACCGCGCGTATGCCTCCCGGTTGACGTTCGTGTAGAGATCATGACGTTTGACGAAGAGCGCGGCTGAGGTCCCATAGTTCGTGGTCGATGCTCCTGGCGCATTGTTGACGTAGGTGTCCGCGATCGCCGGCAGATTGGAGACCCAAGGATTACTGACTGCAATAGAAACTGTGTCCCACGTTTTTGTCCCGTCCGCAGCCGTGGCGATGACGCCTACTCGCGTGGTGCCCGCGGCCCTCGCAGTGTAGGCGCCGGTGGTCGTTACTTCGATGATCGACGGGTCCGCAGAAACATAGCGCACTGTGAAGCGGGAAGCATCGGCTCCGGTGAACGGATTGATGCCGAGATTGCCGCTGTCTCCGACACGAGGTTCGCGCGGAACTCCGGTCAGCGTGAGCGTGGGCAGAGTGTTCGAGGGGGGTTGCGCCGGAGCATAACCGAGGAACTCGATCTCATGGATGCCCGTGTATCGAGTGGCGACGTTCTGATTGTCGATGACAATGCCCGCGTACCGAGAAGTCACCGGGTCGAAGCGGTACGTTTGCCAGCTGTTATCGGTGGGAAGCCCGCTGCTGTAGCGGGTGACCCACCGGCCAGCGCCATCTTGCGTCACTATGCCGAACTTGGTGGAGCTCGGCGCAGTCGCAGCCCATCTCACCCGGACGGCGTAAATCGTGGCCGGCTCACGGAAGTCGTACTGCAGCCAGTGGTTGCCTCCGCCCACCCACTTCGTGCTCATGTCGCCGTCTGTGGTTGCTTGCGCGGCTGCCCACGTGGTGCTCGACGTCGCATTGATCACGCGAAGCGGTGCTCGGGAGAAATGTATGCGGTAGACGACCGCGCGTCGGTTGGGAGCGGTGACGACGACGGTCGCCTCCCCGGGCCCGTTCTCCGACTGCGTGACGCGAGCGGAGCCTCCGCCGGCGGCCGTCGCGGTGATCGTCGGCGTGCGCGCCCCGGGGACCACCGGAACGGTATAAGAGAGAGCGTTCGGAGCGAAACCTGCGAGCGGTTTCCCGTCAACCGCAAGCCCGCTGAGCGACGCGGTCTCGTTGCGTGCGACAACCCAGGTGCTCACGCCGCTCACCGGCGGGATGGAGACCGCCTGCCCTTCCCGTACGGGGACGAGGTCGACCGTTAGCGTTCCCGACGTCACTCCAGGGAGCTCTACCATCAGTTTCCGCACGTCGTGATTCGATGCCTGCCCCGCAGGCGCAGGGCTCTGCCACAGCGGCTTCGCGGGAGCCCACGTGAACTTCGCCGCCCCAGGCGAGGCGATGCGTGCCTCGAGCTTCTGACCATCCTGCGTGAGAGTGGCCGTCCGCCCGTCTGCCGAGATCTCAATCCCCGCACGCGTGTGCATGGACCAGGTGACGTCCCGGGACGTAGCGGAGGAGAAATCATCCTGCACGCGAACCGCTCGTCGTTCGCCGAAGAGCATGACACCGCGCCGCCAGGATGTGAAGATCTCGCTCGCCGCGCTGAGATCCGTTGTAGCGATAGCGGTGTCCGTGCTGGAAGTCACCGATATCGGCGTCGTCACCCCCGGGTTCTGATCGAGCGTGGATCGCGTCGTCGCCGTCAGGGTGTTGTTCCCCTCCGCCCGCTTGCGGTAGTAGGTCCAACGCTCCCCGGTCGGCAGGCCGTTTTCGTAACCGGGCAGGGCGTAGTTGTCCGGACCGAGATCGATGGCCCAATCGACGCCGAGCGCGCTCATCACGAAGGTGCCGGCGTCGAGTTCCGGGTGGTTGTTTCCTTTCCCCGAAGCGGACTTTACCGAGACGTATGTTCCCCACGGGTCCGACCAGTTTGCGCGAAGGGACGCCATCTCTGACGCTCCGTACTTTCGATCCAGCGGCTCACCGTGTGCCGCCGGCGTCGAGACCGGAGCGGTCGGATCGAACCAGACCATCGACCACTGATTGATGTCCCCCGTCGCCAGCGCGTCCCGAGCCGTCTTCGTCGCCACGGGGTTGGAGTACTCCCTGCCCAGGATGAACAGAGCCGGGGTAGCGAAAGAGACGAGCTTTGAGTCGGAGTAGTTGAAGGGAGTTCCAGTTGGGCTCGCGGCCTGCCACGCCATGGATGCCGTCTCGCTCAATCCGGGCGAAGCGAAGATCCCTCGGTCGCTGCCCGTCGTTGCGCGGAGGGCTTGAGCGAACGTGACGAGATGTTGGATGGCGTATGACCAGTACTGTGGACCTTCGTGATAGCCGCCCTGTTCTGAGAACCCCCGCAGCCCGTTCGCGAGACTGGCCACGGCTCGGTCCAGCAGCTCCCGCGAGACGGCTGGCTGAGAGCCGCGAAGAGCAAGTGCGCCCATCCCGACCCCTGCGTTCGAAACGACGTTCCAGTTGCCGATGGTCGTTGTCCATTCTGCGGCGCTGTCGTAAGCCGAACGCGCGGGATTCAGTCCCTTTTCGAGGATGGCGCGCTCGAGCGTAGCGATCCGTTCGGCGCTCCACACGCCACGGAACGTGTCCACGCCGATTCCCGTCGCCTGCAGGAGACTGGCGGTGTCGAGGAAATGTGCAGGGTTCCAGTCGCCGTAACGCGCCACCGCCTCGAGCTCCTGCCAGGCGCGCTCGGCGAAGCTCGTGTCACCGGTGAGCGCCCACGCGATACTCAGTGTCGAGCTCCGGTCGAGCACTGTCTGACTGATGTTGTAGAGCGAGCCCGGATTGGATGTGGAGTAGCTCAGCGGCGACTGGTTCACGATGCCCCGCGCCTTCGAAACCACGCGTTCACGAAGCGACACGAATTGCGTGTTGCTCTGCGCATCACTCCGGATGGCGTCCCAGGAGCGAATGGGAGCCAGCAAGCTGTTCGTGCTCAACTGCGGCGGTGCTGCAGCTGCTGGGACGGGATGCGATGCCTGCGCCGCGTCGGCAACCGATGGTGTGCTCGCGACCAGCGCGAAAACGCAGAGGATCGCCACCGCCAGATGACGACTTGCCTTCGTGAAGTGGCTGGACATTCATTCCTCGCGGCCGGGCCCGCGGGGCGCACCGACAACGACGAGACGATGACGACCTGACGGGCAGATGACAGAAATCTGTTCCGAACTAGCGACGATCCGATTGCGACCGTTGCGCCGACGGCTCACTGCGCCCGTCGGGTCACCATCCTATGGCAGGTGCCGCCTGTTGGCGCTGGTCTGCGCGAACTGGTCCGGTCGCGGTCGGCCCGCGTCTTCGGCATTGATCCCGCCTGCGCTTCGTCGGTGGGCGGGCATCCCAAGGATCAGCATCGTTGCGACTGTCATGAGCGGCCACCGCAGGTAGTCGAAGGAGAACAGCATCACAGCCAGGATGATGATGAGCGAGCGCCCGACCGCGTCGTTGTCGCGGAAAGCGAGAGCGAAGATGATGATGAGGAGCGCAACGCCGATGACACCCTGCGTGGCCAGGGTGGTGACCACCTGATTGTCGACGACGTTGAATCCGTTCTGCTGCAGCAGACCGCGCGCGAACAGGTCTGATTCGGAGCCGAAACCGCTTCCGAAGATCACTGTGGCGAGGGGGCGGCCGAGCAGGCGTGGGATGGACTCCAGGGCACCAGCGCGATTGGTGAATGAGCCGGAAGCCACCAGATCCTGTGCCGCCGTGCGCAGTCCCAGGTCGGCGGCGATAGCGACAACGGCGATGATGACCGCCAGCACGTAGTTTCGCACCTTCTTCGCCGGATCCGTGCCCCTCGCGATGAGAAAGAAGTAGGCGAAGGCGATGGCCAACGCGATCAGGACCGAACGCGTGCCGGACGCGAGCAGCGCGACGGCGAACATTGCGAGCAGCAGCCAGGCCCCGAACCGGCGCCGCGTCGCCCAGGTAGCAATGATCGTCATGGTGGCCAGGGCGATCAAGGTGGAGTACGGGATGGGGTGACCGGTCGTCCCCTGTACACGCACGAAGCCGTCGAGAAGTGGATTGATGTAGGTGGCCGCGGTCCCGTCCTCTCGGAGACCGAACCCCCAGAGGGGTGGGCGCCCGAATGCCCACTGCCAGGCGCCGGCCACGAGCTGGACGACCGCCACGGCGACGAGCCAGTTCAACGAAGCACGCCGTTCAGAGCGGTCCATCTGCCATGCAACGACTGCGACCACTGCGGCCAGGACCGCAATCCGAGCGACGGAGGACAAGCCAGACGGATTCGCGACCGCGGTGACGAGGACCCATAACGCGATGAACGCGAGGATGGCGACGATGAGCGGGGTATTGGGTTGTGTGTCTTCGCGATCGCGCTTCGCGAAGGACGCCAAGGTGATCAGCGTGACACTCGACCAGACGGCGACCTCTCGCCACTCGGTCGGGGCCGATGGCGTCCAGATCACGCTCAGGATCAACAGCGTGAGTCCGACGCTCACGCTACGGATGTGGCGCGGGGCCACCGCCAGTAAAACGACATGGAGCGCACCAGTCGCGAGGAGAGCGAGGAACAGAGTCATGACGGGAGGGTCTTTCCGGGGCCAGTGCGAACGAATGCCGGCGCGCCAACAGTCTGGCACACGCCCCATTTCGGGTTCGCGCCGCAATTCGGAGCAGCTCGGCGGAGGCTTAGCCTCATAGGGCTGTCGCCCCGGGGGCGATCACCGCCCGCGCTGTCTTCAGCACGATCACGACGTCACCCAGCAGGCTCCAGTTCTCCACGTAAGACAGGTCCAGCCGTACCGACTCCTCCCATGACAGGGTCGATCGTCCGCTGACCTGCCACAGCCCGGTGATGCCTGGCTTCGCGAGGAACCGGCGATGCACGTGATCGGCGTAAAGCTCCACTTCGGACGGCAGCGGCGGCCGAGGTCCCACGAGCGACATCGACCCGGCGATGACGTTGAACAGCTGGGGGAGCTCATCGAGGCTGAACTTGCGCATGATGCGCCCGATCGGGGTGACCCGGGGGTCGTCTTTCATCTTGAAGAGGACCTCGTTGCCCACGTCGCGCTGCTCGGACAGCAGTTGCGGCAGGATCTCCTCCGCGTTCACGACCATCGAGCGGAACTTGAGCATGGTGAACTCGCGTCCGCGCAGCCCCACCCGCTTCTGTCGGAAGAGTACGGGGCCACTCGAGGTCAGCCGAACGGTGACTGCGAGGAACGCCAGAAGCGGGCTGATCGCGATCACCCCGATAACGCTGACGACCAAGTCGACCATGCGCTTCACCAGACGCTGGCCACCGCTGAAGCGAGGTGTTTCGACGTGGATGAGGGGCAGACCCGCGACCGGCCGTGTGTGCAGGCGAGGACCGGCGATGTCTACGATGCTCGGGGCGAGCACCAAGTGCTGACGGCCGGCTTCGAGCTGCCAGGAGATCTGCTTGACCTTCATCGGCGGCAGGTCGTCGGTGCTGGTGACGGCCACGGTGTCGGCTCCGGTCACGCGAAGCGCCCGATCCACGGTGTTGACGTTCCCCATGATCGGAATCGTCGTTCCGGGAATCGTTTCGGCCACCTTCCCGGTCGGCACGCAAGCCCCGACGACCGAGTAGCCGGCCTCTGGCATACGTTGCAGCTCAGACGCGATGTGCGCGACCGACTGTGCGGACCCGACCAGCAGCACTCGCGCGGAGTACGCGCCCCGGCGGCGCTGGCGGATGAGCCACTGCCGCCACAGCCACCGCTCGGCGACGAGGGCCAGAATCCCGGCGGGAAGGCTGATCAGCAGGAACCCCCGAGCCACGTCGACCTTCAGCAGGAAGGCGAAGATCGCGATGAAACCGAACAATCGGAAACTCGCGTCCACGACGCGGCGATACTCGGCCATGCCCGTGCCGACGACCCGATGGCTTCTCGAATCGATGAGGTGCAGCACCATCATCCAGACGAGGACGAGGCCCGTCGAGAAGTACCAGTACGAGAGTTCGGTGATGCGGACATCCGCTCTGATGTCGACCGCCGCGTTGCCGGTGCCGAACCAGACGATCTGCGCACCGTACACCACCGCCACGAGCACGAGGAAGTCCGTGATCCGAAGACGGCGAGCATACGCCGGGCGCCAATCCCGCGGCGTCCTGATCGTGGGCGTCGATGCCGTGTCGCGCGGACGACTGTCGCTCGTGCTCGGCTCAGGACCGGGCGGTGTCCCGACCGGTAAATCGACTGCGTATCCTGCCTCCGACGTCACCCCGTACCCCTCGTTCGGTACATCGCAGGCGCTCAGATTACCTTCAGTGTGTGTCCAGTGTGTAAACCGGTTCGCGATCCGAACCGGTTTTCGCCCTGGATAGCTGTGCTTACCGGCGGCCGTGCAGAACGCCCCTTCTAAGATGTGCTGGTGCCCGATGAAACCCGCCGTTCCCGCAAGGCGAAGCGTCCATTGCTCCGCAGCTTCCGGTTCTGGGTGCCCATCGGCATCCTGCTCCTCGTCATCGCCGTCGGCATCGCAGGGGCCCTGGTCGCCAAGGCCATCGCCGACCGGGCGTTCGCGGCGCGGGACTCCCTGCAGTCCGCGATTCCCCTGGCGGCGACGGCGAAAGAACAGATCCTCGCGAGCGACACCGAGGGGGCACGGGCCTCGGTCGCGCAGCTGCGCAGCCTGACCGCCGACGCGAAGGAGCAGGCCGACGGCGACATGTGGCGTTTCGGAGAGGCGATTCCGGTGGCGGGGGCCAACCTGACCGCAGTGCGCGAGGTGGCCGAGACCATCGACGACCTCGTGGTCAACGCGCTGGAACCCGCGACAGGCCTCAGCCTGCAGAATCTTGCGCCAGTCGACGGGCGCATCGATGTCGCGCAACTGGATCTCGCCTCCGACATCCTCGATCGCGCCTCGGCAGCGCTCACCGACGCGCGTTCCACGGTCGACGGCATCGACCGGTCGGCTTTGATCGATCAGGTCGCGTCGGGCGTCGCTGAGCTCGATGACGCACTGGCTCAGATCGAGCCGGTGGTCGAGCCGGCGCAGAGGACGCTCGCGATCCTCCCCGGCATCCTCGGCGCCGAAGGCCCCCGGAACTATCTCGTGCTCGTCCAGAACAACGCGGAATCGCGTGGCACCGGCGGAAACCCGGCCTCGCTCATCATGATCACCGCCGACAACGGTGCGATCTCCATCACGCAGCAGGCGTCGAGCACCGACTTCGACAACGGGCGGCCCGACCCGATCGTCGAGCTCGACCCGGCCGCAGCCTCCCTCTACGGAGACAAGATCGGCCGATACATGCAGGACGTGACGACGACACCGGACTTCCCCGACTCCGCGCGGATTATGGGCGCCTTCTGGCAGGAGCAGTTCGGCACACCCGTCGACGGGACGCTCTCGATCGACCCGGTGGCCCTCAGCTACCTTATGGAGGCGACCGGCCCCGTGACGCTACCGACCGGCGAAACCCTGGATGCGGCGAACGTCGTGCCGACGCTGTTGAACGGTGTGTACGAGCGCTTCAACAGCGGCAATGCCATCTTCGACAATGCGCGGCAGGACGCGTTCTTCGCCGTCGCCGCCGGTGCGGTCTTCGATTCGGTCACGTCGGTCTCAGATCCTCGCGCACTCGTCGATCAGGTCGTGCGCGCAGCGGAGGAGGGGCGCATCCTCTACGTGCCGGCCTCGGAGGCCGAGGCCGAGATGATCGCCGGCAGTCGGATGACGGGGCGGATCCCCGCCGACAACGCCGAGACCACGATGGTCGGGTCGTACGTGAACGACATCACCGAAGGCAAGCTCGACTACTACATGGACACGGCTGTCTCCGTGGCATCCGACGTCTGCAGCGTGGACGCCGCGACGGCGCCGACCTTCACGGTCAACTCCTCGCTGAACTACACCCTGCAGCCCGATGCGGTTCGCGACCTGCCGCGCTACGTCTCACCGGCGCGCTTCTTCCCGAAAGGCGTAACCAGCACAGATCTCGTGCTCTACGGCCCGGTGGGCTCGACTCTCGCCTCGGCGTCGGTCGACGGTGTGCCGGTCGAAGCGACGCCGGTCGAGCACCTCGGGCGCCCGGCGGTGAAGATCAACGTCGAGAATCAGCCGGCGTCCTCGCACACCGTCACCGTGACGTTCACCGGAACGCCGGGCGGCGAGTACGGCCCGTTGCAGGTATGGCACACCCCGATGGTGCGCGACACTCCGGTGACGATCGACGCGCCGGGCTGCGCCGGCTGACCATACAACACGTGAGGCCCGCGCCCGGTCGATCTCATCGAGGTCGACCGGGCCGTCAGCGGTCGTTGCTCGCCGCGTTCGCCACGAGCGCGCCGCGCTCCTGAGCAGCGCGACGGCCACCCGGGGGAGTGCCTCGGCGGGGAACGAAGCCGACGGCGGCCAGGGCGAGCGCGCCGACGCCGGTGCCGATCGCGACGAGCGGGCCGTTGGTCGCTCGCACCCGCGAGGCGATCCATGCGCCGACGAGGCTGGCGCCGGCGGACGGCCGCGCTCATAGCGCGGTCTCGAGCGGCGGCGACCCGATGATCTGCTGCAGCGCCATCGGATCGACTTCGCCGACATCTCGAGGCAGGACTGAGCGAGACGGCTAGGCGCGAGGACGCACCGCGACGTGTAAAAGGCCTGTTACGAATGAGCGAAATCGACGGATCGCGCCTGAGTCGCCATCTAGAGTGATACCACCAGATAGATACCTCTTCCATTAGGTGGAATTATGACTGCGATCGCCTCCTGGCTCTCGACGCACGTGCGCGCGGGCAACACGGCGAGGGCGCAGCGTTATCGGCGCGAGGGCTCGTGGGTGTCGCGAACCTACGGCGAACTCTACGACGAGGTCCGTCGCGCAGCAGCGGTCCTCGACGCCACCGGGGCGGGACCCGAGGCGCCGGTCATGATCGTCGCGCAGACCTCGCCAGAGTGGACCGTCTTCGATCTCGCCGCCGCCATGATCGGCGCGCCGTCGGTGCCGGTGTACCCGACGTCGTCGGTGCACCAGGTCGCGGAGCTTCTGGCCCGAACCCGGCCGGCGGTCATCGTCACGGATCGCGACGACCTGCCGCCGACGTCGGCCGTCGTGATGCGGCTGGCAGAGAACGACGTGGATGCCGCGCTCGCGGCCTCCACCCCGCTGACGGCTCAGCAGAGCGAGGCTCTCGAGGGCCGGGCGGCCGCGGTGCCGGCGGATCGGACCTTCTCGATCGTCTTCTCGTCGGGATCCACCGGCGCCCCGAAGGGCTGCATCCTGACCCACGCGAACTGGATCGCCGTCGTGAGCGCGGCGGCCGCGTTCGAGGCGGCCGGACCCGAGGGGGCGGAGCATCGCGCACACGCCTTCGTCTACCTCCCGCTGGCCCATGTCTCGGCTCGGCTGCAGCAGTTCTCCACGCTCGCCCTCGGCGGCGAGCTCGTCTACGGCAGCGGCGCGACACCGAACCTCCTCGAGCAGATCCGGCAGAGCCGTCCGACCTACGTGCCCGGAGTGCCGCGGCTGTTCGAGAGTGCCTATCACCGCGTGGGCGGCGATCCGCAGCGCCTGCGCGAGGTCTTCGGCACCCGGTTGAAGTACGCGCTCACGGGCGGAGCGCCGATCGATGCGGCCATCCTCGACGCCTACGCCCGGGCGGGCGTACCGCTCGTCGAGGGATACGGCCTGACCGAGAGCTCCGCCGCGTTGACCCTGTGCGCACCGCACGCGCAGCGACCCGGGAGCGTGGGGCGCGCCCTGCCCGGGGTGGAGCTGCGGATCGCCGACGACGGCGAAGTGCTCGCCCGAGGCGCGAACATCTTCGTCGGGTATCTCGACGACCCGGAGGCGACGCGCGATGCCTTCGTCGACGGGTGGCTGCGCACCGGCGACCTGGGCTCCCTCGACGACGACGGCTTCCTGTGGATCACCGGGCGCAAGAAGAACCTCCTCGTCACGTCGACGGGCAAGAACATCGCGCCCGAGCCGACCGAGAACCGGATGCGGATCGTGCTGGGCGTCCCGGACGTCCTCCTCGTCGGCGACGGGCGGCCCTACTTGAGCGCGATCGTGTTCGGACGGCATCCGGACGACGACGCCCTCCTCGACGGGCTGCACGAGGTGAACAGCCGGCTGTCGCCGCCCGAGCGCGTCCGCCGGGTCCTCCTCGTGCCCCGCGCGCTCCGTGCCGACGACGGCGAGCTCACCGCGGGCGGCAAGATCGTCCGCCGTGTCGTGCTCGACAACCACGCGCAGCTCGTCGACGACCTCTACAGCGGGGTGCCGGTCGTCGGCGCCCGCGTGCTCGAGGTCGACGCGGCGTCCGCATCGCGTGCCCCTGCGTGATTCCCGCACCGCCCGCATCCGCCGACGCACCACACACCCATCCGACGCACCACACACCCACCCGACGCACCACCAGGAGACACCATGCGAAAGCCCGCACTGCGCGCCACTCTCGGCGCGTCCGCCGCGCTCACCGTCCTCGCCCTGCTCGCAGGCTGCGCTTCGGACACCCCGGCCGGAGAGGGCGCGGCCCCCGCCTCGCTCGCGCCGGCCGAGCTGAGCGAGCCCGGCGATTCCATCCCCGAGGTCACGCTGAAAGCCGGCCTCAGCCCCTACGGCGACGAGATGCTCGCCGCAGCCGGTGCCGTCCGCGGCTACTTCTCGGACGTCGGCATCACCTTCGACCCCGCTCCGGTCGGCGTGAAAGCCGATCTCATCGCCGCCGTGACGCCGCTTCTCAACGGTCAGATCGAGGTCGGGTCGGGCTACCCGCCGGCGCTCATCTCGCAGATGGACAACGTCGACAACGTCGTGGCCTTCCAGATCCAGGACGTCTTCTACGGATACCGCATCCTCGCGCCCGAGGGGAAGTACCGCACGCTCGCCGACGAGATGGAGTCGGGCAAGGACTACGACGAGGCGCTCGCCGCGGTCCTGTCGCAGCTCGACGGTCAGGACGTCATCCTGCGCGACGGCGTCGTGCCCACCTTCTACCAGCTCATCACCAGCACGGCCGGCACCGATATGGGTGCGTGGAACGTGACCTACCTCGCCAATCCCGACATCGTGCGCGCCGCCCAGGCGGGCCAAGCCGACTTCGTCTCGCCGACGGGTGCTGTGGAGATCGTGCGCCTGCTCGGCGACGGCTGGGAGTCGCTCGTCGCGCTGCCCGACGTCATCGAGAACTCTCCGGCCGAGGAGACCGTCTCGCTGCGAGCCACCTTCTCGGGCTACCTCACCACGACTGAGTTCGCGGAGGGCAACTGGGACACGCTGCTGCGCTACGCCTCGGTGATCTACCGCCTCGTCGACGAGTTCGAGGCCGACCCCGAGGGCGTCGCCGCCGACTACATCGACTACCTCAACAGCTACACCGGCTCCGACCTCTCGGCCGCCGACCTGGCCGCGACCTTCGACGGGCTCTACTCGCTGCGCACCTTCGAGGACGCCGCCGAGTTCTACGAGGACGAGGATGCGCCCTTCTTCTTCGGGACCGTGATGGGTGCGCAGATCGACAGCATCGCGGCTCAGGGTGTCATCGCCGAGGGGCACACGCCCGATCAGCTCAGCATCGCCGGCGACATCTGGGCGGCGCTGCAGGAGTACCGGACCGCCGCCGACGAGGCTCTCACAGCAGCGCCCGACGGAGAGCTCAAGGCCTCCGCCCAGGCCCAGTACGACGCGCGCAACTATCTCGACGCCTATCGGCTCGCGGCAGCCGCCGCGGAGTGAGCGGATGCTGACAGCGACCCTCCCCGCCTCCCGCCCGGCCGCCCGCGCCGGGCGGGGGATGCGGCGTCCACGGGTGCGAGGCTGGCAGTGGCGGGCCATCGGCGTGGTCGCTTTCCTCGTCGTGTGGCAGATCGGTGCCGTGCTCATCGGCTACCGCGCAGTGCTGCCGACTCCCGTCGAGGTCGCGACGAGCTTCACCCGCAGCTTCGTCGCCGACCCCGGGCTCGCCTACCTCGGCGTTCGGACGCCGGGATACGGCATCAACATCGCGTGGACCGTCGGCATGGCGACCCTCGCGTGGGCCGTCGGCTCGGCAGCCGGTGCCGCGGTGGGCCTCCTCAGCGCCCGGCTGCAGTCCGTGCGCAACCTGTCCGAGCCCGCTCTGTTCGTGTTCGGGTCGATCCCCGCGCTCGTCCTCGCCCCGTTCTGCCTCATCTGGTTCGGGCAGGGGTCGCTCGGCAAGGTCGTGCTCGTCGCGTTCTACTGCTTCGTCACCGTCGGCCTCGTCGCACAGTCCGCCGCCCTCTCGCTGCCGCCCGCCATCGAGGAGTACGCGGCGACCCAGGGCATCGACGCGGGTCGGCGGTTCCGTCACGTCGTCGTCCCGGCGGCGCTCCCGGCCGTGCTCGCGGGCCTGCGGGTGGCGCTGTCGACGGCGATCGCCGTGCAGACCACCGTGGAGCTGCTCGGATCGCAGTTCGGCGCGGGGCGCATCATCGCGATCCGCGCGAGCCAGGGCGACGTCTCGGCGGTGCTCGGCCTGTCGCTCGCGATCGGTGTCGCCGCCATCCTCCTCGACCTCCTCCTCCAACGCGTCATCCGGCTGTTCACCCGTTGGCAGTGACCCACCCAGACAGAAGGGCGATCATGACCTCTGCACCTCTCACCCGCACGCCGTCGGCGTTTGAGATCACCGACCTCACCGTCTCGTTCGGCACGGGGACCCAGGCGGTGACACCGCTGAAGGGGCTCGACCTCTCGGTGCCGCGCGGACAGTTCCTCTGCATTCTCGGCCCCTCCGGCCAGGGCAAGAGCACCCTGCTGCGCTGTATGGCCGGACTCCAGCCCGCCACCGGCGGACGCATCCTCGCCGAGGGGGCCGAGGTCACCGGGCCCGACGCGAACCTCGGCATGGTCTTCCAGCAGGACGCGATCCCGATGTGGCTGCGCGTGCAGGACAGCATCTCGTTCGGTCCGCGCATGCGCCGGGTGCTCGTATCGGAGTGGCTGCCCCGGGCGCGGCACTTCATCGAAGCGGTCGGCCTGCGGGGGCGCGAGCGGGCCTGGCCCAAGGAGCTGTCGGGCGGCATGCGCAAACGCGTCGCGATCGCGGCGGTGTTCGCCAACGACCCCGACATCCTGCTCATGGACGAGCCGTTCGGTTCGCTCGACTACTTCACCCGAGCCAACCTGCACGAGACCCTGCTCGAGCTCTGGCGCGAGACCGGCAAGACCATCGTGTTCGTGACGCACGACGTCGACGAGGCGCTCAAGCTCGCCGACCGCATCATCGTCGTCACCGACGGTCGTGTCGGCTACGACATCGACCTGCCGTTCGGGCGGCCCCGCGGCGACGACCTGCGGATGAACGTCGAGGCGGACGCGATCCGCTCGCGGCTGCTCGAGGTGCTGCAGGCTCCGGCGAGGATGCAGTCATGACCGCCGCAGCACCCGCGCGCCGGCTCCTCCTGCGGACGCGTCCGTCGCCCCTCAGCGTCATCGCGGGACTCGTCGTCGCGCTCGTCGCCTGGGAGGTCGTCGCGCAGGTCTTCGCCGCCACCACCCCGCAGGGCGACCGCGTGATGCCCTCGCTCGTCACCGTCGCCACGACCGGCCTGCTCGGAGTGAGCGACTACTGGAGCGGCGGGTGGGGCGTCACCGCGACCAGCACGGGCGGTGCGCAGAGCGTGCCGGGTGCCGTGCTCGCGCTCGCCGCGAACAGTGCCGTGACGCTCGTGCGGGTCCTCGTGGGGCTGCTGCTGTCGCTCGTCGTCGGCATCGGACTGGGACTGCTGCTGTCGGCGGTGCGTCCGGTGCGTCTCAGCGTGGGCGGTCTCGCGGAGGTCTTCCGGATGCTGCCCGGCCTCGCGATGGCGCCGCTCTTCACCCTTTGGTTTGGCGCGACCGATCTGTCGGCCGTGCTGTTCGTCGTCTTCGGCGTCTCGTTCATCCTGATCGTGGGCACGACCAACGCCGTCGCGAACCTCAGTCCTCACGTCACCGAGTACCCGCGGACCCTGGGGGTGCGCGGACTCAACCTGTGGCTGCGCGTCGTGCTGCCCGCCATCCTGCCCGAGCTGCGCGGCACGCTGGTGTTCGGCGGCCTGGTCGCCTGGACCTCGGTGCTGGCGGGCGAGATCTACGGGCTCACCTCGGGGCTCGGGTGGATGCTCAACGAGACGCTGCGCTTCTCGCTCGTCGACCGCATGGTCGTCGTGGCGCTGGTGTTCTCGGCGCTGGCGTTCGCGACGATGCGCCTGCTCGGAGCGCTCGCCTCCCGTGTGACGCGGTGGGCCTGAGGGGCCTGGCGGGCCTGAGCGGTCAGTAGTCCGGCGACTGCAGGGGGAGCTGGACGCCGATCTCGTGCGCCGCCGCCTGCAGCTCGGGCAGCCATTCCGTGAGCCGCTGCATCGAGACCCGAAAGGCGGGCGCCGAGATGCAGAGCGCCGCCCGCGTCACGTCGCGGCCGTCCCGCACCGGCACGGCGATGGCCCGCACCCCCTGATCGAACTCCTCGTCCGCGGTCGCGTAGTCGCGCGATCGCACGCGGTCGAGCTCGCCGAGCAGCGCGTCGCGCGAGGTGATGGTGGTGGGCGACCACGGCGCGAGGTCGATCTCGTCGAGCAGCGCGGTCAGGCGATCGTCGGGGAGCTGACTGAGCAGCGTCTTGCCGGTCGAGGTCGCATAGAGAGGCTCGCTCTGCCCGACGGCGCCGCGGATGCCGACGGCCTGCTCGGTGCCCACCTTCTCGAGGAACAGGGCGCGCGCGTTGCTCAGGACGGCAAGCTGGGTCGTCTCGCCGGTGCGGCGGCTGAGCTCGCGCATGACGGGCTGAGCGATCGACCCGAGGTCCGTCACCGCCCGCACGCGGTTGGCCAGCTCGAACACGCGCATCCCCAGGCGGTACGTCTTGCGCTCGGGGTCGAACGCGACGTACCCCAGAGATGTCTCCGTGCTGAGCAGGCGGTGGGTCGTGCTCATCGGCAGACCCACGTCGCGTGCGACGTCGGTGACGGACGCTCCGTCGGGGTGGTGCGACAGGGCTTCGAGGATCGACAGGCCCCGCGCCAGCATTCCCTGGGGCTCTTCGCCCGGCGCGGTGTTCTTTGCTCCCATGGATCCTGCTCCTCGATGTCGTGCGCGTCAGAAGGCGAGCTTGTCCGAGAACTCCGGCTGCCGCTTCTGCATGAAGGCCTCGGCGCCCTCGGCCGCCTCGTCGGTGCCGTAGTAGAGCAGGCAGCTGTCGTTCGCCAGCTGGGCGACGCCGTGCAGCCCGTCCTCCTCCGCACTCACAGCATTCTTGAGCATCCGCAGGGCGGCGGGCGACATGGCGCACAGCTCCCGCGCCCAGACGACGCCCTCGTCGAGCAGTCGGACGAGTGGCACCACGGTGTTCACGAGGCCCCAGGCGAGGGCCTGCTGGGCGTCGTACCGACGGCAGAGGAACCAGATCTCCTTGGCCCGCTTGTGCCCGACCTGCTTGGCGAGGAGGTTGATGCCGTAGCCGCCGTCGAAACTGCCGACGCGGGGGCCCACCTGCCCGAAGACGGCGTTCTCGGCCGCGATCGACAGGTCGCACACCTGCTGCAGCACCTGGCCGCCGCCGACGGCGTATCCGGCGACGAGGGCGATCACCGGCTTCTCGATGCGCCGGATGGCCACCTGGACGTCGAGCACGTTGGCCGGAGCGATGTCGCGGTGCGAGCTGTCCGCTGCGTCCCCGCTGCGCTCGGACAGGTCGGCGCCCGAGCAGAACGCCTGGTCTCCGGCGCCGCGGAGCAGCACGACGCGGACGGCCGAGTCGTGACGGGCCCGCGCGACGGCGTGCACGAGCTCCGCGCTCGTCAGGGGACGGAAAGCGTTGCGCTTGTGGGGGCGGTCGATCGTGATGAGCGCGATGCCGTCCGGGCTGGTCTCGTACGTGATGTCGCTGTACGCGCCCGAAGCCGTCCACGTCGTCGTCGTGGTGTCGTCGATGGTCATGTCGTCGCCTCTCCTGTGGGTGCCCGTCGATTGACGGAGCCGCCGTCCATGCTTACTATGATTCTACAGAGTAGACACATGTTCCATCAGATGGAATAGCAGGGGAGAAACGTGAAGCGAATCGGGATCGACGCGGGCGGCACCTTCACCGACGCCGTGCTGTGGGACGATGAGCGCGGCATCATCAGCGCCACCAAGGTGTCGTCGCGCGGCGACGACCCCGCCGGCGCCGTCGTCGCCGCCGCTCGCCGCGTCGTCGAGCTCGCGCCCGGAATCGACCACGACGACGTCGAGGAGCTCGTGCACGGCACGACGATCGGCACCAACCTCGCGCTCGAGCGCAACGGATCGCGCATCGCGATGCTCGCGACCGAGGGATTCCGCGACGTGCTCGAGATCGCCCGGCTCACGCGTCCCGCGTCCGCCCTGTACGACCTCCTCGACCCCGGTCCACGACCCCTCGTCGCCCGTCGCGACCGCTTCGAGATCCCGGGCCGGATCGACGGCGACGGCAGCGTCGTCCGTGAGCTCGACGACGAGGCGGTCCGGGCCGCGGCGCGCACCATCCGCGCCCGAGGCATCACGAGCGTCGCGGTCGCCTTCCTCTACGCGCACGTCGACGCGCGCCACGAGCGTCGGGCGGCCGAGATCCTGCGCGACGAGGTGCCCGAGCTCTCGGTGTCGCTCTCGAGCGACGTCCTCCCGCAGGTGCGCGAGTTCGAGCGGACGGCCACGACGGTGCTCAACGCGTACCTCAAGCCGGTCTGCGCGCCCTACCTCGAATCGCTGACGGCGCGCATCGCCGAGTGGAACCCCGATGTGCGCACCTGGATCATGCAGTCCAACGGCGGGGTCACCTCGCCGGCCAACGCGGCGCAGACCCCCGTCAACCTGCTGCTCTCCGGACCGTCGGGCGGAGTCGTGGCCGGACGTCTGGTCTCGCGGCAGACCGGCATCGCCGACACGATCACCGTCGACATGGGCGGCACGAGCTTCGACGTCTGCCTCATCGCGGATGCCCAGGTGCCGCTCACGACCTCGAGTCGCGCGATGGACCTGCCGGTGCAGGTTCCCACCGTCGACATCGAGACGATCGGCACCGGCGGGGGGAGTATCGCCCACGTCGACGCCGGCGGGCAGTTCCTCGTCGGGCCGCAGAGCGCCGGCGCGCGCCCCGGACCGGCTGCCTACGGCCGCGGCGGGACCGAGCCGACCGTCACCGACGCCAACGTCGTGCTCGGGATTCTCGAGGACGGTGTGCGTCTGGGCGACGACGTCGTCGTCGACCGCGCGTCCGCGCTCGCCGCGTGCACCCGCCTCGGCGAGCGGCTCGGGCTCGACCCGATCGCCACGGCCCTCGGCATCCGCCGGATCTCGAACGCCGCCATGGCCGGTGCCGTGCGCGCCGCGTCCGTCGGGCGCGGACACGACCCCCGCTCGTTCGCCCTGACCGCCTTCGGCGGCGCCGGGCCGATGCACGCCGCAGACATCGCCCTCGAGCTGTCGATCCCCACCGTCATCGTCCCGCCGTCCGCCGGGATGCTCTCGGCGGTCGGGCTCGTGGTGTCGGACGTCGTCCACAACCACGCCGCGAGCTTCATGGCCCGGATGGACGCATCCATCGAGCCATCGCTGACCGCCTCGCTGACGGCGCTCGCCGACCAGGCGACCGCCCATCTCGACGCCGAGGGCGTCGACGCCGCTGACCAGACGATCCTCTACGGTCTCGACCTGCACTACGCGGGGCAGAACACCTCGATCACGGTCACCGTCGACCGGGTCGACGTACCCGGGTGGACCGTGCGCGCCATCGAGGGATTCCATCGCCTGCACGAGCAGCTGAACGGGTTCCGGGTCGACGGCGAGAACGTCGACGTCGCCGTGGCCCGGGTGACCGGAGTCGGCGCGGTGACCGGCGGCGGCGAGAGCGAGCCGCCGCCCGCCGACGAGCGGGAGGCGATCCCGAGCGGCGAGCGGGTGCTGCACCTGTCGTCCACGGAGCGCTCGGTCGTGCCCCTCTTCCATCGCGACGATCTGCTGCCCGGGCACTTCTTCCACGGCGCCGCCGTCGTCGTCAGCGACAACACGACGGTCGTCGTGCCGCCGGCATCCCGCACGACCGTGGACGCCCACGGCAACCTCCTCCTGCATCTGAAGGGACGCGCATGACCGTGCTCACCGACCCCGTCGAGACCGTGGACACGGCCCTCGACCCCATCAGCTTCTCGGTCATCGACGCGGGGCTGCGGGCCGCCGTCGCCGAGATGAAGGCGGTCGTGCTGCGGACCGCGTACTCGAACCTCTGGCGCGAGGCCGGCGACCTGTCGTGCGCGCTGCTCGACGCCGACGGAGACATCGTCGCGCAGGGCGTCGGTGACATCCCGATCCACCTCGGCAGCATGCCCATGACGATGCGCGGCGTGCTCGACCGCATCGATGCCGCCGATCTGCGTCCCGGCGACGTCGTCCTGCAGAACGACCCCTACCGCGGCAACAACCACATGCCCGACTTCTTCATGGCCAAGCCGGTCTTCGCGGGCGAGCAGCTCATCGCCTTCACCGCGGTCCGTGGCCACTACGTCGACATCGGCGGCGCGGCGCCCGGCAGCTACTTCACCCTCGCGACCGACATCTTCGGCGAGGGCCTGCGGATGCCGCCCGTGAAGATCTACCGCGAGGGACGCATCAACCAGGACGTCCTCGACATCATCACCGCGAACGTCCGGAACCCCGACGAGCGCCTCGGCGACATGCGCTCGCAGTACGCCGGATGCGTCACGGCCGAGCGACGCCTGGCCGACTTCTGCGAGCGGTACGGCGCGGATGTGGTGGTCCACGCGATGCGGCAGATGCTGGACGTCAGCGAGCAGCGCGCCCGCGCCGCGTTCTCCGCGATCCCCGACGGTCGGTACGAGTTCGAGGACTACTGCGACGGCGACAGCTTCGATCCGTCGCCGATCGCCATCCACGCCGCCGTCGAGGTGCGCGGCGACGAGGTCACGATCGACTTCACCGGCTCGTCGCGGCAATCGCGGGGCGGCATGAACAGCCCGCACGGGGTGACGGTCTCGGCGGCGTACTTCGCCCTGAAGGCGTTGTCGGAGCCCCACACGGCCTCCAACTCCGGGTCCTACCGCCCCGTCCGCATCATCGCGCCCCTCGGCACCATCGTGAATCCGCACGCGCCGGCGCCGGTCGTCGCCGGCAACCACGAGACCTCGGCGCGCATCGCCGACGTCGTGCTCGGCGCCCTCGCCCAGGCCGTTCCCGACCTCGTCCCGGCCGCGGGAACGGGCAGCGCGACCGTGCTCATCGTCGCCCGCGAGGACGTGCCCGACGACGCGATCATGTACGAGGTGCACGGTGCGGGCCAGGGCGGCTCGGTGGGCAACGACGGTTCGCACGCCCGCCGCACCAGCATCGGCAACACGGGCAACACCCCGTCGGAGCTCCTCGAGGCGGCGCATCCGGTCCGCGTCCTGTCGTACGCGTTGACGCCCGACGGCGGCGGGGCCGGTCGGACGCGCGGCGGCTCCGGCATCACCCGTGTGCTGGAGTTCACCGAGCGATCGACCGTGACGATCGTGGCCGACCGCGATCGCAGCCGCCCCTACGGTCTGCGCGGGGGGCGCCCCGGCGCCCTCGCGCGTTTCGAGCTCGTGCTGCCCGATGGCGAGGTGCGGACGCTGTCGAGCAAGACGCCGCCGACCCGTGTGCCCGCCGGTGCACGCCTGACCTTCACGTGCGCGGGCGGCGGCGGCTACGGCGACCCGGCGGAACGCGGGCTCGCCGAGATCCAGGACGACCTCGACGACGGCTACATCTCGCCCGAGGCGGCCCGCCGCGACTACGGCGTCACCGTGGAGCCGGCACCGGGCCGACCCGACGGTGCATGGATCGTCTCGCGATGAGTGCTGTCGTGGGCCGGCACGTCGCCCTCGTCACCGGCGGAGCGGGCGGGATCGGCTTCGCGACCGCCGAGCGCCTGGCAGCGCAGGGCGTCACGGTCGCGATCGCCGACCTCCGCGAGGATGCCGCCGTCGCGGCCGCCCGGCGGTTGCCGGGTGCCTTCGGGCTCGCGGTCGACGTCGCCGACGAGGCGTCCGCCGAGCGCGCCGTCGATGCGGTCGTCGCCCGGACAGGGCGCCTCGACGTGCTCGTCAACAACGCCGGCGTGCTGCGCGACAACCTCGTCCACCGGATGTCTTTGGACGACTGGGAAATCGTGCTCGCCGTGCATCTGCGCGGGGCCTTCCTCATGAGTCGTGCCGCTCAGCGCGTGATGGTCGCCGCCGGATACGGGCGCATCGTCAGCCTGTCGAGCATCGCCGCGACCGGCAACCGGGGCCAGGCGAATTACTCCGCTGCCAAGGCCGGCATCGTCGGTCTGTCGAAGACGCTCGCGCTCGAGCTCGGACGCTTCGGCATCACGGTCAACGCGGTCGCGCCCGGCTTCATCGCCACAGACATGACCGATGCGACGGCCGACCGGCTGCAGCTGACGCCGGAGGAGTTCCGCGAGCGCACCGCGGAGCTGACGCCGGTGCGCCGCGTCGGCACCCCGGCCGACGTTGCGGCCGCGATCGCGTTCCTCGCCGGAGAAGATGCGGGGTTCATCACCGGTCAGGTGCTCACCGTCGACGGCGGGCTGGACCTGTGACCGCGATTCGGACGACCGTGGCGGGACTGCCCGAACTCATCGGCACCGACCTCGGCGCTACGCCCTTCGAGGTCATCGCGCAGGCGCAGGTCGACGACTTCGCGGCGCTGAGCGGCGACGCCCAGTGGATCCACGTCGATCCGCAGCGCGCCGCCGCGATCGGCGGGACGATCGTGCACGGCCTGCTGCTGCTCAGCCTCGTCGGCGGCGCGTGGGGCCGTCTCGTGGACGTGACCGACGCGGGGCGCGCCCTGAACTACGGCCTCGACCGCGTGCGCTTCCTCGCCCCCGTGCCCGTCGGCAGTGAGGTGCGCATCGCGGCGACCGTCGCCGACGTCACGCCCCGACCCGACGGGATGCGCGTGAGTCTCGATCTGCGCTTCGAGACGCGTTCCCGGACGCAGCCGGTCGCCGTCGCCACATCCATCGTCCTCTTCCCGTACTGAGAGTCGCCATGCGCCTGTATCCCACCACCGACCCCTACGATTTCGAGTCGCGGCTCAGCGCTGCCGAGCGCGCCGTACTCGTCCGCCTGCGCGACCTGCTCGAGCGCGAGGTCGCGCCCATCGTCGACGACTATTGGGAGCGCGGCGAGTTCCCGCGCCACCTGCCCGACCTCTTCGCGGCCGAACGTCTGCTCGACCCGCGCGAGCTGCGCGATGCGGGCGAAGAGCCCAGCGCCCTGTTCATCGGATTCCGGGTCATGGAGATCTCTCGCATCGATGCCTCGGTGGCGACGTGGTTCAGCGGGCAGGCCACGATGATCACGGGGGCGGTCCTGCACGGTGCCGACGACGATCAGATCGCCGAGTGGATGCCGCGCATCGAGTCGTACGACCTGCGCGGCGTGTTCGCCATCACCGAGCCCGGGCACGGCTCCGACGTCGCCCGCGGTATGGAGACGACCGCGCGGCGGGACGGCGAGGAGTGGGTGCTCGACGGCGCGAAGAAGTGGATCGGCAGTGCCGCGTTCGCCTCGCACGTGTGCATCGTGGCGCGGGAGGAGTCGGGGGAGGTCCGCGCCTTCCTCGTGCCCACCGACGCCCCGGGCCTGCGGATCGAGAAGATCACCGGAAAAGCGTCGCTTCGCATCGTCGACAACGCGCTCATCACCATCGACGGGGTGCGGGTGCACGAGAGCCGCCGCCTGCAGCGCGTCGAGCGATTCGCCGACGTCGGCCGCATGCTCCGTCACATGCGTGCCAGCACCGTCTGGCAGGCGGTCGGCGTGCAGATGGGCGCGTACGAGAACGCGCTGCGCTACGTCACGGAACGCACGCAGTTCGGACGCGAGATCGGCCGGTTCCAGCTGGTCCAGGAGAAGATCGCCCGGATGCTCGGCAACATCACCGCCTCGCTCGGGATGGCCGTGCGCCTGGCCGAGCGCCAGCAGGAGGGCGTCTACCGCGACGAGGACTCGGCGCTGGCGAAGTACTGGGTCTGCGCGCACCTGCGCGAGACGGTCGCGCTCGCGCGCGAGGTCTGCGGGGGGAACGGCATCCTCCTCGAGACGGGCGTCGCCCGCCACTTCGCCGACGCCGAGGCCATCTACACCTACGAGGGCACCAACGAGATCTCCGCGCTGATGGTGGGCCGTTCGGCCACCGGCCTCAGCGCGTTCGTCTGAGAGGGAGAACGACCATGTCTCATCTGATCACGTCGGGACTGCACCGTCGCCCCGACCCCGCGCGCCGCATCGTCGGGGGAGCGGGCGTGCACCTGCACCTCGCCGACGGCAGTCGCCTGCTCGACGCGTCGAACACGGGTGGACCCCTCGGCCACGCCCACCCCGCCATGGTCGAGGCCGTCCGTGAGGCTGCGACCCTGCCCGTTGTCAACGAGGGGAACCCCTGGGCCGAACGCGACGCGGTCGCCGACGAACTGGTCGCCACAGCATTCGCCGGGGAGAACTGGGTCGGGGGCGTCCGCTTCGGGATGAGCGGGAGCGAGGTCAACGACATCGCCCTCACCCTCGCGCAGGCGATCACCGGGCGCGAGTCGATCGTGGCGCGCGAACGCGCGTATCACGGACTCGTCGGGCTCTCGCGCGACGTGACCGTTCAGCCGCAGTGGCACGGCGGGCTGTCGACTCTCGCCGGCGAGGTGCGCCGCCCGTCCGCCGGTGCCGAGGTGCGCACGATCCCGAGCCCCGGTGGCAGCGCCTGGGCGCGCAGCGGGGCGCGCGGCGCCCGGGTCGCCTCCGCCGCACCCGCCGAGACCGATCTGCAGCCGATCGACGGCGCGGCCGCCGTGATCATCGATTACACGCAGGGCGGCTCGTACTACGACGCGGCCTACCAGGACGCGGTGGCGGGCGCCGCCCGTCGCGCCGGAGCCCTGTGGATCGCCGACGAGGTCGTGACGGGGCTCGGCCGCACCGGTCGATGGATGCAGTTCACCGAGGGGGCGTCGCGCCCCGACATCGTCACGCTCGGCAAGCCGCTCGCAGGCGGCGCTGTGCCCGCGGGGGCCGTCGTGCTGTCGCGCCGGGTGCTCGACGTGCTCGAGGCCGCGAAGTGGCAGAACTACAGCACCTTCCGCGGGCATCCGCTGGTGGTCCACGCCGTCCGCGCCCACCTGCGCGTCGCCGCGGCGGAAGGTCTGCCCGAGCGGGCGGCCGAGCTCGGCGGCGAGCTCGGGGCCATGCTCGTCGAGCTCGCCGAACGTCATCCCTCGGTCGTGCGCGTCGCGGGACGCGGTCTGCACTGGACCGTCGAGCTGCCCGGACCCGACTGGCGCACCTGGACCTCGACGACGGTCGAGTCCCACCTCTCGGATGCCGTCGTCGGCGAGGCGCGCAGGCACGGCGTGCAAATCAGCACGAGCGACGAGCCGACCTCGCTCTTCATCGCGCCGCCGCTCATCATCGACCGGGACGGCATCGAGCGCATCGTCTCCGCCCTCGACGCCGGTCTGACCGTCGCCGACCGCATCCTCGAGGAGCGTGCGGCATGACCCGTGAGATCGTCGCGCCCCCGCACATGCGGGACCTCGTGACGGGGCTGCGGTACGCGCCCGCGGTGCGCATCGGTGACGAGCTGCACGTCTCGGGCCAGGTCGGCCGCGACGAACGGATGGCCGTCGTCGCGGAATCGCTCGAGGACCACATCGCCGCGGCATTCGACAACCTCGGCGCGGTCGTCGCCGCGGCGGGCGGCAGCCTCGCGAACGTCTACGAGCTGACGACCTACCACGTCGACATCGCCGCGCAGATGCCGGTCTTCGCCGCCGTGAAGCAGCGCTACTTCGACGACCCCGCCACGCTCCCGGCCTGGACCGCGGTCGGCGTCACGGCGTTGGCGAGCCCAGAGTTCCTCGTCGAGATCGCCGCTCGCGCGCACCTCGCGTGAGGTGTGAGCGCGAACGCGCACCGTCGACGCGAGCACGCACCGCGGTTGGTACGTCCTCGGCGGGGGGATGCGTCCTCGGTGGCGGTCGGGCTAGCGCGCAGCGGGCTCGGCGGGTGACGCGCGGAAGACGACCGAGTGATAGAAGCCGAAGCGGGCGAGCACGACGACGACGATGCTCACGAGGTTGACGACGTTCACGACGAATGGTCCGGCGGGGCGTCCGAGCAGAGCGGATGCCGCCTCGACGCCGCCCCACACGAGGAGCGCACCGAGCGCGGTGCAGACGGCGTTGACGATCACGAACAGTGTGATCTCGACCCAGCGACGCCGACGGGCACGGTCTTTGAACGTCCATTGCCGGTTGCCGAAGTAGGCGTTCACGAGTGCCACGAGCGACGCGACGATCTTCGCGGCGACGGCATCCCATCCGAGCCCGAACAGCAGGACGTTGAAGGTGACGACCTCGATGAGAGTGCTGATGCCACCGACGGTGAGGAAGCGCGCGCTCAGAGCGGCAGCGCGCTTCACGCGAGGGGGCAGTGACATGGCTCGACTAGGCTACAGGCGTTGTCCGCGCCCGGGGACATCACCGGAAAGCACGGGGAGCCACGTGAGTTTCACGCATATCGCCATCGTCATGCCCGCGTACAACGAGGCCGACGGGATCGCCGGGTTCCTCGAGGAGATCCACGAGCATCTCGAGTCGCGTTGCGACCGCCTCGACATCATCGTGGCCGACGACCGATCGACGGACGCCACCGCGTCTGTCGTCGCGCACCTCGAGCTGCCCGGTGTCGAGGTGCAGACCCAGCCCGCCAACCGCGGACACGGCCCCACCGCGCTCGCCGCCTACCGTGCCGGGCTCGCGACATCAGCGGACCTCATCGTCCACGTGGACGGCGACGGGCAGTTCACCGGCGAGGACATCGCACGTGTCGTGGGGGCTGTGGAGTCGGCGGGCGCAGACGTCGTGCACGGCGTGCGCCGCGGCCGCGATGATCCCTGGTACCGCCGTATGCTGAGCGCCGGCCTGCGGCTCATCGTCCGCCCATTCGCGGGACGCGCAGTGCCTGACATCAACACCCCGCTCCGCGCCTACCGGCCCGAGGTGATCGCGACGCTGCTCGACGCCGTCGGCGCCGATGCGCTCGTGCCGCACGTGCACTTCTCGCTCGCGGAAGCGCGCGGGCGCATGAGCGTGCGTTACGTCGCCGTTCGGAGTCTTCCGCGCCGCGGCGCTGAGACGACCGGCACGATGTGGGGGACCAGCGGACAGCCGATGCTGCCGCCGCCGCGCCTGCGGGCCTTCGCGCGCGACGCCTTGATCGAGCTGTGGCGGCTCTCGCTGCGCCCGGCTGCCCCCATGCGCGGCGTGCGCGAGCAGGCTCGCCGGGAGGCCTGACGTGACCCGCACGCTCCGGACCGTCGCATTCTGGATCGTCGCGGCGCTTCTCGTCGCCGCCCACGGGATCGTCCTCTGGCAGAGCATCTCGGCCACGCGGCTCTGGGAGGACGAGGCGTTCAACCTGACCGTGCCCGTCAACCTCCTCCAGGGACTCGGCTACACCAGCGACGGCACCCTCTCGGGCAGCGAGCTGACGCCCTTCGACGCGCGCATCTCGACGGGACCGGTCGTGCTCCTGCCGATCGCCGCCGTGCTCGCGACCGGCGTCGACCTGGTCGTCGGCGGCCGTCTCGTGCCGGCGGCGTATTTCGTCGCGCTGCTCGTCGCTGTCGGCATCCTGGGCCGCCGGATCGGCGGACGCTGGGGCGCGCTCGTCGCCGTCGCCGTCCCGCTCGCGTTCACCGCCGCCGCGCTGCCCTCACCGATCCAGGGTCCCGCCGACGTGCTCGGCGAGGTACCGGCAGCCGCCCTGCTCGCCTGGGCGCTCGTCGCGCTGCGCACGCGCCCGTGGCTGGCGGGGCTTCTCGTGGGACTCGCGATCCAGGCGAAGTACATCGCCCTGCTCTCGCTCCCCGCCTTCGTCGTCGCGATGCTGCTCCTGCAGCACGGGGAGCCCTGGCTCCGCCGCATCCGCGCGCTGCTCGTCCCGGCGGTCTGGGTGGCGGTCCCGACCGTGCTCGTGGAACTCATCGCATTCGTCTCGCTCGGGCCCCGGGGGTTCCTCGATCACGCGCGAGAGATCTGGCGCTTCCTTCGCAGCGGGGGACAGGTCGCGCACACGACGTTCGGGGAGAAGGTGATGACCCTCGCCGCGTCGTGGCACCTGCCGCCGGTGCTGGTCGTCGTCGCGGTCGTCGTGGCGGTCGTCGTCCTGGTCGCGGCCCTGCTGCTGCGGTATCCGCCGCGACGCACCGACCGGTTCTGGGCGACGCTCGCCGCGGAGCCGCGCGCGCACCTCGCCGCCGCCGCCGTGCTCGGATTCGGAGCCTTCGTCGGCTGGTGGTCGACCGCCGGCCACCTACCGCTGTGGGTGCGGCATCCGGCCCCCGGCATCCTCGCGTTCGCTCCCGTGCTCGTGGCGGCGCTCGTCCCGGCAGTGCGACAGCTGTGGCGGTCGGGAGCCGCCGCGCGCGCGGCATCCGTGGTGGTGTCCGCCGCTCTCGCGGGCTGCCTCGTCGTCTCCGGGAGCAGCGCCGGGATCACCGCTGCCGGTCGGGATGGGACGGAGCTCGCGGCGCAGCGCGAGCAGGCGGCCGCCGTCGCCTCGGTCGAGGCCGACTGGATCGCGACGCACTGGGGCGGACTCGTCGCGGTCGTCGTGATGTCCGGCGCGCACGTCGCGCTGCTCGACGCTCCGCCCGAGAACATCGCCGGCTACCCTCGACTCGACCTGGGCGGAGCCGACCTGTGCGGTGCTGCGGCCCCGCTGGCGGAGGCGGCGGGCATCGTCGTCTGTCCCGCGAACTGAGTCATCGCACCGCGTGAACGAACGAGCCCGCGAAGCTTTACGACTTCGCGGGCTCGTTCGATCGAGAACCAGGGGCTTCAGCTGCGGCGCACGCCCGTCGACTCGGTGCGGTCCGCTCGCCGCTTGGCTTTGGCGTCGGCGCGACTGAGCTGAACGGGCGCCTGGTCGACGACGTGCGTCGAACCGTAGGTATAGGCGCCGTAGCCGTAGCTGTCGGGTCCCTTGGTCGGGAGCATCGTCACGACGACACCGAGCAGCGTTCCGCCGGCTGTGTCGAGGGTGCGGAACGCTCCCTGCAGCTCCTGCTTCTTCGTGCGGCCCGAGGCGGCGACCATGATGACACCGCGGGTCTTCTTGCTGAGCACCGCGGCATCGGTGACGAGCAGCAGCGGCGGCGCGTCGATGAGCACGTAGTCGAAGTGCTCGGTGAGCGCCGCGAGCACGTTGTCCATCGAGCTCGACCCCAGCAGCTCGCTCGGGTTCGGCGGCACCGGGCCGCTGGGCAGCACGAACAACTGGTTCTGGCCCCACTTCTGCAGCGCGTCGACCAGCGGGACGCGTCCGATGATGACGTCGGTGAGGCCGACGCCGCCCTCGATGCCCATGTAGTCGGCGACGCGGGGGAGTCGCAGGTCGCCGTCGACGAGCGCGACGCGGGCGCCGGTCTCGGCCAGGGCTATCGCGAGGTTCGCGGTCGTGGTCGACTTGCCCTCGCCGGGGCCGGCGCTCGAGACGACGAAGCTGCGCGGGCCGTCTTCGACGTTCAGGAACTGCAGGTTCGTGCGGAGGGTGCGGAACGACTCGGCACGGGGACTGCGGGGATCGGCGTGCACGATCAGGGGCCGCTTCGACGCTTCGTTGTCGAACGCGATGCCGCCGAGCATGGGCCTGTCGGTGAGCTGCTCGATGTCGTGCAGCGTGTGGATACGGGTGTCGAGCACCGACCGCAGGACGGCGAAGCCGACGCCGAGGGCGAGGCCCAGCAGCGCCCCGACGGCGATGTACAGCGGGACATTCGGGCTCGCGGGCGCCTCGGGCGCGGTCGCGAGCTGGGTCACCGTGACCTGGACGGGGCTCGTCCCCTGACCGTCCGCGGGGCGCTCGATGGTGTTCTGCACCGCTGTGGTGAAGCTCTCGGCGGTCGCGTTGGCGATCCGCGCGGCGAGCTCGGGGTCGGCGTCGTTGACCGTGATGTTGATCAGGACCGTGTTCAGCGGGGTGCTGGCGCTGATGCGCTCGGCGAGCTGAGCGACGGTCTGGTCGAGATCGAGCTCCTCGATCACCGGCTCGAGGACGAGCGAGGTCGGGATGACGTCGACGTAACTGGTGACCATCTGGCGGGCGAACGTCGTGCCCTGCACGAGTTCTCCCGTGGCGGCACCCTCGGTGCGGACCGAGACGTACAGGCTGGTCGATGCCTCGTACCGCGGCGTCTGAAGCAGGGCATATGCCGCCCCGGCTCCTGTTCCGATGATCAGGAGAGCGAGAAGGAGAATCCAATTCCTGTGCAGGATGCGCAGGTAATCGCGGAGTTCCACGTAGTAATTCCCCCTATGAGTGTCCGGTGCGACGGCTCTGTCATTGTTCCACACGGCTCATCCGGTACCGGACAAGAGGTGGGTTCGGACGATCAATCGCCCTTTGCGACGTAGGCGTAAACGCCGTACGAGGTCTTGTCGGCACCCGCCGTCGGCAGCATCGTCACGACGGTCCCGGCGATACGCGATCCGGCGGTCTCGATGTTCTTCACCGCCGAGGTGAGGCGCGCGCGGGTGGTGGAGCCCGCCGCCGCGACGAGGATGACGCCATCGACGGCGCGGCCGACGACAGCGGCATCCGTCACCGCGAGCACCGGCGGGGCGTCGATGATGACGACGTCGAACGCGGTTCGCAGCTCGTCCAGGAGCTTGGACATCGTGGTCGATCCGAGCAGTTCCGCGGGATTCGGCGGGACAGCGCCAGAGGGGAGGATGAACAGCGTCCCCTGGCCCCACCGCTGGAGCACGTCGAGCAGGCTCGCGCGGGACACCAGGACGTCGGAGAGTCCCACGCCGCCCTCGATGCCGAAATACTCCGCCGTCTTCGGGCGCCGCAGATCGGCATCCACGAGGACGACTTTCGACCCCGCCTCGGCGAAGGCGATCGCGAGATTGGCGGCGGTGGTGGACTTCCCCTCCGACGGGTTCGCGCTCGTCACGACGAACGCCAGCGGCCCGCCGGTCGTCGTGAGGAACTGCACGTTCGTGCGCAGCGCGCGGAAGGCCTCCGCGCGGGGGTCGCGGGCGGAGGCGGCGACGATGAGGGGCCGCTTCTTCGACTCCGGATCGAGCGCGATTCCCCCCAGCAGCGGAGCGGGCACGATCTTCTCGACGTCCTCGACGGTGCGGATGCGGGTGTCAGCGACCGCCCGCAGGATCGCGACGGCGACACCCGCGGCGAGACCCACCAGCGCGCCGAGGGCGAGCGCGAGGCGCATGTTCGGGGCCGCGGGATCGACCGGCACCTGGGCCGGCTGGACCGTCTCGATCCGCACCGGGCTCGGACGCTCGGCGGTCGAGCGCTCGAGCTGTTCGGACACGACGGTCGTGAAGCTGTCGGCGATCGCATTGGCGATGCGCGCCGCGCCCTCGGGACCCGGGTCGGACACGGTGATGGAAATGACGACGGTGTTCTGGGTCGCCGAGACCGAGACGCGCTCGGCGAGCTGCGCGGCGCTCTCGTCGAGGCCGAGATCGGCGATCACCGGGTCGAGGACGAGCGCCGTCGGGATGATATTGACGTAGCTCTGAACCGCCTGCCGGGCGAAGTCGGTGCCCTGTCGCAGCTCATTGTTGGACGCATCGCCCGAGGACTGCGTCGCCACGAACAGCTGAGTCGTGGCGTCGTAACGCGGCGGCGTCAGGAGCGCCGACGCCGCGCCCGCGGCGATGCCGATCAGCGTGGTCGCGATGATCAGAACGATGTTGCGGCGCAGGATGCGGATGTAGTCGTGGAGTTCCACGTTTCTCCTGTCGTCGGTGTCGCCGGGTATCCTTTCACGAGACCAGACGCTCCACCGACATCCGCGCGCTTTCCGTGCGCCCGAGTCCGAGTCCGAGGCACTTCCGGATGAACTCTCTCGCCGATCTCTTCACCGACGATCGCCGATCGGGCGACGACGGCATCCGCGCCGCGGACAGCATCATCGACGAGCGCCGCCTCGCCGCGCTCGTCGGCCCCCCGCGGATGGAGCAGGCCGTCCCACTCGCCCGACCCGATGAGACCGGGCAGCTCGTCGCGATGGTCGCCGCCGCCGCACAGTCCGCGAGCCCCGTGCACATCGCGGGTAAGTCGGGCGCCCCGAAGATGCCGCGTCGCGGTCACAAGCGCACCGATTGGCTCAACGTCGCGTTCGCCGTGCTCGCTGTCGCCGTCGTCACCGTGGTCGGCGTGTTCGGCGCCATCCAGTTCGCGAACGCCAGCCCCGCGGCATCCGCTCTTCGAGCGCTTTCGGTCGATGAGGCCTCCCTCGCCAACGGCGAGCAGGCCGTGCAGTCGGGTGTCACCCGCATCGAGACCCTCATGGCCGAGGCGCGCGCCGAGGCCGACGGGGTCGAGCCCGCGCTCGCGACGGTCGCCGGATACGTCGACGAGTCCGCGCGGGCGGCCGCAGTGCAGGCGGTCGCCGACCTCCGGGCCGGACTCGACGCGATCGAGGTGCCGTCGACTCCCGCCGCATATACCCGGCCCGCGATCGACACGGATGACCTCGCGCAGGTCGGAGCCCAGATCGACGTCGTGCGCGAGCGCTCCGATGAGCTGACGGCGATGACCGAGCAGACGCGGGCCGTGCGAAGCCAGGTCGTCGCCCTCCGCGATGCGTTCGTGGGTTCGATCGCGGCGCTGGGCGCGAGCTTCCCGGCCTCCGCGGAGGCAGAGGTGACCGAGTACGCCGAGGCGCTGCCGTCGTTCCGCGACGCCGTGACCGCGGCCGCTGCTGCCGTGCCTGCCGCGCAGGCCGCCGGTGGCCTCGGGGCTGCTGAGATGGTCGCGTATCCGCCGCTCGTCGACGCGCTGCGCCGCGACCACGAACGGGCGGTCGCCGCGATCATCGCCGAGCGCGAGGCCGCGCGGAACACCACCGGCCGCGGGTCGACCAGCCCGGGCACGGGGAGCGGCAACAGCGACACGGGCGGCACGGTCACCCCCGAGCCCACACCGAGCGATCCCGCCACGGGCGGCGACACCGGCGGCGGGGATACCGGCGGAGACGGCTCCGGCACTGGCGACGGATCGGGCGGCGGCGACGGCACGGGCGGGGACACTGGAGGAGACGGCACGCTTCCCGGTGGCGCCGTCATCCTCCCGTAGGCCCCGGGTTCAGCCCGTCCTCGGTCGGTTCGCCAGGAACTGCGGATGCTCGCGGTGCGGGATCCGCGTTCAGTGGCGAGTCGACCTGGTCGGCGGGACGGTGGGCCTGTCAGGCGGCGACGGCCAGACGGACGGCACGGACGACCTCGTCGATCGCCGGTACGAGCTGCGACCCCGACAGCTGGTAGGTGTTCCACGAGCGGCGGTAGGGGTCGATGACGTCGTCGTCGTCGGGAGACTCGGGCGGCAGCGCCATGCCCCGGTGTGACGCGACGACGGCGACGGCGGCACGCAGACGCGCCGACGGATCGTCGCCGGCCGCATCCGCGGCGCCGCGGATCTCGTCGTCGCTCGCGTCGGCAGCCAGCCGCGCGAACTCACGAAGCGTGAACGCCGCGCGCAGGCGGCTGGGTGCGAGCTCGACGATGCTGCGGCGGTGCTCGCGCGCCATCGCCAGGATCAGATCCGGCGACGACAGGCGCGCCGGCGAGATGAGCTGCGAGCGGTGCGCGTCGGCCATCTCGGCGCTCACGCCGTTCTCGACCGCGAGGCGCTGGGCTTCGGCCGGCATCGGCGCACCGCCCATGTCGTAGGTGCCGCCGCTGGTGACGGCTCCGGGCAGTCCCGCCAGACGCGTGCGCAGGAGCTGCTCGGCGAGCGGGGAGCGGCACACGTTACCGGTGCAGACGGTCATGATCTCGAACATCGGGAGCTCTTTCCGTCGAGGGCTGGACGACCCCGTCAGCCTAACCGGCGTGTCGGCTCTCCCGCCCCGAGAGCCGTCCGGCGGTCACGGCGTGACGGCGAATGCTACTCGCGACCGGGTGAACGCCGCGACGCGAATTCCGACCGGGCGCTGTGTGGTGTCCCTGGCCATCGGGCCTGGCAGACTGACCCGAACCGAAGGAAGCAGATGGCGACGGACCAGCTCATCATCGAGGCCCGCGCGGCGTGGCGGCGGCGCGAGGCCGAGGTCGCGGTGCGCACCGCGATGAGCGCGCACGCGCAGGGCGACGCCGAGGGGCTGCCTCTCGCCTGCTCCATCGCGCTCCGGGCGTATCGCGCCGACCTGCTGGAAGCGCACCGGGCCGACGTCGCCGCGATGTCCGCGGGCGTCCTCCGCGATGGGGTGCTCGCCGTGCTGAGAATCGGCGCAGGAGACCTCGACAGTGCGATGTCGCGCATCACGGCGGTCGCCCGCGACAGCCTCCCGGGAGCGGACCCCGACCCTCTCGGCGAAGAGGGGCCCCTGCTGCCGTTGCTGCTGACCTACCTCGCCACCGGCGCTGCCGCCTCGGGCGCCTGGGTCCGGGCGCGCGAGTGCATCGATGCGGCGCGTGCCGCGGTGGCGACCGCATCCGCTGATGCCGGCGAGGGCGCGGCCGCGCTTCCCGCGTACCTGCACTTCGACCTGCTCGGCCTCGACGCGCTCGTCGAACTGCACACCGGCGGGGGCATGAGCGCACGCCGCGCCCTCGCCGAGACGATCGCGCCCCTCCGGATGCGCAACACCCTCACCGCCGACCACGCGCTCGCGCTCATCTGCCTCGGCAGCATCGAGCACACGGCCGGCCGTCTCGGTGAGGCAGCGATCAACCTGGGCCGCGGCGCCCGGCTCGCTCCCGAGTGGAGACCCGGCGTGAGGATCCACGGTGAGGTCGAGCTCGCGTTCGTCCGCATCCGGCAGGGCCGGTGGCGGGATGCCGTGGATGTCGTGCGCGCGACCGTCGCGCCCCTCGAATCGGTGGAACACGACTGGCTCGAGCCGCAGGCTCTGGCCGTGCACGGGCTGCTGCTCGCTCTTCGCGGCGACCTCGAGGCCGGCGGGCTCGTGCTCGAACGCGCCGAACTGCTCTGCCGGGACACTCCGTCGTTCCTCGCGCACATGGTGCTGACGCATGCCCGACTGATGGTGGCGATCACGCGAAGCGACTGGACCGGGCTGAGGCGGACGCTCGAGGATGCCGCCGAGCCGGGTTACCGGCGGCCGTACCGGCGCGACGAGTGGTGGATGCTGAACCTGCTGGCCGCGTGGCACCTCGGCCGCATCGACGAGTTCCGCCGCGGCGTCGCGATCTGGGCGCGGATGGAGGGTGCGGAGCAGAGCGCGTACTACTGGGCGTACGTGTCGATCCTGGCCGAGTACGACGGACGGCACCCCGAGGCGGCCGATGCCGTCGCGCGTTCCCTCGACCGCCTGTCGCCCGACCTCGATCCGCTGGGCCGGGCCTGGGTCCGAACGGTGGCGGGCATCTACTACAGCCGCTTCGGCACGCTCGGGGTGCCCGACCCGGTGCGGGCGCTGGCCGCCTATGAAGAGGCCAGCGCCGAACTCTCCGACCTGGGAGCGGCGGGGCTGGCCGAGAGGTACGAAGCCATCGTGGCGCAATCGACCGCCGAGCTGATGCTCGGGGACCGGAGCGGGCAACCTGCGGCGCGGCTGACCGAGCAGCAGCGCAAGGTCGCCCGAGCCGTCGGCCAGGGATACACGAGTGGTGAGATCGCGGGCATCCTGCACCTCTCGAAACGGACCGTCGACTACCACGTCGCCAACATCATGCGCCGGCTCGGTGTGTCGAGCCGGCGCGAGATCGGCCGCGTGCTCGACGATCGGCCCTGACCTGGACCGCCCTGATTGTGTCGGCCGTGCCCTGTGTCGGCCGGTGCGCTGCGTCGGCCGATGCGCTGTGTCGGCCGGTGCGCGGATGCAAGTGATCGTGTGCGACGCGCCGGGGGAGCGGCATCCGGGCCGGGGTGTCGAGACGGATGCCTTGCATCTCGGCCCGACTCCCACTCTATCTCTAGGTATATAGAGATAGAGTGCGAGCATGCAGCCGCTCAAACGCATCACGCCGGCCACGGTGGACGTGCTCGAGATTCTGACCCTCGAAGCCGAGGGAGTGTGGGGGCTGCGCATCGTCAGCAGAACGGGGCGGCCCGCGGGAACCGTGTACCCGATCCTCGAACGCCTCGAGTCGATGGAGTGGGTCACCTCTGAGTGGGAGGTCGACCCGAGCCGAAGCGGACCCCGGCGGCGCCTGTACCGCCTGACGCCGGACGGCCTCGCCGCAGCCCGCGCCGCCGTCGATGAGCATGCGGTGCGGATGCAGCGACGCCGCGCGCGTCGGCAGGAACCCGAGCCCGGGCGTGGCCGGGATGACGCGAGGGGAGCGATCGCGTGAACCTCGACCTCGACCTCGTCCTTCGAGCGGTGAGCCGGACGATGCCGGCCGCGTCGCGCGCACGCCATCTCGAGCAGTGGCGGGCGGATGTCGCGGGGGCTCACGAAGCCGGGGTGCGCCGGGGTGACGTCGTGCGCGGCGCGATCGCGGTCGCGCTCACCGCGGATCGCGACGCTCCGATGCTGACCGGTGAGCCCCGAGGCACCGCTTCGCGGAGGCTGAGCCGGCGGGGTGTCTCGCTGCTCGCCGCGGTCGGAGCGACCTCGGCCGCGCTCTGGCTGACGGCGGATCTCGGCTCGCCTGCGGTCGCCATTCCGGCTGTCATCGAGCTTGCGCTCGCCGTCGGACGCTCCGTGCTCAGCGTGGCCCTCTTCGGGGGAGTGCTGCTCGCCATCGCCCTCTTCATCGGCGCGGCCGCGCTGTCGCGATCGGCGGTCGTGAGGGTCGCGTTCGCGGTCACCGCGTTCGGCATCCTCCTCCTCGCGCTCGCCGCGGCGCGTCCCCTGGCAGCGGCGGTGAGCGCGGCGGGCGTCGGCCTCACGGTCGGCGGCGCCGCGGTCGGGCTGGCCGCTGCCTGGCGCTCGACGCCGCTCGTCCTGGAGGACCGGTCTTCGCCGCTCGCCCGGCGGCGGCCGGTCGCGATCGCGGGGCTCGTGTCCATCACGGTGTTGCTCGTGCTCGGCGCGCTCGATCTGCTGGTGTGGAACCCGCTCGCCAAGGTGCCCGGCTACGAGTTGAGCGCCATCTACGCCGAGATGATCGCGGCCGACGGTTTCGATCCGGCGCTCGCCGCACAGTCGGTGGCCGTGTGGGGCGGGGTGTGGCTGGTGGCGGCAGCCGCTGTGACAGTCGCCGCGCTGACGAGGGGAGGGGCATGGCTGACGCCCCGCCGGCTCGGCATCCTGTACCTCTCGATCATCGGGGCCGCGCTGTTCCTGCGGCTGTTCGCCGGATTCTCGATCGGGATGTCGGTCGCCGACACCTTCGGCACCTCGGGTGGTGACGTGTCTGCGCTGTCGCAGGTCTTCCACCTGGTCGGGCCGATCAGTTTCGCTGCGGCGCTGCTCCTCTTCGGCTGGGCGCCGGGGCGACGGATGACGGGTGTGCCGCTGACGTCCTGAGCCGGTGCCCCGGGTGCGCGGATGCAAGGGATCGCGGGCGACGCGCCGGGTATGCGGCATCCGGGCCGGGGTGTCGGGGCGGATGCCTTGCATCGGGGCACGGGCTAGGGCGGTGAGCCTCGGGTGGGGTGCGGGGCGACCGGGGGTCAGGGGCGCGGCGGGGCTTGCCAGACGGCGGCGGCGGTCCGGCGCAGGGTCCGTCGGTCTCCGGCATCCATCTGCGATCGCGCGCGGCGCACGGCATCGGCGGCCGTGTCGGCGAAGAGTCGTCGATGCTCCGGCGCGGCGGCCGCGAGGGCGGCGAGGCACTTCTGCAGACGGATCTGCACCTCGAGCAGGGCGGCGCCGTCCCGCGCGATGGGGCGGAACGCGTCGGCGACCAGGTCGGCGAGCCGCGGCGGCGCCACCGAGACGTGTGCGAACTCGACCCGGTCGTCGGCTTCGATCTCGAGCGAGCGGGTGAACACGCGCTGCAGCGCGGCGATGACCTCGATCGCCGTACCCGGATCGTTCGTCGCGGGTGACAGCGCGCGGCTGCCGATCTCGGTCAGCGCGATGACGCCCAGCCGCGGATCCTGCTCGTAATCGCGGTGCGAGGCGAGGCGGAAGGCCCGGCGCGCCGCATCCTGCAGTTCGTCTTGTCGCGAGCCCCCGTGTCGTGACAGGTAAGCCAGCGGCCGCGTCCGGTCGGCGATGCTTCCCGGCGGCGTCGCGACGAGGATGCGGATGCCGCCCTCGCGGGCTGCGCGGTCGAGGGCGGCGATGTCGATGTGGGCGACGTAGCCGACCGACTCGGCCCACACCGGCACCGCGGTGACGGGCATGTCGACGAGCCGCTGCGCGCGGAGCGTCGGCGTCTGGGCATAGGCGACGAGCGAGGCCGTCGCGGCCTCTTCGACGCGGTCGATCACGTCGGCCATGCGGCCGAACCGCGCGAGGTGGGCGATCCACCGCAGCAGCGTGACGACGATGAAGGCGACGACCGCGAGGGTTCCGACGAACAGGATCGTCCGCCCCTGCTCCGTGTAGTAGCCCGTCGAGAGGGCGATGATCCCGACGAGCGAGAACACGAACGCCCCGACGAACGTCGACAGGGCGTTCTGCGATGTGGGGTCGGTGATCAACAGCTGCGTCGAGCGGGGCGTCGCCGTGGTCGTGGCAGACGAGTAGGCCGTGACCATGGCGGTGATCGAGAACGTCGTCGCCGTGAGCATCGCGGTGGCGAGGATCTGCAGGATCGAATCGACCGAGTTCTGGCCGAGATCGATGACGAGCTCGAACGGGATGATCGTGCCGATGACACCGGCTGCGAGGGCGACGATCACCGCGATCGCGGTGAACGCGGCGGCGCGGACCCAGACCTGTCGCGAGAGCCGGAACAGGCGCGAGAGTGCGGCCCCGCGTGCCGGGGACGCCACCTCAGGCCGCTTCGGCGGCGACCCGCATGCGCGAGAGGAAATCGACGAGCACGGCGGCGGATCCGGGCGGCATGTGGGCGATGACGTCCTCGACGCGATGCTGCACGTCCGATCCCGACTGGCGCAGGCGCTCGACCGGGCGATCGCCGAGCGTCACGAAGACCTTGCGTCTGTCGGACGGATGCGGCTGCCGCCGGAGATACCCGGAGCGCTCGAGGCGATCGAGCATGGCGGTCGTGCTCGCGGACGAGATCCCGAGCTCTTGGGTGATGTTCGACGGGGTTAGCGCGATGTCGCGGTCCTGTGCCTCGATGAGCTTCTCGAGCGCGATCAGGTCGTTCTCGCACACGAGCATCGAGTCGCGCAGGCGCAGTCGAATGGCGCCCTCCGCGGCCTCGTACGCCCACAGCGCGTCGAGGACTGCCGATGCCGACGATGTCTCACCCTGCACTGCCATGACGACTCCCCGTGTTGATCGACCTAGCGGCTCAGTCTGTCCGAGCCCCGGGTCGAAGGGGAGCCCTTCCCGTGGGAGCGCTCACCTGGTATGGGCGAAGGAAGGTCAGCCTCAGTGGACCGAGAAGCCGCCGTCCACGGCGATCGACTGGCCGGTCACATAGGCCGAGCCCGGGCCGGCGAGGAAGATCGCCGCGGCGGCGAAGTCGTCGGGCAGGCCGTTGCGGCCGACGAAGGTGCGGGCGGCCAGTGCGTCGACGACGTCGGGGTCGCTGGCGAGGCGCTGGTTGAGGCGTGTGAGGACGAAACCCGGGACCAGCACGTTCGAGGTCACCCCGGCTGCCGACCACGCCTCCGCCTGCGAGCGGGCGAGACCCTCGAGGGCGGCCTTCGATGCGCCGTAGGCGCCGCTCGACGCGAAGGCGCGGCTCGCCTGCTGCGAGCTGATGGAGATGATGCGGCCGTATTCGCGCTCGATCATCCCGGGGGCCAATCGCTGGCCGAGGATGAAGGGCGCGTCGAGGTTGACGGCCATCGTGGCGTCCCAGGCGGGTTCATCGAGCTCGAGGAGGGGAGGGCGGATGTTGATGCCCGCCGAGTTCACGAGGATGTCGATGTCGCCGGCCTGATCGGCGAGCTCGTGGCAGCCCGCGCGCGAGGACAGGTCTGCGACGATTCCCGACGCGCGCCGGCCCTCGGAGCGGATGCGCCCGACGGTCTCGTCGATCAGGTCGCGACCGCGGGCGGCGATGACGACCTCGGCTCCCGCGGCCGCCAGTGCCTCGGAGATTCCGCGGCCGATGCCGGAGCTCCCGCCGGTCACGAGGGCGCGTCGGCCGGAGAGTCCGAAGAGGCTGTGGAGGTCCATCGCCTCAGCGTAGACAGATTCGGTCGACGCTTCAGGCGAGCGATCGGGCCTGCGCGACGACGGCGTCTCGGCGGGCGTCCGCGGATGCCGAGCCCGTGATGAGCGTGACCAGGTGGGGGAGGCATCCGTCGGCCGTCGCGATCGCGATGATGCTCACCAGCAGCTGCGCCGCCTCGTCGCGGGAGCGGCCCGGCAAAGCGGCAGCAAGAGCGTCGACCATGGCGGCGCACCCCTCGGCACGGCTGGGCCCCGACACCGGCGCATCGAGCTCGAGACTCTCCCACGACAGCAGGCGTGCGAGCTGCGGGTGCGACGCGGCTCGGTCGTAAAGGTCGTGGGCGAGCCCGCCGAGCGCGTCGGCACCGGTGCCGCGGATCTCGATGCCGTCGAGGAGGCGGTCGACCTCGGCGGCGAGCACGGCGCCGAACAGTCCCGCCTTGTCGACGAAGTACGAGTAGATGCGCTCCTTGTTCACCCCGGCGGTCCGGGCGATCGCCTCGACGCGCGCGCCGGCGTATCCCCGCGCGGAGAAGTGCTCGGTCGCGGCTTCGAGCAGGCGGCGCCGCGTCGCCTCGGTGTCCCACGCCATGATCCGAGCCTAGCAACTCCAACCTTCTGGTTGGCGTGTTCGACGTCCTGTGCATACGGTGGTCTCCAACCAGACGTTTGGAGTTTCATGTCACAGCTGTCCGTTCTCGTCCTCGGGTCGCGCGGAGCGGTCGGCGCTGCCGCCGCCGACGCGCTGCGCGCCGGCGGCCATGCTGTCGTGGGTGCATCGCGCCGCCCTGGGCCGGGCGGTCTCGCCGTCGATGTCACGACGCCCGAGGGCCGCGAGGTGCTCGCCGCCGCCGCGCGCCGAGCGGATGCCGTGATCGATGCGAGCGGGCTCGAGATCACCGCGGTGCAGGAGGCGGTCGGTTCGACGCCTCTTGTCGACGTGTCGGCGACGGCATCCCACCTCGCTCGGCTCGCGGGCGGCGTCGCCGACGGCGGGGCGGTGCTGCTCGGGGCCGGGATCGCGCCGGGGGTGAGCACCGTTCTGGCGAGCGCGCTCGGTGCCGCCCCCGGCGACGATGTCGACGTCACGGTGATGCTCGGGGCTGGCGAGTCGCATGGTGCGGCAGCCGTCGACTGGACGGTCCGGCTCGCCGGCGCGCCGCTCTACGCCGCGCCGGAGGCTGAGCGGATCGTCAACCTGCGGTCGGCCCGGCGATTCCGGTCTGCGGCGGAGAATCGAAGATATCTCCGCGCGGACTTCCCCGACGATCTGCTGTGGGGCTCGCGGTCGGGCGTCGCCGTCCGGAGCTGGCTGGCGCTCGACAGCAGGGTGGCGACGGCTGCGCTGCGCACCGTCGGGGTCTTTCCGCTGCTGACGCCGTTGCTTCGCCGCGCGCCGCATCTCGGCACGAGTCGCTGGCGCGTCGGCGCCGTCCATCGGCAGAGCGGCCCCCGGTTCTCGGCCTCGGGAGAGGGTCAGCCGCTGGCGACGGGGCGGATGGCGGCCCTCGCGGCGACCCGCATGGTCGAGCGCGGTGTTCGCGGGGTCGTGACCATGGCGGACGTCGTCGGCGTCGACGACATCCGAGGCGTGGCGGGAATCGGCGTCGACCGCGGCGAAGGCTGAGCTGACGCGACCGGCGCGCCGAGTGTCGACGGCGCGCCCTGGCGAGTATCGAAGATGTGTTCTATCCTTGGTTGTCATGACCGACACGACGAGCGCCCATGACGTGACCCTCTGGCTCGTCGACGACATCCCCGCGCGGATGTTCTACGCGGGCCGGCGCTGGACCGTCAGCGACATCCCGACCCGTCTGCGCGACTCGGTCTGGTCTCTCGCCGCCGACGATGACCGGCGCCGCGGGCTCTACGGCTGGCGCTTCCAGGCGACGGATGCCGACGGCGAGGCGTTCGTGTTCGACGTGTACTGCGGCGCGGGCGGGTGGCACGTGCATCGGGCCTACGCGTGAGCTGCGGCAGCGGGCGGCGGCGTCCCGGTGCGAGACCGGTCAGATGTCGCCGAGTTGCGCGAGGAACTCGTCGGCCATCGCGACCTGGCGGGTCAGCTTCTCGCGACGCTCGGCCGCGCCGGCCCGGATCGCCTCGAGGCGCGCGCGCAGCTCCGCGTCGGCCGGGGTGGCGGTGAGGGCGTCGACGACGTCGAGCAGCTCCCGCATCTCGTCGAGGCTGTAGCCGAGGGGCTTCATGCGTCGGATGAGCAGGATGCGGGCGACGTCGGTCTCCGTGTAGAGGCGGAACCCGCCCTCGGTGCGCGCCGACGGGGTGACGAGGCCGATCTCGTCGTAGTGCCGGAGTGTGCGGAACGACATCTCGGTCCGCTCGGTCACCTCTCCGATGCGCATGGTGACCTCATCGCGATTCGACATCAAACCTCACGTTACGTTAGATTCTTGTCGGCGCCGTTCCGCGCCGACCCCCTTCATTCTTCCCGCGTCGGACAGCCGGCGCTGCGCGCGCTCGCGCGATCGCCCGCCCGCCCTGCCGGGCACCGACCGAAAGGCACCGCGTGACCGCCGTCACCCCCGCCCGCGACAGCGCGTCGCGCTACCGCATCGAACCCACCGTCGTGCAGGCCCTCCGCAGCCCTCGGCTGCTGACGCGCGAGGTGCTGGCGGGGCTCGTCGTCGCCCTCGCGCTCATCCCCGAGGCGATCGCGTTCTCGATCATCGCCGGCGTCGACCCCCGCGTCGGGCTGTTCTCGTCGTTCGTCATGGCGGTCGCGATCGCGTTCCTCGGCGGACGCCCGGCCATGATCAGCGCCGCCACCGGCGCGATCGCCCTCGTCATCGCGCCCGTCGCGCGCGAGCACGGCATCGACTACCTCGTCGCCACCGTCCTGCTCGGGGGTGTCATCCAGATCGTGCTGGCGGTGCTCGGCGTCGCGAAGCTCATGCGGTTCATCCCGCGGTCGGTGATGGTGGGCTTCGTCAACGCGCTCGCGATCCTCATCTTCCTCGCGCAGCTGCCGCAGCTCTTCGGTGCCGGCATCCCGTGGCTCGTCTGGCCGCTCGTGGTCGCGGGGCTCGTGATCCTCGTCGTGCTGCCCCGGCTGACGAAGGCGATCCCGGCCCCGCTCGTCACGATCGTGCTGCTCACCGCGGCCGTCGTGGCTTTCGGTTGGCAGGTGCCGACCGTCGGCGATCAGGGGGAGCTGCCCGCGAGCTTGCCCGAACTGTTCGTGCCCGACGTTCCGCTCACGCTCGAGACGCTCCGCATCATCGCGCCCTACGCCCTCGCGATGGCCGTCGTGGGTCTGCTCGAATCACTCATGACCGCGAAGCTCGTCGACGACATCACCGACACCCACTCGCGTAAGACCCGCGAGGCGCTCGGTCAGGGGGCCGCGAACATCCTGTCGGGTGCGTTCGGCGGGATGGGCGGCTGCGCCATGATCGGGCAGACGATGATCAACGTGAAGGCGTCGGGGGCGCGCACGCGCATCTCGACCTTCCTCGCGGGGGTGTTCCTGCTGATCCTCGTGCTCGCGCTCGGCGACGTCGTCGCGATCATGCCGATGGCGGCGCTCGTTGCGGTCATGATCATGGTCACGGTGGCCACGTTCGACTGGCACAGCATCCGGCCCGCGACCCTCCGGCGGATGCCGAAGAGCGAGACGGCCGTCATGCTCATCACCGTCATCGCGACGGTCTGGACCCACAACCTCGCGGTCGGCGTCATCCTCGGCGTGCTCGCCGCGATGGTGATGTTCGCCCGTCGCGTCGCGCATCTCGTCACCGTCACCCGCCGGCTCGACCCTGCCGGCGACGAGCCGGTGGCGCGCTACGAGGTCGACGGCGAGCTCTTCTTCGCCTCGAGCAACGACCTCACGACGCAGTTCGCGTACGCCGAGGACCCCGAGCGCGTCGTGATCGACATGAGTCGGTCGCACGTCTGGGATGCCTCGACCGTGGCCGCGCTCGACGCGGTCGTGAACAAGTACGACCGGCACGGCAAGACCGTCACGATCGAGGGGCTCGATGCCGCGGCATCCGCTCTGCACGGGCGCCTGACCGGCAACGTCGGTGGGCACTGAACGCGTGGGCTGCGTTGCGCGGTGTGTTCAGTACGCCGTGAACGAGACGAAGGATGCCGGCCCGAACCGCCCCGTGGCGGGATCGAGGTAACGCACCCCGAGCATGACGGGGCCGGGAGCGGGGACGGAGAAGCGCGCGGTCACCGCACCTTCGCCGTCGAGGCGCATGAGCTGGCTGCGCCAGGGCGCGGCATCGCCGACCCTGGCGCGTTGGACCCGGAGGTTCGGCTCTCCGGAGATCCTGAGCTCGAACCCATCGGCCGGGACCGCGGCGCCGGCGAGAGGCGAGGTCGGCACCGGCGGCGGCAGAACGGAGACGGGGGCCGATGCGCTGAGCGGGGAGGTCCGGCCGGCGCTGGTCTGCCGTGCGGACAGCTCATGGTCGCCCGCAGGCAGGTAGGCCGCGGCATCAGTCTGGTCGCGTCCGTTCGAGAGATCTGAGACCGACCATGCACCGGTTTCGTCCGAGGTCGTCCGGGCGCGGACCGTGCCGGTCTCGTCGACGATCTCGATGGCGGCTCCCGGTTCGGCTCCCCCGGAGATGAGCGGGTAGACGCTCGGCCCCGCACCGGTGTCGACCGTCATGGTCGGCGCGGGCAGGATCGGTGCGGGGGTCGGGCTGGGCGCTGGGGTCGGGCTTGCAGTCGGGGTCGGGCTCGCAGTCGGGGTCGGTGCGGGCGTCGGGGTCGGGCTTGCAGTCGGGGTCGGTGCGGGTGTCGGGGTCGAGCTTGCACCCGGGATCGGGCTGCTGGGCACCGTTGGGCTCGGGCTCGGGCTCGGGCTCGAGCTCGGGCTCGGGCTCGGGTTGGGCGCCGGGGTCGGTGCGGCTTCGGCCGGCGACAGGCGGGGGAGGATGCCTGCACGGGGAGCGGTCTCGGCATCATCGGTATCGGACCGGCCGTCGGTGAGCGGTCCGTCCCCGTCGTGGGGAGGCGCGTCGGATGGCGCGGTCGGCGGTGTAGAGGTCTCGGAGGCGGTGGGCGGGTCATTCGCGGCGTCCGTCGCGGGATTCGACGGATGCGGCAGCGCCTCGGTCGTGCTCGCGGGCAGCTCCGCCGGACCGAGGAGCGGCGCGGCGAAGGCGATCGCCGTCCCGGCCGCGGCGACGACCGCGAGGTGAAGCAGGGGATGGCGCCACCCCGAGCGCGCGGCGGAGCTGCCGGGGCGGAGGCGGCCCGGGGTGCTGACCGCGCCGGCTGCGCCGCTCGGGCCGAGCGCGAAGGTCGCGACCTGCGCTGCTCCCGACTGAGTCCAGGCGGCGTACGACGCGGTGGCGGGAATGCCGACGACGAGGGGCAGCAGCACGAGCGCCAGGCGGGACGACACGTCGCGCGCTTCGGCCCACGCCAGCGCGCAGCCGTCGCACTCCGCGAGGTGCTGTTCGACGCGCCGCGCGTCGCGCCGCGCGAGCGCGGATCGCGCGTGGGTGCCGAGCATCTCGAGAGTCCGGCGGCATTCCTCCGAGTCGGCCCGGCGCAGCTGAGCGGAGACCCAGGCGTCGCGGAAACCGCGCCGGGCGCGCACGACCAGGGCGGATGCCGCGTTGGGCGCGAGCCCGAGCAGCGGAGCGAACTGCCGCGGTTTCAGGCCATCGACCTCGCTGTACCAGAGCGCTTCCTGCCAGCGGGTCGGAAGCGTCGCGAAGGCCGACGCGACGGCGCTCGACTCGAAGCCCGCGATCACCGACCGTTCGGTGTCGGGCGACGCCTCGTCGGCCGCATCCTCGAGATCGGTCGCGAACGTGCGCTGCTGCTGCGCGCCCCACTCGTGCGCCACGTTGCGCACCGAGGTGAGCAGGTAGGGGCGGAACCCCATCGACGGGCCGCCACCGCGCCGGATCGCCGACAGGATGCGAGCGAACGCCTCCGCGACGACATCGTCGGGATCGAGCGATGAATATGCGCGGGCGACGGCGTGAGCGGCGGCCGAGTGGCGTACCCACAGCTCACCGTAGGCATGCTGATCGTGGTTCCGTGCTCGCTCGACGAGGGCGTCATCGGAGGCCGGCTCCGTGGGCATGGCCGTGTTCCATCCGTTCGAATGCCATCCGGACCCCGACCCGGATGAGAATTCACTCATCGTAGCGAGTCGAACTGAGAGGGCGAGGAGCCCGGTCGCGGGTTCAGGTGCGGTCTCAGCCGGGCGAGCGGGTCTGCCGACGAGCGTTCCGCGTCACCGATCGCCTCGAAATTGCGGAGGTGGCGGGTCAGCGCCGCAAACGTCTCGGGTGTGAACGCATCGCACGAGAGCACTGCCGCGACCGCTCCCTCGTCCCGCAGCTTGTCGACCACGAGGATGAGCTGCGCAGGACCGGTCTGATCGTCGATCGTGCGGGATGAGCAGACGAAGCCGACGTGACCGCGCTGCCACGTCCGGTCGCGCCAACCCTGCCATCCCCACACCACGCGCACGGCGGCGCCGCGGACCTCGATGCGCGACGGGCGGATCGCGCCCTCGGGGGCGGACTGCCGAGCCGCGCGCGTCCGCCGGCTCGCCCAGAACGGGGCGCGGAAGACGGCGTCGCCGGCCCGGTCGCGTCGGAGTGCTGCGCGGGGCTGCGCGCCGGAGCCGATGACAGCTGCGGGTGATGCCGGAAGAGCGTTGGTCGCTGCGTACATGCATCGAGAGAAGCCGGATGTCGCGAATCGTGACGCGGAACGGCGAAATCTCTTTGCGCGGGTGAGTTCGGCGCTGGTGAGTTCCGCGCTGGCGGGGGCTCGTCGGCTGGTTTCGCTTGCTCGTCGATTGCTCGTCGATTCCTCCCCGGAATGGGGCTGGTTCGTCGTATTGTAAGTAGAAGATGTGTTCGATCATGATGTCGGAGGGTGCTACCACAATAGGAACATGGCATCGAATAGCGCTGGGAGGCTCGGAGACGGCGCGGCCGCGGATGCGTCGCCGCACGCCGAGGCCCTCGCGGGATTCGCCGACGCGCTCGACCTGGTCCACGCCGGGGATGTCGCGCGGGTTCGGGCGTCGGCGGAGCTGGGCTGGTCGGCGTTGCGTGAGGCGCGCCGTGATGGGGTGCGGGGGATGGCGTCGGATATGGAGCTGCGGTCGGTCGCGGCTGAGGCGGCGGGGATGGCGCGGCTCACCGACCGGCGGTTGCAGGGTGAGATCGACCATGCGATGACCGTCATCGACGACTATCCCGCGGTGTTCGAGGCGTGGGTTTTACGGCGGATCGAACGCGGCCACGTCGACGTGGTCGTGCGGGTCGGCGCGGGGGTGCCGGACGAGGTGCGGTCAGAGTACGCGGAAGCCGCCATCGCGGTGTGCGAGCGGGATGTGCCCTCCCGGGTGCGCGGTGCGCTGGAGGCTCTGGCGGCCAGGTTGCACCCGCAGGCCTTCACCGAGCGGCATAAGACCGCGGCGGCGGAACGGTGCGTACGCGTGTTCCACGGGGCCGATGGGATGTCGAACCTCGTCGCCAGTCTGCCCACGGTGATCGCGGCGGGGATGCTCGACCGGCTCACGCAGATGGGACAGTCCGTGAAGGACGCCCGGGTGGAGAGCGCCGGAGCGGACGGGGGCGCGGATGCTGGCGCGGATGTTGCTGGCGCCGGCGGCGCGGATGGCCCTAACCCGGGCGATCCGGATGCCGCCGGGTCGGGCGAGCCCGCCGATACGCGGACCATGGATCAACTGCGGGCCGACATCCTCGGCGACCTCGTCCTCGGCGGAGCGCCGGTGGTCGACCCGACCTACGGCACCGACCGTGCCGGTGGACTCGGTGCCATCCGGGCACGCGTGCAAGTCGCCGTCACCGCCGAGACGCTGATGGGGCGCGATGACAACCCCGCCGAAGCTGTGGGCGCTGCGCTGATCGATGCCGACACGGCACGGCAGCTCGCCGGGCAGGTCAGCGAATGGGACCGGCTGTTTATCGATCCGGTCACCAGGACCCCGGTCGAGATCGACACGTACCGGCCTACCGCTTCAATGAAGAAGCTTCTGATGGCCCGGGACCAGCACTGCCGGTTCCCCGGATGCCGACGCGCCGCCATCCGGTGTGAGATCGACCACACCATCGATCACGCCCTCGGCGGGCACACCCACATCTTCAACCTCGCCCACCTCTGCCAACGACACCATTCGATGAAGCAATTCACGAAATGGGAAGTCCGGCAGCTCGGCGGCGGAGTCCTGGAATGGACCTCACCCCTCGGACGGGCCTACCGCGAAGACGTACCCATACCCGCGGTGTGCTTCACCAGCGACACCGCGAACCCGCCACCGGATGCGGGAACCGGCGGACTGCTCCCGGGTGAGCCGCCACCATTCTGAACCTGCATCCGGGGTGGACAGCCTTCCTCGGCGCGGGCAGTGCGTCCACTGATGCTCCGAATTCGCGTCACGATTCGCGTGACACGGCTTCTCTCTCGCGACGATGCGACAGTCGCGTCGCATCTCGAGCACTTCCGGAGGCCCATCGTGACGATCGAGCGCCGCGCCATCCTGCATCCGAGCCGCACCCATGAACTACGCGCGACGGCACATCGCGTCGTGAGCGGCAGCCTGCCCGGGGCCCGCTCGGGGTGGCCGACTCAGGTCGACCTGGCCCGGCTGCGCACACTCGACGTGGGCACGACGCCGCAGCTGTGGACCGAATCGAACATCCACCTGCTCGAGGGCATGCTCATCGCACACGTGCGGCTCGACGACCTCGATGGCGCGCTCGCCCTCATCGACGCCCACTTCACCGAGGGCCGTCTGCGCGGGCGCGCCGTGTTGGGGCTCGACTCGATGGCGTCGCTGTTCGCGGCCGTCGCCGAGGCCTACGCCTCGGCCGGGCGCCCGCGCGACGCGGGCCTATACGTCTCGCGCGCACTCACGTTCGCCGACAGCGACACCGTGCGCTACCGCGCCGCCGCCGTGCAGACTCTGGCCCTGGCGGTGAACGGCGAGTTCGCATCCGCGAAGTCCGCTCGAGAGGCCTGCGCCGAGCTGTCGCGGTCGAACCGCTGGAACGCCTCGGACACCGACCATGCCCTCGCCCTCGCCGACATCCTTCTGGCGGTCGGGGCCGTCGACGCGGCCCGGGTCGAGCGTGCCGCGGCAGTGCTTCGTTCGCTCGCGCCGCGAGATCCGTATGCGCGGCACGCCGCCGCCACCGCCGACGCCATCGCTCAGGTGATGCTCGGCGATGTGGTCTCGGGAGCCGCGGGCCTGCGGTCCGTGCTCGGTGGCGCCTGGTCGCACCTCAGCCACCGACTCGTGCGACAGCTCGCGCTCTCGGTCCTCGCCGAGGCGACGCTCGCCCAGGGCTCAGCCCGTCGTGCGCTCGCGCTGCTCGACACGCAGGTCCCGCCTGCCAGTCACGCGGTCTGCTTCAACGCTCAGCGCGCGGCCGCGTACCTCGCACTGGGCGACGATCGCGCGGCGCTCGAGGTGACCGACGGATGCCTCGAGCTCGGGACCGAGCACTGCCCGCGCACCCTCGCGATCGTCCTGGTGCGGCGTGCCGTCGCTCGCGACCGCCTCGGGCAGCGCGAGGTCGCCGACGACCTGTTCGACGAGGCGTGCGGCCTCGCCGTGCACGCCGGCGACCTGGTCGGCCCGTTCCTGACGGTCCCGCAGACGCAGCTGACGCCGCTGCGGGAACGGCTTCGCGCGCGCCACCCCGATCTCGCGGCACGGGTCGCCGAGGCGAGTGATCGGTTCCGGCTCCTCGAACCCCGCGCGTCGGCGCAGACGCTGCCCGCCCTGACGCCCCGCGAGCGGTCCGTCGCCTCCGCGCTCCGCGGCGGCAAGACCTATGCCGAGATCGCGGGCGAGTTCACCCTCTCGGTCAACACGATCAAGACGCAGCTGCGGTCGCTGTACGCGAAACTCGGTGCCTCGACCCGCGACGAGGCGGTGAGCATGCTCGAACGCCACGGCTTCTACCTCTGAGCGCGAGCCTCGCCGTGCCCGGACCGCTCGATGTCGGCTCCTTGCAGCGGCGGACGTCAAGCCGGCCCGCTCCTGCCCGGTCGCGCTTAAGCTCAAGCAGTGGGCAGATTCTTCTACGACAACGCGGCCAACTTCGTCGAGATCGACGATCGTGCGCTCGCACACCTCCGGCTGGTCCTGATGACCAAGCTGCGGCGCGGTGAACCGCTGATGTTCGAGACGACGTCGCCGCACGGCACGAGCCGTCGCGACTTCTGGCTGCACCCCACGATCTCGGTCCAGTTCCAGTTCGCCGGCAGCCGCCAGCCGCAGATCAACCCGAAGTGGATCGACGCACTGATGGAATCGGCCAACAGCGCCGACGGCCTGCGGATGGTGCCCGAGCCCCAGGCTTGATGACCGCAGGCTTACGCGGCACTTACGTTACAGTGCCAATCTCAGGCTCCGACGTGTCCTTCCCGCGGGTGATCGCCCGCTCATGGGAGCGTCGGGTCAGAGAGCAGTGGGGCGGTACATGCAAGACGCTGGGGAGGGTCGGAGCCTCGACCCCGATTGGTGGGCGACGGGGGTCGCCGGGGGGAACATCGCCGGCGGGCGGCTGCGCGGCGACAGTCGCACCGTCCGAGCGGGCGACGTCTTCGTCGCGCTCGGCCGCGACGAACGGGTCCGCGGCCACATCACGCAGGCGCTCGAGCGCGGCGCGGCTCTAGTCCTGACCGACGCGAGCGTCACGCACGTGGATGCGCGCGTGCGCGGCATCCCGCATCTGGCGACGGTCATCGGGCGGCTGGCCGACAGGTACACCGGGCACCCGTCGGCGAGCATGACCCTCGTCGGCGTCACCGGCACGAACGGCAAGACCTCGACGGTGCAACTCCTCGCCCAGAGCTGGGAGCTCCTCGGACAGCGCGCCGCGACCATCGGCACGCTCGGCGCCGGCCTGTTCGGCGCCCTCGCCAAGACCTCGCTCACGACGCCCTCGGTGGTCGACATGCACGAGCTCCTCGCCGACATCCGTCACGCCGGCGCCGACGCGGTCGCGATCGAGCTCAGCTCGCACGCCCTCACCCAGGGGCGCGTCGACGGCTGCCACTTCGACATCGCCGCGTTCACGAACCTCACCCGCGACCACCTCGACTACCACGAGTCGATGGAGGCGTACGGTCAGGCCAAACAGGGCGTCTTCCGGCTGCCCGGGGTCCGCGCGGCGGTGCGGAACCTCGACGATCCCTACGTCGCGGCAGTCGCGCTGCCGATCGGGATCGAGGACGTCGGCGTATCGACGGGCGGCGTGCCCACGGCGGCAGTCCGAGCCGACGACATCCGCGTGCGCCCCGACGGCGCCGACTTCGCCCTCACGATCGACGGCGCGCGCTTCGACATCGCCTCGCCGCTCATCGGCCGCTTCAACGTCGACAACCTCACGATGGTCGCGGGCATCCTCCGCGCGCAGGGCGTGGCGCCCGACGCGATCGCGGGAGCGGTGGGCGCGATCGGCCGGGTTCCCGGACGCATGCAGGTCGTATCGCCCGGCGCCGGGCCGCAGGTCATCGTCGACTACGCCCACACCCCCGACGCTCTGCGGCAGGCGCTCATCGCCCTCTCGGGCGGCCCGGGCCGGCTCACCGCGGTGTTCGGCTGCACCGGCGACCGCGACCGCGGCAAGCGGCCCGAGATGGCCGTCATCGCCGAGGAACTGGCGCATGCCATCGTCGTGACCGACGACGATGTCCATCACGAGGACGGCGACGCCATCGTCGCCGACATCCTCGCCGGGTTCCGCTCGGTCGAGAACGTCCGCGTCGTCCGCGACCGTGCCTCGGCCATCGCCGCGGCCGTCGCCGATGCGGGACCCCGCGACACGGTCCTCATCGCCGGCAAAGGCCATGAGTCGGTGCAGATCGTCGGGGACGACGCCGTCGCCTCCGACGACGTCTCGATCGCCGCGGGCGCGCTTCGCGCATGGCGCGAGACGCACGCGCTGCTCCCCGACGGACGGTAGTTCGATTCATCACCGTATCCAGCCGGAAACGGCGGGTTTTTTCATTCGGGATATGACAAAATTCCACGTGATGAGCGACGACATCCCTCGGGTCCCCGTGCGGACCAAGACCCTCCTGGAAGAGTGGGTCGCCGAGTTCCTCGAACAGGGGAAGACGCCCGGCGTCACGGTCAAGGTCGCCATCCAGGACGGCTCGGACGGTCTCGACACCGGACTCGTCATCGTCCATCTCACGAACGCGCCCGCCGACATCTACATGCAGCCGCGAGCCATCGACGATCCCGAGTGGGAAGCGACGCTCACGGCGCGCTCCGACGACCTCACCCTCACGCCGTACCAGATGGCGGGGCTCGCCGCCGAGGTCGCCTTCGCGGGCAACCTCTGCACCTTCCTGCAGTTCAAGTCGATCGAGTGGGACCGCATGACGGGCATGCGCTGAGCGCGCCACGACGGTTCCTCGAGACGCTTCCCCTAGACCATCGCGCCCTGCCTGGCAACGGCTGCGTTCCCCCGTGCTCGCGTGCCGACAATGGTCGCGATCGCGAGCTTCCACCGTGGATGCCTCGGTGGAAGGAGATCGTCATGGCCGCAACGAGCGGGCGCGGAGTCGCCGTCGTCACCGGAGGAAGCGCGGGCCTCGGGCGAGCCATCGTCCGCGAGCTCGCACGCCGCGGCTGGGACGTCGCCGTCCTGGCGCGCGGGCGTGACGGGCTGGACGGCGCCGTCGCCGACATCGAAGCGGCCGGGCGGCGGGCGCACGCGGTGCCGGTCGACGTGGCCGACGCGGATGCCGTCGACCGCGCCGCCGCCGACGTCGAGAGCGCCCTCGGTCCGATCGACCTGTGGGTCAACAACGTCATGTCGGGCGCGATCGCCACGTTCCTCGACACGTCGGCCGACGACTTCGACCGCGCGACGGCCGTGACCTACCTGGGCACCGTCAACGGCACGCGCGCGGCGCTCCGGCGGATGCGCGACCGCGACCGCGGCCACATCATCCAGATCGGATCGGCGCTCGCCCACCGCGGCATCCCGCTGCAGGCCGCCTACTGCGGGGCGAAGCACGCGATCCACGGGTTCACGGATTCCGTCGTCTCCGAGCTCACCCACGAGAAGAGCCGCGTCGCCGTCTCGATCGTCGACATGCCCGCCCTCAACACGACCCAGTTCGGGTGGGTGAAGTCGAACTTCTCACAGCATCCGCAGCCCGTCCCGCCCATCTTCCAGCCCGAGGTCGGAGCGCGAGCCGTCGCCGACGTCGCCGACCGGCCCCGCCGGCGCACGTGGGTGGGGGAGTCGACCGTCGGGCTCATCCTCGGCACCCGCGTCGCGGGCCGCTTCCTCGACTGGTACCTGGCGAAGAACGCGTGGGAAGGCCAGTTCGCGCCGGGCTCGGCGGCATCCGGGACGGCCCCGAACCTGTACGAGCCGGTGCCGGGCGACCACGGCGCCCACGGTGCGTTCGACGATCGCGCGCGCGGCGGGAGCGTGCAGACCTGGGCCATCCGCCACCGCGGCCCGCTGTACGCAGCGGCATCCGCCGCCGCATCCGCGGCGGTCGTGGGAGCCATCGCCGGCGCGAAGGCCGTGCTGCGGCGGTGACGAGCGCCGGCTCCATCGTTGACTAATCCGGTTAAGTCCGGTTCGCTGGCACGCGTCGGCACCTCGCCGGCGACAGCGAACTCAATGAGGAGCATCATGTCGAGGATCCCCCGTCCCGCCCGCCGTTCCGCCGCGCTCGCCGCCCTGGCGGCGGCCGCTCTGGCCGCAGCCGGGCTCGCGCCCGCGACCGCGGCCACGGCGGCATCGACCGACCCGCTGACCGTGGCGTACGTCGAGGTCAACAGCAACGAGCTGCGCACGGTCGGCGACTACGAGCTCGCCGACGGGTCGAACGCCTTCGATGTCGCGATCATCTTCGCGGCCAACATCAACTCCGACGGCAACGCGGCCACACTGCACCTGAACGATCAGGTGACCGCGACCCTCGAGAACGCCGACACGCAGATCCGGCCGCTGCAGGACAAGGGCATCAAGGTCACCCTGTCGCTGCTCGGCAATCACCAGGCCGCCGGCTTCGCCAACTTCCCGTCGCAGCCCGCGGCCGCCGCCTTCGCCGACCAGGTCGCCGCGGTGGTCGAGCAGTACGGTCTCGACGGCGTCGACATCGACGACGAGTGGGTGTCGTACGGCTCGAACGGCGTGCCGGCGCCGAACGCCGATTCCGCGCGCTGGCTCGTCGACGCGCTCGATGCGAAGCTCCCCGCGGGCAGCATCATCTCGCTCTACGACATCGGGGAGGCGGCCGCGAGCCTGAAGTCGGCTCCGGCATCCGTGCTCGACAAGCTCGACTACATCTGGAACCCCTACTACGGCCAGTACAACGTTCCCGCGTACCCCGGCGTCGGCAAGGACCGGCTCGGTCCCGCCGCGATCGATCTGACGCAGACATCGGCCGCCACAGCGGCGAACCTCGCCCGTCGCACCGTGCAAGAGGGCTACGGCGTCTATGTGACGTACAACCTGACCGCGGGCGACCGCAGCGCCTACGTGTCGTCGTTCACTCGCGAGCTCTCGGGACAGGAAGCGGTCTACGTCGGCTGATGCTTCCCGTCTCTCCGAAGAGCCCCCGGGTCCGCCGCGCCGTCCCCGCTTTCACGCCCGCCGACACCGCCGAGACCGACCCGCGTCGCTGCTTCCGCATCGACGTCGGGGTCGGGGCGGCTCAGACCGACCTGCCGGACGTGAGCGAGCTCCCCGAGCTCCGCGGGCGCCGCGTCGCGGCGGGGGAGCAGCTCGTCGTCGAGATGCTCCCGGTCGCAGTGGACGCCCGCGGCGGCGCAGCGGACGACCGCTATGCGGCGACCGCCGTGACCGTGGACCTCGTGTTCGACGACGGGGGCACGCTCTCGGGCGCCGGCGTGCGGGACCAGTACGGCGATGCGCTCGCCCCCGGGGCCCAGGCGCGCGCGAAACGCATGTGGGTCGATCAGTGGAACCGTCGGACGATCGACCTCGGAGCGGTCGCCGGGCGCCGGATCGCGGCCGTCCGCGTCGTGTTCGGCCCGAGCGCGCACCGGCGCACGGTCTTCGTCGCGCCGCCCACCGTCGAGCCCGCGCCGCCCCGTCCGGACCATCTGCTGGGATGGGCCGACACCCGCCGCGGCACCCGGGGGTCGGATCGCTTCTCGCGGGGGAACACCGCCCCCATCGTGACCCTGCCCCACGGCGGGGTGTTCGCCCTGCCGATGACCGACGCCGCGGCGGGGAACTGGCCCTACCGGTACCAGGTCGACCGGCCGGCGATCGAGGCCTTCGCGACGAGCCACATCCCGAGCCCCTGGATCGGCGACCGCGGGGTGTTCGAGATCATGCCGAGCCCGAGCGCGCGACCCCACCGCGACCGCCGGAGGCGGGCGCGCCGATTCGACCGTGCCGACGAGCTCGCCGCGCCGCATGAGTACCGGGTCGAGCTCGACGGCGTGTCGGCGCTGCTGACGGCGGCCCGCCACGCGGTGGGGATGCGGTTCCGCTCGCACACGGACGAGCTCTCAGTGGTCGTCGACCACCTCGGCGAGGCCGTCTCGGCCGCGTGGGCGGAGCGCGACGGGGCGCTGCACCTCGACGTCCACCTCCGCGACGGCGGCGACCGCCCCGACCATCACGTGCACGCCGTGCTGCCGGGCGTTCGTCGCCACGACCTCGCGCTCGCGCGCGGCACGCTCCGCGGTGCCATCGTCTTCGAGCGAGCCGATGCCGACATCGTCATCGGGATGTCGACGATCGACGCCGCGCAGGCGGCCGAGAACGCCCGAGCCGCCGGCGGCATCGACGACATGCGGGCGGCGGCCGAGGCCGCCTGGCGCGGGGCGCTCGATCGGGTCGAGATCGACGGGCTCGACGGCATCCCGGGCGACACCCTGCGCTCGATCGCCGGGTCGCTCGCCCGCGTCTTCAGCTACCCGAACGCTCACGACGAGCCGTCGCCCGAGGGCCCCCGCTACCGCAGCCCGATCGACGGCGTCGTGCGGCCGGGCGTGTATTCGTCGAACAACGGATTCTGGGACACCTATCGCACCGCCTGGCCGCTGATCGGTCTGCTCGCCCCGCGCACCGCCGCGGCCCTCGCCGACGGTTTCGTGCAGCATTTCCGAGATGCCGGGTGGGTCGCCCGGTGGAGCGCGCCGGGCCCGGTCGACTCGATGACGGGCGCGACCAGCGACACGGTCTTCGCGGGCCTCGATGCCCTCGACGTCGCGATCGACACGCGGGAGGCCTATCGCTCGGCGCTGCACCACGCCACGGTGCCCTCGACCGACCCGCGTGTCGGACGCAAGGGGCTGCGTCCCGCGATCTTCCGCGGCTTCACCGACACCGCCACCCATGAGGGCATGTCGTGGACGCTCGACAACGCGATCAACGACGCCGCCGCCGCGCGGCTCGCCCACGCGCTCCTGCGTCAGTCGAGGGATGCCGCCGAGCGCGATCGCCTCGCAG
>NZ_PQSV01000003.1:0-246049 GCF_002920555.1 Microbacterium sp. Ru50 | reverse complement strand
CCCTGCTGCGCTCGGACGTCGGTGCCGTGCTCGGGAGGCGTCGATGGAGGGGTTGCGGCACCTGTGGAACGTCGTGCGGCAATGTCTGACGTTCGTGACAGCATTCGAACATGTGTTCGAATGACGGGCTCGGCGGCCTCAGCAGCGGAATGAGCAGCGACGCTGACGTCGATACGCTCGCGATGCTGGTCGCGGATGCCGAGGGGGTCTCGGATGCCGCGCGCGCGGTGCAGATTCAGGAGGTTCGGGTGCTCGCCGCCGCTGGGGTTCTCGCGGAGAAGCAGGCCGCCGGGTCGTCGGAGAAGGTCAAGGCGCGGGAGATGGCGCTGCGCGGAATCGCCGCGGAGCTGGCTGGGGTGTTCGTGGCGACCGACCGGACCGTGCAGCGCCGCATCGATGAGGCGCGAGACCTGGTGGAGAACTATCCGGTGACGATGGCGGCGTGGGAGGTGGGGCGGATAGTCCGCGGGCATGTGCGGGTCATCCAGGAGACGGGATGCCTGGTGCCTGCGGAGGAGCGGGCGGAGTTCGAACGGGTCGCGATCGAGCGGTGTGAGGGCGAGACACCCAACCGGGTGCGCGACGCGTTGCGGATGATCGCCGAGCGGATGCACCCGCGGAGTTTCACGGAGCGGCATGAAGAGGCCGCGGCGGGGCGGTGCGTGCGGGTGCAGGCAGGCGCGGATGGGATGTCGGACCTGATCGCGACCCTGCCGACCGTCATCGCCGACGGGATCGTGGATCGGCTGACCCGTCAGGCGCGGGAGATCATCAACGTGCGGCAGCAGGCCGACGCGGCGGGCGTTGATGCGAGCGGCGCTGGCGCTCGAGCCGACGCGCTTGGCGCGCGAGCCGACGCCAACGGTGGCGGTCGCGATGCCGATGCGACGATTTGCGACGGGTCGTCGTTCGTCGACGATGCCCGAACGATCGACCAGGTCCGCGCCGACGTGCTCAGTGACCTCCTCCTCGCCGGCACACCCGCCCTCGACCCCACCGCGACCGGAGACGGCGACGGAACACTCGGAGCGATCCGCGCGCACGTGCAGGTCGCCGTATCCGCACTGACACTCATGGGGCAAGACGACGGGCCGGCCGACCTCGCTGGCCGCTCCCCCGTCGACGCAGCAACCGCACGGGAGCTGGCGGGCAACGCCACCTCGTGGGACCGGCTCCTCACCCACCCGGTCACCGGGACCGTGCTGGAGTGCGACACCTACCGGCCCACCGCCGCCATGGTGCGACTGCTGCGGGCCCGCGACCGGCACTGCCGATTCCCCGGATGCCGACAACCCGCCATCCGATGCGAACTCGACCACACCATCGCCGCCTCTGACGGCGGTGCGACGCACGTGTGCAACCTCGCCAACCTCTGCAAACGACACCACGACGTCAAACACCACACCCGCTGGCGAGTAAGACAGCTCCCCGGCGGAAGGCTCGTCTGGACCTCACCCACCGGACGGATCTACCGCGACGACGCACCACCACCCCTCGTCGCCTTCACCACCACAGACCCACCCGATCTGGGGCGCCCACCGTTCTGATCCACGGTGGCGGGCCGGGGTGAGCGGGGAGCGACGACGGCGTGCTCCTCCTGGCTGCGCGGGCGCGCGTGCCAAAACGCGCCCGGATTCGGATCCGTCTCGCGCAGCGTCGGTACAGAAGGCGCGACCATCCCACAGCGCTTCGCCGTCGTCAAGCCCCGGGGCAAGACGCGGGGGTGAGGCGTTACATCGGCACCCCACGAACGCAAGCGGTACCGAGAGGAGAACCGATGTCGCAGAACTATGGTGAGCCGACGTCCGGCTCGCAGGCAGGATCAGGGTCGGGCACGGCGGAGACGGCGAAGCACGAAGCCGGAGAGGTCGCGGGCACCGCGAAGGCCGAGGCCGGTCACGTCGTCGAGACGGCCAAACAGGAAGCGGCGGGCGTCGCGTCAGAGGCGAAGTCTCAGGCGAAGCAGGTGTACACGCAGACGAAACAGCAGCTCACCGAACAGGCCGCGTCGCAGCAGCAGCGCGTCGCCGACGGGCTGCGCTCGATCGGAGATGAGCTGGACTCGCTGGCCCAGAACTCCGAGAACCCCGGCATCGCCACCGACCTCGTGCGTCAGGTGTCGAGCCGCGTGAGCGGCGCATCCGACTGGCTCTCGCAGCGCGACCCGGGGTCGCTGGTCAGCGAGGTGAAGAGCTTCGCGCGCCGCAAGCCGGGCGTCTTCATCGCGGGCGCGTTGATCGCAGGCGTCGTCGCCGGCCGCCTCACTCGCGCTCTCGCCGAGGGCGCGAAGGAAGAGCACGACTCCGGCACCGGCACGGCGTCCGGCGGCGTGCCCGCCGCGCCCTCGGCGCCGTCGCCCGCACCGGTGAACGCGCCGCTCGACGCGCCGATCGGCACGCCGGGCGCCGCCGCCACCGGCATTCCGGCCGCACCGTCGGCACCGTCGCACGCCCCGGTCGGGGCTCCGCTCGACGACCCGATCGGCTCCGCACCGGATGCCGCAGAGCCCACGCCGCTGTACGACAGCTCCGTCGGCCGCACGGCCGACGAGCCGTACACCGAGGGCATCGGGGAGACCCGAGATGACCGATAACCCCACGCCCTCCGAGCAGCAGGCGGCCACCACGTCGCTCGGCGATCTGCTGGGCGAGGTGACGCGCGACCTGTCGGAGCTGATGCGACAGGAGATCAACCTGGCCAAGGCCGAGCTGAAGGAGTCGGGAACACGAGCGGGCAAGGGAGCCGGGATGCTGGGCGGCGCGGGATACGCGGCGCTCATGGCGATCTTCTTCCTCTCGATCGCGCTCTGGTGGGCCCTCGGCCACCTCGTCGGCCTCGGCTGGTCGGCCGTGATCGTCGCCGTCGTCTGGGGCATCATCGCGGCTGTCCTGTACGCCCTCGGGCGCAAGCAGCTCGCGAGGGTCCAGGGCGCCCCGCAGACGGCCGAAACCCTGGGCAAGATCCCCGACGCATTGAAGAGAAATGAGGAGAACCGATGACCGATTCACCGGAAGCGATCCGCGCTGACATCGAGCGCAAGCGTCGCGAGCTGAGCCAAGACACCGACGCTCTCGTCGACAAGGTGACGCCCTCGAAGATCGCCCACCGCCAGACCGACAAGATCAAGGGCGCCCTCGGGTCCGTGCGCGACCGCGTGATGGGTGCGGCCGACGACGCCGGCTCGTCGCTTCACGACGCGGGTTCCTCGGTCGCCGGAGGCGTGTCGGACGCCGCGCACAAGGTGGGTGCCAAGGCCGAGGGCAACCCCCTCGCCGTCGGCCTGATGGCGTTCGCAGGCGGCCTGCTCGTCGCCTCGCTCATCCCGGCATCCACGAAGGAGAAGGGCATCGCAGCCGACGTCAAGGAGCAGGCCCAGCCCCTGGTCGAAGAAGCCAAGAGCGTCGCCCAGCAGGTCGGCTCCGACCTGAAGGAGCCGGTGCAGGATGCCGCCGCAGCCGTCAAGGACACCGCGACCGAGGCGGTCTCCCACGTCAAGAGCGACGCTCAGGACGGGGTCGACAACGTCACCGGTCGCGCCCAGGAGGCTCGCGACAACGTCAGCGGCAGCTGACACCCACCGCGGCGCGAGCGCTGCACGAACCGTGCACCGGGACGGCATCCGCCGCCGACCCGGTGCACGGTCGCGTTCCCGCACCGCTGACCATCCCGCAGCGCGCACGACCCCAGGAGGAGACATGAGCAACCAGAGAACCGCCGGACTCGACCCCGAGCACCCCGCGAAGCCCGATTCCATCACCGACGTCGAGAAGCCTTCGTGGAAGCACGTGCTGAAGCGAACGGTCCGCGAGTTCAGCCGCGATCAGTGCCCCGACCTCGCCGCCGGGCTCACCTACTACGCCGTGCTGTCGGCGTTCCCGGGTCTTCTCGCGGTGTTCTCGCTCCTCGGCGTCATCGGGCAGGGGCAGCAGGCCGCCGACGCCGTGCTCGACATCGTCGGCCAGGTCGCTCCCGGCGGCGCCGCCGACACCCTGCGCGGCCCGATCGAAGAGATGGCCACCTCTCCCGCGGCGGGCTTCGCCCTCATCTCCGGTATCGTCCTGGCGCTCTGGTCGGCATCCGGTTACGTCGGCGCATTCAGTCGCGCCATGAACCGGATCTGGGAGATCGACGAGGGACGCCCCTTCATCAAGCTGAAGCCGCAACAGCTCGGCGTCACTCTTCTGGCGGTCGCGCTCGTCGTCGTCGCGCTCGTCCTCCTCGTCGTCTCCGGGCCAGTGGCCGAAGCGATCGGCGACGCGATCGGACTCGGCAGCACCGCCGTGCTCGTCTGGCAGATCGCCAAGTGGCCCGTGCTCGCGTTCATCGTCGTACTGCTCGTCGCCGTGCTCTACTACTTCGGCCCCAACGCGAAGCAGCCGAAGTTCCGCTGGATCAGTGCGGGCGCCGTCATCGCGATCGTCGTGCTCGCCATCGCGACCGCGGGCTTCGGCATCTACGTCGCGAACTTCTCGAACTACGAGCGCACCTACGGGTCGTTCGCCGGCGTGATCGTGTTCCTGCTGTGGCTGTGGATCACGAACCTCGCCCTCCTGTTCGGCGCGGAGTTCGACGCCGAGCTCGAGCGCGGACGCGAGCTGCAGGCGGGGATGCCCGCCGAGGAGACCATCCAGCTGCCGCCTCGCGACACCACCCGCATCGAGAAGACGCGGAAGCAGGAGTCCGAGGAGCGCGCCGAAGCGCAGCGCCTGCGCGCGACGGGAGGCGCGTCGGACGACTGAGGCCCGTCACCGCGCTGCTGCCCGGCCGCGACCGCGTCAGGGCAGCAGCGCGATCCGGTCGTCGAGGTACGGAGCCAGCGGCATGCGGGCTCCCGCCGCGAACGCAACGGTGACGACCCCGTCGTGGCTGCGCGCGAGCGGCCCCGAAGCCCCGCCGGCATCGACGACGTCGAGATCGATCGGGGACCAGTCCAGGTGCACCGGCTCGCCTTCGGCGAAACCACCGCGGAACGCCGCTGCCGCACGCTCGGACCGAGCCCGCTGCGCTTCGGCGGTGTAGCCGCGGATCGCCTCGGCTCGGGCTCGCAGCAGCTCCCCTGTCGCGAACACCTCATCATCGGCGATGAGCAGGACCCCGAGATGCCACGCATCCCCGACCGGCAGGATGCGGGCGGCGCGGCCGAAGCCGAGCAGACGCCGCCCCTCGCTGCGGACCCCAAGTCGTTCCCGGGGAACTCCGATCAGCCGACGACGGGCGTCGGCGATGAGTTCGGTCGCAGCTTCCGGCACCCCTCGATGCTATTGACCGTCGCCGTCAGCCGCGCGCACCTTGCGCTCCGCTGCCGCCAGTGACTCGCGCGCCGACGCGACGGCGTCGTCGAGGTCGTCGACCGCGGCATCGGCCCGCTCGGCGTCCTCGGACACCCGTGCGAGGTCCCGCCGAAGCTCTTCGGCCCGCTCGTGCAGCCGGTCAGCCCGTTCCCGCGCGCTCGACCGGCGTTCCTCCGCGCGGGCCAGCGCCCGGCCTGCTTCGCTCGCCTCGCGCTGCGCCTCGCGCCGGCGCTTCTCCGCCTCACGTCGCGCGCGCCGTTCGGCGAGATCGTCTCGCGGCCTCGCGGGCGCCTCGGCAACACCGGGAATCGAACCCGCGACGCGGTCAGCCAGCGTCTCGGAGTCGAGCGACCCCGGCTCGAGGGTGCGCACGAGCCGGCCCGCTCCCACCACCGCGCCCGCGACGGCATCGACGATGGCCGCGTTGACGGTGCGCTCCACCTCGTCGCGCGCCGCCGCCGACAGCGCGACACCGGCCTCCTCAGCCAGGTCGGCGGAGCGGCGCGCGAGCGCCGCGACCAGGGCGCGTCGCTGCTTGCCGAGTCGGGCGAGCTCAGCCGCGTCGAGGTCGTCTTGCGCCTCACGCAGCGCCCCGGAGAGTTCGAGCGCCTCACGGAAGGACGGGTCGCGGCTCAGCAGGTTGACCGCCCACGCCGCCACCGTCGGCTTGCGCAACCCGCGGATGCGCGTGCCGAGCGCCCCGGGCGCCTCCGTCGCGCGAGCGTTGCGGGCGGCGACGAAGTCGGCGGGCGCCACGACCAGCAATTCAGCGGCCGCCGCGTCGAACTCGTCGCCCGCACCGCCGTCGGTATGCGCCCCGTTCGCCGTCATCCCGCCATTGTCACCGACCGCGCTTCGGAGCGCGCGGCATCAGTTCACCATCGACGACATCGAAAGCCGGCAGATCCGCGAACACGTCCTCGTCGAGCGAGCCGGTGGGCTTGGGCTCGAGCTCGTCATCGGGGCGCGGATCGATCATCATCGGCTTCCACTTTCATCCGCGATCCACGGAGCGTCGAGCCCTTGACAATGAGATTGGGCTTCGTCCCGCGGACGTTTAATGTGGTGCTCGTGGGCACCATCTATTACGGAGACGGCGCATCGCCGATCCACATCGAAGACCGCACGCTGGCGCACCTCAAGGTGGTCATCGCCACCAAGCTGCGTCGCGGCGAGAGCTTCACGCTCTCATGGCGACACCCCGACGGCGAGCCCACGGGACGCAGCACGATCTGGCTGCACCCCTCGATCCCACTCCGGTTCGCCTTCGACGACCCCGAGCCGACGACGCTCAGCCGCGAGTGGGTCGAGGAGATGGCGAACTCCGCGAACTCGTCCGGCGGCATCATGGTGGTCACCGAGCACGTCGACGACCCCGACACGGTCGCCCCGACGGGCAACGACGCCGCATCCTGACCGGTCGCAGCGCAGAGCGGGCAACGCCGCTCAGCCGACTTCGGGCGCGCCGTCCTCGGCCGGCTCGGGGACGATCGTCAGGCCTGCCGGGCCGCTGGCGACCTGCATGAGCTCTTCGACCCAGTGGCGGTTGATGCGCGGCTGCCTGCTGCCCGAGAAGTGGAACTGCAGCGGCACGGACGGGTGGATCCAGTAGCTGCGACGCTCACCCCCGCGGGGCAGATCGATGTCGAACATGAACGGCTCGGAACGGCGCAGCTTGTTCATGATGACGATGCGCAGGTGCGCCAGAGTCCGGTCGTCGATCTCGACGGAGTTCCCCAGCGTGTCGTAGATGAATCGGCCCACGCAGTGAGCCTAACGCGCAACAGACGGTCCGATAAACGACGGACCGTGGGCGCGGGGCCGTCAGCCGTCGATCTGAGCCGAGGTCTCGACTGCAAGCATCTCGGCGGCACCCTCTTCGACGCCGATCGGAACCACCACTGGACGGCTGGCGCTGAACGCCTCCCACTCGCGCAGCACGACCCGCTCGACGTCGACGACGGCGAGGGACGGATGCGCGGCGGCCAGGCGCGAGACGACGCCCGAGAACGACGTCACCACCTGGCCCTCGATGGTGAAGCGCTCCTCGGTCGGGGTCACCGGAAGGGAACACATGTTCTCATGGTGTCACGCGGTTCCCCGCTTGACGAATGTCAATTCGCGGGCTTTCTCCGGTGACTAGCTACCTGTCAGGCGCGGTCGCTGCGGGCCTGAACGGCGCGCGGATCGGGCGCGTGGGCGTCGACCTCGTCGACGGCCTGCTGCAGGCGCCCGAGACACGCGATGACGATGCGCGCCTCCTCTGCCGACATGCCGTCGACGGCGGCGATCATGCGCTCGTGCATCCGCCCGAGGGTCTCGCGCACCTCTTCGTCCGACTTCTCCGTGGCGACCACATGGACGCTGCGCCGGTCGCTGGGGTGGGCCTGACGGGTGACGTGGCCGGACTTCTGCAGCCGGTCGATCAGCGCCGTCGTCGAGGCCGTCGAGATGCCGAGGTAGCGGGAGAGCTCGGTCGGCCCGACGAGACGCCCCTCGCCGTGCGCCTTGATGAGATAGCGGAGCACGAGCAGCTCGTTCTCGCCCATCGACATGGAATCCCGCGTGCGGCGGCGCATGGCAGCTTCCGCGGCGCGATAGAGCCGGAACGCCTGGAGCACGGCGATGCCGCGCTCGCGAGGAGTCCCCGGATCGTCCGAGTCCGACGGGTACCAGTAATGCGTGGGCGTCGGGACATCGGGCACCTCGGCATCCTAAGACGCGGGCGGGGCCTCGCGCACGTCGCACGCCGAGGGATTGACGCGCTCGCCCATCCATGAGACGGGATGATCCGGAACACGAACGTCTGCGCCGTCGGTCACTCGTCGCGGTCGTACCCCAGCGCAGGTCCGTCGCCATCGATGGTGTGCGCGGCGGGCGCGTCCGCGGCGGCCGCCCGGGCGCGTCGAGCACTCCGGCTGAGCAGCACGGCGGCTCCCGCGGCGGACAGCAGCGTTCCCAGGAGCACGCCGAGCCGGGCGCCGTCGGTGTGGACGCCGTCGGCGAAGGACAACCCCGTGATGAGCAGCGACACCGTGAACCCGATCCCGCAGAGCAGCCCGATGGGCAGAAGATCGCGCATCCCGACGCCGTCCGGCAGCCGGAGCGGCGTCGTCCGGGTGACGAGCGCGGTGGTCCCCAGCACGCCGGCCGCCTTGCCGACGACCAGGCCGACGATGATCGCGAGCACGACGGGCTGCGCGACGACCGCGAGCGGATCGCTGGTCCCGACCACGCTGACCCCGGCCGCGAAGAACGCGAACACGGGGAGAGCGATACCCGAGGAGAAGGGACGCACGAGGTCATCGTACGTGTCGGTGCGCGCCACGCTCTCGCCGTGCACCGGCCGGGCGGGGACGGCGAACCCGAGCAGCACCCCCGCGATCGTGGCATGGACGCCGGAGGCGTGGAGGAAGCCCCAGACGACGAGCCCGAGCGGCAGCAGCATCCACCACCGGGCCCATCGCTGCCGGACGACGACGGCGAACACCGCCGCGGTCGCGAGCGCCACCGCGAGCGCAACGATGTGGATCGTCGCGGTGTAGAAGATCGCGATGATCAGGATCGCGAGCAGATCGTCGACGACGGCGAGGGTCAGCAGGAACGTACGCAGCCCCGGCGGGAGACCGCGCCCGAAGATCGCCAGCACCGCGAGTGCGAACGCGATGTCGGTCGCGGTCGGGATCGCCCACCCGCGCAGCGCCTCGGTGTCGCCCGTGACGAGGATCACGGCGGTGAAGAGGATCGCGGGCAGCAGCATCCCGCCCACCGCCGCCAGCACCGGCACCGCCGCCTCGCGCGGGCGGCGGAGACTGCCCGCGACGAACTCGTGCTTGAGCTCGACGCCCACGACGAAGAAGAACAGCGCGAGCAGGCCGTCCGCGGCCCACGTCGACAGCGAGAGGTCGAGGTGCAGCGCCGCGGGCCCGATCGTGAACTCCGACAACGCGGTGTAGGAGGCGGCGAGGGGCGAGTTCGCCCAGATCAGCGCGAGGGCCGCGGCCGCGAGGAGCAGCGCGCCGCCCGTCGTCTCACGGGACAGCCAGCGGCGCAGGCGGGCTCGGCGGGGCAAAGCGTCGTACATGCGGGGAGACCTCTCGTCCTTCGCCGGCGTTCGACACCGGCCTTGTCGACCAGACTTCCCGACACGCCGACCGCCAGTTTACTCTTCGGGCGATGCGACCGCGGGGCCCTCCTTCGACGCGCGCGCGACGTGCAGCTCCGCGATGCGACGACGGTCCAGTCGCGTCACCTCGATCGTCGCGCCGTCGACCTCGATGCGATCGCCGACCCGTGCGAGGCGCCCGAGCTGCTCGATCACGAAGCCGGCCACGGTGTCGGACGTCCCGCGCGGGATCGAGATGCCGGTGGCCTCCTCGAAATCCTGCAGGTTCAGCCGCCCGTCCACCGGTCCGCCGTCGCCGGCGAGCGGATGCGGCATCGCCTCGGTGTCGTATTCGTCGACGATCTCGCCGACGACCTCCTCGACGAGGTCCTCGAGGGTGACGATGCCGTCGGTGCCGCCGTACTCGTCGACGACGACCGCGATCTGGCTGCCCTCGGCGCGCATCGACGTGAGGGTCGGCAGCAGCCGCGCGGTCGAGGGAAAGTAGCGGATCGGTCGCACGATCGACTGGAGGGACTGCGTGTCGTCGGTGCCCGCGGCATCCAGGACGTCGCGCACGTGGACGAATCCGGCCACATCGTCGATGGTCTGATCGATGATCGGGTACCGCGAGTACGGCAGATCGCGAACGAGCGCGGCGGCCGCGCCGACGGTCTCGCCGCCCGGCAGCGACACCACTTCGGGTCGCGGACGCATCACCTCGCTCAGCTGACGGTCGCGCAGCGACAGCACGTCGTCGAGGATGCGCCGCTCGTCCTCGGGAAGGCCCTCGTGACTCGACACGATGTCGCGGAGCTCCTCGTCGCTGAGCTCCTCGCCGGTCTTGTTCGGGTCGCCCCCCAGCAGCCGCACGAGCAGGTTGGTCGAGAGCGAGAGCAGCCAGATCACCGGGCGCATGAGCTTCGCGAAGCCGTTGAGCACCGGAGCGACACCGTACGCGAAGGCGGCGTTGCGCTGGATCGCGAGGCGCTTGGGCACCAGCTCGCCGAGCACGAGCGAGAGGTAGGCGATGATCAGGGTCAGCACGATCGTCGCCACGGTCATCGCGGCGGCATCGGACAGCCCCCACGACACCAGCAGCGGGGCGAGCGAGGGCGCGATCGACGAGGCGCCGTACGCCGCCGAGGCGAAGCCCGCGACCGTCACACCGATCTGCACGGCGGAGAGGAACGTGTTGGGGTTCCGCGCGAGCGCGGCCACCTTCTCGCCCCGTTTGCCGCGGAGGGCGAGCGCGTTGACCTGGCTCTCGCGCAACGTGACGAGGGCCATCTCGGTGGCGGCGAACACACCACCGATCAGCACGAAGACGACGACGAGGACGATGTTGAGGAGCAGGTCGCCGTTCACCGGCGGACCTCGCTCGCGAGACGGGACGCGCCCGGGGTCACCCGGGCGCCGGGACTGTCGGAGTCGGAGGCCTTCGAGGCTCGATGCGTCATCGCACAAAAATAGCGGCATCTGCTCGGGATGCGCTGAACGCTTGACAACGGCCGAGGCCAACGGCCGAGGCCCCCACCGATGTCGGGATGTGCCACGATGCAGGGATGGACGAGGGTGTGGCCGCCGAGCTCCGCGCGCTCCGCCTCCGCGCCTACGCGCCGGGCGGTGACATCGCCGACGATCCCGCTGCGCTGGCTCGACTGACGGAGCTCGAACAGCGCGAACGCGCGGAACGGATACCGCGCACGCACGCACGCGAGCCCGATCCGGAGCCCGTGCGTCCGTCGACGATCGACACGCTCACGGACCTGCCAACGGCCCGATCCGACGAGCCGCGGCATGACGAGCCGGGGGATGGCGTCGCGGAACCGACGGCGCGCCGCGCGCGGCCGCTGCGCTCGATCCTCTTGTGGGCCGGTTCGCTCGTCGCGGTGGCCGCCCTCTCGGTGGGGATCACCGCGTTCGCGACGGCCCGCAGCGCATCGACCGCGACCGCGTTGCCGCCGGATGCGAGAATCTCCCACGTCACCACGCTGCTGCCCACGGGCGAGGAGATCCCCGCATTCATGCGGCCGTACAGTGGCGGGGTCGAGCCGGGGTCGTTCGAGAAGTTCCTCGGCCTGTCGGTGTTCCGCTCCACCGACACCTGGCGGGGAAACGACAACGTCTGCCTCTCCGTCGCGCGCATCGACGATGAGACATCCGGTGACGGCTCGCGCAGCGGGGCGTTCTACCAAGGCTGCTCCGCCGGCGCGTTCCCCGCGGCCGTCTCTTTCGTCGTCTGGGAGGATCAGCCCGACGAGCTCCTCGAGCGATATTCCCTCGGCACCGGGCTGCAGTTCGTGCTGACGGATGCCGGCGTCGACGTCTTCGTGTCGGAGGCGCCGGCGTCCTCCGCCGCACCGGAGGCGCCCGGCGAAGCGGCGAGTCAGCCCGCGGGCTGAGTGATGACGTCGGACTCGGCGGTGACGCCGTTGAGCTCGACGTAGAGGTGGCGCTCGGTGACCGAGACCGTCACGGTGTTGCGGCGGTCGAGCGCCGAGACGAGGGTGTCGATGAAACCCGGCTCGAAGCTGTGGAGGGTGATCTCCGAGACGCGGTGGATCTTCTTCCCCGCCCACGCGGCCACGATCGGACCGGGATTGCGCTGCGTGTAGACGGCGACGCGATCGGCCTGCTTGCTGCCGAGGTGCAGGCGCGCGGCATCCGGCGCCCCCACCTCGATCCAGGCGACGATCGATCCCGTCAGGTCGCGCACGAGCACGGCGGGCTCGTCCTTCGCGGCGATGCCCTCGGTGAAGTCGATGCCCTCCTCGTACTCGAGGCAGTACGCCAGCAACCGGGTCAGCATGAAGGCGTCGGTCTCGGAGGGATGCCGCGCGACGCGCAGGGCGAACGACTCGTACACGCCGCGGTCGACGTCGGCGAGCGTCGCATCGAACGTGTGGATCGTCGCCCCGGCAGCCATGAGGAACGAGCCTAGCCGCCCCCGGTGGCACCGCCGTGTGCGACGCTGTTCTCATGCGGATCGCACTGACGGGATCATCGGGAAAACTCGGCACGGTCGTCGCTCGTGAGCTCACGGCGGCAGGCCACGAGGTCATCGGCTTCGACGTGATCGGCAGGCGCGGCCCCGCGTTCGTGCAGATCGACCTGACCGACTACGGCCAGGTCGTCGACGCTTTCGGCTCGGTCGGCGACCGCCACGACGGCGTCGACGCGATCGTGCACCTCGGCGCCGTCCCCGCGCCCGGCGTCCGGCCCGACATCGCGACGTTCCACAACAACATGGCCGCGACCTTCAACGTCTTCCACGCCGCGACCCGGCTCGGCATCGACCGGATCGTCTACGCCTCGAGCGAGACGGTGCAGGGGCTGCCCTTCGATGTGCCGCCGCCGTACATCCCCGTCGACGAGGAGTACCCCGCCCGCCCCGAGTCGGTGTACTCGCTCGTGAAGCATCTCGAGGAGCAGCTCGCGATCGAGCTCGTACGCTGGCACCCCGGACTGTCGATCACGGCGCTGCGATTCTCGAACGTCATGGTGCCCGAGGACTACGCCGAGTTCCCCTCGTTCGACGCCGACCCGATGCGCCGCAAGTGGAACGTGTGGAGCTATATCGACGCGCGCGACGGCGCCCAAGCGGTTCTGCGTGCGCTCGAGAACGCGCCGACGGGCTTCGACCGGTTCCTCATCGCCGCCGCCGACACCGTCATGTCACGCCCGAACTCGGAGCTCGTGGCCGAGGTGTTCCCCGACGTCGAGATCCGCGGTGACCTCGGAACGAACGAGTCGCTCTTCTCCACCGAGAAGGCGCGCAGGCTTCTGGGCTACGAGCCGAAGCACTCCTGGCGCGACCACGTCTGAGGCGATCTAACGGGCACCCGCCGCGGCGACGCGGCGGGCCTGCTCAGCCGCGCCGAGCGCGACGTACTCGCCCGGCGCGGGCACCTCGACGTCGAGACCGAACACCGCGGGGGCGATCTGCTGCACGGCGGCCGATCGCGCTCCCCCGCCGACCAGCAGCACGCGCCGCAGCGGCACGCCCTGGTCGCGCAGCGCGTCGAGCCCGGCACCGAGACCTGCCAGCATCCCCTCGACCGCGCCACGGGCGAGGTTCTCGCGCGTGGTCGAGGCGAGCGTCATCCCGGTCAGCGAGGCCGTCGCGTCCGGCAGATTGGGCGTGCGTTCGCCCTCGAAGTACGGCACGAGCGTCAGCCCTCCCGCCCCGGGCTCGGCCGACAGCGCGAGGCGCGACAGGCCGTCGTGGTCGACCCCCAGCAGAGCGGCGACGACATCGAGCACCCGTGCGGCATTGAGCGTGCACACGAGCGGCAGGTGATGCCCGTCGGCTGACGCGAAGCCCGCCACGGTCCCGGTCGCGTCGACCGCGGGCGTCTCGCTCACGGCGAAGACCGTGCCCGACGTGCCGATCGAGACGACGACGTCGCCGACGCCCGCGCCGACGCCGAGAGCGGATGCCGCGTTGTCGCCGGCGCCCGCCGCGACTCGGCGGCCGTCCCGGTCCTCCACCCACTCGTCGGCGGCGAGGACCCGCGGAACCACGGCATCGTGCCCGAGAGCGGACACGAGCAGCTCGCGGTCGTACTCGCCCGTGACAGCGCTCCAGTAGCCGGTCCCCGAGGCGTCGGAGCGATCCGTGACGAGCTCGGCCAGAGCGGCGGCCCCGGCCGCAGGGTCGGCGACCGGGCCGAAGCCGCGCAGGCGCCAGGTCAGCCAGTCGTGCGGCAGAGCCACGGCCGCCGTGCGTGCGGCGTTCTCCGGCTCGTGGTCGCGCAGCCACCGCAGCTTGCTGATGGTGAACGAGGCGACGGGCACGAGCCCGGTGCGCTCGGCGAGCCGGTCGGCGCCGTATTCGGCGACGAGATCGGATGCCGCCTGCGCCGATCTCGTGTCGTTCCACAGCAGCGCGTCGCGCACGACGGCCCCCCGCTCGTCGAGCGCGACGAGGCCGTGCTGCTGCCCGCCGATCGACCAGGCCGCGACGTCCGCCATCCCGCCCGCCAGCTCGATCGCCGCCTGCAGTGCGGTCCACCACGACTCGGGGTCGACGCTCGTGCCGTCCGGGTGGGGCGCGCGCCCCTCCCGGACGACCCGACCGGTGTCGGCATCGACGATCACGACCTTGCACGATTGGGTCGACGAGTCGACACCCATGACCAGCGTCATGCCGGCATCCTCTTCTCTCGCGTTACGGGGCTTCTCGCGGCGCCGGCGTCAGCGTGCGCCGAGCAGGTGCTCGGTCGCGAGCTGCTGCAGACGGACGAATCCGAAGCCCTTGCCCCCGAGGTACGCGTCGGCGTCGAAGTCCTCGTAGGCGGAGCGGTCGCCGACGAAGTCGTCGTAGCTCTCCCCCTCGCCGAACGTCGGCTGGGCGAGCTCGGGAACGCGGGCCGCCTCGAGCGCCTCCTGCACCTCCGGGTCGGCGCGGAACGCCGCGGCCCGCTCCTTGAGCAGCAGGTAGGTGCGCATGTTCGCGGCGGCGGAGTCCCAGACGCCGGTCTCGTCCTCGGTGCGGCTCGGCTTGTAGTCGAAGTGGCGGGGGCCGTCATAGGCCGGTCCGCCGTTCGGGCCGCCGTTCTCGAGCAGGTCGACGAGCGCGAAGGCGTTGTGCAGGTCGCCGTGTCCGAACACGAGGTCCTGGTCGTACTTGATGCCGCGCTGGCCGTTGAGGTCGATGTGGAAGAGCTTGCCGTGGTACAGGGCCTGTGCGATGCCGGCCGCGAAGTTCAGGCCCGCCATCTGCTCGTGCCCGACCTCGGGGTTCAGTCCGACGAGCTCGGGGCGCTCGAGCGACTCGATGAAGGCGAGGGCGTGACCGACGGTCGGAAGCAGGATGTCGCCGCGCGGCTCGTTCGGCTTCGGCTCGATCGCGAAACGCAGGTTGTACCCCTTCTCGACGACGTAGTCGCCGAGGAAGTTCACCGCCTCGCGGTAGCGCTCCAGCGCCTGACGGACGTCCTTCGCGGAGTCGTACTCGGCGCCCTCGCGGCCGCCCCACATGACGAAGGTCTCGGCGCCGAGCTCGGCGCCCAGGTCGATCTGACGCAGCGCCTTGCGGATCGCGAAGCGCCGCACCGCGCGGTCGTTCGAGGTGAACCCGCCGTCCTTGAAGACCGGCGCGCTGAAGAGGTTGGTGGTCACCATCGGCACGGTCAGCCCGGTGTCGGCGAGCGCGCCCTTGAGGCGGTCGATCTGCGTCTGGCGCTCGCTCTCACTCGATCCGAACGCGAAGAGGTCGTCGTCGTGGAACGTCAGTCCCGCGGCCCCGAGCTCGGCGAGCTTCTCGACCGCGTGGACGACGTCGAGGGGCGGCCGGGTCGGACCGCCGAACGGGTCGGTGCCGTTGTAGCCGATGGTCCAGAGGCCGAACGTGAACTTGTCGGCCGGGGTCGGGGTGCGCATGCGTGCTCCTTCGCTTCGATTGCTGCGACCTCAGCGTAAGTCAGTTTGTCTATTACGTCAACAAACTGTGTTCTCGTAGGCTGATCCCGTGAGTGTCGCGCCGGGAACCGCCGAACTCGTCCGGCGTGTGAATCTCGCCCGGATGCTCGTCGCCGTGCATCGCGACGGCCCGATCTCGCGCGCCGCCCTCACCGCCGAGCTGGGACTCAACCGCTCGACCATCGGCGCGCTCACGGCGGAGCTCGCTCGCCTCGGCCTCGTCACCGAGACCGCCGGCGCCGCCGAGGGACGCATCGGCCGCCCCTCCCCCGTCATCACCGCGCGCCCCGACGTCGTCGCCGTCGCCGTGAACCCCGAGGTCGACGCCGTGACACTCGCGGCGGTCGGACTCGACCGCCGCGTGCACGCCCGTCGGCGCGCCGTCACGACCAGCCTCATCACGCCGCAGGAGCTCGCCTCGCTCGTCGCGGAGACCATCGAGGAATGGCGCTCGGGGCCGCTCGCCACGACGACGGTCATCGGGATCGGCGTCGCCGTCCCCGGTCTCGTCGAGCCGGCCGCGGGCCTCGTCGTGCATGCCCCGCACCTGCGCTGGACGGACGCGCCGCTCGCCGACCTCGTGTCGGCCGCGACGGGAACCCCGACGACCGTCGGCAACGACGCGTCCTACGGCGCGCACGCCGAGTACCTCTTCGGCGCCGCGCGAGGTGTCGCGGACGTGATCTATCTCAACGGCGGCGCGAGCGGCATCGGCGGCGGGCTCGTCGTCGGAGGCGCCCTGGTCGGGGGCGCACGCGGTCTCGCCGGCGAGTTCGGACACAATCCCGCGATCGTCGAGGACGCTGCCGACCGCCGCTCCGGCGAGCACGCCGCACTCGAGGACGAGGTCAGCCAGCACCGCCTGATCGCCTCGCTGGGGCTCCCCGGCGCGGACGGCGCCGAGCTGCGCGCGGCCGTCCACGGCGCCGCGAACCCCGCCGCCCGAGCCGAGGTGCAGCGGCAGCGCCGCATCCTCGCCTCCGCCGTCGCGAGCGCGGTCAACGTCCTCGATCCGGCCGTGGTCGTGCTCGGCGGCTTCCTCGCCCCGCTCGTCGAGAGCGACGTCGACGCGTTCGCCGAGGCGGTCGCGCGACAGACGATCTCCGGCCACGCACCGCTCATGCGCACGGCGGAGCTGGGCGATGACCGGCTCCTCGTGGGCGCCGCCGAGACCGCGTTCGCCGCCCTCCTCTCCGACCCGGTCCCGGTCATGACCGGCTCCGGCACACCCATGGCCGATTCGACCGCCGCGTCAAGCGCCGCCGTCGCCGCACGCTGAACTCGTACGATCGAACGGTCGCGCAGCGCCGCGGCATCCGTCCCGAGAGAAACGTCCGCATGGCATCCAGATCCTCCCGCCCCGTCGAGCCGCCGCAGCGGCAGCGCAACGCGCTCGCACCCGGCATCCTGGGGGCCGCCGCCCTCGTGGCCGGCATCCCGCTCATCGGCGGGGAGTTCGCGATCGTGATCTCGTTCATCGCGGCGATCCTGGCTTTGATCATCGCGTGGTTCGCGATCCAGGCGCGACAGTGGTGGTGGGCCGTCCCGATGGCGGCGATCGCGGTGCTGTGGAACCCGGTGTATCCGTTCTCGCTCGACCAGCCGGTCTGGCTGGCCGCCCACGTCATCGGCGCAGCGACGTTCATCGCCGCCGGCACTCTCGTATGGGTGCCCCGCGCGCAGGCCGCCCGATGACCGGAACCGGAATCGTCTGGGCCCGCGTCGAGGACGGCTTCCACGTCGGGAGCCGCACCGGCGAGTTCGTCGGCTACATCGACCGCCAGCCCGACGGGCGGTATCTCGCCTACGACTCCCGGTCCGCCTGCGCCGGGGCCTTCGTCGAGCTGACCGCGGCCATGCGCGCGCTCGCTGCCCGCGCGACCCCCGACACCCCCGACGAGACGCCGCCCATCGAACTCCGGGAGATCCGATGACCTCGACCTCCGACGACCTGCTGTCGGTCCTCTACACCAGCAACGCACGCACCCCGTTCGGCGACGACGATCTCGCCGAGCTCCTGGCGCAGAGCCGCGCATCGAACGCGGCGCGAGACCTGACCGGGATGCTGCTGTACCGCGGCGGCCGGTTCGTCCAGGTGCTCGAGGGCCCCGAGCGGACGGTGCGCGAGCTCCTCGCCACGATCGACCGGGACCCACGTCACTTCGACATGCGGGTGCTCATCGAGCAACCCATCGCCCAGCGCGAGTTCCGCGAGTGGACGATGGGCTATCAGCCGATCGCGGAGACGACCGGCGACGCCCCCGCGGGGTTCCGCGACACCTTCGACGACCTCGAGGGCTCGGACGACCCGAGTGCGACGTTGCGCGCCGCCCGAGAGCTGAGCCTGTGGTTCCGTGTGCGATCGTCCCGGCCGCCGCGGGACACGGCGGCCGGGTCGTAGTCACTCGCCGCGGCCGGTCGCGTCCTGCAGACGGTCGATCTGCTCCGAGGCCTCGGCCTTGGTGAGGTTGCCGGGGAGTTCCTCGCCGGCCTCGCGAGCGAGGGTGTCGAGGTAGCTCCGCTGCGGCCCCGTCATGGGCTCGTCGCCGGTGACCCAGTTCTCGGGATCCTTCACGGGCGACCCCTGGCCACCGCCGTCGGTTCCGCCCAGCGTGTCGGCGCTGTCCGGGGTGTCGGCGCTGCCGAGATTGTCGGCTGCAGACGCGGCCGAGGCGGGCGGGGTCGGGGCCGACGGCTCACCGGGCGCCGGCGCGGTCGGTTCCGTGGGTACGGGGACGGTCGGTTCGGCGGGCGCCGGGAAAGTCGGCTCGTCGGGAGTGGGGATGCTCTGGTCGGTCATGCCTCGACGCTATGCCGACCGTCCCGAGAAGCCGAGGCACTTGCGCGTTCCGCGAAAAGCCCTCAACGAGAGAACCCGGCCCGGTGACGCCGTTCGGGCAGCGTCCCCGTGGCCGGGTGTTCTTCGATCTTCGGCGACGCACCGCAAGGAATGCGCAACGCGCCTACCGAGCAACCTCAAGGAATCCGCAAGATCGGAGCTCAGGTGCGGCGCGCGGGGGCGGAGATGCGGATCACGGAGGAGTCGTCGCTCTCACCCAGGCCCTGGGCCTGCGCGAGCAGGTAGCTCTGCTCGGCGGCCGCCGCCAGCGGCGCCGGGAGGCCCGCGCGCCGCGTCGCGGCCCCGACGATACCCATGTCCTTAACGAAGATGTCGAGGCGGCTCAGCACCTCGGCGCCCTCGTCGTCCCAGGCCTGCAGCATGCGCGGGCCGCGGTTTCCGAGCATGAACGACGCCGCGGCGCCCGCCTGCAGCGCCTCCAGCGTCCGGTCAAGGTCGAGCCCGAGCCGGTCGGCGAGCGCGAGCGCTTCGGCGGCGGCCGCGATGTGCACGCCGCACAGCAGCTGGTTGACGGTCTTCAGCGCCTGACCATCACCCGCCCGCTCCCCGACGATCGTGAGGGTCGACGCGAGCACCTCCAGGACGGGCCTCGCGACGGCGAGGGCGGCGGGGTGCGCCCCGACGACGATCAGCAGATCGCCCTCCCTCGCCCGGGCCGGACCACCGCTCAGCGGGGCGTCGACGAGACCGATGCCCCGTTGCGCGAGCGAGACCGCGACATCCGCGACGCCCTCGGTTCCGACGGTGCTCGTGAGGACGACGACCGCCCCCTCCGCGAGAGAGTCGGCGATGCCGGCATCCCCGAACAGGACATCCGCGAGCTGCGCGGAGTCACGCACCGCCACCAGGACGACCTGCGCGCCCGTGGCGGCCTCGGCGGCGGAACCAGCAGGGGCGATCCCGGACTCGGCGGCCAGCCCGAGCCGGGCGGGGGCGATGTCGAAGCCGCGGACGGTGAAGGTCTCTGCGAGACGCTCGGCCATCGGCAGGCCCATCGCCCCCAGTCCCAGGACGGCGACGCTCGGGTTCTCGTTCATTCCTGCGGTTCTCCTCGGTCTCGAGCGGGATGTGCCGGGGTCAGGGAGAGCCGTTCGACCGCGGCGGTCAGCGAACCGTCGTCGCCGACGTTCCCGGCGAAGACGATGTAGGGGATTCCGGATGCCGGGCCGTCGGCGGCCTCCCAGACCGACACGATCCCGGGGAAGAGCGAGCCGCGCACGCGGGCTCGGCGGATCTCGAGCCCCCGCGTGGCCACGTCGGACGAGGTGATGCCGCCCTTCGCGATGACGAAGCGGGGCGTGACCCCCGCGACGACCCCGCGGACGACCTCGACGACGGCTTCCGAGACGCGGCGCGAGATGTCGAGGCTCTCGTCGGGGTCGTCGGTTCGCACGAGGGTCCGGCTCGTATGGAGCACGACGTCGCCGCGCAGCAGAGCCGTCGCGATGGTCGCCCCGGCTCGATCGAGCTCGGCGGCGCGCTGCGCGGGATCGAGCAGCCGCGGCACGTCGAGCTCGACGACGGCTTCGAGGGGACGGTGACGAACGAGGTCCGCGAGCTGACGGCTCGTCAGGCCGACGTGCGACCCCACGACGACCAGCCCGCCGCGCGCCGCGCGATCGACGCCGAGCTCGGCGACATCGACGGGCGGCCGCCGTCGCTGACCGATGCGCGCGCGTACGAACGGCGGCCCCACCCGGTAGACGAACGAGCGGCCCTCCGCCTCGACCGCTTCGAGCCCGAGGGCCAGCTCCACGAGGTCCTCCTCCACGACGGCGTCGACGACGATCGGCGCACCAGCCGGTGCGGCGCGCAGCACGGCGGCGACCGCGGCGACTCCCGCGCGGAGGTGGTCGACGGTCACCTCGACGACATCGGCGGCGGCGATCGCGCCGTCGGTCTTCTCCGCCACCCAGTCCGCAAGCCGCGACGAGCGGAAGCCGAACGTGGAGTCGCGGGCGAACTCCGTCTCGCCGATCGGGGTGAAGCCCTCGTCCGACAGGATGCCGTGCACACCGCGCACCGTGACGCGTCCGGCATCCGGGAAGGCGGGCACCACGACGACGTTCGTCGGCGCAGGCGAGCCCGACCGGGCGATCTCGTGGGCGATCGTGTCCGGTTCGAGAGGGAAATGCCCGCGGAGCGTCGAGTCGCTGCGGCTGACGAAATCGACGCGGACGCCGGCGGTCTCGGCCGCCGCGAGAGCCGCGCGCACGACCTCGCGGTTGATGCGCTCGGCGTCGGCCGGCGCGAGGCTGCGCGAATTGGTCAGCACGTATACCGCGGGCGCCCCCGATGACAGCGCCCAGGCGAGGTCGGCGACATCCCACGCCCCGAGGACGGGCAGATCGGCGACGGACTGCGTCCCGGTCGGGTCGTCGTCGAGGACGACGAAGACGCGCCCGCTCTTGGCCACTCGGGCCGCGAGGAGGCCCAGGTCGGGTCGTGACGCCTCCGGCAGGTCGGGCAGAGGGGCGGTGGGCGCCATGGGATCTCCTCGTCGTCGAGCGAGTCGGGCAGCTGTCAGATGTATGACAGCATGCAGCACCGGCATCCTCGCCGTCAACCGGCACTCGCCGCGTCGCGGGGGTTGCATCCGCGCCCGCCGGAACCGCACGCTGGCATGAGATGGTTGCCCGACCGCAGGAACGAGAGGAGACAGGCATGTCTGAGATCGAGCGCGAGCACGGCCCTGAGGTTCCCGTATCGGATGCCGAGGAGCAGAAGCAGCCGACGACCGACGCCGGCGCGGCGCCGGAGATCCCCGCACCGTCGACCGAGGCCGACGAGGCCGACGTCTGGGAGCAGAGCCACGAGGTACCCCTCGACGACGACGAGCCGGATTCGGCGTGAGCCCGGCTCAGCCGGCCACGTAGCGGCGGAAGTCGTCGAGCGTCTGCTGCAGGTGGTGATCCATCGCCGCCCGTGCGGCATCCGGATCGCGCGTGCGCAACGCGTCGACGATGCCCCGGTGCTCCGCGATCGCGTGCTCCTGGATCTCGGGCACCCGCGACGTCTGCGCGCGTCGCTCGGCGAGCACCTCGGTGAGGGGTGCGAGGAGAACGCCGAGGAACAGGTTGCCCGAGGCGCCGAGGATCCCGGCGTGGAAGCGCAGGTCGGCGTCGACGAAGCGATCGACGTCTCCCGCGGCCGCGGCCGCGACCATCTCGTCGACGCACGCCGCGCACTCCCCCAAGGCGGCGTCGTCGATGAGGGGCGCGGCCAGGGCCGCCGCCTCGCATTCGATGACCCGACGCGTCGAGATGAGCTGCTCCGCCACCAGGGTGTCGTCGCCGTGCGCCGCCCGGAACCGGAGCGCGTCGGAAACGGACCGCCACTCCTCGACCGGCGCGACCCGTGACCCCACACCCGAGACCACGCGGACGATGCCGCGAGCCGACAGAGTGCGCAGCGCCTCGCGCACCGTCACCCGGCTGACGTCGAACTCCGCACCGATCTCGGCCTCGGTCGGCAGGGCGCCGCCCGGCTCGAACCGACCGGCGATGATGCCGTCGAGCAGATCGTCGGCCACGGTGTTGACGAGCGACTTGCGGCGACTCATCGCCCCGCTCCACGATGCTCGACACGATGCTCGACGGCCGCCCAGCCGTTCTCGAGCACGGCGAACCCGGCGTCGAGCGTCGCCTCGGGATCGTCGCTCTCGTTGACCATCGTCTGGATCTGGAGCACGAACCTCGCGAACGCCCGGACGTGGGGGTCGGGCCGCTCCTCACCGAGCTCGGCCGCCACCGCCTCGGCGAGCGCATCCTCGTGCCGCAGCCACATACGCGCGGCATAGTCCCGCAGCGCGGGCGTGGCATTGAGGAACTCCATGAAACGGCGGGCCACGTCGTCGCCGTGCTCTGCCGCGCCCGAGCGGATCTCCCGCTCGTAGTAGGCGCGGATGGCGCCGGCGATCGAGGTCCCGGCGGGACGCTCACGCACCGCCGCGACGAGACGCTCGCGCTGCTCGTCGTCCTCGTCGAAGACCAGTGCCTCCTTCTGACTGAAGTGCGCGAAGACGGTCGTCGGCGAGACGTCGGCGGCGTCGGCGATCTCGCGGATGCTGACGTCGTCGAACCCCCGCTCGAGGAACATCACCGTCGCGACATCCGAGATCCGTTTGCGCGTGGCCGCCTTCTTGCGCTCGCGGCGCCCCAGCGGCGCGGTCTCGGTCATGACGTCGATCTTAGGGCGCGTGCGACAAAACCTGTATTGACACCGAACCTGGTATCGGTACAGTTTCGGTATGACTCCAGGTTTTTCGCACTCACGTCTCGCCGGCGCCGACCGCCGCTGGGTGATGCTGATCGTGCTCACTACTCTCACGACGGCGGGCATGACCGTCGTCCTGCCCGTTCTCCCGTTCGTGGTGCTGCGATACGTCTCGGGCGAGGGCGAGCTCGCGCTGTGGGTCGGCGCGCTCGAGGCCGTCAACGGGCTGTGCGCCTTCATCGCGGCGCCCTTCCTCGGGCGCCTCTCCGATCGCTTCGGGCGCCGCCCGGTGATCATCGTCGCGTCGTTCGGGGCCGCTCTGAGCATGGTCCTGTTCGGCGTCGGAGGCGCCCTGTGGGTGCTGCTGCTCGCCCGCGTCATCCAGGGCGCCACGGCCGGCGACCTTCCCGCACTGTTCGCCTACCTCGCCGACATCACCCCGCCCGAGAAGCGCGCCCAGCGATTCGGGCTGCTCGGCGCGCTGTCGGGGATCGGCACGATGGTCGGCCCCGCGCTCGGCGGCCTGCTCGCCGCGATCGACCTCGCCCTTCCGGTCTTCGTCACCGCCGGGATCTCGTTCCTCATCGCGACACTCAGCGTCTTCCTCCTGCCCGAGAGTCTCGACCGCAAGAACCGCATCACCGCGATCGCCGTGTCGGATCTCAACCCGTTCGCCGTGTTCCGCCGCGCCTTCGTCCGCCCGGAGCTGCGCGCGCTGCTCATCGCCTTCGCGCTCCTCGCCCTGCCGTTCGGCTTCTTCGTCAACAACTTCAGCGTTCTCGCGCTCGACTCCATCGGCTGGGGGCCGACGGCGATCGGACTGCTGATCGCCGTCGTCGGGGTGATCGACATCCTCGTCCAGGGCATCCTGCTCGGCTACCTGCTGCCGCGGATGGGTGAACGCGGCGTCATCGTGGCCGGCATCGCCGCTCAGACAGCCGGCCTCATCGCCCTGGCCGTCGTCGCAGCACTCGTCGCCCAGCCGTGGCTGTTCGTCCTGGGCGCGCTCGCGCTCGCTGCCGGACAGGGTGCGGCGCAGGCGACTCTCGACGGCGTCATGTCCAACGCAGTCGGCGCCGACGAGCAGGGCTGGCTCGGCGGGTTCACCCAGTCGCTCACCGCGGCGATGGGCACGATCGCCCCGATCCTCGCGGGCGTCCTCTACGCGGGCGTCGCGCACGCGGCCCCGTACGCTCTCGGCGCCGCGCTCATGGTCATCGCCGCGGTGACCGTACGGCGCGCGCGGATCGTCGACGCCGCGGCGCACCGCGCCTCACCCGACGGCGACCCGGCCGGCGTCGGGCTCGCAGCCGCGCCCGCGTCTGCGCCTCGCGCTTGAGCGTCGAGACGCGGCCGTCCTCGCCCGCTGACACGCGGCGATCGTCCGCCACTGTTGCCGCGATTCACCACGCCGATATCGCTCGCGTCGCTGCAATTGTGCGGGCCCGCGTCGAGACCGAGCATTACGCCTCTCCCCCGCGCGCGTCCAGCCCTTTTGCTCGGAGATTCGGAACCGACAGTGTGGGACCGTGCGATTGACAGACGAGCTCGGCGCCTGGGCGGCGCGACAGCGGTGGTATGCCGGCAAGAGCCACCGACCGCGATTCCGCATCCTCGACGCGCAGCCCGCATCCGGCGGGGCGACGCGCTACCTCCTGATGGACGACGCCGGCGCGCTGCCGACGCTCTACAACGTGCCGCTCGCCCGGATCTCGGCGCCGGCCGACGGCGACGACGTGGTCGCCTGCGACGGAGACGACTACCTCGTCGACGCGACGCGGGACACCGGGTTCACCGTCGGCACCCTGGCCGAGATGGGCGTCGACGTGACGCGCGTCACCGGATCTCGTGTGCTCACCGGCGAGCAGTCGAACACCTCGATCGTCTACGACGTCGACGGCGAGCCGACGATCATCCTGAAGCTCTTCCGCACGCTCCACCACGGCGAGAACCCCGACGTGACCGTGCAGCGCGTGCTGAGCGACTCCGGCTCACCGTTCGTGCCGCGGTTCTTCGGCAGCCTCGACGCCGAATGGCCCGACATCGGACGCGACTCGGGGGCGGCCCGCGGCACCCTCGGCTTCGCCCAGGAGTTCCTCCGGGGCGTCCGCGACGGGTGGGCCGTGGCCCTCGAGGCGGCTCGTGAGAACCGCGACTTCACCGACGCTGCCCGTGATCTCGGCATCGCCGTCGCCGGTGTGCACGGTGCGCTCGGCGCCGCCCTCGACACGACGGAGGCAGCGGCCGAGCAGGTCGAGGCGACGGGGGCGGCGTGGCGCCGCCGGCTGTCGATCGCGGCGAACGAGGTGCCTGCCGTGGCCGACCGCGTCGAGGCCATCGGGGCGCTGTACGACGCGGCGCTCGCGCGCCCATGGCCGCACCTCCAGCGCATCCACGGCGACCTGCACCTCGGTCAGGTGCTGGCTGTGCCCGCCGGAGGATGGCGCATCGTCGACTTCGAGGGCGAGCCGCTGCGGCCGATGGCCGAGCGCGCCATCCCCGACCTGCCTCCGCGCGACGTCGCCGGGATGCTGCGTTCGTTCGACTACGCCGGCGCGGTGGGCGACGGCCCTGACCCGATGGGATGGGCGTCGGCCTGCCGCGACGCCTTCGTCGAGTCGTACGCCGTCGCCCCCGGCGCGATCGATCTCGACCCGGTGCTGCTGCGGGCCCTCGTGCTCGACAAGGCCGTGTACGAGTCCATCTACGAAGCACGCAATCGCCCGGACTGGCTGCCCGTGCCTCTCGCCGGCATCGACGCCGCCCTGGCCTGAACCCGAGCTCCGGCCCGGCGCCCGGCGCCCCGAGCCCGCGCCGAGTGCTCGTTGCCGATACATTCGTCGGACGGGCGATGCCGGTGTCCACCGGACGCGCCGCCAAGACGACACCAGCACCGCCGGTCCGACAGATGTATCGCGGCCTCAGTCCTCGAGAGGCTCGGGCGCGCGCAGCACCAGGAACGTCGCCCCGTAGCCCGGCAGCGAGACGCTGAAGCTCTGCAGGTCGTCGACGCGCCCGATCGTCTCCCCCGACGCGGCGTCGTAGACCTCGCTGCGGGGGACGAGCTGCTCAGAGCGCACGGTGCCCTCCGTCGGCTCGGGCGAGAAGTTCAGCACCGTCACCTGCATGGCGGCGTCCGCGTGGGGGTCACCCTCGTCGAGCCGGTGCACGAGCACGAGCATCCCGGCATGGGCGACCTCGGGGATGTCGACCTGCGAGGCCGTCGCGATGCCGTACTCGCGGCGCAGATCGAGGATGCCCGACAGCCGCGAGGCGAACGACTCCGGGTCGTCGAGCTGCGCGGGCAGCGCGCCGTACAGAGCCCGGCCACGCGGCATCCCCGAGGCCGAGCGCGTCGCGGTGGGGTCGGCATCGAGCAGATCGTGCGCGCCCCGTTCGATCCAGCGGGTGTCCCCCGCGCCCAGCAGGTCGGCGACCTCGTCGGCGGGAACCGTCAGCATGCCGACGAGATCCCAGCCCGACAGAGCGAAGACCCCGGGCTGCCAGGCGTTGTAGGCGCACAGCAGCAGGTGGGCGTCACGGATGCCGGGAACGTCGGCGTCGGTGATGTCGTCGAGGCGCGCGATGCCGCGGGATGCCGCGATGAGCGAGGTCGTCGTGCACGCGATGCCGTTCTGCGTGAAGACGCGGTTGTAGTCGGCCGTCCCCGTGAGGTGCTCGGTGAGATCGGCTCGGATCTCCTCCGCGAGCTCGCTGCCCGTGATGTCGCGCCCGCGGAAGCGGTACTCGTCGTCGCCGTGCCGCGTCGCCCAGTGCACGAGCTCGTAGGTGAGCTCGTCGTGGTTCTGCATCCCGTGCACGAGCTGCACCGGCGCGACGCCGAGCTCGAGCGACGAGGTCAGCGCGAGACGGAGGAATTCGGTCTGCCCGGTCGCCAGGGCGTGGTGGTAGCCCGGGCGTCCGATGAAGTCGTAGGAGAGGTCGGCGCCGACCGCCCCCGTGTCGCGGATGTCCTCGATCGTCAGGTTCAGCTCCTGGAAGGTGAAGCCGCCGACCTTGCGGACCATGCCCGCGATGATGTGGTTCGCGGCGTGCGAGAGGGGATGCCCCTCCGACCAGGCGGGGAGACCCTCCGCGCTCTTCTCGACCCCGAGGAAGCCGTTGGCGTCGAGGCGCAGCGCGCTGGTGCCGAGCTCGCCGAGCGAGTGCAGCGCGTCGCCGATCACCAGGCGCATCCCCGCGAACGTCGGGTCGAGCCAGTTGATCGACGGCTGGCCCTGCTTGAAGTAGTGCAGGTAGACCCAGCGCCGCGTCGCACCGTCGGGACCGATGACGGGCGCCGTGGCGCTCCAGTTCGTCTCCTTCACCCCGGGGGTGTAGAAGATGACGCGCTGCATGGCCCCGATGATGTAGCCGCGCTCGGCGAGCTCGTGCTCGTTCGCGGGATCGAGGTTGACGCTGTCGTATCCCTCGGGGACATCGGGCAGCAGGTGCCAGTCCTCCGGCGGGATCTCGACCATGTGGTAGATCCCCGGGTAGTCCTTGAAGCCCATCTCGGCCAGGCGGAAGTCCGCCCCCTTGCCCGTGTGGCCGGGAACGATGTCGTCGATCACGCTGCCGCCGTGCGCGTCGGCGACGTCGCACAGCGTCCGGAACTCCTCCTCGGTGCCGAAGGCCGGGTCGATCGACGTGCTGATGCGGTCGAAGTGACCGTCGACGCTGGGCGTCTCGCGCCAGTCGGTGATGCCGCCGGCGCGCTTGACCGGCCCGGTGTGGATCGCGGTGATGCCGATGCGTTCGAACACCGACCACAGGGCGTCGTCGCCAAGGGCGGCGAGGAACGACTGCCCGGGGCGCGTGATGAGCGAGATCGGGTACGCCGTGAACCAGACGTCCGTCGTCGAGATCGCGCGGCGCGCGTCGGGGCGGGCGTACGGATTGCGCCACATCGCTGGCTGTCCCGACAGCTGGCGCGCGAGCACGTCGGCGTCCTTGAGCATCGACTGCCGCACGAGCCACTCGACGTACGAGGGATTGCTGCCGTTCGCCGTCCGCGGGTCGGTCATGTTGCGGCGGACGCTGCCGCCGCGGAACTGGTCGCGCGGACGCAGCCGCCGCGGGCGGGCCGGGTAGCGCTGCTCGTCGTAACTGATCTCGGGCACCTCGAGATCTGTCTCGTCGCCGTCGGTGCCCGCCGCCCCCGGAAGGGTGATCGGGGCGGTGTACAGGTCCTCCGGCTGTTCGTCGTCGCGCGCCATGCCTCAACGCTAGGGGCGGCGCGGATCCGGCGGAAAGGGCTGGTGCCCGGGCAGGGGAACCATTATGGGGACGGTGCAGCTTCTGGTAAACCGTCGTGGGTTCTCTCCGCGACGGCATCCGTGCGCCGGCAACACACCGAAGCGAGAAGCAGACCCCGATCATGACGACGAGCACGCCGACCTCGCCGCCTGGGCGCGCATCTCACACGGACGCCGCAAGATCGCGGACTGGAAACCCCTCGACCGGGTCGTCCTTCACGCCTCTCCGGGGCTGCACGCGGGTGGGACGACCACCGCGTCCGCGGGCACGACGCGTGAGGATCAACCGGCGCATCCCCGCTCCTCAAGCCAAGCGCGCGCTTCATCGTGGGCAATGGATGCCGCCACCGGCTGATCCGGATCGATGCTCTGCTCGTCGTAGTTGCGTCCCGTCCGGTCGACGTACGCACTCTCGGTGAGCACGAGCGTGGCGCCGTCGTAGAGCGTGGCACTCACGTTCGCGGAGCTGTATCCCGCGCTCGGCACTCCGAACGTGCGGACGCCGTCGAGCCCGCGGAACGATGCGAGCACGGCTTCGCCGCTGGATGCCGTTCTTTCGTCCTGCAGAACAGCGAGCGGCGCGCCCGTCAGCTTCGCACGGTCGCCGACGTCCACGAAGACGCTCTCGCCGAGCGCGGCCCCGTTCGGTCGCACCGAGACGACGGCGTCACCGCCATGACGGTCGCGGAACGATAGTGCCGGCCCATCGGGAATCAGCGAGGCCACCCCCGAGAGCATCGGATACATGTTGCCGCCGACATTGCCGCGCAGATCGACGATCCACCCGCACGTGTCCGCTGCCGCATGATCGATCCCGTCGGCGACGGTCGTCGCGTATGCGTCCTGGTCGCTCGCATCCGGGGAGATCATCTCGGGGAGCACAACCGTGGTGATGCCGCCCTGCGAGCTCACCGTCGGCACAGGTGCGGACGCGACCTCGTCGGCTGACGACGCGTCGCCCGGGGGGATGAAGCGCGAGTGCGGCCCGCCGGCGACCGCGACTGCTTCCCCGAGAGCGGGATAGAGGTCGGCGTAGGTCGAGGCATGGGCTCCGGCCTCGAGGAGGGCGGCACGGGCCGCTGGCCACTCGGCACTATCGGTGTGATAACCGCGATCGAGCCGCTCGACGGCGATCTCCGCGTATTTCTGCACCGAGGGCGGAACCAGGTAGACGCCGAATCGGGGGCCGTAGACATCGATCGCGACGACACCGACGGCTGTCACAGCCGCAATCGCCCCCACCGCGACGGTCGCCCCGATCACGCGCCGCCTCCGACGACGAGTCTTCTCATGGGGGCTTGCTGCTGTCGTGGTTCGCGATCGTGGCACCCTTCGATCTTCTCGAGGCGCACCCGGCACGCACATCACTACGGCGATGTAGTTGCCCGGGCGAGGGTCATCCTCGAGAGGGACATGTCAGTCGGTGACGGCCAGCACCACCTCGGCGACGGCATACGCAAGGCCGACGGCGCTCGCCCATACAGCGAGCGCGAGCGCGCTCACGATCAGCAGCCCACGCACGATGTCCACGACGTCTCGGGGATGCTCATCGCGGGTGTCGGCTGGGTGCTGCGGGGAGAAGGAGTCGAGCTGCGTCATGGGTGCGCCTGTTCGTCGGTGAGTGATCGTCACCCACGAGACGCTGCGTCACGCGTTTCATGACGTGATCCCGCCGGTCGGATCGGGCAGGTCGGCTCCTCGGTTCGACCGTCAGCCGAGGCGAAGGGATGACCGGCAGGTCCTGGCTGCGCTCGCCGCCGACCGGTAGAACGGATGCCGCACCCTGCGACCCCGGAAGGCGGACGCCACATGATCGATCGAGACACACTCGCCGCGTTCCTGAGGATGCGGCGCGAGGCGCTGCAGCCCGCGGACGTCGGACTGCTGCGCGGCCAGCGTCGCCGGACTCCGGGGCTGCGACGCGAGGAGGTCGCCGCGCTCTGCAACATGTCGACGGACTACTACGCCCGACTCGAGCGCGGTACCGGCCCCCGCCCGTCGGAACAGATGCTCGCCGCGATCGCGCAGGGGCTGCACCTGACACTCGGCGAGCGCGACCACCTCTTCCGCCTCGCCGGGCACGCGCCGCCCGCTCGCGGTCCCGCCAGCGATCACGTCAGCCCCGGGCTGCTGCGCATCCTCGACCGGTTGCACGACACCCCCGCCGAGATCGTCACGGAACTCGGCGAGACCCTGAGGCAGACGCCGCTGAGCGTGGCACTCGTCGGTGACGCGACCCGCTACACCGGAGATGCCCGCAGCCTCGGCTACCGCTGGTTCACCGACCCGTCCGCACGCGCGACGTACGACGAGGCCGAGCACGCGGTCCTGTCTCGGGTGTACGCGGCCGGTCTTCGCGAGATCGTGGCGCTGCGCGGCCCGTCGTCACGCGCGGCCGCGCTGGCGGCGTCGCTCAGAGAACGCAGCGCGGAGTTCCGCGCTCTGTGGGACGCGCAGCAGGTCGGTATCGCTCCGCCCGAGGTCAAGCGGTTCCACCATCCGGAAGTCGGCGCGCTCGAGCTGCAGTGCCAGACCCTCCTCGACCCCGACCAGTCGCACCGCCTGCTCGTCTACACGGCGGTGCCGGGGAGCGAAAGCCACGACAAGCTTCAACTGCTGTCCGTCATCGGCGCCGAAGCCGGCCGAGGGGTGACCTGACGATCAGTGGATGAGTCGGCTCTGGCTGCCGCCGGGCACCGCGATCAGCATGGGACGAGCGGGCCACCCCGGTTCGCGTGAACGATGGAGGAACCATGACCCGCGGCACCGCTCCCCTCTCCGACCTGCGTGAACGCCTCGCCGTCGTCACCGGCGCGACCGACGGCATCGGCCGGGTGATCGCGACGCGACTGGCGGCCGCGGGGGCGACGGTCGTCCTGCCGGCACGGTCGCCCGCGAAAGCCGAGGCCGCCCTCGACGGCATCCGCCGCGCCGTGCCCGGCGCCCACGTCACGACGCGGCCGCTCGATCTCGCCTCGCTCGACTCGGTCGCCGCGTTCACCCGGGACCTCGTCGCCGAGGACCGCCCCGTGAACCTGCTCATCAACAACGCCGGCGTCATGAACCCGGGCTCACGCCAACCGACGACCGAGGGCTTCGAACTGCAATGGGGCGTCAACCACCTCGGGCACATGGCGCTCACCCTGGGGCTGCTGCCGTTGCTGCGCGCCGGCGAAGGACGCGTGACGCACCAGACGAGCGTCGCGGCCCGCTCGGGCGGACTGAACTGGGACGACCTCGACTGGCGGCACGGGTACGACGACATGGCCGCGTACCGGCAGTCGAAGATCGCCGTCGCCCTCTTCGCCCGCGAGCTCGACGCGCGCAGTCGAGCCGCCGGATTGGGCGTGTCGAGCAACATCGCCCACCCCGGCGTCAGCCCGACCAACCTGCTCGCGGCGCAGCCCGGGATGGGCCGGGCGAAGGCGTCTCCGGGCCGGGCGCTGATCGTCGCGCTCTCGCGCGTCGGGCTCGCCGGAACCGTGCCGACCGCCGCCGAGCCCGCCCTTCTCGCGGCCGCCGGCCCCGACTCCCGCGGCGACGAGTTCTACGGCCCGCGTCGCGTCATCGCGGGTGCCCCGCGTCGCCAGGAGTTCTGGGCGCCGTTCCGCGACCTCACGGACGGACCGCGCCTCTGGGACGCCTCCCTCGAGATGATCGGCGACCGCTTCACGGTGTGAGCGGACGGGCACAGCACGCACGCGGACCCGGCGCAGTACTCAAAGCGCCACCGGCGATGCGCAGGTCGGACGCCCGGGCCGGGATGAGCGGGGAGTGCTCTGAGGATCATGTCTACGGGCGCCGCCCGGGTGCCCGTAGAGATCCGTGCGAGGAGAGGGCGAGCGACGCGATGCGTAGGAGGAACATCCGGCAGCTGACCCCCGCGCGTCACCGGTGGTCTCTCGCCGTGACACGGGTCGCCGTCGTCGCGATCGGCACACTCGGGGTCGGGCTCGCCACACCGGCGCAGGCCGCCGCTGATACCGCACCTCTTCCCGGCTCGACCCTCTCGCATCTCGCCTCCACGACTCTCGCCTCCACGACGCCCGATGAAGCGGTTTCGGATCTGACCGCGCCGAGCGCCCCCTCATCGTTCTGGGTCGTTCCGTCGTTGCTCTCGGCCGTCGTGATCATCGTCGGCTTGATCTTCCGGCAGCGCGAACGCGCTCGCGACCGCACCCGCGACGGCTGACCCCTGACACCGGCCCGGGCGGAGTCAGGGCAGCCGGTCGACGAGCCGGACGGTCGGCACGACGCTGACTGAAGCCGGCAGAGACGGCCGCACCGTCAGGGTCGCAGGCTCGGATGCTGTCGAGCCGTAGGCGTTCGCGAACACGATCCGGTACTCGGTCCGGTCCATGCCCAGCGTGGTGGGCCCGGTCGAGTACTCGGGCTGCGTCGCACCCGGGATATCGACCCACTCCCCGTCCGCGACCCGCTGCTGCCACTGCTGCGTGCGGTTCGGTGAGACCGCGGGGGTGCTCGCCCGGAACACCGCATCGTGGCCGACGAGCGTCCGCACGTCGGCGGGATGGGAATCGATGACCGGCGCCGCGGCAACGGTGAGCAGAGCCGGGTCGCTGACAGCGCGGCCCAGGTGGTTCTCGGCCACGGCTCGAAACCGGAGACCGTCCATGTCCGCGGTGACGCCCAACAGCACGAAAAAGAGACCACCGGACCCCATGGTGTTGCTTGGCTCGTATGATTCCCAGCTCAACCCGTCGCGGGACACCTCCCACGACACGCGCAGGCCCGAAGCAAGGGTCGTGTTCACACCCGGACCCTGCTGCGCGTCCGAGACGACATTGACAGCGCCTCCCGGCTGCGCGGGGGAGGAGATGATCCGTGGCGCGCCACCGAGAAAGTACGGGGCCGTTCGGACGTGGAGCCACGCGGCGTGGGTCGCGACGGATCCCGCGGCGTTCGTGTGCACCGCACGGAACCTCTGGTTGGACATCTCCGGCGTCGTCGTCTCGAACCGCAGCGTCGCGCTGGTCGCGCCATCGATGTCAGACCAGGTCGGCACACTGCCCGGAACGGTGCTGCGTTCAGTGGATACCTGCCACTGGGTCTGCACCCCCTCACCGGATGCAGCCGTCGTGAACTCCACTGCGCTCCCGACGTCGACGATAACGCCGCGGGGGTGCTGATCCACGATCGGCGGCTCGACAATCGGCGGGTCGAGCACGGTCACCGTGAAGGTGCTGGCGGCGAGCGGTTCCCCGTTCGGCGACAGCATCCGCATCGCCCCGCCCTGCAGGACGCCTCCGGGCGGCGCGTCCCCCGACAGGCGCATCTGCATGAAGACACCACCCGGCATCGACACTGCCGACGAGGTGGAACGCGCCGTGCGACCACCGTCATGAAGGGTGTATTCGAGCTGCCCCTGAGACTGATCCTGCATGCCCACGATCTCGACATGGTCGGGGACGGTGAATTCGAAGCGCCCGGTGATGGTCGGCAAGCCCCAGCGATGGGCGAGGATGTGGAATCGCTCCCCCGGCGCCACGCCCGCATGCTCTGAGGTCAGAATTTCCTCCACAGCGCGCGGGCTCGCCGCTTCAGAGCGCACCGATCCCGCGGCGGTCGGCGCAGCGTGCGCGGGTACGGTGACGCCGATCAGCGCGACTGTGGACACCGCGGCCACCGCCGTCAGGTATCGAGCCCTGAGCCATCTCATGGTGCTTCCCCTTTTTTCTCGCCCAGGCACGAGATTAGGAGTGGCCCACCGCACCTAGCAGGCTCGCTGTCGGGATGTGAGTGCCCGATTGCCGGGAGTGAGTGCCGGGTCGCGAGGCGGTAGTGGGCCCGGGCGGATCGCCGGCGGAGGGCCACAGGAGGCGAGATCGCGTAGCGAGCGATCAGCCGATCCCGGCTACTCCGCCGACAGCTCCCCGTCACCGCAGGCAGAGATGCCCAGCAGGGAGGCGGCCGTACAGCCATCCAGATCGATCACCTGAACGTCGGGGAGAATGCCGCTGGAGTGCCGGAATGCGATGGCGGGCACTGATACCTCGATCATCTCGAACTGCATCGAACGAAGCCGGAGGGTGGAAGCGGGCGGCGACTCAGCTCCAGTCGCTAGGGGCCTCGTAGGTCGCCCCCATCGCTTCACGCCCCCGACCCTTCAACCCCTCACCGCTGCTCGAGAACCAGCTTCCGCGCCCCCAAACCGTGACCAGCTGCCGGTCATACGCCGCCCACGAGACGCCCAGCGGTGTCCGCTGCGTGACCGGACGGTGGGCACAGGTGGGGCAGCGACCAGCGCCAGCTGGTGCGACTCGCTGCCCGGGAGAGCGAATCGAGGCGGTGGGCACCCCGTGACCCGACGCTGGACCAGGCACGCCCACCTGCCGGTCACCACATGCTCGCACCACGCCTGCGGGACGCGGGTGGGCCGGTCGCTGGCCCCGCGGCGGACACGGCTGGCGCAACCGAGGGTCACAGCCGAAACTAGCCCGGGACCAGAAGCAGCGTCATCCCAGGCGCTCGCCTGTCATGGCGCAATGAAGCAGTGACGGCGCTTCACTCGTTCGGCGGATCGCCATCGCCGCATGGAGCGAGACCGAGAAGGTCCACGACGATGTCTCCTTCGGTCCCGAGTACCTTGACGTCGAGGACAGCCCCGCTGGCGTGATTGAAGGCCACGGCTGGGGACTTGATGTCCACCGTCTCGGCGATCACGTAATCAGAACCAAGGCGGCCGGGGAGCGCGTCGACGAATGCTTCGCCGTCGAAACCCGGCTGTGGCGTGACTGCCCAACGGTTGATGGAGTAGTACCCGCCGCCGTCGCAAGCCAGGTAAGCCGAGTCGGGAGTTCGTACCTCGACGACACCTCCGGGGATCTCGTCCGCGATTCGTTGCATCGCTGCCTCAGTATCCGTCCGCGCCTGTTCGAGCGTCGGCTTTCCTGCCATCGCACACCCCACCATCGTCATGCCTGCCAGCGTCAGAACTGCAGTGACCGACACTGCACGAGACCGCTTCATTGATTCGCCAGTTCCATAAAGATGCGCTCCAGGTGGAGATGCGTCTGGAGGTTCACGGACGGATCCGCAGATCGGGCTCCACCGCCGCCACCTGCCGCTGGAAAGCATCGTGAGCTTCGCCCGACCACGACGAACCGGATGCAGCCTCCGCTGCGGAACGAACGCTCGTTTGCGAGGAGCGGATACTCTCCGCCCGCTCGCCCCAGTCGTCGGCCATGGCAGCCATCGCGGAAGGGTCGCCGGCGCCAGGGTCATTCCGGTCGACCATCAGTACGCCATGACTCCGTCGAGATGAGTGAACTCGTTCGCCGACGCCTCCGGGCGCCGACCAACGGTCACCAACGTCTCGCTCGCGACCTCTGCGCGGATGCTGTGCTCGGTCGCGACATCCTGCAGAACAGACGCGACCTCGTTCGACCCGATCATGCTCTCGCTGACGTATCCGAGCTCGCCGGAGTTCCTCACAGCGCGGCCCGCCGCACCGATCGTGGTTGCCGACGAGCGAAGCGTGTCGAAATCCACGGAACGTCGGTCATGCCACCCCCAAAAGCATCACCAGCCTATGAGCGCAGTCGAAGAAGCGAATCACCCAAACGGATGAGAATTCCTCGGCCAAGGCTCGCCAGCGCGAAAGCAGAAGCCCCGGTCGCAGCTGGTGCTGCGCGCGTACCTGACCCTAGCCAGATCGGTTCAGCCTCCCGCAGGCGGCTCGTCGCGAGTTTGGCGTCGGTGCAGGGAGAAAAAGATCACGAAGAGAACCACCCCTCCCCCGACGCCGCCGATCAGCCCTGACCAGACCTCCTGCCCCAGAGCAATCGCCCAGATCATACGAACAAGTCCGAGCACCACGACCAGCAGGGATGCCGCTATCAGAAGCTGGAAACGCCAGCCCGGCTTTGACGCGCGTGCCCGCGAATCAGCTGCGTCAGGCGAGTTCAAGCCTCGCAGTCGTCGCGCCTCGTCCTCTAGCTCCAGGGTTCCCAGCGTGTTGAGCGCGTCCACAGTGGGATGCTGCAGCAACAGGCCCTCTCGAGCGCGCCGCCGGAGCTCGTCGTCGATCTCGCCAAGCCGCTCGGCCACCTGCTCAGGTGAATCCGAGTTGTCGGCTGCGCCACCCTCGGGGGTCGTCACGTCGCCATCCTAGAAGCACTACTCCGGGACGTCAGCGACCCGAAGGCAGCAAACGCCCCCTAGACGAGCATTCCGACGGTCAGCGCCGCGCCGGCCGCCAAGCCTATTCCCACGGTTGCGGCCCTACCCCGATGATGGGTTCGGAGGCGCATCGCACTATGGAAACACCTCAGCCGCCGACGGATCCTGCGGCTCGTCGGCGAAACCACCAGCTCATGGTCGCGGGCGTTCTCTGCTACCCCGTGGCGGGACTGCTGTTGCTGCATGCGCTGGACGAGCCCGGCGCCCCGTTGCGCTGGGTACTCCTGGGACTGTGGGTAGCTCTCGCAGGTGCTGCGAACGTGTTCGCCTGGAAGCGTTACTACAAGCGATACCCGCCGCAGCCATGGCCGGGCTCGCCGCAGAGACGGCCAGACGCTACCGGGCACAGCGTCCCACCTTCTGCGCCAGATCGCACCATCCCTCATCGGCCACAGAGCCGCGGTTGACAGCACGACCCAGATCCGCACTAGGAACGCACCATATATGCAGAAAACCCCCGGATAACCGGCGGTTTTCATTGGCGGTGACGGTGGGATTTGAACCCTTATCGGGGGTTTGACACCATGGTCGCCGAGGTCTGGAACCGCGCGATCTCGCGGAAGTTGGACACATCTCGGAGCAGCTGAGAACAGGTGCTCACAGGTGTTGTGTTACCAGGATGTTCCCGCGGCGAGGCGAGGTTATCGACGCTCAGCGCTCGTCGCACGCAGCCTGTGCCCGGCCTCGATGCCAATGCGTCCACGGGTCGATTGCCGCTGGACCTGACTCGCCTTGGCTACGGAGCCAACCTCGGCGCTATTCAGATCAACGACAGATCCGCTCAGCGACTTCCTCGATCCGCGCCAGCTCGTCGTTATCCTCAGAACATCATGAGCCAGCCGAAATTGAAGCCGATCGAAGCGGGCGAGGTCCAGCTCGGCAAACTCTTCACTGCAGAGTTCGACTTCGCCATCCCCGACTACCAACGCCCCTACTCATGGGGCAGCGATGAGACCCTCCAACTGCTGGACGACCTGCAGGGCTCGCTTGACAGAGATACAGACGAGCCGTACTTCCTTGGCTCGATCGTCCTGGTCAAGGAGAAGGGCCAGCCCGCCGCGGAGGTGATTGACGGGCAGCAGCGCTTGACCACGCTCACGATCGTTCTCGCTGTGCTCCGGGACCTGGCGACCGACGTCAACCTCCGCAACGACATCCACCGGTTCATAGAGGAACCGGAAGTGCTCTGGGACAATCGTCCAGCCAAGGCCCGCCTTCGGTTGCGCGAGCGCGATGCCAAGTTCTTCCGCGAACACATCCAGACCAGCGGACGAATCGAGAAACTCGTCGCGCTGAGCGACAACCAGACAACGACCGACGCACAGCGGGCCATCCGCGACAATGCCGCCGCCGTGCACAGTCGACTCTCGACACTGAGCGAGGCTGAGCGAACGAAGCTGTTCGTCATGATGGCGTCCCGTACTTTCATCGTCGTCGTCAGCACGCCTGACCTCAACAGCGCATATCGGATCTTCAGCGTGATGAACGCGCGCGGACTGCCGCTGACGCCTCCAGATATCTTTAAGTCGCAGATCATCGGTGCGATCGCCGAAACCGACCGCGCCGCCTACGCCGACCTCTGGGAAGACCTTGAAGAAGAGCTTGGCCGAGATGAGTTCGGCGACCTGTTCCTCTACATCCGCACGATCGTCTCCAAGGCGCGAGCCGTGCGCGGCCTGCTCACGGAGTTTCCAGAGCAGGTCCTCAATACGTACCTTCCGACAAACGGCAAGGGATTTGTGGACAACGTCCTGGAGCCATACGCGCTCGCCGATCAACGGCTTGTGAACCATGACTTTGACGCCGGGGGCGTCTGGGACAACGTGAACGACTGGCTCAAACGACTCAGCCAGCTCGACAACGACGACTGGCGCCCCGTCGCGCTCTGGGCACTCAAGAACCACAGAGACGATGGACCGTTCCTCGATGAATTCTTGCGCCGGCTCGAACGATTGGCCGCGAGCTTTCTTCTCCGGCGCGTGTACACGACACCACGTGTGCAGCGCTATCTCGATCTACTGAAGCAGCTCGACGATGGCGAGGGACTGGCATCCCCCGCGTTCGAGCTCTCCGAGGAAGAAAAGGAAGAGACGAAGGCGCGACTGGGTGGCGAGATCTACCTCGTCAACCCCGTCCGCAAGTACGTTCTGCTGAGGCTCGACTCCCTGATTGCGGCGAACCCGGGCGCAACGTACTCGCACAAGGTGATCACCGTTGAACACGTGCTGCCGCAGAACCCCAAGGCCGACAGCCAATGGGTGCGTGACTTCACTGAGGAACAGCGACTCGACTGGACACACCGGCTCGGCAACCTCGTCCTTCTCAACCGGACGAAGAACAGCGAGGCGCAGAACTACGACTTCGGAGTCAAGAAGGCCAAGTACTTCACGAGCACCAAGGGCGCCGCACTGTTCGCCCTCACGACGCAGGTTCTCGGCTACGAGGCATGGACGCCCGAAGTCGTGGAGACTCGACATGCAGAGCTCTTGCAAAGATTGATCGAAGAATGGGACCTGGACTGACCGCGGTCCGCGCGGCGAGGCACATCGCGGTTGAGGTGGTAGGTAGCGAACAGGAAGTGGTTGGAGAAACCGTCCGTGCCCGCCGAGGACATCGCCTCCTGGATGGCGCGAATGCGCCCGTGGGCGGCGAGCCCGTTCTCCTCGTCCAGCACAGACTGGAGCTGTCGCTCCGCCTGGCCGACCGTGATGGGGCCGATGGGCGGGGCGTCCGCGGACGGGTAGTGAATCCAGACCCCGTCGGGTGAGACCGCGGCGACGATGAATCCCAGTGGAGCCCGTGTGCCCCGCGTCCGCCACAGTTCGTCGAGCAGGCCCTTCGTCGGCCGCGACGGGATGCTGGCAACGCCAACCTGAACCGCGCCCACGCCGGCATCGTCTTGCCCAAGGAGGACATACGCGTTGCCCGCCCCCTCGGGGACGTCACCCCACGCAACGGTGCTGGATCCTCGCAACTGCAATGCTGACATTCGCTCTACCTTCGTCACGTTCGGGCCACAACGACAGAGGTGAGTCCGTCTTCGGCCAGTCGATCAGACTATTGCGAACCGCGGACATTCGGCCATCACATTCCAACCATTCGGCGCGGCAGTGCACTCCCGCCGCTCACGCAAGGCCACATCACTCCGTCCCGCAGCTGCAGCCGAACCGAGAGGCGACGCGGGTAAGGGGAGCGATGGGGGAACCCCTGGGCCCGGTCCCCAAGGTGTTCCCACGGTGTTACCACGACCCTCCTGCGAACACGACGAAACCCCCGCGATCCCAGTGTTTCCAAGGGTTCTGCGGGGGTTTCGGGTGGCGGTGACGGTGGGATTTGAACCCACGGTAGGGGGTTACCCTACACAACTTTTCGAGAGTTGCACCTTCGGCCGCTCGGACACGTCACCGCCGACCAGCTTACGACATCTCGAGCCATCCCGCGAACCACGGTGTCCGAGTCGGGCGTAGCGTGTGTTCGTGACGCGATCATCGGCCCCGCAGACAGCTCTCATCGTCGCGATCGCGTCGCTCGCGTCATCCGTGGCTTTCCTCGACAGCACGATCGTGAACGTCGCACTCCCGGCGATCGAGCGCGAGCTCGGCGGCGGACTCGCGACGCAGCAATGGGCGGTCGACGCGTATCTGCTGACGCTGTCGTCCCTCATCCTGCTCGCGGGCTCGGTGAGCGACGCCTACGGGCGCCTCCTCGTGCTCCGCATCGGACTGATCGGCTTCGGTGTCGCCTCGGTGGCGGTAGGTCTCGCGCAAGACCCGGTCTTCCTCATCGCCGCGCGCGCCGTCCAAGGCGCGGCAGGCGCGTTCCTCGTGCCGAGTTCACTCGCCCTCATCACCTCGCTCCTCCAGGGCCACGAGCGCTCTCGCGCCATCGGCCTGTGGACGGCCTTCACGACGGGCGCCTCGCTCGTCGGGCCGCTGCTCGGCGGCCTCTTCGTCGACCTGCTCTCCTGGCGCTACGCATTCCTCATCAACGTGCTGCCGGTGGCCGTCACGCTGTGGCTCGTCGCGCGGCTCCCCGTCCACGACGAGCGCCGGGCCGACGCCGGCATCGACTGGCTCGGCGCCGCCCTGTGCACGGCCGGCCTCGGCGGCATGGTCTTCGCCCTCATCGAGCAGCCGAACCTCGGCTGGAGCTCCCCCGCGATCTGGATGCCGCTGGCCGGCGGCGCCGTGATGTTCGCGGCCTTCCTGCTGCGGCAGCGAACGTCGCGGCATCCGATCCTGCCCCTCGGACTGTTCCGCGCGCGCAACTACTGGACCGGCAACCTCGCGACCCTGTTCGTGTACGCGGCCCTCTCGCTGAACGGCTTCGTCGTCGGCGTCTACCTGCAGGAGGGCGCCGGCCTCAGCGCGACGCTGGCGGGCCTGGCGAGCCTGCCGACCACGGTACTGCTGATCGCGCTGAGCCCGTGGGCCGGCTCGCTCGCGGAACGCCTCGGCGGGCGCCTGTTCATGACCGTCGGCCCCCTCGTCATGGCCGGCGGCGCACTGATGCTGCTGCTCGTCGGCGAGCGCTTCGACTACTGGTGGCAGGTGCTCCCCGGCCTCATCGTGTTCGGACTCGGGCTCGGCGCGACGGTCTCGCCGCTGACCTCCACGATCCTCGGCGCGATCGACTCCGAGCGCTCGGGCATCGCCTCGGCGGTCAACAACGCCGTCGCGCGGGTCGCGGGTCTCGTGGTCATCGCCTTCTTGGCGCCCATCGTGGGCGGCACGCTCGACCTCGCCGGCTTCCACCGGGCGGCGATCGTCACTGCCGCACTCATGGCCGCAGGCGGGCTCATCGCCTTCGCCGGCATCCGGAACAGCGCGCCCTCAGCCACCGCCCCGGCAGCGGCGGGCTAGCGCGCGCCCGGCGAGCGCTCCGCCGCGAGCGGGCCGAGCACCGACAGCATCCGCAGCTTCTCCGCCGCCTCCGACCCGGGCTCGGGGGTGAGGGTGAGGAGCGCCTGCGAACGGTCCTCCGTGAAGAGCACCTGGCAGTCGACCCCGATCTCGCCGACGGCGGGATGCACGACCACCTTGTGATCTGCGAACCGCTCGGCGACCTCCTCGAGATCCCAGAGCCGGGCGAACTCGGCGCTCCGCTCGCGCAGGTCGTCGACGAGACGCGCGGCCCGCGACCCTGCACCACCCCGGCCCGCGACGGCGCGGAGATTCGCCACGATGGCCCGGCTCTGCCGGTCATGATCGGATGCCGGATACACCGCCCGCTCGCTGACAGGATGCACGAACCAGCACCAGGCGCCGCTGCGTTCGCGACCGGTGCGTCGTTCGCGCGCACCGAAGAGAGCCCGCGCGAGGTCGTTCTGGGCGAGAGTCTCGTCGAGCTCGGTGATCACGAGCGCCGGGATGTCGTCGAGCCGATTGAGCACCCGCTGAAGCGCCGGAGCGACGTGGTCGGCGGCGCCGGAGCGCTCGGGCGGCGTATGCCCCCCGAGGCGATGCAGGTGGTCGCGCTCCGAGCGCGAGAGGCGCAGGGCCCGCGTGAGCGACGCGAGCATCTGCAGGCTCGGCTGCGGCCCGCGCTCCTGCTCGAGACGCGTGTAGTAGTCGGCGCTCATGAGAGCGAGTTGCGCGACCTCTTCGCGACGGAGTCCCGGCACCCGGCGGCGCTCCCCCGACGGCAGTCCGACGTCCTCCGGACGCAGCCGCTCGCGACGTGCGCGGAGGAATCGGGCGAGTGCGGCGCGGTCCACGCATCCATTGTGACCGCGGAGACCCGCTCGAGCCAGGGACCGCCGCTCCCCCGTTCGCGTGTGCCTGGATGCGTGGGGATGCCGCGACGAGAGTCGTCGCATGGACATCACCGGACGCACCATCTTCATCCCCGGCGCGACGAGCGGCATCGGCCGCGCCCTCGCCATCGCCCTCGCCCTCGCCGAGCGCGGCAACACGGTCATCGTCGGTGGCCGCCGGCGCGAGCTCATCGACGACCTCCGCTCGTCGCACCCGGGCATCGACGGCGTCGAGATCGACACGTCGGATGCCGCATCCATCGAACGCGCCGCCGCCGAGGTTCTGGAACGGCATCCCGGCCTCGACGTGCTCGTGACGATGGCGGGCATCATGAATGCGGAGGACTGGACCTCTCCCGCGGGATTCGTCGACAGCGCGGAACGCACCGTCACGACGAACCTGATGGGGCCCATCCGGCTGATCGGCGCATTCATCGAGCACCTGCTGACCCGCCCCGCCGCGACGATCATGACGGTCTCGTCGGGGCTGGCCTTCGCCCCGCTCGCTGCGACGCCCAGCTACAACGCCACGAAGGCGGCGGTCCACATGCTGAGCGAATCGCTGCGCCTGCAGTACGCCGGCTCCCCCGTCGAGATCGTGGAGCTCGTGCCGCCGGCGGTGCAGACCGACCTCATGCCCGGTCACGCCGACAACCCGCAAGCGCAGCCGCTCGACGAGTTCGTCGACGAGGTGATGGCGATCCTCGAGCGGGATGCCGATGTGCGTGAAGTGCTCGTCGAGCGCGTGAAGTTCCTGCGCCATGGTGAAGCGCGCGGCGACTACGCAGATGTCGTGCGCACACTCAACTCCTCCGACCCCCACGCAGGTCGGGGAGGGGCCCGGTAGCGACTCTCATACGCCCCTGCCAGACTGAGATCATGAGCGCGATCGAGAACTCCAAACTCACCGTCGTCGGCGCGGGCGCCGTCGGATCCAGCGTCGCCTACGCGGCCCTCATCCGCGGCTCGGCGCGTCACGTGGCCCTCTACGACATCGCCACCGAGAAGACCGAGGCCGAGGTGCTCGACCTCGCACACGGCGCTCAGTTCACCGGCTCGAGCGACATCATCGGCGGGTCCGACATCTCCGTCGCAGAGGGCTCGCACGTCGTGGTCATCACCGCCGGCGCCAAGCAGAAGCCCGGACAGACGCGCACGGAGCTCGCGGGCGTGAATGCCGGCATCATCGCCTCGATGATGCCGCAGCTGCTCGAGGTCGCCCCCAATGCGACCTTCGTCATCGTGACCAACCCGTGCGACGTGCTCACCGTTCTCGCGCAGGAGGCCACCGACCTGCCGCCCGAGCGCATCTTCGCCTCCGGCACCGTTCTCGACACCTCGCGTCTGCGCTGGAAGATCGCCCGTCGCGCCGGTGTCTCGATCTCGAGCGTGCACGCCTACATCGTCGGCGAGCACGGTGACACCGAGTTCCCGCTGTGGTCGCATGCCACCATCGGCACGGTGCCCATCCTCGACTGGGTGCCCCTCGACGGTCAGCCCAAGTTCACCGCCGAGGAGCTGGACCAGATCGCCGTCGACGTCCGCGACGCCGCATACAAGGTGATCCAGGGCAAGGGCGCGACGAACTACGCCATCGGCCTCTCGAGCGCGCGCATCGTCGAGGCGATCCTGCGCGACGAGGATGCCGTACTGCCCGTCTCCACGGTGCTGCGCGACTTTCACGGTGTCGACGGCATGGCGTTGTCCGTGCCGTCGGTCGTCAACCGCCGGGGCGCGTTCCCTGTGCGCGAGATCGAGTTCTCGGGGCGCGAGCTCGAGCTGTTCCAGCACTCGGCGGCGGCCCTCAGCGACGTCGCCACCTCCCTGCGCGGCTGACCTCGCGCGCGCCCGGCGCGCGGTGTCGCGCGGGGTGCTGATACATACGTCGGACCAGCGGTGCTGGTGTCGTCCCGGAGGCCCGGGTGTGCGACATCCGCACCACCGGTCCGACGTATGTATCGCCCGAACCGGCGCCGGCGCTGACAGACGAGGGGATGTCGGGGGTCGCGCCTACCCTGGACGCATGGCCTCTCGACGTCCCGCCCCCACCACGGCCTTCAAGTGCACGGAATGCGGGTGGACGACGGCGAAGTGGGTCGGCCGCTGCGGGGAGTGCCAGCAGTGGGGCACCGTCGTCGAGGCGGCGACGCAGACCGGCATCACGTCGACCGTGACGGCGGTGAGTCCAGGCGCTGCGCGCGCCGCTCGTCCGATCACCGAGATCGACACGACCGAGGCACCACGGCGGTCGAGCGGTGTCGGCGAGTTCGACCGCGTGCTCGGCGGCGGCGTCGTCCCCGGCGCGGCGATCCTGCTGTCGGGTGAGCCCGGCGTCGGCAAGTCGACTCTGCTGCTCGAGGTGGCCGCCCAGTCGGCTCGCTCGGGGCGTCGCGTGCTCTACGCGAGTGCCGAGGAGTCGCTCGGTCAGGTCCGGCTCCGTGCCGAGCGGACCGGCGCGCTGCACGACGCCCTCTACCTCGCGAGCGAGACCGACCTCGCCACGGTGCTCGGCCACGTCGACGAGGTGCGTCCCGATCTGCTCATCGTCGACTCGGTGCAGACGGTGTCGTCATCGCTCTCCGACGGAGTGGCCGGCCAGCCGAGCCAGGTGCGCGAAGTGGCGTCGACGCTGATCCGTGTCGCGAAAGAGCGCGACCTCCCCGTCCTCATCGTCGGACACGTCACGAAAGACGGGTCGATCGCCGGCCCCCGCGTCCTGGAACACCTCGTCGACGTCGTCTGCCAGTTCGAGGGAGACCGGCAGACCTCGCTCCGGTTCGTCCGAGCACTGAAGAACCGTTTCGGGCCGACGGATGAGGTCGGATGCTTCGACATGACCGGCGACGGCATCGCAGAGGTGCCCGATCCGAGCGCGCTGTTCCTGGGCCACGGCGACCCCGTCCCCGGAACCTGCGTGACGATCGCGCTCGAGGGTCGACGCGCGCTGCCCGTCGAAGTCCAGGCACTGACGCTCAAGACCGGGGCGCCGAACCCCCGCCGTGTCGTCAGCGGCGTCGACAGCGCTCGCGTCGCGATGATCCTCGCCGTGCTCGAGAAGCGGGGAGTCGCAGTCACGAGTGACCAGGATGTCTACGTCTCGACCGTGGGCGGCGTGCGCCTCGTCGAGCCCGCCGCCGACCTCGCCATCGCCATCGCCATCGCCGGCGCCGTCGGCGGCAAGGCCGTGTCGCGACAGGTGGCGGCCTTCGGTGAGCTCAGCCTCGCGGGCGAGATCCGCCCGGTCACCCAGTCGAGCCAGCGGCAGTCCGAAGCGAAGCGCATGGGCTATACCGCGGTGGTGGATGCCTCATCCCGGACCATCGGGGGAGCGATGCGCGACCTGCAGGTGCGCCAGCCCGCGGCATCCGCCACCGACACCGGCTTCTGACCCGCTCACGCCCTTCGCCCCGCCTCACCTGGCAGCTCACGCCCCCACCCGAGGGATGACGGGGCACCAACTGCCAACCCAGCGAACAGCACCCCAACACACCCCGCCTCACCTGGCAGCTCGCGCCCCCACCCACGCGTCGATAGGGCACCAAGTGCCAACCCAGCGACCAGCCCCCAACACACCCCGCCTCACCTGGCAGCTCACGCCCCCACCCGAGGAATGGCGGGGCACCAACTGCCAACCCAGCGACCAGCACCCCAACCCACCCCGACTCACCTGGCAGCTCGCGCCCCCACCCGAGGGATGACGGGGCACCAACTGCCAGCCCAAACCTCGAGCCCCAACACACCCCGTCCACCTGGCAGCTCACGCCCGCACTCAGCGCTCGAGCGGGCGCGAAGCGCCAACCCAAACCACGAGCCCCAAACCCCAAACCCCGAGCCCAAACCCGAACCCGAGACCGTACGATCACGCGTCGAGGGCGGCGATCACGTCCTGCGGGGCGGCCTGCATCGGGTGCGGGCCCGCGATGTCGAAGAACACCGTGGTGATCTCCGACTCGTGAACCCCGAGGAACGCGCGCAGACCGCCGGGCGACTGCAGCGCGACATGGGCCGGGAGCGCCTCGGGCTTGTGGGCCGCATCGCTGAACAGGAGCAGCGCGACATCCCCCGTGTTCGGATCCCGATAGGTCCAGATCTCCCCGACGTCGCGCGGATCATCCCGGTTCCCCGGCCGCATGAGCGGCACGACGGTCGGGCCGTGCCGCAGGGCGAACGCGAGGGCCGCCATGTCCTGCGTCTGCAGAGCGTCGGCGAGCTGCGGGTTGCGGAACTCGGGCAGCGGCTTCTTCGCGCCCCGCTTCTTTCCAGCCATCACCTCAGCCTAGAGAGAGAAGGGGCCCTCTCGAACTCTTCATTGGGGACTGAGGAAATCGAGAGGGCCCATCGCTCGCCCGAGGTGGGGATCCGTCGTCGCGATTCTGGGGGGTTACGCGACTACTCGCTGCTGGGGACAGCGGGGGTTCCTCGGGGAACTGCATCCAGGTTACGACCGGTCCCGACCCCTGTCTGCCTCTAGCCGGTGAGAAAAGTCTCACCCACGCGACGGCTTCAGCGCAGGACGAACTGACGTTCCTGCTGACCCGCCAGCCCGCCGATCTCGACCGCCAGATTGAAGTAGCCCGCGGGCGCTGCCGGCCGCTCCCCGTCGCAGCTGTCCACCGACGACCGCGTGCGATCCCAGGTGATCGGCGTCACGCTCGAGACCGTCTGTCCGGGATCGATCTGCACGACCTGGTCGCTCGACTCGCTCTGACAGTCGGTCGAGCGCCACCAGACGTCGGGGCCGCTCGAAACCGTCAGCTTCTGCGTCGCCGTGCCGACGTTGAGCAGGCACGGTTCCGCGCCCGAGTTCGTCAGCGAGATCGACAGCTGCGGCAGCTCGCCGGCGCCGTAGGCGTCCTTATCGGTGACCGCGGAGACCTGGACCGATCGCGCAGAGCATGCCTCGACCTCGGCCGGCGTGGCGTCCGAAGACGGCTGAGGCGCGCTCGGGGATGCCGCGGGCGCGGGCTGGTCGGCCGGAGGAGACGCCGACGCCTCGCCGGCATCCGACGACACGGTCGGAGCGGGCGCGCTGCCCGCGGTCGAGCCCTCCCACGGGCGCCAGAACGCGAGCACGACGGCCGCGATGACGAGGAGCACGACGAGGAGCAGCACGAGACGTCGCCGACGGTAGACCGCGGGCGAATGACGGCGGCGAGGCGGCGTGTCGGTCATGAAGCCAGGGTAGGACGCGGGCCGGATGCCGCCGAGGCGGCACGCCTAGAGGTGCTTGAGCATCCGGGTGTTGCCCAGGGTGTTCGGCTTGACGTGCGCGAGGTCGAGGAACTCCGCGATGCCCTCGTCGGGGCTCCGCAGCAGCTGGGAGTACACGTCGGCATCGACGATCTGCTCGCCGATCGCCTCGAAGCCGCGACGCGCGAAGAAGTCGACCTCGAACGTGAGGCAGAACAGGCGCGACAGGCCGAGCTCCCGAGCGCCCTGTTCGAGCCGGTCGACGATCGCGCCGCCCACCCCGCGGTGCAGCCACTCGTCGACGACGATGAGGGTGCGCACCTCGCCCAGGTCTTCCCACATGACATGGAGGGCGCCGCATCCGATCAGCTGCCCGTCGGCCTCGGCGACGACGAACTCCTGCACCGACTCGTAGAGCACCACGAGGTCCTTGCCGAGCAGGATTCGTCGCTGCACCCAGGGCTCGAGCATCTCGCGGATGCCGCGGACGTCGCTCGCCCGTGCGGGGCGGACGACGAAGGCCGGGTCGTCGGAGCTCACACCTCAACGATAGTCCGCGCCGGTAAGGTTGCCTCAGCCCGAGATCCCTCCCGCTTTGGAGTGCCGACGTGAGCGTGCTCCGTGACTACGCAGCCGCAGTGTCCCAGCCGACACTGCCGCTGTCGTCGCTTCCCCACGGACCTGCAGACCTGTCACGCTACGACGAGGTGGTCGACGCCGACGGCGGCCTCCGCCCGGCCTGGCAGTCTCTCGCGGGCCTCGCGCTGGCCCTGACGCCGTCCGAGCTCGGCCGCGTCGAAGGCGAGATCACCCGTTTTCTCGCCGATGACGGCGTGACCTACGTCCGGCCCGACAGCGGCGCCCAGCCCTGGCAGCTCGACCCCGTTCCGCTCGTCGTCGACGCCGCCAGCTGGGCCCCGCTCGAGACGGGCCTCGCACAGCGCGCCGAGCTGCTGAACGCCGTCCTCGCCGACCTGTACGGACCGCAGACCCTGCTGTCATCGGGGGTCGTCCCCGCCGCCGCGGTGCTCGGCCACTCGGGATTCCTCCGCCCCCTCGCGCGGGCGACCGCGGCAGACCGGCATCCGCTGCTGCTGTCGGGCACCGACCTCGGTCGTGACGCCGACGGCGAATGGCGCGTGCTCGCCGACCGCGTGCAGGCCCCGTCCGGCCTCGGGTTCGCGATGGAGAACCGCCGCGTCATCTCGCAGGTGCTCCCCGATCTATACCAGCAGAGCGACCCGCACCGCATGGAACCCTACTTCTCGGCGCTGCACGCGACGCTCGCCGCATCGGCGCCGGAGGGCGTCACCGAGCCCCGCGTCGTCGTCCTGACGCCGGGGCCGCACTCCGAGACCGCGTTCGACCAGGCCTTCCTCGCGCGGGGCCTGGGCCTGTCGCTCGTGCAGGGCAGCGACCTCGTCGTGCGCGGCGGCCGGGTGTGGATGAAGCCCACCGGCTGGCCCCGCCGGGAACCGACCGAGCAGGTCGACGTCATCCTGCGCCGCGTCGACGCGGAATGGTGCGACCCGCTCGAGCTGCGCTCCGACTCGCGCCTGGGCGTGGCCGGCCTCACCGAGGCGGTGCGGCGCGGAACCGTGCGCCTGGTCAACGGCCTCGGAGCGGGCGTCCTCGAGAACCCGGCGCTCCTGCCATACCTGCCCGCCGCATGCGAGGCGCTGCTCGGCGAACAGCTGCGCCTGCCCGCCGTCCCGACGTGGTGGTGCGGTGACGACGAAGCGTGCGCCACCGTCATCGAGCGCGTGCGCGCGCAGGACCCGACGTTGCTCGTCCGGACGATCGACGGGTCGCGCCGCGATCTCGCGGGACGGGATGCCTCGGCCGTCGCCGACCGCATCGAGGCGAACCCGCACCGATACGTCGGTCAGGAGCTGCTGCCCCTCTCGCAGGCCCCCGTCTGGACCGGCGAGGGGGCACGCGCCCGGGCTCTGATCTTCCGCGCATTCACTCTGCGCCACGGCTCGGCCTACCGCCCGCTCCTCGGCGGGCTCGCCACGGTCCGCGAGAGTCCCGACTCGGCCCCCACCACGAAGGACGTGTGGGTGCTGAAGGCCGCCGAAGGTGACGCCGACCAGGGCCTCATCGAGATCGGCCCGCTCCCGGGCGGCCGCAGCGCGCCGAGCATCGCTCCGCGCGCCCTCGACGACATGTTCTGGTCGGGTCGCTACGCCGAGCGCGCCGAAGACCTGCTGCGGCTCGTGCTCACGGCGCAGCAGCAGCTCGACCTCGCCGGAGCCGGCCGCGCCAGCCACACGAGCGCCCGCGTGCTGCGCGACGCCGTCCACCGGCTCGCCGGGCCGGGACCGGATGCCGCCGACGCCGACTTCCGGTCGCTCCTGCTCGACCCCGCGCGGGTGGGCTCGGCCGCCCATGCGCTCAGCCGACTGCGCGAGGCGCTCGACGGAGTCCGCGACCAGCTGTCGGGCGACACCTGGCGCGTCTTCGCGGGCATCGAACGCGCCTCTCGTGCGCTCCGGGCCTCATCGCACGCGCACCGCACGGCCGAGTCGGCGGGACGCATGCTCACCGTCGTGCTGTCGTTGCAGGGCGTGACGGCCAACATGATGCGCGACACCGGATGGCACTTCATCGAGGCGGGACGCTTCCTCGAGCGCGCACTGCAGGTGTGCCACGTGCTGCGGGTCGTCGTCGACCGCCGCGACGCGCGCACCGAACGGGCCGTCCTCGAGGCGCTGCTCACCGCGTCGGAGAGCATCGTCACCCACCGCCGCCGATTCCGCGGGTCGGTGCGCCTCGACGACGTGCTCGACCTGCTGCTGCGCGATCCCGACAACCCCCGCTCTCTCGCGTTCTGCCTCGCCGAACTGCGGACGCATCTCGCGGCGGCTCCCGCATCGACGGGGTCGACCCGTCCGGAGCGCCTGGTCGACGACCTCGAGAACCTCGTCGACGCGATCGACACGGATGCGCTGGGGGATGCCGTCGACGGCATCCGATCGCCGCTCTCCGCGCTGCTCGACGACCTCATGGCGCAGCTCGAACAGCTCGGCGACGCGATCGACGAGCTGCACTTCGAGAGCGGCCCGCCCCCGGTCGCCCTGTCGTCGCTCGCCCTCATCGAGGAACTGATGGAGGCTCGCGCGTGAAGCAGTACCGCGTCTGGCATCGCACCGCCTACACCTACAGCGCCCCCGTCGAGGACAGCGTCGGGCAGTTCCACCTGATCCCGCGCGAGCTGCCCGGGCAACGGGTGCGCGAGGCGGATGTCGTCGTCTCCCCCGCCCCGGGCGACATGCGTCGCGAATCCGACTACTTCGGCAACTGGTCGACCTACTTCCACGTCACCGACGCGCATGAGGCGCTGTCGATCGAGGCGTCGAGCGAGGTCGTGGTCTCCGCGCCGGAGTACGACCCGGCAGCACTCGACCTGCCCTGGGAGTCGGCGCGACCGCTGCGGCATCCCGACCAGGAGGGGGCGTGGCGCGCCGCGGAGTTCGCGATGCCGTCTCCCCGCGTCGCGCAGTCGGACGCCACCGCCGCCTACGGCGCGGTCTCGCTCACCCCGGGGCGCCCGATCGGCGAAGCGGCGACCGACCTGATGCACCGCATCTACACCGACTTCGACTACGACAGCACCGCGACGACCGTCACGAGCACCGTCGCCGATGCGCTGGAGAAGCGCGCCGGCGTCTGCCAGGACTTCGCTCACGTCGCCCTCGCGTGCCTGCGCTCGCACGGCGTCGCGGCACGCTACGTCTCGGGCTACCTCGCGACCCAGCCACCGCCCGGCAAGGAGCGGGTCTTCGGCGCCGATGCCTCGCACGCGTGGCTCGCGGTCTGGCTGCCCGGCACCGATCAGTGGCTCGCGATCGACCCGACGAACGACCAGTGGGCCAACGACCGCTACGTCACGGTCGCGTGGGGCCGGGACTACGGCGACGTCTCGCCCGTCAAGGGCATCATCTTCACCGAGGCGAAGACCTCGACTCTGCGCGTCTCGGTCGACGTCGCCCCGCTCGAGCCCTGACGCGCCGGGGGTGCCGCTCGCGTTCCGCCGTGCGCGGATGCAAGGGATCCGCGCCGACACCCCGGGGCGGGGCATCCATCTCCGGGGTGTCGGGCACGAATGCTTGCATCGCGGCACGTAAGCGCGTGCCGACCGGCCACGGATGCCGGCGGGCTCAGCGGCCCGCTGCGTACTCCGTCGCTGCGGCGACGAGGCCGAGGAAGAGCCGGCGGTCGGCGGCATCCTCCTCGGGATGCCACTGCACCGCCACGAGGAAATCCGACCCGGGAGACTCGATCGCCTGCGGCAGCCCCTCGCCGCTGCGCGCCGAGACCACGAGATCGTCGCCGAGGCGGTCGATGCCCTGGTGGTGATAGCTGCTCACGGTGAGGGCGCCCGTTCCGACGAGCTCGGACAGCATCGTCCCGGCCGACACCGCGACCTCGTTCCGCGCGAAGACACCGTCGCCGAGCTGGTAGCGATCGGTGCCCAGCACGTCCGGGAGATGCTGATGGAGCGTGCCGCCCGCGGCGACGTTGATGAGCTGCAATCCGCGGCAGATGCCGAGAACCGGGATGCCGCGCTCGCGGGCGCCTCGCAGCAGCGCCAGCTCCCAGTCGTCGCGGTCGGACCGGGCCGGATCCGTGAGGGGGTGCCGCTCGGCGCCGTACAGCTCGGGCTGCACGTCGAGGCCGCCCGTGAGCACGAGGCCGTCGATCCGGTCGAGCACGACATCCGCGGCGGCCCGGGGCGACGGCTGCGGCGGCAGCAGCAGCGCGGCACCGCCCGATGACGTCACCCCGTCGAAGTACTGCTGCGGCAGGAAGCTCGCCCGCACGTCCCACACCCCCTGTTGCGCACGCTCGAGGTAGGTCGTCAGGCCGATGACGGGTCGGGGCGCCGTCGTGGCGTCGTCGCTGCTCACGCGCCGATCGTAGAACCGCTGTGTTTCGCGCCGATCACACGCGGCACACCGCCCTCCGGGATGCGGGCGGCAGACCGCGGGCAACGCGCCGAGGTCCATGCGACGCGTCCCGTCGACCGGCTCCGGGCGCACACGGCGACCGAGACACCGCACGCCACCGCGCTCAGCCTGTTGGCGACACCGGGAAGCGAAACGGAGCGCGGAGATGAGCGGAGGGCGACGAGCTTGAGGTCAGCGCAGCGCTCGGCGCAGGCAGATCAGTCGCGCGCGCGATTCCCACGACGGCTCGATGGTGAAACCCTGAGACCGATAGAGGGCGAGCGCGTCGGCGCGCCAGTCCCAGACGGACAGCCGCAGCCCCTCCGCATCCGCTCGCTCGGCGTGCTCGCGCGCGTATGCCATGAGAGCCGCCGCTACCCCGCGCCGGCGTCCGGCCGGCGCGACCCACAGCCGCTTCACCTCGACGTCGCGTCCGGAGCGCTGCAACGCCACCATGCCGACGACCCCGTCGTGCCCCTCGGCGACGACGACCACCGCTCCCGCGAACGCCGACGCCGGGTCGTCGATCTCGGCCTGGTATCGCGCCGGGAGCTCAGCACCGGCGAGCCGGTCCACCGCCCCGTGCTGGGCCTTCTCGTGTTCCGTCTGCAGGTGGTAATCGCGAAGGAGGCCCGAGACGGCAGCCCGATCCGCATCCATCCTGTCGACGGCACGAACGACGACGGTGTTCGACTGCATCCCGCCATTCTCGGGCACCGGCGGCCGTCCGAGCCATGCCCTCGCCCTCCGAGCCAGCGCACGACCCACCCGCGCCGGAAACGCCGGAGGGGCGGATGCCGCAGCATCCGCCCCTCAGTGCAGCTGGTCGCTCTCGCGAACCCGGTCAGTCGCCGCTCGCAGCGATGTCGGGGGTCGCGGCGATCTCGCCGGCCGCGCCGACGCCGACCGCGACCTTGCCCTCGCGCGGAGCCGTCTCGAAGACGAACTTTCCGCCCTCGGTGTCGACCTTGACGTGGTCGCCCGCGTTGAGCTCACCGTGCAGGATCTTCTCGCTGAGCTGGTCCTCGACCTCGCGCTGCATCGCACGACGCAGCGGCCGGGCACCGAGCGCCGGGTCGAAGCCGATCTCGATGAGGCGGTCCTTCGCGGCATCCGACAGCTCCACCGTCATGTCGCGGTCGAGCAGACGGTCGCTCAGTCGCTTCGTGAACAGGTCGACGATCTGACGGAGCTCGGCCTTGTTCAGCTGCGGGAAGACGATGACGTCGTCGACGCGGTTGAGGAACTCGGGCTTGAAGTGCCGCTTGAGCTCCTCGTCGACCTTGCCCTTCATCCGCTCGTAGCTGGTCTGCGCGTTGCCCTCGACCTGGAAGCCGACCGGACCACCGGCGATCGCCGACGAACCGAGGTTCGTCGTCATGATGATCACGGTGTTCTTGAAGTCGACGATGCGGCCCTGACCGTCGGTCAGACGACCCTCTTCGAGGATCTGCAGCAGCGAGTTGAAGATGTCGGGGTGGGCCTTCTCGATCTCGTCGAAGAGCACGACCGAGAACGGCTTGCGGCGCACCTTCTCGGTGAGCTGGCCGCCCTCTTCGAATCCGACGAATCCGGGAGGGGCACCGAACAGACGCGAGACGGTGTGCTTCTCGCCGAACTCCGACATGTCGAGGGAGATCAGCGCACCCTCGTCGTCGAACAGGAACTCGGCGAGCGCCTTGGCCAGCTCGGTCTTTCCGACGCCGGTGGGACCGGCGAAGATGAACGAGCCCGAGGGACGCTTGGGGTCCTTCAGACCAGCACGCTGACGACGGATCGTGCGCGAGAGCGCCGCGATGGCCTCTTCCTGGCCGACGACGCGCTGGTGCAGCGCCTTCTCCATGAAGACGAGACGGCTGGTCTCCTCCTCGGTGAGCTTGAACACCGGGATGCCGGTGGCCTGGGCGAGCACTTCGGCGATAAGGCCTTCGTCGACCACCGCGTGCGACGCGACGTCACCCGAACGCCACTGCTTCTCGAGACGCAGGCGCTCGGCGAGCAGCGACTTCTCCTCGTCGCGGAGCGCCGCGGCCTTCTCGAAGTCCTGCTCCTCGCTCGCGCGCTCCTTGTCCTCACGGACCTTGGCGATCTTCTCGTCGAACTCGCGCAGCTCGGGCGGCGACGACAGGATCGACAGGCGCAGGCGGGCGCCGGCCTCATCGATCAGGTCGATGGCCTTGTCGGGCAGGAAGCGATCGCTGACGTACCGGTCGGCGAGGTTGGCCGCGGCGACCAGTGCACCGTCGGTGATCTGCACCTTGTGGTGCGCCTCGTAGCGGTCGCGCAGGCCCTTCAGGATGTTGATCGCGTGAGGGATGCTGGGCTCGCCGACCTGGATCGGCTGGAACCGGCGCTCGAGGGCGGCATCCTTCTCGAAGTGCTTGCGGTACTCGTCGAGAGTCGTGGCACCGATCGTCTGGAGCTCGCCGCGGGCGAGCAGCGGCTTGAGGATCGACGCCGCGTCGATCGCGCCTTCGGCCGCACCGGCACCGACGAGCGAGTGGATCTCGTCGATGAAGACGATGATGTCGCCGCGGGTGCGGATCTCCTTCGTGACCTTCTTCAGGCGCTCCTCGAAGTCGCCGCGGTAGCGGGAACCGGCGATGAGCGATCCGAGGTCGAGCGAGTAGACCTGCTTGTCCTTGAGCGTCTCGGGCACATCTCCCTTGACGATCGCCTGGGCGAGGCCCTCGACGACGGCGGTCTTGCCGACGCCGGGCTCGCCGATCAGGACGGGGTTGTTCTTGGAGCGACGCGAGAGGATCTGCATGACCCGCTCGATCTCCTTCTCGCGGCCGATCACCGGGTCGAGCTTGTTGTCGCGCGCGGCCTGCGTGAGGTTGCGCCCGAACTGGTCGAGCACGGCCGAGCCGCCCTGCGGCGCCTGGGTCTGCTCGCCCGCGCCGACGGTCGCGCCGGCGGGCTCCTTGCCCTGGTAGCCGCTGAGCAGCTGGATGACCTGCTGGCGCACCTTGTTCAGGTCGGCGCCGAGCTTGACGAGCACCTGAGCGGCGACGCCCTCGCCCTCGCGGATGAGGCCGAGGAGGATGTGCTCGGTGCCGATGTAGTTGTGTCCGAGCTGCAGCGCTTCGCGCAGCGACAGCTCGAGGACCTTCTTCGCGCGCGGCGTGAACGGGATGTGACCGGTCGGCTGCTGCTGCCCCTGACCGATGATGTCCTGCACCTGCTCGCGCACGGCGTCGAGCGAGATGCCCAGGCTCTCGAGGGCCTTGGCCGCGACGCCTTCACCCTCGTGGATCAGACCCAGGAGGATGTGCTCGGTCCCGATGTAGTTGTGGTTGAGCATCTTCGCCTCTTCTTGGGCGAGCACGACCACGCGACGGGCACGATCCGTGAATCTCTCGAACATCGTCAGCCTCCTTCGAGCGCCGGGACTCCGGGCGCTTACGAAAGAGAGTAACCAGGCACGGATACGGGTATGCCCGTGTTCGCCGTCGGCATAGCGTTACGCGGGGTTGCGCTCGGCAGGGTCAGGCCATAACGTTTGTCGATAACAACGACTATCGATATGGAGCGTCCAGAGAATGCTGGTCTTGTGGAACATCGGCCCGATCCTGGTGATCGCGGTGGTGATCGTCGTCGCGGCCACCGTGTTCGGTGTCGCTGCAGCACGCGCACGCCGTCGCGGCGAACCTTCTCCCGTCGTGAGCGTCGCACTGACTCTGTCCGCGCTGTGGGCGGCCTTCGGCCTGCTCGGCGCGGCCATCTCCGTGGTTCAGAACCTCGCCGCCGACGCGCCGCGCATGAGCGTTCCGGTCGCGACATTCTGGCCCGAGCTCCTTCCGGGAGTCACGATCGATGCGGGCCCGACGGCCGAGGTCGTCGGCGGCGGCTTCACGGTCGCCGAGGTAGATGCGGCAGGCATCAGCCCTCTCGCGCGCGGGCTTTGGACCGCCGGGCAGGCGCTGTGGTCGCTGATACCCGCCGCGATCGCAGCGCTCATCGCCGTGGCCTGCTTCCAGCTCCTGGCCGGACGCGCCTTCACCCGCATCATCGTGCGCATGACGATGGCGACCGCTGTCATCGTCGCTGCCGGCGGAACCGCCGCTCAGGTGCTCTCGGACATCGCCGGGACCATGGCCTCGCAGGAGCTCTTCGCCCGGGAAAGCGCGGGGTGGAGCGAGATCCCCGGAATCGACGACCCGCTCGCCTGGTGGCCGGAAGCGACTCTCAACATCACCCTGCCGTTCTGGCCGATCGCCGCGGGCCTCGGGCTCGCCGCCCTCGCCGCGGTGTTCCGGTACGGCTCACGACTTCAGCGCGACACGGAAGGACTGGTGTGATGACCCTCACCCGTGGACCCCGGTCGGATGCCGCCGACGCGATCACCGTCCTCCTCCTCGGCATCGGCGCCGCGATCACCGTCGTGCTGACGGTCATCGCGCGTTTCGTGGACGTCTTCCGCGAGGCGGGCGTCGCGTGGAGGATCGACATCGACGACGAACCGTTCTCGGCATCCGTCGGATCCGGCACGGGATACGTCGACGGCATCGTGCAGAACGCCCTCGTCATCGCGCCGGAGGTCGATGGCGGAACGGCGGCCGCGCTCGCCGGCTCGATCATCGCGTGGGGCGTCGCATCGCTCCTCGTGATCCTCGCGGTGATGTACGTGGCGCGCAGCTTCTTGCGCGGTCGGTTCTTCGTCCCGGCGACCGCTCGCGCCTTCGACATCATCGGGTGGGCGCTCGTCGGAGGAGGATTCGTCGTGCTCGTCCTCGAGAACATCGGGCGTAACGGCATCCTCACCGCCCTGGGTGTCGACGAGGTCGAACCGCTGCACTTCCTCGACTTCTGGCAATGGGCGCCGGTATGGGCGGTCGGTGTGACCGTCGGCCTCATCGCGGTCGCCTTCCGACGTGGCGTGCGCCTGCAGCGCGACACCGAGGGCCTCGTGTGAGCCCGGCAGACGACGACGGCCCAAGCGGGGTCCATTGCCGCCTCGACGAGTTGCTCGCCGAGCGCGGGATGACCCTCACGCGCCTGTCCGAGATGGTCGGCGTCTCGGTCGTGAACCTCTCGGTGCTCAAGAACGATCGCGCCCGCGCCATCCGCTATTCGACGCTCTCCGCGATCTGTCGGGCGCTCGACTGCGAGATCGGCGACCTGCTGGTCCGCGCGGACTGACGAACCGGGCCGGGGTGCGGCGAATGACACCCCGACCCGGACGCGCCCCGGATTACCGCGTGCTGCTGAGGTCGTGGATGAGCTCTCGCTCGTCCTTCTCCGACAGCGACGTCTGCACGACGGTGCCGTTGTAGCCGGCGAGCGCCGACGCGAACTTGTCCGTCGTGATCTTGGTCGCATAGAGCACGACCGCCGACTTCCCGGCGGAGACGGCGGACTTCACGCGGTCGCGGAACTCGGCATCCAGATTGGTCTTGTCGAGGCCCGCGAACAGCGCCCCGAACAGTCCGCCGAAGACGAGCCCGGCGATGGGCACGAAGAACAGGATGCCGATCAGCGCCCCGAACAGCGCTCCGCCCGCGGCGCCGGCTCCCACCTTCCCGACGACGCCGGGGTATTCGACCTTCGTCTTCCCCTCGTCGTCGACCTTGACCAGGGCGAGGCCGGCGAGTTCGACGACCAGGTCGTTCTGGAGAGCCTGAATCTCGTTGTAGGCGGCTTCGGCATCCGCCTCGGTGTCAAAAGCGATCACGATCAAATCGGCCATGAAATCCTCATTCCGTGTGGTTCGTCCCCTCGGGGGCGACGGTATCTCCGCGTCGGAACAGCAACAAGGGGGGTCGGGGGCGCCCCCGGAGCGTCGCCCTCCGCTTTCGGCCCGCACTCAGAACGCGACGAGCGGCACTCAGCCGCACCGCGATGAGCACGCAATCCGAACCGGGCGTCCGCCGCCAGACAGAGACGCCTGCGAGCATCTGACCGGAGCGCCGCAGCGGATCCGGCGCGTCCATGGGGGCGTGCCGCACGACGCTGACCGATGCGCTCTCGTACAGGAGAGGAGCGCACCGTGCCACACAGAGAACGACGTCCGCGACGAGCCCCGAGGCCGAAGGCGAACGCGGCTCCGGAGCGACGCTCCGGACAGCTCCTCCACCGGATCGGCTTCGCCACGGCAGCCCTTCTCGGGCTGACGTTCACCGCCGGCGCTCCCGCCAGCGCGACCCAGGACGAGGGCCGTACCGATCCGCCCGGCCTCGTCCTCGAGGGATCGCCGCTGATCCACTCCTTCGACACGGCCCGCCCCGGCGACAGTGTGGAGGCTCGCTGGACGCTGACCGCGCACCGGGAGGCGGACTACAGCTTCGAGGGCGTCTTCGTCACCGTGGGCGACGTGAGCGCGCCGCTCGCCGAAGCCCTCGCGATCGAGTACGGCATCGGCGGTGAGGACGGGACGGCGACGCGCTGGCTGCCCGCGGGAACCCTGGCCGATCCCGTCCCCTACTCCACGGTGACGGGCGCCTCCACCATGGTGGGCCCCGGCTCGACGAGCATCCCGGTCCGAGTGACGCTCGGCGACGCCTCCGATCTACCGTCGGGTCAGACGCAGAGGGTGACGGCGAACTTCGAGCTGTCGTACATCGCGGGCACGCCGAGCGACGCCCCCGGCCATGGGAACGGGCTGGCGGCCTCGGGCGCCCCGTCGTCGATCTGGCTGGTGCCCTCGCTCCTGGCCGCGCTCGCCATGGTCGTCGGCCTCCTCTTGCGCCGGCGGGAGCAGCATCACGACGCACCCGGCACCTAGGTGTGCGTGCGCCCACCCGGGGCACGCACCTAGGTGGGCACTCGTCGTCACTCACCTGACCCGGCTTCGCGGCTGAGGGATCCCGCGCGATTCCTAACCTCTGATTAGCCGCGCAGCAACGGCGACCCGGGCAGAACATCCCGGTCGGGTGCGGTTTCCCATACGAAACGAGTGGAGATGACGATGGAGAAGACGATGGAGAAGACGCAGTCGAACAAGAACCGGAAGAAGCTGCTGGCCGTGATCGCGGCGGGAGCCCTCGGCGTCGGGATGGTCGGCGTCGGAGCGAACTGGGACCACGTGACGTCCATCGTGGACAACCGGTTCTCGGCGACGGCTCCCGGAAGCGACATCGACGACATCGGAGGCGCGCTCCTCACGGTCGCCGGCGCCCCGATCGACCACGTCTTCGACACCACGAAGTACAACCAGTTCGTCGACGCGACCTGGACCGTCACCAACAAGGGCGGTGACGCGGCGCAGTACGCGGCCAGCTTCGAGACGCGCGGCGACATCTCGCCGAACCTCGCGCAGAACCTGCAGGTCCGCTACGGCGTCACCGACGCCTCGGGTCAGGTCACGAGCTGGGTCGCGGCCGGAACGCTGGCCGAGCCGGTCGAGTTCACGACGGCCCTCGGCCTGGCCTCCGCGATCGAGGGCAACGCCTCGATCCAGGTGCCGGTGCGCATCCTGCTCGAGGACCCGACGGTCCTCGAGGGCGACGCCGGTGACGAGCACCGCGTGACGGCCGACTTCGTCGTCAGCTACATGAACCCGGCGTGATCGGCCTCGGGGGCGGCGCCCTCCCCGCGCCGCCCCCGAGCCTTCCCGGAACGCACCTTGACCCGTGCCCGACCGAAAGGACCGCGCATGATCCGCGCATTCCTCCGCAGCAGCGCGGTGCTCCTCCTCGTCCTGCTGGTGCTCCCCTTCGCATGGACGACGGTGAGCGGCGACCGCTTCGTGACGGTCTCGAGCGGCTCGATGGTGCCGACTTTCCAGGTGGGCGACGTCCTCTCGGTACAGAACCCGACCGGAGACGAGCTCCGGAAAGTGGGAGAGGTCGTCGTCGCCTCGCTCGACCTCGGGTCGGGGCAGAGCCAGTACGTGCACCGCGTCGACTCTCTGACGGAGGACGGCGCCTGGCTTCGCGGAGACGCGAACAGCAGCCGCGACCCGCAGCCGGTCACGCAGGAGCAGGTGCTCGGCACCCCCCGCTTCGCGCTCTCGGGCATCGCAGCTCGAACCTTCGCGTACCTGCAGAGCATCGAAGGGCGTCTGACGGTGTCTGCGCTCGCCCTGACGCTCTTCATCATCCCGGCTCAGCGGCGCCGCCCGCGCCCGGAGGCGGAGCGCGTCGACATGGGGTCGCCTCGTGAGATGCAGCTGCTCAGCTGAGACGGGAGCACGGCGGTCCTGGAAAACTGACAGCGGTCAGTGCCAGATTGTGTGTGGGAGGCACCCGGTTCTCGGTCATCGAGAGCCCTCACCGCCCACGCACCGAAAGGAAGCGCGCTTGTCCGTCAGATCCCATGAGACGCATCGCATCGTCGAACTCCTCCGCCAAGGGACCAGCGTCGAACTCGTCGGGATCCGCTGGTCGGGCAGATCCGAGATCCTCAGCCAGGTGCGGAGCACCCTCGCCGATCTCGACTACATCATCCTCAACGTGGTGGGGACGGCATCCCACTCCCCGCTCGAGGCGCTGCGCGTGGCTCTCCCGCCCGCGTATCGGAGAGCGGTCGCAGAGGAGGGCGGAACGGCCGCCGCGATCAGCGATGCTCTCGCCCGATACCTCTCCAGCGGCGACAGCGTCGTGATGATCGACGATGCAGACCTGCTCGACTCGGCGTCGTGGTCCGCGCTGATCCAGCTGCACCGGCTGCTGCGACGCCCGATCGTCGCGTCGACTCTCCGCCGCGCGCTGACCGACCCGGACGAGCACCTGCTGATCAAGGCCGCCCATCCCGTCGTGCAGATCGCGCTCGAGGGATTGCGGCTCGATGTCCTTCATTCGCTCCTGGACGAGAGGGTCGACGGATCGCTCGCGCCGAGCGTCTCGGCGCGCATCCACATGGATTCGGCGGGAATCCCCGGTCTGGCGGTCGCACTGCTCGACGGGGCGCTCGCTCACGGACTGATCTGGCGCTCGGGGGACCAATGGGTCTCCGGCCCCGCGCTCTGGTCCGACGACGCCCGCGGCGCCTACGAGTCGGTGCTCTACTCCTACCGGCCGGAGATCCGGGATGCCGTGGAGCTACTCGCCACGACGGGAACGGTGGAGGTGACCGCGGCGTGGGCCCTCCTGGGCGCCGACCTGCTCGAGGAGCTGGAGGACAATCAGCTCGTGCGCGTCACCGAGGTCGGTGCCGATCGACGCGCGATGGTCGCCGTGCACCCGCCCGGGCTGGGGGATTACTTCCGCAATCAGCCCGCGACGGCACGGCGCCGGCGCATCCTCAGCCACGCGACCGACAGACTCGCGCACGAGAGCTCGCGTCTCGACACGCAGACTCGCGCCCTGCTGCTCGAGCGGCTCCGCCCCGCCGGTGTTCCGCAGCGGTCGGCGTCACCGACACCGGCTCCGCTGCAGCTGGCAGACGTCCCGGCGGTCTCGCGCATGTTCACCGAGGCCTTCGACGTCCAGGTCGGTGTCGCGCGGGCGCGATGGCAGGAGGAGGGCGACCCCGGCGCTGCCGTGCGCTACCTCGGACTGCTCATGACGGGGCCGAGCGACCCGCGCGAGATCGAGGACGTCATCGGCCGGTGCTCCGAACTGTTCTACGGCACCAGCCGGGATCATGAAGCGGAACTGACACTGCGCCATTTCCACTCGCGCTGGCTTCTATCGCGCGGCGCCGATCTGTCCGACGTCGTGCGCCCTCTCACGGAGAAGGTCCCGACGGGATTCGCCTACGCCGAGGCGCTCGACACCCTCGCCCGCGCTGTCCGCTGGGAGCTCGAGGGAGTCACTCCCGATGACGAGCGAGTGCTCGCCGCGCGGGCCGCCGCGGGCGGGCTCGGCGCCGACATCGCCGGGGTCCTGCTTGCGGCCTGCCACCTCGTCTCCGGACGGATCGCCGACTGCATCACCGTGCTCGACGGCCTCGACGACGAGCTCCGGCCATGGTTGCGCGTCGGAGTCGTGCTGATGCGCGGGCTCGTCCTCTACACGACGGGACGGGTCACCGAACTCGTCGACATCGCCGCGGGGGGCGCGCAGCGGTCGATCTCCGCGCTGGATCGCATCGGGTTCGCGTGCCACTCCTACCTCGGCGCACTCGGTCACCTCGCGCTGGGAAACCTCGACGAAGCGCAGGACGCGCTCGCGATCCTGCTGACGACCGGGATCAGCGCCAAGACCCTCTACTTCTCGCCCGACCGGGCGGTGCTCGTCCTCATGGCGGTCATCTCCACACGCGCCGGACACGAGAGCGCGGCGTCGGGGTATCGGGAGCATGCCGCGCAGATCGCCGGGGCGTCGGACGGCATGGTGCTGAGCGACCTGCGCTGGACGGAGGCGTTCTCGGTCGCCGTCAGCGGGGCGACCGAGGTCGCGGCCGAGATCTTCGCCGAAGTGACACGCGACGCGCGACGCCGCGGGTACGGCCTCGCGGCGGACCTGGCAATGCTCGCCTCCCTCTACATCCACTACGACCCCGAGCTCGCCGCGCAGGTCGCCGACCAACCGCAGCGCTTGGGCGGGCCGATGTACGCGATCTTCCTCGAGGCCCGCGCCGCCGCCCACGCGCAGGACCCGGCCCGAGTCGAGGCTGCCGCCCGCGGGCTGCGCGGCGAGGGGATGGCGACCGAAGCCCTGAAGTACTTCAACCTCGCCGCGCACCTCTATCGAGATCACGGCGACAACGACCGCGCAGCGGCCTGCCGAGAAGCGGCCCGCGAACTGGCCGACACGAACGTCAGACGGACGCGGCGCGACCGCACGGCGATGCTTCTCACACCGCGCGAACGCGAGATCGTCCAGCTCATCGCGGCCGACATGTCCAACGGCGACATCGCCGCCAAGCTGGTCCTGAGCGTTCGCACGGTCGAGAATCACATCCGCAACATCCGCCGGAAGACGGGAGCGTCCACCCGGGGCGAGATCGTCGCCCTCGCCTCGACGAACAAGCGCTGAAGCGCCTCCCCTCAGCCGACCAGGCTGAAGCCGCCGTCGCTCGTGAGCACCTGGCCGACCAGCCACGACCCCGCCGGGCTGCAGAGCCAGCCGATCAGCTCGGCGGGGTCCTGGGGACGCCCGACGCGTCCGAACGCCGTCGTCGCCAGCCAGTCGTCGAAGTCGTCGAGCGAGCGGTCGGTGGTGTCGGGGTCGAGATAGCCCGTGTTCACCGGTCCGGGGTTCACGGTGTTGAGGATGATGCCGAGCTCGAGCAGCTCCGCCGCGACCGTTCCGGTGACGCCTGCGAGGGCGGCTTTGCTGGTCGCATAGGCCACCTCACCGACCATCGGACCGTGGATCTGGCCCGACGTCATCCACACGACGTGCCCGCGGGGTGCGTCGTACGGTTTCGACCCCGAGATCCGGTCGCCGGGCCGGCGGGGCACCGACGGGACGTCGGCGAAGCGGGCGGCGAACGCCGCGGTGAGGAGCAGGGTCGCACGGGTGTTGACGTCCCAGAACGCGTCGAGACGCTGGGGCGTCATATCGAGGATGCTGCCGTCGTCGCCGCTCTTGGCGTGGTTGCAGACGAGGATGTCGAGCGCGCCCGTCACCGCGGCCGCCTCATCGACCAGGTCGGCCGCCGCCGTCGCGACGCTCAGGTCGCCGGCGATGTCGGCGAAGCTCGCGTCGCCCACGAGGTGAGAACGGATGCCGTCGCGCACAGCGTCGAGATCGTCGCCGCCCCACGGCAGGTCGAGGTCATGCGGCCGGTGGTGATGGATGACGACGTTCGCGCCGAGTCCGGCGAGGGTGGTGGCGACGGCGAAGCCGATGCCCCGGCGGCGCGAGACGCCCGTGACCAGGGCGGTCTTTCCGGTCAGCGGCAGAGCGGGCGCAGCAGAAGAAGCGTGCATGGGTGAACCTTTCGATCACGTCGGCGTCGACGCGCGGATGGGGGGTCGGAAGCGAGTTCACCGGCATTGCATGGCGCTCAGCCTAGCGAGCTGCGACGATCACGTCACCCGGAACGCGTCACCCGGCGCCGAGCAAAGGAACGCCGCGGCGGTCGAGGGCCGCCAGGCTGGTGGCCGGAGCCGCGGGATCGACGATGACCCCCGTGACCTCGTCGAACGGCAGCACCGTGAACGGCGACACCGCGCCGATCTTCTCCTCGCTGCCGAGGACGTAGGTCTCGGCAGCGCGCTCGGCGAGCACGCGCTTCATGGCCGCTTCGTCGGCATCGCCCGTCGTCAGGCCCGCGTCGGCGTGGATGCCGGTGACCCCGAGCAGGAAGCGGTCGGCCCGCACCATCCGGGCGGCCTCGACCGCCGCGGCACCGCTCGCGACCGCCGAGTGCTTGAACAGCCGCCCGCCGATGATGATGACCTCGGCCGCGTGGTCGAGCAGCGCCGCGGCCACGGTCGGACTGTGGGTCACGATCGTGCACGTCAGTGCCGGATCGAGCGCTCGAACGGTGGCGAGCGCCGTGGTCCCCCCGTCGACGATCACGGTGCTCCCCGGCTCGACGAGGCCGGCGGCGAAGCGGGCGATGCGCTGCTTGCTCTCGGTTGCGACCGCCTGACGCGACGCGTAATCGGCGACCGCGGGCGACGCCGGAACCGCACCCCCGTAGACGCGAACCGCGAGGCCGGCGGCATCCAGCTCGCGAAGATCGCGGCGGATGCTGTCTTCGGAGACCCCCAGCTCGGCAGCCAGCTCCTTCGCGACGATGCGACCGTCGGCGCGGAGCCGCGCGAGCAGCAGATCTTTTCGCGATGCGGCAAGCATTCCGACTCCTTCACGTTTGTGCATGTTTATGCATACTATCGAGCCATGACCGCACAAGCCACGACCGATTCCCTCATGATCCTCATCGCCGGACCCTATGCGTCGGGCACCGGCGGCGACCCTGCCCTGATGCGGCGCAACCTGGATCGCCTGGAGGAGGCGGCGTGGCCGCTCTTCGAGGCCGGGCACATCCCGATGATCGGCGAGTGGGTCGCCCTGCCCGTGCTCTTCAGTGCAGGAGCCTCGGGTCCCACCGACCCCCTGGCCGAGAAGGTGATGTACCCGGTCGCCCATCGCCTGCTGCAGCGTTGCGACGCGGTCCTCCGCCTGCCCGGCGAGTCGCGCGGCGCAGATCAGGACGTCGCGATCGCCCGAGAGCGGGGCATCCCCGTCTACACGGCCCTTCGCGACGTGCCCGGTGTGGCGTGGCGTGAAGCGTTTCATTGAAGCGGCGGATGAACACTCAGGAGAATCATCAGGATTTCCCAGAAATGGCGGAAAGTGGATAGAGTCGGTCGACGTGAACACTGCTCGTCGACTCCTCGCCCTGCCCGCCGCCGCGCTGACCGTCGCCCTGCTCGCGACCGGTTGCTCCACGCTCAACGCCTTCACCGGTGGCGGAGCGGCCGCCCCGGTCCGTGACGAGTCCGGCGCGATCGCCGAGTCGAACGCGAGCACCGACGTCTTCGCGATCCGCGTCGGCGACTGCATGCTCGACTCCGGCACGGCCGACACCGAGGTCACCGAGACTCCCACCGTCCCGTGCAGCGAGGCCCACGACCTCGAGGCCTACCACGCACAGGACATCGACGCCGACGAGTTCCCCGGCGTCGAGGCGGCCCAGACCGAGGCCGAGCAGGTCTGCTACGACGCGTTCGCCCCCTTCGTCGGCATCTCGTACGAGGAGTCGGTGCTCGGCTTCAACTACTACGTCCCCACCGCAGGCAGCTGGGACGCCGGCGACCGTGAGATCCTCTGCCTCATCGGCGACCCGCAGGGCCAGGTCACCGGCACCCTCGCCGGCGCCGCGCGCTGACGCTTCTTCTCGATCGCCCGCAACGGACACCCGTCCGCTGCGGGCGATCGTCGTTTCGCGGCGCCGTCAGATGAGCTCGTCGACCAGCTGACGGATGCGCTCGCGGATGTCGTCGCGGATGGGGCGGACGGCGTCGATGCCCTGACCCGCGGGGTCGTCGAGCTTCCAGTCCTCGTAGCGCTTGCCGGGGAAGAACGGGCAAGCGTCACCGCATCCCATCGTGATGACGACGTCGGATGCCTGCACGGCCTCGGTCGTGAGCACCTTCGGCTGCTCGGCGGTGATGTCGATGCCGAGCTCGGCCATCGCCTCGACCGCGACCGGGTTGATCCGATCGGCGGGCATGGACCCGGCGGAGCGGACCTCGATGCGGTCGCCGGCGATGTCGCGGAGGAACCCCGCGGCCATCTGCGAGCGACCGGCGTTGTGCACGCAGACGAAGAGAACGGAGGGCTTGGTGTCGGTCATAGTGCCTCTACTTTCGCGCATCTGCGGCGCGACGGCTGCTTTGGGAGGATGAGGACATGCACGACGCCGCCCCCATCGACCTCGACACCTGGCCGCGACGGCGGCACTTCGACCACTACCTGCGCACCGTTCGCTGCACCTACTCGATGACGGTCGAGATCGACGTGACGGACTTCGTCGCGGCGGTGCGCTCCTCCGGGCGCCGCACCTACGTCGCGCAGATCTGGGCGATCGCGTCGATCGTCAACCGCCATCCGGAGTTCCGCATGACGCTCACCGCCGACGGCGCGCCCGCGGTCTGGCCGGAGGTTCAGCCCTCGTTCACCGTCTTCCACCCCGAGACCGAGACGTTCTCGAGCGTCTCGGTGGCCTTCGACCGCGACTTCGCCGCCTTCCACGACGCCGCTGCCCGCGTGATCGCCGATCACGCCGGCAGCACCGAGCTCTTCCCGCAGGGTCCGCCTCCCCCGAACAGCTTCGACGTGTCGAGCCTGCCGTGGACCGACTTCACCGGTTTCAACCTGAACGTCGAGGGCGTCGAGGCTCACCTCGCGCCGATCTTCACGCTCGGGCGCTACGTCGAGCGTGACGGACGGATGCTGCTGCCCATGGCCGTGCAGGTGCACCACGCCGCGGCCGACGGCTTCCACACCGCTCGACTCGTCAACGACCTGCGCGAGCTCTTCGCCGACGTCGCCTGGCTCGCAGCATGAGCGCGCTGCGCGAGTGGCTGCGCTCGCAGGCCTCGCTGACCGGCACCCCTCCGGCGTTCGACACCGACCGGCTCCCCGCATCGCCGGTGACGCTGTTCGAGAAGTGGATCCACCAAGCAGCCGCCGCGGGTGTCGCCGAGCCCCACGCCGCGACCCTCGCGACGGTCGCCGCGGACGGCATCCCCGATGCCCGCACACTGATCGTCAAAGACGTCGACGACCGCGGCTGGGCGTTCGCGAGCACGCGCTCCTCCGCGAAGGGCGGGCAGCTCGCAGCGCAGCCCGCAGCAGCCCTGGCGTTCTGGTGGCAGCCGGTCATGCGCGCCGTGCGCGTGCGCGGGCCGGTCTGTGAGGCGAGCGCGGACGACACCGCAGCCGACCTCGCGGCACGGTCGGAGGCGGCACGCCGGGACGTCGCGGAAGGCGACTGGGCGCTGTGGCGCATCGAGGCGACCCGCGTGGAGTTCTGGCAGGGATCGCTCGACCGTCGCCACACCCGCGTCGTCTACGAGCGCGATGGGGCGGGCTGGCGGCACGCCCTGCTCGGAGACGCAGGATGACGGTGCACTACTCTTTCGCGCCTCCCACGGCCGCCGAGTTCGCGATGCTCTATGGCGAGACGGGCTGGGCCGAGTGGTCGCTCGAGACCTTCGAAAACGCGCTCGCCGGCAGCTGGGTCGTGTGCACGGCGCGTGATGACGACGGTCGCCTGATCGGCCTCGGTCGCCTGATCAGCGACGGCGCCCTGCACGCATTCGTCACGGAGATGATCGTGGCGACGGCAGCGCGTGGCGGCGGCATCGGGAGCGAGATCCTGCGGATGCTGGTCGACGAGTCACGTCAGCGCGGCGTGAACGACATCCAGCTCTTCGCCGCGCGCGGCCGAGCCGCGTTCTACGAGCGCCACGGCTTCGCTCCCCGCACCGCCGAGGGTCCGGGCATGGACATCGTCGCCGAGCGCTGACCCCTCGCCCCGGGCGGTCGGCTCGCCAGGATGTGCGGATGCGCGGGGCGCCGGATCCGCACATCCTGGCGACTCGACGGGCGGTGGCGGCGGCGGGGCTCAGAACTGCGACGCGGCAGCGGCGGAGTGGATGCTGCGGTCGCGGATCTCGTTCCAGGTGAGCGCGACATTCCCGACCGGGCCGGCCGCGGTGCCCGCCACCTCTTCGACGCGGTCGAGCAGACGCCGGGTGTCGGTGCACGAGCTGATGTCGACGACGGCGACATCCACGTAGCGACCGCGCGCCCGTTCGAGATCGGCGTGCAGCCGGGTGGCGAGCGCTGCCGCGGCCGCATGCATCTTGCGTTCGGGGACGCGGTCGGCATGCCGCAGCAGGACGACCAGGTTCCGCAGCGCCGCCAGACCCGACGCGTGGGCGAGGAGGGAGTCGTAACGCTGCTTGAGTTCGATGCGGGAGCGGCGGGCCGTCGGCTCCGCCTCCAGATCCACCGTCCACACCAGGCAGGTGGGCTCGCCCTCGGTGGCGAGGGACGCGATGGCTGCCGCCATCGGTTCGGGTCGGTCACCGGCAACGGCGATGCGGGGATTCACGGGAGCCCTTCGGGTAGCGGTCATCGTCTTGCCGACCAGACTTCCCGGCGCACCTGCTCGGTCTCACGGCCGAACACCCTCACCATATGCCACGGCGCCCGCGCCCCGGCCCGCCCCACCGCGCGTGTCACGCGTCCTCGTCGAGAGCGGCGGTATCGGTGCCGTCGCTGAACCGATGCCCCGAGCTCGCCGCGGCGCGGGCGATGACGATGGCCGCCACCGCCGAGGTGATCAGCTGCAGGAGCACCGCGAGCACGACTTTGACGACGTTGTCCACGGTCGGGACCTGCAGCACCGCGCCGACCGTGATGAACGCGACCCCCAGGCCGGCCGCAGTGGCGACGGCCGAGATGCGCGCGTAGGGGTCGGGGAAGCGCCGCAGGCCGACCGCGGCGACGACGAAGATGAGCGCGCCCAGCAGGGCGATGATCTGACCGATGAGCTCGAGGATCGTCATCGACGCCCTCCCGTCAGCGCGCGGGCCAGCGAGACCGCCGCGAGGAAGGCGACGAGGGTCGCGACCAGCACGAGGTCGAACGTGCCCTCGCGCGCCAGACGTACGCCGACGAGCGCGACGAGCCCGACCAGGCTGAAGGTGAGCAGGTCGGCAGCGATGACACGGTCGGCGGGGGTCGGGCCGCGCAGGATGTGCACGACGGACGCGATCATCGCGATCGCGCATCCCGCCGCGGCGAGGTCCAGCAGATTCATCTCGGTCCTCCCAGTGCGACCGCGCGCGTCATCCGGCGGTCCATGTCGGCGAAGTCGGCCAGCGCCGAATCGGTGTCGCGGTGGTACAGCGAATGCACGATGACGAAACGCGCCCCGGCATCATCTCGCGCCGCGCCGAGGGCCAGCGTGCCGGGAGTCAGCGTGATGAGGACGCTGATCGCGGTGACGTGCAGGTCGCCCGCCGACCCCAGCGGAAGCCGAACGACGCGTGGCGTCGCGGCCAGCCCCGGGCTGAGGATGTCGCCGAGCACTCTCACAGACGTCAGCGTGAGCTGCGCGGCGAACCAGCAGACGAAAGCCGCGAATCGGAAGGGCAGAGTGAGGATGCTGAGGATCACGGCAGCACCGCCCCGACGTAGCCGGTCGTATCGAGCAAGCCGGCGGCCGCGACCTCCGCGAGGGCGAACAGCCCCTGCGCGCCGAGCCCGAGGGCGAGGGTCGCCGCAGCCAGCACGACAGCCGGCACCGCGAGCGCTGCGCGGGTCGTGGGGCGCTGCGCCACCGCGAGCCCGCCGCGCCGGACCGGCCCGACCGGCCCGACCGGCTCACCGCCGCTGACTGTGCGGGCGAACACGGCGTTGAAGATCTTCAGCATCGACAGCAGGGTGATCAGGCTCACCACGATCGCGATGACCGCCGCCGCGACCTGTCCGTCCTCGACCGCCGCGACGAGCAGCATGAGCTTCGCGAAGAAGCCCGAGAACGGCGGGATGCCGGCGAGCGACAGCGCTGCGACCCCGAAGGCGACCATCAGCACGGGTTCACGGCCGACACGACCGCGCAGGTCGTCGAGGCGGTCCGTCCCGAATCGGGTCTCGATGGCGCCCGCAGACAGGAACAGCGATGCCTTCACGATCATGTGGTGAAGCAGGTAGAAGATGCCCGCGGCCAGACCCACGGGGGTGAACAGCGCGACGCCGAGCAGGATGTAGCCGATCTGGCTGACCATGTGGAAGGCGAGGATCGACCGCATCCGGTCTTCGCCGACCGCGCCGAGCACACCGATCAGCATCGTCGCGCTGAAGACGGCCACGCCGATCCAGAGGTAGGTCTGGTCGCCCTCGAAGCCGACGGCGTAGATGCGGTAGATGGCGTAGATCGCGACCTTCGTGTGCAGACCCGAGAACATCGCGGTGATAGCCGGCGTCGTCGACGGGTACGCGCGGGCGAGCCACCCGTGCACGGGGACCACGGCAGCCTTCATGGCGAGCGCGAAGAGGCAGACCCCGAGCGCTGCCGCCACCAGCGGCGACTCCTGAGCAGCGCCGGCAAGCTCGGCGAGGTTCACCGTGCCCGCGACACCGTAGACGAGCGCCACCCCGCCCAGGAAGACCGTGGAGACGAACAGGTTGAAGGTGACGTAGAGCCTCGAGCCGGTCACCGACTCGTCGGTGCCGCGCCCGCGACGCGAGAGCACCAGAAGCCCGTACGAGGGCAGCAGCATGACCTCGATGAAGACGAAGAGGTTGAACAGGTCGGCCGTCAGGAGCGCGCCGTTCACTCCCGCCGTCAGCACGAGGACGAGTGCCGGGAAGAGCCGATTGCGACCGGTGTCCGCGACGATCGCGAAGACGACACAGACGAGGGTGAGCAGGCCCGCCACCGTGAGCATGAGGGCGGAGAAGGCGTCGGCGACGAAGGGGATGGCGATGCCGTTGGGCCATCCGCCGATCCCGTGGGCGACCACCGATCCATCGGCTGTCGCCCACACGAGCCCGGCGGCCGCGATGATGTTCGCCGTCAGGATCGTCAGGAGCAGGACGATCGCCCACCGATGACGATGGCGCGCGAATGCGGCGACACCGCTCGCGAGGAGAGGCACCGCGACGATGAGCGGAAGCAGCGCGTCGTTCATCGTCGTCCTCCTCGGGTCGGGGCCGGGGCCGCGGCCTTCGCATCGTCGGGCCCTGCATCGTCGGCGCCCGCATCGTCGAGCCCGGCGTCTTCGGACGGGCTGCCCGTGACGGCGAGGACGAGCAGGTAGATGGTGATCGCGAAGGCGATGACGATCGCGGTCAGAACGAACGCCTGCGGCAACGGATCGGCCGTGGTCGCCGGGTTCAGCGCCTCGCCGAGCGGCTCGTCGCGCGAATCGATGCCGCCGGCGCTGAACAGCAGCAGATTGACCGCGTGCGAGAGCAGCACGAAGCCGAGGATGACGCGCAGCCGGTCTTCCTGCAGCAGCAGGTAGACCGCTCCGGCGACGAGCACACCGATCGTGAGGGCGAGGATCACCGGACGCTCCTTTCTGACGAACGGTCGGTTCGGACCGCATCGGCGGGAGACAGACCGAGGCGATTGATGGCGGCGAGGATGACCCCGAAGACCGCGAGATACACACCCAGGTCGAAGACGAGGGCCGTGGTGAGGTGCAGGCTGCCGATGTCGAAGTGCAGCGGCCGGAGGAACGAGCCGTCGAGAAGCCCCAGCACACCGGTGCCGACCGCGATGACGATGCCCGCTCCGGCGATCGCGAGGTAGGAGCGCTCGATCCGCGGGATCTCGTCGCTCGGGGCGGCGAGGTAGATCAGCGCGATGGCGGCGGCACCGATGAGCGCTGCGATGAAGCCGCCGCCCGGGGCGTTGTGGCCGCGCAGCAGCGCATAGGCCGACCCCACCACCATCACCGGCGCCACGATGCGTCCCACGGCGGTGAGGAAGACCGCGTTGACGCGGGCGTTCGAAAGCGCGGCAGCGGTTCCCTTCCCCGACGGACGGTCGACTGCTCGGCGCGCCTCGAGAAGCGCCGTGATCGAGACCGCGGCGATCCCCAGGACGACGAGCTCGCCGAGCGTGTCGAGCGCCCGGAAGTCGACCAGGATCGTGTTCACGATGTTGGTGCCGCCGGTCAGCTCCTTCGCCTCGCGGAGGAAGAAGGCGGCGACGTCCGAGAGCTCGCGGTGTCCGGTGAACATGAGCGCGGCGAGCGTCGCGGTCACCCCGGCGGCGAGCGCGGCGATGGCTGCGAGCACGCGTCGTCGCGGGCGCGACGGGCGCAGGCGGCGCGGCATCCGGCGCAGCACGAGCACCATCACCACGACGGTCAGGATCTCGACGAGGAGCTGCGTCACCGCGACATCCGAAGCCCCCAGAACCAGGAACCACAGCACGACGGCGAACCCGGCCACACCCACGCTGATGATCGCGGTCAGGCGGCGGGTGGCGACCGAGACCGCGATCACCCCTGCCGCGACGAGCAGGAGCAGGAGCAGATCGAGCACGAGGAACGGCTCGTCGTAGCGCGGCCAGCCGCGCCACAGCGTGGGCAGCGCCGCCGCGGCGGCCCCGATCAGCAGGATCGGCACGACGAGGTTCGCGGCGGGGGCGTCGGAGCGCGTCAGGTCGCCGACGCGGCGTCCGAGCGCGATGATGCCCCGCTGCGCGTGCTGGACGGCGAGGACGCCCGACCACCGCTGCGGTGCCGGCGGAGCGGGAGCACCGCGCAGCCGGAGGCCGACCAGCGTTCCGAGCACGATCGCCGTCAGCGACAGCAGCAGCGCCGCGTTCACACCGTGCCAGAGGTAGACGCCCGAGACGGATGCCACGTCGACGCCCGCGGCCCCCGCTGCCGCAGGTCGCACGACCGGGTCGAGAAGCGGCGCCCCCGCCCCGAGAGCCAACCCCAGGATCGCCGGGACGGATACCGCGACCGACATCGCTCGGGTGTCGCGCCAGGGGCGTGCCTGCGGCCCGTGCTCACCGGGCCGAGCGGCACCGAGGCGACCGGGCAGCAGGGGAAGCACCAGGCGCACGCTGTACGCCACCGTCAGCACGGCTCCGGCGGCGGCCACGATCGCGAGCGTCCATGACAGCGCAGGCGAAGCCGCCGTGAGGAACGAGTCGAGAAGCAGCTCCTTGCTGATGAACCCGAGCATCGGAGGGATGCCGGCCATGCTGACCGCCGCGAGGATCAGCATCGCGGCATCCCAGCGAAGAATCCGCCATGATCCGCGGAGCTCGGTCAGGATCCGGGTCCCGGTGCGCTTCTCGACCAGTCCGACGCCCATGAAGCCGGCGGACTTGAACAGCGCATGAGCGACCACATGCGCGCTCGCCGCGAGCATCGCCGTCGGCGTGCCGACGCCGATCACCGCGACCAGAAGGCCGAGCTGACTGACGGTCGAGTACGCCAGCAGCTCCTTCATGTCGGCGCGCCGGACCGCGAAGAACGCCCCCATGAGAGCCGTCCAGAGCCCGACCCCCACGAGAAGCGGCGACCAGATCGCCGCCGCAGACGCGGCGGGCGCGAAGAGCATGAGCAGGAAGATCCCCGCTTTCACCATCGCCGCCGCATGCAGATAGGCGCTCACCGGGGCGGGCGCCACCATGGCATCCGGCAGCCAGGCGTGGAACGGGAACTGCGCCGACTTCGTCATGGCCGCGATAGCGACGAGCACCGCGACGATCGTCGCGAATCCCGGGTCTTCGCGCCACAGCGGGTGGGCGAGGACGGTGGTGAGTTCGGTGGTGCCGGTGCGGGCGATCAGGGTCACAACGGCGGCGAGGAGAGCGAGACCGCCGGCGGCGGTGACGAGAAGCGTACGCGTCGCAGGCTCTTTCGCCGCGGGGCCCGAGCGGAGGATCAGCAGATACGAGCACAGGGTCGTCAGCTCCCACGCCACGAAGAGGACGACGAGGTCGTCGGCCAGGACGAGGGTGAGCATCGCGGCCGCGAACGCCGTCATCAGGCCGTAGAAGCCCGGCGATCGAGGCTGGCGCAGGTAGGAGGTGGAGTAGACGAGCACCACCGCGCCGATCGCGAGCACCACGACGGCGAACAGCAGCGCCAGCCCGTTCAGCCGGAGGCGCAGCGCGATGTCGAGTGCGGGGATCCACGGCACTGATTCGCGCACGACCTGCTGCGGGTTCCATGCCGAGAGCACGAGCCCGAGCACCCCGAGCATGCCCCCCGCCAGAGGCCACCCGGCGTACCGCCCCGTCAGGCGTACGAACGCAGGGGCGAGGGCCACTAACAGCCAGGCTGCGGCGACGGCAGCGATGAGAGTCATGCGCGCCGCCGCCCGGTCAGGGCGTTCGCGGGCGCGCGGCAACAGAGGGCAGGCAGGACAGTGAGCACGGATCCTCCGGGTTCGATCGACGACTACGTGCCGACCAGACTTCCCGGCTCACCAGCTGACAGCGTACCGGGGGCCACCTGGGGGAATCAGGTGCGCGCGAACGCTTGACATCGCACACATGAGTGGTTTTTCACGCGACCGGTGCGTGGCGTTCGGTCGCGTCGCCCTCGCACCGGGCACTCCGAGTCGTCATACTGGCGAACATGGATTCGACGGGCATGGATGCCGTGAACGACTGGCTGCTCACGTGGGGCGACCATCTCTGGACCTGGATCGTCCTCCCGGTCGTGGTCCTCCTCGGGCTCTACTTCACCGTCCGATCGGGCGTCGTGCAGTTCCGCCTGATCCCCGAGATGTTCCGCACCCTGACCGACAAGACGCCGCAGACCGCGGACGGCAAGCCGCAGTCGGTCTCCGCCTTCCAGGCCTTCACGATCTCCGCGGCCTCCCGCGTGGGAGTCGGGAACATCGCCGGCGTCGGCACCGCCATCGCGGTGGGCGGCCCGGGTGCGGTGTTCTGGATGTGGGTCATGGCGTTCGTCGGCGGAGCGTCGAGCTTCATCGAATCGTCGCTGGCGCAGCTGTTCAAGACGCGCGACCGCGGCAGTTTCCGCGGCGGCCCGGCGTACTACATGCAGCGCGGTCTGGGCGCCCGGTGGCTCGGCATCCTCTTCGCCGTCATCCTGATCGTCTGCTTCCCCTTCGCGTTCAGCTCGCTGCAGGCCAACACGATCTCGGCGACCATCAGCTCGAGCGTCGGCGGCGACCTGCCCTGGCTGCCGTGGGTCATCGGGGCGGGCATCGCGCTCCTCACCGGGCTCGTCGTGTTCGGCGGGGTGCGCCGCATCGCCTCGGTGACGCAGGTGCTCGTGCCGATCATGGCGCTCGCCTACCTCGTGCTCGGCGTGATCGTCGTCGCGCTGCACCTCGACCGGATCGGGCCGGTGTTCGCCGAGATCTTCACGTCGGCCTGGGGCTTCAACGAGGTCGTCGGGGCTGCGTTCGGCTATATCGTCCTCACCGGCGTCAAGCGCGGCATGTTCTCGAACGAGGCGGGGCTCGGCTCGGCCCCGAACGCCGGCGCGAGCGCCGCCGTGACCCATCCGGTGAAGCAGGGCCTCGTGCAGACCCTCGGCGTCTACTTCGACACGTTCCTCGTGTGCTCGGTGACCGCCTTCATCATCCTCGTCTCCGTCCCCGACCTCGCCGGGGCCTCACGCGGCATCGATCTGACGCAGGGAGCCCTCGTCGACACCCTCGGTGAGTGGTCGAACATCGCCCTGAGCATCATCATCTTCATGCTCGCGTTCTCGTCGATCCTCGGGAACTACTACTACGGCGAATCGAACATCGAGTTCATCTCGACCAACCGCACCGTGCTGACGGGGTACCGCGTGCTCGTCGTCGCCGCCGTCCTCGGCGGATCGGTCGTCGGAGCCGACCTCGTGTGGAACTTCGCCGACGGTGTGATGGGGCTGATGGCGCTGACGAACCTCATCGCGATCGCGCTGCTGTCGGGCATCGCTTTCCGGCTTCTCAAGGACTACACCGAGCAGCGGCGCGCCGGGCTCGACCCCGTATTCACGCGCGAGCGACTGCCCGGTGTCCGCGGCATCGAGTGCTGGGAGGACGAGCTCACCGTCACCGGCCCGATCGACCTGCCCGTGCGCGCACGCCAGGCCGCCAAGCACCGCGACCACCTGCACGACCGCCGATGACCGTCGGCTCGACGGCTCATGACCCGCCGATCGCGACCGAAACGCTTCGCATTGCCGCGCGCGCTCCGCACCATGCGGGGGTTGCCGCCAGGATGAAGAGATGCCGCGCGTGATCCAGACGCCCCGAACCGCCATTCGAGGCCCATACGCCAAGAGCGCGCGCACGCGCACGCTGATCCTCGACGCCGCCTTCTCCGTCTTCGCGGGCGCGGGCTACCGCAAGGGCTCGCTGCGCGAGATCGCCGACCGCGTCGACATGAGCGAGGCTGGGCTGCTGCACCACTTCCGCAACAAAGCCGAGCTGCTGCTGGCGGTGCTGGACCACCGTGACGACCTCGCGCGCAGCAGGTTCTCGTTCGAGGAGCACTCGGGACGCGATGCGCTGGAGGATCTCGTCGCCCTCGCCGACTACAACTCGACGATCCCGGGGGTCATCGAGCTGTTCTGCACCCTGTCGGCGGAGGCGACCTCACCCGACCACCCCGCCCACGACTTCTTCCGGAACCGGTACGAGACCAGCCGGCAGATCGTGGTCGACGCGCTCAGCGTCATCCGGTCGGAGGGCGGCCTGCGGGCGGACGTCGACATCCCCAGCGCCGCCGCGCGGTCGATCGCGGTGTGGGACGGCCTGCAGATCCAGTGGCTCCTCGATCGGACGACGCTCGATATGGCCGACGAACTGCGCGCCTGCTTCGACGAGTTCCTTCTCGAGGACCTCGCCCCCGCCCGTCGCGCCACCCCCTGACCCGGGGCCGACCGTCGACTCGCCAGAGTCTGCGGATGCGGGACGGCCCGGAACGGCATTTCCTGGCGAGTCGAGCGTCGGGGCTCAGGAGAAGCCGATCAGCCACGTGAGGCCGTAGCGGTCGGTGACCTGCCCGTCGTGGTCGCCCCAGGCACGACGCTGCAGCGGGTCGATGATCGTGCCCGCGTCGGCCAGCAGGTCGAACCAGCGGCGTGACGTCTGCTCGTCTCCCGCGCCGAGGAGGGCGAACATCATCCCGGACATCGACGGCCGTGCGGCACCCCCGGGATCATCGGCTCCGAACAGATCCACGTGGCCGCGCAGCTCGCCGTGCGCGATGAGATCTCCACGTCCGTCCCGGCGACCGAAGTCGGCGAAGGTGTGGAGCTGGAGTTCACCGCCGAACACCGACCTGTAGAAGCGGAGAGCTTCGGCGGCGTCGCCGGCGAAGTGGAGGTAGGGAACCGGCGCGGGCATGCCCGAACGCTACGCCCGTCCCCCGGCGCGCGCCCCCGTCGACTCGCCAGAAGATGCGGATGCCGGGCCCCCGTGACCCGCACAACCTGGCGACTCGACGTCAGGAGGACGGGGCCGCAGTCGACTCGCGCCAGACCACGTGCTGGAGGGGACCGGCGGCGGACGGCGGCTGCTCACCCCGCATGAGCGCGATGAGCCGGTCAGCAGTCCGGCGGCCGAGCTCGACGTAGTCCATCGACACACTCGTGAGGGAGGGCGTCTGGAATGCACTCGTCGGCGAGTCGTCCCAGCCCGTCACGCTCACATCCCCCGGCACGGTCCAGCCGCGCTCGAGGGCTCCACGGATGGCGCCGGTCGCGATGAAGTCGTTGGCGGCGATGACGGCCAGCGGGAGCGAACCCTCGTCGAGCGAGCGGATCGCGTCCAGGCCGGACTGCGCGCTCCAGTCCCCTTCGACGACTCCGACGGACTGCACGCCCAGGCGAGCGACCGTCGCCTCGTACGCCCGACGGCGCGCATCCGCCGAGGGATAGCTCCGCGCTCCCGTGATGTGCAGGAACCGGCGGTGCCCGAGCTCCGCGAGCCGCTCGACCATGCTCACGAGCGGGTGCACGTCGAGCATCTCGCCCGAGACGCGCATGTCGTCGTCGAACTCGGCGAGCGTCAGGACCGGGACGTTGGGATCGACGTGCACGAGATCATCGCCCGGCACGGGCGCGTAACACAGGATGCCCTCGAACTGCCGGGAGTCGATCATCTCCAGCAGTCGCGGACGACGCTGGTCCGGGGCGTTGGGGATGCTCTGCACTTCGACGTCGTAGCCGGCGGCCCGCGCGCGCTCGATCGTGCCGGCGATGAGCGGAGCCGAGTGGAACGCGGTGATGGGGAGGACGGCCGCCAGGCGGCCCGTTCGCGTCGTGCGCATCGAGCGGGCGGCGAGGTTCGGCCGGTAGTCGATCTCGCGCGCCGCTTCCAGCACCCGCTCGCGAGTGGCGGCGGAGATGCCGGCGCGCCCGGTGAAGACCTGCGAGACCGTCGATTGCGACACGCCGGCACGCGCTGCGACGTCGCGGCTGGTTGGCCGTTTCCCCATGACTGCCTTTCCTGGCATGTGACTCTACCGACGTTCGTCGACGACGGCCTCTCGCGATTGATACTACGTATCACTGCTACGTACCAGTAATCGCCCTGCCCCGGCTCCGCGGCATCCGTCGACTCGCCACGATGTGCGGATGCGGCGCACCCCAGACCCGCCATTCCTGGCGAGCCGACGGAGGGACAGAGGGACCGGGGGTCAGGGGGGTCAGGGCCCGGGACCACAGGGGGCGGTGGCGGTCGACGAAATCGCGGACGGCGGCCCAGTGGGCGCCGTGCCCTTCGACGAACATCGTCGCCCACGGTTCACGACCCGACCGGTGCGAGGACTCGAGGAGCGCATACATCGCATCGACCCGGTCGCTCATCGCGCGCGGCAGCTGCGCGCGCAGCGCGGCCGATGCGCCGTAGCCGTCGACGAACGAGCCCAGGCGCCCCGCGGCCACCGCCGGCTCCTCCGCGGGGTCGCCGAGAGCGAAGGTCTGCGCGGCGTAAGCGAGGTCCCACAGCCGTGTGCTCGGGGCCGCGGCATCCCAGTCGATGAAGACCCAACGCTCCCCCACGACCAGGTTCCAGGGCGCGAGGTCGTTGTGACACACCAACTCGTCACCCGGCGCCGCGATCGCCGTCTCCCAGATCGCGCCGGCGGGCGCGACGAACGCCGCAGACGCGTCATGGATGTCGCGGACGAGGGCTCCGACGCGTCGCATCTGATCGAGGCCCATCGGGCCCGCGTCGATCGCGAGCGTCCCCTCGACGAACTCGGTGACCTGCCTGCCGGTGCCGTCGCGTCCGCGGGGCTCGGGAGCGTCGATCCCGCGCGCTCGAAGCGCCTCGACGAACGCGATGACACTGGGAGTCGATGCCGTCCATGCCTTGCGAACGGTGTCGCCGATGCGCACCACGCTGCCGCTCGCATTGCCGCCGTCGAGCCGCTCCTCCCCCGCATCCCCCACTTCCCCCACTTCCCCCGCTTCCCCCACGCCCCCGAGCGTAAGCCCCACCCCCCTCTATCCCCGTCGAGTCGCCAGAAACAGCGGGTCCGGGGCCGACCGCATCCGCATTTCGTGGCGACTCGACGGGTCGAGGCGGGGGTCAGGAGGGGAAGGGGATCAGGCGGAGGAGTTGGCCGGGGCGCAGGTCGTCGATGATGCCGCGGTAGGGCGCCGCGACCTCGCCGATGCGAGCCTGACCCGCGTCGAGCGGGCGATCGACGCGCATCAGGTGCACCTCGCCCCGGTACCGCCCGTAGACGTCGAGGTCGGCCTGCAGGCTGCCGCGCTCGCGCGCATCGGCGTTGCGGATGCGCGAAGGACGGATGCCGCCGCGCGTCTCGTCCAGCCGGAAGGATGCCGCCGCCTCCTCGACCCGCAACCGCCAGGGCCGCTCCACCAGCACGGATGCCGCGGCATCGAGCCCCACCACCGGCAGCGTCACCGTGCCCGTCGCCTCGAACTCCGCGATCCAGGCCGCGTGGTCGTCGGCCACCGCGCCCTCGGCGCAGACGACGACCGCCTCGGGAACGAGCCGCCGCAGTTGGAGGTACGAGCGCCAGGCGTTGCGGTGCCGCTGCTCCTCGAGCGTCGGCAGACCGAGGTGCAGCGGTGCACGCAGCTCGCGCTCGCCGGGGATGAACGCGAACACGGGCATCCCCCGGTCGAGGAACAGCCGCGACTGCGCCACGAGGAACGACGTCGTGAGTCCGGTCTCGGGGCGCGGGTAGAAGTTGTGCCACCCGGCGACGGGCAGCCCCGCCAGCTCGTCGAGGAACGCCGCGTCGACGGTGCTCGCGTTGACGGCGATGCGGCACCCCGAGGCCTCGGCGATCCGGCCGATCTCATGCGCGTCGAAGCCGTAGTCGAGTCGCAGCATCGTGATGCCGCGGCGCGCGAGCCAGCCCCACCCCTCTTCGCCGGCCACGACGTGCTCGAGCGCGACGGGCGAGACGTCGGCGCAGAAGGTCAGTCCGTCGTCGTCGTGCGCCGCGCGCAGCACGTCGCCGAACGCATCAAGCTCGCCGGTGTCGACCATGTGCAGCGAGGTGAACAGCATCCGCTCGTCACCGCAGTCGACGGACGCGGCGGGCGCCGCTGAGGTCGACTGCGCCGTCGCGAGCACCTGATCGATGACGGCCCGCCGCGTCTCGGCGGCATCCGTGGGGTAGATCGAGAACAGCATCGGGGCGCTCCCGTCTCAGCCGAGCCGCTCGACCATGTGCTCCTTGAACCCGAAGAACCAGGTCAGCACGAAGCCCATGATGTACGAGATCACGAGGCCGCCGACGTACCAGAGCCACGCGCCGTTCGTGATGACGGCGGTCATGAGCACGCCCGAGAGGCCGAGCGCACCGGCGCCGAATCCTCCTGTGGCCTGGATGCCGAAGGCGACGAACGCACCGCCGAAACCACCGCCGAGGCACGCCGTGATGAGGGGGTAGAACAGCGGGAGCGAGACGCCGTAGATGAGGGGTTCGCCGACCCCGAGCACACCGATCGGCAGCGCCGCGCGGATGATGTTCTTCAGCCGGGTGCTCTTGGTCTTGAGGAAGATCGCGATCGCCATGCCGACCTCGCCCGCCCCGGCCATCGCCAGAACCGGCAGCAGCTCTGTGAAGCCGTGATCGGTGATGAGCTGCGCGTGGATCGGAGTCAGACCCTGGTGGATGCCGAGCATGACCAGGGGCAGGAACAGCGACGACAGCAGGTATCCGCCGACGACGCCGCCGCGCTCGAGGGCGAAGTCGATGAGCAGCCAGTTGATGCCCTGCATGAGCAGGCCTGAGATCGGCATGATCACGAAGATGCAGATGACGGCGCCGATGAGGAGCGTCATGACCGGCACGACGAAGAGGTCGGCCCAGGCGGGAACGCGCTTGCGGATCCACTTCTCGATGACCGTGAACAGCCACGCCGTGACCATGACGCCGATGATGCCGCCGAGCGCGGGCTTGAGCTCGCCGAACAGCGGAAGGACGAGCGGCTGAGCGGGGGTGACCGTGCCGTCGGCGGCCGTCGTCGCGGCGATGCCGGCGAGCGCGGGGAGGTACGAGATCGCACCGGCGATGAGTCCGAGCACCGGGGTGCCGCCGAACTCCTTCGCCGTGTTCAGACCCACGATGAGGTTGAGCGAGGTGACGACGATCGTGCCGAGGGCGGCGAACACCAGGAACCACGGGTTGGCGGTGACACTCGGGTCGATGAGCTTCCAGATGTTTCCGATCGCCACGACGAGTCCGCAGGCGATGAACCCCGGGATGATGGGCACGAAGATGTTCGCGATGTGACGGAACAGCCCGTGCACCCGCGAGGTGTGCCGCGACTTCACCTTCTGCGTGTTCTGCTGCTGCAGCGTGCGCAGGTCGGTCGCCGCGTCGACGGGCTCGCCGCCGCCGGATGCCCGCGCTCCCGCGGCACGGCTCCCCGCCGCAGCCGCGGCGATGTCGGCGACCTCGTCCTCGGGGTCGTCGACGGGAGCCTCGGCCGGAGCATCGACGACCTCGGCGAAGGCGTCGCGCAGGCGCTGTGCGTGTCCGGGACCGACGACGACCTGCAGCTGCGGACCGTCGACGACTCCCATGACGCCGTCCAGGCGCCGCAGCGCCGCGACATCCGCTTTCGACGGGTCGTGCAGATTCAGTCGCAGCCGCGTCATGCAGTTCGTGTACGAGGCGATGTTCTGCGAGCCGCCGACGAGCGGCAGGATCTCCTCGCTGAGTTCGGGGTAATCCACGGTGATTCCTTCCGGCGGACGGGGTTCGGGTGTTGGGTGCTGGGTTCGGGGCTGGTTCGGCTTGCGGCGGCGGGTCAGCCGCGTGCGCGCACGGCCTCGCGGACGAAGCCCGCGCCCGCACTCAGCCGCTCGCGGGCGGTGGCCGCGTCGACGTCGCAGAGGATCGCGACGATCGCGGTCTTGGCGTGACCGTCAGCCTCGTCGAGCGCGCGGCGCGCGGTCGCCGTGTCGCAGTCGGTCGCGGCCTGCACGATCCGGACGGCACGGGCGACGAGCTTCTCGTTGCTCGGGCGCACGTCGACCATGAGGTTGCCGTAGACCTTGCCGAGACGCACCATAGTGGCCGTCGAGATCATGTTGAGCACGAGCTTCTGGCTCGTGCCGGCCTTGAGCCGGGTCGAGCCGGTCAGCACTTCGGGACCGTTGTCGATCTCGATCGCGACGTCGGCGTGGGCGCTGATCTCGGCGTTCGGGCTGCACGAGATCGCCACCGTCGCGGCGCCGATCCGGCGGGCCTCGTCGAGTCCGCCGATGACGTAGGGCGTGCGACCGGATGCCGCGATGCCCACGACGACGTCGCGCTCGGTGAGTCCGATGCCGGAGAGGTCGTCGGCGCCGAGCTCGCGGGAGTCCTCCGCTCCCTCGATCGCGCGGAACATCGCCTCGTGACCGCCGGCGAGCAGGCCGACGACCTGCGCGGGGTCGGTGCCGAAGGTGGGCGGGCACTCGGCCGCGTCGAGGACCCCGAGGCGGCCGCTCGTGCCGGCCCCCTGGTAGACGAGGCGTCCTCCGGCCGCGAGTGCGGCGACAGCGAGGTCGACGGCTCGGGCGATCTCGGGGATGGCCGCGGAGACTGCGCCGGCCACGCCGGCATCCTCGTCATTCATGACGCGGAGGATCTCGTCGACGGACATCGCGTCGAGCTCGCCGGTGAGCGGGTTGGGCGTCTCGGTGGCGGGGGTCGGGTGCGGGGTGGTCACGGGTGCTCCTCGTCGGGATGCTGCGCACGCCGATGGGTGCGTGGCACGTTGTTTCACACAGAGTGCTCTCGGCGGCATGTTTTGTCAAGATCTGTGGAAGACTGAACCGACTTCCCGAGGAGGCACATGGACGGCGACGTCCTCGAAGCGACCCGCGCGATCATCCCCCGCCTGCGCCCGGCTGAGGTGCAGGTGGCTCGCGCGGTGCTCGACGATCCGTCTTTCGCGGTGACCGCGACCGTCACCAGCCTCGCCGAGCGCGCGTCGGTGTCGCAGGCGTCGGTCGTGCGCTTCGCGAAGAGCCTCGGATTCGCGGGCTACCCGTCGTTCCGCGTCGAGCTCGCACAGGAGGTCTCGCGGCGAGCGATCGAGCTCGAGCGCTCGAACATCGCCGAGGGCGAGCTCAACCCCTCCGACTCGCCCGCCGAGATGGTCGCGAAGGTCGCGTTCCATGAGGCGCGCACGATCGAGCAGACCGGCCGGATGCTCGATCTCGAGGCCCTCGAGCGCATCGCCCGGGCGATCGCCGACAGCGATCGCGTCGTCACCTTCGGCGTCGGCGCGTCGGGCCTCGCCGCTGCCGACCTCGCGCAGAAGCTGCAGCGCATCGGGATCATGTGCCTGAGCTCGCACGACACGCACGTGCAGCTCGTGCACGCAGCCCTCGCCGACGCGCGCACCACCGCGATCGCGTTCTCGTTCAGCGGCGGCACGATCGACGTGCTCCGAGCCGTCGAGATCGCCTCCGACGCGGGAGCGTTCACGGTCGCGATCACAAACGACACCGCGTCGCCCCTCGCGGCCGCGGCATCCGCCACCCTGCGCACCCCGGCACGGGAGGCGACCCTGCGCGCCGCCGCGCTCGCGAGCCGGATGGCGCAGCTCGCGGTCGCCGACTTCGTCTTCATCCGGGTAGCGCAGCTGCGCTACCCCGACCTCGACGCGGCGCTCAGCGCCACCCGCGCCGCCGTCAACACCCAGCACCTGAGGTGACCTGCCCGTCGGCTCGCCAGAAAGCGCGGGTGTGGGAGCGGCGGGATCCGCACTACGTGGCGAGTCGACGGAAGAGGGTGGGATCAGGCGAGCGTCAGGAAGAGCTTCTCGAGCTCGGCGACGGTGAGGCGGCCCGGGGACGCCGAGGAGGCGGCATCCGCGCCCGTCGCTGTGTCGGCGTCCGCGATGGGCGCGGATGCCGCAGAACCCGGCTCAGCCTCGGTGATGCACTCGCGCATCGCGGTCGCAATGATGGCGAAGCCCGCCCGGTCGATCGCGCTGCTCACGGCAGCGAGCTGAGTGACGACATCGCGGCAGTCGCCGCCTCCCTCGACCGCGGCGATCACCGCGGCCAGCTGCCCCTGGGCGCGCTTCAGCCGGTTGGCGACCTTGCGCACCGCCTGCGCGTCGTGAAGGGTTCGATTCCGATCCGTCATGTCGTTGCTCCCTGCGTCGTCGAAGTTCCGGCCACCCACGTACGGTATCCGCCATCGAGGTTCCGCACGTCGTGTCCCCGCTGCGCCAGCAGTCTCGCCGCAGTGTGGCCCCGCTGACCGACCATGCAATGCACGATCACGGGCCCGCCCGGAAGCTCACCGTGGCGCTGCCGCAGCTCGTCGAGCGGGATGTTCACCGCGCCGGGAATCGAGCCGGCCGCGTGCTCGGCAGGACTCCTGACGTCGACGAGCGTCGCTCCGTCGCGCAGCGCAACATCGAGCTCATGCCACTGCAACGTCGGGGTCGTGCCGTCGGCGGTGTTCTCCGCGACGTAGCCGAGCATGTTCACCGGGTCCTTTGCCGAACCGTAGGCCGGCGCATACGCGAGCTCGAGCTGCGACAGGGCACTCGCGGTGAGCCCCGCAGCCATCGCGACCGCGAGCACATCGATGCGCTTGTCCACTCCCGCCCCGCCGACGATCTGCGCGCCGAGGATGCGGTCGGTCGCCGCGTCGACGATGAGCTTCATCGCCATCGGCTCGGCACCCGGGTAGTAGGTGGCGTGGGATGCCGGGTGCGTGTGCACGATGCGATGCGGTCGACCGGCTGCGCGCACGCGGCGCTCGTTCCAGCCGACGACGGCGACGGTGGTTCCGAGCAGGCCGATGATCGCGGTGCCGAGGGCCGGAGCGGCATCCCGGACTCCCGCTCGCGCTCGCGCTCGCGCGATGTCGTCGGCGGCAGCGCGGCCGTGCCGATTGGCCAGGCCGGCCATCGTCACGAGGAGCGGCTCACCGTCGATCTGGTCGACCTTCTCGACACCATCGCCGACCGCCCAGATCCGAGGGGCAGACGTGCGGTGCCGCCCGTCGACCCGGATGCCGCCCGTGGGCCCGATCGCGACGCCCGCACTCTGGGCGAGATCACGCTCGGGTCGCACGCCACTCGCTTCGATGACGAGGTCGGTTTCGAGCACGGCGCCGTCGCTGAGGGCGACTCCGCCTCCCTCGCCTCCGGTTACCGTGACCCCCAGCCGCAGGTCGACGCCGGCGTCACGCAGAACCTGAGTCAGCGGTGCCGCCATCTCGGGGTCGAGCGGTGACAGGAGCTGATGTCCCCTCGTCACGAGGGTCACGCGGGCGCCGCGGGCGAGGAGGTTCTCGACCGCCTCGAGCCCGATGAATCCGGCACCGACGACGACGACGCGAGGCATCGGCCCGGCGCCATCCAGCACCGCCATGACACGGTCGACGTCATCGATGCTCCGAAGCGTGTGCGTCGGCACCCCGCCGGCGGTGGGACCGGGCGTCGCCACCGCGCCGGTGGCCAGCACGAGCTCGTCGTAGCGTTCGACGGCTTCGAGGCCGGTCCGCAGATCTCGCACCGTGACCGTCCGACCTTCGGCGTCGATCGCCGTCACCTCGTGCCGCACATGGACCTCGAGTGCGAAGCGCCGCGCGAGCGCCTCCGGCGTCTGCAGCAGGAGCGATGACCGATCGGGAATCACTCCGCCCACGTGGTACGGCAACCCGCAGTTGGCGAACGACACGTGCGGACCACGTTCGTACACGGTGATCCGGCGGGATTCGTCCAGGCGGCGCAGACGCGTCGCGGCGCTCATGCCCGCCGCCACTCCCCCGATGATGATGGTTCTCATGCGACCCATAATACCCCCGGGGGTATAGTCGGTCGCGAGCTCGTCACCGACGAGCCAGGAACAAGGACGGAGAACACACACCATGTGCCGACAGGTCACCTGCAGAACGTGCGGAAAGACGACGTGGGCCGGATGCGGTCAGCCCGTCAACCAGGTCATGCGCGGGGTCCCTCAACGCGACCGGTGCGGCGGCCACGAGTCCGCACCCCGCACCGACGGCTTCTTCGCTCGCCTCTTTGGCCGCTGAGCCCGACCCGCACCCCGTCGACTCGCCACGGCAGGCGGATCGACGGGTGTTGGGATCCGCAGTTCGTGGCGAGTCGACAGGGCGCGCCCGGCGGGGGCGGGGTCAGGGGTGCAGGATGCCGTCGACGCGACGGGGGATGCCCAGGGGGTTGGCGTCCTGCAACGCGGCGGGCAGCAGCGCGTCGGGCACGTTCTGGTACGCGACCGGCCGCAGGAAGCGGGTGATCGCGGCGGTTCCGACCGACGTCGTGCCGACCGCTGTCGTCGCGGGGTACGGTCCCCCGTGCTGCTGCGCCCACGTCACGGAGACGCCGGTCGGCCACTGGTTCCACAGCACCCGTCCGGCTTTCGTCGCGAGCACCGGCAGCAGCTCGGCCGCCACCGCATCGCCCTCCTCGGCGACGATCGTCGCGGTCAGCTGCCCCTCGAGCAGCTTCGCGACCGTCACGAGCTGGGCGTCGTCGTCGTACTCGGCGACGAGAGCCGCCGGCCCGAACATCTCCGATACGAGTGCGTCGGGGTCGGCGATAACCGCGGCGGCGGTCGTCCGCAGCAGCGCCGGCGCGGGCGGCGCGTCGCCGTCCGACAAGGGCGTCCCGGCGAGCACGTCGACCCCGTCATGCCCCGCGGCGCCATCCAGCGCGCGGCGGAAGCCCGAGGCGATCGAGTCGTTGAGCAGCGGCGCGGGCTCCGGCAGCACGGTTGAGGCGAGGGCGTCGACGACGCCCGACCCCGCCGGAACAAGCAGCAGCCCGGGCTTCGTGCACAGCTGCCCCGCGCTGCCGGTGACCGAGGCGACGAACTGCTCGGCGATCTCCGCGCTGCGCCCCGCGGCGGTACCGCGCGTGACGAATGCGGGGTTCACGCTGCCGAGCTCGCCGTAGAACGGGATCGGCTCGGGCCGCGACATCGCGATGTCGAACAGTGCCCGGCCACCGGCGATCGAGCCGGTGAACGCGGCGGCACGGACCTCAGGATGCCGCAGCGCGTGCACCCCGGCATCCGTCCCGTGGATGACCGTGAAGATGCCCGCCGGCGCGCCCGCCGCAGCGAGGGCGGCCGTGACGATCTCGCCGGTGAGCTCAGACAGGTGCGGGTGCCCCGGGTGAGCCTTGAGCACCACGGCGTTCCCCGCCGCGAGCGCGCTGGCGGTGTCGCCGCCGGCGACGGAGAACGCGAACGGGAAGTTGCTCGCGGCGAAGACGAGCACCGTGCCGATGCCCTCGAGCTGACGGCGGATGTCGGGGCGCGGCGCCCCCATCGGATAGTCGGCGACCGCGTGATCGATGCGTGCATCGAGCCAGGACCCCTCGGCGAGCACATCGGCGAACAGGCGCAGCTGGAATGTCGTGCGCTTCAGTTCACCCCGCAGCCGCGCCTCGGCGAGATGCGTCTCGCGGCCGGCGAGAAGCACGAGGTCGTCGGCACGCGCATCCAGGCCCTCGGCCACCGCGCGCAGGGCCTCGCCCCGGACGGCGATCGGGGCGGCACGCCAGGCGGATGACGCGTCGGCGGCGATCCCGACGAACGCGTCGACCTCGGCGATCGGGGTGTCGGCGACGGGCGTCGCCGTGGCGGGGGAGGCGGCGGTGGTCATGAGCGTTCCTTCCGAGGAGAGAGGTCTGCGGGGTCGGGGAGGTCGGCGAGGTCGGCGAGATCTGCGACGCGGAGGGGTGTGCCGATCGGTCGACGGACGAGGGGCTCGACGTCGGCCGCCTGGCGGGGTCGCCCCGTTTCCCGTTCGACGAGGCACGAGAGTGCGAAGCCGCACACCCGCCCCTGGCACATCCCCATGCCGGGGCGCGCGGTCACGCGCACATCCCGCGCGTCGTCGGCGGCGAGGTCGGTCACCGTGTCGCGGACGGCCGAAAGCGGCACCTCCTCGCACCGGCACACGAGGGTGTCGTCGCGGAGCCACGTCGCCCATTGCTCGGGCACGGGGCTCGCCCGGTGCATCCCGACGGCGAAGCTCCGGCCGCGGGCGATCCGCCGTCGCAAGCGCCGCGCCGGGGCCGCCGCAACCGGCAGCCCCGCGTCGACGGCCGCGGCGAGGGCTGCCAACTCGCCCTCGGCGCACGACTGCACCGCGCCGCCGATGCCGGTCGCTTCGCCGGCGGCGTAGAGACCGGGCACGCTCGTGCGCTGGTCGCCGTCGACGACCGCGACGAGCGACCCGTCGACGTCGATGCGGGTCTCGGCCCCGGCACCGACCACGAGCTCGATCTGCGGGGTGAAGCCCCAGCCGAAGGCGACGAGGTCGACGTCGAGGGTGCGTTCGGTTCCCGGACGCACGCGCCCCGCGGCATCCACCCGGGCGATGGTCGCGCCGGTCACGCGCCCCTCCCCCGTGACGGACGTCACGACGGTGCGGGTGCGCAGCGGGATGCGGCCACGGACGAAGGTCGTCGCGTAGCCGACCCCCTCGATGAGCTTGCCCGGCTCCTGCAGCGCCCGCAGCGGGGTCGCGGCCCAGCGCGACAGCGCGTTCGCCTCGCAGACAGCGACGACCTCGACTCCCGCCCGCGCGAGTCCCGCGGCGACCGAGAGGAGGAACGGCCCGGTTCCGGCGACGACGGCGCGACGGCCGGCCGCGACCTGGTTCGCCTTCAGCATCGCCTGCACGCCGCCGGCGGCCATGACGCCGGGCAGCGTCCAGCCCGGCACGGGCAGCTGACGGTCGTAGGCGCCGGGCGCGAGCACCACACGCCCGGCGCGGATCGCGCGATCGACCGGCGCCGCGGCATCCGCCCCGGTCACGGCGGTCGTCCGCAGCAGGAACCCGGCGCCCGCCGCGCGGTCGATCCGCCACACCTGCCGACCGGCGCTGTGGACGACACCTCCAGCCTCGACCTGACGCCGCAGCCGATCGCGCAGCCCGCGATAGTGCTCCCAGTGGTGGTGCCCCGTGTGCTCGGGATCGGCGAAGGCGTCGAGATGCCGTTCGTCGGGATGCCGCCAGTACTGGCCGCCCGTCTGCGTGCCCGCGTCGACGAGGACGACCCGCAGCCCGGCCTCGGCAGCCGTGACGGCGGCCGAGAGACCGGCGGGGCCCGCCCCGACGACGGCGAGGTCGGCACGACTCTCGACGCTCACGATCCAGCCCCTTCCGGCGCGGCTGACGACGGCGCGGGAAGCGCGAGGGGTGCGTCCGGGTCGTCGCTTCGGACGTCCTGGCCGGGACGTGCGGGAGTGACGCAGGCGCGCTGCGAGCGCTGCCCGTCGACGCTCAGCAGGCAGTCGTAGCAGACACCGATCCCACAGAAGAGCCCGCGCGGCTCACCGCTTGCTCGCGAGGCCCGCCACGACACGACGCCGGATGCCGCGAGTGCGGCGCCCACGGTCTGGCCGGGGCGGAACGGCACCGGTGCACCGTCGAAGCGGAAGGTGTCGTCGCCCGCGATCTCCGCGCTCATGCCGCAACCCGCTCGGCGAAGCGTTCGGGCCGGAAGGCGTCGAGCGGCAGGTCGGTGGGCTCGCCGCGAAGCGCCTGCACGATGAGGGCGGCCGTGCCGACGGAGAGTCCGATGCCCGCGCCCTCGTGTCCCGCGGCATGCCAGAGCCCCGGAAGCCGGGCGTCGGGGCCGATGACCGGCAGATGATCGGGGCAGTACGGCCGGAAGCCCGAGTACGTCCGGAGGATCTGCACGTCGGCGAGCACCGGGAACAGCTCGGCGCCCGCGCGCGCGACGCGTCCGACTGCCTCGGCCGAGAACGACGTGTCGAAGCCGACGCGCTCGCGGCTCGCGCCCATGAGGATCGTGCCGCTGGGCGTTCCCTCGACGACCGACGAGACCTGGAGCCCCGCGTCCGACGACGCGACGTTCTGCACGTACTCGGCCGCGTACACCTTGTGCCGCACCGTCACCGGCACCGGCTCGGTCACCAGCACGAAGCCGCGCCGCGGCAGGACGGGCAGCTCGAGCCCGGCGAGCGCGGCGATCTCGCCCGCCCACGGCCCGGCGCAGTTGACGACGACGCCCGCGTCCATCGCGCCCGCCGAGGAGTCGATGCCGATAGCGCGACCGGCGCGGGTGCGGATGCCGGTGACCGTCACACCCGTCAGCAGCCGGGCTCCCCGGTCGCGGGCGAGCCGCAGCAGATGGTGCGCGGCGAGGACGGGCTGAACCTGAGCGTCGTCGGGGTAGTACACCCCGCCGGCCATCGCGGGGTTGAGGTATGGCTCGATGTCGTGCAGCGCCGCGATGTCGGGCACGTCGTCGGCCCGGATGCCGAGCGAGCGCTGGTGCTCGGCGAGCGCGTCGAGGGCCGCCTTGCCGCCCTCGCTCGCCGCGACGACGAGCCCGCCCTTGGCCTCGAACTCCCACCTGGACGCGTGTTCGGCCAGTTCGCCGCGCCAGATGCGCTGCGAGTGGAGCGCGAGTTCGAGCTCGGGCCCGACCTCCTTGTCGGAGACCAGGAGGTTGCCCTCGCACCGGCTCGTCGTGCCGGCAGCGATGGTCCCTCGCTCGACGACGGTCACCGAGAACCCGGCCTCGGCCGCCGCTCGGGCGACCGCGGCGCCGACGATGCCCGCACCGATGATGAGGACGTCGGGGCGCCCGGGGCGATCCGTCACGTGCCGACACCACCGTCCGCGGCATCCGAGCGTGCGGGGGCCTCGCCCGACCAGTCGGTGAGCACGTGCTCGATGTGGCGGTGGACGAGGTCACGGGCGCCCGTGGCGTCGCCCGCCTCGATCGCATCGAGCATGAGGTCGTGCTCGTGGGCCGACGCGACGAGGCGCCCCTGCTCGTGGAGGTTCGCCAGTCCGAACAATCGCGTCTGCGAGCGCAGCCCCGCGACGAGGTCGACGAGCCGGGCGTTGCCGGCGTACTGCAGCAGCGCGAGGTGGAAGTCGCTGTCGGCGGCGAGGTATTCGACCAGGTCGCCCGACTGTGCGCCCGCGACGATGTCGGCGGCCTTGCGCCGGAGGTCCGGCAGCGCCGACGCCGGGATGAGCGGGGTGGCACGCTCGACGGCGGGCGGCTCGAGCATCAGGCGCAGCTCGGTGACCTCGCGGAGGTCGCGCTCGGAGACCTCCGTGATCTGGAACCCGCGGTTGGGGATCGTGACGACGAGCCCCTCGCGGGCGAGGTCGAGCATCGCCTCGCGGATGGGCGTGGCCGAGACGCCGAACTGCTCGCCCAGGCTCGGCGCGGAGTAGACCCGTCCGGGCTGCAGCTCGCCGCTGATGACGGCGGCGCGAAGCGCGCGCGTGACCGTCGAACGGATGCTGGGCTGCTTGTCCAGCCGGACCACGTTGCGGAACTCGGGCGTGCTCATGTCGTCTCCTCCGATGCGGACCCCCGCCGCATGACCTCCATGATCCCCTGCACGACGGCGAGGTCTTCCCAGGCCATGCCGACGCCGGTGTAGACGGCGGGCGCGCCGGGGCGGCGTGACAGGCGGCCCGAGACGAGCTCGACGAGGTTCGCGGGCTCGGCGAGAGGCTCGCCGCCGCGCGTTGCGCCCGCGAGGTTGCCGCTCTCCCGCACGGCCGAGGCGCGGGCTTCGACGACGATGTCGGCCGCCCGAACCAGATCGGACCCGAGCTCACGGTGATCGAGCCCGTGAGCCCCGACGGCGGCGACGACGGCGCCCGGGGCGATGTCGTCCAGGTCGAGGACGGGCGTGCTCGACGACGTCGCCGTGACGACGACATCCGCGTCCCGGGCAGCCGCGAGCGTCGCCGTCCGCGCGTCGATACCGCGGTCGCGGAGGATCGCCACGGCGTCCTCGACCCGCTCGGGCGTGCGCCCGACGATCGTCACCTCGCCGACCGGCAGGATCGCCGCGAGCGTCGTCGCGTGCTCGACCGCCTGCGGGCCCGAGCCGAGCACCGCGAGACGGTCGATTCGCCGCCGGGCGCCGCGTGGGTCGGCGGCGAGCAGGCCGCGGACGGCGACCGCGGTGACCGCCGGCGTCCGCAGCGTCGTCAGTCGCGTGCCGTCGATGATCGCCGCGGGCTGCAGGGTCGCGCGATCGAACACCAGATACCAGGCGCTGATCTTCGGCAGCCCGAGCCGCGTGTTCCCGGGCGCGATCGTGGCCACCTTGATGCCGACGGCATCCGGTGACTCCGACGGCATCAGCAGGAAGTCGCCCGCCGACAGCGGCGCGAAGATGCGCTCGTGGTCGGCCTCGACGTCGAGTCCGGATCGCAGCGCCGCGTCGATCGCCTCGACGGCCGCGGGCGGGGTCATCGCGCGCTCGATGTCGGCCGCCGAGACGACGGGGATACCCGCCGACGCTGCGCTCACAGGACGAACCCCTCGGGGAACGGGTCGCTCGGGTCGAGCATGTACTGCGCCGTGCCGGTGACCCACGCACGGCCCGTGATCGTCGGGATCACCGCGGGGATGCCGGCGACCTCGGTCTGCTCGACGAGGCGGCCCGTGAACGCGGTGCCGATGTACGACTCGTTGACGAAGTCGGTGTGCAGCGCGAGCTCGCCCCGGGCGTGGAGCTGCGCCATGCGCGCGCTCGTGCCGGTGCCGCACGGCGACCGGTCGAACCAGCCGGGATGGATGGCCATCGCGTGCCGCGAGTGCCGAGCGGTCGACCCGGGTGCTTCGAGATAGACGTGATGGCAGCCGCGGATGGTGCCGTCGACCGGATGCACGGGGCTGTCGGCCTCGTCGACGGCGGCCATGATCGCCAGCCCGGCGCGCAGCAGGTCGTCCTTGCGGGCACGCTCGAACGGCAGCCCGAGGTCGTCGAGCCGGACGATCGCGTAGAAGTTGCCGCCGAACGCCAGGTCGTAGGGCACCCGCCCGAACCCCGGAACCTCGACCGAGCGGCCGAGCCCGACGACGAACGAGGGCACGTTGCGGATGGTCACGCGATCGGCGTGACCGTCCGACACCTCCACCTCGGCGACGACGAGCCCCGCGGGGGTGTCGAGCCGGATCGTCGTGACCGGCTCGACGACGGGCACCATGCCGGTCTCGACCAGCACGGTGGCGACCCCGATCGTGCCGTGGCCGCACATCGGCAGGCATCCCGACACCTCGATGTAGAGCACGCCGACATCGGCATCCGGCCGAGTCGGGGGCTGCAGGATCGCCCCGCTCATCGCGCTGTGACCCCGCGGCTCGTTCATGAGCAGGCGTCGCAGCCCGTCGTTCTCGACCATGAACCGCTGCCGCCGCTCCTCCATCGTGGCCCCGGGCAGGGTGCCGACGCCGCCGACGATGACACGGGTGGGCATCCCCTCGGTGTGGGAGTCCACGGCGTGGAAGACGCGCTTCGTGCGCATGAAGGAGCCTTTCGGTCGTCGGCGGCGGGGCGGGTTCAGCGGGGACGGTTGCCGCGGGTCAGCGGTAGCCCTTGCTCAGCACGGCCTCGGTGTCCGCGATGATACGCGCGGCCACCTCGTCGGGCAGGGCGAGGCGCGGCGGACGGGTCGTCGTGCTCGCGAGCACGCCCGCGACCTGCTGCGAGAGCTTGATCGCCTGGACGAACCAGGTCTTGGAGTCCCAGCGCAGCAGCGGGTGCAGGTCGCGGTAGATCTCGCGCGCCCGCACCCAGTCCTGCGGGTCGTCGGAGGTCGAGAGCGTGTAGAGCTCGACCGTCGACGCGGGGATCGCGTTGGGGTAGCCGGCGACCCAGCCCACGGCGCCGTTGAGGCCGAGCTCGAACACGACGTCGTCGGATCCGATCGAGATGTCGAGGCCCGGCGCGAGCTCGCGGATCTCGTAGGCGTGACGGACGTCGCCCGAGAACTCCTTGACCGAGACGATGAGCCCCTCGGCGAACAGCCGCGCGAGCAGGTCGGGACGCAGGTCGACCTTCGTGTCGATGGGGTTGTTGTACGCGAGGATCGGCAGGCCGACCGCAGCGACCCGGCGATAGTGGTCGACGACCTCGTCGTCGCTCGCCCGGTAGGCGTTCGGCGGCAGCAGCATGACGGCCGGAGCGCCGTTCTCGGCGGCGTGCTCGGCGAAGCGCACGCTCTCGAGAGCGCCGTAGGCTCCGACACCCGGGATGACGGCGGCGCCGGGCGCGGCCTCGACGGCGGTGAGGAAGACACGCTTGCGCTCCTCCTCGGTGAGCGTCTGATACTCGCCGAGCGAGCCGTTGGGGATGATGCCGGTCACGCCGTTCTGCGTCGTGAAGCGCACGAGCTCGGCGTAGGCGTCGTAGTCGACGGACAGGTCGTCGCGGAACGGCAGCGTGGTCGCGAGGTTGACGCCGTGCCAGGGCTTGCGGTCGGTCATGAGTCGTTCTCCGATCTGGCGATGTCAGGCGCCGGTGTCAGTGCAATTGCAATGGTATCCAATTCCGGGGCGGGCGGAAGAGTGAGTCGGTGACGCGCCTCTTCGTTGCCTGCCCGATCCGTCGCGGCGAACTCGATCACCTGCTCGCGATCCGTGAGGGCGCGGACGAAGGCTTCCTGGAACGTCGCCCAGAAGGTCCCCTCCCCCGCCCAGCGGATGCCGTCGACACCGGAGACGTCGTCGGTGGCGACGAGCGTGATCTCGACGGCGGCGCCGAGCTGTTTCACCCGCGCCTCGCTCTGCGGGGGCTGGGTGTCGATCGCGAGTTCGCGCCGCACGGTACTCGACCGCCCGTCCCCGTCGATCGCGCGCGCCTCGAGCCGCACGAGGCCCTCGCGATCGACGATGACGGGGCCGTCGGCCGTGCGCCAGGCGCCGTCGTCGATGCGCAGCTCGAGACGCAGCCGGTCGCCGGCCACGCCGGTGGCCCGCACCTCGACGGCGGGAGGGACGGTGAACCACCCCGACGCCGCCGGCGCGGGTGAGACCCCGATGTCGACGGTCGGCGGCATGGCGGCATCCGGGGTCGTGCTGAACGCCCCGACGACGTCCCGCGCGCGACGCGCGGCATCCGCGGTCACGGCCGACTCGGCGCCGATCCCGAGGCCGGCGTCGAGCCCGGCGCCGATGACGGCCCGTGCTTCCGACGCGCTCACGAGCGAGTCCGCCATGCCGCTGCGGCACACCGCGACGAGCCGGTCGAGCAGCTCGGCGTCGTCCTGCGGCGCGGGCTCGACCCACAGGTCGTCGACCAGTGTGGTGCCGTCGGCGCGCCGCCGTGCGGGCACCCCCGTCTCGACGCCGGCGAACCCGATCGTCCGGTCTGCGCCTCGCGAATACAGGTGGTACCGCTCGTCGGAGCCGTTCCAGACCGGTTCGTGGCGAAGCCCGGCGATCGAAACCGCGCCGGTCGCCGCGAGCGCCGCCGAGACATCGTCGACGTCGGCACGGGTCGCACCTCCCGGCATCCGCTGCGTGTTCCATGATCGTTCGATCGTCGTCGTCGACTCGTCGCGCGCGACGAGCACGTGCGGCCCGTAGCGCAGGCTGCGCAGTTCCGGGTCGTCGATCGTCGGCTCGGAGCGGAGCGCAGCGGGAAGCGCCAGCTCGATGCTCTCGTCGCCCTGCCAAGCACGGTCGATCGTGACGGAACCGCCCGGGCGCGCGTCGAGCTCCAACCGGCGTCCGTCGACGGCGACCTCGGCGGCACCGGCCACCCACTCGGGGATGCGCAGGTGGATCGTCAACCGCACCGGGCGGGCCTGGGTCGTCCGCACTCGGAGCGTGACGCGGTCTGCGAAGGGATGCTCCTGGTCGATGTCGACGCGGATCCCTCGCTCATCCCAGCGCAGCTCGGCGGGCGTGTAGCGGGCGACCCACAGCGCGGGCTTCGCGCCGGTCTCGCGGAACAAGATCCCGGCCTGATGACTGACGTGGTTCTCGAGCCCGGTCCCGCCGCAGCACGTGCCGACGTTGTCGTACTCGGGCAGCGCACCGGCGTGCACCGGGAACATGTACGTCACCTCGGGGCTGTCGTCGGAGTCGACCGCGCGCCGCGAGCCGAGAATCTGGTTCTGCCGCGCCCGCTCCGCGTAGTCGAGGAAGCGGGGCTGGAGCGTATGACCGAACAGCGCCTCGGCGAGCTTGACGAGGTTGTAGGTCGCGCAGGTCTCGGCGTTGCGCCGGCCGATGTCGCCCGCGACCGTGCGCGGCGGGCCCCACAGCTCGTTCTCGCCGGTGCCGCCGTGCGCGTACATGCGTCCCGGGACGATCTGGTCGAACACCCCGATCGCGGCGGCGAGGTAGCGGCGCTCGCGGGTGAGCTCGTACTCGCGCACGTAACCGACGAGCTGAGGCAGGTGCTGGTTGGCGTGCATGCCGTCGAGGATGTCGCGCCCCGACGATGCCGCGTCGAGCAGGTCTGCCTGATCGAACGCTCGCGCCGCCGCGAGGAAGCGCGGCTCGCCGGCGACGGCGCTGAGCCGCGCGAGCGTCTCGTTCATGCCGCCGAACTCGCCCGCGATGTAGAGCGACCACATGCGCTGGCGGTGGTCGTGATCGAGCTTCTCGAGGCGGCCCGCGATCCAGTGCGCCATACCCGTGACGACCTCGAGGGCCTGCTCGTTGCCGGCGAGCTCGTAGGCGTCGAGCAGGCCCGCCATGAGCTTGTGGCATGTGTAATACGGCGCCCAGATCTCGCCGTAGGGCGCGAGATGCTCGAGCCGCGCGAACTGCCACTCGCCCGAGGCGAAGAGAAGGCCCGGGTGCGAGTACCGTCTGGTGGCGGCGAGCGCCTGCTGCACCTCGGCGAGCCCGCCCACGAGCTCGTCCACGCGCGATCGCAGCTCGTCGTCGTCCTCGCCCGCAGCAGCCAGCGCGAGCATCGAGAGGAAATGGCCCGTGTAGTGTCCGCGCAGCAGATTCGCCGTCTGCGCGACCTCACGACCGGGATAGTCGTGCTCGCCCCACGACTCCTCCGCCGGATGACCGAAGCCCTCCCACGCGCCCGGCGGCACCGCCGCGCGGGTGTCGAGCCCGGCGCCGGCGCGGAAGACCGCGAGGAGCCGGTCGATCGGGTAGACCCGGGCGAGGCGCAGCATCCGGTCATGGGCGGGGGCGAACGCGCTCGTCGGCTTCACCCGAACGGACCCGTGCGGGAACGGCACGGCGCGGGGTGCGGCATCCGTCATCGCTCGTCCGCCCACTGCGCGCGCGTCCACGCCTCGACTTCGGCGGCGGAGATCGGCAGGGCCGCCGACAGCACCTCCGAGCCCGCGTCGGTGACGAGCACATCGTCTTCGAGGCGCACGCCGATGCCGCGCAACTCGGGCGGAAGGGTCAGGTCGTGGGCGTGGAAGTACAGGCCGGGCTCGACGGTCATGACGACGCCCGGCTCGAGCGCCGCACCCATGTAGTCCTCGTAGTCCGCCTGACTGCAGTCGTGCACGTCGAGCCCGAGGTGATGGCCGATCCCGCAGGCGAGGTATCGGCGGTGCTGCTGCCCCTCGGGTGACAGTGCCTCGTCGACCGAGACCGGCAGCAGCCCCCAGTCGTGCAGCCCCTGCGCGACGACCTCCATCGCGGCGAAGTGGAAGTCGAGATACGCCACGCCCGGCCGGATGCGGTCGAGTCCCGCACGGTGCGCCTTCTCGACGAGATCGTGCACCGCGCGCTGGGTCTGCGAGAACGTTCCGCTCGCGGGAACCGTGCGGGTCACATCGGCGGTGTAGAGCGACCGAGCCTCGACGCCCATGTCGAGCAGCAGCGCGGCATCCGGAACGATCGCGCCGTCGCACCGCACCCAGTGCAGGATCGGCGCGTGCGCGCCCGACCCGACGATCGTGGAGTAGCCCGGTCCGTTCCCGAACGTGCGTGCGTGGCGGTCGAACGTTCCCTGCAGCCACCGCTCGCCGAGGCCGTCGGCGATCGCCCGCGGCACCTCGGCCACGACCGCGCCGAATCCGGCGACCGTCGCGTCGACGGCCTCGCGGAGCTGGCCGATCTCCCATGCGTCCTTCACCATTCGCAGGCGGGCGAGCGCGCGTTCGAGCTCGACCGACACCTCGGCCCCCACCTCGGCGGCGAGCGCGGCTGCAGAGCGCGCGGCGGCGGCACCCCGCAGCTCGCCGTGGCGCCGGTCGAGCGCGGCGAGCGGCTCGACGGTCATGCCCAGCGCGTCGGACCACTCGGGCAGACCGGCCGAGGGGCCGACCCAGAGCTCACCGTGGTTCGCATCCGAGAAGAAGCCGGCGTCACCGGGGCGGAACGGCGGCGGCAGGTACAGCACGGCGTCATGTCCGCCGACTGTGGGCCACAGCACGACCACGGCCCCCTCGACCTGGCACGCCGTCAGCCAGACGAAGCCGCTGTCGGCGCGGAAGCCGTAGTGGGCGTCGTCGTTGCGGACGGGCGCGTGACCGGCCGCCGCGACGACCACCCGCCCGGGAAGCGCGGCGCTCAGGCGGTCGCGATGATCGGATGCCGCGGCCGCGGCGCCCGCGGGCAGCTGCGGGCGGGTCGGTACGTCGGCCCAGTCGCGCGAGACGAAATCGGTGAACGCCGGCACCTGCGCGAGCCGCGGGTACCGCGTGCCGGCGTAGGGCGGACGGGGGGTGTCGGGGGCGGTCATCGCTTCTCTCCTCCGCGGTCTCGGACCAGCTCGCGCAGTCGCGTGAACGTGCGACCCGAGCCGATGCCGTCGTGCTCGAACTCGTTCGTCACCCACGACTGGGCGTTGCCGATGCGCGACAGCGTCTCGAGCTGCAGCCCCGCATCGACGTACATGTCGTCGAAGTACACCGCCGCCGCCAGCGGCACGTCGTTAGCGGCGAGCCGGTCGAGGTCGTACAACGGCGTCCAGGAGTCGCGGGCGGCCAGCGCATGGACGGCCTCCCGGAACCCGCGAAGCAGACGCACCTCGTCGAACATCCAGGGGAAGGCCATCTCGCCCGTGAACAGCAGGGGCCGCCGGTCCTCGTCGAACTCGGGACGACGGTCGCGCTCGGCCTGCGCCGCCCACGCGGTCGGCCCGCTGCTCGGGTCGCCGTAGATCGATTCCTGCAGGGTCCAGAACAGCGGGTTGCCGGCGCTGGAGCTGAGCGACTGCACCTCGGCGAGGAACGCCTCCGACAGCCGCCCGGGCCGGGCGAACGCCTTCTCGACGAGCCAGTGCAGGCGCTCGTGGCCGGGCTTCATCCCGAGGTCGATCCCGAGCGACTGGAAGCGGCGCACGGTCAGCACGTCGCCGTCGGGGAGGGCCACGTCGCCCTCGGCGAGCCGGTCGGCGATGCGCGCGATCGCCTCGGCATCCTCGGGGAATCGCCGGTACAGCTCCGCCGTCTTCGCCGCGACCCGGTCGAAGGTGCGCGCGTAGACCTCGGCGGCCCGCGGCGGGGTGCCGGGGATGCCGCCGCAGACGTAGCAGGCGGTCAATGCCTCGGGCGCCGTCGACAGGTAGGTGAGCGTGAGGAAGCCGCCGTAGCTCTGCCCGAGTGTCGCCCACCGCCGCCCGCCGTAGAGCGTCTCGCGGACGTGCTCGAGGTCGCGGACGATCGAGTCGGCGCGGTGGAGGGACAGCAGGTCCGCGCCGGCCGCGGCGTCGAGCCCGGCCACGTCGACGGCTTCGAGGGGCGTGCTGCCCCCGGTGCCGCGCTGGTCGACGAGCACCACGCGATAATCGCGCAGGGCCTCGTCGATCCAGCCCTCGCGACGCAGCGGCCGTGGGTTCGAACCACCCGGGCCGCCCTGCAGGAACGCGAGCAGCGGCAGCTCATCGCGCGCCCGGTCGGGATCGACGAGCTCGCGCACGAGCAGCTCGATCGTCCCGGCCGCTGCTGTACCGGCGCTCCAGTCGAGCGGGACCTCGATGCGACGCTCCGCGACGCGGATGCCGGGCAGGTGGTATTCGGTCGTCATGACGCCTCCGTCTGGGTGTCGGATGCCGCGGCTGCTGCGCCGGCACGGCGAGCCTTCTCGGCGGCGCGCCGGCGGCGGTCCCACTCGGGGTTGATGCGGGGCACCGCCGCGAGCAGCGTACGGGTGTACTCGTGCTGAGGGCTCTCGAAGACGCGGTCGCGCTCCCCCGTCTCCACGATGGAACCGCGGCTCATCACGGCGATGCGGGTCGCGATCTGGCGGACGACAGCGAGGTCGTGCGCGATGAAGAGGTACGCGAAGCCCTCGTCGCGCTGCAGCGCGGTCAGCAGGTTGATCACCTGCGCCTGCACCGAGACGTCGAGCGCCGACACCGCCTCGTCGCAGATGACCATCTTCGGTCCGACCGCGAGCGCCCGGGCGATGCCGATGCGCTGTGCCTGACCTCCCGAGAACTGCGCCGGATACCGGTCGGAGTGGTCGGGGTTGAGCCCCACCCGGTCCATGAGCGACCGCGTGAACGCGCGCGCCCCGCCCGGGATCTTCCGATTCTGATACCGCAGCGGTGCCGTCACGAGTCGCTCGACGGTGTGCTTGGGGTTGAGCGACGAGTACGGGTCCTGGAAGATCACCTGGACGTCGCTGCGGAAAGCGAGGAGGTCGCGCCCCTGCAGGTGCGTGACATCCCGCCCCTCGAACTCGATCGTCCCCGCCGTGGCGTCCATGAGACGGGCGATCAGCCGCGCGGCGGTCGACTTTCCCGAGCCCGATTCGCCGACGAGGGCGAGAGTCTCGCCGCGCCGGATGTCGAGGTCGACGCCGTCGACTGCGCGGAAGCGGCTGCTACGCGAGAACATCGTCGCACCCGGGCTCGCGAACTCCTTCACGAGGCCCGTCGCACGGCACAGCGGCGCGGTCTGGTCGGTCATGCCGTCTCCTCGATTCCGTCGTCCGGCGTGATCTCGCTGTCCGGCACGATCGCGATATCGGTCGTGCGCAGCTCGCCGATCGCGTCGTCGATGCGGGGAACGGCGTCGAGCAGTCGCCGCGTGTACTCCTCCTGCGGGTCGCTGAAGACCCCTTCGACGCTGCCCCGCTCGACCATGCGACCGGCTCGCATGACGACGATCTGCTCGGTCACCTCGCTGACGACCGCGAGGTCGTGCGTGATGAGGATGAGGCCGGCGCCCGTGTCGCGGCGGATCTCGGCGAGCAGATCGAGGATCTGCGCCTGCACCGTCACGTCGAGGGCCGTGGTCGGCTCATCGGCGATGATCAGCTCGGGCTCCATGCTGAGCGCCATCGCGATCATGATGCGCTGACGCATTCCGCCCGAGAACTGGTGCGGGTAGTGGTCGACGCGCTTCGCGGCATCCCTGATGTGCACCCGCTCCATCGCCTCGATCGCGACCCGCCGGGCCTCACGGCGCGAGACGCCCGACCGGTGCGACCGGTACGCCTCGGCGATCTGCGTACCGACGGTGTAGTACGGATTGAGCGACGAGAGGGGGTCTTGGAAGATCATCGCGATCCGGTCGCCGCGAACCTGCCGCATCTCCCGGCCGGGGAGGGTCAGCAGATCCCGTCCGTCGAAGGTGACCGAGCCCGTGGCGCTGCCGCCCCGGGGCAGCAGTCCCATGATCGCGAGGCTCGTCATCGACTTGCCCGAGCCCGACTCGCCGACGATCCCGAGCGCCCCGCCGCGCGGAATCGCGAAGCTCAGGCCGTCGACGACGCGGGCGGAGCCGCCGGCGGTACGGAACTGCACCGTCAGGTCATCGACGCGCAGGAGGTCGTCCGTCATCGGCATCCTTTCGCCGCTCATGCTTTGGCCGCCGTTCGCACGCGAGGATCGATCGCCGCGTAGAGCAGGTCGACGACGAGGTTGCCGACGATGACGAAGAACGCCGAGAGCAGCGTCACCGCCATGATGACCGGCTGGTCGTTCGACGAGATCGAGTCGGCGGTGAGCTTGCCCACGCCGTTGATGCCGAACACGGTCTCGGTGATCACCGCGCCACCGAGGAGACCGGCGACGTCCATCCCGAAGATCGTGACGATCGGCGTCAGCGCCGGGCGCAGCGCGTGGCGGCGCCACACGAGGCTCGGTCGCAGCCCTTTCGCGTGCGCGGTGCGCACGAAGTTCTCCTGCAGAGTGTCGATGACGTTCGCCCGCGTGAGCCGCGTATAGACGGCGGCGTATCCGACCGCGAGCACGATCCACGGCATGAGGAAGTTCAGGAACCACTGCACCGGATCGTCGGCGAACGGCACCGCCTGCGGGAACGGCAGCCATCCGAGCGAGACGACCAGGACGAACTGCAGGGCGAGGGCCAGGACGTAGTTCGGGATCGACATCGACCCGAGGGTCAGCCCGGCCACGAACCGGTCGGTGAACTTCCCCTCGCGCACGGCGCTGAGGACGCCCCCGACGACGCCGCCGACGAGCCAGAGCACCGCCGCCCCGATCGCGATCGTCGCCGAGATGGGCAGGCGCTGCACGATCATGTCGCCCACGAGCTGCCCGGTCTGGAACGAGTACCCGAGGCACGGGGCGCCGCATGCGACCGTCGCGCCCGCGATCTCGTACTCGCGGCCGACGAACAGACCCGAGAGGTACGTGAAGAACTGCGTGAGGAAGGGCTGGTCGAGCCCGAGGTTCGCACGGATCTGGTCGATGCGCTCGGGCGTGCAGTTCTTGCCGCAGATCTGCACCGCCGGGTCGGGCGAGAGCACGAAGAAGATCACGAACGTGAAGAGCGTCACGAGGAACAGCACCACGACCATGCCGGTCGCGCGCGAGAGGACGAAGCGGGTCACGCGCGCACCTCCGCGCTGCCGACGAGCGCGCGGATGCGGTCGCCCAGGGTCGTGAACGAGAGCACCAGGAGGAAGAGGAAGGCGCCCGGGATGAGGAAGTACATCGGGTCGACCGCATACCAGGGCGCCGCCGAGGCGATCATCTGGCCCCAGCTCGGCGTGGGCGGGACGACCCCGACACCGAGGAACGACAGCCCCGCCTCGGTGCCGACGTATCCCGGCACCGCGAGGGTCGCCATCACGATGATGGTCGAGGAGAGGTTCGGCAGGATCTCGCGGAAGATGATCTGCACGCTCGAGGCACCCGAGGCGCGAGCCGACTCGACGAACTCGCGCTCCTTGAGCGACAGCGTCTGCGAGCGCACGATGCGGGCGAGGTAGGGCCAGCCGAACAGCGAGATCACGACGACGAGCAGCAGCACGCGGTTGTCCGCCGGCAGCGCCGACAGAATCGCGATCATGAAGATGAGCGCGGGGAAGGCCATGAGGAACTCCATGACCCGCGAGATGACCGTGTCGACCCAGCCGCCGAGGTATCCGGCCAGCATCCCGAGGACGACTCCGAGCACCGTGGTCAAGAGGGTGGCCGACAGCGCGACCGTCATCGAGACCTGGGCGCCGTAGACGATCCGGGCGAAGATGTCGCGGCCGTTGCCGGGCTCGACCCCGAACCAGTGCTCGGCGCTGATGCCGCCGAGGGGCCCGATCGGGATCGCGCCCATGTTGGGGTCGATCGCGCTCTGGTCGAACTGGTACGGAGACCAGCCGCTGATCTGGACGATGAGGGGCGCGAAGACCGCCATGAGCAGAACGAGCACGATGTAGGCCAGCGACAGCATCGCGGGCACATCGGTGAGGAAGCCTCGGAGGAGTTTCCGGCCGGACGCCGGACGGGATTCCACCGACTCGTCGAGAGGGGAATCACCGCCCGGCGTGGCCTCGACCTCGAGGGGGGCCGAGCTGAAGGTCATGTCAGCCCTTCGACGGGTCCTTCAGACCGACGATCGTGAGGTCGGTCATGTTGGTGTTGGGGATGTAGCCGGCGATGTTCGACCCCGGCAGGAAGATGCCGTTCTCGAAGACCATCGGCGCGATGGGCGCGAGCTCCATGATCTGCTGGTCGAGCTCGCCCCAGGCCTCGTTGGCGGCATCGACGTCGGTCATCCCACGGATCTCGGCGATCCGCTCGTTGACGGCCGGGTCGTTCAGCTGAGCGAGGTTCTGGTTGCCCTTCTCGGTGATGGCCGCGCCGTCGAACAGCGGCGGGATGAAGGTGCTGGCGCTCGAGGCCCAGTCGGGGCACCACCCGGTGATCGCGGCGTTGTTCTGCTGCGACGGCGTCGCGATGGTCTCGTAGTAGATCGAGGTGTCGATGACGTTGAGCTTCACGGTCGCACCGATGCGCTCGAGGCCCTGCTGCACGGCCTCGGCCTGCGCCTGGGCGACGGGGTTCGAGCGGATGTCGAGGGTGAACTCGAACCCGTCGCCGAGCCCGGCCTCCGCGAGCAGTGCCATGGCCTCGTCGACGTCGCCGGTGTTGCCGTCGGAGGGGTAGAGGTCGTAGTCGAGGTGTCCGCTGACCGCCGGCGGGATGATCGTCGTCGCGACATCCGCCAGCTGGTTTCCGCCCGACGCGTTCTGGATGCTGGCGCGGTCGAGCGCCCAGTTCACCGCCTGACGCACGCGCAGGTCGTCGAAGGGCGGCTTCGTCGTGTTGAGCGACATGTACGTCGTGCAGTACGCCGGAGCGGTGATCGCGCGCTCCTGCAGCTGCGGCGTCTGGATGCGGGGCAGCGTGGCGCCCGCGATCTTGCCCGCGATCGCGTTCTGGTCGGCGCCTTGCCCGGCGATCATGCGCTCGTCGATCGTCGCGCCGTCGATGCCGATGTCGAACTGCCACTGGTCGGGGTAGGCCTTGCGCACCTCGTCGGTCTCGGGCTCCCAGTGCTCGTTGCGCACGAGCTTGATGGTGCTGCCGGGGGTGTAGGAATCGAGCGTGTACGGCCCCGACGCGATGACGTCGTTGATGAACTCGTCGCCGCCGCCGGAACCGATCGGGAAGGGCACGGCGTTGGGCTGGGCGAGCACGTTGTCGAACTCGGGGAAAGGCGCCTTGAGGTGGAAGACGATCGTCTTCGCGTCGGGCGTCTCGATCGTGGGGAGATCCCCCGAGACGTAGGGGCCCTGGTAGTCGGCGGGCGCATCGATGACGGACTTCAGATAGGGCGAGCCGATGCCGATCTGCGGATCCCATGCGCGGGAGATGCCGAACTCCATCTCGGCGGAGGTGATCGGGTCGCCGTTGTCGAAGAAGAGGTCATCCTTGAGCGTGTAGGTCCAGGTGAGTCCGTCGTCAGACACCTCGCCGAGGCCGGTCGCGAGGTCGGGAACGATAGCGTTCGGGTCGTCGGAGTCGCCCGCGGCCTGCATCGTGAGGCCGCGGTAGAGCAGACGGTAGAACGCGTTGACGCCGCCGTCCCAGCCGCGGGCGGGGTCGAGGTACGAGAAGTCGGCGTTCTGGAGCATGTGGACGGTTCCGCCGGTCTGCGGCGTTCCGTCGGTGCCGGTCTGCTGCGGCGAACCGCCGCCACCGGCGCACGCCGTGAGGGCGAGTGCCATGGCCGTTCCCGCGGCGAGGATGCCGGCGAATCTCCTGGTGGTGGTCATTGGTGGACCTTCCCTTTCTCTGCTCCATTGCGTCGAGTGCTGTCCATGAAACAACATCACGGTGCAATGTGCAATTGCACGATCACGCTGCATCCGTTCTACCGAGGTCCGCAGCGCGGGGAGGTCCGCGTGACACGATCGTCACGCGATCCGGCCGTTTCTTCACATCCGCGAAACACAGCGAGCGTCGCCCGGGCGCGCGAGACTCGGAGAATCACGGCGATATCGGCTGCTGCCGAGTCATCGCTCCGAGGTCGGCGACATTCTCCGAAGCTCGCGCTGCGGCGCAGCCCCGTCAGGGAAGCGGGCAGATCGCGACCGACGCGAGGTCGCCGTCCATCTGCTCGGGCGTCCAGGGCAGACCCGCCGGCGGCGCGGTCTCGCCCGAGGCGGCGGGAGCCTTCGACGCGATCGCGGCGAGCTGCCACCCGAGCACGCGGACCGCCTCGGCCGAAGCGCGGGAGTTGTTCAGCACGGCGACGACCGTGAGGCCCGTCTCGCGGTCGGCGAAGGCCACGGTCTGGTAGCCCGGGATCGAGCCGTACTGCCCGATGAGGGTTCCCGCCTGATAGGTGCCGCCGTCGACGGTGTACCAGGTCGGCGACCCCTCGCCCACCGGGATGGGGGCGCCGAACCGCTGGTCGTCGTCGAACGGACGCAGCCCCGTCGCGAGCGCGCGGACATAGCGGCCGAGGTCGGCTGCCGTCGTGACGACGCCCGAGGCCGTGAACCCGGCCGAGGGCGACAGGGCGGTGAGGTCGGCCGCCGTCGCGCAGTCGGGCGTCCCCTCGGGCGTCAGCACGGACTGCGTGCCGTGGAGTCCGATGTCCGCGGTGCGCGAGGGCAGGGATGAGCCTGCCATGCCGAGCGGCTCGAAGACGTAGCGCTGGAACAGTTCCGCGGCGGTGCTGCTCGAGGCGCGCTCCAGCGCCATGCCGAGGAGGACGTACCCGGCATCCGAATCGACGTAGGAGGTGCCGCCCGTCGGGCCCGAGGCCGCCAGACCGTAGGCGAGGAGCTCGTGCGGAGCCCACGGGCGCGCCGGGTTCGCCTCCCACCGGCCCTGCAGACGCGGCTGGTACGAACCGAGGCCGGACGTGCTGTCGCAGAGCTGCTCGAGGGTGACGACCGGGGTCGCGGGGAATCCGACGATCCACTCCGTCACGGGGTCGTCGAGCTCGACCGTGCCGTCGGCTGCCATGCCGTAGAGCACGTCGCACGTCATCGCGCGGGTGACGGGTCCGGCCTTGAAGGAGTCGTCGGCGGTGACCTCGGTCCCGTCGGGGTTGGTGCCGAAGCCCTGCACCCACTCGCCCGACCAGGGCACCCAGACGCCCGCGATCGCACCGGCCGAGCCGGTCATCGCCATCGCACGCTCGACCGCGGCGGTGAGCTGCGCCTGCGTGTCGCCGCCGATCTCACCGTCGGCCTGCGGGGGCACGGCGACGCTGCTGACGCTCGCGGGCGCGCACGCCGAAAGACCGAGCGCGAGCGCGACCGCAACGGCGATCCCCGCGCTTCGACGGCGTCGAGTCGCACGCATTCCTGAGCCACCCCCCGAGATGTATGCCTCCAGTGAATCACACCGCTCCTGAGGATCCCGCGAACCTAGGGTGGACCCATGACACACGTTTTCGACGCCGACGCCATCTCCGGCGTGCTCGGTCACATGAACGACGACCACCGCGACGACAACCTGCTCATCGCGCGCGCGTTCGGCGAACCGGATGCCGCGGCGGCGACGATGACGCACTTCGACGGCGACGGCGGGGATTGGCAGGCGGTGGGGCCCGACGGCGGCATCCGGGAGATCCGCGTGGCGTGGCCCGGCGGCCCGATCACCGAGCGCCGCGAGGTGCGCCGGGAGATCGTCGCGCTGTACGACGAGGCCTGTGCGCGACTCGACGTGGAGCCGCGCCCGCACGACTGAGCGTTACGGATTCGTTAAGAGGTCGGCGAGAAACCTTCAGGTTAGCTGTACCTAAGTGCTATCGTCGGGCCATGCTCGAACCGATCCCCTTCTCGACCGCTCTCCGCGAGCGCTCCAGCTCTGCGCACTCCGGCAGCGAAGGCGCCGGCTTCATGTCCGACCTCATGCGCGGCAAGGGCACCCGCGACGACTACGTCGCCCTGGTCGCGCAGCACTGGTTCATCTACGAGGCGCTCGAAGCCGCGGCATCCCGGATGTCGGCCGACCCGGTGGCCGCCACGTTCATCAGCGACAAGCTCACCCGGCTCCCCGCGCTCGAGGCCGACCTCGAGTTCTTGATCGGCTCAGACTGGCGCGAGCGGATCACGCCGCTGCCGACGACCGAGCGCTACGTCGCCCGCATCGACGAGGTCGGGGCCACCTGGGCCGGCGGTTTCGTCGCGCACCACTACACCCGCTACCTCGGCGACCTGTCGGGAGGCCTGTTCATCGGCAAGCTGATGGCCCGCCAGTTCGGCTTCGAGACCAACGGCATCGGCTTCTACATCTTCGGCGACATCGCCGATCCGGCGGCGTTCAAGGAGCGCTACCGCGAGCAGCTCGACGCCGCTCCCTGGGACGAGGCCGAGCAGCAGCGGGTGATCGACGAGGTGCTGGTCGCCTACCAGTTCAACACCGACCTGTTCACCGATCTCGCCGACGCGAAGGCCGCGCGCGCGGCATCCGTCGTCGCCTGATCCCCGCGACGCGTGACGCCGCCGGTCACATGCCGGCGGCGCGGACGGCGGCCATGAAGCGCCGCACGTCGTGGTCGACCAGGATGTCGCTGGGCCGGAGCGGTCGCGACAGGTAGAGCCCGTCGAGCGAGGTCAGTCGCGAGAGCGCGACGTAGGTCTGCCCCGGCGCGAAGGCGCCCGACCCGAGGTCGACGATCGCACGGTCGTAGGTCTTGCCCTGCGACTTGTGGATCGTCACCGCCCAGGCCAGTCGGAGCGGGAACTGCGTGAACTCCGCGACGATCTCGCGGGTCAGCTTGCGCGAGCCCGGGTCGTACGCGTAACGGAACCGCTCCCAGACGGCGGGCTCGACGTCGTGCTCCTCGCCGTCGAGCTCCACGCGGACCGATGACCCCGCGATGCGGGTGACGGTTCCGATGGAGCCGTTGACCCAGCGCGGGCCGTCACCGGCATAGCCCGCGACGTCGTTGCGGAGGAACATCACCTGCGCGCCGACCTTCAGCTGCAGCTCGGGGTCGGCCGGGTACGACGTCTCCCCCCGCCCGAAGTCGCCGCTGACATCGGCCTTCGCCGTCTGCACCGGGCCCGTGAGGGCGTCGAGATGCCGCTGGTTGATGCGGTTGACGGCATCGTTGCGGGTCGCGAGCGTGATGACGGGCGGCTCGTCACCGGTGGGAGGCGGCGGTGTGCGGGCGCCCGCCGCGTTGAGAGCGGCGGCGATGTCGGCCGTGACGACGCCGTACCGGACGGCGTTGAGCATCTCCTTGAACCCCGCGTCCGCCTGACGATGGATCTCGCCGAGCTCCGCGATGTGCAGCGGAGCGCCGACCCGGCCGAGATCGAGCAGTCCGTCCGAGCGGATCGCGCCGGCATCCGCCTTCGGGCCCGCCCACACCTGCGCGTCGAAGAACCAGAACGAGCGATAGTGATCGCGGATGTACTTCAGCTCGTCGCCGCGCGGCGGCACCGGCGAGAGCTGATACGGGTCGCCGAACATGACGATCTGCACGCCGCCGAACGCCTCGGAGCGCCGACGACGCGCTTGTCGCAACGACCGGTCGATCGCATCCATCACATCGGCGTTGACCATCGAGATCTCGTCGATGACGAGCGTGTCGATCGCGTTGAGGATGCGGCGCGTCGGCTCGGACTGCTCGAGTTCGCTGTCGGCGACGAGTCCGATCGGCAGCCGGAAGAGGGAGTGGATCGTCTGCCCCTCGACGTTGAGCGCAGCGACGCCCGTCGGAGCGCAGATCGCGATCTGCTTGTCGGTGTTCCACGCGAGGTGCTGCAGCAGTGTCGACTTGCCGGTACCGGCTCGCCCGGTGACGAAGACGTGGTCGCGGGTCGTCTCGATCCGGCGGAACAGTGCCTCCTGCTCAGCGGAGAGAGGCGGCAAGGTCACCGATTCATGGTAGCCACAGGTGAGCCTTCCTAGACTTGTGCTGTGCACGAGGCGCAGACGACTCCGGACGCCGCGACCGGCGACGATGAGTCGAGCGCGCCCGAGAGCGCCCGCCGCCCCGGGCAGGGTCGCCGTCGGGGTGCACGCAGCGGTCGCCGGCTCGCCCTCGACCTCACCGCGATCGGGCTGCTGTCGGTGCTCGCCCTCGGGGCTCTGGGCGTCGGCGGAGTCGCGGTGTACCGCACGCTCTACAGTCCCGCCGCGTTCGTCGAGCGCTACCTGTCGCTGCTGAGCAGCGGCAGCGCCGCCGACGCCCTGCGCCTGCCGGGCGTCGCGATGGATTCGGCCGAGCTCGCCGCGGCGGAGCTGCCGTCGACGACATCCGAGGTGCTGCTGCGCCGCGCCGCCCTCGCACCGCTGTCGGACGTCGAGGTGATCGGCGAGCGCGTCCGCGGCGACGTCACCGAGATCACCGTGACCTACCTCGCGAACGGTCACCGCGGCCGCACGCAGTTCGACGTCGAGCAGGACGGCTGGATCGGCGTCGCCCCCGCATGGCGCTTCGCGCACAGCCCGCTGTCGGCGATCGACCTGACCGTGCGGGGAGCCACCCGGTTCCAGGTCAACGGCTTCGAGCTCGACACCCGGCAGGTCGCACCCGAGGGCGTGGATGCCGATCCGCTCGTGCCGGTCTCGATGCTCGTCTTCTCTCCCGGCGCCTACTCGATCTCGGTCGACACCCCGACGGCGCAGACCCCCGGGGTGGCCGTCCTCTCCGACGCTCCGCAGAAGGCGGTCCCCGTCGATCTGCAGGCGCAGCCGACGCCGGAGTTCGTCGACGTCGTGCAGGATCGCGTCGACGAGTTCCTCGCATCGTGCGCGACGCAGCAGGTGCTGCAGCCCACGGGATGCCCGTTCGGATACTTCGTCCGCAACCGCGTCGAAGGCGCACCGCAGTGGTCGATCGCGGAGAACCCGAAGATCGAGGTCGTCCCCGACGGCGCGCAGTGGGCCATCCCGAGCACCCGGGCCGTCGCGCACATCGACGTCGACATCCGCTCGATCTACGACGGGCGACTCAACGAGGTGTCGGAGGACGTCGAGTTCTTCCTGACCGGATCGATCACGATCCTGCCCGACGGCACCGCATCCATCCAGGTGTCGGCCGACCAGGGCTGAGCGGGGTCAGCGGCTCCGCGCGGCGTCGCGGCGCGCGAGCTCGGCGAGGCGCTCGTTGTACTCCTCGAGCTCGGTGTCGCCGGCACGGTCGACCTGACGGTCGCGGCGGCGCTGCATCCGGTCATCCGATCGGCTCCACTGGATCGCCACCGTGATCGCGAGGATCAGGGTGGGGATCTCCCCCACCGACCAGGCGACGCCGCCGCCGATGTACTGGTCCTCGAGCGGCGTCGGCCCCCACGTTCGGCCCATCGATCCGAACCACTCCGCGGCGAACATCCCCGACGACATCATGATCGCGATGCCGAAGAAGGCGTGCATCGCCATGACCGCGATGAGCGTGAGCAGACGGAACGGATACGGCAGGCGGTAGGGCACCGGGTCGATGCCGATGAGCGACAGCACGAACAGGTAGCCCGAGATGAGGAAGTGGACGACCATCCACTCGTGTCCGATGTGGTCGTACAGCGACCAGCGGAACAGATCGGTGTAGTAGAACACCCACAGCGAGCCGATGAACATGATCGACGCGAACGCCGGATGCGTGACGACGCGCGAGAACGGGGTGTGAACGGCCCAGAGGATCCACTCGCGTCCACCGCGCGACCCGTCGTCGCGCTTGCGGATGGCGCGGGCGGCCAGCGTCACGGGCGCCCCCGCCACGAGGCACAGCGGGATCGCCATCGACAGCAGCATGTGCCCGACCATGTGCAGGCTGAAGAGGTAGTCCTGGTAGGCGTTGATGGGCCCGCTCGTGACCCACAGCAGCAGGAGCAGGCCGAAGACCCACAGCGCCGTCCGGTAGATCGGCCAGCGGTCGCCGCGCTTGCGCAGACGCCGGACACCGGCGAGGTAGAAGAACAGGCCGAACCCGACGGCGAAGACCCAGAGCAGATCGACATCCCACATCGTGAACCAGCGGTCGATCGTCAGCTCGGGAGGCAGGACCGTGCCGGTCAGGATCTGGGCCGGGGTCTGCTGCTCGGGGAGGGTCGTGTCGACGGGCGGCGGCGTGCGCGCGAGCGCGGCGGCCGCTCCGCTCGCGATGCCCATGAAGACGATCTCGACGGTGACGAGCAGCCAGAACACCCGCGCCGCGCCCGATGAGGCGAGCTTGGAGATGAGCCGTCCGCGATACGAGGCGCCGAGGATGCCCATCGCGATGAGGGCGACGACCTTCACCAGCAGCAGCGCCCCGTACGGCGAGAACAGGTTGGCCGGCGAGAGGATCGCGACGGCGGCGCGGACCGTTCCCGAGACCGCGACCACGATGAAGGCCACGAGCGCGATGCTCGAGTAGCGCGACACGATCGCGACCATGTCGGCCCGGTCGACGACGGGCCGGATGATGACGAGCAGCAGCAGGCCGCCGAGCCAGACCGCCGCGGCGACGATGTGCAGCGCCAGCGCGGTGACCGCGATGTTGTGGTTGGCCTCTTCGCCCGAGTGGCCCTGCGTCGCCATCGGGATGAGGGATGCCGCCGCGAGGATGCCGACGATGAGCGTCGAGGTCCAGCCGCGGACGGCGAAGGTGAGCACCGTGAGCACGGCGCCGGCGATCGTCGTCAGCAGCCAGGCGCGCCCGGCCTCGGTGTCGACGAGGAATCGGCCGAGCTGCTGACCGAACTCCGCGCTGGCGCTGGGAGCCGCGCCCAACAGGTTGAGGAAGGTGAAGAACGCGGTACCCGCGCTCGCGACGGTGAAGATCGCCGCGGAGATCGAGGCGGCGTCGAGGGCCGTGTCGAACGGGCGCTCGCCCGCGCGCAGGGCGAACAGCGCCACGACGAGGGATCCGACCATGCCCGCCGCCGCGAGGTTGACGACGAGCTTGATGACCGGCAGACCCCACCGGACGAGGGGTCCGGGGTCGAGCAGCTGCAGCGGGGCGGCGCCGCCGCCGGCCGCGAGGCCGATGAGGACGACGATGAGAGCCGACACAGCGAGGATCGCCGGTCCGGCGAGACGCTGCGCTCGGGATTCCACCCCACCAGCCTACGGCGGCCGGGCGCCCCAGGCCTCTCAGCCCCTCAGCCCCTCAGCGGCTGAGCCGCGAGGTCCCATTCGGGCCGGGTATGTCGGCCGGGTTTCCGGCTCAAGTGGGACCTCGAGAAGCGGGGCGGGGCGGGGCGGGGCAGGGCAGGGCAGGGGGACGACGGAGGGGGATGCCGTACGGCATCCCCCTCCGGTGAATCGTCGTCGATTACTTGACGGCGGCCTTCAGCTTCGAGCCGGCGGTCACCTTGACGCGCTTGCCCGCGGCGATCTTGATCTCCTCGCCGGTCTGCGGGTTGCGGCCGGTGCGAGCGGCGGTGTCGACCTGCTCGAAGGCGATCCAGCCCGGGATCGAGACCTTGCTGCCCTTGGCGACGGCCTCGGAGACGGTCGTGAAGAGCGAGTCGAGCACGCCCGAGACGGCGGCCTGGCTCTGACCGGTGGCGCTGGCGATGCTCGCGACGAGCTCGGTCTTGGTGATGGACTTGTCAGCCATAGGGTTGTCCTCCAGACGGCGGACGACGGACGCGCCGCCGACAGCGTGGGTGGTTCCCGGGGACTCGCGTCCCGCGGTTGGTCGTTCGACCGGTCCCGAATATACGCGGATTCCGCGGAATTTCGCGGATTTACCGGCTTCCAGGGGCGCTTTCACCCGGCGTGTCGCCCGTTTTCGGGGCGCATGGGACGAATGTGACGTCCGCGCGGGGTCGCCGGGGTCGGCGCGACGGTCAGATCCGGCGCAGTGCTGAGACGACCTCGGCCTCCCACCGGCGCGCCGCGGGGAGCGCTCCGACGAAGATAGGGGTGTCATGCGTGACCCCGAGGTACCGGGTCGCGCTCGCCTCCACCCCGGCGCGGCGCAGCTTGGCGGCGTAGGCCGCTCCGTCGCTGCGCAGCGGGTCGTACTCCGCCGTCAGGATCACCGCCGGCGGAAGGTCGGCGAGCGAATCGGCACGCATCGGCGAAGCGTAGGACTCGCGCGCCCGCGAGCGGTCGCCGAGATACGTGCGGGCGACCGAGACGAGCTCGCGCACGGCGATGAACGCGGGGATGCCGAGGGCGTAGGTCGCGCGCAGATCGATGAACCTCCCCGTGAGGTCGGTCACCGGCACCTCGAGGATCTGCACGGCGACGGGGAGGCGCGCCCGATCGCGGTTCATGAGCGTCAGGACGGCCGCGATGTTGCCACCCGCCGACGACCCCGAGATGCCCACCCGGTCCGGATCGATGCCGAGCGCCCCCGCCTCGTCGTGGAGCCACCGCCACGCCGCGTACGCCTGCTCGATCTGGGTCGGATAGCGGTGCTCGGGCGCCAGCGAGTAGTCGACCGCGACGAGGACGACACCGGATGCCTCGGCACGGCGCCGGCACGCGGCATCCGCCGTCGGGTAGTCGATGCCGCCGATACGGAAAGCGCCACCGCCGATCACGAGGCACGCGGGGGCCGGCTCGCCCGCAACGAGCGTGGTGGGGCGGTAGACCCGCACACGCACGTCGGGGTAGCCGGGCACCGGGACGACGTGCTCGGACGTGGCGATCTCGGGGCCCGGTGTGCCGACCGTCCGGAGCTCCTGGCGGTCCCAGGCGAGCGCGGCCTTGCGGTGACGCTCGCGCGGCGTGAGCGGGCGCTTGCCCGCGGGCTTCGCGGGGGTGGGCGTGGGGGCCGGGCTGGGGGCTGAGGTGGGGGCGGTTCCCGGTACGCCCTCCGCGGCGGGGGATCGCGGGGTTCGCGGCATCCGATCGGCCACCGCGGACGTGACCGATCGCCAGGCCTGCCGCAGGAGGTAGCGCCGGTGCGTGCGCAGCCGCTCCGCGAAGAAGGGATCCAACGGCATGGTCAGTCTCCGTCCGCGCGCTCGGTGCGTTCGTCGAGCTCGGTGCGTTCATCGAGCTCTCGCAACCGCCGGAGCTTCGACCAGGGCACGAAGACGATCCACATCACCGACGCGATCGCGCCACCCATGATCATCGAGCTGATGTCCATGCTCCGACCGTAGCCGTTGCCGCGCATACCCGTCCCGAGCGCAGGCGGTGGGAACGACGAAGCCCCCGTCCCGACGAATCGGGGCGGGGGCTTCGGCGCTGTGTTGCAGGCCGCTTACCAGCTCGACTTGGTCACACCGGGCAGCTCGCCCTTGTGTGCCATGTCGCGGAAGCGGACGCGCGAGATGCCGAACTTCGAGAGGTGGCCACGGGGGCGACCGTCGATCGCGTCGCGCTTGCGGACGCGAACCGGCGACGCGTTGCGCGGGAGCTTCTGCAGGCCGACGCGGGCGGCCTCGCGGGCCTCGTCGGTCGCGTTCGGGTCGACGAGGGTCTTCTTCAGCTCGGCACGCTTCTCGGCGTAGCGGGCGACGACCTCTTCACGCTGGTTGTTGCGCGCGATCTTGCTCTTCTTAGCCATGAGATCAGCGCTCCTCTCGGAATTCGACGTGCTTGCGGATCACCGGGTCGTACTTCTTCAGCACGATGCGGTCGGGGTTGTTGCGACGGTTCTTGCGCGTCACATAGGTGTACCCCGTACCGGCGGTCGAACGGAGCTTGATGATCGGACGGACGTCCTGAGCCTTCTTCGCCATTAGAGCTTCACACCCTTCGCGATCAGGTCCTTCACGACCGACTCGATGCCGCGGGCGTCGATGACCTTGATGCCCTTAGCCGACACGTTCAGCGTGATCTTGCGACCGAGCGAAGGAACGTAGTAGGTCTTCTTCTGCACGTTCGGGTCGAAGCGGCGCTTCGTCCGGCGGTGCGAGTGCGAGATGTTGTGACCGAAGCCGGGAACTGCTCCGGTCACCTGGCACACTGCTGCCATAGTGATTCTCCTTAGTACCGTGACACCGGACGGTGCCACCCAAGATCCCTTGTCTGCACCCGCGCTCCACCCGGCCGTTTCGGGCCTGTGATGGGGAGTGGGTACGTACTGCGTGCTGGAGTGCGCGCAGACAAACAGTCAGTCTAGCACGCGACGGCGTGTCGCCTTGACCGCGGTCGGGGCCGCCGGCTGCCCGGGATGCCGCGTCGGTGCCGTCTGACATACTGCCGCTATGTCGCCGGAGGCCGATGTTCCCCTCGGGCGATGGCGGTTCGAGGGCCGGCTGCGGCACTACCAGGCTGATGCACTCGAACGCGTGGACGCCTCCGGCCCCGGGCCGCTGCACATCGTCGCGCCGCCGGGCTCGGGCAAGACGCTTCTCGGCCTCCTGCTCGCGATGCGACGCGGGACGCGGACGCTCGTCCTCGCCCCGACGATCACGATTCGCGAGCAATGGGCCGCCGAGGCGCGGCGCCTGGCGCCGGACGCCGCCGATGTCTCGACCGCCGGCGAGGCCCCGAGCGAGCTGACCGCCCTGACCTACCAGTCGCTGAGCGTGCTCGACGGCGAGAATCCCCTCGCCGCGCTGGCGCACGAGCGCTGGCGGCTCGAGCTCGAGAGCGACGGCCGGTCGACGGATGCGGCATCCGCCTGGCTCGACGCTCTCCGCTCGGGCAACCGCCGCGCGTACGCAGCCGGCATCGCGCGGCGTTCCCGCACACTGCGACGCCGCATCGCTCAGGAGGACCCGGATGCGCTGTCGCGCGCGCTGCATCCGAATGCTCGCGCGCTGATCGAGCGCCTCGTCGATCACGGCGTCGACACGGTCGTGCTCGACGAGTGCCATCATCTGCTCGACCATTGGGCGCTCGTGGTCGCGGCGCTCGTGGCACGGCTGCGCGCGGCCGGACGTTCCCCGCTCGTCATCGGCCTGACCGCCACGCTCCCCTCTGCCGACGACGGCGACGCCTACGACAACTACACGTCGCTTCTGGGGAACGTCGACTACGAGGTTCCGATCCCCGCGGTCGTCCGCGAGGGCAACCTCGCCCCCTTCCGCGAGCACGTACGATTCGTCGAGCCGACGTCCGACGAGCTCGCATTCCTGTCGGGAGCAGCGATGGGCCTCGGGCTGCTCCTCCGCTCGACCTTCGCGCACGGCGACGGCGCCGATCACCTCGTGAGGATGCTGCAACCGACGCCGGATGCTGTCGGCGACGCGGCATCCGACGCAGATGACGCAGGCGCGGGCGGCGGCGGCATGGCAGCTGCGCCCCTCGTACCGCCTCCCGCCCCGCCCGCGCGCGGTGCGCGGAACGACCGCGTGGACGTCCGGCTGTCGCGCGCGTTCGCCGACGACTTCGCCGGATCCGAGGCTGCCGCGGCGATGCTCGCGACCGTCCATCCGGATCATCCGCTCGTCGAGCGCCTTCCGGCCGCGGCGCAGCGCACGCCGACGACCGAGGAGTCGCTGCGGCTCCTGGGGCGGTTCGCGCTCGACCGCATCCTCCCCGATCCGGCCGCCCGGGAACGGTGGGAGCGGATCCGGGCGACCCTCGCCGACTTCGGTTTCTCGCTGACCGACCGGGGCCTGCGCCGCACGCGCGATCCGATCGACACGATGCTGGCATCGTCGCTGTCGAAGGACCGAGCAGTCTGCGACATCCTGCGGCTCGAACGAGACCGGGTCGGCTCGCGTCTGCGCGCCCTCGTCGTCTCGGACTTCAGCGAGCACGGCAACCGCCATGGCGGACTGATCGGGCGGGCGGGCGCGGTGCGGACCTTCGACGTCCTCGTGACGGATGCCGCGACCGCCGACCTGCGCTGCGCCCTGGTCACCGGATCGACGACGCGCATCGCGACGCGTCACGTCGAGGCGTTGTCCGCGGCGTGGGCGGCCGCTCTCGCCCCCGAGAGCGGATCGCCGCCGACGATCGCGGTAGTCGCGGTGCCCGACGATCCGGGCGTGTCCGAGATCTCGGCACCGGGTGTCGGCGCCGCGGGTTTCGTCCGCGCCGCCTCGATCCTGTTGGCGCGCGGCGAACTCGACGTCATCGTCGGAACGCGCGGGCTCTTCGGCGAGGGGTGGGACTGCCCGGCCGTCAACACGCTCATCGACCTGTCGTCGGTGGCGACAGCACCCGCGACCCAGCAGTTGCGCGGGCGCGCACTGCGGCTGGATCCGGGCTGGCCGGAGAAGGTCGCGCACATCTGGACCGTGACGGCGATGTTGCCGCCGTCGTCGCCGATCGACGCGTCCCCCGACCTGTCGCGGCTGCGGCGCAAGCACGAGCGCCTCTGGGGTGTGCACCGCGACGATCCTCGTCGCATCATCCGCGGCCTCCCCGGTGTGCTGACGGCCGATCAGCGCCGCCTGCTCGCGTCGGGCCGCCCCGCGGCGCACGACCTCGATGCGCTGACGGTGGTCGAGGCGCGCGAGCGCACGCGCGCGCTGTGGCGCGTCGGCGAGGACTACCTCGACCGGGAGTCGATCGACGCGACCGTCGCGCCGCGCAGGGGCGAGCCGACGTTCCGGACGCGGGGACGAGCGGATGCCGCGCTCGGAGCCGGAACCGCCGCCGCAGGCGTCGTCACCACGGCGTCGCTCGCTCTCATGATCGCGGGCGGCGCGGGCGCGGCGGGCGGCGCGGGCGCGGCGGGATTCGCGGAGCTCGCGGCCGGAGCGGCGGGGCTGGTCACCGCCCTCGCCGTGGGCATGCCGATCGCCCGCGCCTGGTGGCGCTCCCGGCGTGCGCATGCCGAAGCGCCGGAGCTGTACCGCCGCATCGCGGGCGTCGTCGTGGCCGCATTGCAGCGTTCCGGGCGCCTGAGCGAGGCCGCGGCAGCCGAGGTGATCGTCGAGCGACCGGCGGATGCCGGCGGCATCCAGCAGTTCGAGCTGCACCTGCGGAACGCCTCTCTCGCCGAGCAGCACGCCTTCGCCGGAGCGATGGCGGAGCTGCTCGGTCCGGTGCGGACGCCGCGATTCCTGCTGCAGGTGGATGCCGGCGGGCGGACCCCGATCGTGCGATGGCTGCTGAAGCGCGCATCGCGATCGAGCCCGGCTCAGTTCTTGCCGGTGCCCTCGGCGTTCGGCATGTCGGGGCCGCGGATCCGCGCCTTCGCCGACGACTGGCAGCGGGCGGTGGGCCCGTGCGCGCTCCATTTCGTCGACAGTCCGGATGCGCTCGCGACACTCGCGGAGGCGCGCCGCGGCGGAGCCGTCGCCGGCGACCTCGCCGTCGTCGAACGCTGGGACTGACGGCTCCTTCCCCTCCCTGCCCCGCGAACCGACGCGAACGGCGCCGTATCCGGCCCCGACAAGACCATTCGTGTCGGGTCGGCGGGGCGGCGGGGCGGCGGGTCGGCGGGGCGATCGAGTGTCAGCGGCCGCGCAACGCTGCCTCGGCGGCGCCGCGACCCCATCGGAACGGCGAGACCGTCGGGTCACCGGCGATCCAGAACCGCCACGGGAACGCGTCGGTTCCCGCGACTCCCGCGACTCCCACTCGCGGGCCGGTCAGAACGTCGGGCTCCGGGACGTCCCGGAGCAGCAGGCGAGCTACGGCGCCGTCCCGCTCGACCGGCGCGACGGCGTCGATGCCGTCGTGCACCGGATGCCGGAGGCCGAGGGCCTCGCCGAGCCGTCCGGGCCCGCGAGCGAGATCGCGGTGCGTCCGGGCGGCGGCACGCCGCCCGTGGGCGACATCCGCGCCCTCGACGATCTCCGCCGCGCGCAGCAGCACACCACCCGCGACGCCTGACGGACCGCAGACGACATTGACGCAGGAATGGATGCCGTGACTGAGGTAGACGTACAGATGCCCGGGCTCGCCCCACATGGTGGCGTTGCGCGCGGTCTGTCCCATCCGCGCGTGCGATCCGGGGTCGGGCAGGTCGCCCGTGTCACGTCCGTGGTAGGCCTCGACCTCGGTCAGCCGAGCGACGACCCGCGCCCCATCCACCACGACCTCGAGGAGGCCACCCAGCAGCCGGGGGGCAACCTGCACCGGAAGGTGCGCGAGCTCCTCCCTCGTCGCCGGATGGAAACCCGGCGGCACGACGTCATCGCCGGCGCTCATGGCCGCGGCGCGCTCTGGCACCACGAGATGTCGAACCCGCTGAGAGCCGATACCTCCTCGCCGGTGCCGAGGTCGACGATGTGGGTCTGCACGCGTTCGGGCAGCGGCAGCGCATACGCGTCGTACGGGTTCGAGACCGCATCGGGCGCGATGAGGAACGCGGCGTACCGGCTGCTCGGCGACACGCACGTGTGCAGCAGCAGATTCTCCGGGGCGACCGTGAACACGTCACGCGTCGCGCCGTCGGCGCCCACGACCGCAGCCGACGTCGACAGCACCGTGAAGCCGTCGAGCCGCGAGAGCACACGCAGCGTCTCGTCCGCGTTGCCGGGCAGCGCCGTGACCGACTGGGTCTCGCCGGCTGCGGCGTCCGCGGCGCTCAACGGCCGCTCCTCCGCGGTGGCGAGGTCGATCGCGACAAGCCCGGTCGCGCGCTGCACGATGGCTTCCGTCGAGCCACGGGCGATGCCGTCGATCGTGATCGCATTGCCGAGCGAGACGGGCTCGCCCCCGGCCGCCGAGACGAGTGTCAGGGCCCCGTCGAAGCCGAGCAGGAGCACGGCATCCGTCCCCGGCACGAACCGCCAGTCATCGATGCGCGCGTCTCCGCCCCCGAACTGCAGCTGCGCCGGCTCGTCATCGGCGCTGGCTTCGGTGAGCGACGCCGTGAACAACGCGCTCTCGAGACCGCCCCCCGAGCCGATTCCCGCGTCGGTATACGTGTAGCCGATCAGATCGCCGCGATCGGCGGTCTGCAGGTTGGTGACGAAGCCGCGTCCGGGCAGCGCGAGCTCGCGCCGCCCCTGGCCCTCACGGTCCGTGACGACGAGCGTCGACACACCCTCGTCGTCGGCGGTCACGATCGCGAGATGGGTCGATGTCGCCCGGAAGTCCTCGATGTGCGGATCCGCGAACACGGGCACCGCGTCCTCGCCGTCGAGCCCCGTGCGGAAGATGGTGTCCTCGGCGCCACCGCGCTGCAGGATGTAGGTCTCCAGCGCCGGCGTCGAGAACGACTCCTCGATCGTCGCGGCCGGACCCCCGCCCAGACCCTGGACGCCGTCGATCCGAACGGTGTAGTCGGTCGCGTCACGCAGCGGCAGAGTGAACCGGATGCCGATCTGGCGCCCCGACGTGTCGACGGTGAAGTCCGCGGCCGGCTCGATGTGCACCTGCGCCGGATCGATCTCCTCGAGCGACTGCGTCGTCGTCACGATCAGGCGCGATCCCGCCGATTCGATCCCGGCCTGCGGGTCGACGCTCGTCGACGTCGCACGCGGCCCCTGCACCGTCGTCAGCACGGCGCTGGCGCCGCCGACGAGGGCGAGAGCCCCCACGACCGCGACCATCGCGACGACGAACCGTCGCGAACGGCGCATGCGCGTCCGCCCGCGCCGCGAGGTCCGGGCCGTCCCGTCAGTACTCATAGGGGTCCTCGGGCTCGTCGACGGTCTGCACCCCGATGGCCTCGACGACGAGGGTGCCGTCGCGGTCGCGGATCACGCCGGTGACGGTCACCCACTCCCCCGTCGCGGGGATGTCGGAGGCCTCCCCGATCGGGATGCTCGCGGGCTGAGCATCGATGACGCAGTGGGTGATGACGAGCCGGGTCAGTCCGAAGCCCCCCGAGCTCGACGGCGTCACGAAACCGGTCAGGCTGATCTCGTCGCCCTCGAACGCCTCCGGGTTCGTCGCCGTCGCGAAGACGCTCGCCCACTCGCCGACACCGAACGACGACGTGTCGCCGGTCGTCGCAAGGGCGACCGTGTCGGCGCCCTGGAACAGCGGCGGCGTGCCGGTGTCACGCGACATCGCGAGCTCGGCCGACAGAGTCGCCGGTGGCGTCACGAGCGCCACCGCGACGATGCCCGTCGCGAGCAGCCCGCCCGTCCCCGCGGCCGCGGAGCCCAGCACGAGACGCCAATCGGGGCGCGGGCGCACCGGCGCGACGGCGGCACCGGGCGCGGCGGTGTCGCCGGCGAGGGCGGCGGTGTCGCCGGCGAGCGCCGCGGCGCGGGCGTCGCGACGGGAGGTCGGCGCCGGGGTCGGCAGTGCGTCCGAGGGCGTGGCCGGGGCAGCGGGCGCAGGATCGCTATAGGCGTCCTGATGCTCGTGCGGCGCGGCAGCGTGACCATGCCCGTGGCCGTGCCCGTGCAGCTCGCCGTGGTCGTGTCCGTGATCGGCCTCGGCGCCGAGCGGCAGCGCGAAGCTCACGACGGTCCCGATCAGCCCGAGCACCGACATCCCGACGGCGAACCAGGCCGACTCCGGGTTGATGTAGAGCCCGATCCGGCCCGTGACGGCGAGGGTGACGGTGATGGCCGCGAGCGCGGCGGCGAGCCCGACTCCGAACAGGCGGGTCAGCAGGGCCGATGACTTAGGCAAAGAGATTCACCATCCCTCCGACGGCGATCGCGAAGAGCACGACGATCACGACGAGCCCGACGAGCACGCGACTGCGGAACGTCGTGCGCATGAGCGCGAGCATCTTCACGTCGACGAGCGGGCCGACGAGCAGGAACGCCACGATCGACCCGGGGGTGAAGGTCGACGCGAACGACAGAGCGAAGAACGAGTCGACGTTGGAGCAGATCGACACGATCATCGCGAGCAGGATCATCGCGAGGATCGACAGCGCCGGGTTCGACCCGATCGCGAGCAGTGTGTCGCGCGGCACCAGCACCTGCACGGCGCCGGCGATCGCCGAACCGAGGACGAGGGCCGGCATGACGGCTCGCAGCTCGACGACGAACTGCGCGAGGCTGCGGCGCCCCTTGCCGCCCGGATCCTCGGCCGCGAGCTCGCACGCCGCCAGGAAACGATCGGTCAGCAGGCCGTCGGGATCGGGATGCCGCGAGTACAGCCAACCGATCAGGTTCGCGACGACGTACCCGCCGAGCAGCCGGGCGATCAGGATGCCGTCGTCGAACCCGAACGCCTGGTGGGTCGTGATGATGACGATGGGGTTCACGATCGGCGCCGCGATGAGGAAGGTCATCGTCTCGGGCACCGAGAACCCGCGGATCATGAGGCCTCGCGCAAACGGCAGGTTGCCGCACTCGCAGACCGGGATGAGCATCCCCAGCAGCGACAGCACGGCGCGGCGGGCCCAGGCGCGCCGCGGCATCCAGCGTTCGATCACTCCCGGCGGCACCCACACCTGCACGACGATCGACAGCACGACGCCGAGCAGGACGAACGGCAGCGACTCGATGAGCACGCTCAGTCCGAGCGTGACGCCGTCCTGAGCCCGCGTCGGCAGGGACGGCCCGGGGGTGAGCGCGGCTACCGCGACGAGAACGGCGACGACGGCCGCACCGATCCCGAGCGCGACGGCCGAACGCGTCGCGGGAGATGGCGCGAGCCGTGCGGTCTTAGGCCCCGCCACGCTTCTCATCGGCTCGGGCCGCGGAGCACGCGGCGCAGACGCCGAAGATGTCGACGATGTGCTCGGCCTGCGTGAAACCGTTGGCGGCGGCGGTGCGGTGCGCCCACTCCTCGACATCCGAGGCCTGGATCTCGACCGTCAGGCCGCAGGATCGGCAGATCAGATGATGGTGATGCCCGTCGCTCGAGCAGGCGCGGTAGATGGCCTCGCCGTCGGGGCTCTGCAGCTGGTCGGCCTCGCCCGAGGCGGCCAGGGTCGCGAGGGCTCGGTAGACCGTCGCCAACCCGATGCCGGTGTTGTCGTCGCGCAGCGACGCGTGGAGGTCCTGCGCCGAGACGAACCCGCGGGCATCGGACAGCGCCGTGCGCACGCGCTCGCGCTGCCAGGTGTTCCGCTGAGCCATGGCGGCGAGTCTACTCGGCGCGCCTCGGCATCGGCTGGGTGCGCAGGACCCGGCCACGGCGGGCGCCGACGATGCGGCACACCAGGTAGATCGTGAACGAGATCGTGGTGATGTAGGGACTCACCGGCAGCGTTCCGGCAACGGCCAGCAGGATGCCGCCCACCGCCGACACCACGCCGAACAGGGCGGCCAGCAGCGGCACCGCAAGGGGCCCGGTCGCGACCCGCACGGCCGCGGCGGCGGGCGTGACGAGCAGCGCCATCACGAGCAGCGCGCCGATGATGTGCACCGCGACGGCGACGATGAGCCCGAGCAGCAGCATGAACCCGAGCGACACCGCGACGGTGGGCACGCCGCGCGCCGCGGCGGACTGCGGATCGAGCGAGTCGAAGCGCAGGGGGCGCCAGATCAGCAGGAGGGCGATGAGCACGAACGCTCCGATGCCGATCAGCCATCCGAGCTGACCCGACTGCACCGACACGATCTGACCGGTCAGCAGGCTGAAGCGGTTGGCGCTGCGGCCGTCGTAGAGCGAGAGGAAGAGGATGCCGAGGCCGAGGCCGAACGGCATGAGGACGCCGATGATCGAGTTGCGGTCGCGCGCCCGCGAGCCGAGCCACCCGATGAGGGCGGCGGCGATCATCGACCCGACGATGGATCCCGTCACCACATCGACCCCGATCAGCAGCGCGGCGGCGGCGCCCGCGAAGGAGAGCTCGCTGATGCCGTGCACGGCGAAGGCCATGTCGCGCTGCAGCACGAAGACGCCGATGAGCCCGCCCACGAGGCCGAGGACGGCTCCCGCCCACACCGAGTTCTGCACGAGCGCGAGGATGTCGCCGTAGACGGGGAGGCCGCCGAACATCGCATCCCAGACATCGGCCCAGTTCATGCGTGGTCTCCGTGGTCGTGGTGGTGGTGCGAGGCGTCGGCGTCCGGGGCGCCGACGACGACCAGCCGGTCGCCGGCGCGCAGCACGAAGACCGGGGCACCGTACAGGTCGGTGAGGACGGGCGAGGTCAGCACCTCCTTCGGGGTGCCGAGCGTGAAGCGGCCGTTCGCGATGTAGAGGATGCGGTCGACCTTGCCGAGCACCGGGTTGATGTCGTGCGTCACGAGCAGCACCCCGGCACCCGAGCGCCGATGCTGGTCGATGAGCCCGACCACGGCCTGCTGGTTCGCCAGATCGAGACTCGTCAGCGGCTCGTCGCACAGCAACAGCTGCGGATCGTCGGCGAGGGCCTGCCCCACGCGCAGACGCTGCTGCTCCCCACCCGACAGCACGCCCACCGGGCGGTCGGCGAACGCCGTCGCCCCCACACCGTCGAGCAGGCGGTCGACCCGTTCACGGTCGCGCCGGTGCGGCAGCGGAAGGCCGAATCGGTGCCCGTCGACGCCGAGGGCGATGAGGTCGCGGGCGCGCAGCGCGGTGTCGCGTGGCAGTGGGCGCGCCTGCGGCAGGTAGCCGATCGACCGGTTGCCCTTGTGCTTGACCGGTCGGCCGAGCGCCGTGATCGATCCCTCGCTCAACCGCTCGAGCCCGAGGATCGCGCGCAGCAGCGTCGTCTTGCCCGAACCACTCGGGCCGAGGACCGCGATGAGCTCGCCCGGCTCGACGGTGAGGTCGAGCCCGCTCCACAGCTCACGCCCGGAACGCCGCAGTGCGGCACCACGGATCTCGAGCAGGCTCACCGGGTCAGCGTACCCGCCTAACCGATGACGATGAGCGGTCGATAGAGGCATCCAGGAGTCCACGGACGGACTCCGGGAGCCCAGGACGGGCTCCCGCTCATCCCAATCACGGAGGAATGAACCATGGGAATGCAGATCGCCACCAACGTGGGCGCGCTCAACGCGTACCGCAACCTGTCCAGCACGCAGAACGATGTGTCGAAGTCGCTCGAGAAGCTCTCGAGCGGTCTGCGCATCAACCGCGCTGCGGACGACGCCGCCGGCCTCGCGATCTCGGAAGGCCTGAAGTCTCAGGTCAACGGGCTCAACGTGGCTTCGCGCAACGCTCAGGACGGCATCTCGGTCATCCAGACCGCGGAAGGCGCCCTGACGGAGGTCCACTCGATCCTCCAGCGCATGCGCGACCTGGCTGTCCAGGGCGGCAACGGCTCGAACAACGACAACTCGCGCGCCGCCATCACCAAGGAGGCCGGTGAGCTCAGCCTCGAGCTGCGCCGTATCGCCGAGTCGACCAACTTCAACGGCATCGACCTGCTCAAGGGCGGGGAGCTGACGTTCCAGGTCGGCGCAGGCGGCACCGAGAACGACGCGATCACGATCGACCTGGCCGACGTCGCGACCGCCGTCGGCACGCTCGCCTCGGCAGACGGCACCGCCGTCGGCGCCGGCTTCGTGATCACCGACAACGCGGCCGCACGCGGCACGGTCGACACGATCGACACCGCGATCAACGCGATCTCGACCGCCCGGTCGAGCCTCGGTGCATCGCAGAACCGCTTCGAGTCGGCCATCAACAGCCTGAACGTGTCGGCGGAGAACCTGTCGGCGGCCAACAGCCGCATCCGCGACACCGACATGGCCGCCGAGATGGTCAAGTACACCGCGGCGAACATCCTGTCGCAGGCGGGCACCGCCATGCTCGCGCAGGCGAACCAGGCCAACCAGGGCGTGCTCCAGCTGCTCCGGTAAGCCTCGCGACGGTGGGTCCTGCGCCGCCCGACGCAGGACCCATCGCCGTCGCGGGCGCACCGCGGGAACGCGCCTGAGAGAACTGACGAGGAACCCGATGACATTCCCCCGAACCCTGACGCCCGGACTCCCCTTCCTGTGGGAGCGGGCGCGCCGCGTGAACCCGAGCAGCCTCGTCGCCCGCGCACGCCGGGCCGGGCAGCGGCACGGCCGCAGCACGCTCGGGGTCGTCGTCGACATGCTCTGGCAGGCCGGGGTGCGCGGCGTCGGGTTCCAGGACTACATCGACTACGACTTCGCGATGCTCACCCGCGCCGAGCGCGCGACCTACATGACGAGCCCCGTCTCGCACCGCCTCGCGGTGCGGTTCGACGATCCGGCGTACCGGCACCTCTTCCACGACAAGATCGCCTTCAACGACACCTTCGCCCCGTACCTGCAGCGCGAGTGGCTGGTCGTGACCGCCGACAACGCCGACGACGTGCGCGCCTTCGCGCTGCGCCACGGCACGATCGTGACGAAGGAGCCGATGGGACGCGCTGGCCTCGGCGTGCACCGCTACCTCGCCCGCGACGTCACCGACTGGTCGCGGTTCCACCGCGGACTGCTCGAACGCGGCGAGACGCTCATCGAAGAGGTCATCCGCCAACACGACGAGCTCGCAGCCCTCTGCGCCGGCACCGTCAACACCACACGCGTGACGACCTACTTCGACGGCGAGCGAACGCACGTGCTTGCAATGGCCCAGAAGTTCGGCCGCGGAGCCGTCAGCGACCAGAACGCCTTCGGCGGGTTCTACGCGATGCTCGACGAGACCGGGCGCGCCACGGGCGACGGCTACGACTCGAACGACCGCGTGTACCCCACGCATCCCGACAGCGGCATCCGCATCGCCGATTTCCGCCTGCCGATGCTCGACGAGGTGCTCGAGTTCGTCGACCGGCTCGCGCGCGTCGTGCCGCAGGTGCGCTACGTCGGCTGGGACATCGCGGTCTCGCCGACCGGACCGGTGCTCGTCGAGGGCAACTGGGCCGCGGGCGTCTACGAGAACAAGCCCAGCGCGACCGGGATCCGCACGGGCCACAAGCCGCGCTACCTCGCAGCGATCGACGCGGATGCCGCCGTGTCGGCGCCGTCGCTCCCGCACGCCGCCTCGGCGCGCGCGGTGGCCTGAATCCGGCCCGGCCTCAGCTCAACAGCGCACGGACGGGCAGGTCCTGGCCCTCGAGGATGACCTGTGCCGCGACGCCGGTGCGCCGGTTGATCACGACGGGTGCGAGGAGGTTCACGCCGATGCCCTCGTCCGTCATCCGCGCCACCACGAGCACCCGGGCATCGGCCGGCTCGGTCAGCCCCAGGTCGGCGGCGTGCGCGTCGGAGAGCGTGGGCGCGTAGTCGTCGACGACGGCACCCGGATCGACCGCGAACAGCCGCACCCCGGGATCGTCGGCGGCCGTCAGCGTGTAGAGGCCTCCACCACCCGCCACCTCGTCGAGGGCGAAGGTCGTGTGCGGAGACAGTCCGGGCGGCGGCGTCACGAACTCGAGGGCGCTCATCGGAGGAAGTCCATCAGCGTCGGCTGCATCACCCGGGCGGTGACGGCGAGCGCGGACTGGTAGACGAGCTCCTGCGACTTCAGGGCGACGAGCACCTCGACGGTGTCGATGTCCTCGACCGCCGCGCGCTGCGCTTCGAGGGACACCGTCGCGTCGGCCGCCGCGTCTTTGGCTCGCATGATCTGATTCTGCCTCGCCCCCACCGTGCCCTGCACCCCCAGCATCGCGTTCATGCGGTCGTCGATCTGGTCGATGCGGCCCCGCACGTCGGCTCCGCCCCGCAGATCGGCGACGATCGATCCGATCAGGGCGAAGACCGAGCCGTCGCCCGACCCGAACACCTCCGCGCCGCTCGCGTCGACGCGCACCGTCTCGCCGTCGGCGACGCGCCGGCGCACCTCGCTACCCGGCACCCCCGCGAACGTGAAATCGTCGGCGAAGGCGCTGCCCTCGGTGGTGCCGGCGAAGACCGAGCGTCCGAGCAGCGTCGTGTTCGCCTGGGCGAACAGCTCGTCGGCGATGGTCTCGAGCTCGAGCGCGATCGCCTCGCGCGCGTTGGCGTCGAGCGCCCCCGAGTTCGCGCCGCGCAGCGTGAGGTCACGGGCTCGTCCGAGCAGCGATGTCGACGCCGAGATGGCGTTGTCGACCGTGGTGACCCAGGTGAGGCCGTCGCCGATGTTGCGGGCGTACTGGGCGTTGCGGTGCTGGGCCGCGTGGAGGTCGAGCGCGGCCGACGCGGCGGCCGGGTCGTCGGACGGAGCGGCGAAAGCCCGCTGCGAGGTCGCCTGGTTCTGGAGGCGAGAGAGGTCGTTCAGGCCCGACTGCAGGTTCCGCAGGGCGGACTGCGCGAGCGTCTGCGATGTGACTCGGCTGATCATGGCGCTCCGGGTGTCAGCGGCCGACGAGGCCGGTGCGGTTGATGAGGATGTCGAGGGCTTCGTCGACGGCGGTGAGCACGCGCGCCGCCGCCTGGTAGGCGGTCTGATAGGTCAGCAGGCTCATGGTCTCCTCATCGTTGTCGACGCCCGCGACCGACTGCTGCGCGGCCGCTGCGGCGACCGCCGTCGTCTCGGCGCGCGCGGCCCGTCCCGACTCGGCGGCGGTGGCGACCGCGAGCCGCGAGACGACATCGCTCCACAGCGCGTCGGGTCCGTCGGTGCGCTTCCCGATGCCCGACAGCGCATCGGCGTTGCCGCCGTCGAGAGCGCCGGAGCCGGGTGCGGCGATCGCCAGGTCGTCGCGTCCGCGGGGCACGACGCTCAGTCCGAGCGCGGCGGGCGTGTCGGCTGCGAGGGCGAAGAAGTCTCCTCCTGCTGCGCCCGACGCCGTCGCCCCGAGCCGGTGCTGAGCGTTGACGGTGGCGGCGAGGGATGCCGCGAGATCGTTGTACGACGATGCCAGCCCGGCCAGCACTCCCCCCGAGTCGGCGGGCGCGAGCACCGACAGGGTGCCGGCCAGCTCTCCGCTCGAGACCCCGACGGGCGGGGCGCCGGGCTCGCGCCAGGCGAGCACGACCGGCTCGCCCGCGCCGATCGAGCGGGGTCCGGTGACCTCGAGCTCACGGGCTCGCGTGCCCGAGACGAGCGCGTTCCCGTCGACCCGCAGGGTGAGGGTGCCGTCCGCCTCGACCGTCCCCACGGCGCCGGAGAGCCGCGAGACGGTCTGCGCGAGCAGATTGCGGCGGTCGATGAGCTCGTTGGCCGAGCCGCCCGCGACGCCGACCTCGCGGATCCCGGCGTTGAGCTCCGCGATCTCGGCGGCGGCTGCGTTGATCTGATCGACCGTCAGCTCGGCGGCATCGCGCGCCGACGACCACTGCTCGGCGACGGAGCGGTATCCGTCGGCGATGCGCGCCACGAGCGTCTCGCCCCGCGTCACGACCGCGGCGGCCGCAGCGGTGGAGTCGGGAGCGTTCGACAAGTCCTGCCACGCGGTCCACAGCTGCGAGAGCTGGTCGGCCAGACCGTTCTTGCCCGGTTCGGCGAGCGAGGCCTCGGCTCGCACCGCTGCCTGCGCGCGAGCGGACCAGTACCCGGATGCCGCCAGCGTGTCGCGAACGCGCGCGTCGAGCACGGCATCGCCCAATCGCGCGATGCCGTCGACGGAGACGCCCTGGCCGGCGACCGGCCCGAACCGGGTCGCACCCGTGGGCGGCGCGACCGCCGACGTCTCGAGCCGCTGCCGCGTGTAGCCGGGCGTCAGCTGGTTGGCGACGTTCTGTCCCGCGAGATCCATGCCGCGCCGCGCCGCCGCGAGCGCGCTCGCGGCCGTCCCCAACCCGCTGAATGTCGACATCTGCGTCCTCACATCTCCCGGTCGACGATGCGCGCGGTGTCCTCGCGGATCCGCCCGCCGCCCGTGGTGTACTCGCCCGTCCCGGACTCGAGTCCGGCGAGCGTCTCGTCCACTGCGCGGCTCGCTGCGCGCAGGTGCGTCTCGTTCGCCTCTTTGAGCTGCGAGACCTCGGCCATGCGTTCGGTCAGCGCCGCGCGGTGCTCGGCGAAGACGTCGCGCCACGTGCCGGTCGGGGCCGAGTCGAGCAGCTCCGACAGCGTGGCGGCCTCGGGCACGCCCCACTCGCGGGCGACGGCGGCGACCTCGACGTCGCGGCCGAGACCCGACTCGCGCAGCTCCTCCAGGACGCGCTCGATCTCGCGCGATGCGAGATGGATCCAGCGCGTGTTCCCCGCCTCGAGCAGCAGGCGCTGCTCCTCGAGCTTGAAGATCAGCATCTCGAGCAGCTCGCGCTCGCGCCACAGCTGCATCGACAGTTCGTTAGCTCCCAAGGTGTCCCCCTTACCTGAGCAGCCCCCCATGGACCGCATCGAACGACTCGCTCTTCCGACGAACCGTTCTGAAGCGATCATCCTCGTCTATCGGCCGATGAGTCGATCCCGTTACATCTCCTCAGGATTTCGTATGAGATCTTTCTCATTTTGCTTATGATGGCCTCAGCCGGCGTGACGGCTTCCGCGAATTCGGGCCGCGGGAGCGGGTGCACGCCACGAAAGAGGCCCCCTTGCACATCCTCGGTCACGCGGAACGCAATCGACTCATCGAAGAGAACCTGCCCCTCGTGGGCTATCTGGCGCGGGATCTGCACTCGCGGGCGACGCACGTGCCCCTCGAGGAGCTGGCGTCGGTCGGCGCCCTGGCACTCGTGACGGCCGCCGATGCATTCGACCCCGCCCTCGGCGTCCCCTTCGGCGCGTACGCACGCCGACGCATCCTCGGCGCGTTCGCCGACGAGATGCGCTCGATGGACTGGGCCTCGCGCGGCATCCGCAAGCGCATCAAGGAGACCACGGCCGTCCGCGACACCCTGACCGCTCGCCTCGGCCGCGTCGCCGGCGTCGACGAGATCGCCGCCACGATGGGCCTGCCCCGTGCCGCCGTCGTCGAAGCCCTCGACGACGCCGCGCGCACGGTCACGAGCATCGACGATGCGACGGCGCTCGAGGTGCCGAGCCCGATGGTCCTCCCCGACGAGGCCGCCGTGCTGCGCGAGCGCCGCGACGTCCTCGAGCGCGCCGTGGCTGCTCTGCCGGAGCGCATGCGGGCCATCGTCCAGGCCGTCTACATCGACGAGCGTCCCGTCAAGGAGATCGCCGCCGAGCTGGGCGTCTCGCACTCCGCGGTCTCGCAGCAGCGCGCCGAGGCCATCCGGCTGCTCCGCGACGCCCTCGAGCGGTTCGCCGCCGAAGAGCAGGCCGAACCCATCTCGCGGGTCTCGGTCGAGACGCGCGAGGCGTACTTCGCCCGCATCACCGCGATGCTGCCCCGCACCGGCCGCGGCGTGACGCCGGCGGCATCCGTCGCGCTCTGACGCGTCTTGGGCTTACGGTCCTGTCTCCGCGGTCGATAGAGCGAAGGGACGGCGCGCACGCGACCGCACCGACGACCGACAGGACGGGCACATGGCGATCTCGATCGACGGCCTCGCCTCGAATCTCGACACCAAGGCCATCATCGACGCGCTCATGAACGTCGAGCGCCTTCCGCGCACGATCCTCAGCGCGAAGTCCGACGACCGCAAAGCCGTCATCGCCCAGCTGCAGGCACTCAATGCGTCGCTGCAGTCGCTGGTGACGAAGGCGAAGGATGCCGCCGCCCCGACGGCACTCCTGCAGCGCACGGCGACCAGCTCGGACGACAGCGTGACGGTGACGGCATCGGCGGGCGCACCCGTCCTGCGCGCCGATGTCGTCGTCGACCGCGTCGCGACGGCCCAGAGCGTCGTCACGGGGCCGTTCGGCTCCGCGACGGACGACCCGCTCGTCTTCACGGTGCTCGGCGCAGATGGCGAGCCGATCGAGGTCCGACCGACGTCGGGCGCTGCGGCCGACATCGCCCACGCCCTGAGCGCCACCGGAACCGGCATCACCGCGTCGGCGGTGTCGGCGGGCGTCGACGCGGACGGTCAGGCCCTGTGGCGTCTGCAGATCACCGCGACCGAGACGGGCGCCGACAACGCGTTCCAGGTGTTCCGCGGCGACGCCGCGTCCGTCGCGGCGGGCTCGGCGACCGATCTCGCCACCGAGCCCGGATCGGCGATCGTGACGGTAGGCGCGGACGCCCAGGTGCGCCTGTGGGCGGGAACCGCCGCGGAGCAGACCGTGACCTCGGCGAGCAACACCTTCACGTCGCTGTTCGCCGGCGTCGACGTCACGGTGAGCCGCGCGTCGGCTACGCCGGTCTCGGTGACCGTGTCGGCCGACGCCGCGGGCAGCGCGTCCGCCGCGAAGGCCTTCGTCACGCAGATCGGCACGCTGCTGGCGGGTATCGCCCGCGGGTCGGCCGCGACCGCCGCCACGACCCCCGGCCAGCAGACGACCCTGGGCGTCTTCACGGGCGACAGCACGGTGCGCGCGCTCCACCAGGCGCTCACCGGTGCCGTGCAGCTGCCGCTCGACGGGGTCGCCCCCTCGACCATGGGACTGAGCGTCGACCGGTGGGGCGCGCTGAGCTTCGACGAAGAGGCCTTCACGAAGGCCCTGGCCGACGACCCCGCCGGCGTGCAGCAGGTCTTCGCCGGCGTCGCCGCCCGCGTGCAGGAGGTCGCGGAGCGCTACTCCGACAAGTACGAGGGCCTGCTCACCACCCGCATCACGGGGCAGGAATCCGAGGTGAAGATGCTCGGCGAGCAGCTGACGCGCTGGGACCTCCGGCTCGAACAGCGGCGCGCGACTCTCGAGCGCACATACGCCGCGATGGAGACGATGCTCTCGCGGCTGCAGACCCAGTCGTCGTACCTCGAGTCGCAGCTGTCGGCCCTGTCGGGAGCGGCGAAGAAGTGAACGCCGCCCTCCGCGCCCAGCAGCGCTACCGCGAAGAGACGATCCTCTCGGCCAGCCCGTCGCGCCTGGTCACCCTCCTGTTCGACCGACTGCTGCTCGACGTCGAACGCGGCGAGGCGGCGCAGCGATCGGGAGACTGGCAGACCGCCAACGACCAGCTGCAGCACGCCCAGCGGATCCTCGTCGAGCTCACCGGCTCGCTCGACGACAGCTGGAGCGGGTCGGCGTCGCTCCGAGCCGTCTACGACTACATCACCCGGACGCTCATCGGGGCGAACATCGGGCGCGACGCCGACCGCACCCGCGAGTGCCGCGAGCTCATCGCGCCGCTCCGCGAGGCATGGCACGGTGCGGCAGAAGCGGCCCCCGCGTGACCTGGGCCGACCTGCTCGACAGGCTCGAGGCGGAGCTGATCGGCGACCCCACCGGCGCCCTGCCGTGGAATCCGCCCGCCGGGCTCGGCCCGCTCCCCGCGCATCTCCAAGACCGGGCACGGGCGGTCGTGCGCGCACAGGCCGACCGGTCGCGGCAGCTGCGCACCGAGCTCGACACCGTTCGCGGGCACCTCGACGCCCTCGACCGCATCCCGCAGCAGCATCCCGACGCCGTCTACCTCGACGTCGACGGCTGACCGCTCGCGGCTAACGGCATCGCTGCGGTGGCCGATAGGGGATGCTGAGCACGGATCGCTCATCCATCGGCCAGGGATCGGCCACATCGTTCGACGGAAGACGCCTTCGTGCTCGAATCTGTGACCACCACCGCGCTCACGAGCGCCCTCTCGGGCCTCGCCGAGCGCCAGCGCGCCATCGCCGACAACATCGCGAACGTCAACACCTCCGGCTACCGGGCCAAGGTTGTCAGCTTCGAAAGCGCCCTGGCGCGCTCGGTCGAACGCGGCGACGGCGCCGTGACCGCGACCGTCCGCGAGTCGACCGCCCCCACCCGTCTCAACGGCAACAACGTCAACCTCGACACCGAGACGCTCGCCAACATCGAGGCGGTGCTGCGGTACCAGTTCGCGGCACAAGCCGTGGGCGGCACCTTCAGCTCGCTCCAGACCGCGATGAGGACCTCATGACCTTCGACGCCATCGGCATCGCCGGGTCGGGCCTGACGGCCCACCGCACCTGGCTCGACGCGCTCAGCGACAACATCGCCAACATCAACACCGCGGTCGCGCCCGGCGACGACGCGTTCCGCCAGCGCTACATCGCGGTCGAGTCGGCCGGCGATCCCGGCGGCGTGCGCGTCGCGGGCGCCGTCTGGGGCGGCACGGAGGGCCGGCTCGTGCACGAGCCGAACAATCCGCTCGCCGACGCCGACGGCTACGTCCGCTACCCCGACATCGATCTCGGCGAGCAGATGAGCCACCTGATCCTCGCGCAGCGCGGCTACCAGGCCAACGCGGCGGTCGTCGACCGCGCGAAGACGACCTACGAGGCCGCGCTGCAGATCGGACGCCGCTGATGCCGCCGCTGTCGGGCATCGACGCCCTGGGCGCGGCTGCATCCGCCCTCACCTCGAGCACCCGAGCGCCGCAGCAGACAGACGGCGCCGGCTTCGGCGCGAGCATCACCGGCGCGGTCGACGAGCTGCGCGCGATGCAGTCGACGTCGAACGAGCTGGCCGTCGCGGCCGTCACGGGTGACCTCGACGACATCCACTCCGCGATGATCGCCTCGTCGCGCGCGTCGGTGACCCTCGAGCTCATCGCCGCCGTGCGCAACAAGGGCGTCGAAGCCTTCAACGACATCATGCGGATGCAGGCCTGATGCCCGCCGCCGTCACCTCGCTCTGGACCCGCCTGCGCGCGACGATCGCCGGGTTCACCCTCGCTCAGCGAACGATCGCGATCATCGGCATCGCGGTGCTCGCAATGGGCGTGTTCGCCCTGGCGAGCTGGATGTCGCGCCCGACCCTCACCCCGCTGTTCTCGGGCCTGTCGGCCTCGGATGCCAGCGCGGTGGTCGAGCAGCTGCGCTCGGGCTCGATCCCCTACGAGCTGACCGACGGCGGCTCGACCGTGCTCGTGCCCGAGACCGCGGTCTACGAGCAGCGCCTCGCGGCGGCCGCGGCGGGCCTGCCGAGCGCCGAGTCGTCGGGGTACTCCCTCTTCGACAAGATGGGCGTGACGAGCTCGGAGTTCCAGCAGTCGGTCACCTACAAGCGCGCGATCGAGGGCGAGCTCGCCCGCACGATCGGCGCCCTCGAGAACGTCACGACGGCCTCGGTGCAGCTCGCGCTGCCCGAGGAGAGCGTGTTCGTCTCGCAGAAGGTCGAGCCCACGGCATCCGTCTTCATCGAGACCTCCCGCGGAGTCGCACTGCCGCCCGAGCAGGTCGAGGCGATCGTGCACCTCACCTCGGCCGCCGTCAGCGGGATGAAGCCCGAGAACGTCGCTGTCGTGGATGCCGCCGGGCGCACCCTCTCGGCGATCGGCGGCGACGCCACCCGCAACGCAGACCAGCAGGCGGGGGCCTACGAGACCCGCATGGCCGCCAGCGTGCAGCAGATGCTCGACACCGTGCTCGGCAGCGGCAACGCGACGGTGTCGGTCGCCGCCGAGATGCAGCAGGCGGCGACCGAGCGCGTCGACGAGACCTACACCCCGGTCGAGGGCGCGCTGCCGGCCACCGAGGAGTCGAGCACCGAGAGCTACACCGGCACCGGGGGTCAGACCGGCGTTCTGGGCACCGAGCTTCCCGCCGGCGTCGGCGGCGCGGGTACCTACGAGTCGACGCAGACCAACCGCTCGAACGTCGTGAACAAGACCGTCGAGAGCACCTCGACCCCGGCGGGCGCCGTTGCGCGGCAGACCGTCGCCGTCGCGGTCAACGCCGACGGCACCGATGTCGTCGACGTCGCGCAGCTCGAGGCCCTCGTGACCTCGGCCGCCGGCATCGACCGGGCCCGCGGCGACCAGGTGACCGTCGAGCTCGTCGCATTCAGCGATCAGGGCGCCGCGGCCGCCCAGGCCGCCCTCGACGCGGCTCGCGAGGCGGAGGAGGCCGAGCGCTCGGCCGAGACGCTCCGCACGGCGATCATCGCCGTCGTCGTCGTGCTCGGACTCGTCGGAGCGACGATCGCGGGCCTGGTGATCGCCCGCCGTCGGCGCGCGGCCGCCGAGGCGGAGTCGGTCATGACGCTCACGCCGGTCGACGAGCCGCTCGACCGGTTCGACGCCCTCACCCGGGGCCTCGCGACCCCGCTCCTCGACGAGGCGCCCACGGTGCCCCTGCCAGCGATGGCGGTCGACCCCGAGCCGGAGCCCGACCCCGAGCCCGTGCAGGTGGCCCTCGACCGCCGCCGCGCCGAGATCGGCGACTTCGCCCGCCGCGACCCCGCCCGCACCGCCGACCTGCTGCGCCGGCTCGTCCGGGACTCGACCGACGCATGAGCGACCTCACCGGAACCCAGACGGCCGCCGTCGTCATCATGAACCTCGACCGGGCACAGGCCGTCGAGGTGCTCAAGCACCTCTCCGACGACGAGGCCGAGGCGATCGCGGCCGAGATCATCCGGCTGCGCGACCTCGACCTCGAGACGACGCGCGACGCGCTGACCGACTTCCAGCGGGTCGTGCGCGGACACCTGCCGCCCGTCCGCGGCGGACGCGATCTCGCGACGGGACTGCTGGAGGCCTCGCTCGGTCCCGAGCGGGCCGCGGGGGTCCTCACGAAGGTCTCGTCGTCGATGACGAGCTCGTCGTTCGAGTTCCTCACCGCCGTCGAGCCGGCCCAGGTCGCCAGCATCCTCGACGGCGAACTGCCCCAGACCGTCGCGCTCGTCATCGCGCACCTGCCGGTGGAGCGCGCCGCGGCCGTCCTGGCCGAGATCGCCGATCCCGCCCGCACCGACGTCGCGCAGGCGATCGCGACGATGGGCACCGCGTCGCAGGATGCCGTGGCCGTCGTCGCCACCGCGCTGCGTGCGCGCTCGGGCGCACTGACCACGCGCGACGCCCGCGAGACCCTCGGGGGCGTCCAGCCCCTGGTCGACATCATCAACCGCTCCGACGCGACCGTCGAGAAGGCCCTGCTCGCGAGCATCGAGGCCCGCGACAGCGCCCTGGCCGAAGATATCCGCTCGCGCATGTTCACCTTCGCCGACATCGTCGTGCTCGACGACCGCGACGCCCAGCGCGTCCTGCGCGGCATCGACGTCCGCGTGCTCGCCCTCGCGCTGAAGGGCTCGTCGGGTCCCGTCGCCGATGTGATCCTCCGGAACATGACCGAACGCAACCGCGAGGCGCTGCAGGAGGAGTCGCGTCTGCTCGGCACCGTGCGCGTCTCGCAGGTCGAAGAGGCGCGTGCGGCGATCGTCCGGACGATCCGCGAGCTCGAGGCCGCCGGCGACATCCGGGTGCAACGGGTCGAGGAGGAGTATGTCGTCTGACGCCTTCACCCGCCTCGAGATCCCGCGCCTGTCGGGTCCGCCGCTCACCCAGGAGCGCGACCGCGCCCGCGCCCGCGGTCACGCCGCCGGGTACGCCGAAGGGATGCGGCTGGCCGCAGCCCACGCCGAGCGCGACGCAGCGGAACGGGCCGAACGCGAGCAGGCGGCGGACGCAGCCGCCCGGGCGCGCGTGGCTGCCGCCGTCGCGGCGCTCGAACGCGCGGCCGCCCGGTTCGACGCGCGCGCGGCCGAGCTGACGGCGCCCGTCGTGGCCGAGCTTCATGCGATGGCGATCGAGCTGGCGGAGGCCATCGTCGAGCGCGAGCTGTCCGATCCCGTGCGCGCGGCGCTCACGACGGCGGCTCGGGTCGAGAACGCGGTGCCCGATGGCGATGGTGCCGCGGTGCCGGTCGTCCGGCTCTCCGCCGCCGACGCCGACGTCGTCGCCTCGGCCCTCACCGAGACGCTGCCACGATCGGTCGAGGTCGAGGTCGACCCGGGGCTCGCGCCGGGCGACGCGACGATCCGTCTGGCCGACGGCGCGATCGACCTGCGGATCGCCGCCGCGTTCGCGCGGGCCCGCCGGGCGCTCGAGGAGAGCGCATGAGCGGGGGCTGGCCGGCGGTCGTCGAGGCCGCGCGCCCGCTGCGGACCGGGACCGTTTCGCGGATCGTCGGCCTCGGCGTCGACATCCGCGGCGTGCACGGAGCGGTCGGCGACCTGATCGAGCTCGGCGGGACGACCGATCGCGGCACGGCCGGCGTGCCCGCGGAGGTCGTCGCTGCGGACCGCGGCATCCTGCGCTGCATGCCGCTCGGGGTCACCGACGGACTGCGCGTCGGCGACGCGGCGCGCGCCCTGTCCGGTCGAGCCCGCGTGCCGGTGGGCCCCGCCGTGCTCGGGCGCGTGCTCGACGGGCTCGGCCGCCCCATCGACGGCCGCGGCCCCCTCGTCGGGCCACGGGTCGACCTCGATCACGCCCCGCCGTCGGCGATGGGACGCGAACGCATCACCGAGCCGCTCGTCACAGGTGTGCGCGCGATCGACACGCTCACCCCGCTCGGCCGCGGTCAGCGGGTGGGACTGTTCGCCGGGTCCGGCGTCGGCAAGTCGTCGCTGCTGTCGATGATCGCGCGGGGATCGTCGGCCTCGGCCAACGTCATCGCCCTCGTCGGCGAGCGCGGCCGCGAGGTGCGGGAGTTCCTCGAGGACGACCTCGGCCCCGCGGGTCTCGCCCGCTCGGTCGTCGTCGTCTCGACCTCCGATCAGCCCGCGATGGCGCGCCTGCGCGCGGCGTCGACCGCGACGCGCATCGCCGAATCGTTCCGCGACGAGGGTCAGCACGTCGTCCTGATGATGGACTCGCTCACCCGCGTCGCGATGGCCCAGCGCGAGATCGGGCTCGCGGCCGGCGAACCGCCCGCGACGCGCGGCTACCCGCCCTCGACGTTCCCGGTGCTCGCCCGCCTGCTCGAGCGCGCCGGCACCGATCGGCACGGGTCGATCACGGGGATCTACACCGTGCTCGTCGAGGGAGACGACCACAACGAGCCCGTCGCCGACACCGTGCGCTCGATCCTCGACGGACACCTCGTGCTCGACCGGACGCTCGCCGTCACCGGGCACCACCCCGCGATCGACGTGCTCGGATCGGTCTCCCGGCTCGCCGGCAAGGTCGCGACCGGGGATCAGCGCCGGCTCGCGACGACGCTGCGGGCCGTGCTCGCCGCCCGCCAGGAGGCCCACGACCTCATCGGCGTCGGCGCGTACCAGCCTGGAGCCGACCCGCGGGTCGACGCCGCCGTCGCCTCTGCGCGGGCGATCGACGCCTTCCTCCGGCAGGACCTCGACGGTCGGTCCCCGGCCGCCGAGTCGTGGCGCCGTCTCGGCGAGCTCGTCGCCTCGTTCGGAGACGTCTCGTGAAGCGGGGGTTCCCCCTGGCGGGGCTGCTGCGCATCCGCGGCATCCAGCAGCGTGCCGCGGCGGCGCACCTCTCGCGCGCCGCGATGGAGGAGCAGCGCACCGAGGCCCGCGATCGGCAGCTGCGCGCGGCCCTGACCACGTCTGCCGAGACGCCCGGCGACATCCGCACGCTCGCCGCCCTCGCGGCCAGTCGTGTGGCCGCCCGCAGCCTGCTGGCCGACCTCGACACGCTCCGGAGGGCGCAGCGCGCGGACGTCGACTCAGCTCGTCTGCGCCTCGACGACGCCCGCCGGGCCGAACGAGGCATCGAGCGGCTGGCCGACGCGTTCCACGAGCGCGAGCGGGAGCGACGGGACGCCGCCGAGCAGGCCGTCCTCGACGAGATCGCGCTGCGCTCGGCGAACGGGATGCCGGGCACGTCGGACACCTCTCCCCGGCCCGAGGAGGCGTCATGAGCATGTGGGGCCTCGCACTCGGAACGACGACCGCGCTCGCGCGTCCTCGCGGCGGCGGCGGGCCGAACGGCGGCGACGACGGCGGCGAAGGTGCGACGGCGTCGGACGCCTTCGCCCTCGTCCTCGCCGGGCAGGCCGCGGCCGCGGAGCCGGTGGACGGTGTGCCGGTGGCCGGTGGGGATGCCTCCGCGGGCCGCGGGGCGTCCGGCACGGACTCGGGCGCAGGGCAAGCCGCGGCTCAGGGCCCGGGTATGCCCGACGGGGAGGCGGCGGGAAATCCGGCTGACGGGAGTATTGCCGTCACGGATGACGCGACCGCACTGCCCGCCACTGTGAGCGCCGGCGCGGGGAGCCTCGCCGGGCTCGGGGTGTCGGGCGGCGGGGTCTCGGGCGGCGGGGTCTCGGGCGGCGGGGTCTCGGGCGGCGGGGTCTCGGTTCATGGGGTCGACTCGGGCGACGGGGTCGACCCGGGCGGGGCCGCGGCGGGCGCTGCCGGACTCTCGGTCACCGGTCCCGTGACGGCGACCGCGACGGAAGCGACCGTGCCCGAAGCGACCGCGGCGGAAGCGACCGCGCCCGAAGCGACCGTGACGCCAGCGACCGTGCCCGAGGCGACCGTGACGCCAGCGACCGAAGCTTCGGCGACGACAGTGACAGCGGCGACGGTGACCGGGCCGGCGGCGACGGTGATGGCGCGGCCGATACCGGCCGGGGAGGCGACAACGGCTACAGCCGGGCGTCCGGACGCCACGGGCACAGGGGGGCCCTGGAGCACCGCGGGGTTCGGGAGCACCGCGGGGTTCACGGCCGCGCGGGAGGCTGCCGACACGTTCGAGAAGCCGCACGGCCCGCGAGCCGAAGCGCTGGTCACGCCGTCGTCGACGGCTGCGACGAGCCAGGGCGGCGCAGCATCCGCACCTGCATCCGCACCAGCATCCGCACTGCTGCCGCACCCCGCGTCCGCACCGGCTGCTCCCCTGCCGCCCCCGGCAACGATCGCATCGGCGTCGCCCGCGCCGAGCAGCGCGCCGGCCACGCCGCCCCTCGCGCCCCAGCTGCGCAGCCCCGTCCTCTCCCTCGTGGCGGCCGAGCCGGGCCGGCACACGATGGTGCTGCGGGTATCGCCCGAAAGCCTCGGGCCGATCACCGTCACGGCGCACATCTCCGGGTCGTCCGTCACCGTCGAGCTGACCTCCGGCACGGCGGCGGCACACGACGCGATCCGGGCGGTCCTCGGAGATCTGCGCCGCGAGCTCGCCGTGCTCGCGCCGTTCTCGTCCGTGAGCCTGACCCCGGGTGACGATCCGTCACGGGCGTCGACGCTTCCGCCTCCGGCCCAGCACGCCGGAGGAGCAGGCGGGACGGCCGGCCAGACCTCGGACGGGGGCGCGTCCGACCGAACGCCGCAGCAGACCCCCGACGACCCGGGTCGCGGCGGGCGTCCCGGTCATGCGCCCGCTGTTCCCGCCGAACTCCCGCACGACCCAGCCCGCCCCGCGCCCCTCGAGGCCGGTCGCATCGACCTCTACGCCTGAATCGGAGAATCACCATGACCAGCGTTCCGCCCGTCGGTGTCGTGGGTGCCACGCCCGCGGCATCCGCCCCTCCCGCGCCGAAGCAGACCCTCGATTCCGAGGTCTTCCTGCAGCTGCTCGTCGCGCAGATGAAGAACCAGGACCCGAGCTCTCCGCTCGATACCAACGAGATGATGGCGCAGACGACGCAGCTCGCCATGATGGAACAGCTCGTCGCGCTCACCACGACCTCGTCGGAGCACTTCGCCCTCACGATGCGCCAGACCGCCGCCGCGCTCGTCGGCCAGCAGGCCTCGTACGTCGACGCCGACGGCACGACTCGCAGCGGTCGCGTGACGCAGGTGTCGTTCGAGAAGGGCGTGCCGCTCGTGACGATCGGCGGCACGGCGGTTCCGCTCGACGTCGTCTCGGGCATCGCGGTGTCGGATGCCGCGCCGCCCGCGGCATCCGCATCCTGAACCACGGCCACTCCGGCAACCCCCACCACCACGCCAGCCCCACACCGAAGGACACTCCATGCTCCGCTCGCTCTACGCCGGCATCTCCGGCCTCCGCTCGCACCAGACCATGCTCGATGTCACGGGCAACAACATCGCCAACGTCAACACCGTCGGGTTCAAGGCGGGCTCGGTGCAGTTCCAGGACACGCTGTCGCAGATCGTCCAGAACTCCCGTGCCGCGCAGGCCGGAGCCGGCGGCACGAACGCCGCTCAGGTCGGCCTCGGCACCCAGGTCGCGGCGGTCCGCACGAACTTCACGCAGGGATCGCAGCAGGCCACCGGCGTGCCCACCGACCTCATGATCGCGGGCGACGGCTTCTTCGTCGTCCGCAACGGCGCCGAGACGCTGTACACGCGCAACGGCTCGTTCGGCTTCGACTCCGCGGGTCGACTGACCACGAAGGACGGCGCGCTCGTGCAGGGCTGGAGCGCCGTCGACGGTGTCGTGCCGACGGGCGGGCCGGTCGGCAACATCGCGCTTCCGGTGGGCGCCACCTCGCCCGGGCGCGCGACGACGACCGCCGCGGTGACGGGCAACCTGCCCTCGGGCTCCGCGGTCGGTGAGAAGCTCGTCCGCGACGTCACCGTCTACGACGCTCAGGGCGAGTCCCGCCAGCTCGCACTCACCTTCACCCGGACCGCGGGCGGCTGGGACGTCACCGACGGCACCGCGACGACGCAGCTCGCCTTCACCGACGGACGCCTGACGACGACGCCCGCGACGATCACCTCGGGTGGGGTCGCGGTCGACCTCTCGGCCATCACCGGCTACGCCGACCTCAGCACCGTCAAGCTCGGCGGTCAGGACGGGCGCGCGCCCGGAAGCCTCGTGTCGTACACGCTGTCGGCCGACGGCAGCCTCGTCGGCGCCTTCAGCAACGGAGCGACATCGGTGCTCGCTCAGATCGCCCTCGCATCCTTCGACAATCCCGAGGGGCTCGAGAAGGCCGGGTCGTCGCAGTACCGCGCCGGCGCCAACTCGGGCGCGGCCGACGTCGGCACGGCGGGCACCGACGACCGCGGCGGGCTCGTCAGCGGGGCGCTGGAGATGTCGAACGTCGACCTCTCGCAGGAGTTCACGAACCTCATCGTCGCGCAGCGCGGATTCCAGGCGAACGCCCGCATCATCACCACGAGCGACGAGGTGCTGCAGGAGCTGACCAACCTCAAGCGCTGAGCGCGGGCGCGGCCCGCAACTCCTCAGATTTCCTGCGGGTACGGCCTCGCGGCCCGCGCGGCACCGAGCGCGCCGGTTTCTGAGGAGCTGCGCGCGCGGCCGGTCAGGGCCACAGCGGGTGCGCTCGCGCAGCTGCGTTACGAAGCGCAGCGGCGTCGAGCGCCGTCACCGTCTCGGGGATGCCGCGGGCCGGCCACTCGACGCCGACCTCGAACGTCGGCACCGGGGGTGTCGGCCAGACCCAGAACTCGCGCGCCCAGCTGTCGGCGTGACCCTGCGGCCGACCGAGCCCCTCGAGCACCGGCCCCTCGACCTGCGCGTCGGTCACGTCGCCGCGCGCCCACGGCGAATCGTCCTGCGTCGTGATCGTCCGCCCGTCGGCGAAGCGGACGCCCCAGCGCAGGCCCGTCGGATCGAACCGGTCATCGAGCTGCCCCCGGCCGTGCGCACGATCGAGGTACCCCCAGATCCGTTGCCGCGCGAGCCGGCCGGTCTCGGCCACGCGCACTGCCAGCCGCAGCACGACACCCTCGCGGTACACCCGCACGAGTTCCAGCGACACGACCGTGTCGGGCGAGCGGCCCACCTCTCGGTCGAGCGCCACGATCACGGGGGCGACGTGCCAGGGCGGCCCCATCCATGCCGGCATGTCGAGGGGCGGGTGGTCGTCGTCGGGGATCTCCCGCGGCTCGACGGGGCGGAAGAACGGGGGCTGCGGCGACGACGCTGACACGGGCGCAACGCTAACCGACCGCCGCGTCCTGCCGACAGTCCCCTCGGAGCCGTCGTACCCGCGACAGCTCGTTCCCCCGCGCGCCGACCGACGAGAAGGGCGACATGATCGTTCTGACACGACTGAACCGTCACCGGTTCGCCGTGAACCCCGACCTCGTCGAACGCATCCAGGCGAGCCCCGACACGACGCTCACGCTGGTCGATGGGGCGACGTTCGTGGTTGCCGAGACGATGGATGCCGTCATCCAGAGCATCGTCGAGTTCCGCGCCCGCGTGCTCGCGACGGCCCTCGGCCATGCCGCGGCATCCGCCACCGCGCCCGCATCGGCCACCGCACCGGCCATCGCACCGGAGGGCGAGCGCTGATGGACCCGTCACTCCTCATCGGCATCCTGCTGGCGTTCGGCGGCCTGTGGGCGATGATCCAGCTCGAGGGTGCCAGCCTCAACGCCCTGCTGCTGCCTGCGCCCATGGTGCTGGTCTTCGGCGCGACGATCGCGATCGGCATCGCCGGCGGCACGCTGCGCGATGCCGCGGGGGCGGTGCGCGCCCTGCCGCGGGCCTTCGTCGGCATCAAGGGATCGACCGAGGCGCTCATCGACACCGTCGTGGGCTACGCCGAGAAGGCACGCGCCGAGGGTCTGCTCGCCCTCGAGAGCGCCGTGGCCGACGAGAAGGATCCGCTGCTGCGCCACGCCCTGCAGAGCATCGCCGACGGAACGGATGCCGAAGACCTGCGGGTCGTGCTCGAGGACCGCGTCGCCACCGTCGCCGCGGAGCGCCGCACGGCCTCGCGCTTCTACTCCGCCCTCGGCGGGTACGCCCCGACGGTCGGCATCGTCGGCACGGTCGTCTCGCTCACCCACGTGCTCGAGTACCTCGACAAGCCCGACCAGCTCGGGCCCCTCATCGCCGCCGCGTTCGTCGCGACCCTGTGGGGCCTGCTGTCGGCGAACTTCATCTGGCTGCCGATCGGCACGCGGCTGCAGCGCCTCGCCGAGATCGAGGTCGACCGCATGACGCTCGTGACCGAGGGGATGCTCGCCGTCCAGGCGGGCAACCCGCCGATGCTCGTCGCCGAGCGACTGCGGGCTCTCGCACCCGAGACCAAGCCCGGGCGCGGTCGGGCGAAGGCGGCGGCCGACGAGCCAGCGGACGCCGGGGTATGAGCGCGCCGCGTCGCCGCCGCGTCATGGAGTCCTCGCACGAGGGCCCCGACGAGCGCTGGATGGCGTCGTACCTCGACATGATCACGGTGATGATGTGCATGTTCATCGTCATGTTCGCGATGTCCAACGTCGACCAGGAGAAGTTCGAGCAGCTGCGCGCCTCGCTCGCGACCGGGTTCGGTTCGGAGATCTCCGACACCCGCGACGTCTCGGAGGGCGTCGTCGTACCACCCGAGCTGGTCGAGGAGGAGGGCGAGGGGTTCGTCGAGACGCCGACCGCTCCGACTCCGGCCGAGCAGGAGTACAGCTCGCTCGACGACCTGCGCTCACGCCTCGAGGGCGCTCTCGCCGAGCAGGGCCTGGGCGACGCCGCGACCTTCACGATCGACGACCGGGGCCTCACGATCGGTCTCGTCAGCGCCGAGACGTTCTTCGACACCAACAGCACCGACCTGAGCGACCGCGCCCGGGCCGTGCTCGACGCCGCGGGAGCCGTGCTCGCCGCCGACGCGCACCTCATCTCGGTCGAGGGCCACGCCGACGCCCGCCCCGCCATCGCGCCCTTCGCCGACAACTGGGAGCTCTCCACCGCGCGGGCCAACGGCGTGCTCGGCTACCTCGTCGATGCACGCGGGGTCGCGCGCGAGCGCATCAGCTCCGTGGGGTTCGGCTCGTCGCGACCGCTCGCCGAGGGATCGAGCGCCGAGGCCCTCGCGCAGAACCGCCGCGTCGACATCGTCGTGCTCTCGGACGCCGACGCCCAGGTGCGAGGCGAGCTCCCCGCGCTCGCCGCCGCCGACGGCTGACTCCCCGGCACGACCTTCACCTGGCAGAACGCGTCCCCTCGCTCGGGCTGAGTGGGCGCAGACTGCCAACCCGACCCAACCCGCGGTGCCTCGGGGTCTCACTTGGCAGACCCCGCCCCATCCCCAGCCCCGACTGGGTACAAGCTGCCAACCCAACCCAGAGCCCGCGTCCACCCCAGGCCTCACCTGGCAGATTTCGCCCCATCCCCAGCCCCGACTGGGCACAAGCTGCCAACCCGCGCCAACCCGCGGTGCCTCGGGGGCTCACTTGGCAGACCTCGCCCCATCCCCAGCCCCGACTGGGCACAAGCTGCCAACCCGCGCCAACCCGCGGTGCCTCGGGGGCTCACTTGGCAGACCTCGCCCCATCCCCAGCCCCGACTGGGCGCAGACTGCCAACCCGAGCCAACCCGCGCCAACCCGCGGTGCCTCGGGGTCTCACTTGGCAGATCCCCGCCCCATCCTCAGCCCCGACTGGGCGCAGACTGCCAAACCGAGCCAACCCGCGGTGCCTCGGGGTCTCACTTGGCAGACCCCGCCCCATCCCCAGCCCCGACTGGGTACAAGCTGCCAACCCAACCCAGAGCCCGCGTCCACCCCCAACCCAAACCCACCCCCACCCCACCCCACCCCGCGAAGCGCGGGGCTAACCAGACGCGCGACGCGACCGATAGTCCCCGCCGTGCAGACCGTGCCGACCGCCCCGAGCGTGCGAACCGAGGATGCCGCAACCGCGGCCCCGGAACGCTACGACTTCGGGCGACCCGCGGCGCTGTCCCGCGAGCACACGCGCGCCCTGGCGGGGGCCTTCGACGCCTTCGCGCGCCAGTGGGCGATGCTCCTCGCCGCGAAGGCGCGGGTGCGAGCGCACATCGCCCTCGAACGCGTGAGCCTCGAGACCTACGACGAGTACGTCGCCACGGTCCCGCCGACGACGACGCTCGTGCTGTGCTCCGACGCGAGCTCGGACGATCGCGCGGTCATCGAGTTCCCGCTGCCGTCGGCGCTGTCGTGGATCGTGAAGATGCTCGGCGGGGACGGCTCGCAGCGGCCCGAGGCCCGCGCCCTCACGGCGATCGAGCAGGCGCTCATCCGGTCGCTCATGGACGAGACCCTCGGCCACCTCCGCACCGCCCTCGGATCCCTCCTGCCTCGCGAGCTGAGCGTCGGCGCGGTGCAGTACAACGCGGCCTTCGCCCAGGTCGTCGGCGGCCAGGACCTCGTCGTCGTGGCCCGGTTCTCGATGCGCCTGGCCGACCGCACCGAGACGGCGACGATCGCCCTCCCCGCCGCGACGCTGCTCGAGCGCCTGTCCGACAGCGCCTCGGCGCCGCGCGCCACGAACGACCCGGGTCTCGTCCGCCGGCACATCGAGCAGACGCCCGTCGAGGTGACGCTGCGACTCGCACCGCGCGCCGTCCGCCCCGCCGAAGTGCTCGACCTCGCCGTCGGCGACGTCATCTCGCTCGCGCACGCCGCCGACCGTCCCCTCGATCTCGCCGTCGACGAGCACGTCGTCGCATCCGCCGCCGTGGGGTCGCACGGCGCACGCCTCGCGTGCGTCGTGACGGCATCCGATCTCTCCCCCGCGCTGTCAGAGGAGTCGCCATGACCAGCACCACCACCCACGAGGCCGCAGCCGCGGCGGCGTTCGCCGACCGCCTGCCGACCGCGTCGCGCATCACCGCCCGCCCCGGGACGAGCGCGGGCGAGACCGGCGACGCGGTCATCGTCTCGTCGGTCGGCGACACGAGCGCGGCCCTCGCGGTCGTGGTGCTCGACGAGTCGGCTCTCGTCGGCGCGGACGCCGGCCTGCCGCTGTCCGAACGACTCCGAGACGCGCTCGACGCCGCGGCGACGGCGTTCGGGCCGAGCGTGCTCGGCGAGGCGAGCATCGGCGACGCCTCGTCGCTGTTCGCCCACCCCGCCGCGCAGGTGTTCGACCTCGTCGACGAGGATGCCCGGGTCATCGGGCGTCTCGCGGTCCGCGTGTCGCATCCCGCCGCCGCCTCGCCGCGCCGCCTGCAGCGCATCGCGGGCGTCGAGATGGAGCTGACCGTCGAGGTCGGCCGCACGCGCATGACCGTCCGCGACGTGCTCGACCTCGAGCCGGGCCGCATCATCGAGCTCGACCGCTCAGCCGGCGCCCCCGCCGACGTGAAGCTCAACGGACGGCTCATCGCCCACGGCGAGATCGTCGTCGTCGACCAGGACTACGCGGTTCGCATCACGCGCATCATCGAGAACGCGGAGGCCTGACATCGACGATCTGCTGCTCGCGCTGCGCGTCGTCGTCTCCCTCGGCGTCGTGCTGGCGATCGTGTGGGTGCTGCAGCGTCGCTTCTCGCGCGGCAGCGCCGCGGGGTCGCGCACGAGCCGTGCGCGCGGCCCCAGACCGGCGCGCTCGGATGCCGTCGCCGACATCACCGTCGTCGCCAAGCGCGGCATCGGGCCGAAGGCCCAGGTCGCCGTGGTCGAGATCGACGGGGCCCGTTACGTGCTCGGCATCACCGAGGGCGGGGTGTCGATGCTCGACCGGATCGACCCGACGCCCGACACCACGACGGGGCACCCCGCGACGGCGGATGCTGCACACGGCGACGGCGCGGGCCGCCCGGCTCTCCGGGATGTCGCGGGCGACGAGCCTCTCGCACCGCCCGTGCCCCTGCTCCGCGCGCAGGCCCGCGCCGAACGCACTGCACGCACCGCCCGCACCACCCGCCCGGCGACCATGACCGCGCGCGATGCCGCACAGGTGCTGCGCCGGGCCCTGGGCGCGTGATCTCCGGCGGCGCGCTCGGCGCGCTCGTGCTCGTCGCCGCCTCGACACCCCCGCCGAACGGCGGCATCTCGGTCGACATCAACGGCATCGACGGCACGCCCTCGTCGTCGGTGCTGACGCTCATCGGCATCACTCTGCTGTCGGTCGCCCCGGCGCTGCTGCTGATGATGTCGTCGTTCACGAAGATCTTCGTCGTGCTGGCGATGACCCGGAACGCGCTCTCCCTGCCCACGATCCCGCCCAACCAGGTGCTCGCGGGCCTCGCCCTGTTCCTGACCCTGTTCGTGATGTGGCCGGTGCTGACCGAGATCAACACGGTCGCCGTTCAGCCCTACGTCGACGGCTCCCTGACGTTCACCGACGCGGTCGGCGTCGGTGCCGACCCGTTGCGCACCTGGATGCTGTCGTTCACGCGCGAAGAGGACCTCGCGCTGATGACCCGGTTCGCGGGGGCCGAGAATCCCCAGGATCCGGCGAGCGTCCCCATGATCACCCTCATTCCCGCGTTCATGATCTCCGAACTGCGCGCGGCCTTCATCATCGGCTTCGTCATCTTCGTGCCGTTCCTCGTGATCGACCTCGTCGTCGCGGCGGCGCTGATGTCGATGGGCATGATGATGCTCCCGCCGGTGATGATCTCGCTGCCCTTCAAGATCCTGCTGTTCGTGCTCGTCGACGGGTGGGGGCTCATCCTCCGCACCCTCATGGAGAGCTACGGAGCGGGCGGATGACCGGGGGCACGCGTGAACCCTGAAGCGGTCCTCGACATCGGCATGGAGGGCGTCGTGCTCGCCGCGAAGCTGGCCGCCCCGCTGCTGATCACGGCACTCGTGGTCGGCTTCGCCATCTCGCTCCTGCAATCGATCACGCAGATCCAGGAGGTCACGCTCTCGTTCGTGCCGAAGGCCGTCGCCGTCGCGATCGCCCTCGTCGTGTGCGGGCACTGGATGATCGCGGAGGCGATCGCCTTCACCCACACCATGTTCGACCGCATCCCGCACCTGCTCTCGGGCGGTTGAGATGCAGCTGCTGCTCGACTTCGCCTGGATCGAGGCCACGGGACTGGCCGCGGTCCGCACGACCGCCTTCGTCTTCACGGCCCCGCCGTTCTCGTACGGCGCCTTCCCCGCCCGCATCAAGGCGATGGTCGCGATCGGCGTCGCCCTCGCCCTCAGCGGCACGGTGGCGCCGGGCTACCAGAGCCTCGACACCGGCGCGTTCTTCCTCGCCCTGACCGCTCAGGTCGTCACGGGGGCGCTGCTCGGGTTCCTCGTGATGACGTGCTTCGCGGTCGTGCAGTCGGCCGGCGGCCTGATCGACGTCTTCGGCGGCTTCCAGCTCGCGCAGGCCTTCGATCCGCAGATGAACGTCAACGGCGCCCAGTTCACGCGCCTGTTCCAGATGATCGCCCTCGCCCTGCTCTTCGCGAGCAACGGCTACCAGCTCATCCTCGCGGGGCTCGCCCGGAGCTTCACGGCGATCCCCGTCGATGGGGTGCTCGACCTCGCCCGCCCGGTCGAGCTGCTGGTCGACACCGCGTCGCAGCTGCTCGTCGCCGCGCTGCAGATCGCCGGTCCCCTGCTGCTCGTCCTCTTCCTCGCCGACATCGCGCTCGGGCTCGTCAGCCGCGTCGCCCCCGCCCTCAACGCGTTCGCGCTCGGCTTCCCGCTGAAGATCATCCTGACGTTCCTCCTCGCCGGCAGCGTCATCCTCGCCCTGCCCGCCGTCGTCGGGGCCCTCACCGACCAGGCGACGGGCCTGCTGATCGGCGGAACCCGATGAACGGCGGCGCGTCATGAGCAGCGACAGCGGGGAACGCACCGAGCAGGCCAGCCGCCGGCAGCTGCGCGAGGCCCACCGCAAGGGCAAGCTCTCGCGCAGCCAGGACCTGTCCGCCTGGCTCGCGATCGGCACCGTCGCACTGGTCCTCCCCGCCATGATCGGGGCGGGTGCGGATGCCGGGGCGGCGCAGTTCGTCGAGATCGCCGCCGTCATCCGCAACCCCGACCCCGAGCACGCCGTCGCCGTCCTGTCGTCGGCGCTCGGCGGCATCCCGGCCATCCTGGGCACGGCACTGCTCGCCGTCGCGATCGTCGCGATCGTCGGGTCGGTCGCCCAGGGCGGCGTCCATCTGCGCGGCGTTCCGGCGCGGTTCGAGCAGTTCAACGTGCTGAACGGCGTCAAGCGGCTGTTCGGCCTGCAGGCGCTCTGGGAAGGCGCGAAGGCGCTGCTCAAGACCGCCGCGATCGGCCTCGCCCTGTGGTTCGTCGTCGCCGGGCTCATGCCCGTTCTCACGATGAGCGGCGCCCACCCGATCACCCGGCTGCTCGAGATCGCCTCGAACGTCGTGACCGCGCTGCTCATCACCGCCGTCGCCGTCGGCGTCCTGCTGGCCGCGGTCGACGTCCTCGTCGTCATGCGCCGCAACCGCAAGCACACCCGCGTCACGAAGAAGGAAGCGCGCGACGAGCACAAGAACTCCGAGGGCGACCCGCTCATCCGCAGCCAGCGCCGCGCCCGGCAGATGGCGATGAGCCGAAACCGCATGATCGCCGCCGTCGGAGATGCGGATGTCGTGCTCGTGAACCCCACGCACATCGCCGTCGCGCTCCGCTACGAGCCCGGCAAGTCGGCGCCGCGGGTCGTCGCGAAGGGGCAGGGCCTCATCGCCGAACGCATCCGCGACCGGGCGCACGAGGCCGGCGTCCCGCTCGTGCGCGACATCCCGCTCGCCCGTGCCCTGCACGGCGCCTGCCAGCTCGGCCAGGAGATCCCCGGCGATCTCTACACCGCCGTCGCCCGCGTGCTCGTCTTCGTCGACGGGCTCAAGCGCCGCGGCGCGGCACGCGGCGTCCACACCGTTCCCGAGAGGAAGGCACCCCGATGAACATCCTGAGAAGGTCGCTGGTGCCGATGGGGGTCGTCGGCATCATCATGCTGCTGATCGTGCCGGTGCCGCCGCCGATCCTCGACGTCCTCATCATCACCAACATCCTGTTCGCTCTGCTCATCCTGCTGACGGCGATGTTCGTGAGGCGGCCGCTCGATTTCGCGGTCTTCCCCTCGCTGCTGCTGGTGGCGACGCTGTTCCGGCTCGGCCTGAACGTCGCCTCGACGAAGCTCGTGCTGGGCGAGGCGCACGCGGGACAGGTCATCGACGCGTTCGCCGCGATCGCCGTGGGCGGATCGCTCGTCATCGGCATCGTGGTCTTCCTGATCCTCATCGTCATCCAGTTCGTCGTCGTGACGAAGGGCGCCGAGCGCGTCGCCGAGGTCGGCGCCCGCTTCACCCTCGATGCCATGCCCGGCAAGCAGATGGCGATCGACGCCGACCTCAACGCCGGCCTCATCAGCGATGCCGAAGCGCGGCGCAGGCGCGCCGAGATCGCCGCCGAGGCGGACTTCTACGGCGCGATGGACGGCGCCTCGAAGTTCGTCAAGGGCGACGCGATCGCCGGCCTCGTGATCATCATCATCAACCTCGTCGGCGGCGTCGCGATCGGCATGCTCTCGAAGGGCATGGAGGCGGGCGAGGCCCTCAACACCTACGCCCTCCTCACGATCGGCGACGGCCTCGTCACGCAGATCCCCGCGCTGCTCATGGCGGTCGCGACGGGCATGATCGTCACGCGCTCGGGAGCGGAATCCGACATGGGATCGGCCGCCGCGGCGCAGCTGACGCAGTCGCGCAACGCCCTGTCGATCGCGGGTGGCGCGGCGATCGTGATGTCGTTCATCCCCGGCATGCCGATGCTGCCGTTCCTCGTCATCGGCGCCACCCTGCTCCTCATCGCGCAGCGGGTCGGCCGACGCGAGCAGACGCAGGCTGCCGAGGACGCCCCGGCCGTCGATCCGCGCGGCGCCGTCGACACCCCCGAGGAACTGGCCGAGCGGATGCGGGTGCATGCGCTCGAGATCCTGCTCGCTCCCGACATCGTCGACCTCGTCACCGGCGGCCCCGACGACCTGCTCGGACGCGTGCGGGCGCTGCGACGCAAGACCGCTCTCGAGCTCGGGCTCATCGTTCCGCCCGTCCGCACGCGCGACAGCATCGAGCTGCCGCCCTCGACCTACGTCATCCGGGTCGCCGGCATCGAGGCGGGCCGGGGCGTCGCACCCCGGGCCTCGCTCCTCGCCCTGGGCTCGGGGCTGGAGACCCTGCCCGGGCGGGCGTCGCCCGACCCCGTGTTCGGCATCGACGGCAAGTGGGTTCCGCTCGAGATGCGGCACAGCGCGGAACTTGCGGGAGCGACGGTCGTCGACCGCGCGAGCGTCATCATCACGCACCTCTCCTCGGTCATCCAGGCTCACGCCGCGCGGCTTCTCAGCCGCGAGGACGTCCGCCAGCTCACCGAGACGCTGCGGCAGTCGAGCCCCGCAGCGGTCGAGGAGCTCACACCGGCGCTGCTATCGCTGGCCGAGGTGCAGCGCGTGCTGCAGGGTCTGCTCGCCGAACGCATCCCGATCAACGACCTGACCCGGATCTACGAGGCGCTCGCGCTGCGCGCCAAGACGACGACCGAACCCGACGCCCTGATCGAGGCCGCACGTCTTGCGCTCGGGCCCGCCGTGGCGACGCGCTTCGCCGAGCAGGGGCGGCTGCGCATCGTGATGATCGACCCGCTGCTCGAGCAGTCGATGCTCGAAGCGATGCGGCCGAGCGAGGACGGCCCGCACATCGCGCTCGACCCGCACCGGCTCGAGGCGGTCGTCGCGTCGACGCGCGCGGCGCTGGAGGCGGCGGGCCCCGGACCCGAGCCGGTGCTCGTGTGCGCCCCGTCGCTGCGCTCGGCCGTGCGGCGCCTCATCTCGTCGCAGACCGACGGGCTGCCGGTGCTGTCGTACACGGAGGCGACGGCCGGGGGCCTCGCGATCGACACGGTAGGCGTGGTCCGGGACAGCATCGGCGACGCGCACGCCATCGCGACCGCATGAGACTCGCGTCGAGCGCGAGGCGCGCGGACGGCGTCCGGAAAGTAGGGTGATCGAGTGCTGGTGTTGACGAGACGGGTCGGTGAGAAGGTGCTCATCGGCGACGACATCGAGCTCACGGTGCTCGAGGTCAAGGGCGACAGCATCCGGCTCGGCATCGACGCACCGCGGTCGACCCGCATCCAGCGCGCCGAGATCGTCGCCGCCGTCGAGAACGAGAACGTCTCGGCGGCCCGCACATCCGCAGACGAGCAGCAGGCCCTCCTGAACGCACTCGTCCGCCGCCAGGGCGAGGCCCCGACGGCGGACTGAGCGGAATCTCGAAGGCGGGTCAGCCCGCGAGCGCGCCCGAGATCTCGTCGATGTTCTGCTGCATCCAGCCGACGTAGTCGACACCGTCGGGCATCAGCTCGGTGAACTCCAGCACGGGGATGTTCAGCTCGTCGGCGAGCTTCGTGATCTCCGTCGTCTCGGCGCCGCCCGTCTGGGCGTTGACGATCACGATCCGGACGTCGCCCGAGCGCAGGATCTGCTGCGCCTCGAGGAGCGTCGCGGGAGGCACGTCCTGCCCCTCCTCGACGGCCTCGCTGAACGCTGCCGGAGTTGCGTTCTCGAGGCCGGCGGCCGCTGCGAGGTACAGCGGAACCGGCTCGGTCACGAAGATCTTCTCGCCCTGGTGCGCCGCGGAGATCGTCTCGAGCGACGTCTCGAGGCCGTTGATCCGCTCGATGAGCGCCTGGGCGTTCGCCTCGAAGGTCTCGGCCTGGGCCGCATCCAGCTCGCCGAGCTCGTGCGCGATGTCTTCGACGAGGTGCGCGATCGTGTGCGGGTCGTACCAGACGTGCTCGTTGAAGCCCTCGATGTGGTCATGACCCTCGTGATCGTGGTCGTGACCGTCGCTGTCATCCGAGGCGTGATCGTCGCCGTCATCCGAGGCGTGGTCGTCGTGGCCCTCGGCGCCCGGGAAGTCGTGCGAGAACTCGACCGCCGTGAGCACGGGGGCCGTGCTGCCGCTCGCCTCGACCAGTGCGTCGAGGAACGAGTCGTAGCCGCCGCCGTTCTCGATGACGAGGTCGGCCTGCGACACCGTCAGCTGATCGCGCGCCGAGGCCTCGTACGAGTGCGGATCCTGCGCGAGCGAGGTCACGATCGAGGTCACCTCGACCGCGTCGCCGCCGACCTCGGCGGCCAGCGAGCCGTATACGTTCGTCGAGGCGACGACGCTGATCTTGCCGTCGTCCGAACCGCTCGCGGCCGGCGACGAGGTGCCGGCACAGCCGGCGAGGGCGAGGGATGCCGCTGCCACGAGCGCGGCGGCAGGGAGGAGTCGACGGGTCATGCCGTCGATTGTACGTTACTGATAATCGTTCTCTTGACCGCCGGAGCGGGAGATCAGCGGATTCCCACGTAGAAGCGCGATTCGTCACTGCGGTGAAGGGCCAGGTACCGCTCGAACGGCTGCCCCTCGGCGTCCCACGCGATCGACTCGATCGACAGCACCGGCTGCCCCGGGGCGAGCTCGAGGAGCGCGGCGTCCGCCGGGTCGGGGACGACCGCGCTGAGCCAGCGATCGGCGCCGCTCGGCTGCACCCCGAAGTTGCGCCGGAGATGCTCGTAGAGCGACCGGTTCTCGAGGTTGGCGCGCGCGAGCGTGGGAAACCGGTCGTGGGGCAGCACCGTGTCGACGAGCAGCCAGGGCGTCTCGTCGACCCGCCGCAGGCGACGCAGCCGAACCACGGGTGCCCCGACAGGGATGCGCAGAGCCTCGGCGTCCGCCGCGTCCGCCGTGCCGACGGCGAAGTCGAGCACGCGGGTCGTCACCACTCGACCCGTTCCGGCGAGATCGTCCGACGACCCCGCCATCGACCCGACGAATCGCAGGTCGGGCCGCGCCGGCGCGACGAACGATCCGCGTGCGCGGACCTTGTAGATCAGCCCGGCGCGCACCATGTCGGCGAGGGCTTCCCGGACGACCGTGCGGGAGACCCCGAAGCGGTCGATGAGCTCCGACTCGGACGGCAGCGCCTGATCGGGCCGCCACCGTCCCGACTCGATCTCACCCCGCAGTGCGAGCGACAGCTGCTGCCACAACGGGAGATCGGACGAGCGGTCGAGCGTCGTCGCTGCGGTCATGGGAGCCTCCTCGATCGGGCCGTCACGGCGAGCGTATCGGCGCCGTGTTGACACTCGGCGGCCCGCTCCCTATCTTAGTCATCACCAACTTGTCATGACAGGTTGGTTGTTACGAGTTTGCAGCCCGCACGCCCTCGTGACATCGGCACCTCGCAACGATGCGACACCAGGAGGCACAACGATGACGTTCCCGACCACCCGCCGTCTGCTCGCCGCAGCGGCCGCGACAGCGATCTCCGCTCTCGTCCTCGCCGGCTGCGCCGGCAGCCCGACCGACACCACCTCTGCCGGCGGAGAACCCCAGGGCCTGAAGGTGGCCCTCTCGAACGGGTTCGTCAACGGCTGGCGCCTGACCCTCATCGACAAGTTCGAGACGGAGGCCGCGAAGCTCAAGGAGAGCGGCGTCGTCTCCGACTACAGCGTCGTCAACGCCCCGGGCGAGAACAGCGCGACCGAGCAGGCATCGCAGATCCGCAGCCTCATGCTGCAGAACCCCGACGTGCTCATGGTCATCCCGGCTTCGTCGACCGCGCTCGTCCCCGTCGTCGAGGAGGCATGCGCCGCCGGCATCACGGTCGTGATCGTCGACGCCGACATGGACACCAGCTGCGGCATCGTCGTGCGCAACGACTACGGGCAGTGGGGCGCCGACTCGCTCCAGCCCGCGCTCGACGCGATCGGGGGCACAGGCGACATCATCCTCAACCGCGGCGTGATCGGCTCGCAGCCCGACGAGGCGTTCTACGCCCGCCAGCAGGAGATCCTCGCCGACTACCCCGACGTGAAGGTCGCGGCCGAGGTGAACGGCTTCTGCGACGCCGCGACGGCGCAGAAGGAGATCGTCGCGATCCTCGGCTCGATGCCCCCGATCGCCGCCGTTCCCGGATGCATCGGCGGCATGGGCGTCGTGCAGGCGTTCCAGTCGGCCGGTCGAGACATCCCGGTCGTCGTGTTCGACACCGACGGCAAGTCGCTGTCGTTCTGGAAGGAGAGCGGCATCGACAACGGTTCGTTCGCCGCGCTGACCGATCCCGGACAGATCGTCGCCGCCCTCTACGCCGCCATCGCGAAGCTGCGCGGCGACGAGGTGCCCGACGAGGTCGTCCTGCCGCTCGTGCAGGTCACGCAGGAGAACCTCGACTACTGGGTCGAGACCCTCGGCACCGACGAGTACGCCGCGAACGCCTGGGACGAGGAGACGACCGACGCCGCGATCGCGGCTCTGCTGGCCGGCGACGACGTCGCCGTGCCCGCGCTGCCCTGACGCCCGGTGACACCGTGGCCGACCAGCTCGAACCAGGAGACCCGATGACAACCCTGTCGCACACCCCCGCGACCACCCCCTCGGACGTGGCGCTCGTCACGGCCGAGGCGGTCGCCAAACGATACGGAAACACGACGGCACTGGCCGGGATAGACATCTCGGTCGCCGCCGGCGAGATCCTGGGCCTGGTCGGCCACAACGGCGCCGGCAAGAGCACCCTCATGCGGGTGCTCGCCGGACGCGAGCAGCCCGACGCCGGCAGTATCCGCTGGCGGACGGGCGGCGCGACCGCGAAGCCCGGCACCGAGCAGCCCGGCGTCCGGATGATCTACCAGGAGCTCGCCCTCTGCCCCGACCTCACCGTCGCCGAGAACATCGCGCTCTCGGACGCCGGCACCCGCGGGGCAGGCTGGAACCGTCGCGCCGAGCGGCGCGTGTCACGGAAGCTCGACGAGATCTTCCCCGGACACGGTGTCTCGGTACTGCGGCGGGCCGGCGACCTCACGATGGCGCAGCGGCAGATGGTCGAGATCGTGCGCGCTCTGTGCACGCCGTCGCTGTCGCTGCTGATCCTCGACGAGCCGACCGAATCGCTCAGTATCAACGCGACCCGCCAGCTCTACGCGGCGCTCCGCAGCCTCGCCGACGAGGGCGTCGGAATGGTCCTCATCTCGCACCGGATGCAGGAGGTGCTGGCCCACGCCGACCGCATCGCCGTCATGAAGGACGGCCGCGTCGTCGAGGTCGTCGCGGCGAGGGATACCGACGAGGACGCGCTGCTGGCGGCCATGGGCGGCGAGGTCCACGCCGACACGGCGACGGTGCGCCGGGTGAGCGCCGCGAGCGCTCCGCCGGAGATCGACGCGCGGGGCACCGTCGCCCGCATCGACGGCGGCGACGTGCCGTTCTCGGTCTCACCCGGCGAGATCGTCGGCCTCGCCGGGCTCGCCGGCCACGGCCAGGACGAGCTGCTGCACCGCCTCTGGAGCAACGCGCGCGGCGTCCGCGTCGTGCGCGGCCGCGCCTACGTGCCCGGTGACCGGCAGACCAGCGGCATCTTCTCGCTCTGGAACGTCGCCGACAACCTCACCGTCTCCGCCACCCGTCATCTCGCGACGGTGGGAATCGTTCCGCCCGCGCGGCGACGACGGCTCGCCGAGGAATGGGTGCAGCGCCTGAACGTCAAGGGCGGTGCCCGGGCCCCGATCACGTCGCTGTCGGGCGGGAACCAGCAGAAGGTCATCGTCGCGCGGGCGTTCGCGACCGACGCCCCTCTCGTCCTGCTGGACGACCCCTTCCGGGGCGTCGATGTCACGACGAAGAACGAGCTGTACGCCCTCATGCGCGTCGAGGCGGCACGCGGCCGCTCGATCGTCTGGTACTCCACCGAGAACGGCGAGATGGCCCACTGCGACCGCGTCTACGTCTTCCGCTCCGGACGCGTCGTGAGCGAGCTCTCCGGCGACGACATCACCGACGAGCGCATCATCGCCGACTCCTTCGGAGTCGACGCCGAGACAGTCCAGGAGGACCGATGACCACCGACGTGCTCGCCCCGCCCACCGCCCCGCAGCGCCTGCGCGCCTCGGCCGTCAACGGGTCGCCCGCGCTCCTCGCCCTCGTCGCGCTCATCGCGATCTTCGCACTGACCGCGGCTCTGCAGCCCGGAATCCTCAGCGTGCCCGGTCTCACCCTGATGCTCATGTCGTCCGTCCCGCTCGTGCTCGCCGCCCAAGCCCAGATGATCATGATGGCCGTCGGTGACATCGACCTGAGCGTCGGATACCTCGTCGGGCTCATCACGGTGATCGCCGCGACGCTCCTGCGGGAGAGCCCCGCGCTCGCGATCGCCATGATCGCCGGCATCCTCGCCGTCTACGCCCTCCTCGCGTGGGTGGTGCAGCGCCGCGGGGTGCCCTCGATCATCCTGACGCTGGGCATGTCGTTCGTGTGGCTGGGCATCGGCCTGCAGATCCGGCCGACCCCCGGCGGCCAGACCCCCGACTGGCTCTCGGCCCTGTCGACCTGGCGGCCGACCTGGTTCCCGGCGCCCCTCATCTTCATCGCCGCGGCGACGGCGCTGGGCTGGTGGATCACCCGACGCTCGCTCGCGGGGGCACGCATGCGCGCGCTCGGCTCGCAGGCCGCGACGCTCGAGAAGACGGGCGCCTCGCTCGTCGCGACCCGGGCGACCGCGTACGTCGCGGCAGCCGCGCTGCTCGTCGTCTCGGGCCTGCTGCTCGCCTCGCAGACCTGGTCGGGCGACATCAACGCCGCCGGCGAGTACACCCTCATGACGATCGCCGCGGTGATCCTCGGCGGCGGCACGTTCTCGGGCGGCCGGGCGCTGCCGATCGGGACGACGCTCGGCGCGATCACCCTCGGCCTCATCACCGTGCTGCTCAGCCTCATCAACCTTCCGTCCGCCCTGCAATCGGCCGCACAAGGCGTCATCGTCATCGCCGTGCTCGCGGGCCGCATGATCACCGAGAGGATCGCGCGATGACCTCCGCTTCCATCCCGCTCCCGGCGCTCCGCCGCGGACCCGCCTGGCCCGCCTGGGGCTGGTCGCTTCTCGGCGTGCTCGCCGTGTGGGCGGTCATCATCGCCGTGCGGCCCGTATCTCCCCTCGACCCGATGGCCCAGGCCCTCTCGCTCGCGCCGTTCCTCGTGCTGGTCGCCCTCGGGCAGATGCTCGTCATCACCCTCGGCCCGGGCAACATCGACGTCTCGGTCGGCACCGTCATCTCGATGGCCTCGTACGTCTCGGTCGGCGTGGGCGCGACAGCGGGGCCCGTGATCGGGCTCGCCGCCGGCGCCGGCTCCGGGCTCGCCGCCGGCGCGGTCAGCGTCGCCGCGATCCTCCTCCTGCGGGTGCCCCCGATCATCGCGACCCTGGCGACGAGCCTCATCGTCACCTCCGCGACGCTTCTGCTGGCGGATGCCGCTCGCGGCGGCGCCGACGCGGGCCTGCGAGCCTTCGTCACGGCCAAGGCGTTCGGCATCCCCGTCATCGCGCTCGTCGTCGCGGCCATGACCGTGATCGTCTGGCTCGCCCTGACGCGGACCCGTGTCGGTGTGGCCGTCATCGCGGTGGGCCAGAGCGTTCGTGCGGCCGAGCGGGCGGGCCTGCCGGTGGCGGGCGTGACCGTCACCGCCTACCTCGTCTCGGCGTGCCTCGCCGGACTCGTCGGGGGCCTGCTCGCCGCCTTCATCTCCCCGAGCACCGTGCTCGGCAGCTCGTACATGCTCGACTCGATCGCCGTCGTCGTGATCGGCGGCACCCTCATCTCGGGAGGCCGCCCCGTGCCGGCCGGCGCCTGGACCGGCGCCCTGTTCTTCGTGCTGCTGTCGGGACTGCTCAATCTCGTGGGGTGGTCGGTCGGCGCCCAGAACGTCCTCAAGGGCGTGCTCGTCGTCCTCGTGGTCGTGATCGCGTCCGCCGCGACCGGAACCGGCCGCAGCTCCCTGCGCCGACTCCGCGCGAACCTGCAGCGCCCCACCCCTGCCCCCTCGGCCCGACGCGCCGACACCGACCCCACCCCGAAGAACAAGGAGAACATCCATGGCTGACCTCGACGACCTGCGTGAGGGAACCGACTACTCCGGCCCCGCCGCGGCCGGCACCGGCTACCCCATCAAGGGCCAAGCAGGCCAGGACTGGGGGATGCGCGCGCGGATGTCACGCGTGTTCGACCCCCGCGACGGCAAGACCGTGATGCTCGCGTTCGATCACGGCTACTTCCAGGGGCCGACGTCGGGACTCGAGCGGCTCGATCGCTCGATCCTCCCGCTGGTCCCCCAGGCCGATGCCCTGATGTGCACGCGCGGCGCCCTGCGCACGACCATCCCGCCGCACTCCGCGAAGGGCATCGTGCTCCGCGCCTCGGGCGGACCGAGCGTGCTCAAGGAGCTCTCCGACGAGGAGGTCGCCGTCTCGATCGACGACGCCGTGCGACTGGATGCCGCGGCGCTCGCGGTGCAGGTCTTCATCGGCGGCGACAACGAGACGAAGTCGGTGCGCAACATGACGACCCTCGTCGACGCGGGCCAGGCCACCGGCATCCCGGTCCTGGCCGTCACCGCGGTCGGCCGCGACATGGTGCGCGACGCCCGCTACTTCCGGCTCGCGACGCGGATCAGCGCCGAGCTCGGCGCCGCGTTCGTGAAGACGTACTACGTCGAGGAGGGCTTCGAGACGATCACGAGCGCGTGCCCCGTCCCGATCGTCATCGCCGGCGGCAAGAAGGTCGAGGAGCGCGAGGCCCTGCGGGTCGCATCGCGCGCCATGGCCGAGGGCGCGGCGGGCGTCGACATGGGACGCAACGTCTTCCAGTCGGAGCACCCGGCCGCCATGCTCGCGGCCGTCCGCGGCGTCGTGCACGACAGCCTCAGCGCCGACGACGCCTTCGATCTCTTCCAGACCCTCTCCCACTGAACCCTCTCGGGGCGCCCACGGGCGCCCCGAGACCAGAAGGATGCAGCATGCCCTCGCTTCGTACCCATGCCGAGCCGACCTCGGCCGACGTCGTCGTCATCGGCGCCGGGATCAACGGCCTCGCCATCGCCCGTGAGGCCGCCGGCCGCGGCCTCCACGTCGTCGTCATCGACCGTGACGACATCGCCGCCCGCACGTCGGCGATCTCGACCCGTCTCATCCACGGCGGCCTGAAGTACCTCGAGCGCGTGGAGATCCCGCTCGTGCTCGAGTCGATCCGCGAGCGCAACATCCTGCTGCGCACGGCGCCGCATCTCGTGCGCCCGTACCCCATGCTCATCCCCTTCTCGCGGGGCGCCTCGCGGCCCGGATGGCTGCTGTCGTGCGGGCTGCTGCTGCACGACATCCTGTCGCTGGGCAAGAAGCTGCCGCGCAACCGCATCGTCTTCTCGCGGCGACTCGCCCGCGAGTGGCCCTCGGTGGCCGCGGGCGGCGTGAAGTGGGGCGGCGTCTTCCAGGACGCGCACGTGCCGGTGACCGAGCGCTTCGGCATCGAGCTCGCCATCGACGCGGCCAACCACGGCGCGACCGTGCTCACCCACACCCCCGTCACCGACCTGATCCGCGAGAACGGACGCATCGCCGGCGTCCGGTACCTCGACCGCGAGGACGGACGCGAGCGGACGCTGCGCGCCCCCGTGGTCGTCAACTGCGCCGGCCCCTGGGTCGACGCGGTGCTCGATCTGCAGGGCGACCACCCCCGCCGGATCGGGCCGACGAAGGGAAGCCACCTCGTCGTCGACGCCTTCCCCGGCGCGCCCGACACGTGCATCTTCTTCGAGTCGCCCGACGACGGCCGGCCCATGTTCGTGCTGCCGTGGTGGGACGGCAAGTACATGATCGGCACCACCGACCTGCCCTACGACGGGTCGATCGACGAGATCATCGTCGACGACGACGAGGTCGACTACCTGCTCCGGGCCGTCAACGACCTCATCCCGGCAGCGGGGCTGCGCCGCGACGCCGTGCTCTGGTCGTTCTCGGGGGTGCGCCCCCTCCCCTACGTCGCCGATCTCAGCGACCCGGCCTCGGTCAGCCGCGACAGCGAGATCGTCGTGCACACGGGCGAGGCCGCGGGGCTCCTCACCGTCATCGGCGGCAAGTACACGACCCACCGTGCCCTCGGCGAGCAGGCGCTGCGGCGCATCGAGACGGCACTCGGCCTCGGCCGTCGCCGCTCCGCGACCCGGACGGCCCGGTTCCCCGGCGCACCCGCGGGCGATCACGGACGCTTCGTCGCCGACAGCGTCGCCCGCAGCGTCCTTCCCGAGCGCAGCGCCCGCCGTCTCGCCGACCTGTACGGAACCCTCAGCCGCCCGATCGAGATGCTCGCGGCATCCGATCCGTCGCTGGCAGAGGTCATCGACGACGACAGCGGCGCGATCGCGGCGGAGGTCGTGTTCGCCGTCCGCGAGGAAGGCGCCCACACGCTCGAGGACGTCCTGATCCGCCGCACCGCGATCGCGCTGAACAGCGACGTGGGCCTCGGCTGCGCGCCCCGCGCGGCAGACGTGCTCGTCGCGCACGGCGACTGGAGCGCCGAGCGCGCGGATGCCGAGCTGGCGCGATACCGTGAAGCCGCTCGGCGCTTCGCACCCCGAACCCTGCGCCCGGCACCCGCTCAGCCGACGGCCGCCTGAGCGAGAAACGAGGATCGATGAAGATCTGCGTCATCGGCATCGACGTGGGCCTCACGTCTGCCAAAGCAGCGGCGTTCGACGACGCCGGGCGGGAGATCCGCACGGTCTCGGCGCCGAACCCCCGCGTCGCGGTCTCGCGCGAGCGGCAGGAGATCGCGATGGACACGCTGTGGGACGTCGTGGCCGACGTCCTGCGCGACCTGACCGCGTGGCTCGCGGCCGACGGATGGACCGTCTCGGCCGTCGGCGCGACCGGTCACGGCAACGGCCTGTACCTCGTCGACGAGCAGCTGCGGCCGGTGCGGCCCGCCATCGCCTCGACCGACAGCCGGGCCGAGCACGTCGTCGCGGCGCTCGACCCCGCGGCGGTCGAGCGGATGCGGCTGCTCACCGGGTCGCTTCCGTGGGCCGCGCAGCCCGGCGTGCTCCTGCGGTGGCTGCTCGACAACGAGCCGGAATCGCTCGACCGGGCCCGCTGGGCGCTGACCTGCAAGGACTGGATCACCGCGTGCCTCACCGGCGTCGCGAGCGCCGACACATCCGACTCGTCGGGGTGCGGGCTGGTCAACCTGCGGGCGCGGGAGTACGAGCCCGAGGTCTTCGACATGCTCGGCCTGCCCCGCGAGCTCCAGCGCATCCTGCCGCCCCTGCACGCGAGCGACGAGGTCGTCGGGACGATAAGCGCCGAGGCCGCCGCGCGCTCCGGCCTGACCGCGGGCATCCCCGTCGTCGCCGGGTGCATGGACTGCGTCGCGAGCCCGCTGGGGGCGGGCTCCACCGACCTCGGCGACGTGACGGTGATCGTGGGAACGTGGGCGATCAACGCGGTCGTCGTGCCGACGGATGCCGTCCCCCCGCGCGTCACCATCAACGCGCTGCTCCCCGATCCCCGCCTCATGCTGGCCATGGAGGTCGCACCGACGTCCGCGGCGAGCATCGAGTGGGCGTCCGGACTGCTCGGCGCGCGAGCCACTCTTCCGCTGACGCCGCGCGATCTGCTCGAGGCCGCGCACGGCGCACCCCCGCTGGCCGACGGGCTGCTCTTCCTGCCGTTCATCCACGGCGCACCCGAGCACCTCGGCGCCTCCGGAACGTTCGTCGGGATCAAGGGCAGCCACGGCTACCCGCACGTCGCCCGCGCGGTCGCCGAGGGCATCACGCAGTACCACCGCGTGCAGATCGAGAAGGTCGTCGCGACGGGCGCTGTCGTCACCGACGCCCCGTGGACACTCGCCGGCGGCGGGGCGAAGAACCCGCAGTGGGCGCAGATGTTCGCCGACGTCATCGGGCACGCGATGCGCCGGCAGCTCGGCACCGAGCTGGGCGCCCGGGGCGTCGCCTCGCTCGCGGCACGCGGTGTCGGCGTCGACATGACCCCGTGGGGCGTCGAGCCCGACCCCGCGCTCGTCGTGCAACCGGGCATCTGCCGCACCGCGTATCAGCAGCAGGCCGCTCGCTTCGACCGGGTCGTCTCGTCGATGACGAGCGTCTGGGAGGCCTACGCATGACCCCGTCACCGGAGGTGTCGGCCGCGCTCGACGACATCGTGCGCGTCAGCCGCGCGCTCGGCGGCGATCCCTCCTTCGTCCTCCACGGCGGCGGGAACACCTCGATCACCGCGCGGGGCGAGGACGTCACGGGCGAACCCGTGGACCTCGTCCTCGTCAAGGGCAGCGGGTGGGACCTCGCCACGATCGAGCCCGCGGGATTCGCGCCGCTGCGCCGCGAACGGCTCGAAGCCCTGCTGCGCCTGCCGCACCTCGACGACCCGACGATGGTGAACGAGCTGCGCCAGGCCTCCCTCGACGCGTCGGCGCCGACGGCCTCGATCGAGGCGCTGCTGCACGCGCACCTCCCCGGACGCGTCGCACTCCACTCCCACGCCGATGCGATCGTCGCCGTGACCGATCGCGACGTGTCCGACGTTGAGATCGCGTCGGCGCTCGGCCCGCGGGTCGCCGTTCTGCCCTACGTGATGCCCGGATTCCCGCTCGCCCGCCTCGTGGCCGACACCGACCTGAGCGGTGTCGACGCGCTCGTGCTGCGCAACCACGGCCTGTTCACCTTCGGCGACGACCCCGACGCGGTGCTCGCGCGCCATCGCGAGATCGTCGCCCGCGCGGCCGAGGTCTCGGGGATCGTCGCCCCCGAGACGAATGCCGGTGAAACGGGTGCCGGTGAAACGGATGCCGGTGAAACGGGTGCCGGTGAGGGCGGCATCCCGTCTCGGGGCACCATCGAGGCCATCGCGAATCTGCGCGCCGACATCGCGCGGGCCGCGGGCCGGCCCCTGCTGCTGCGGCAGAGCCGATCGCACCGTGCCGCCGCGTTCGCTGCGCGCCCCGACGTCAGCGCGGCCACGACCCGCGGAACCGCGACCCCCGAGCACGTCATCTACACGAAGCGTCATCCGCTCGTCGGGCGCGATGTCGCCGCCTACGCGAGCGCCTACCGGGCCTACGTCGAGCGCCATCGGCAGCGCCAGACGGGGCCGGTGACTCCCCTCGACCCCGCTCCCCGCGTCGTGCTCGACCCGGAGCTCGGGATGCTGACGGCGGGCGACACCGTGCGGGATGTCGGCGTCGCGGCCGATATCGCGGAGCACACGATCGCCGTCATCCAAGCCGCCGACGCGATCGGCGGCTACCGATCGCTCGACGAGGCGCAGAGCTTCGACATCGAGTACTGGTCTCTCGAGCAGGCCAAGCTCGCGGGCCGCCGCCGTGCGCCGCTCGCGGGCGAGGTCGCCATCGTGACGGGCGCCGCCTCGGGCATCGGCCGGGCCGTCGCCGAGCGACTCCTCGCCGATGGCGCCGCCGTCGTCGGGGTCGACCTCGACCCGGGCGTGCGGCACGCCTTCGCCGGTGACGTCTGGCGCGGTGTCGTCGGCGACGTCGCCGACCCGGCGGTCATCGAGCGCACCCTCGACGAGGCGGTCCGCACCTACGGCGGCGTCGACATGCTCGTCGTCGCCGCGGGGATCTTCCCCCGCAGCCAGTCCATCGCCGACCTCGACGACGCGACGTGGGAGCGCGCCCTGCGCGTCAACGCCACCGCCCCGCTCCGCCTGATGCGCGCGGCTCATCCTCACCTCGCGCTCTCGCCGCGGGGCGGGCGGGTCGTGCTCGTCTCGACGAAGAACGTCGTCGCCCCGGGACCGGGCGTCGCCGCCTATTCGGCGAGCAAGACGGCGGCGGCACAGCTCGCACGGGTCGCCGCCCTCGAGTGGGCCGCCGACGGCATCCGCGTGAACCAGGTCGAGCCGGATGCGGTCTTCGACACCGCGATCTGGACGCCCGAGCTGCTCGCGCAACGCGCTGCCAGCTACGGGCTGTCCATCGAGGAGTACCGCACGCGGAACCTCCTGCGCATCGAGGTCAGGAGCGCCATGGTGGCCGAGGCCGTCGCCGTGTTCTGCGAGCAGCTGCCGGCGACGACCGGCGCGCACCTCAGCGTCGACGGAGGGAACGACCGGGTGATCTGACGGCCGCAGGAAGCGCGCGCGATTTCGGGCGACCGAACGATTCGCTCGCCCGAAATGCTGTCAATCAGGGCTTTTCGTCATTCTCGAGGGCCGGCGACTGGCAAGCTCGAGAGCGGCCGATCTCCGTTCGACGGCGCCCGGGACGATCGCCCGCCATCCCGTCATCCCGCTTCGAGGAGGAGCCATGTCGCCCTGGGCGCTGTTCATCCTGGCCGTCGGCGTCTCCGCCGATGCGTTCGCCGTGGCCCTCGGAAAAGGTCTGCAGCTGCGCGCCCACGTCGTGCGCGGCGCCCTCCTCATCGCCGGCGCCTTCGGTCTCGCGCAGGCCGTCATGCCACTGATCGGCTGGCTGCTCGGCAGCACCTTCGCGGAGGCGATCGCGCCGTTCGACCACTGGATCGCCTTCGGCCTGCTCGCCGCCATCGGCGCGAAGATGCTGTGGGAGGCGTTCCGCCCCGACGATGACGACGCGGATGCGGCATCCGGCCTGTCCGCCCGCGAGATCGTGCTGCTCGCCCTTGCGACGAGCATCGACGCCCTGGCCGTCGGACTGTCGTTCGCCTTCCTCGACGTGCCGCTGTGGATCGCGGTCGTCTCGATCGGCCTCGTCACGTTCGCCCTGTCGTTCGTCGCCGTGCTGATCGGCCACCGCATCGGCACGCGCTGGCGCAAGCCCGCCGAGATCATCGGCGGCATCGTGCTCATCGGCATCGGCACGCAGATCCTCATCGAGCACCTGGTCGCCGGCTGATCCCGCCGTGCTGTCCGCGCTCGCGAACCTCGGAGGATCGCGCCGATCTCGGACGCATGGGCGCGAACAGTCCGAGCTTCGCGACATGCTCCGAAGGACGGATGCCGCGGATGCCGCGGCTCAGCCGGCGCGCTTCGACCTTCGCATAGGCGACGACCGCGTTCGCGTGGCCGTGCCCCAACCCGTGCTCGGTCTTGAGCGACTCGACGACCTGCATGTGCGTGGATCCCGACGCGAGCTGGTCGGCCGCGATGTCGAGCCAGTGCTGGACCGGCAGTCCGTAGGTCTTCTCGATGCTCGGGAAGTACGACGCGGGCCCCTTCTCACTCATGCGCCGAGGCTACTCCCCCGCCCGCCGCCGAGACCATACCGTCGCGGCGAGAACGTACCGCGCACGGTACGACCTCACGACGACGGTGCGTTCTCGAGAGCGATCAGCTCAGTCGAGCAGCAGCGCGGGCTCCTCCAAGACGGATGCCACGTCGGCGATGAACCGGCTCATGCCGTCGCCGTCCACGACGCGATGGTCGAACGAGCCCGACACCGTCGTGACGAAGCGAGGACGCACCTCGCCGTCGACGACCCACGGCTTCTGCCGTATCGTGCCCATCGCGACGATGCCCGACTCGCCGGGGTTGATGATCGGGGTGCCGGCATCCATGCCGAACACGCCGATGTTGGTGATCGTGATCGTGCCACCCTGCTGCTCGGCCGGGGCGGTCTTGCCCTCGCGCGCGGTGAGGGTCAGCTTCTCGAGTGCGCGGGCGAGACCGCGCATGTTCAAGTCCTGCGCATCCTTGATGTTCGGGACGAGCAGGCCGCGCGGCGTCGCCGCCGCGATGCCGAGGTTGACGTAGTGGCGCACCCGGATCTCCGCGCCGTTGTCGGTCTCGACCCAGGCGGCGTTCACCATCGGGGTGCGGCGGACCGCCCACACGACCGCGCGCGCCATGATCAGCAGCGGCGAGACCTTGATGTCGGCGAAGTCGGGCGAGGCCTTCATCCGCTTGACGAGCTCCATCGTGCGCGTCGCGTCGACGTCGGTCCACACCGACACGTGCGGCGCGGTGTGGGCGGAGTCGACCATGTGCTTGGCCGTGACCTTCCGCACACCCTTGACGGGGATCGTCTCCTCGCGGTCGTCGGCGGGTCCGGCCGACACGACGGCCGGCGGCACGGGGATCGTCTGCTCGCGCACCTCGGGTCGGGCGGGCGTCTGAAGGTTCCGGAAGACGGATGCCTGCGACGCGTGGTTCACGACATCCTCGCGCGTCACCTCACCCGCGGCGCCCGTCGGCGTGACCGAGGCGAGGTCGACGCCGAGGTCGCGCGCCAGCTTGCGGATCGGCGGCTTCGCCACGACGCCCACGGCCGCGCGAACGGGCGGCTCGGCGGGCTTGCGGCGGCGCGACTGCACCTGTCCGGCCCCGCCGTATCCGACGAGCACCGAGCCGCTCTCCTCCGACGCGTCGCCGGCGGCGGCCGGCTTCTCGGCGGGCTTCTGACCGTGCTCGGAGTTGCCGCTCGCGGCATCCGCTTCCGCCGCGGCACCGGCGATGGTGATGATCGCGGCCCCCACCTCGACCGTCGTCCCCTCGTCGACGAGCAGCTCGCCGACCGTGCCCGAGAACGGCGACGGCAGCTCGACGAGCGACTTCGCGGTCTCGATCTCGACGAGGACGTCGTTGACGGCGACCTCGTCGCCCGCGGCGACGCGCCACTGCACGATCTCGGCCTCGGTGAGGCCTTCGCCGACGTCCGGCAGGTGGAAGGTCTGGGTGCTCATGAGGGAATCCTCTCGCAGGCGCGTCGGATGGTCAGTAGGCGAGGGCGCGATCGACGGCCTCGAGGATGCGGTCGGCGTCGGGCAGGTACGCGCCCTCGAGCTTCGCCGCGGGGAACGGGACGTCGAAGCCCGACACCCGCAGCACGGGAGCCTCGAGCGAGAAGAACGCCTGCTCTGTCACCGTCGCCGCGATCTCGGAGCCCAGCGACGTGAAGCCGGGGGCCTCCTGGCCGTAGACCATGCGCCCGGTGCGGCGCACCGACTCGACGATCGGGCCGTAGTCGACCGGCGACAGCGACCGCAGGTCGACGACCTCGCACGAGACGCCCTCGCTCTCGGCGAGCGCGGCGGCCTGCAGCAGCACCGTCACCATCGCGCCGTGTCCGACGAGCGTGACGTCGGTGCCGCGGCGGACGATACGCGAGGCGTGAAGCGGCAGGGCACGTGCGGCGAGGTCGACCTCGCCCTTGGTCCAATAGCGCGACTTCGGCTCGAGGAACACGATGGGGTCGTTCGAGGCGATCGCGTCCTGGATCATCCAGTAGGCGTCGTTCGGCGTCGACGGCGAGACGACCCGCAGGCCGGCGGTGTGCGTGAAGTACGCCTCGGGGCTCTCCTGGTGGTGCTCGACCGCGCCGATGTGCCCGCCGTAAGGGATCCGGATGACGACGGGGAACGACATCCGTCCCTCGTGCCGGTTCGTCAGCTTCGCGAGCTGCGTGGTGATCTGATCGAAGGCGGGGAAGACGAATCCGTCGAACTGGATCTCGCACACCGGGCGGAAGCCGGCCATCGCGAGTCCGATCGCGGTGCCGACGATGCCCGACTCGGCGAGGGGCGTGTCGAGCACGCGCCGGTCGCCGAACTCGGCCTGCAGCCCCTCGGTGACGCGGAACACGCCGCCGAGACGGCCGATGTCCTCACCCATCATGAGGACATGGTCGTCCTGCTGCATCGCCGCGCGCATGCCCGCGTTGAGAGCCTTGCTGAACGGCAGCGTCTCGATGCTCATGCGCGTCCCTCCTCGAAGGATGCCTCGTAGTCGGCGAGCCACTTCCGCTGCCGGTCGACGAGCGGATGCTGCTCGCTGTAGACGTGCGCGAACATGCTGTCGGCCTCGGGGGCGGTGAGCTGGTTCGTGCGGACCCGGACGTCGTCGGCGTAGGCCGCGGCCGCGGCATCCACGTCGTCGAAGAAGGATGCCGACGCACCGCGGCCTTCGAGATAGGCGCGCATCCGTGCGATCGGGTCGCGCTGCGCCCAGAAGGCCTCTTCGTCGCTCGTGCGGTACTTCGTGGGGTCGTCGCTCGTCGTGTGCGCGCCCATGCGGTACGTCAGCGCCTCGATGGCACGGGGCCCAGCGCCGGAGCGCGCCTCGTCGAGCGCGAGCTTGGTGACGGCATAGCTGGCGAGCACGTCGTTGCCGTCGACGCGGACCGACGGCATCCCGTAGCCGGCGCCGCGGCGCACGAGCGGGACCTTGGACTGCGTCGAGACGGGCACCGAGATCGCCCAGTGGTTGTTCTGCAGGAAGAAGACCTGCGGGGTGTTGTAGCTCGTGGCGAAGACCATCGCCTCGTGCACGTCGCCCTGGCTCGACGCGCCGTCGCCGTAGTAGACGATGACCGCTTCGTCGCGCTCGGGGTCGCCGGTGCCGGTGCGGCCGTCGAAGACCATGCCCATGCCGTAGCCCGAGGCGTGCAGCGTCTGCGAGCCGAGCACGAGCGTGTAGATGTGGGTGTTGCCGTTGCGCGGGTCGGTCGGGTCCCACCCGCCGTGCGTGAGACCGCGCATGAGTCGGATGATGTCGATCGGGTCGACGCCGCGGATCGTGCACACGACGTGCTCGCGGTATGACGGGAAGAGGTGGTCCTGGGGCCGGGCCGCCCGCGCGGATCCGACCTGCGCGGCCTCCTGCCCGAAGGACGGCGGCCACAGCGCGAGCTGCCCCTGACGCTGCAGGTTCGTCGCCTGGCGGTCGAAGGCCCGCACCGTCACCATGTCGCGGTAGAACGTCTCGAGCTCGGCGTCGCCGAGCGCCTCGATCACCGGAAGATAGCGTTCGGCTTCGGGCGACGGGTCGAGTGAGCCGTCGGCCGCGAGGACGCGGACGAGAGCGGGATCGAGTTCTGCGTCGGTCACCCTCCCACGCTAACGCCCCCGGTATGGCCCCATCTGCATGCGATCGACAACGGATGCCGCGATTCGCGGTGGGTGCGGCACAAGCCGGGCGGGGTGGCCGTGGGCGTGTTGGTGCGTGCGGGGCCCGGATGCAAGGGATCGTGGCCGACACCCCGGCCGGGCGGCATCCGCACCGGGGTGTCATGACAGATGTCTTGCATCCGGGATGCTGCGCTGCGACCGGGACGATCGCGGGATGGGAGGATCGGCGGATGACGTCGTCGTTCGAGATCGTGACCCGCGCTGCGGTGCCGGCCGACGCGCTGTTCGACGCCTCGCGTGACATCGGGGCGCACGTCGCTTCGATGCGCGGCACCGGCGAGCGCGCGATCGGTGGTGTGACGAGCGGCCTGATCGGATTGGACGAGACGGTGACGTGGCGCGCGTGGCACTTCGGCATCCCGCTCCGGATGACATCGCGGATCACCGCGCTCGAACGCCCCCACCGCTTCGTCGACGAGCAGATGACCGGGCCGTTCCGCCTCTTCCGGCACGAGCACCTCTACGTCGAACGCGACGGGACGACGATCATGACGGACCGGGTGACCCTCGCCTCGCCCGTCTTCGGCCGGGTCGCCGAACGCCTCGTGCTCGTGCCCTATCTGCGCCGTCTCCTCATCCGCCGGGCCGCGCGCCTGGTGGCCTCCGTCTCCCGCTGATCCGGCTCGTTTCGCCGCGATCGCCGCGTCGTCGAGCGGGCCCCGTTGCAAGGGTTTCTGGCCGACACCCCGCCGCGACGGCATCCATCACGGGATGTCGGCGCCGATCCCTTGCATCCACGCACGCGGCAGATCCGCCCTGCACCGCTCAGCGGGCGAGGTCGACCACGGCGGCACCGAAGGCGTCGAGCCGCAGGGTTTCGCCGTCGAGGCGCGCTCCGAACGACAGGAGAAGGATGCCGCGACAGCCGACCGCCACCTCGCACGGCCGCCCCGAGGGGTTGAGCGCGACGAGAAGCGAGCCGCCCCGCCGATAGACGAATGGGTAGCCCGTAACCTCCACCGCCGTGTCCGACCGCGCCGAGAGCCGCGGGTCTCTCCGGCGCAGCGCGATGGCCTCGCGCACGAAATGCAGGAGGGATGCCGGGTCTTCCAGCTGCTGCGCGACCGTCGGAGCGTCCGGGGCGGCGTCCACCGGCAGGTATCGCGACTCGTGCGCCCGCTGACCGAGGACCTCGTCGGCTCCCCAGGCCATCGGGGTACGCGATCCCGCCCGCTCGTAGGTCGGGCCGAGCGATGATCCCTCGAGGGGGCCGACGCCCGGCAGGTAGCGCATGCCGATCTCGTCGCCGTAGTAGATCGAGGGCATCGCCGGCCAGGTCAGCACCAGGAGGAGCGCAGCGCGGGCCTGCACGGCGTCGCGACCACCACTGACCAGACGTGTGAAGTCGTGGTTCGCCGTCGGCAGCCCGACGATCCCGCGGCTGCCGGCGGCCTCGATGGCGTCACGTGCCTCGGACCAGGCGTCGACGAAGTCTGCGGCGTCGCCCCGGCCGGCGGCATCGGCCCACGCGTCGCGCGCGGGCCACGCCTCGTGCACGGTGCCCGAGCCGTTCTCGAACAGCGACTTCAACGGCATCCCGTCGAACTCGCCGCCGAACTGCAGAAAGAAGTCGACGTCGAATCCGGCGGGCACCGCTCGCGCCGGGTCGCCCCACTCCGAGATCAGGATGCGGCCGGGGTGCGTCCGGTCGAGGCGCCGGTGCACGTCGCGCCACAGGTTCGCGGTCTCGACGTGTCCGGGGTCGTCCTTCACGAGCGAGGCAGCCATGTCGACCCGGAAGCCCGCCACCCCGCGGTCGTACCATCGGCGGATGATGTCGACGAGGGCGTCCCGGTTGCGCAACGGCCCGGGCGCGTCGACGGCCTGACGCCACGGCTCGTCCGGGTGGGGCCGCGCGTAACCGAAGTTCAGCGCGGGCTGGAAGTCGAAGAAGTTCGGCTTGTAGAACCCGCGGCCACCCCACGGCACCGGAACGAACCCGTCGGCGGAGACGGGGCTGAAGACGTACCGGTCGCCGGCCGGGTCGCCCGCGGCGCCCGCCGACAGGGCCTCGTCGAACCAGGCATGCTCGTCCGAGGTGTGGCCGGCCACGAGGTCGAGCACGATGCCGATGCCGCGCCGCTCCGCTTCCGCGAGCAGCCGGTCCATCGCCGCGTCACCGCCGTAACGGTCGGCCACGCGGTCGAAGTCGGCGACGTCGTATCCCGCGTCGCGGAACGGCGAGACGAACACGGGGTTGAGCCACACCGCGTCGACGCCGAGCCAGGCGAGGTAGTCCAGTCGGGCCGTGACGCCGTCGAGGTCGCCCATGCCGTCGCCGTCGGCGTCGGCGAAGCTCTGCGGATAGGCCTGATACAGCACGATGCGGTCGAGGCGGTCTGCCAGGGAGACGAGGGTCATGGTGCAGCTCCTTCGCGGCGTCCCTGACGACGTCCTCGACGTCAGGCTTGATGTAACCGGTTACACCGGGCTAGAGTCCCAATGTATCCGGTTACATCGCCGGATCACAGCGCGAACCCGCGCCCGACGCCCGACACGACGAAGTGAGGTGGCCCCGTGGCATCCGACTCCCCCGCCACCCGCCCGACCATCCGCGACATCGCTCGTGAGGCCGGGGTCTCGGTCGCGACCGTCTCCCGTGTCACGCACGACGACCCGCGTGTCGTGGCCGACACCAAGCGACGCGTCCAGGATGCGATCGACAGGCTGGGCTATCGACCCTCGGCCCTCGGCCGCGCCCTGTCGTATCAGCGCACGAACACCCTCGGCATCGTGCTGCCCGGACTCGGCGGGCCGTACTTCGCCCAGCTCATCGAGGGCGCGGAGTCGGTGGCGGTCGAGCGCGGCGTCGTCATCAACGTCGTCGGAACCCACCTGCGGCCCGATGCGGTGGGCGCCGTCCGCCAGCTCGCCGAGCGTACCGACGGCCTCATCATCGCCGGCGGCACCCTGCCGTCCGACGAGGTCGCCGCGCTCGCACGCTCCGGCCGCGTGATCGTCGTCGCCGGAGAGGCTGATGAGGCCGCGACGGTCGTGACTGACGGGCGCGCCGCCGCCGCCGAGCTCACCGGTCATCTCGCCGACGTGCACGGCTACCGCCGCATGCGCTTCGTCGGCGAGCCCTCGGGGTCGCCCGACACCGCGTGGCGCTACCAGGGCTTCCGCGACGCCCTCGATCAGCGCGGACTCGCCGAAGCGGGCGAGCCCGTGCGCCTCGGCCTCGACGTGCGCAGCGGCGCCGTCGCCGCTCGGATGCTGCACGACGCATCTGACCTGCCCGACGCGCTCGTCTGCGCGAACGACGAGCTCGCGATCGGCATGCTCGCGACGCTGCCGGGGCTCGGGCACCGCATCCCCGCGGATGTCGCGGTCACGGGCTTCGATGACCAGGCCCTCGCCGGCATCGCCTCCCCGCGCCTGACGACGGTGCATCAGCCGATCGCCGAGCTCGGCGCTCGCGCCGCCGCGGGAGCCCTCGGCGACGACATCCGCTCGCACACCGTCCTGGAGACCCGCCTGGTCATCCGGGAGTCGTGCGGCTGCTCGCCGGAGGGGACGCCGGACTGAGAACACGACCGGTCGACGAGCGACCGGTCTCGCAGAGGAACGAGGAGGTTCCGATGAGAAGACGCAGAACACTGGCGGCGGGAGCGCTCGCCCTGACCGCTCTGCTCACGACGTCCGCGTGCGCGAACGTGGGCCTCGAGCCCGCTCCCGAGGCGCCGCCCGGGTTCATCGACGAACTGCGGATGCCGTCGGAGGCCGGCGGCTCGGTCCAGGGGCTGCTCAACTACAACTGGCTCTCGCCCAACGCGACCGTTCAGACGTGGCTGTTCGAACCGCTCATGATCCGCGACCGGTTCACGTGCGAGGCCGTGCCGTGGCTCGCCACCGACTACGAATGGGAACGACCGGACCGCCTCGTGCTCACCCTGCGCGAGAACGTGCAGTGGAGCGACGGCGAGCCCTTCACCGCCGCCGACGTCGTGTACACCTTCATGGCCGGCAAGGAGTTCCCCGCCGCCGACAAGTCGGGCTTGTGGGGCGACTTCTTCGGTGCGCCCGCCGAGAGGGTCACGGCGACCGACGACCACACCGTCGTGTTCGAGTTCGCCGGCCCCGCGGTGCCGAAGACCGACGCGATCCTGCAGAACACCAAGATCCTCCCGCAGCACATCTACGCCGAGCACGGCGACCCGACGCTCTTCGTCGACGAGCAGGGGGTGGGCACCGGGCCCTTCACCCCCGAGTCCTACAACGGGCGCCGCCTCGTTCTCGAGCGCAACGAGAACTACTGGAACGCCGACCAGGTGCGCGTCCAGCGCCTGTCGCTCGAGGGCCAGTACGACGCGAACTCCGGCGCACTGAAGCTGCGCAGCGGCGCGCTCGACCTCTACCGCGGCGATATCCCGAACCCCAACCGCTCGGTCGTCGCCCCCGACCCCGACAACGCCCACTTCTTCTATCCGCCCGACGCCATCACGGCCCTCGTGCTGAACAACGAGCGCCCGGTGCTGAACGACCCGAGGTTCCGCGAGGCCTTCGCCTATGCCCTCGACCGCGAGGCGCTGAGCCAGCGCGCGAGCTTCGGGATCATGGAGCCGGCGAGCCAGACGATGCTGCTGCTGCCCTTCCAGGAGCAGGCCGTTCCCGAGCAGTGGCGCGGCAAGGAGTTCATCCCCTACGACCCCGAGCGCGCGAACGAGATGCTGGATGCCGCCGGCTACGAACGCGGTCCCGACGGGCGCCGCGTCGACCAGAACGGCGAGCCGCTGTCGTTCGTCTTCAGCGTGCAGGCCGGCTGGATGGACGTCATCGCCATGGCGGACGTCGTCGCCCGCAACGCCGCCGAGGTCGGCGTCTCCGTGCGCATGGTCACGACTGATCCCAACGCGATCGAGGGGATGCAGAAGGCCGGTGACTTCGACATGACGATCGACTTCATCAGCGGCGGATGCCAGCGGGCGCGCGATCTCGGGGCGAAGCTGCAGGCCTCGCAGATCTCGACCGAGCAGGAGCTGCTCCTCAACCGGGCACGCTACGTCAATCCCGAGATCGACGCCCTCATCGCCGAATGGACCACCACCACCGACGAGAGCCGCACCGCCGAGATCGAGGGTCGGATCATCGACATCTTCATGACCGAGTTCCCCTACATCGCGCTGCAGTACGCCCCGAACCGGCTGATCTACCGCACGAACAACGCCGTCGGGTGGCCGAGCGACGACAACCCCTATCCGGTCGACCAGCTCATCCGCGTCCTGCCGAACCTGCGCCCGCCGGGCGAGGCGGATGCCGGCGAGTCGGATGCCGGCGGGGAGGGCTGAGCCGTGGCCTACTACGCCCGCAAGACCGGCTACTTCCTTCTGACCCTCTGGGCGGCGGTCACGCTGAACTTCATCATCCCGCGCCTGCAGCCCGGCGACCCGGCCGAGATCATGGTCCGTCAGCTCAACGGCCAGGGGGAGATCGATCCGGCCCAGGTCGCCGCCGTGAAGGCGATGCTCGGGTACTCGAATGACAACGTGTTCGTCGCCTACGTCGACTACCTGCGTCAGCTGGCATCCTTCGACCTCGGCACATCGTTCACGTACTTCCCCTACCCGGTCGCCGACGTCATCGGGCAAGCACTGCCGTGGACGCTCGTCCTCGTGGGAATCACCCAGATCCTCTCGTTCGTCCTCGGCACGCTGTTCGGCGCGATCGCCGCGTGGCGACGCAACAGCCGTTTCGACGCGACGATCTCGGTCGGCTCGACGTTCGTCGGCAACCTGCAGTCGGTGTGGATCGGCCTCATCATCCTGTTCGTCTTCGCCTACACGCTCGGCTGGTTCCCGGCATCCGGCGGCTACGGATACACGACCCCGGGACTCACCCCGATCCATGTCGCCGACGTGATCTCGCACGGGTTCCTCCCCGCGCTGACGCTCATGGTGACGGCGCCGATCGGCTTCATCCTGTCGATGCGGAACACGATGGTGCAGGTGCTCGGCGAGGACTACATCCGCCTGGCCGCGGCCGCAGGGCTCAGAGAGCGCACGGTCGCCCTCGGCTACGCCGCACGAAACGCGCTGCTCCCCGTCATCACCGGGTTCGCCCTGTCGCTCGGCGTGCTCATGGGCGGCTCGATCCTCATCGAAACCGTCTTCGACTACCCCGGCATGGGCCGGCTCATGGGCGAGGCGACCTCGAACCGCGACTTCCCCCTCATGCAGGCGATCCTGCTGGCGACGATCGTCATCGTGCTGACGGCGAACTTCATCGTCGACCTGCTCTACCCCCTCATCGATCCGCGGGCCCGCCGGGCCAGAGCGTGAAAGGCAGGTGACAGACGATGTCCGATGAGACCCCCCTCCCCCAGCCGGCCTCGATGCCGCAACCGGCGCGCACCGAACCGACGCGCACCGAGCCCGTCCGAACCTTCCGGCGGCGCGTGACCGACGAGGACGCGTCGACGAAGGAGGTCGTGGCGGTCGTCCGCCCCGCCCGGTGGTACGCCGTCATCTGGTCGAGCCGGAAAGCGCGCGTGGGCATCGTGATGCTCGCGGTGTTCCTGCTCGTCGCGGTGTTCGCCGATCTTCTGTCGCCCTATCGGCCCAACGATGCGACCTTCACGCCGTCGCAGGACCCGAGCTGGGCCCACTGGATGGGCACGAACACGCTCGGCTACGACATCTGGACGCAGCTCGTGCACGGCACCCGCCTCTCGTTCGCGATCGGGGTGCTCGGCGGACTCGCCACGATCGTCATCGCGATCGTCGTGGGGCTTCTCGCCGGATACCGCGAGGGCGGCCTGCTCGACGACATCCTGTCGTTCCTGACCAACCTGGCGCTGGTGATTCCGGTGCTGCCGCTGATGATGGTGATCGTCGCCTACAGCGAGACGCGCGGTCTCGGTCTGCTCGTCTTCGTGATCGCCATCACCAGCTGGGCCGGCGCATCGCGCGAGATGCGGTCGCTGATCATCTCGATGCGCAACCGCGACTACGTCACCGCAGCGCGGTTCGGCGGCGACGGGATGCTGCGCATCGTGTTCCGGGAGATCATGCCCAACATGTCGTCGCTGATCGTCTCGGGGTTCATCGGCGCCGCGACCGCTGCGATCGCCGCCGAGGCCGGCTTGTCGTTCATGGGCTTCGGCGACCCGAACACCGTCAGCTGGGGCCAGATGCTCGCCCAGGCCAACGCGAACGGCGCGCTCGTGCAGGGACTGTGGGTCTGGCTGGTCGCGCCCGGCATCATGCTGGCGCTGCTCATGACGTCGCTGACGTTCGTGAACTTCGGCGTCGACATGCTCAGCAACCCCCACCTTCGCGAAGAGGAGAAGTCATGAGCCCGGCATCCGATCCGAGCACGGCGCCCGTGCTCGAGGTGTCCGACCTGTCTGTGCAGTACCGACCCAAGCTCGGCGCGACGCTCGACGCGGTCAGGCGCGTGTCGCTGCGCGTCGCACCCGGAGAGTTCGTCGGGCTCGCGGGCGAGTCGGGCTCGGGCAAGACGACGTTCGCCCAGGCGGTGCTGCGGCTGCTGCGGAGCCCCGGGCACATCACCGGCGGCTCGATCCGGTGGGGCGACCGCGACGTCACGGCACTCGGTGACGACGACCTGCGCCCCCTGCGCTGGTCGTACGTGTCGACGGTGTTCCAGTCGAGTATGAACTCGCTCAACCCGGTCGTCCGCGTTCGCAAGATGTTCGAGGACATCCTCGCCGAGCACACCGGTGCGAGCACGGCGGCCGCGCGCGAACGCGCAGAAGAGCTCTTCGACCTCGTGAGCGTCGACGTGCGGTTCCTCGACATGTACCCGCACGAGCTGTCGGGCGGCATGAAGCAGCGCGTGAACCTGGCGCTCGCCCTCGCACTGAAGCCGAAGCTCGTGCTCTTCGACGAGCCCACCACGGGGCTCGACGTCGTCGTGCAGAAGTCCATCCTCGACAAGATCCGCGAGCTGCAGGAGCGCGAGCGATTCGGCGCGATCCTCATCACCCACGACATGGGCACGCTCCTCGACTTCGCCGACCGCGTCGCGGTCATGTACGAGGGCGAAGTCGTCGAGGACATGAGCGCGCAGGATGCCGTGACCACGGGGCCGCGGCATCCATACTCCGTCCATCTCGTCGGGTCGTACGCCGAGCTGCTCGGCGAGGACGTCGCCGGCTATACCGGGGCCGAGCTCGAGGCGCCCGTCGAGGTGTCGCAGGAAGCACCGGTCGAGCACGCCCCCGTCATCGAGGTCGAGAACCTGCACCGCCGGTTCTCGAAGCGGCAGGGCTTGCGAACCGAGCACGTGGATGCCGTGAAAGACGTCTCGTTCACGCTCCGCGAGGGCGAGGTGACGGCGCTCGTCGGCCAGTCGGGATCGGGCAAGTCGACGATCGCCCGCATCCTGACCCGCATCGACGATCCGACCTCGGGCGCCGTGCGCTACTACGGCCAGCGCGACGGCGAGCCGCACGACATCACCGCCTTGCACGGCCGGCTCGCCCGCGAGTACCGCCGCAACGTGCAGTACGTGTTTCAGGATCCGTATGCCGCCCTCAACCCCACGCTGACCGTCGGGTACTCGCTGTCGCGGCCCCTCGCGAACTTCTTGCACGTCGGGCGCCGCGAAGCCGTCGAGCGCTCGGCCAGCCTGCTCGAGCAGGTCGGGCTGACTCCGGCGGGCCGGTATCTCGGGCGGCTGCCGCACGAGCTCTCGGGCGGCCAGCGCCAGCGCGTCGTCATCGCCCGCGCCCTCGCTGCCGAGCCCCGGCTCGTCGTCGCGGATGAGCCGATCGCGAGTCTCGACGTGTCGATCCGCGCCGAGATCCTCGAGGTGCTGCAGTCGCTCGTCGCCGATCACGGCGTCGGGATGCTCTACATCACACACGACCTGCTGTCGGCGAAGAGCCTCGCCAATCACGCGCTCGTGCTGCGGAACGGCGAGCTCATCGAGTCGGGCCCGGCCGATCGCGTCATCGACGACCCGCAGGCCGAGTACACCCGACAACTGCTCGATGCCATCCCCAACCCGTTCGAGAGAAGGACCGCCGCGTGACCGACACCGAGCTTCCCGACACCTACCTGCCGGAGAGTGCGCTGCCGGATGGCATGCTGCCGGATGGCGTGCTGCCGGATGACATCCGGGAGCTGACCGAGCGGGAGGTCGACGCGTCGATCCGGTGGCTGTGGGCGCACGCGACCGGCGACCTCGACAGCCCGGGCTGCGGGCTCGTGCTCGACCGCGACGACCTGCCGGGCGTGGCGACGGTCGCGGCGACCGGCTTCGCCCTCGCGGCATGGTGCGTCGGCGTCGAGCGGGGCATCCTCGGCCGCGGTGAGGTGCGTGACCGGGTCGCCGCGACCCTGCGCACGCTCGAGGAGTCGGTGCCGCATCGCGGTGGCTTCCTCGCGCACTTCGTGGATGCGGCCACCGCTGAACGGCAGGGGCGATCGGAGTACTCCACGATCGACACGACGCTCGCCCTGTGCGGTGCCGCGGTCGCGGCATCCTTCTTCGCGGCCGACGGCGACGCCGGACGGGAGATCGGCGAGCGCACCGAGCGCCTGCTGCGCCGCATCGACTGGCCGTGGATCATCGACGACGCCGGCAACCGGGCGGTCGTCCGGATGGCGTGGGTCGCCGACCGCGAGGACGACTACGCCGACGGCGCCGATGAGGCCGGCTTCGTGAGCGCCTGGTCGATGACCGCCGAGCAGCTGCCGATGTACCTCCTCGCGGCGGGGCACGAGCGAGTGTCGACCGAGCTCGCGCGTGACCTGTGGCGGGGGTTCGACAAGCCGGTGGGGTCGTACGGCGGGCACGAGTGCGTGCATGAGCCGGCGGGAACCCTTTTCACCTACCACTTCCCGCTCGCGTTCTATCCGTTCCAGCGGGTGCGCGATCTCGACGGGCGCGACTGGTGGGCGAACGCGCGCGAGGCGTCGCTGGCCTCGCGGGCGTGGTGCGCCGACCAGGCCGGACGGTGGAAGACGTTCGCGAGCGGACTCTGGGGACCGGCAGCCGGCCTCGGCCCGGGCGGGTACGTCGTCAACGGCGCACGCCCGGCGCTGCGCGAGCCCCATGCCGACGGCACCGTGCCGCCCGTGTCTCTCTTCGGGGCGCTGCCGCTCGCTCCCGCGGAGGTGGCTCCGGCGCTTCGCGTGCTGCGAGATGAGCATCCTGGCGCATGGAACGAGTGGGGCGCGACCGACGGGGTCAACCTCGAGGGCGACGAGCCCTGGTACGCCGAGCCGCGCTACGGACTCAACAAGGGAGCGACGGCGCTGCTGGGTGCCGCAGCCCTCGGCTCGACCCTCGTGTGGGACACGTTCTCTCGGCATCCCTGGATCGCCCGCGGCGCCGACAAGCTGGGCTTCACCCCGGCTTGACGGACGCTCCGGCCCTCGGCCAGGGGGCGTGTCTCGCCAGGCCAGCGGTCGAGGGCTGCACGCCCAGCGCTGACCTGGCACCTCACGCCCCCACAACCCCGGGATATGGGCGCGTACTGCCAACCCGCAGGTCAAGGACCCGTGGCGGCGAGCGCGGGCGGTTCCGTCGGACGCCGTCCCCGGCGCAGCGCCGTGCCGCGATGCAAGGAGTTGTGACCGACGCCCCGCGACAGCGGCATCCATCACGGGGTGTCGCAGCCGATCCCTTGCATCCACGCACCCACGCACGCGCCTGCTGGCGGGGCGGGTGGGATGCTGGTCGCATGAGCCTGCCGCACCGCGATGAGTGGAATGCCGACCCGCGAGGCTTCCGCCGATTCGAGAGGACCGTGCGCGTGGGGTCGGGGGATGCCGCGTGGCGGCGGGCCCGGACCGACCTCTTGGCGTGGCGGGTGAAGACACGCAGCGGATTCCGGGTGGTCCCCGATGTGCCGGCCGTCGTCGGTGGGCGGCACTGGCTCGAGATCGGCCGCGGCCCCCTGACGCTGCGCGAGCCGGTCGAGGTCGTCGCTTTCGTCGACGAGTCCGACCGGGTGGGCTACGTCTACCTCGCGCTGCCGGGCCATCCGCTCGAGGGAGAGGAGACGTTCCTCGTCACCCGGCGCGGCGACGACGTGCTCTTCACGCTGCGATCGCTCTCGCGGCCGGCGCCCATGTGGTTCTGGCGGCTCGCTTATCCGGCGGTCCGCATCGTGCAGGTCATCGTGCGAACGCGCTATCTGAGTGCTCTTCGGCGCGGAGACCGCACCGCGCGCTAACGACCCGCGAGCCGCGATGCGAGGGATCGTGGCCGACACCCCGGGCGGACGGCATCCTCACCGGCGTGTCGAGCCCGACGCATTGCATCGCGGCACGCGCACCGTCGGCTCCGAGAACCCCGCTCGCGCGCCGGTCAGCCGACGACGGATGCCGCGGCCGCGACGATCCGCTCGATCGATTCCTCTTCGCCGACCGAGATGCGCACACCGTCGCCGGCGAACGCCCGCACGATCAGGCCGGCCGCGTCGAAGGCCTCGGCGATCTCGAGGGCCCGCTCACCCGCGGGCAGCCACACGAAGTTGCCCTGCGCGTTCGGGATGTCCCACCCGGCATCGCGCAACCGGTCGGCGAGTGCGTCACGTCGCACGGCGATGTGACGCACTCGCTCGAGCAGTTCGTCCTCGGCGTCGAGGCTCGCAAGCGCGGCTTCCTCCGCCTGGGCTGTGACCGAGAGGGGGATGCCGGTGCTGCGGGCCGCATCGAGAATGCGGTGGTCGCCGATGGCGTACCCGACGCGCAGTCCGGCGAGTCCGTAGGCCTTCGAGAACGTCCGCAGGATCACGACGTTGGCGTGCCCCGCGGCGAGCACGGCGGCGCCCGTCACGGCATCCGGGTCGGTCACGAACTCGGCGTAGGCCTCGTCGAGGACGATGAGGACGTCGGAGCGGACCCGCGCCACGAACGCGTCGAACGCCGCCTGGCTCACGACGGGACCGGTGGGGTTGTTCGGGCTGCAGACGATGATCATCCGCGTGCGGTCGGTGACGGCATCCGCCATCGCGTCGAGGTCGTGGCCGGCGTCGGCCGTCAGCGGCACCGCGACGGCGGTCGCGCCCGCGACAGCCGCGAGCCCGGGATAAGCCTCGAACGATCGCCAGGCGAACATGATCTCGTCACCCGGACCGCTGGTCGCCGATGCGAGCTGGTACAGGATCGACACCGAACCCGCCGCGACGTGCACGCCATCGGGGGCGACCGCGTATCGATCCGCGAGCCGCGCGCGCAACCGGCCGGCCGAGGCGTCGGGGTAGCGGTTGAAGGTCGTCGCCGCGCGCACGGCCTCGACGACGCCGGGCAGCGGGTCGAACGGGTTCTCGTTGCTCGACAGCTTGAAGGCGTCGGCGGAGGCCTGACGCCCCTGGCGGTATGCGGGCAGCGCCGCGATCTCGGGTCGGATGCGCACGGGCAGGTCGGTCACGATGCGAGTCTACGGATGCCGCCGCCTCCACCGGATGACGGATCGGAGGCCCCGTGGGAGACTGACGGCACTATGAGCCTCATCATCCGACTGATCGTCAACGCCTTCGCGGTGTGGATCGTGACGCTGATCCCGGCGCTGGAGGTGTCGGTCGTGGCGTTCCCGCCGGGCGGCGACCTGCAGCTCGTCCTCACGCTGCTGCTGATCGCCCTCATCTTCGGACTCGTCAACGCGATCGTCGGCACCGTGCTGAAGGTGCTCGCGTTCCCGCTGTACATCCTGACCCTCGGCCTGATCTCATTCGTCATCAACGGCTTCCTGCTGTGGCTCACCGGGTGGGTCACCTCGGGTTGGGACTGGGGCCTGCGCATCGGCGGCTTCTGGCTCGCGGTGCTCGCGGCCATCGTGATCGCACTGATCAACTGGGTCGCCGGCATCCTGTTCCGCCCCCGTCGCGACCGAGACCGCGACCGCCGCTGACACACGAGCAGACATACGCGCGCACCATCAGTCGGGCCTCCGCACGCGGTAGGTCGTGACCTCGGCCGGCTCGTCGCCCCCGAAGGCCGCGATGCGCTCGTGGACGTCATCGACGCGGGGGTCGTCCGAGGCGTCGGCGAGCGCGGCGGTGTCGCCGTAGGCGTCGATCGAGTGGGCACCGAGCGCGACGTCCGCGATGCCGGGCGGTGGGTCGGCGACCCGTTCGACGACGATGCTGCCCGCCGCGCCCGCACGATCGGGGTGGCCGCCGGACTGCAGCGCCGGGACGAGATCGTCGGTGTGGCGCACCGTGACCTGGAGCGTGGCCTCGCCGGGATCGGCCTGCACGGGAGAGCCGAACGTCACGTTGCCCACGACGCGGAAGGGCCCGTCGACCGCGAGGCGTGACGTGATCGCGCCGCCCTGCGAGTACCCGACGGCGAGCACGGCGTCTCCCGGCCGCGCGCCGGCGGCGCGGAGGGCGCTCACCACCGATTCGTACGACGCCGAGCTGCGGCCCGCGTAGAGCTGCACGTTCGACGACATGTCGAAGGGCTCGCGGCCGCCGAATCCGAGCGGCGATCGGGTTCCCGCGACAAAGACGGCGAAACGGCGCTCGCCTCCCGCGAGGGTGTAGCGCTCGACGCGAACCTGATCGCCCTCGCGCGGGATGCGTTCCGCGAGCGCGGCGAGTGTGCCCGGCGCCGCCGCGCCCGCCTCGCGAACCGCTGACCGCGTGACCTCGACGACCTGCGGCGGCGCGGACCCGCCGCGATCGGGGGTCGCACGCCCCAGCCCCAGGGCGCCGAGAGTGGTCAGCGCGAGACCGCCCGCCGCGACGGCGGCTCCCCCGAGCAGGCCCAGTGGAACGGCGGCTCCGCCGATCTGGCGCTGGAGCTCGCCGTGCCGCAGCAGCGGCCAGGTCGTCAGCAGCAGGTCGGCACGCGAAGCGGCCGTCGGTGAACGGTCGCGGGCCGCGAAGATCCGGCGGTCGAGCAGATCCGTCACGCGACGGTCGCCACCCTCGGCAGCCCGCCGTGCGGCTTCGAGCTCGACGATGTCGTAGACGTCCGCGGCATCCCGCAGTCTTCCGGCGAGAGCCGAGGCCTCGGCGGTGAGCGCGTCGAGGAGCTGGGTGAGGTCAGCGGCGAAGGCCGCTGCGGGCCACGCGGTCGCATCGTGCGCAGCGAGCTCGCGAGCGGCCGTCTCGAACATCGACCTCAGCACGTCGCATTCCGTCGACAGGCCGAGGAGCACGGATGCCGCGAGACGGAGCTGTTCCGTATCGACCGCGATGACCCCGCCGTCGCGGATGTCGAGGGAGTCGTCGCTCACGGGCCTCCCGCCACGAGCCGGGTCTGCACCCGGTGCAGTTCGTCGTCGAGGCGGTCGATGCGCATCGCCGCGTCATCCGATCGCTCGCGCCACGCGGCGAGCCGCTCGCGGTACTCGCGCGCGGCGCGGGCGCGCCAGGCCGTGTCGTGCTCGAGCTCGGCCGCGCGGCGTCGGATCGCGTCCACCTCGTCGCGCAGGGCGGTCAGGCGCGGGCGCAGCGCCGCGATCATCTCGAGCGTCAGCACCGGGGCGGTATCGAGTGGCGTGGCGTTCGAAACGAGCGGCTCAGGCGGAGGCATGCCCCTCACGATGCCGGTGCGGGGAGCCGCACGGACCGCCCTCGTCCCCGCTGGGGGACGACGAACGTCGGCGATACATCTGTGCAGGAAAGGCCGCATCCTCCACAATGGGACGGTGACCCGACGCGCCGAGCCCTTCCGCGTCATGTTCGTCTGCACCGGGAACATCTGCCGCTCCCCCATGGCCGACGTGGTCTTCCGCTGGTTCATCGACCAGTCCGGGCTCGGCGACCGTGTCGTGTCGGCGAGCTCGGGAACGGGTGACTGGCACGTCGGCGAGCCCGCGGACGGACGCACGCTCGAGGCGCTCGAACGCCGCGGATACGACGGGCGGGGGCACCGGGCCCGTCGCTTCACGCTGACGGATTTCGACCGATCCGACCTCATCGTCGCGCTCGACCGTTCGCACGAGCGCGTGCTGTCGAACTGGGCGCGTACGACGGCCGACACCGACAAGCTCGGCCTCCTCATGTCGTTCGACGCGCACGCCGGCGGCGACCTCGATGTGCCCGACCCGTACTACGGCGACGCCGGAATGTTCGACGAGGTGCTCGCTATGATCGAGAGCGCGAGCCGGGCGCTCTTCCGGCAGCTCGAACCCGCGATCCGCACCACGTCCTGAGCGCCCGTTCACACTGAATGGAGCCTCGTGACCTCTCTGCCCCCGCAGCCCCTGAGCCCGCTCGACGGCCGATACGCCGCCGCCGTCGGATCCCTCGCCGACTACCTCTCCGAAGCCGGTCTGAACCGCGCACGCGTCGAGGTGGAGGTCGAATGGATCATCGCCCTGACCGACCGGAGCCTGTTCGGCAGCTCGCCCCTCGCGGATGAGCAGAAGACGCGGCTGCGCGGCCTGTACCGCGACTTCGGTCAGGCGGAGATCGACTGGCTCGCCGCCAAGGAGGCCGTCACCCGCCATGACGTGAAGGCCGTCGAGTACCTCGTCCGCGACCGGCTGTCGGCCCTCGGCCTCGACGCGATCGCCGAGCTGACGCACTTCGCGTGCACGAGCGAGGACATCAACTCGGCCTCCTACGCGCTCACCGTCAAGCGCGCCGTCGAGAACGTCTGGCTGCCGAAGCTGCACGCCGTCATCGGCGCCCTCGGCGACCTCGCCCGAGAGCACCGCGATGCCCCGATGCTCTCGCGCACCCACGGCCAGCCCGCCACCCCGTCGACGATGGGCAAGGAGATCGCCGTGTTCGCCTGGCGCCTCGCCCGCGTCGCGAAGCAGATCGAGGGCGGCGAGTACCTCGCGAAGTTCTCGGGGGCGACCGGCACCTGGTCCGCGCATCTCGCGGCAGAGCCCGACGTCGACTGGCCCGAGCTCTCGCGCTCGTTCATCGAGGGCCTCGGCATCGACTTCAACGTCCTGACCACCCAGATCGAGTCGCACGACTGGCAGGTCGAGCTCTACGACCGGGTGCGGCACGCCGGCGGCATCCTGCACAACCTCGCGACCGACATCTGGACCTACATCTCGCTCGGCTTCTTCGCGCAGATCCCCGTCGCCGGCGCGACGGGGTCGTCGACGATGCCGCACAAGATCAACCCCATCCGGTTCGAGAACGCCGAGGCGAACCTCGAGATCTCCGGAGGCCTGTTCGCCACGCTCGCGCAGACGCTCGTCACGAGCCGCATGCAGCGCGACCTGACCGACTCGACGACGCAGCGCAACATCGGCGTCGCCTTCGGGCACTCGCTGCTGGCGCTCGACAACCTGCAGCGCGGGCTCACCGAGATCTCCCTCTCGCGCGACGTGCTGCTGGCCGACCTCGACGCCAACTGGGAGGTGCTGGCCGAGGCGATCCAGACCGTCGTCCGCGCCGAGATCGCCGCCGGCCGCTCGCAGATCACCGACCCCTATGCGCTGCTCAAGGACCTGACCCGCGGTCGCCGTGTCGGCGGACCGGAGCTCGCCGAGTTCGTGCGCGGCCTCGACATCGGCGATGCCGCCAAAGAGCGCCTGCTCGCCCTGACCCCCGCGACCTACGCAGGCCTCGCCGACGACTTGGTCTCAAGCCTCGGCTGACGCCGAAAACGCACCGCCCCGCCGAGAACGCTCGGGGGGCGGTGCGTTTTGGTGTGGACGGTACGCGCTCGGCGGTCGCTCAGCTCCGAGGCGACGTGCCGGGGGCCGGGTCGTCGGGAGTCTCGGACTCGTCGGGGTACAGAACCGGGCGGTCGACACGCTTGCTCACCTGCGCGGGATCGACGGCGAGCATCAGCAGTGCGATGATCACGAGCGTCGCGATGAAGGCGATGCCGGCGACGACGAGGGCCACGACGACGGCACGCTCGACCGACTCGCGCGGGATCGACTGGAACGCCCCCATCGACACGAGGGTGATGACACCCGAGAAGATCGCCGCGACGAACGCGAGGCCCAGCAGCTGGACCGGGCGCATGATCTCGCGGCGGGTGGGGTGTTCGCCGCTCACGATGCGACCTCCGGATCGGACGAGGGGGATGACGGAACGGATGCCGCGGGCACGATCTCTTCGCGCCGCGGCGAGAAGCCGGCGATTCCGAGGAACACGGCGACGATCGCGGCGTAGCCGCCGAACAGTCCCACCCCGATGGTGATGCCGGTGAGCGTGAAGGCGCCGGCCTCCTCGATGACGTAGTCGAGACGGTAGGCCGGGTTCACCAGCAGCAGGCCGGCCACGAGCAGCAGGGTGATCGCGCCGATGAGCACCTCGTCGCGGGCGGCCGGGGCACCGGAGCGTCGCCCGCGGATGCCGCCGACCAGCTCGATGAGGCCCGTGACGGCGGCCCAGGAGATGACGACGGCGAAGAACCCGATCGGCGTCCGCAGCGGCGGGATGCCGGCGAGGATCGCGGCGATGAGGGTGAGTGCCCCGAGCGCGATCGGAAGCCCGCGGCGGCCCGCGGGACTCGTCAGCCAGGCTCCGACGAAGAAGATGATCGCGGTCGCTGTCGCGAAGCCGCTAAATACCGACATCCCGACGGAGGCGGAGTGATCGGGCGAGAAGGTGATCATCACGGCGGCGACGGCCGCGAAAAGGGCGCGCGCGAGCTGGACATGCCGCACCTCGAAGGTGCGGGCGGCGGATGCTGCAGACACGGCGGACTCTCGCGATTCAGAACGGGATCCCCCCGATTCTACGCTTCCGGCCCGAGACGCCGCCCGCCGGGCGGCATCCCGCCGGGGAATCCTCCGGACGGCATCGACGTTGCCCCCGCACATGAAGGCATTGACGTACAACGAGTTCGGCGGCAACGACCGCTTCGAGATCACCGAGCGGGAGATGCCCCACATCGGGCCGGACACCCTCGTGGTGCGCGTGATCGCCGCCGGTCTGAACCCCGTCGACTACAAAGTGCGCGAGGGGTACCTGCAGGGCCTGCTCGACGTCCAGCTGCCCGCCGTCCCGGGGTGGGACGTCGCCGGAGTCGTGGAGAAGGTCGGTCTCGACACCCCGGAGTTCCAGGTCGGCGACCCGGTGCTGGCCTACGCGCGCGCCGATGTCGTGAGCGGCGGCTCGGTCGCCGAGTACATGGCGGTCCCCGTGCGCACGGCCACGCGCAAGCCGGACGGTCTCGACTTCACCGCGGCCGCTGCGATTCCGCTCACCGGCCTGACCGCGCTGCAGGCGATCGAGCGGTCGGCCGTCGGAGAGGGGTCGACCGTCCTCATCCACGGCGCGGCCGGCGGAGTGGGATCGTTCGGTGTTCAGCTCGCCCGCCTGCGTGGCGCGCGCGTCATCGGCACCGCGTCGGAGCGCAACCACGACTACCTCCGCGGGCTCGGCGCCGAGCCCGTCGTCTACGGCGACGGCCTGGCCGGCCGGGTGCGCGAGATCGCTCCCGACGGCGTCGACGTCGTGCTCGACTTCGCGGGTGGCAGCTCGCTCGACTCCACGCGCGACCTGCTGCGCGAGGGCGGTGTCGTCACCTCGATCGCCGACCCGCGGGCGGCATCCGAGTTCGGCGGCAACTACATCTGGGTTCGCCCGGATGCCGCCCAGCTCGCCGAGCTCGCGCGTCTCGCCGCCGACGGTTCGCTGCGGGTCGAGGTCGCCGAGACCTTCCCGCTCGACGACGCCGCCGCCGCCTACGCCCGTCTAGAAGAGGGGCACACCCGCGGCAAGATCGTCGTCACGGTCTGACGGGTGGATGTCGGAGGCGGGCGCGATCCTGGAGTCGTGCCCGCCTCCTTGATATCCGAGATGCCGTCCGCCTGCCGCTTGTGCGGCGGACGCTCCGGCGGCGTGAGCCCCGATACGGGGCACTGGGTGTGCCGGCGCTGCGGATGGCGTCTGGGTGACGCCTTCGACGCCGACCTGCCCCGCCCGGTCGTGGCCGTCGTCTACTACCTGCGATTCGGCGCCCGCGTGAAGATCGGCACGAGCGAGCGGCCACGGCAGCGGCTCGCCGCCATCCGGCACGACGAGCTCCTCGCATTCGAACGCGGCGGGCGGTCGCTCGAGCAGCAGCGGCACCGCGAGTTCGCCGCATTCCGCGAGGGCGGCGAGTGGTTCACCCTCGTGAGCCCGCTGACCGAGCACATCGAGACGGTACGGGCGGCGGCATCCGATCCGTGGCTCACCTACGACCGATGGCTCGGCGACGCGTATCGGCGCGCGTCGTCGTGACGCCGCAGCCGGCGCCCGGGCGGATACGGCGTCATCCCTCCGTGAGGAACTCGATCGCGGTCTGGCGGAACACCCGCGACCCCGGTGCGTTGAAGTGGTGCCGGTCGGGGATCTCGACGAAGCGTCCCTGCGGCGTCGCGGCGGCGAGCGCTTTCGATCCCTCGATGATGGCGTCACGAGATCCCGTGGCGAACAGCACGGGCTGCTCCGGCGCGTTCGCGGGGTCGGGATCGACGGTGCCGGAGGCGCGCATGCCGCCGGCGATCGCCAGCAGCGCCCGCAGGTCGTTGCCGGGGACGCGCTCGGTGAGCCGCACGTAGTTCTGCGTGACGGGGTCGGTCACCTCGGTGCCGTTCTCGACGAGCGCGCGCACCTGATCGATGTCGAGGCGCGCGAGCGGGATGCCGTCGGGCACGCCGCCCAGCACGCCGCGCGTGATGCGCGCGGAGAAGTCCTGGAGCACCTCCCAGCCCACACGCGCGCCCAGCGAGTAGCCGACGTACATCGCCGTGTCGACGAGATAGGTGTCGAGCACAGCTTCGACGTCGGATGCGAGCTGGTGCAGGTCGTAGTCGGCGGCACGATGCGGCTTGTCGCTCGCACCGTGTCCTCGCTGATCGAGACCGAGCACGCGGAAGCCCGCGCGCTGCAGGTCGCGCACCCACCCGGTCGAGACCCAGTTGTCCTTCGTGTTCGACGCGAACCCGTGCACGACGACCACCGTCGGAAGGTCGTCCTCTCCCCACGAGTAGGTGGCGATGCGGTGGCCGTCCTCGCCCACGAGGACGAATCGCGGTTCGGGCAGCTCGGTCAGACCTGAGGACGCGGGGATGCTCACGGCTCCATTCTCCCGCGCGGCGGAGGCCCGCTCGGCGGAGGCAGTCACTTCTTCGCGGGGTCGTGGCCCCAGTTCATGAGCGAATAGCGCCAGGCCGTCTCGGTGATGTCGCCCGAGGGGCGCTGCGCGAGGTGCCGGTTGACGTAGCCGACGACTTTCCGCATGTGCTTCAGGTCCGATTCGGTGAGCTCGTCCTTCTTGGTGCGGAGGAGGTCGACGATGCGTCGGCCCGACTGGTGGCCCGTCGACTCGCCGCCGCCGTCCTTCTGACCGACCTTCTTCGACTCGTCGGTATCGAGCCATTTCTCGAGCTCGGCGGGGCTCATGTTCACGGCCTCGCGGAACTCGTGCCGCGTCTGGTCGTCGTCGTCACTCATGGTGCGATGGTGCCCGCGGCTGCCCCCCAGCCGCATCCTCTTGACAGCAGGATGAGTCAGCTCGTCATGCCGCCTTTTCGCGGTTTCTGCTGTCGGCGGGCATGGCGATTCCTGCACAATTCGCGTACGTCGCGACTTATCCACCGTCGAACGTATATCCACCTCCAATGTCGGAGGTCGCTGACATTATGGGAACATGACATCGAACGACGGTGGAGGGCTCGGGCGCGACGGTGCCGCAGATGCGTCGCCGCACGCCGACGCGTTCTCCGTGTTCGCGGAGGCGCTCGACCAGTTCCATGCGGCTGATGTCTCGCGGGTTCGTGCGTTGGCGGAGCTGGGTCGGTCGGCGTTGCGTGAGGCGCAGCGTGACGGGGTGCGGGGGATGGCGTCGGACATGGAGCTGCGGTCGGTCGCGGCCGAAGCCGCAGGGATGGCGCGGCTCACCGACCGGCGGTTGCAGGGTGAGATCGACCATGCGATGACCGTCATCGACGACTACCCCGCGGTGTTCGAGGCGTGGGTTTCACGGCGGATCGAACGCGGACACGTCGACGTGGTCGTGCGGGTCGGCGCCGAGGTGCCGGACGAGGTGCGGTCAGAGTACGCGGAAGCCGCCATCGCGGTGTGCGAGCGGGATGTGCCCTCCCGGGTGCGCGGTGCGCTGGAGGCTCTGGCGGCCAGGTTGCACCCGCAGGCCTTCACCGAGCGGCATAAGACCGCGGCGGCGGAACGGTGCGTACGCGTGTTCCACGGGGCCGATGGGATGTCGAACCTCGTCGCCAGTCTGCCCACGGTGATCGCGGCGGGGATGCTCGACCGGCTCACGCAGATGGGACAGTCCGTGAAGGACGCTTGGGCGGAGACGGGCGCGGGCGCCGCCGGGACGGATGCTGCGGGCGCGGCCCCCGTCGGGGAGAGCGAGCCGGCCGATACGCGGACGATGGACCAGCTGCGGGCCGACATCCTCGGCGACCTCGTCCTCGGCGGAGCACCGGTTGTCGACCCGACCTACGGCACCGACCGGCCCGGTGGGCTCGGGGCGATCCGAGCCCGGGTGCAGGTCGCCGTCACCGCAGAGACGCTGATGGGGCGCGATGACAACCCCGCCGAAGCTGTGGGCGCTGCGCTGATCGATGCCGACACGGCACGGCAGCTCGCCGGGCAGGTGTCCGAGTGGGACCGGCTCTTCATCGACCCCGTCACCCGGAGCCCGGTCGAGATCGACACCTACCGGCCCACCGCGTCGATGAAGAAACTTCTGATGGCGCGGGATCAGCACTGCCGGTTCCCCGGATGCCGACGAGCGGCGATCCGCTGCGAACTCGATCACACGATGGACTACGCCCTGGGTGGGCACACCCACATCTTCAACCTCGCCCACCTCTGCCAGCGGCACCATTCGATGAAGCAATTCACGAAATGGGAAGTCCGGCAGCTCGGCGGCGGAGTCCTGGAATGGACCTCACCCCTCGGACGGGTCTACCGCGAAGACGTACCCATACCCGCGGTGTGCTTCACCATCGACACCGCCGATCCGCCACCGGACAGACCACCCTTCTGACCGCGCGGCGTCTGGGGCGGGTCTCATATCCGGCGCATAGGTCCACCCAACGATACGGATGGGCTGACCGGCGATGCTCGGTGGTCGAACCGACCGAGGAGTCCGACGTGAACCGCATCCCCGAACCCGACCACACGCCCGCAGGGCCGGCCTACGAGGGCCGTCTGCTCGACCGCGCCGACGACGAGGTCGTCGACCAGGGCGCCCCGTTCGACATCCGCACGCTGATGAGCCGCCGCTCCGTGCTGAGCCTCGCCGGCCTCGGACTGGGCGCCGCAGCTCTCGCGGCCTGCACTCCCACGGCGACCGCCTCGCCGTCGGCGTCGGCCACCGCGACACCGGCATCACCGGCGGCGTCGACACCACCCGCGACGCCGGACGCCGGCGCGAGCCTGCCGGCGGGTGAGATCCCCGATGAAACCGCCGGCCCCTACCCCGGCGACGGGTCGAACGGACCCGACATCCTCGAGCGGTCCGGAATCGTCCGCAGCGACATCCGATCGTCGCTCGAAGGCGGGACGACGGCCGATGGCGTGCCCATGACCCTCCGGCTCACGATCCTCGACACGGCCCGGGGCGACGTCCCGTTCGCGGGTGCCGCGGTCTACGTCTGGCACTGCGACGCCGCCGGCGGGTACTCGATGTACTCGAATGGGGTCGAGAACGAGACCTACCTGCGCGGCGTGCAGGTTGCCGACGCATCCGGCGTCGTCACCTTCACCTCGGTCATCCCCGCCTGCTACACGGGCCGGTGGCCGCACATCCACTTCGAGGTGTACCCCGACACGTCGGCGATGACCGACGCCGCGAACGCCGTCGCGACATCCCAGGTCGCCCTCCCCGAGGACATCTGCACCGCCGTCTACGCGCTCCCTGCCTACAGCGGTTCCGCGCGCAACCTCGAGCAGGTGTCGCTCGCCTCCGACAACGTCTTCGGCGACGACGGCGGCGCGCTCCAGCTCGCAACGGTCTCAGGAGACACGTCATCCGGGTACGGCGTCTCACTCACGGCGCGAGTCGACACGACCACGACCCCGACGGCGGGCGCCGCTCCGGGCGGGAGATCGCCCGGCCGCCCCTGAACCGTCCTCGCAGCGTGAGCCCGCATGATGCCACGCAACCCTCATGGCTGGCCAGGAGGGACCCGCTGGCCCTCGCATGAGGTGGAATGGGATCACCGCTACGAAGGGACAACCACCATGCGCGGAGTCATCATGCACGCCCCCGGCGACGTCCGCGTCGAGGAACGCCCCGACCCGGTCATCGAGAAGCCCACGGATGCCGTCATCCGCGTGGCGGCGGCCTGCATCTGCGGCTCCGACCTGTGGCCCTATCGCGGCGAAGACGCCATCAAGCGCCCCATCCCGATGGGGCACGAGTACGTCGGCGTCGTCGAGCAGATCGGCGACGATGTCAGCGGACTCTCCGTCGGCGACTTCGTCGTCGGCTCGTTCATCGCCTCCGACAACACCTGCGAGATCTGCCGCGACGGCTACCAGTCGCACTGCGTCGACCGCGTGCCGATGGGCCGTCTCGGCTCGCAGGCCGAACGCCTGCGCGTCCCCCTGGCCGACGGCACGCTCGTCGTCGTCCCGGGCCAGCCCACCGACGACCAGATCCGCGGCCTGCTGGCAGCATCAGACGTGCTCGGCACCGGGTGGTTCGCCGCCGTCGCTGCTCAGGCCGGCCCCGGCAAGACGGTCGCGGTCGTCGGCGACGGAGCGGTCGGCCTCCTCGGCATCCTGTCGGCAAAGCAGCTCGGGGCCGAGCGCATCATCGCGATGTCGCGCCACGCCGACCGTCAGGCGCTCGCCCGCCGCTTCGGCGCGACCGACATCGTCGAGGAGCGCGGCGCCGACGGCGTCGCTCGCGTCAAGGAGCTCACCGACGGCCTGGGCGCGCATTCCGTGATCGAAGCGGTCGGCACGCAGGAGTCGATGATGCAGGCGATCCGCTCCACCCGCGCCGGCGGTCACGTCGGATACGTGGGGGTCTCGCACGACGTCGAGCTTCCCGGCGCCGAGCTCTTCGGATCGGGCGTGCATCTGCATGGCGGCCCCGCCCCGGTGCGGCAGTACCTCCCCGAGCTGATCGAACTCATCATGTCGGGGGCGATCGACCCGGGCGCCGTCTTCGACCTGACGCTGCCGCTCGACGATGCCGCCGAGGGCTACCGGGCCATGGACGAGCGCCGCGCCACGAAGGTGCTGCTCACCCTCTGACCGGCACCGGGATGCACGGCATCCGATCCGACACCCCGTCCAGGATGCCGCCGGCACGGCGTGTCTGCCGCGATCCCTTGCATCCGGGATCGCGGCAGACCGGGCTCAGCCCCGCGTCGTGACCGCTCGCCGGCGCACCCGCGCGACGATGAGGAGCAGGCCGACGAGGCTCAGCCCTGCGGCGAGCGCCAGCGGCGCGGGCGAGACCTGGCCTCCGGATGCCGCGAGCGAGCCGATCGCCCGGGCGTCCGAGCCACCGGCCGGCGCCCCGGCCGGACCGGTGCCCGACGAGCCTCCCGACGACCCTCCCGGCGAACCCGTGCCGCCGGGGGTTCCCCCTCCCGGCTCGCCCGTGCCCGGCTCACCCGCGCCCGGCTCACCCTCACCGGGTGCCGCCGTGACGTCGGCGAGTCCACCGTGGGTGAGGCTCAGGTACGGCGCCGAGTGGATCGTCGTCATCGGCCCTTCCTCGGCGAGCAGCGCCGCGCGCTGGTCCGTCGGGAAGTGGTTCTGCGCCAGCTCGAAGTAGCTCATGCTGTGCGCCAGGACCCCCGCGTCGCGCAGGTAGTCGATGGTTCGCACATTCGCGAGCTTCGCCGGGTCGCCCGTGTAATAGGGGAAGGATGCCGGGTCGGCGACCCATCCCGTCGCGGCGTCCGCGGCGTCGGCGAGCCCGCGCCCGTTCGCGTTGACGTGAGCGTGTACGTCGTACCCGTGCGCCGACAGCGTCTCGGCGACGAGGAAGAGCGGCAGCAGCGAGAAATGGGTGTACCAGATGCCGTAGTCTCCGACGCCGTTGTTCCGATCGACCTCCTCCGGGAGGTGCCCGTTCTCGTCGATCTGGTGCTCGAGCAGCTCGACGGCGCGCGTGTTCGCCGCGTCGAGCCCCACCTCGTCGTCGAGGTACGCCGCCACGGCGGTCGTCGTCTCGAGGGCCCAGCTGCCCCAGTTGTTCGTGCGGTGAAGGATCGACGCCGCGACCGGCGACGCCGTCTCGCGCAGGAAGCCGGCGAACACGGCCTCCGAGGCCGCACTCCACACCGACGTGCCGCGCAGCAGCTCGGCGGAATGGATGAAAGCCGGGAAGTGGTAGCTGAAGGCGAGCGCGGAATCTTCGCGGGTGCGCACGCATTCGACCGTCGTGGTCCAGGCGTCGATGAACTGCGCGGCATGCGCACCGTAGCGGGCATCGCCCGACAGGCGATACGCCAACGCGAGCTCGTAGGCGGTGTTCGCGTCGTTCTGCAGCCCATCCCGTGCCGCACGGTGCGCGGTCGGATCGTTGTAGAAGAACGGCACGAAGAACGTCGTCGGCGGGGCGGGCGCTCGCTCGAGACCCGCGTCGGCAGCGGTGATCAAACGTGCGTACGCGAACGCCTGCGGCTGCTCGCCCGCCGCGATGCGCGCCGATACCGCCTCGACGCGGGCGCCGCTCACGAGCACCTCGCCGCGGCCGGCATCCGTCGCCGGCGTCCCCGACCAGCCGACGCAGTCGGTCGGCACCGGCTCAGCCCGATCGATGACGCCCGACAGCTGCACGGAGGCGGCCGACATCCGGACGTCTCGGTGCGCCGCGAGGGCGAACCCGCTGCCCGAGAAGGCGCCGTCCGTGACGTCGATCAGCGTCGTCGCCTCCCCGGCGCCGCCGAGGCCGACCCGCATCCGCTCGCCGTCGAGCGACGCCGTGACCGTGACCGGGCCGGACCCGGGGCGAGCGTCGGTCTGCGCGGTGCCGAGTACGGCGACCTGACCGTCACCGGCGGCGCGGATGAGCGCCAGCTCACCGCTGTTGCGGACGAGAACGGTGTAACCGGACTGCGTGTAGTCGTCGGCGGTTCCGGTGCGACGCACCGTGAAGCCCGCCCACGCGCTGGCTCCCCCGCCCGCAGCGGAGAAGGTCACCGTCGCGGTCGCCGCCTGGTCGAGGCCGCGGCCGGTCAGCGCGAGGATCGACCCTCGTGACGACCCCGGCTGCACGACTCTCGCGACGCCGTCCGCTGCCTCCCACGTCCCGGCTGCGGGCAGCCACTCGGACGTCAGCTCGTCGAACGCCTCGTCGATCGTCGCGGGCGGTGTCGGAGCGGCGGTCGCCGGGAGGGCTGCCATCGTCAGCGCGACGACGCCGATCAGACCGAGCGAGAATCTCCATCGATTCTTCATGTCTTACCTTTCGTCGGGGTTTTCGGTGTTCACATCACGCGCAGCGAGACGATCCGCGCCTGCGCGGCACCGTTCGTGGCCGTCACCCGCACTCGCAGGCCCGTCACCCCGTCGACCTCGACCTCGTGCACGCGCTGGCGTCGGCGATTCGCCGTCACGCTGACCCGTTCGACCCAGACGCCGTCGGCGCCGCAGGTCTCCACGACGTAGTCGCGGACGAGCTCGGGGAACACGCGATCGGGTGTGCGGTGATGGTGCAGAGTGTTCAACTCGACGTCGGTGTCGTCGTCGAAGACCAGGCGCACGGTGCTGATCGACTGCGCGTCATCCCACGCGAGGGCGAGGTGCGGTGCTGCGTCGTCGGGACGCGACATCCACAGGTTCGGACCGCCGAAGAACCGCTGGTAGCCGCCGACCGCCTGCGGGGCCGCGAACGCCGCGGTGTCGGGGTGCAGGCGCACGCGCGGGGTCCGTCCCCGCATCGGGATCGCCGGCCACGCGATGACGCTCTCCGACTCGTCGACGGCGACGTTCTGATCGCCGTCGGCCTGAGGCCGGTGCGGCAGGGTCAGCACTCCCGGCACCTGAGCCTCGGCCAGCACGACGCTCACGTCGGGGTCGGCACCCAGCACCACGACGACGTTCTCGGGCTCGTCCGGTGTCCATGCCAGGGGCAACCGCACCCACTGCGGATCGGCGGCTGCCGCCACATCGACCGAGACCCGCGACCGTTCGTCGATGGGAACCGCGTTCTGCCGACGCCCGGTGGTCCACAGGGCGGCGGTGAGGGTCGTGTCGCGGGCCACCGTCAGCAGGACATCCAGGCCGTCGAGCCGCGGGTCCACGGGAACGAGCACGCCCAGGTCGGAATCGAGAGGGTGCTCAGCGACAGCGGCATCGGGAACCAGCTCGACGGGATCGACCGTGGTTGCTGCCGACGACGCCGACACGCGGGCGTGCCGCGCCAGGTCGGCCGGATCGGTGTTGCGCACGCCGAACACCGAGGCGTCCTGGCGCAGGAGCACCTGGCGCAGCTCGTCGGCGTGATCGGCCGCCAGCGCCCGCGGACGCACCCCGAGGTCGAGCGCGAGGGCGGCGCCGGTTCCCGCCGCCTCGCCGCCCGCGCCGCACGTGGCCATGACGCGGGTCGAGCCGAATGCCACGTGGCTCGCCGAGATGTCGCGGCCCGCCACGAGCAGGTTCGCGACGTTGCGCGAGTAGTAACTGCGGAACGGGATGCCGTAGATGCCGTTCGAGTACCGCTGGTGCGCCCCGGCCTCGGTGGCGTACATGCCCTCGACCGGATGCAGGTCGATCGACCAGCCGCCGAACGCGACGTCGTCGTGGTGGTCGACCTGATCGAGGATGTCGTTCTGCGTCAACACGTGGTCGCCGAGGAATCGGCGGTACTCGCGCTTGCCCGGGATCGTGCCGACCCATTCGAGGTCGAGGGTCTCGGCGTCGAAGCGACCCGAGTTCTTGATGTAGTCCCAGATGCCGAAGATCACCGAGCGCAGCTCGTCGCGGATCGCCTCGTTGTCGTGAACGGTGTCGAGGTGGCCGCCCCACTCGATCCACCAGTAGTGCGCGCCCGAGTCGCCGGACCGCAGGATCCGCGACGTCGGGATCGGGGTTGTCGTGATGTCCTTCGCCGAGTCCGGCGCGACGAAGTCGACCGGTCTGCCCACATCCTTGGTGTAGAAGAGGATCGTCGAACCGAGGAGCTCGTCATCGGCCGTCTCGGGCGCCCACGCCTCGCCGAACTCGCCGCGGGCCTCGCGGCCGATCCGGAGGTCGGCGCCGGCCAGGTACCCGATGAGCCCGTCGCCGGTGCAGTCGAGGACGTACGGGCTGCGGAACGTCGTGGCGATCTCCGACCCCATCGTCCACCCGTGCACCGCCGTCACGACCCGCTCGCCGTCGACGTCGTCGGTGTCGATCTCGCGCACATCCGTGTTGAGGAACAACCGGATGTCGGGCTCGGCCCGCACCGCGTCGAGCACCACCTCGTCCCAGATGATCGGGTTCCCCTCCGGGTTGCGGTACTGGTTCTCGACATAGAGCTCGCCGATCACGCCGCTCTCGCGGGCGAAACGCTGGATGCCGTGCGACGTCGCGCCGACGACCCAGACCCGCACCTCCGACGACGAGTTGCCGCCCAGCACCGGCCGGTTGCCGATGAGCGCCACCCGCTTCCCCAGTCGCGCGGCGCTGATCGCCGCGCAGACGCCGGCGAGGCCGCCGCCGACGACAGTGATGTCGGATTCGATGTTCTGAGTGCGCATGGTTCCTTCAGGGCAGGGGGGACACCGGCGGGAGCGAGACGGCTCCCGCCGGTCGGATGGCGGTCTGGTCGAGCGGTGAGGCGAGCGGGCTCAGAGCAGGCGGGAGATCGCCTCCCCCGCGCTCTTCATCGCCGCGGCGGGCTGGGCCTGGCCGATGAGCACCGCCTGGACCTGTTCGGCGATCGCGGTCTCCATCTGCCCGTACGCGGGGTACTTCCACAGCGGGCTGGGCTTCGCTGTCGCGGTGATCGACGACGTGAACGCCTCGACGAAGGTGTTCGAGGTGACCGCGTTCGACGAGAGGGCGGCATCCGTCGTCGGCGGTAGGCCGAGCGCGGTGAAGTACGTCTCGCTCTGCGCGGTGTCGCTCGTGAGCCACGATGCGAAGTCGGCCGCCGTCTGCGCCCCCTCGCCGTCGACGACGACGACGAGGTGTCCCCAGAGGACGTGCTGCGGGGTCTGACCCGCCTTCAGCACCGGCCGGGCGATGGGGGTCATCTTGTCGCCGAGCGAAGCGTCGGGCGACTGCGACAGCACCGCCGACTTGCCCACGGGCGCGTCGTCGTAGAGCGCGGTCGACCCCTGTGCGAAGAGGGTGCGGGCGGCGGCACGATCGACGTCGGGCGCGATGAGCCCCTCGTCGTAGAGCTTCTTGTACCACTCGACGGCCTTGATCGACGCTTCGTCGCCGATCGCCGAGGCGTCGCCGTCGACGATCGGCGAGCCGAAGGTCTGCATCCACACGACGATGTCCTTGAGCTGCGCAGCCTTCGTGCTGGCCGCGTACGGGATCACCCCGATGCCCTTGAGCGCACGCAGGCCCTCTTCGAACTCCTCGATCGTGGCGGGGGTGAGCGACGCCCCGGCACGGTCGAACAGCTCGGCGTTGCCGATGAGACCCACGGCGCCGATCGTCCAGGGCAGTCCGAGCTGCTTGCCGTCCGACTTCCCCGCGCCCAGCGCGGCATCGGTGTATCCCTTGCCCTGCGCGAACGCCGAGAGATCGGTGAGCTTCCCCAGCGCGGCGAGCGCCGACAGCCAGGCGACGTCGAGCTGGGCGGCGCCGGCGAACTGACCGCCCCGCACCTGCAGCGTCAGCTGGTTGAGGTAGTCGTTGTACGGGTAGGCCACCGTGTCGATCTCGATGCCCTGCGCCTGCCGGAAGCCCGACAGGGCCGACTCGATCGCCGGCTTCGCCGCTTCTTCCGAGAGGCTCCACGACGAGAACGTGAAGTCGGTGGCGGTGCCGCCTCCCGGCGTCGCGGCCGGCGCACCGGAGCCTCCCGGGGCGCAGCCGGCGAGCCCGAGCACGGCCGCGCCGCCGATGCCGAACACCGAGTAACGCAGCAGCGTGCGCCGCGAGATGTCCTGGACCATGAATTCTCCTTCGAATCGGGTGGGTGGGTCAGCCCTTGACCGCGCCGGCGGTGATGCCGCCGACGAGGAAGCGCTGGAGCAGGATGAATGCGACGCATACCGGCACCGACACCACGAGGGATGCCGCCATGAGCGCGGGCCACGAGGTGCTGGCCTCGGAGATGAAGGTGTTCACGAGGCCGGGCGGCAGCGTCTGCCGATCGGGCCCGGCGAGAGTGAGCGCGAAGATGAAGTCGTTCCACCCGCGGACGAAGGCGAACAGCCCCGCCGCGACCAGACCGGGCGCGGCCAGCGGGAACACGACCGAGTGGAAGATGCGCCACGGACCGGCGCCGTCGATGCGCGCCGCCTCGATGAGGTCGTCGGGGAGCGCGTCGAAGAAGCCTTTCAGCATCCAGACGCACAGCGGCAGCGTGAACGTCGTGAACGACAGGATCAGCGCGAGGTAGGTGTTCAGGAGACCGAACTGGGCGAAGACGAGGTAGAGCGTGACGAGCAGCAGCGCCTGCGGGAACATCTGGCTCGAGAGCACGAAGTACATCAGCGACTTGCGTCCGGCGAAGCGGTACTTCGAGAAGGCGTACCCCATGTACATCGACACCACGACCGACAGCACGGCGGTCACGACCGACACGATGACGCTGTTGCGGAGGTAGCCGAAGATCTGCTCGTTGCCGAAGACCGTCGCATAGTGCTCGAACGTCACCTGGGTGGGGAAGATGGCCGGCGGGAAGGCGAACACGCGGTCGCTCGGCGTGAGCGACGTCACGAGGAGCCAGTACACCGGGGCGAACCCGAACACGACGATGACGGCGAGCGCGGTCCACATTCCCCAGCGGATGCGGGTGCGTCGACGTCGTGTCGGACGCGGGGACTCGGGGGTCGTCGCGGCCGCTGCCACGGGCGCGGGAACGGGGGTGATGGTGCTCATCGGGAGCCTTCCTTCTCGCCGCGCTCGGAGAGCCAGACGTACACCACGACGAGTACGGTCAGCAGCGCCATCCAGACGATGCCGAGCGCGCCGGCGTGGCCCAGGTCGTACCCGCGGAAGGCGGTGTCGTACACCTCTGTCGCGAAGGTGCTGGTGGTGCCGGCGGGGCCGCCGCCGGTCAGCACGAAGATCGTGTCGAAGTGCTGGAAGTTCCAGATGAACTCGAGCAGGACCACGAGGGCCGCGACGCCGCGGATGTGCGGCCACGTGACGGCGAAGAAGCGGCGGACGACGCCGGCTCCGTCCATCGAGGCCGCCTCATGCAGTTCGCCGGGGACCGTCTGCAGCGCGGCCAGGAGCATGACCATCACCCAGGGGAACGTGTTCCACGTCTTCGCGATGATGAGGGCGCCGCGAGCGGTGTCGGTCTGGAAGAGCCAGGCGACCGGGCTGTCGATGGCGCCGAGGCTCATGAGGATGCCGTTGAGCACGCCGTAGTTGGCATCGAAGATCCACATCCAGAGGAAGGAGACCACGACGCCGGGAATCAGCCACGGGATGAGGAAGGCGCCCCGCAGGATGCGCTGGCCCGGGAAGCGCTGGTTCAGCACGAGCGCGAGCGCGAGCCCGATCAGGAAGGGCGCGATGGTCGCGCCCACGGTGAAGATGAGGGTCTGCCAGACGAGACGACCGAAGTCGTCCGCGAGGACGGCGGACAGGTTCTCGAGCCCCACGAACTCCATGCCCGGATAGAGCAGGTTCTCGTCGAAGAACGCCGAGACGAGCGACCGCAGCAGCGGGTAGAGCACGATCGCGCAGAGCAGCACGAACCCGGGCAGCAGCAGGAAGACCAGGAAGGTGCGCTCGCTCAGCCGCGAGCCGAGTCGGCCCCGCCCGGGGCTCTCGTGAGCGGTCACGCTCGAAGAGGTCATCGTCGTCCTTCGTTTCGTCGTCCGGGCCGTCGTCTGCGACTCCCGGGGCGGCGACCATCCGCGTCGCCGAACTCAGAGTGCACGACGTGCGCACAGTGCGCAACTGCCATGCACTATGTGCATAATAGGGTGACGAACATCGGCGGCGAAAGCGAGGAAGCATGGCTGCGGAGAAGGGCGCCAATCAGAGCGTCGAGAAGGCGATCACGGTTCTCGAGACCTTCTCGGGGGGCGAGCCCATGCGCGTGAGCGATGTCGCGCGCGAAGCGGGGATCGGCCAGTCGACCGCATCCCGTCTGCTCGCGACCCTCGAGGCCGGCGGGCTGGTCGAGCGCGACCCGCAGACGTCGCTCTACTTCCTCGGCGCCGAGCTCATGACCCTCGCGGGCATCGCGATCAATCAGAACCGGGTGCACCGAGTCGGTCGTCAGATCGCGCAGAGCCTCGCCGGTGAGATCGGCCTCGGTGTCAACATCGCCCTCCTCCGCGGTGCGGAGCTGGTCTACCTCTGCAACTTCGAGGGGCCGCTCTCACCGAAGTCGCACACGCTGATGGGTCAGCGCGTCCCGTTGCATGCGACCAGCATCGGCAAGGCCACGCTCATCGGCACGAATCGCGAGAAGCGCCAGCGGTTGCTGCCGGAGCTGCCCGGATTCACCGAGGCGACCATCACGACGCACGATGACCTCGACCGCGAGGTCGCGCTGACCGCGCGACGCGGGTACGCGATCGAGGTCGAGGAGTTCGTGCTCGGACGGGCCTCGACCGCCGCGCCGATCCTCGACCGCAGCGGAAAGATCATCGCGGCCGTATCCATCTCCGGGCCGCTCACGGCGATCGATCTCGAGACGCGCGGCGCGGAGCTGGGCCGGACGGTCGTCGAGACCGCCGACCGCATCAGCTCAGGCCTGGGCTATCAGGGCCCGGCCTGAGCCTTGCGGTCCGAGCGGCGGCGCCCCGCCCGCGCGATGAAGAACAGGACCGTCCCGACAACGATGTAGCCGGCGGTACCGAGCCACACCGGGCCGGTCTGCTGGGTGAGCAGCACGATGCTGGCGATGATCGCCAGCACGGGCACGACCCGGGGCACCGAGAAGTGCTTGTGCTCGACCTTGTCCTTCTTCAGCACCAGAACGCTGACGTTGGCCGAGAGGAAGACGAGCAGAAGCAGCAGCACCGTCGTCTCGGCGAGCGTTCCGATGTCGCCGATCACGGTGAGGAGCATCGTGGCGCCGGCGACGACGAGGATCGAGACCCACGGCGTGCGGCGCTTCGACAACACGCGGCCGAAGGCGTGCGGCAGCAGACCCGACTCGGCGAGGCCGTAACCCACGCGACTGGCCATGACCATGAAGAGGAGGGCGCCGTTGGCGATCGCCACGAGGGCGATGAGGCTGAACAGCCACGGCGGGATGGCGACGCCGCTGGCGGTAACGACATCCAGCAGCGGACCGGTCGATTCGGCCAGCTCGGCCGGCGGCACCACGATCACGGCACCGATCGCGATGAGCAGGTAGACGACAGCCGCGGTGATGATGGCGCCGAAGAGCGCCCGCGGGTACGACTTCGAGGGGTTCTTCACCTCTTCGGCCATGTTGGCCGCCGCTTCGAAGCCGAGGAACGAGAAGAAGGCGACGATGGATGCCGCGAACGCCCCCTGCAGCGGGGGCACATCCGGGGCGAACTCGAAGATGCGCGCCGGCTCGCCACCGCCGCCGGCGAACACCATCGCCGCGACGAAGATGACGATCACCAGACCCGAGACCTCGATGATCGATGCCACGAAGTTCGTTGCGAGCGACTCGCGCACACCCCGCAGGTTGATGACGGTGAGCACGGCGATGAAGGCGATCGCCACCGGGATCGGCGGGATGTCGAACAGCGCGGCGAAGTAGTCCCCCGCGAACGCGTTGGCCAGCGCCGCCGCCGTCGTGATGCCCGACGCCATCATGAGGAACCCCACGAGGAACGACAGGAACGGGATGCCGAACGCCTTGTCGACGTAGCGGGCGGCACCGCCCGCGTGCGGGTACTTCGTGATGAGCTCCGCATAGGTGCCGGCGGTGAGCAGCGCGACGACGAGCGCGATCAGCAGCGGCAGCCAGATCACGCCGCCGACGTCGTTCGCCATCGTTCCGACGAGGGTGTAGATGCCGGCGCCGAGGGTGTCGCCGACGATGAATGCGAACAGGAGGGGGGTTCCGATGGCCCGTTTCAGCCCGGGCCGATCGTCGGCGATCGGCGCACTGGTGTCGTTGGTCATCGCAACACTTCAGCGCCACATCCCGAATTCGGACAACCCCTGGCGCCGGCGCGCGATCTGTGGTTGTGAACCTGCCGCTGGCCGGTGCCCGATGCAGGCAGGATGAGAGACATGTCCGATGCCCCCGCCCGCTCGTTCCTCCGCGGCGCCGCCGACCTCGCGCGCGGCTTCGGCTTCTGGTCGCGCCGGCCGGGGGTCATGGCGCTCGGACTCATCCCCGCCGCGATCGTCGGGCTCGTCCTCCTCGGCGGACTCATCGCCCTCGGTGCCTTCCTGCCTCAGATCGTCGACGCCCTCACGCCCTTCGCGGACGCGTGGCCCGAGGTGTGGACGACGATCGTGCGCATCGCCGCGGGCACCGCCCTGCTCGGCGGGGCGATCGTGCTCGTCGCGGTGTCGTTCACCGCGCTCACCCTCATGGTGGGCGAGCCGTTCTACGACCGCATCTGGCGTGCGGCCGAAGCCGACCTCGGCGGCGCCGTTCCCGACAGCGAGGGAGGGTTCTGGCGATCGGTCGGCGATGCGATCGGGCTGATCGCCCGCGGTCTGCTGGCCGCCGTTCTGGCCGCCCTCGTCGGCCTCATCCCGGTCGTGGGCGGCGTGCTGGGGTCGGTCACCGCGGTGTCGCTCACGGGTTGGCTCCTCGCCGACGAGCTCACCTCGCGCGCCCTGTCGGCGCGCGGCATCCTGGCGGCCGACCGTCGCCGCCTGCGGCGCTCCCACCGCGCCCGGTTCCTGGGCTTCGGGATCGCGACGCAGCTGTGCTTCCTCATCCCGCTCGGGGCTGTGGTCACGATGCCTGCCGCCGTGGCCGGCTCGACCCGGTTGGCCCGCGCGGTGCTCGACGCGCGCGACTGAGGTTCAGGCGGCCGGTCTCACGCGTGCCGCATCGAGTCGGGTTCCTCATCGCGGATGTGCTCGTTCTCGATCTGGAAGGTGGAGTGCAGCACCGACACCTCGAAGTGCTCCGCGACGCACGAGCGCACCTCCTGGAGCACCTCGGCCGCGTGGCCGTCGCTGAAGCATCGGTCCTCGACGACGACGTGAGCCGTGATCGTGGGCAGCCCCGTTGCGACCGTCGACGCGTGCAGATCGTGCACGTCGGTCACATGGTCCAGACGCAGGATGTGCGCGCGCACATCGTCGAGGTCGAGCCCGCGGGGCGTGAACTCCATCAGCACCGAGGCCGTCTCGCGCATCAGCTTCACCGCGCGGGGCACGATGAGGGCGGCGATGAACAGGCCGGCGACGGCATCCGCCTGGGCGAATCCGGTCGTCGCGATCACGATCGCGGCGACGATGACGCCGACCGAGCCGAGGGCGTCGTTGAGCACTTCGAGGAACGCCGCGCGCATGTTGAAGTTCGCGCCGCGACTCGACGAGAGGACGGCGATCGCCACGATATTGGCGACGAGCCCGACGACGCCGAAGACGAGCAGCTCGATGGCGGGCACCTCCGGCGGCTCGAACAGGCGCCGGATGCCTTCGATCGCGGCGTACACGCCGACGACGAGCAGCAGCGCCGCCTGCGCGAACGCGGCGATCACCTCGATCCTGCGGAAACCCCACGTCCGGCGGGCATTCGCGGGACGCATCATGAGGTTCGCCGCGACGAGGGCGACGAGCAGACCGGAGGCATCGGTGAGGGCGTGCGCCGTGTCGGTGAGCAGCGCGAGGCTGCCCGTCACGATCGAGCCCACCGCCTGGGTCACCACGATCGCGGCGGTGATGCTGAACGCGATCCACAGCTTCACCCGGAAGTCGGCCGGCTGCCCCGCCGGGATCGCACCCGCCGGCGCGTGGCTGTGCCCCGCACCCATCAGCCGGCCACCGCGACGTCGGTCACCGGCCGCGGCCGGCGGAGGTGGGCGCACAGCGTGGCGCGGGTGCCGGTCGCGCGCAGCAGAGCCTCGGCGGCGTCGACGAGCCCCGCCGTCGCGTCGGGCTCGGCCAGGGCGTACCAGGATGAGCGCCCCTCGGGACGGAGGGTCACGAGCCCGCACTCGAGCAGGAAGGCGACGTGCTTGCTGACGGTCGACTGAGCGAGGCCGACGTGCTCGACGAGGTCGCGAACGCGGTGCTCGCCGTACGACAGGTGCTGCAGCACCGCGAGGCGGGTCGGATCGGCGAGCGCCTGGAACAGGTGCGCGTAGATCTCGGTGGCCCGCTCGTCGAGCTGCGTCGCCACCCGCGGGGAGGCCTCGGGATTCATCGTCACACGGCGATGATATCGCTGGCCAGGCGCTTCCGCCAGGGCTCGGGCGGCCCGGGCTCAGACGGCCAGGGCCCGCACCCTCCCCTCGTAGACGTCGCGATCGAGCTCCTTCCGGTCGTCTGCGACCAGCATGGCGACGAACGTGTCGCCGTTGACGTTGAGGAAGGTGCGCAGCACGCCCGCGAACCAGTCGACCGCGATGAGGAGTCCGACTCCCTCGAACGGCAGCCCGAGCGAGGTGGCGAGGAAGGTAGCGACGACGGGGAACCCGCCCGGTACCGTGATCGTGCCCATGTTGAGGAGAATCGCCAGCCCCATCCCGAGCAGGAGGGTGCCCGCGTCGAGGTGGACGCCGCCGGACTGGGCGAGGAACATCACGACGATCACGTAGTTGAGCACGGCGCCGTACGACCCCATCGTCAGCCCCACCGAGAGGGTGAAGTTGGCCACGGTGCGGTCGACGCCGATCTTCTCGATCGCCGTCTTGAGCACGGTCGGGTACGTCACCGCCGAGCTCGTCGTGGTCACGGCGATCAGCGTCTGCTGAGCGAGTTTGGCCGGCAGCAAGGCGATGTTGACGCGCGTCCGCGCCCACACCACGGCGACGAAGAGGATGAGCAGGACGAGCACGCCGAGGAGGGTCGAGCCCAGATAGCCGAGCCCGCCGATCACGACCCCGAATCCGACCGTACCGGCGAGGTCGGCGAGGAGGCAGAAGACGCCGATCGGCGCGATCAGCATCACGAAACGGATCATCGTCAGGACCACCTGCTGGATCTGATCGAAGAAGTCGAGCACGAGCCGGTTGCCGCTGGCCGTCACGTAGACGTTCAGCGCGGCGCCGAACAGCAGCGAGAAGACGATGATCGGGACCATCGCGGCGCCGGACATGGCGTCGAAGATGTTCGTCGAGACGAAACCGACGATCGTGTCCTGCCAGCCCAGCGCCTCGCCGGCGGCATCCTCGAGGGACGGATCGACCGCTCCGGAGAAATCGACTCCCGACCCCGGCTGCAGGACCGAGCCGATGATCCAGGCCACCACGGCGGCCACCGCCGCGAAGACGAGCATCCACGCGAAGGTCCGCGTCGCGAGGCGGCCCATGCCCGATCCGCGGAGAGAGCCGATCGCGAAGATGATCGACGACATCACCAGCGGCACGATCGACATCTGGATGAGGCGGATGAAGATGTCACCGACGAACGCGATCGCCGCCGCCGCGTCGCCCAGCACGAGCCCGAACGCGATACCCAGCAGTGCCGCGAGTCCGATCTGCAACGCAGGGCTCTTCAATGCTTTCTTCACGGTCGTCCGTCCCTCTCGAAGCCTTGCCGCCGGACGGCGGTGACATCGACGCTAGGTCGGCGCCGATCGTCGACGCGGAGAATTGGTAGGACCGTAACGACCCGTTTACATGATCGGAACGTCGGATGACGAGGCGGCGAGCGTGACAGACTGAGCCGGCCCGCCAGATGAGGAGGATCCGCTGTGACCGACCCCGCCGGAGCGAGCCTCGGCCCCCTCCCCCGCACGCACGCGCTGATCGCCGACGACATCTCGCGACACCTCGAGCGCCTCATCGTGACCGGCGAGCTCAGCCCGGGTGCGCCGCTGCCGCCCGAGCGTGTGCTCGCGCAGACCCTCGGCGTCTCGCGCAACGCTCTCCGCGAGGCCCTGACCCGCCTCGCCGGACTCGGGCTGATCGAGCGTCGGCAGGGCAGCGCGAACCGCATCGCCCGGAGGGTTCCGCTCTCGGCGACGCTGGCCGCACGCATGAACGAGGTCTCGGCCGAGTTCCGCAACGCGGCCGAGTTCCGGGCCGTCATCGAGCCCCAGCTCGTCCGCCTCGCCGCTGCCCGCGTCGACCGGAGCCAGCTCGAGGCTCTCCGCGAGCTGCTCGAGTCCGGCGGCGAGAACGACGCCGAAGGATCGGCGGCCCTCGACATCGCGTTCCACACCGCCGTCGCACAGGCCACCGGCAACCCGCTGCTGGCGGCCCTCGGCGAGCTCACGGCGTCATGGACGGTCGCAGCCCGCCTGTACTCCCACCTCGATGCCGACGGGCGACGCCTGTCGCACGACGGCCACGCGCGCATCCTCGCGGCCCTCGCCGCGGGTGATCCCGACGCCGCCGAGTACGCCATGCGCATCCACCTGGCCGAGATCCGGCAGCTGATCGAATCGGCCGGATCGTCCGGAGCGGATGCCGCCGACGGCGCGTGAGCTCTGCCCTCCGGTAGGACCAATCTGCTCGGCATCCGCTACTGTCATCTCGAACCGGCCCGCCCCGGGCCGCTACGGAAGGCCGAACGTGCGACGCAATCCCTCGACCTCACGCCTCGCGCGTCGCGACGTGGCGCCGGCACAACGCCGGACCGCCCTCATCGCGCTCATGCTTCTGACCTTCGTGACGGGCGTGGTCGACGCGGTCGGCTATCTCGCCCTCGACCGCGTCTTCGTGGGCAACATGACCGGAAACATCGTCATCCTCGGCATGGCGGTCGCCGGCGGCGACGACCTCCCGGTTCTCGGCCCGGCGATCGCTCTGGCGGCGTTCACCGCCGCCGCCTTCGCGGCGGGGCTGTTCCTGCGGAGACGACGCAAGGAATGGGGTGGCGCGGTGACGGGCCTGCTGGCCGCGGGGGCGATCGTTCTCGCGGGTCTGGGCGTGACGTTCCTGATCCCCGGAGCCGTCGGCTCCGAGCCGGTCGTCCTCACGGCATCCACGCTCACCGCCGCCGCGATGGGCGCGCAGGCGGCCGTCGCCCGCAGCCTCGCCGTCACCGACATGACGACAGTGGTGGTCACCTCGACCCTCACGTCCCTCGCGAGCGAATCGTTCGTCGACGACGGCCTGCGCGGGATCTGGAACCGCCGCGTCGCCGCCATCCTCGTCCTCTTCCTGGGCGCACTGGTCGGAACCGTCCTGCTGCCCCTCACCCCGGGGATCCCGCTCCTCCTGGCTGCACTGCTCACGCTCGCCGTCGTCGTGCTCGGGCATCTCCGGCTGTTCACGCCGGCGCGACGAGAAGCGGTCGCCGCGTGAGCGTGCTGCAGCCCGGCGAGGGCGATCTCCCCGGCGACCACTACCTCCCCGCCGGTCCCGACACCGTGCTGTGGGGGCGGCTGCCGTGCGCCGCCGACGCGCCGGTGCTCACGATCGCCTCGGGCACGACCGTCACGATCGACACCGTCAGCCACGAGGGAATCCTCGAGGATCAGGGCAAGGATCCCCGCGCCTACTTCGGGCGTCACGGCGTCGCCCCGGAGGCTGTCCTCGACGACGCGGTCGCGATCGCCGCGTCGCTCTCGCGCGACCCTGCTCACGACGGACCACACGTCGTCACGGGACCGATCCACGTCGAGGGCGCCCAGCCCGGCGACCTGCTGAAAATCACCGTCGAGCGCCTCGTCCCGCGCGTGCCCTATGGCGTCATCTCCAACCGGCACGGCAAAGGTGCGCTGGTCGGCGTGCTCCCGCGCGGCCCGCATCCCGTCAGCGTCTTCACCCCGGTCGAAGAACGCCCGGGCGGCCTCGTCGGCACGATGCCGCTGACCGACGACGGCCGCCGGATCGTCGAATTCCCGCTCGCGCCGTTCCTCGGAACGATGGGCGTGGCCGTCGCCGGAGACGAGCGTCCCCATTCGGTGCCACCCGGCGACCACGGCGGCAACCTCGATGTGAAGCTGCTGACCGAGGGGGCCGCGCTCTACCTTCCGGTGCAGGTTCCCGGCGCCCTCGCCTACGTCGGCGACCCGCACTTCGCGCAGGGCGACGGCGAAGTCGCGCTCACCGCTCTGGAGGCCTCGCTGCGGGCGACGCTGCGATTCGAGGTCGTCGCGCGCACCGAGGCCCTCGCGGAGTTCGGTGAGCTCACCGGCCCACTCGCCCGCACCGACGAGTTCCTCGTGCCCATGGGGCTCGACTCCGACCTGGACGAGGCGATGCGCAAGTGCGTACGCGCGGCGCTCGACGTCATCACCGCCCGGTGGGGCATGGACGAGCACCTCGCTTACGCCTACTTGAGCGCGGCGACCGACTTCGATATCTCACAGGTCGTGGACATCGTCTGCGGCATCCACGCCCGCATCCGCGAGTCGGACTTCGGGCGGGTGCCTCAGCGCGCCGGGGTGAGCCAGGCAGTCGCCTCGCCCGGCAGCGCCCCCTCCACGACCGGGCGGGTCGACAGTGCGACCTCGTCCTCGGGCAGCGCGTAGGGCTCTTCGCCGAAGACGGTCACCACCTGCCAGCCATTCGGGCGGACGAAGTGCAGGACGTCGTCGCGATCGGTGTCGATCCATCGCAGATCCTCGCCGGTCTGGAAGAGACGCCTCAGCCGCAATGCCTCGCGGTAGAGGTTCAGCGTCGACGCGGGCGCGCCGTCGAGAGTCGCGACCGCATGCTCGGCGAACCACGCCGGCTGCGGGAGGTGCGAGCCCCCGTCGCCGAACCCGAACGCGGGCTCTTCCGCCGACCAGGGCAACGGGACACGACATCCGTCGCGTCCGATCTCCGCACCCCCGGTGCGGAAGAAGGTCGGGTCCTGGCGATCGGATGCCGCGATGTCGGCGACCTCGTGCAGCGCGAGTTCCTCACCCTGGTAGATGTAGGTCGATCCCGGCAGGCCGAGGATGAACATCGTGGCGGCCGTCGCGCGGCGCAACCCGCGATCGCGGTCCAGGCCCGCCTCGTCGCCGCCGTCGATGAGCCACTGCCCGCCGTGCCGCGAAGGCATGCTCGTCTCCGCCGTCGGCGTCTTCAGCCCGTACCTCGTCGCGTGCCGGACGACGTCGTGGTTCGAGAGCACCCAGGTGCTCGACGAACCCGACTGACGGGCGAGAGCGAGGTTGTCCGTGATGATCCGGCGGAAGGCCGCGGCGTCGAAGTCGGCTTCGAGCAGGTCGAAATTGAAGGCCTGGCCGAGGCTCTCCGGGCGCGCGTACAGGTGGATGCGGGTCGGGTCGACCCATGCCTCCGCGACCGCGGTGCGGGGCGGGTCGTAAGAGTCGAAGACCGCACGCCACTCGGCGTATACCTCGTGGACGTCATCCCGGTCGATCAGCGGATGATTGCCGTCGCGCGGGATGCGGTCGAGCTCGGCCCGCGAGGGAAGCGGTTCGGTGAGGTCCTTCGTGAGCATGTGCGCCACGTCGATGCGGAACCCGTCGACACCGCGATCCGACCAGAACCGGAGCGTCTCGACGAAGTCGGCTCGCACCTCGGGGTGGTCCCAGTTCAGATCGGGTTGTTCGCGGGCGAAGTTGTGCAGGTACCACTGCCCGTCCGCGACGCGTTCCCACGCCGATCCCCCGAACACCGACAGCCAGTCCGTCGGCGGCTCGGCGCCCTCCGGTCCCGTGCCCTCGCGGAAGATGTAGCGCTCACGGGCTGCGGACCCCCGGCCCGCGGCGAGCGCTTCCTGGAACCAGACGTGCTGGTCCGAGGTGTGATTGGGCACGATGTCGACGACCACATGGATGCCGCGCCGGTGCAGTGCCGCGAGCATCGCGTCGAAGTCGTCGAGGGTCCCGAGCCGCGGGTCGACGTTGCGATAGTCCGCCACGTCGTAGCCGCCGTCGGCGAGCTCGGAGGGATAGAACGGGCTGAGCCACACGGCATCCACTCCGAGCTCCGCCAGGTAGTCGACGCGCGCCGTGATGCCCGGGAGGTCGCCCAGCCCGTCGCCGTTGGCGTCGGAGAAGCTCCGGGGATAGATCTGATAGACCACCCCCTGCCGCCACCACGGGGCGGTCTCATCACCGAGGGTGGTGTCGGCGTCGGCAGCGAGGTCGAGCGAGGTTGTCACGGAGAAGCGTCCTTTCATGGGGTTCGCGTGGTCAGCCCTTGACCGCACCCTGGGTGACGCCCTCCATGACCCAGCGCTGCGTGAACAGGTATGCCAGGATCGCGGGCGCCATCGCCATGAGGTACGAGGCGAAGGAGACGTTGTAGTTGTTGCTGAACTGGGTCTGGAACAGGTTCTGTCGCACCGGCAGGGTCTGCATGGCGGGGTCCGAGATGATCAGCGACGGCAGCATGAAGTCGTTCCAGGCGTAGAGGAAGGCGAAGATCCCGACCGTCGCACTCATGGGCGCGAGCAGCGGGAAGATCAGCTTCCAGAAGGTCTGCCACGTCGACGCGCCGTCGATGCGCGCACTCTCCTCGAGCTCGATGGGGATCGAGCGCAGGAACGCGGTGAACAGCAGCACACTGAAGCTGAGCTGGAACATCGTCGCCAGGAGCACGACGCCGACCGGATTGTCGAGGCCGAGTCGGCCGGTCAGCTGGATCTGCGGCAGCGCCACCACGGGGAACGGAATGAACATCGCCGCCAGCAGGTAGAAGAACGAGTAGCGGAACAGCCGACGGTCCCAGTTGCGGACGATCGCGTACGACGCGAAAGCGGCGAGGATGATGGTCGCGACGACGGTGCCGGCGGTGACGAAGAACGAGATCGCCGCCCCGACCGGGAATCGCGTCAGGTTCCACGCCTGCACGAACCCGTCGATGCTGAAGGGCGCCGGCAGCGAGAACGCGTTGCCGTCGACGGCCTGACCGGTCGTCTTGAACGCCATCGAGATGGTGACGTACAGCGGCAGCAGCACCGTGACGGCGCAGAGGATCAGGATGACCGTCGCCGACCAATTGACCCGCTCGCCCTTCCCGGCGCGTGACGTGCGGGATGGACGGGCACGACGGCGGGCGTCGACGGTGACGGCATCCGCCTGCTCGAAAACGAGCGCGGGCTGAGAGGTGGACATCAGAACGAGTTCCTTCCGCGCGTGAGCGAGAGCTGGAGCAACGAGATGAGCACGGCGACGATGAAGAAGATCGTCGCGTTAGCCATCTGGTAGGCGTAGTCGCCGCCGTTGAAGCCCGCGATGATCGTCATCGCGACACTGCGGGTCGCCGTTCCGGGCCCGCCGTTGGTCAGGCCCACGATGATGTCGTAGGCGTTGAGGAAGCCCTTGAATCCGAGGATGACGTTGATTACGACATATCCCGCGACGAGCGGCACCGTGATGCGCAGCAGTTGCTGCGTCTTCGTTGCCCCGTCGAGGTCTGCCGCCTCGTAGACATCGCCGGGAACCGACAGCAGCCCGGCGATGTAGATCAGGAGCGTGCCGGGGATCGCCTGCCATGCCGTCACGATCACGATCGCGACCCACGCGAGGTCGGGGTTAGCCAGCAGGCTCGTCTCGAGCCAGGCAAGCCCAAGCGACGTGCCCGCGGCAGGAAGCGAGTTCGAGAAGAGGAAGTTGAAGACGTAGGCGATGATGATGCCCGAGATGACCATCGGGATGACGAAGATCGTGCGCAGGCCCGTCTTGAAGCGGATACGGGCGGTCAGACCGACGGCGAGCAGGAACGCGATGACGTTCACGACGATGACCGTCGCAACCGCGAAGCCGGCGGTGAACAGATAGCTCTGCAGGATCGCCGGGTCGCTGAAGAGGGCGATGTAGTTCGTCAACCCGACGAAGCGCCATTCGCCGATGCCGATCGAGTCGGTGAAGCTGAAGAAGATGCCGATGAGACCGGGCACCGTGATCGCGAGCGTGAACAGCAGCAGGCTGGGCAGCAGGAACAGGTAGTAGATCGGCTCGACCCGGCGGTGGCTCCGGCGGGCGCGACGGTCACCGCCGGTGAGAATCGTCGTCGTGGAACCCGTCGTCGCGGTCATCGCGCGCCCTCCGCCTCGTTCGTCAGCGCGGGCTGGCGGAAGGCCAGTCGCGCCCAGTCGGTGTCCATCGTGCGGAGGACGGATGCCGGGCTGTCGCCGAACACCATCGCCTGCGCATATCCGAACACCGGGATGGTCTTCGGCACCAGCACCGAGGGACCCTGGTAGACGCGCCCGGCGTCGTAGAACTCCTGCATCCCCGCGATGCGGGGATCGTCGGGCGGCGCGGCATCCGTCGTCGGGCTGAAGCCGAGCTGCGAGGCGTTGTAGGCCTCGATGATCTCGGGGCGGAACAGGTACTCGAGGAAGTCACGGGCGGCGTCCTGATGACGCGACCCCTCGGGGATCATCGCCGCGAGGTCCATGTTCACCCGTACCGCCCGATCGCTCGGGTCGTCGGTCATCGGCAGCGGGAACGTGCCGAGCTCGAGGTCGGGGGCGGTCTTGGCGATCTCGCTGAACGCCCACGGGCCCTGCAGGTACATCGCCGCCTCGCCCTGGGCGAACGCGAGGTTGCCGTCGCCGTAGCCCCGGCTCGCGGCGTCGCGGTTGACGTAGGCGCTGGCGAGCTGCAGCATCCGTTCTGCGGGCTCGGCGAAGTCCTTCTCGAACGACGTGGAGGACGCGGGACCGACATCGGCGCCCTCCGTCGCGAGCCGGTCGAAGAAGTCGAGGACGTCGACCGAGCCGCCCACGGCGTAGTCGTACCAGCCCTGACCGATGGTCCAGTCGTCCTTGAAGGTCGCGTAGAACGGGGTGACCCCGGCCGCCTGCAGCGCGTCGCACACCGCGATGAGCTCGCTCCACGTGGTCGGGACCTCGAGGTCGAGTTCTTCGAAGATCGCGGTGTTGTAGATGACCGACGACGCCATGACCGAGTAGGGCAAGGCGCTCGTGCGTCCGGGGCACGTACCGTACTGATCCATGAGCGGCTGCAGGTCTTCGCGGGTGCTCGCGGCGGCGTCGGTGCCGGCGAGATCCGTCAGCGCGCACCGCTGGACGAATCGGGCGACCTCGTAGTTGTAGTTGGCCAGCATGATGTCGGGAGGATTGCCCCGGACGAAGCTCGCGGAGACGACATCCACTCCCGACGTGTCCATCTCGACGCGCACGCGGTCTTGCGAGGCGTTGTACTGCGAGACCACGTCCTGCATGAACGTCAGCGCCTCACGCTTGCTGAAGGTGAAGCGGATGGTCTCCCGCCCGTCCGCCGAGCACCCCACGAGCAGCGTCACGGCGAGCGCGGCCACCGCCGCCGACGCGACGATGCGCCTCGCTCGCCTCGCTCTGTTCCACACCGGCTCCATCACCTGGGTCCTCCGATCGCCTCATTGCGGCTCGAATCATCGCTGAGTAAATTTACTCGCCAAATCAATTGCTGAACGGCAGTATGGCAGGGCCGGATCAGAAAGGTCAACACGCATGTCGACGACGATGACGACGGTGGCCGCGCGCCCCGCGAGCCACGACGCGATCCTCGCCTTCGCCTGGACCTCGGCGGAGTTCACCGCGACCGACGTCATCGCCGCGACCGGGCTGACCCGCTCGACGACGATCGACGCTCTCGACGCGCTTGTCGAGCTCGGACTGCTGCGAGAGCTCCCCAACGCACGCCTCGCGGGCGACTACCGCAAGGGCCGTCCCGCCCGCCGGTTCGCGCTCCGCGACGATGCTGCCGTCCTGGTCGGGGTGGATGCCGGGCACGTGCACCTCACCGCGACCGTGACAGACCTCCGCTCGCGCAGCCTCGCCACCCAGCGCGCGACCCTCGTGCTCGACGGCGACGATGCCGCGACCCGCGCCCGGCGAATCATCGCCGTCATCGACGCGGCACTCGACGCCGCCGGGCGAACGCGTGGCGATGTACTCGCCGTGTGCGTCGGCGTGCCGGCACCCGTCGACGGCGACGGGCGCTCGCCTCAGCACCCCCGCGGCTTCTGGGCGCGGATGAACCCCGGCCTCGTCGACGAGCTGTCGTGGGCGCCGATCGTGCGAGTCGACAACGACGCGTCGCTGGCCGCCGTCGCCGAAGGCTCCGTCGGCGCCGCGGCCGGATGCCGCGACTTCGTCGCCCTGCTCGCGGGTACCCGCCTCGGGGCGGGCGTCGTCGTCGACGGCAATCTGCTTCGGGGACGACACGGCGGCGTCGGCGAGATGGTCGCCTTCGATCACGTCGAGGGGGTCGGGAACGCGGAGGGGCTCGGCACGCGTGCCGTCCGGTGGGCGACGGAAGCCGCGGCGAGCGGCGAGCTCTCGCCGGGGAGCCCTCTCGCTACCCTTGCGTCCGCCGACCCCGATGCCCGTGCCGTGCTCGAGCTCGCCGCCCGCGGTGACACCGATGCCCTCCGCATCGCCGAACGCGTCGGAATGACGCTCGCCCGCATCGTCAGCGTGCTGGGCAGCATGTTCGACCCGCAGCGCGTCGTCGTTTCGGGGGGCATCTCCGCGGGCATCGAGGAAGTCGTCGCCGCCGCACGCCGGTTCCTCCCCACCGACCTCGACCTGCCGGCTCCCGAGCTGGTGGCATCCGATCTCGGCGCCGATGTCGTCGTGGTCGGGGCCGTCGCCGGAGCGGCCGAAGCCGCCCGGGGCTCGGTACTCGACGTGTGGGCGGCGCGGACGGGCGCCTAACGGAGCGGCGGCGTCACTGCTGCGGGTCGATCTCGATGACGATCCGGCGCCCGGCGTCGATCACGCCCGGGCCCTTGTCGGGAGATGGCGCGGGAACCGGCAGCTCCTGCTCGACCTCCCAGGTGAGCCGGGCGTTGTGTGCCGCGGGGTGGAACAGCTCGTCGAACCCGAGCAACCCTCCCGACGACGGCTGAGATGCATCGTCACGGCGTCGGGCCGCGAACGCGGAGCCGATGAAGACCACCGGCACCGAGAGCACGAGCACGATGGTGCCCCAGCCGAAGACGTCCGCCATGCCGACAGGCTAGAGCGAGTCGCTCCTCGCGGCTACCGGCGAGCGCGACGAATGCGGATCGGCCCTTTCGCGGTCGACGGGTCGACGACGGTACCGCGCTGCGTGATCTCGACCTCGCCGTCGGCGACGAGACGTCGCGCGGCACGGCGCGCGGGCTCCATCAGGTCGCGCCACTCCTCCCCGCCGACGGCGCGTGCCGCCTCGGAGGGACAGATCGTCGCCCCCGCGGCACGAGCGCTCAGCAGTTCGAGGATCTTCTCGCTCAGTTGCGTGTCGACAGGACGGATGCCGCGACGGCGGCAGGCGTCCGAGCAGTAGCGCACCTCGTCCCAGTTCCGGGCCCACTTCGCGCGCCACTGCATCTCGCGCCCGCACGACGCGCACGTCTTCGGCGGCGGGGTCGCGGCGGAGGCGGCTCGGGGCATATGTCCAGTCTGCGCGCGCTGCGGCCGTTGGGGGCGGGCTGTTGACAGGAGCCCGGGAGGTGGTCAGGCGAGAAGGCGCGTCTCGCAGCGAGTCTCGGCGACACCGGTTCTGCGAGCATGACAAACGACCTACGTTCCACGCGGCATTCGTCGCGAAGCCCGACAGGACTCGACGAGAGCAAGCAGATGCCAGCGACCTAAAAACATATGCCGCACGTGCGATAAGCGATCATCCTCGTTCGCCCCTTGACGTCCACCGAGGGGATTGCATAGAGTCTCACGAAATCAACACACATCGGCGGAGTGTCATTTGAATCGCTCAAGGACAGTCAGAATCGTTGCCTCCATAATCATCGTCGCCATCGGCTTCTATCTCGCCCTGACAACGGACGGATTCACGCGTGCTTTGGCGGTTGGGCAAATACTCGTCGGCGTAGTGATGCTAATCGGCTCCTGGAGAGCCAAGTCAAATGGACGCGATCGTCGGGCAGAGCGAAAATAGGCAACTGATACGTCATCGTGGCGCTAGGAGGAACTATGCCGAATAGGCAAGAAACATACCTGGGTTTAGATGACTCATGTAGTTATTGCCGTAACATAGCAGGTGCACTTGCTCGCGCTCTAGGTGACGCAGTAGTCACTGTTCCGCTCACAGACGAGCGAATGCAAAGATGGCGCAAGGAAGTGTGGGGAGACAACGCCCCCTGGGCGCCGACCCTCATACGCGTCGGCGACGGATCGCCAGTTCAAGGGTGGACCGGCTGGAGAATCGCACCCGCGCTCACCAGAGCGGTTGGACCACAAAGAGCGATGGCCGCCCTGTCCGCACTCGGCGCCGAGGAACTCGGCCGTTCGTCGAACCGGCCAGGTAGGCAAGCGCAACCACGCAAGATAACCCGGAGGACATCTCTTCAGGCGGGCCTGGCTCTGACTGCGGGCGTCCTACTCTTCAATGGCGGTGGGTTGTTCGGCCGTGGGAGTTCAGCCGCCGCCGCCCCTTCACGGCGCGCACTGTCAGAATCACGTTTAACTGGTGAAAGCGCAGACGAAGCGGTCCGAAAGATGTGGGAGTCAATCGATGTTCGGAATGTTGTAAACGAGGCGGAAGCGTCAGGGTTGGTTGCGGCCGGCGACTTCGCGGGCTTGCTTGGATCGCCCCGCTTTGGGGTAGCTACGGCGCTTGCTCCCACGGTCGAGACGACCGTACTGCGGACTGACCTCGAGGTTGGGATAGAACGCCTTCTCGTGGTCGAGTACGACGAGACCAACGAGCGACTCCTCTGTTATGCGGTCTATAGCGAGCCTATCGATGGTGTGTTGTCCTCAGCTTTCGCAGTTCAGTTCAGCGGCTGGGACGCTGAGAACGCGCGACCCGAGAGGTTCCGTGTGTTGGCCAGTAGTTTCAATGGGGAAGTTCCGACACCAGTACCTGAAGCAAAGATGGCGGCCGCGCTCCGAGACGGCAAGGACCCCTGCGGGGGCTGTAACGGGGTTTGCCAAGTCGGGGGGCAGCAGCTGCGAGGTGAATGCCGAACTGGAAACGTCGTTTCGTGCGTTCTGGGCGCTGCCGGGTGCGCGCTCTGCGCGACGTGCAGCGGAACGGGGGTCTGCATCGCTTGTTTCATCGTCAGTTGCGGCGGTGCGCTCCTCTCATGCTGTGAGGGCATCCACAACGAAGCCTGCCGTCGGTGCGTCAGGGTGTGCTGAGACGCGCGTGTAGCGCAGCGTGCTCCGGATCCCGGCGCTCCTCGCCGCACTGGGCGGAGACGTGCACTGTTCCGCGGTCCTGCGGACATCCTCCGACGAAATCGCGGCCCAACGGCTCGCCCGTCGTGAGATCGGGACCGCACTCGACGAGCACATCCGCCGCAGCGAAGCCGCTGCCCGGCGGCTCGATCAAGCCGGAGACGGGATTCGCCGCATCGCCACGGACGGCCGATCCGCCGCCGAGATCGCGCTCGAGGTGCTCACCGGCGCCGGCTGGCTGCCGACTGAATCGGATCAGGCGAGAAGGCGCGTCTCGCAGCGAGTCTCGGCGACACCGTCGCCATCGCGCTCGACGGCCCACACCGCACCGTCGGCGGACTCGGTGAGCATCTCGACCGGCTCGCCGTCGACGTAGAGCACCGCTGCGCCCTCGTCGAGGCCGAACCCGTTCGGCAACGTTCCGTCGGCGATCGCGCGTTGCAGCGCGGGGCGCCGGTCGGGCTGCGAGTCGTAGTGAACCCCGACGGATCGGTCGACGAAACCGAGCGCGTCGTCGATCACGGCGACCGGGCCGAACGTCGTGGTGGGGCCGCCGACGTGCCAGCAGATCGCGCCCGCTGACGTCCCCGCCAGAACAGTCCCCCGATCCGCCGCCTCGGCGAGCACCTCGGGCAGCCCATGCACCCGCCACACGGCCAGCAGGTTCGCGACGCTGCCACCCGCGACCCAGACGAGATCGCTCGCCAGAACGGCCTCGCGGAGGTCCGGCTGGTTCCGCCCGAACAGCCGGATGTGGACGGCATCCACACCGCGCTGCTGCGCCGCAGCCAGCTCCCGGCCCTCGTCGACGCGCTGGTCACCGGCCGCCGTGTTCACGAACGCGACACGCGGGCGACGTCCGGTGACACCCGTCAGATCCAGGGCATATCGCTGCAACGGGCTGAACTCGACATCACCCCACTGCGCGGGGCTCCACCCGCCGCACGTGGCCAGGATCGTCCGCCTCTTGCTCATGAGAGCATCACCTCCGGTGCGTTCCAGGCTCGCACACGAACGCCGTCGAGCCCGTTGCCGTCCGAGCCGTCGGGCAGGGCGAAGCCGACGCGGCGCTCCTCGCCGGCATCGAGCCCGAACGCGTTGTCGTCGAGCACCGCCCCCAGCCCGTGCGGGAACCCATCGATCAGCACGATCGGCGCCGGGTGATCGCCGACATTGCGAACGACGATGGCGTCATCCTCGACATGCGCCGACACGGCAGTCGACGGCAGCTCCGACAGGGGCGACGTCAGGTCCGCATACGGCTGCAGCAGCTCGGCAACCGGCGTCGCCGCGGCCTCGTCGAGGGGCCGCGCCTCCAGCTCGCGCAGCGCGGCGTCCTTCCGCTGGTGGTTGAACGGGTACCACTGCGACGAGATCCGTCCGCCCGCGGCATCCTGCAGCGTCACGACGAGGACGAGTGGCTCGACCGGCCGCCCGCCGAGCGGCGCGACGATCTCGGTGACGTCCACCCGACCATCGGCCGCGACGTCGACCCTCGACTCGTGCTCGACCACGACCCGAAAATCGGCGTCGTACAGGCGCACGAACAACCGGGCGCCGGAAACCGTCGAGGGCGTGTCGTTCGACACGTGGATGCGGGCGCGGAACGTCTCGGCCACCGACCAGTCGAACTTCTCGTACGTCGCATACGCCGACACCGGGGCGCCGAACTGCTTCGCACGGTAGTACGACAGCTTCGGTACTCCGTAGTAGTCGATGACCGCCCAGGACGCGCCCGGAAACGCTTCGCCGATCTTGTAGAACCAGTAGGCCGACGTCGTGTCGCCGCTGTGGGCGCGCATCCGCTCCGATGCGAACCGCAGCGCGTCGCCCTGCCCCAGCTGCGAATACTCGACGAACGTGCGCCAGTCGCGAATGGGCCCGTACGCGGCATATCGCGCCTGCTTGAACAGATCGAACAGCGAGAACTGCGACTGATGCTGCACGATCGCCCCGTGCTCGGGCGGCGGCCACTGCTCGAGCAGGGCTGGGTCGAGGAAGCGCGCCATGCTCGACAGGTCGCACTGGCTCGACAGGCCGTACTCGCCGAAGACCGCAGGCAGCAAGCCGGTGTACGCCTCGACGGGCATGCCCTCGTGATAGACGCCGTAGAAGTGCTCGCTGCCGCCCCAGGGGTCGGTCCGGTGGAACGGTCGCCCGGGGTCGTACTGCGCGACACGGCGCCCGATGACCGTCAGCAGATCGTCCGAGGTGATGGTCGCGGGATTCTCGTTGCCCCCGCCCCACATGACGAGCGAAGGGTGGTTTCGCAGCCGGCGCACGATGCGCGAGACCTGCTCGTCGATCGTCGCGAGATCGGCGCCCGTGGCATCGAGACCGAAGGTCAGCGGGAACTCCTGCAAGACCAGGATGCCGCGACGGTCGCACTCGTCGTAGAACTCGTCGCTCTCGATCGTCCCGCCGCCCCACGCCCGGAGCATCTGCAGATTGCCGCGCTCGACCAGGTCGAGGATGTGCCGGTCGACGTCGAACCCGCGGCGTGCCATCGGATCGGTCCAGCACCAGTTCGCGCCCTTGAGGAACAGCTCGCGCCCGTTGACGACGAACCGCCAGTCGTAGACGTCGGGACCGTGATTGCCGACGAGCGGCTCCATGCGCACCGAGCGGATGCCGAAGGTGGTGGCGAGCACCTGCCCGGCGGCCCGTAGCTCGGCGGTGTAAATCGGCTGCTCGCCGTACCCGAACGGCCACCAGAGCCGCGCATCCGGCACGTCGATCTCGACGTGATGTCGTGTGAGGTCGGGACCGACGTCGGCCGACAGCTCGAGCTCGGAGACGGCGGAGCCGTCGGGATCGCGGATCGTCACCGACACCGGAAGCGACTCCGGCAGCGGCTCCGTGCGGCTCGGAGGCGCGACGACGTCCCACTGAACGCGCACCCGTGCCGCGCCCTCCCGGGCGTCGGTGACCACGACGGCGAGATCGGCGAGCTCGACCTCGGGTACGCGCTCGAGACGGACGCCGCGCCAGATGCCCATCGAGATGAGATGACCGTAGTGCCAGCCCCAGCCCGGCGACGGCTTCATCACGCCGTGCCAGTCGTGCGGCGGCGGATCAATCCGCACGACGATCTCGTTCTCGGCCTCGAGGTCGAGCACCGCCGTCACGTCGACATCCGGGCCGCCGTACATGCCGACGTGTCGCGCGACGGGCCGGCCGTTCACGAACACGGATGCCGCGTAGTCGAGACCGTCGAACGAGAGGCGGATGCGGTCGCCCCGCCAGCCCTCGGGCACGCGGAAGCGTCGGGCGTACCACCACTCCTGCTGCTCGATCCGCGTGCGGCGGAAGTACCACGGCCATTTCTCGGGCACGCCGTGCTCGACGAGTTCGGCGTAGGTGTTGTCGTCGACGAGCGGGTCGGCGATGACTCCCGCCGCGGCCAGCGCGCCCTGGACGGTGCCCGGGACCGTCGCCGTCACCCAGGTCGAGCGGTCGGTGTCGGGGCGATGCCAGCCGACGGGGCTGCGGCGCGCAGCATCCGATCGGTCGCCGAGCCAGCGCTCGATCGAGAACTCCCGCCCAGGAAGCGACCCCGCGAGCAGCCACTCACCGTCGAGCGACACGACGTCGGCCTGAGAACCGGCGGGCGCCGCGGCGACCGCGTCCTCCCGCGAGACACGCGCTGCCCGAGACGGGACCGACGCGTGGTGCTCGATCCAGCGGTCTCCGAACAGCGGCGAGCTCAGCCACCGCTCCCGTTCGATGCCGTCCAGCGACGCGGTCACCGGCTACTTCACCGCACCCGCGTAGAGACCGCTGACGAAGTATCGCTGAGCGAAGACGAACAGCAGGAGGATAGGCAGGCTCATGATGAGCACGGCGGCCATGATGTTGCCCCAGTCGGCGAGGTACTGCGCTTTGAAGTACAGGACACCGGTCGTCAGCGTGCGTTTGCCCGGGTCGGTGAGCAGCAGCTGCGGCACGAGGTAGTCGTTCCACACGCCCACACCCTGCAGCACCCAGAACGTGGCGACGGCGGGACGCGCGAGGGGGAAGAAGATGCGCCAGAACAACGGGAAGTAGCCGGCACCGTCGATGACCGCGGCCTCCACGATCTCGCGCGGCACCTGCCGCATGAACGCGGCCATCAGGAAGACGCCGAAGGGCAGGGCGCCGGCGATGTAGAGGAGGATGACGCCGGCGTAGCTGTTGATCAGCCCGAGGTCGCGCACGACGCGGAACTGCGGCACGAGGGCGAGCTGCATGGGCAGGAAGATGCCGGCGGCGAGCAACAGGTAGATACCCGAGCCGATCTTCGTGGCCTGGCGCACGATGGCGTACGAGGCGAGCGCGGCCACGAAGGTCGCGACGGTCATGCTGACGAGTGTCAGCAGGATCGAGTTCGCGAACAGGTTGGTGAAGTTCGCCTCGTTCCACGAGGTGACGAAGTTGTCGAACGTCGGCGAGATCGGCAGTCCCGTCGGGTTCGTCAGCACCTCGAGGTTGGGCTTGAACGCCGTGATCACGATGATCACGAGGGGGTAGATCATCAGGATGCTGAGGACGATCAGCAGGACGTTGACGGGAACGCGTCGCAGCAGACGCGTCGCGGTTCGGCTGTTCATCGGCCCTCCTCCTCCGCGGCGATGCGGTTGTTCAAGCGGTTCTGCACCGCGGCGATGGCGATGAGCACGATGATGACCAGCACGGCCATGGCCGAGGCATAGCCGAAGTTGTTGTTGACCATGCCCTCCTGGAAGACCTGGGTCATATACAGCTGTGTCGAGTTGCCCGGCCCGCCTCTGGTCATCAGGTAGACGGTGTCGAACGCGCGCAGCGCACCGTTGATCGACAGCACCAGCACCAGGCCGATCGAGGGGATCATCAGCGGCAGCGTGATGAAGCGCAGGGCCTTCCAGCCGCGCGCCCCGTCGACCTTCGCCGCCTCGAGGATCTCACCCGGGATCGTCGACAGCCCGGCGAGGAAGATGACGATGTTGAAGCCCAGACCGCTCCACAGATCGACGAGGATGACGCTGTACAGGGCGAGGTCGTAGTTGCCGAGCCAGTCCTGCGCGAGGCCGCCGAGCCCGAGGCTGCGGAGGATGGTGTTGAACGTCCCCGTGGTGGGGTCGTACATGAAGCTCCACACGAACACGATCGCGACCGGAGAGATCACCATCGGCGCGAAGAAGATCGCACGGTAGATGTTGCCTAGTCGCAGCTGCCGGTGCAGCAGCACGGCGAACAGGAACGCCAGCACCGTCTGCACGACGATCTTGAAGAAGCCGTATATCGCGGTGTTGCCCACCGCCTCCATCAGCACGGGGTCGCCCGAGAAGATCCGTACGAAGTTGTCGAGTCCCAGGAACTCCCACGCGCGATTGAACCCGCGGGCGTCGGTGAAGCTCGCCACGACGACCTGCCCCATCGGGTACACGGTGAACACGAGGTACAGGATGAGGGCCGGCGAGATCGCCACCCAGAACTTCCCGGCCGAGCTCCGGCCGGTCCAGAGGCGTTCCTTCAGCGTCGTGCGCTTGCGGAGCGCAGTCACGTTCTCCGGGTCGTCCAAGGCGAGGACGCGAGGATCTTCGACGCGCGTGCTGCTCATGTCGTTCCAATCGGGTCGGTCGGGGGAACCACGACGGCGGCGTCGCGGGGATCGATGGTGAGGATCGCGTCTGTCGCGTCGAGGTCCGTCTCAGCCGAGCCGTCGAGACGGACGACATGCGATCCGGCCGGGAGACCGGCGACGCGCACTCGCGCGGGGGCGTCACCGAAGTTGGCGACGACCACGACGCGCGAGGGGTCGCCCTGACCACGGCGCCAGACGGTGTGGCGAACCAGCGCGGCCGAACCGGAGGCACCGGCCTCCGCCACCGTGACGGCGGCGTCGGCCACGAGCTCGCCGTTCCACAGCCAGTCGGCGTACCGGCCGCGCACCTCCTCCGCGCGACGCGCTCGCTCGACGGTGACCGGCATGTCACGGGGGCGTCCCTTGAAGTTGAAAGGCTCGAGGCTCATCGCGTATGCGTCCAGCAGGCTCTGGGCGATCATGCCGCGCTCGTCGAAACCGGTCAGCGCCGTGACGATGCGGGCGCCGGGACGCAGCATCCTGCCGACGGGCCGATGGTGGGGCGATGCGCTGCGAAAGTACGACACGTCGTAGTCCTCGAACTGGGCGTCGTAAGCGCCCTCGGCAGCGATGACGAAGGTGTCTGCCGCGTCGCCGAGGCGAGCGCGCATGTCGTCGATGTACGCCGCGTCCCACGTGAAGGCGCTCGCGCCGACGGGATGGCCGTGATCGTCGGCGAAGCACAGCAGAGCGCGACCGTGGTAGAGCGACTCGTCGGCCAGGATGCCGTCGGCGCCCCAGGATGCGATCTCGGCGACCTCGTCGGCGATGCGGTCGCGCAGCTCGCGCACGCCGAAGCACAGGGGCACGTACCAGGGCGTGCTGATGCCGTAGCGCTTGCGCGAGGAGTGGTAGACCGGACCGGGCTGCGCGTAGGGCTGCCCGTGGGGATCGCGCGATACGAAGCGCTCGAGCTCATTCCAGTTCGGGCCGGGCTTCTCGACCCACACGTACTTGACGTAGAGCACGGTGGCGACGTCGAGCTCGCGGGCGCGATCGAGCGCCCGCTGCAGGCCGGCGGCTCCGCCGAGCTTCGCCGCCGGGCGGTGCCACGGGACGAGGCCGTCCTGTCCGCCCTCGTTCCAACCGACGATCTGGATCGCGCCGATCCCGGTCGACGCGCACTCCTCGATGATGTCGACGAGGTCGTCGAAGTCGTAGCGGGGCTCGCCCTCGGTCGACATGAGCTGCACCTGCAGCCAGAGCCGGGGCTCCGCGAGCCAATCCGCGCGGGAGCGCCGGGTGGGCGCCTGGTTGCGACGGTACGGCACGAGCGAACCGGTCCAGTCCCCCGCGTACGGCATGAGCGACATCGCGGGCAGCTCGATGCGGTCGCCGGTCGCGGCGAGGAAGTGGATGGCGTCGAGCGTGACGGCGGCATCGGGCCCGGCGGTGCGGGCGAGGCTGTCGGCGAACCCAGGCTCGAGCGATGCACGCCAGCCGATGAAGTCGAGCGTCGGCGCCGCGGGCATGACGGTGATGCCGCCGGCATCGGTCACGAGGGCGACGAACGGTGAGGTGGGGTTGCCGACGAGCTCGGGCCGCAGGTTGCCGCTGGCATAGTCCGGGAACATCGTGCCCCAATAGGGTGCGTTGCTGTCGAACACGGGCAGCAGGCCGACGCGCGTGCCGGTCGAGTAGTCGACCCCCCGAAGCTCGAGCCCGCGCGCCGCCGGACGCACGCCTCGTATCGACGGGAACCGTACCGCTTCGACGCCGCCTTCCTCGAGGGCGAGCGAGAGCGAGAGCCGGAGACCGCCCTGGTCGATCGCCGCAGTGACCGTGATGTCGCCGTGAAGCGTCTCGCCGGCGGACGTGATCGGGTCGGTCCAGCGCAGCGTCACGGCGTTTCCGTCGGCGGTGAACTCGTGACCGGAGAGCGACTGCTGCGCGGTCTGGACGACGACGGTGCGGTCGCCGCCGCGCGGAATCTCGACGACGAACAGCGAACCGGCGCTCGCCTCTTCCAGCCACGGACCGACCCTGCCATCATCGAATCGCACGAGCCCACCGGTGCGGGCATCGAAGGCGATCGACAGATGCGGGTCCTCGAGGGTGAGGAGCTGGGTCACGGAACACTTCCTTGAGTTGCGTTGTGTAGCCAGACTACACGAATGACGGGTGAAGACCCCCGAAATTGCTCGATTCGAGCGAATTTCGGGGGTCTTGGGTAGCCGCGCTACCCCTAGCTCACCGCGACGCGCGTATCTCGTCGAGCGTCGCGTCGAGCTCCGCGACAACCGACGCCGAGTCGGTCCGACCGGCGATGAGGTTCTGCATACCCACCAGCAGCGTCTCCTGCAGCTGCGGGTGGGCTGGCAGCACCATGGGGCGGAACGTCTTGCCCTGCCAGGCGGCCTCCATATCGGCGAACAGCGGATCCACCGACGAGACGTCGATGCCCTCGGTCACGGGGAAGGCCTTCACCCCTGTCAAGAACTCGGCGTAGACGTCGTCCTGGAAGAAGAAGTCGATGAAGCGCTCAGCCGCATCGGTCTTGTCGTTGCCCGGGTTGATGCCCCACGCGACGAGGTAGCTCCCCCACATGTCGGCGACGTCGGCGTCGAGGGTAGGGAAGTTCATGTAGCCCGGCTCCACGCCCGCCGCACGAGCGTCGGAGAGGATCCACGTCGCGGGGAACATCGCGGCGTTGCCGGAGAGGAACGCCGTCTTGGCAGCCGACTGGTTCGTGCCGACCGGGTCGGGCATGTAGTAGGGCACCAGCTCCTCGACGACATCCAGAGCACTCTCGTAGCCGGGCGTCTCAGCGAACGTCGTCTCGCCGTCCAGCAGCTCATCGATGATGTCCGGGGAATCAGGGAACACGTGCTGCGCCATCGCGTAGTAGGCGATGAACTGCGGCCACCAACTGTCCTGGGCCGACATCGCGAACGGCACGATGCCCGCGTCCGACAGCTTCTGTGCGGCATCCTTCAGCTCGGTGTAGGTCTGCGGGACCTCGTCGATGCCGGCCTGCTCGAAGAGCGCGGCGTTGTAGATGATCCCGTTGCCCGATTGAGAGATCGGCACGGAGTAGGCGCCTTCACCGCCGGAGTCGCGCGTCGCCTCGAGTGCCGCGGCCTCGTTCAGCCTTCCGAGGAAGTCCGTCGACGACAGGTCGGCGGCGAAGCCGTCCTGGATGAAGTCGGTCAGGTTCTTCGGGTCGAAGCCGTAGACGTCCGGCCCCGCACCGCCCGACAGGCGCGTCTTCAACACGTTGTCGTAGTCGTTGGTGTTGACGAACTCCGCGTTGACGGTGATGTCGGGGTTGGCCTCCTCGAAGGCGGCGATGACCGTCTCGTAGGCCTTCTGGTTGTCGCTGCCGTCGCCCCACATCAAGAAGCTGAGCTGCGTGCCGCCACCGCCCGCGCTGCCGCATCCGGTGAGTGCCGCCGCCGCGAGCGCGACCAGACCGGCCGCGCTCGCGAGACGGACACGGGGACCGTGCGTCATCGGTTTGCGACGTACTGCGCCAGGGCAGCGTCGAGGTCGGTCAGCACTTCCTCGGTGCTCTGACGATCACCGATGATGTTCTGCAGCCCGACCAGCAGAGTGTCCTGGATGCTGGGATCGGTCGGCGAGAACGCCGCGATGAACTGCTTGCCCTCCCACGACGCCTGCATGTCGGGGAACAGCGGGTCGACGTCCTCGCCGACCTCGACGCCCGTCGTTGTCGGGAAGAGCTTCACCTTGTCCAAGAAGCTGCTGTAAACCTCGTCCTGCATGAAGTAATCGAGGAACTTCTGGCCCGCGTCGAGCTTGGCGTCGCCGTTGTTCGGGTTCAGCCCGAAACGCACCTGGTATGTGCCCCAGATCGCGTCGGACCCCTCATCCGTGGTCGGGAAGTTCATGTAGTCGACATCGAGGTCGGCGTCGCGGGCGTCGGAGAGGATCCACGTCGCGGGGAACATCGCGGCCTGTCCGGCGAGAAACGCGGACTGCGCCGCGGTCTGGCTGGTGCCGAGCGGGTTGGGCATGTAGTACGGCGTCAGCTCGCGGACGATGTCGAGCGAGTCAGCCCACGCCTTGCTCTCGGAGAACGTGGCCTCGCCGGCCGCCATCTCGGCACCCAGCTCTTCGTTGGCCCCGTGCTCCGCGAGGGCGTAGTAGATGATGAACTGCGGCCAGAAGTTGTCCTGAGCGCTCATCGCGAAGGGCGTGATGCCGGCGGCCTTCAGCTTTTCCGAGGCGGCCAGCAGCTCGGTGTAGGTCGTCGGCTCCTCGGTGATGCCGACCTGATCGAACAGCGCCTTGTTGTAGATGATGCCGTTCCCCGAGAGCGAGATCGGCAGGTTGTAGGTGCCGCCCTCCCGCTGCGCATCCTCAGCCGCCTCGGGGTTGAGCTTAGACAGGTAGCTCTCGCCGCCGTCGGAGAGATCGGCCGCAAAGCCGTCGGCGACGAAGGTCTCGATGTTGCCGAGGTCGAAGCCGTAGACGTCCGGGCCGGCGCCGCCGGAGAGACGGGTCTTGAGGATGTTGTCGTAGTCGTTGGTGTTGAAGAACTCGGCGTTGACCGCGATGTCCGGGTTCGCGTCCTCGAATGCATCGATGACGTCCTGGTAAGCCTGTTGTGCGTCGCCACCGTCGCCCCACATCAGGAAGCTGATCTCGGTCTTCCCGCCGGCGGCGTCACCCGCGCACCCGGCCAGGGTGCCGATGGTCGCGAGCGCGACTCCGACGAATGCTGTCCCCTTGAGCCACTTCTTCATGGCTTCTCCCTGTCTTCATCGATGGTCGACGCCCGCTGGAGGCGCGGCGTCCGGGTATTGGTAGCGATACTACACACGAGCCGCCGTTTCGTCTCGTGTTTACCGAAATGAGACGTTCAACACGACAATTTCGCTAGTGCCACTACTTTCTCGACCGAGATCGTGGCTAGGGTGATGCCTCATGGAATCCTCCCAGCAGCCCGACGCCATCGGCCGACGCATCACCGTCAACACCGTGGTCCGGCGCCACCAGATCGAGGCCACCCGCACCCGCTCACTGTGGGAGGACGAATCCGAGCTTCACTCCGCGGCGCTCGTCGAGCGGTTCTCCGACACCGTACGCGCGGCCATTCCGGATGCTCGCGTCACCTGGGCGCTGTCATGGGGAGCGCTCACCGACGCGTCGCCCCGCTACCGCGACGTGCGTGCCGCGGTCCGCCGCGCGGCCGAGGCGCACGGCGACGACGTCGCCTTCGTGCCCGGGGGGTTCTTCGCCAACCTGTACGGCTCACGCGAGGACGTCTCGCGCGATATCACCGACGCCGCCGACCTCATCGCGCAGGAGTTCGGCCGCGCCCCCCGATCGCTCGTCGCCGGCTTCCTCTCGGCGCACAACATCGCCGACGCACGCGCCCGCGGAATGCGGACGGTGCAGGGCAACATCTGGAGCCAGTTCGACATCGACCTCCAGGACGGCGACGGCTCGATCGCCTACCCCTACTACCCGTCGTCGTCGCACTTCCTCGTACCCGGGCGGGGCGATCAGCGCATCGACGCCGTCCAGCTCGACGGCTGGACGGTGGATCTCGTGGCGGCACGAACCGCCGGGATGTCGTCGGACTACAACTCGCGCCTGGGTCTCGGCCCCATCGAGACGCTGCACCGCCTGCCGCGCGCCGAGGCGCTCCGCGAGCTCGACGCGACGAGCGAAGCGCATCTGAACGACCGGAACGTCGAGCGCAACGGCCTCGGCTGGCTGACGGTGAACTACGAGATCAGCGAGGTCGCGCGCGGACTCGAGGCGGACCCGTCGACACTCGACGCCTGGGGCGGCTGGCTCGGCGGCCTGCGGGAGCGCTGGCCCGACCTGAGGATGCCGACGATCGCCGAGTTCGGCGAGGAGTGGCGCACCCGGCACCCCGACAACGAGGGACTGGCGTACCTCCTCGAACAGAGCGGCAGCGGCGTGCAGGCCTCACGTCGCGGCGAGACGGTGACCTGGTTCATGACGGCAGGCTTCCGCCTGGGGGTCGTGACGGACGCGGACGGCATCCGGGTGTTCGACTACACCGCTTACGACGGCGACGCGGTCGAACCGTCAGGTCTCGGCGACCGGCGCTGGAGCCTGCTCGGCGAGATCAATCAGAAGCGCACGCGCCCGCAGGACGAGCCGGTGCCGCTGCTCCGGTTCCTGGCCGCGCATCCGACGGTCGACGCCGCCCTGAACGAGTACTACGGCGGCAGCGACGAGCTGTCGCGCCTGAAGGATGATGCATGACCGCCTTGCGCGAGCTCACCGTCGACCACTCCGCGAACCCCGTCGGAACCGGCGCGCGACCGGTCTTCGGCTGGCAGATCACGAGCGATCAGCCCGACACCCGGCAGCGGTCTCGGCGCATCGAGGTGCGGGATCTCGCCGGAAGCGTCGTGTGGGACTCAGGCGTCGTCACCGACGATCACTCGGTCGACATCGGCTACGGGGGTGCGCCGCTGCGACCGCTCGCCCGCTATCGATGGTCCATCGAGGTGGAGACGACCGCCGGGCGCGCCGAGAGCGCGGGCACGTTCGTCACCGGAGTGGTGGATGCCGACTGGCGCGGCGCCTCCTGGATCGGCGCGTCCCAGCCCACCCCCGCGGCTCCGATCGTGCGCGGCGCATTCGAGGTCGACGCTGCGCCCGACGAGGCCTACCTCGTCATCGCCGCGGGCGGCCTCGCGCACGTCGAGCTCGACGGACGACCCGTCGACGACTCCGTGCTCGGACCGGGGTTCACCGATTACGACGTCGTCACCCAGTACACCGTTGCCGACGTCACCGCGCAGCTGGCAGCGGGCACCCATGTGCTGACGGCGGAGCTCGGCCGCGGCTTCTACGGGATGCTCGGCCGCAACACCTGGAACTGGGAGACCGCGCCCTGGCACGACGATCCCTGCGTCCGGCTGCTGCTCGTCATCCGGGGAGCCGACGGTGAACAGGTCGTCGTGACGGACGACACCTGGCGCGCCGTCGACGGAGCGACCACGAGCGACGACCTGTACGCCGGCGAGGACTTCGACGCACGGCGTCGTGTCGTCGGAGCGGGCTCCGCCGGCACCGACGTCTCCGACTGGCCGCGCGTTCGGGTGGCGACCGGCCCGGCCGGCGCACCGGAGCCGCAGCGACAGCCGCCCATCGTCGTCGCGGGGCACCTCGAGCCGGAGTCCGTGGTCGAGCTCGGCGAGGGCCGCTGGGTCGTGGGCTTCGAACGGGTCGTCGCGGGCTGGGTCGAGATCGAGGCCGATGGTGCCGCCGGCGACGTGATCGAGCTCCGCTTCGGAGAGACCCTCGAGCCCGACGGGACGCCGAACTACGAGGACGAGAAGGGCTACTTCGACGGCCGCTTCCAGACCGACCGCATCATCCTCGACGACACGCGCGAGACCGGCCCGCTGCGCTGGCATCCCCGATTCTCCTGGCACGGATTCCGCTACGTCGAGGTGCGCGCGCCCCGCCTTCCCCGATTGCGGGCGGCGATCGTGCATACCCGGGCCCCGCGAATCGGCCGCTTCTCGTGCTCCGATCCGCTGCTGAACACGATCCACGAGCTCACGGTGCGCACGATCCTGAGCAACCTGCACGGCATCCCGACCGACACCCCGAAGTACGAGAAGAACGGGTGGACGGGCGACGGGATGGTCGGCGCGCGGATGATGCTCCAGAACCTCGACACGCACGAGCTGCTGGCCAAATGGTCGGCCGACATCGCCCACTCCCGCCACGGTGCGGGCGCCCCGCAGGTGATCGCACCGCACGGCGGATGGCGCATGGACTGGTCTCCCGCGCCGACATGGCACTCCGCGCTGCTCCTCGTGCCGTGGGAGGTGCACCTGCAGCGAGGCGACCGAGACGTGCTCGCGGCGGTGTGGCCCGATGCCCGCGACTACCTCCGCTTCGAGATCGACCGATCGCCCGGCGGCATCGCCGAGACGACTCTCGGCGACTGGGTCGCCCCCGACACGGATGCCGGCGGCGGCAACCCGCCCGAGGACGCGCGCATCGCCGCGACCGCCTTCCTCATCGCGATGTGCGACACCGCCGCCAGGATCGCCGCCGAGCTCGGCGAACCCGCGGACGAATGGCTCGCGGCGGCGCAGCGCAGTCGCGCGGCGTTCGTCGCGACCTTCTGGGACGCCGACCGCGCCGAGGTGCGAGGCGTCGGCGACGCCGGGTACCGGCAGGCGCACGCCGTGCTCGCCCTCGCGTTCGACGTCCTGCCCGAGGACGCCCGGCAGCCCGCCGCCGATCGTCTCGCCGCCGACGTGCGCGACCGTGACGATCACCTGTGGACCGGCGCGCTCGCGACGAAGCACATCCTGCCGGTGCTGACACGGTTCGGGCACGCGGATGCCGCTGTCGCGGTCGCGACGCAGACGACCTTCCCGAGCTGGGGCCACTGGGTCGAGCTCGGGGCCACGTCGCTCTGGGAACACTGGAAGCCGGAGTCGCGCTCGCGCGGACACTACTTCCTCGGCACCATCGACGACTGGCTCTACGGCGACGTCGCCGGTCTGCGCCCGCTCGCACCCGGGTGGCGACGTGCCCGCATCGAGCCGGGCGTCACGGCGACCGCTCTGTCCGAGGCCGAGGGTGCCGTGCGCACGCCGTACGGCGACCTCTCGGTGCGCTGGCGACGCGGAGGCGCAGGTCTCGCTCCCGACGAGCTCGAGCTCACCTGCGAGGTTCCCGTCGGGGTCACCGCCGAGGTCGTGCTGCCCGGCGTCCGGCGGGAGGTCGGCTCAGGCGTGCACACGCTCCGCGCGCACGCCTGAGCCGGCGGTCCGCCTCACCAGGCCGAGTAGCCTCCGTCGGCGAGCACGATCGACCCGGTCAGGTACGAGGCGGCATCCGACGCGAGGAAGGCGACGAGCGACGCGACCTCCTCGGGCGCGCCGAGTCGCTGCATCGGAGTGCGCCGGATCCAGTCGTCCCACCACTCGCCCGGCACCCCGTCCTTCGTCAGGTCGGTGCCGATGTAGCCCGGCGCGACGGCATTGACCCGGATGCCGGCATCGACGTACTCGACGGCGAGCGACTTCACCGCGAGGTGGACCGCGCCCTTCGACGCGTTGTAGGCGGCCTGCCTCTGCGGCGCGTTCGCGAGCTCGCCCGACATCGAGCCGATGGCGACGATCGACGCACCACGGGTCATGTGCCGGGCGGCCTCGCGGGCGCACCAGAAGGTTCCGGTCGCGTTGACCGCGAGCACCGCATCCCATGCCTCGCGCGTGATCTCGGAGGAGGGCTGATGGTTGGCGATGCCCGCCGAGGTCACCAGGATGTCGAGCCGGCCCTGGCGAGCGGCGACGTCGGCGAAGACATCCGCGACGGCCGGCGCGTCGGTCACGTCGAGGTGCACGTACTCGACCCCGCCGTCGAATGATTCTGCGGCCGCGCGGCCGACGTCGTCGAGGAGGTCGGCGATGACGACGGACGCTCCGAACTCGCGCAGCGCCGTGACGCAGGCGAGTCCGATGCCCCGGGATCCGCCGGTGACGACGGCCACTCTGCCGTCCAGTTCGAGCCGTTCGCGGTACATCTCTGTGCCCTTCGGGGGTGGTGGGGTAGGGTTTGTAGCGATACTACATGGAGGGGGGATCCGTGACCACGGACACCGCACCCGGCGCATCCGGCACCACGGCAGCACGCACGGAGGACTCGAGCGACACGCTGCTGGAGCGCATCACCCGGCAGCTTCCGAGCCTGCGGCGATCAGAACAGCGCGTCGCAGCCATCGTGCTCGACAACCCCGTCGGGGCGGTGCAGTTCACGATGGCCGGGCTGGCCGAAGCCGCCGAGGTGAGCGAGCCGACGGTGATGCGCTTCTGCGCCTCGGTCGGGTGCGAAGGGTTCCAGGACTTCCGCATCCAGCTCGCTCAGACGCTCGCGCTCGGCCTGCCCGTGACGCACTCGTCGATCACACCCGACGACTCGAGCGCCGACCTGTCGGAGAAGATCTTCGACCACACGATCTCGAGCCTCGATCGGGCTCGCCGCACGCTCGACGCCGCGGCGGTCGAAGACGCCATCGCGCTGATCCTCGACGCATCCGACATCCTGTTCGTCGGCTTCGGCGCGAGCGGCATCATCGCGCAGGACGCGCAGCAGAAGTTCCCCCTCTTCGGCGTGCCGTGCCAGGCACCCGAAGACTTCCACCAGCAGTTCATCGCCGCGACGATGAGCGGCCCGCGCTCGGTCACCGTCGCGATCTCGAACACCGGCCACACCGAGCAGACGATGATCGTCGCCGAGGCGGCGCGCAAGGCCGGCGCGTCCGTCATCTCCATCACCGGACGCCAGAGCCCGCTGTCGGAGATCGCCACAGTGCCGCTGATCGCACGCACCTTCGAGGACACCGACGTCTACACGCCGTCGACCAGCCGCCTCGCCGGTCTCGTCGTCATCGACATCCTCGCCACGGGCGTCGCGCTGCGCCGCAGCCCCGAGCACACCGCAGCCATCCGGCGGATGAAAAGCGAGCTCGCGTCGATGCGCCACCGCGACGCCGACGACGAGCAGGCCGCGGGCGGCGAGCAGGCGTCGTGACGTCGGCCGCGCGCCGCCGGGTGCTGGTCACCTCGCGGTCGTTCGGCGGCGGCGGCACCGACTTCGCCGCCGAGCTGGACGCCGCCGGCTACGAAGTCGTGCGATCGAGCCCCGCTCACGACCTCGCGGAGCTCGAGGCGCTCCTGCCCGGCGTCGACGGATGGATCGCCGGCACCGGCCCGGTCACGGCGGCGCACCTCGAGCTCGCACCCGCACTGCGGGTCGTCGCACGCTACGGCGTCGGGATCGACAAAGTGGACGTCGCGGCGGCCGCGGCGCGCGGCATCGTCGTCACCAACACCCCCGGAGCGAACTCGAGCGCGGTCGCCGAGCACACCGTCGCCCTCCTCCTGGCCGCCCTCCGGGGCGTGCCCGCCGCCGACCGCCGCGTGCGGGCGGGCGACTGGTCGGGCTGGCAGGCACGCGAGCTGTCGGCGCTCACCGTCGGAGTGCTCGGGCTCGGGCGCATCGGACGCCTCGTCATCGAGCGGCTCGGCGGATTCCGTCCGCGCGTGCTCGGTGCCGACCCCTGGGTGCCGACCGACGACCCGATCTTCGACGAGATCGAGCGAGCGTCCGCCGACGACCTCGCCCGATCGTGCGACGTCGTCACCCTGCACGCCCCCGGGGGCCAGACCGTCGTCGACGACGCCTGGCTCGGGGCATCCGATCGTCCGGTGCTGCTGGTGAACACCGCGCGCGCCGACCTCATCGACGAGGATGCCGTCGCCGCCGCGCTGCGCTCCGGCCGCGTCTGGGCCTACGCAGCCGACACCCTGGCGACCGAGAACCATGGCGAGGGCGCCTCACCCCTCCTCGCCCCCGACCTCGCCGATCGGGTCATCGTCACACCCCACCTCGCCGCCCAGACCCGCGAGGGCGTCGACGGCATGGGTCGCATGGCGACCGCCGATCTGCGTGCCGTGCTCGAGGGCCGTGAGCCGCGGCACCCGGTCGCGCCATGAGCGATGCCATGACCGGGATGCGCGGGCAGGTCCGCACGGTGACGGGCGACGTCGAGCCCGACGCCCTCGGCACCGTGAACTACCACGAGCACCTGTTTCAGCGCTCCCCGCTGCTGCCGGGCGACGACCTCGACGACGAAGACGCCTCGGGGCGCGAGGCAGCCGAGCTGCGAGAGTCGGGCTTCGCCGCGCTCGTCGACGCGACCCCGCTCGGCCTGGGACGACGACCTGACGCGATCCGCCGCATCTCGCGCGCCACGGGCCTCACCGTCGTCATGACCACCGGCGTCCACCGCCGCGAGCACTACGCCGCGGACCACCCGCTGCTCCGGGCATCCGAGGACGAGCTCGCGGCCGCATTCCACCGCGACCTGACGGGCGGTGCCGCCGAGGGGCTCTCGCCGGCTTCCCTCGACTCGGAGCCCGACCAGGATGCCGCGCCGCGCGCCGGGGTGCTCAAGGCCGGCCTCGGCTATTGGCGCATCGATGACGCCGCCCACCGGGCGATCGCCGCGGTCGGAGCCGCTCATCGCGACACCGGCGCCCCGGTCATGGTGCACCTCGAGCACGGCACCGCCGCTCACGAGGCCCTCGACGCCCTCGCGTCCGTCGGCGTCGCAGCCGATCGCGTCGCGCTCGCCCACGTCGACCGCAATCCCGACCCGGGCCTGCACGCGGAGCTCGCCGCGCGCGGCGCGTTCCTCGGTTACGACGGCGCTGCGCGGGCGCGCGACTGGCCCGACGCGGTGCTGATCGACTGCCTCACCGAGACCGCGCGGCGCGGCGGCGCCGACCGCGTGCTGCTCGGGGGCGACGTAGCCCGCGCGACGCGGTACCGCGCCTACGGCGGCATCCCGGGCCTGCGCTATCTCGGCGACCGCTTCGTGCCACGCCTGCGCGACGCCGCCGGCGACGACGTCGTCGATCGCGTCCTGCGACGGAACCCCGCCGCCTGGCTAGCCTGGCGCGTCTGACGCGAGCGAGCCGGCGGCGGGGACTTTCCGTCAGACGCGGACGGGGTTCAGATCGCCGGCCGAGCGGATGATGCCGGGCGCCGTGAAGACGTGCGGATCGATCCCGGCAGGGGCCGTGATGGTGAACGTCTCGCTCTCTCCGGGAAGCAGCGTCACGAGGCCGCGATCCACTCGCGCCGTCGCGTCGATGCGGTCGACCTGCAGCACGAGGTCCTTCACGAGCGATCGAGCCGTCATGCGCACCTCGTAGCCCGCATCGGTCGCGACCGCGGAGGCCTCGAACCCATCGGGCTCGAGCGCGAGCATGGGGTCCTCGGCGAAGTACCAGAGCGCGCGCTCCTCGGTCGACAGCTCGGCGGCGATCAGCTCGCGGGCCGGATCCGACGCCGTGGCGACTGTGTCGGGCACCGGCACCGTCACCGCCTGGCGGGGTGCGATGCTCACCGTGACCGGCTCGTCGGCCGAGACCGCACCCTCGAACCCGATACGCCGCAGCGACAGCGCGGCATCCCACACCGCATCCGTGTCGTTGTGCAGGACGACGGCCAGGCCCCGCTCGCGTGGCTGGATGGTGACGAAGCGGTCGGCGTACACGGCGCGCAGCGCGTGCCACAGCGGCTTGCGATGACCGTGCCCATCGACGGCGGCCCACGAGATGACCGGCCAGCAGTCGTTGAGCTGCCAGACGATCGCACCCTGGTTGAGGGGATGCAGAGACCGGAAGTGCTCGATCCCGAAGCGCACAGCGCGCGCCTGATTGAGCTGAGTCGCCCAGTGCCAGTCCTCGATCGAGCGCGGCGCGGCGATATGGGCGCCGAGGCCCCGCTCGAGCTTGCCGTTGCCGTCCTGCGCCTTCTGGTGCACGAGCATGAGCGGGCCGTACGGGTCGGCCGGCTCATCGTGGACGACGGAGAACAGCGTCGACCATGCGGGCGGACCTTGGAAGCCGAACTCGGACACGAACCGCGGGCGGTACGTGCGGTAGACGTCGTAGTCGACCTGATTCCAGACGTCCCAGATGTGCGTCGTGCCGTGCGCGGGGTCGTTGGGGTGCACGTACGAGCTGAAGCCGTACGGGCTTCCGGGCGAGTAGGGCGTCGTGGGCGCGAGCTCGGCCACGATCTCGGGGAAGAGCCGCTGGTAGTAGCCGTCGCCCCACGTCGCACCGCGCAGCCGGGGCCGCCACTTCCAGTCGACCCAACCCCAGATGTTCTCGTTCCCGCCGTTCCAGATCACGAGACTCGCGCGACCGGTCAGGCGGGCGACGTTGTCGCGCGCCTCTGCGGCGAACTCGTCCCACAGCTCGGCGTCCTCGCTGTAGGCGGCGCACGCAAGCAGGAAGTCCTGCCAGACCAGGATGCCGCGCTCGTCGGCGAGGTCGTAGAAGTCCTCCGACTCGTAGATCCCGCCGCCCCAGACGCGCAGCAGGTTCATGTTCGCGTCGACGGCGTCGTCAAATCGCTCGGCGAGACGCTCGCGCGTCACGCGCGGAAAGAAGGTGTCCTCGGGAATCCAGTTCGCGCCCTTGATGTACACGGGACGACCGTTGACGGCGAGCGCGAAGGGGCTGCCGTCCTCGTCCGCCTCGACGTCGAGCCTCACCGAGCGGAAGCCGATGCGACGACCGGCCTCGACCTCGCCGACCGCGACCCGCAGGTCGTAGAGCGGCTGGTCGCCGTACCCGCGGGGCCACCAGAGCTCCGCGTCCGCGGCGCGCAGCGACAGGGTCGCGCGAGCGTCACCGTGCGCGACCGATGCGGCGGCACGCGCGCCCGCGACCTCGGCCACGATCTCTCGGGCCCCCGTGCCGGCGGCATCCGCGTCGAGCGCCTGCCACTCGAGCTCGACGTGCACGTCGACCCGCCGCGGGTCGTCATCGACGCCGATGACGGGACGAAGGGCGGCGATGCGGACGTCGCTCCAGCCCTCGATGCCGATGTCACGCCAGATGCCGGCCGTCACCACGGCGGGACCCCAGTCCCACCCGAAGTTGCACGCCGACTTGCGGATCGTGTTGAAGGGATGGACGTATGAGTGCGGACGCTCACCCAGGACCGTCTCCCGCTCACGGGCGTAGGCGATGGGCGACGAGAACTCGACGCGCAGGACGTTGTCGCCCTCGCGGAGCAGCGCGCCGAGCCGCCACCGGTAGGTGCGGTGCTGATTGACGGTGCGTCCGAGCTCCCGCCCGTTCAGGATGACGCGCGCGACGGTGTCGAGCCCGTGCGCGACGAGGTCGTGGATCGCCTCGCCGTCGTCCGACCAGGCGAAGGTCGTCTCGTACGCCCAGTCGGAGTGACCGATCCAGGCGAGCGCCGACTCGTTGTCGTCGATGTAGGGGTCGGGGATCAGGCCGGCGGCCAGCAGATCGGTGTGCACGACTCCGGGCACCGTCGCAGGGATGCTCGAACGAGTGGTCTCGGCGAAGGTCTCCGGCACGTCTCCAGCGACGTGCGTGAGGTGCCAGCCGGAATGCAGGGCATGGAAAGTCACCCTCTAGAAGTAGCACAACTACCGGAATACCGCGCCTCCTGCCGCGCTTACGCGCGTTCGTTGCACCTCGCACGCCTATTCACGTAGTATCACTACCGATCCGAGACCCGGGTCGTGATGAATGGATGTGAGCATGTGCGCCGCTGCACGACCGGCTGAACCCGCCGCCCTCACCGTCGAGGCCCTCGCCGGAGCTCTCGCGGGTCCCACCGAACGGTACGAGAAGCACCTCGCCGACCTGCGCGGCCTCTACCGCGATGCCGAAGCCTTCGAGATCGCCGTCGCGGCCGATGACGGGACTCCCGTGTACTGGGTCGACAGCAGCACACCCGACACCGGCCGCGGAGCCCTCACGATCGGGCTCAGCGTGCTGCGCCCCGGCCGAGTCGGCGACGAATGGGCGATGACGCGCGGCCACCTGCACGCACAGGCCGAATTCGCGGAGCTGTACTTCGGCATCTCGGGGTCGGGCGTCATGCTCCTCGACAGCGTCGACGGAGAGTCTCGGGCCCTGCCGATCGCACCCGGCGTCGCCGTCCACGTGCCGGGCGGATGGGTGCACCGTAGCGTCAACGTCGGCGACGAGCTGCTCGTGACACTGTTCGCGTACGCGACCGAGGCGGGACAGGACTACGGCATCATCGAACGCGCGGGCGGGATGAGCCAGCTCGTGGTCGCCGACGACACCGGCGGCTGGACCACCCGCCCCAATCCGGACCACGGAGGCTACCGTGCCTGACACCACCATCGCACCCGGCGCCGAGAGCGTCCTGGCCGACCTCGCCGCGCATATCGACATCAGCTGCGTCCAGGCGCAGCACGCGCGCGCCGACGTCGAGGAGCTCGCGCGGCGCGCCGTCGCGGGAGGCTTCGTCAGCGCGCATGTCCTTCCGGGGTGGCTCCCCGTCATCCGCGAGCTGCTCACCGGGTCTCGCGTCCTCGCCGGATCGCCCGTCGGCTTCCCCAGCGGCGGTACGACCACCGCGACGAAGGTCGCCGAGGCGCGCGAGCTGCTCGATCTCGGCGCGCAGGAGCTCGACGTCGTCGTGGCGATCGGCCGCCTGCGCTCGGGCGAGACCGACTACGTGACCGACGAGCTCGCCGCGGTCGCGGACGTGGTCGGCGGACGGGTGCCGCTGCGCGCGATCCTCGAGGTCGGGCACCTCGACGAGGCCGCGATCCGCCGTGGCGTGGATGCCGCCGTCGCGGCCGGAATCCCGTGGATCAAGACGGGCACCGGGTGGTCGGGCCGCCCCACGACGATCGATCACATCCGGATCATCGCCGACCAGGTCGACGGCCGCGCCGCCATGAAGGCCGCCGGCGGCATCCGCGACATCGAGACGATCCGGACCATGGCGGCCCTGGGGGTCACCCGGTTCGGCATGAACGCCGACTCGGCCGTCGCGGCGGTCGCGGCGGCGGCAGGCGAACGGGGAGACGACGCATGAGCATCATCCAGACCATGAACGCGGCCGAGCTGCGGCCGGCGCAGACCCCGACGCTCTACTTCATCGGCGTGACGACCGGCCGATCGTCGATCCAGCAGGTGTTCCCACGCTGGGCCGACGAGCTCGGGCTCGACGGCGCCGTGCTGCAGGGCATCGACCTGCCCCTCCATGCACCGCGTGAGGACTACCGCCGGGTCGTCGAGTTCATCGCGAACGACCCGTTGAGCCTCGGCGCCCTCGTCACGACCCACAAGATCGACCTCTACGCCGCCTGCGCCGACATGTTCGACGAGATCGACCCGTTCGCGCGCCTCATGGGCGAGACGAGCTGCATCTCCAAGCGCGGCGGGCGGCTCATCTGCCACGCGAAGGACCCCATCTCGAGCGGCCTCGCCCTCGACGCGTTCCTGCCCCGCGGGTACTGGGACGGCTCGGGTGCCGACGCCCTCTGCATGGGTGCCGGTGGCTCGACGATCGCTATCAGCTGGTACCTCTCGCGTCGTGAGTCGGGCGCCGACCGCCCCCAGCGCATCATCGTCACCAACCGGTCGGCGCAGCGCCTCGACCACATCCGCGCGATCCATGCCGAGCTCGATACCGACACCGTCTTCGAGTACGTCCTGACTCCGACGCCCGAAGACAACGATCGCGTGCTCGCCGGTCTCGCGCCGCGCTCGCTCGTGGTCAACGCGACCGGTCTCGGCAAGGACGCGCCCGGCTCGCCGATCACCGCCGCCGGTGTCTTCCCCGAGCACGGCGTCGCGTGGGACCTCAACTACCGCGGCGACCTCGTGTTCCTCGACCAGGCACGTGCGCAGGAGCAGTCCCGCGCACTACAGGTCGAAGACGGATGGATCTACTTCGTGCACGGCTGGACGCAGGTGATCGCCGAGGTGTTCGACGTCGACATCCCCACCTCGGGAGCGTCGTTCGACCGGCTCGGCGAGCTCGCCGGCTCGACGCGCTGACGATGACCGACCTCGGCGCGGCGCCAGACCTCGTCCTGGCCTACGACCTCGGCACCGGGGGCTGCAAGGCCTCGTTGTGGACGCCCGCGGCGACGATGCTCGCCGAGACCGTCGTGCCCTACCCGACGAGCCATCCCGCGCCCGGACGCAACGAGCAGAGACCGGCCGACTGGTGGGATGCCGTCGCCGCGTCGACCCGGCAGCTGCTGGAACGCTCCCCCGGAGCACGCGAGCGCATCGCCGGCATCGCCCTGTCGGGTCAGAGTCTCGGCGCCGTCCAGATCGACGACGACGGCGAGCTCGTCGCTCCCACGACCCCGATCTGGTCCGACACCCGCGGGCGCCCGGATGCCGTCTTCGGCGGCCTGTCCGAGGCCGAGTGGTACCGGCGCACCGGCAACGGGTTCGGGGCCGCGCTGTACCCGCTGACGAAGGCCGCCGCGTTCCGCGCGGAAGACCCCGGCTCCTGGGCGCGCACGCGGCACCTCGTCGGATCGAAGGACTGGATCAACCTGCGCCTGACCGGCCAGCTCGCGACCGACCCCTCGATGGCGTCGGGCAGCGGAGCCTACGACCTCGCGACGGGCGACTACGACGACGAACTGCTCGCCGCCGCCGACCTCCATCGCGACGTTCTTCCGCGCATCGCGCCGTCGTCGGATCGGGTGGGCTCGCTCACCCGGGCGGCCGCCACAGCGCTCGACCTGCCGACCGGCATCCCCGTGTTCGCCGGCGCCGTCGACAACGCGGCCATGGCACTCGGCTCGCGCGGCACCGCCGAAGGGCGCATCTACGCCGCGCTGGGGTCGTCGAGCTGGATCACCGTCACCTCGGCGCGACCGGTCATCGATGAGCACGCGCGTCCCTACGTCTTCGCGCACGCGATCCCCGGCATGTTCGTCAGCGCCCTGTCGACCTTCAGCAGCGGCACGAGCCTCGAGTGGCTGCACGCGACCCTCGCGCCGGGCACCGACACCGCGGCGTTCATCGATCTCGCGGCCGGCAGCGTCCCCGGGGCCCGCGGCGTGAGCTTCGTCCCCACCCTCGCCGGCGGCACTCCGCTCGAGGGCGGCAGCGGTGTCCGGGGCGGCTTCACGGGTCTCCACCTGGGCGCCGGTCCCGCCGACCTCGTACGCGCCTGCCTCGAAGGCATCGCGTTCTCGCTCGACCGCAGCCTGACGCTCATGCGCGAGCTCAGCGGCTCGCACGAGGCGCTGCTCATCACCGGCGGCGGCAGTCGTTCTCCTCTGTGGAACGGCATCTATGCCGACATCCTGCGATCTCCCCTGCAGCGCTCGGCCGTGGACCAGCAGGCCGCGACGCTTGGCGCGGCCGCCATCGCACTCGTCGGACTCGGCATCTGGGACGACTACGGGCGAACGGATGCCGCGCACACGGGCCTCGACGAGATCGTGCCGACCTCACCCGAGTCGTACGCCGGCGCCCGAGATCGATTCGACGCGGCCGTCTCGGCGCTCGCCTCCCTCACCCCGACACAGGAGAACCTCTCATGACCGACCTTCCCCTCGTCGTCATCACCGGCGCGAGCTCCGGCATCGGCGCCGCCACCGCGCGGGCCTTCGCCGCCGCAGGCCACCCCCTGCTGCTCATCGCCCGTCGCCTCGAGCCCATGGTCGAGCTCGGCCTCGAGAACGCCGAGCTCGCCGCCGTCGACGTCACCGACACCGCGGCGGTGGCCGACGCGCTCGCCCGCGCCGAGGAGCGCTTCGGCCCCGCCGACCTGCTCGTCAACAACGCGGGGCTCATGGCCCTGTCGGCGGTGGCCGAGCAGGATCCCGCGCTCGTCCAGGAGCAGTTCGACGTCAACTGCGTCGCGCTCATGAAGAACAGCCAGCTCGTGCTGCCCGGGATGCAGGCGCGCCGCCGCGGCACGATCGTCAACATCGGCTCGATCGCGGGCAAGCAGCTGTACACCGACCACACCGTCTACAACGGCACGAAGTACGCCGTCCACGCCATGACCGAGGGGCTTCGCCGCGAGAACGCCGCCCACGGCGTGCGGGTGCTGCTCGTCGCCCCGGGGATGGTCGACACCGGTCTGCTCGGCAACACCGGCGAGGGCGCCGTCCTCGACGGCTACCTCGACTACAAGAGCAGCATCGGCGGCGGCCTGCGTCCCGGCGACATCGCGCAGGCGATCCTGACCGCCTACCAGCTGCCCCAGCACATCAGCTTCCGCGAGATCGTGGTCGCCCCGACGTCGCAGGACGCCTGATGAAGCGTGGGGGCATCCCCGACGCCGGACCGCTGCGCGGCGAATCGATCGTGCCGGTCGTGGTGCTGCACGATGCGGCTGACGCGCACCCTCTCGCCGACGCGCTCGTGGCCGGGGGCATCCGGTGCGCTGAGATCACGCTGCGGACCGCAGCGGGCATCGACGCCATCCGCGCGCTGCGCGATCGTGGCGACATCCTCGTGGGCGCCGGCACCGTCGTCGACCCCGACCAGGTCGACGCGGTCGTCGAGGCGGGAGCCGCATTCGCCGTCTCGCCGGGCTTCGACGCGGACGTCGTCGACCGCTGCGCCGAGCGCGGCCTGCCGATCGTGCCCGGCGTCGCCACGGCCAGCGACATCCAGGCGGCGCTGCGCCGCGGCCTCCGCTATCTGAAGCTCTTCCCCGCGGGACTCGTCGGCGGCCTCGCCGCGGTCCGGGCGTTCGCCGGCCCGTTCCCCGACGTGCGGTTCCTGCCGTCGGGCGGGGTCTCGGCC
>NZ_PQSV01000002.1:0-438480 GCF_002920555.1 Microbacterium sp. Ru50 | reverse complement strand
GAAGAGGAGGTCTTTGATCCAAAGGAATCTCACCCCACCGAAGTGGAGTCGAGGTTATTTGGCATTTGACAAGTGCACGCTGTTGAGTTCTCAAGGATCGGACGCTCCCCCAACTGACCTCACAGCCAGCCCAGAGGGCAACTTCACAACCATACCCCACCCTTGGCCTGTTCATAACCAGGGCCGGAGACCGACTCGGTTGTGAGGTGTGGTGGGGACCCTGTGGCAGGTCTTGGACCTGCGACGCTCGGAAGCGTCTGTTTCGGGTTGTTCTCCGCTTGAGGGAGGCGGGACCTTCCGGCCCTCTCGCTCTTCCCTGTGGGGCGAACAAGTAATAAGTTACGCGGCTCCCGGCATCCTGGCAAAGCGGCGCGACATCCCGGGCGTGTCGCGGTCGCAGATCCCCGTCATTCCGCGGGAAGCCGGGGCACGGCGGCCACGAGCTGCGCGGTGTACTCGTCGCGGGGCGACGTGAGCAGCTGAGACGTCGGCCCCTCCTCCACGACGCGACCGGCGCGGAGCACCGTCATGCGCTCGCACAGCGCCGACACGATCGTCAGGTCGTGCGAGACCAGCAGCATGCCGATGCCCTGCTCCGCGGCGAGCCGCTGGAACAGCTCGATGACGTGCATGCGCACCGACGTGTCGAGAGCGCTCACCGGCTCGTCCGCCAGAAGCAGACGGGGGCGAGGCGCGAGGGCACGGGCGATCGCGATGCGTTGGCGCTGCCCGCCCGAGAACGCGTCCGGGTAGCGGGACGCAGCGTCCACGTCGAGGTCGACGGCCGTGAGCAGCTCGCCGACCCGCGCGTCGATGCGACTCCGGTCGCGGGTGATACCGAGGGACCGCAGCGGTTCGGCGATGGACTGCCCCACCGTCATGCGGGGGTCGAGCGACGAGAACGGGTCCTGGTAGACCGGCTGCACGGCGCGGCGCAGCGACCGCATCTGCGCGCGGTCGCCGACGCGAAGCGGTGCGCCGTCGAAGAGAGCGCGACCCGATGTCGGTGTCGCCAGGCCCAGCAGCAGGCGGAGAACGGATGTCTTCCCCGCGCCCGACTCCCCCACGAGTCCGACCGTCTCGCCGGGCGCGAGCGAGAGCGAGACATCGTGGAGCACGGCCGCTCCGCGACCGTAGGCGAAGTCGACGTGCTCGAGCGCGAGTTTCGCGTGACCGTCGGCCGTCATCGGGTTCCCTTCGCCGGCAGGAAGTCGTCGAGAGCGCGCGAGGCGGCGACCAGCTGCGCGGTGTACTCCTGCCGGGGCGACCGGAGCAGCTGCGCCGTGTCGCCGAGCTCGACCTGACGCCCGTCACGCATGACGAGCACGCGGTCGGCGATCTGCGAGACGACCGGCAGATCGTGGCTGATGAACAGCAGCGTCATCCCCCGCTCCGTCACCTCACGCTGGAGCAGATCGAGGATGCCGGCCTGCACGGTGACGTCGAGCGCGGTCGTCGGCTCATCGGCGATGAGGATGCTCGGGCCCGCCGCCAGGGCGAGGGCGATCGCGACGCGCTGCCGCTGGCCCCCGGAGATCTCGTGGATGAACGACCGTGCGATGCGCTCCGGGTCGGGCAGCTGAACATCTGTCAGGGCATCGAGCACGCCGCGCCGCAGCGCGTCTCCGGCCAGCCCGCGGTGCTTCGCGAGCGGCCAGGCCAGCTGCTTGCCAACGCGCATGAGCGGATCGAGCGAGGCCAGCGGCTCTTGGAAGACCGCTGAGATCGTCCGGCCCCGCACCCGATCGAGGCGGCGCGACGGGGTTCCGACGACCTCCACCTCGCCCTCGGCGGTCGCGATCGTCGCCGATCCGAACGGCGTCAGCGGGTACGCGAGCAGGCCGAGCATCGCGAGGGCGGTCAGCGACTTGCCCGAGCCGGACTCGCCGATGATGCCCAGGCGTTCGCCGGGTTCGAGCGTCACGTCGACGCCGTGCACGAGCGTGCGGTCGTCACCCAGCCGCACGCCGAGACCGGATGCGGTCAGCGCGGCGGTCATCCGATGCTCCTCGCGGTCGGATCGGCGATGTCGCGCAGGCCGTCGGCCAGCAGGTTCGCGCCGATGATGAAGGCGACCAGCAGGACGCCGGGGAGGATCGCCGCGGTCGGGGCGACGAGCACGGTGCTCTGCGCCTCCTCCAGCATCCGGCCCCACGAGGCGTTCGGCGGCGGGGAGCCGAGCCCGAGGTACGACAGCGACGCCTCCGCACCGACCGCTCCGCCGAACTGGAGTGCCAGCGGCACGATGAGGGTGGGCCAGACGTTGCGCAGCACGTGCCGGAACACGATGCCCAGCCTGCCCGTGCCCGAGGTCCGCGCAGCAGTGACGTAGTCCATCGCGAGGACGCGCGTCGCGGCGATGCGCGTGAGCCGGGCGATCACCGCCGAGCCGGCGAGGCCGATCGCGAGGATCGCCGAATCGACCGATGCCCCGCGCCAGGCGACGATCAGCATCGCCAGCAGCAGGGTCGGGAAGGCGATGGCGATGTCGAGCAGGCTCGTGAGGGCGTCGTCCACCCATCGGCGTGCGACGGCGGCGAGAAGCCCGAGACCGATGCCGACGATCGCCGCGATCAGCACCGATCCGAACCCGACGGTGAGGGCCAGCCGCGCTCCGATCATGAGCTGCGTGAACAGGTCGCGGCCGAGACGGTCGGTGCCGGCCCAGTGCTCGGCGGACGGCGGTTGCAGCCGGCCGCCGCTGGTGTCGTCGAAGGTGAACGGGGTCCACAGCAGCGAGATCAGGCCGATCACCGCGATGGCGCCGAACAGGATGCCGCCGACGGCGAGGTTGATCGAGCGTCGGCGGCGGGGCCGGGTGGGCCGCGTCGCCGGGACGGTGCCCGTGTCGGGAAGGGTCGTTGCCGTCATGCCGCCGCCCTCGCTCTGCGATTGCCCGAGATCGTGTCGCGCAGTCGCGGGTCGATGATGCGCTGCACGATGTCTGCGGCGAAACCGAGCAGAAGCACGAGGGCGGTCGAGAAGAGCAGCACCCCCTGGACGCTCGGGAAGTCCTGCTCCTTGATGCCGACCAGCAGCATGTCGCCGAGACCGGGGAGCGCGAAGACCCGCTCGATGATGACCGCGCCGACGAAGGTCGTCGACAGCTGGATCGCGAGGATCGAGATCAACGGGACGACGGCGTTTCGCACGCCGTGACGCCAGATGGCCGTGGCGAAGCTCTGCCCCGTGGCCCGAGCCGCGCGCAGATACTGCTGGCCGAGCACGTCGAGCGTCGCGCTGCGGACGTAACGTGCGAGATCGCTGCCCGCCACGATCGCGATCGTGAGCACCGGAAGCGTGAGTGACACGAGCGCGGCCCCGGGGTCCTCCCAGTCGCGCCGCGGGAAGCCGCCCGCCGGCAGCAATCGCCAGTTCAGCGCGAACACCGCGACGAGCAGGATGCCGACCCAGAAGACGGGAATCGCGCCGCCGAGCTGCGACACGGCCGAGAAGGCGGTTCCGTACCAGGTGCGCGCCTTCCACGCCGCGATGAACCCCACCGGCACCGCGATCAGCACCGACAGCGTGAACGCGATGAGGGTCAGGGGCAGCGTGACGTTGAGCCGGCGCAGGATCTCGTCGCCGACGGGAAGGTTGTTGGTGAACGATCGCCCCAGGTCGAAGCTCGCGAGCTGGCCGAGATAGGCCAGGAACTGCTCCGGGATCGGCCGGTCGACGCCCAGCCGCGCGGCGGCGGCCGCGATCTCGGCGTCCGTCGCCCCCACCGAGATGAGAGCGAAGACCGGGTTGCCGAGAACGCGCAGCACGACGAACAGGATCACCACCGCCAGCGCGAACGCCAGCAGCAGCAATCCTGTCCGTCGGATCAGATACCGGGTGATGGAGATCAGGCCTTCGTGATGTCGGACACGTAGAACAGCGAGTTCAGTCCATTCTTGGGCACGCCCGACACGCCTTCGGCCGCGATGCGCAGCTGCGGGTTGAGGTAGAGCCAGACGCTGGCTGCGTCGTCCGAGATCTGCTGGTTCGCCTTCTTGATCAGTTCGGTCTGCTCATCGACGGATGCCGCGGCCTCCGAGTCGGCCAGCCAGGTCTGCACGTCGGCGTTGTCGTAGCCCCAGTAGAAGTCGGGGTTGCCGTAGAAGTTGATGTCGCGGTCGTTGACGTGGCCCTGCAGCGTCGCCTCGAAGTTCTTCTCGGTGTAGACCTTCTGGTACCACTCGTCGTCGGTGATGATGTTGATGTTCAACGTGATGCCGACCTTCGCCAGCTCCGACTTGAGGAACTCCGCGACCGTCGAGTGGACGCCCGAGTCGGGGGTGTCGACCGTGAACGTGAACCCGCCGGACTGACCGGCCTCGGCGAGCAGCTTCTCCGACAGCGCCGGGTCGTAGGGGTTGTTGTCGGCCAGATCGATGTACCAGGGCTCGGAGGGCGGCACCATCGATCCGATGAGTTCGCCGCGGCCGTCCCAGATCGCATCGAGCAGCTTCTCGCGGTCGATCGCGGAGTAGATCGCCTTGCGCACGCGCGCGTCGTTGAACGGAGCGATCCGGTCGTTGAACGCCAGCAGCTCCTTCGTCGTCGAGGTGCCCTCGATGATCTGGAAGCCGGCGGCCTCGAACTCCGCGATGCTGTCGGGGTTCGACTGGCTCGTGACGAGGTCGACCGCACCGGTCGTCAGGGCGTTGTTCAGGGCCGTCGGGTCGGCGTAGTACTGGTAGACGACCCCGCCGTTCTTAGGCGCGGCGCCCCAGTAGGAGTCGTTGACGTCGAGGGTGATCGAGTCGCCCTTTCGATAGTCGCCGAGCTCGTAGGGCCCGGTGCCGTCGGCGGTGGCCGTCAGGTCGCCGGCATCCTCGTTGACGATCCAGACGTAGCCGAGGTTGTAGGTGAAGCTGATCGACGGCTGCGAGAGGGTCACCTCGACGGTCTTGTCGTCGACCGCCGTGACGGTGTCGATGACGCTCAACTGGCGCTTGCGCGCCGCGATCGACTCGTCGCCGACGAACCGCTCCAGGCTGTACTTCACATCGGCGGCGGTCAGCTCCTTGCCCGAGTGGAAGGTGGCGTCCTCAAGGGTGAACGTGTAGACGAGACCGTCTGCCGACACGCTGGTCTCCGCGGCCAGCAGCGGCTCGACCTGGGCGTCGTCGGTGATCCGGAACAGACCCTCGTACACGTTGCCTGTGAAGACCTCGGTGACGCCCGACGAGCCGCCGAAGATCTGATCGAGGTTGGTCGGCTCGTTCTGCGATCCGACGACGATCTCGGCGTTCGGGTCGCTCGCGCCGGCCGAACCGGCCGGGTCTGCGGATCCGGAGCATCCGGCCAGGACGAGAAGACCGGCCGTCGCAGCCGCGGTGGCGGCGACGATCCGGGAGAAGCCGCGTGAAGTCACGGGTGTTCCTTTGCTGTGTGGAGGGGGCGGCGGAGCGAGGTGCGGGCGCTCCGCCGTTTCGGGTGTTGCAGGAAGGAGATCAGAGCGAGAAGTCGCCGGCGAACCGGACCTTCTTCTCACCGGCGCGAACCGGGAAGGGCAGACGGTTCTGCAGCGGCGGCAGGGGGCAGTTCATCTGGTTCGAGAAGCCGCACGGCGGGACGACGGCCCGGTTGAAGTCGACCGTGACCGGCGTGCTGTCACCGGTGGCCAGGTCGCCGGTCGCGCCCGGGTGGTCGAGGAAGAGGAACCGGCCGGCACCGTAGGACTCGGCGCCGTTGGTCTGGTCGCCGAAGACGAGGTGCAGCTTCGGACCGCCGTAGTTGGTGTCGAAAGCGGCGAGTCGGTACTCGGTGCCGTCGATCTCGAAGACCAGGTCGCCCGAGACCGGGAGGCCGCGCGTCGCGCCGCCGTCCTTGATGTGCTCGAAGGGGACCACCCGGTCTTCATCGACGAGCTCGAAGCGGCCCTCGATCACCCAGGCCGGGTCGTACTCCCAGCGCTCGATGTCTTCGAACGCTTCGTTCGCGGGCGAGTCCTGCCGCCAGATGCGGTAGCCCTCCTGCGGAAGACCGGTCTCGATGTCGGTTCGCTGCAGACGGGTGAGCAGCGCATCGACCGGATGCCCGGCGCGCGCAGTCTCGTCGTCGACGGCGGGCTCGCCCGGAGCCGACCAGTGCGTGAGCACGAGGGCGAGGGATCCCTGCGGGGCCGCGACCGACTCCCGGCGGAAAGCCGCCCAAGCTCGGTAGTCGGACTCAGCCGAGGAGACGGATGCTGCTGCGGATGCGGATGTACTCACCATGACAGGCAACCAAACGTGGGACCGCCACGAGAAATTCCGTGTCGGACTGTTGCGCCCTTAGCGGGACCGCCCGGGGATGTCGGTGCCGCCCGCCCACAGCGCCCACGCGACGAGCACGGGCTGGAGGAAGAGTCGGCCGAAGCGCCGCGCATCGGTGTCGAGTCCGGGAGCCGACGCACCGGTGCGCCACTGGTGCACGTTGCCCGGGAACACGGCGACGAAGAAGGCGGCGATCGCCGCGGCGATGCGACGGCGTTCGCGTGGTAGCGCGACGAGCCCGGCGCCGAGCATCATCTCGACCGCACCGCTGGCCACGACGATCATGTCTTTATCGGTGCGCAGCAGCCGCGGCGCCCAGTCCGGGACCGCGATGCGATAGCCGCGTCGGAGGACGGTCAGATGCGCCGCTCCCGCCGCGATCAGCAGAGCGGCGAGGGCGAGGCGGGCAACGGTGCGCGGCATCCGATCACGTTACGCCCGTCCGGGCGGTCCGATCACCAGCAGCACGACGTATGCGGCGATGATGCCGATCGCGAGGATCATCGCCAGCACCACGGGACGGCGGACGAACCATCGCAGGAACCGGTCGACCGCGCGCCGGTCGCGCGGGTCGTCGGTCGCCTCGGTCCGCCACTCCCCCTCGAGAAGGCCGCGCCGGCGCAGCACGATCTCGGTCGGCACGGTCGCATAGGGGACCACGGCGGCGCCGACGGCGCAGATCGTCGGGACGATCGACCACCGGTTGTTCCAGGCGACGAGCACGGCGGTCGCGCCATAGCAGAGGAAGACGAAGCCGTGGATGCCGCCGCCGATCGTCACGGCGACCGGCAGGTCGAGCGCTGTGCGGAGAATCAAGCCGAGGATCAGCAGCGTCCACGAGACGGCCTCGGCGATCGCGAGCGAACGGAATGCGGTCGACGGTGTTCGGAACACCCCCGAACCCTATCCAGCCGACCTAGACGATTCCTGCACGGATGCCGTCCATCGAGGCCGCCAGGCCCGGCATGTTGTCGCTCAGCGTGGCATCGAGCTCGAGCAGCCGCTGGTGAGCCTGCTCCATGACCGCGATGCCCTTGGCCGTGATGCGCAGGTCGGACGCCGAGCCTGCGTGCGCCGTCGCATCGGCGACGAGCCCCTCGTCGACGAGGGTGCGGACGGCGGTGTGCGCGGATTGCACCGTGATGTGCGAGCGACGCGCGAGCTCCGAGAACGAGATACCCGGCTCCGAGCCGATGTGCCCGAGCAGGCCGAACTTGCGGGTGGAGAGGCCGAGGTCGCGCAGGGCTGCGGAGAGCCGGCCTTCCCACGACGCCGAGACGGCGATGAGCGCGATGACCGGGCTGAAGCGCGGCTCGCGCGTGAGGGCAGGAGTTTCCGACACGGTCACGATTGTAGGAGGCGGGGGCTCACTCGTGCGGGTGATAGCCGCCAGAAAAGCTGTGTCGCACCCCTAACGCGCCGCGCGCCGTTCGTCAAGGACCGAGCGTCGACGCGAGCGGATGTTCATGATGAGTTCCACGGAAGAAGCGGGGAGGTCACCATGATCACGAACGAAGAGCAGGACGAGCAACACACCGACATCCGCGGCGAGAAGCCGTTCGGTCAATGGCTCGGACTGATCAACGGCGGCCGCTGACGCCACGCGAAAGCCCCCGGCATCCTCTCTCGCGAGGAGGATGCCGGGGGCTTCGTCATTCTCGGGAGCGCGACGTTTTACATAGCCAGCCTATGCATGTTGTATAGTGAAGCTATGCAGTTGCCCGACTCCCCTATCCGCCTGATGTCGGCGTCGAGCCGGTTCAACCGGGCTGTGGCCCGCCGAGTCGAGACGTCCGCCGCCGCAGGAACCTGGCGTGCGCTCGCCGCCCTCGACGAGCTCGGCCCCACACGGGTCAGCGACCTCGCCGAGTGGCAGCGCGTGAGCCAGCCGACCATGACGACGCTGGTTCGCCGGATGGAAGCGGAGGGCCTCGTGGATCGTGCACCCGACCCCGAGGACGGCCGGGCCTCGCTCGTGTCGATCACCGACGAGGGGCGGCGCCAGTTCGAGGCGTTCCGCTCGCAAGCGCTGGAGGTGACCGCGCCGGCGTGGTCGCGGCTCAGCGACGCCGACCGGTCGGCTCTCGCGCGCGCGGCCGAGGTTCTCGCCGCGCTGCTCGAGGAGCCGGAACTGCAATGACCCCGACAGACTCCGACGAGAGGAAGGTGCGCGTGACGAGCGCGACGAAAACAGAACGGTCCGCGACCGGCGATCAGACGAAGGCGACAGCCGAGACCGCGAAGGCGTCGATCTGGCGCCAACCCGTCGCGGTATGGGCGATCGCCTTCGCCTGCACGGTGTCGTTCATGGGCATCGGCCTGGTCGATCCGATCCTCCCGGCGATCAGCCGCGAGCTGGATGCGACGCCGTCCGAGACGATGCTCCTGTTCACCAGCTACCTCTTCATCACCGGCATCGTCATGCTCTTCGCCAGCTGGGTGTCGTCGAGACTCGGCGTGAAGAAGACCCTGCTGCTGGGGCTCGCCCTCATCGTCGTCTTCGCTGCGGCCGCAGGCCTCTCCGGTGGCGTGGTCGAGATCATCGGATTCCGCGCCGGTTGGGGAATCGGCAACGCGCTCTTCATCGCGACGGCGCTGGCCGCCATCGTCGGGGCCGCAAGCGGCGGAAGCCGTCAGGCGATCGTGCTGTACGAGGCATCCCTCGGCATCGGCCTCGCGGTCGGACCGCTCCTCGGCGGCGCGCTCGGCGAGCTGTCGTGGCGCGGCCCCTTCTTCGGGACCGCGGCGCTCATGGCCATCGCGCTCCTCGCGATCCTCGTCGTGTTCCGCTCCCCCGCACCCGCTGCCGGAGCTGCAGCGCCGGCGAAGGTGTCGCTTCTCGCGTCGTTCCGTGCGCTGCGCAACCCGGCCCTGCTGACCCTGTCACTGACGGCGTTCTTCTACAACGTCGCGTTCTTCGTGCTTCTGGCCTACAGCCCGTACCCGATCGAGTCCGCCGCGGCGCAGGCCGGGATGACGTTCGGAGCTCACGAGCTCGGCCTCGTCTTCTTCGGCTGGGGACTCGCCGTGGCGCTCACCTCGGTGCTCGCAGCTCCCCTGCTGACCCGCCGGCTGGGCCTGCGCCCCGTGCTCTTCACGATGCTCGGGCTGCTGGCCGTCGCCGAAGCCGTCCTCGCGATCGGCATCGACAGCGCCACCGTGCTCATCGTCACTGTCATCGTCGCCGGCCTGTTCCTCGGCGTGCTCAACACAGCGCTGACCGAGGCCGTCATGGAGGCCACCGACCTGCCCCGGAACGTCGCGAGCGGCACCTACTCGGGCGTGCGCTTCATCGGTGGCGCGATCGCTCCCGCCGTGGCAGGCCCCCTCGCCGCCGCGATCACCCCGAGTGCGCCGTACTGGCTCGGTGTCGCCGCGCTCGTCGTCGCGATCGCGATCCTCGCCGCCGCAGGCCGTACGCTGCGCCACCTCGGCCGCCCGCACGAGACCGCGATCGCCGAGGCCGCCGACATCGGCCAGGGCGACGCCTGACCGGAGGGCCTCTGCATGTCGGAGGGCGGGCTCCTGAAAGCCACCCTCCGACATGCTTTTCTCCGCGTGGACGGAAGCGCGGGGCGCACGCACAGCCCGGGGCGCGTCAGCCGCGCAGCGAGCCGACCAGGTGCGCGACGCCGTAGGCGTAGGCCTCGTCGAGATCCCCGCCGAGTCGGAACGCGCCGGCGAGCTCCATCGTGACGAAGCCCGTCGCCCACGCGGTCAGCAACCGCGCGGCATCGAGGGCGTGGCCGGCACCGACCGCGGCGGTCGTGGCTCGAAGAACCGGCGCGCTCGTCGCCGCGAGCTTGTCGGGATCGACGGTGCTCGTGAAGAGCAGGCGGAACGCCTCGGGGCGCTCACGCCCGAAGCGCCGGAAGGCGCCGAGCATCTCTTCGAGACTGCCGGATGCCGCGTCGAGACGTTTCGTCAGGTCGTCCGCAGCCGCGCCACCGACGAGAGCCAGAAGGGCTTCACGGTCACGCACGCGTTTGTAGAGCGACGGCGCCTTCACCCCGACCGCCTGAGCCACCGCCTGCATAGTCACTGCAGAGACACCTCCGCTTTCGAGCAGCGCCGTTGCCGCGTCGATGATGCTCACGAGCGTTGTTCGTTCCGGTGTCGGCATCGCCCCTCCCAAAGCTACGGTCATAAGCTATCATGGCTACACGCATTAGCCATGACCCGAGGACATCATGCAACTCACTCCTTCACTCCATCGGATCGGCAACGACATCGTCGCCGCTTACCTCATCGTCACGGCCGAAGGCATCACCGTCGTCGACGCCGGCCTGCCCGGCTTTCATCGCGACCTGCGACGAGAGCTGGCCGGCATCGGGCGCACCCTCGACGACATCCGCGGTGTGGTCCTCACTCACGGCGACAGCGACCACGTCGGCTTCGCGGAGCGGCTGCGGCGCGAGCAGGGCGTTCCCGTCTACGTCCACGCTGCGGATGCCGCTCGCGCGCGCGGCGGCGAGAAGCCCAAGACCCCGCTCGGTCCCGTCCGTCTCGGTCCCCTTCTGCAGTTCGCCGCCTACGGCGCGCGAAAGGGGATGCGGCCGCAGTGGCTGACCGCCGTCGAGGAGGTCTCCGGCGGGGACGTCCTGCCGCTGCCCGGCGAACCGCGCGTCATCGACATGCCGGGCCACTCCCCGGGCAGTATCGCCGTGTACTCCCCCGCCGCCGCAGCCATCTTCGTGGGCGACGCGCTGACAACTCGGCACGTGCTGACCGGGCGCACCGGCCCCGGCCCGGCGCCCTTCAGCGATGACCCCGCCGAGGCGATCGCCTCGCTCGACCGCATTGCCGGCCTGCCAGCCGCATGGGTGCTGCCGGGACACGGACCGGCGTTCCACGGATCGCCGGCCGAGGCGGTCGCCGCGGTTCAGGCAGCCAGCTCGTAGGAGAGGCGCGTTGATCGAGCCAGCAGCGGAGCTCTCACCCCATGCCCGACATCCGGTCCCACTCGATCGACCGGAACTGCAGGTACGCACACAGATCGCTCGCGACGCGCAGTTCGGCCGCGAAGCCGGCCAGCCGCTGCGGACTGACCGTCAGGTCTTCATCCCGCCCCGTGAGCGTGATCACCCACTCAGCCCGGTCGGGTCCCGCAGGTTGCATGTAGACCTCTGCCGGCGTCCCGAACGGAACCATGATCACAAGACCGGTGTCTTTGCCGAGAGACTCGTCTTGGATGGCGACCTTGAACGACGACGACGTCCGCGGCCCGGTCGCGAGATAGTCGGCCAGCCATTGCTCGAGGAGAGCCTTCGAGCGCACGGGGTATCCGGGCCGGTGGCGGGTCTCGGAGTTCATGTCGTCAGCGTAAGCGACGGTGTGGGCGCCGGCGTTCCCGTAGGGCGACGCCTGACCCCCGGGCGTCCGCGTGTCGGAGGGCGGGCTCCGGGAAGCCACCCTCCGACACGCTTTTCTCCTCCGATGGGGATGCGGGTCAATCGCCTTTCACGTTGACCAGCTGACGCAGCGTGTGCCGCACCTCGACGAGGTCGGCGGCATCCGCCATGACGCGATCGATCGGCTTGTAGGCCTGCGGGATCTCGTCGATGAAGGCATCCGTGTCGCGGAACTCGATGCCCACCATGGCCTCACGCAGCTGGTCGTGCGTGAAGGTTCGGCGCGCGGCCGACCGCGAGTACTCCCGCCCTGCCCCGTGCGGCGACGAGTTCAGTGACAGCGGGTTGCCGAGCCCCGAGACGACGTACGACGCCGTGCCCATGGATCCCGGGATGAGGCCGGGCCGGCCGGCATCCGCCTGAATCGCGCCCTTGCGCGACACCCACACCTGCTTGCCGAAGTGCTTCTCGCTCTCGGTGAAGTTGTGGTGGCAGTTGATGCGCTCGAGCTCGTCGACGTCGGCGCCCATCGTCTCGGACAGCTGACGGGCGACGCGGTCCATCATCTCCTCGCGGTTCAGGAGCGCGAAGTGCTGCGCCCACCGGAGCTCGCGGATGTAGCGCCGGAACTCCTCCGTGCCCTCGACGAGGTACGCCAGGTCGGGATCGGGCAGGTCGATCCACCACTGCTTCGCGAGCCGCTGAGCGACGCCGATGTGGTGCGTCGCGATTCTGTTGCCCACTCCCCGCGAGCCGGAATGCAGGAACATCCACACCGCGTCGGTCTCGTCGACCGACACCTCGATGAAGTGGTTGCCCGAGCCGAGCGACCCGAGCTGGTTGCGCCAGTGCCCGGCGTAGCGCGCGGGGTCGAACTCGTGCTTCTCGGCGAGCTCCTCCAGCTCGGCGATGCGCGGCTCGGCGGTCGCGACGACCTTGCGGTTGTCGCGACCGGCCGACAGCGGAATCGCCCGCTCGATCTGCTCGCGCAGCGTACCCAGGTCGCGGCCGAGCAGCTGCGACTTCGTGAACTGCGTGCGGACGGCGATCATGCCGCACCCGATGTCGACGCCGACGGCAGCCGGCATGATCGCCCCGAGCGTCGGGATGACCGACCCGACGGTCGCCCCCTTGCCGAGGTGCGCATCGGGCATGAGCGCCAGATGCGGGTGGATGAACGGCATGCCAGACGCGGTGCGAGCCTGATCGAGGGTCTTCTCGTCGATGATGCTCGCCCACGACAGCAGCCTGTTCGAGAGCTTCTCCATGGTTCCTTTCCTTGTGATGACGGTCCGGGAACGGGCGCATGGAGAGGAACACACGAACGCCCCGGACCTGTGCGGTGCGGGGCGTGCTGACAGTGGCGGGTCAGACGTCTCGCACCGGAGGGTACGACTCATTGCGGAGCTGGAACTGGTCCAGGTCCGCTGCGATCAGGCGCTCGTTGCGCATGGTCATGTCGTTCCTCCGGTGATGCCGTGCCTCGTGGCGCAGCCTCGCAACCCTATGCGTGGGCACGGCGCGGCGTCAACGAAAAAGTGGCGCGTGCGCCGGGAACCGCCGGAGCGATCCCGTCACACGCGCCACTTTCGTGCGCGAGTCAGCTTAGAAGTCCCAGTCCTCGTCTTCGGTGGCCTCGGCCTTGCCGATGACGTACGACGAGCCCGACCCCGAGAAGAAGTCGTGGTTCTCGTCTGCGTTCGGCGACAGGGCCGACAGGATCGCCGGGTTCACGTTGGTGACCGTGGCGGGGAACATCGCCTCGAATCCGAGGTTCATCAGCGCCTTGTTGGCGTTGTAGTGCAGGAACTTCTTGACGTCCTCGGTCAGGCCGACGGCGTCGTAGAGGTCCTGCGTGTACTGCACCTCGTTGTCGTAGAGCTCGTAGAGCAGCGAGAACGTGTAGTCCTTGATCTCGTCGCGCTCGGCCTGCGAGAGCTGCTCGTAGCCCTTCTGGAACTTGTAGCCGATGTAGTAGCCGTGCACGGCCTCGTCACGAATGATGAGGCGGATGATGTCGGCGGTGTTCGTCAGCTTCGCCTTCGCCGACCAGTGCAGCGGCAGGTAGAACCCCGAGTAGAAGAGGAACGACTCGAGCAGGGTCGAGGCGACCTTGCGCTTGAGTGGCTCGTCGCCACGGTAGTAGTCCATGACGATCGAGGCCTTCTTCTGAAGGTTCGGGTTCTCGACCGACCAGCGGAACGCGTCGTCGATCTCGGGCGTCGAGGCGAGCGTCGAGAAGATCGACGAGTAGCTCTTCGCGTGCACCGACTCCATGAACGCGATGTTCGTGTAGACGGCCTCCTCGTGCGGGGTGATCGCATCGGGGATGAGCGAGACGGCGCCGACGGTGCCCTGGATCGTGTCGAGGAGCGTCAGCCCCGTGAACACGCGCATGGTGAGCGTCTGCTCGTCGGGCGTCAGCGTGTTCCACGACTGGATGTCGTTCGACAGCGGCACCTTCTCGGGCAGCCAGAAGTTGTTCACCAGACGGTTCCAGACCTCGAGGTCCTTGTCGTCCTGGATGCGGTTCCAGTTGATCGCCTGCACGTGGTCGACGAGCTTGAGCGGTTCGGGAGTCATTTCGCTTCAGTTCCTGGTTCGGGTTCCGGCATCCGTCACAGCATGCAGCTGACGCACTCGGACATGTCGGTGCCCTCGAGCGCCATCTGCCGCAGGCGGATGTAGTAGATCGTCTTGATGCCCTTGCGCCAGGCGTAGATCTGGGCCTTGTTGATGTCGCGCGTGGTCGCGGTGTCCTTGAAGAACAGCGTGAGCGACAGACCCTGGTCGACGTGCTGGGTCGCGGCGGCGTAGGTGTCGATGACCTTCTCGTAGCCGATCTCGTACGCGTCCTCGTAGTACTCGAGGTTGTCGTTCGTCATGAACGGCGCCGGGTAGTAGACGCGGCCGAGCTTGCCTTCCTTGCGGATCTCGATCTTCGACGCGATCGGGTGGATCGACGACGTCGAGTTGTTGATGTACGAGATCGAGCCGGTCGGGGGCACCGCCTGCAGGTTCTGGTTGTAGATGCCGTGCTGCTGGATGGATGCCTTCAGCTCGCGCCAGTCGTCCTGCGTGGGGATGTGGATGCCGTCGAACAGACCCTTCACCTTGTCGGTCTGCGGCATCCACTCCTGCTCGATGTACTTGTCGAAGAACTCGCCCGACGCGTAGGTCGAGTCGGGGAAGCCCTCGAAGTACGTGCCGCGCTCGATCGCGATCTTGTTCGAGGCCCGCAGCGCGTGGAACAGCACCGTGTAGAAGTAGATGTTCGTGAAGTCCAGGCCCTCTTCGGAGCCGTAGTGGACGTGCTCGCGCGCCAGGTAGCCGTGCAGGTTCATCTGTCCGAGCCCGATCGCGTGCGAACGGTCGTTGCCGTCCTCGATCGAGCGGACCGAGGCGATGTGGCTCTGGTCACTGACCGCGGTGAGGGCACGGATGCTGGTCTCGACCGTCTGGGCGAGGTCCTTGCCGTCCATCGCGAGCGCGATGTTCATCGACCCCAGGTTGCAGGAGATGTCCTTACCGATCTGGGCGTACGAGAGGTCTTCGTTGTACGTCGTCGGGGTGTTGACCTGGAGGATCTCCGAGCACAGGTTCGACATGTTGATCCGGCCCTTGATCGGGTTGGCCTTGTTCACCGTGTCCTCGAACATGATGTACGGGTAGCCCGACTCGAACTGGATCTCGGCGAGTGTCTGGAAGAACTCGCGCGCGTTGATCTTCGTCTTCTTGATGCGCGCGTCGTCGACCATCTCGCGGTACTTCTCGGTGACCGAGATGTCGCCGAACGGAACGCCGTAGACCTTCTCGACGTCGTAGGGCGAGAACAGGTACATGTCCTCGCCGTTCTTGGCGAGCTCGAAGGTGATGTCGGGGATGACGACACCCAGCGACAGCGTCTTGATGCGGATCTTCTCGTCGGCGTTCTCGCGCTTGGTGTCGAGGAACTTCAGGATGTCGGGGTGGTGCGCCGAGAGGTACACCGCGCCGGCGCCCTGGCGCGCGCCGAGCTGGTTGGCGTAGCTGAAGCTGTCTTCGAGCAGCTTCATGACGGGGATGATGCCCGACGACTGGTTCTCGATCTGCTTGATCGGAGCACCGGCCTCGCGGATGTTCGACAGCAGCAGAGCCACGCCGCCGCCGCGCTTCGAGAGCTGCAGGGCGGAGTTGATGCCGCGGGCGATCGACTCCATGTTGTCTTCGATGCGGAGCAGGAAGCACGACACGAGCTCGCCGCGCTGCGCCTTGCCGGTGTTGAGGAACGTCGGGGTGGCGGGCTGGAAACGACCCGAGATGATCTCGTCGACGAGCTGCATCGCGAGGTTCTCGTCACCGTCGGCGAGACCGAGGGCGGTCATCACGACGCGGTCCTCGAAGCGCTCGAGATAACGCTTGCCGTCGAAGGTCTTCAGCGTGTAGCTCGTGTAGTACTTGAACGCGCCGAGGAAGGTCTCGAAGCGGAACTTCTTGCCGTAGGCGAAGTCGTTGAGCTTCTGAATGAACTCGAGCGAGTACTTCTCGATGACCTTGGGCTCGTAGTACTCCTTCTCGACGAGGTAGTCGAGACGCTCCTTGAGGGAGTGGAAGAAGACCGTGTTCTGGTTGACGTGCTGGAGGAAGTACTCCCGCGCCGCGCGCTTGTCGGCGTCGAACTGGATCTTGCCGTCCGCGCCGTAGAGGTTGAGCATCGCGTTGAGGGCGTGGTAGTCGAGCCCGTCGAAGCGCGCGTCGACCTTGAAGCCGTTATCGGTCAAGGCTGTTTCCAGTGCTGATTCCACCATCGTTCCAATCCTGCGCTCACGCGCTCGACGTCTTCGGGCGTGCCGAACAGTTCCACCTTGTCCAAGTGCGGCACGGAGCACTTGCGGCTGATGATGTCGCCGGCGAGGCAGTACGACTCGCCGAAATTCGTGTTGCCGGTGGAGATGACTCCACGGAGCAGGGTGCGGTTGCGCACATCGTTCAAGAAGCGAACGACCTGCTTGGGCACCGCACCCTTCTCCTCGCCGCGCCCCTGTCCCCCGCCGTAGGTAGGGGTGACGAGCACGAAGGGCTCGGTCATGACGAGGGGCGTCGGTGAGGAGTGAAGGGGGATGCGGAGCGCCGGCAGTCCGAGCTTGTCGATGAATCGCGCGGTGTTGCCGGAGACGCTCGAGAAGTACACGAGCAGAGGCGCCCGCGTCGCGACCGCCGCGCTCATGGCTCAGGCGAAGCGAGCGGCCAGCTCGTCGATCTTGTCGGGACGGAAGCCCGACCAGTGGTCCTCGTCGGTGATGACGACGGGGGCCTGCAGGTAGCCGAGCGACTTGACGCGCTCGAGTGCCGCCGGGTCCTCGGAGAGGTCGAGGACGTCGTATTCGATGCCCTTGGAGTCCAGCGCACGGTACGTCGCGTTGCACTGCACGCAGGAGGGCTTGGTGTAGACCGTGATCGCCATGTCGAGTGTGGTTTCCCTTCGCTTCTTACGCATCTCCGGCTGAGAACCCGCCGGGACCTCAATACTACATATGGGTGCCGACATCGGGGGGCACCACAAGGGGTAGTAGTTACAAGTCTGTAGTTTTGCACCGCTCTCCCCAGGTACAACACATCTTGTCCACCGTTTCATCCACAGATCGCGAGATCGGTCGAAGCCCGGTTCGACGCGTGATTCCGCGCTTCGTCGAGGTGCTCGCGCAGTCTGTCCACAGGTCGGACGGTAGACCGACCCACCGACATCCGATTCGGACCGATCTCGTCGCTTCGGCGTGTCGCGGGCGTGTCGCGGCGATGCTCGACCGAACGTCGCCGAGGAGCCCCGGGAATCGCTACCGTTGAGGGGTGGCGGGATACGGAGAACTGCTGCGCACACCGGGTGTCGCGCGCATCATCGCCGCACAGTTGACCGCGCGCTTTCCGAGCGGGATGACGAGCCTCGCCATCCTGCTCCACATCGAGCACGTGACCGGGTCCTACGGGTCCGCCGGTCTGGTCCTGGCGGCCACCTCAGTCGGACAGGCGATCGCCGGCCCGGTGACGAGTCGATGGATGGGCGTCTGGGGCATGCGGCGCGTGCTGACGCTGACGCTCGCCGTCTGCGCGGCGGCGATCGGCCTGCTCGCGGTGCTCGACGTCCCGCTGTGGGTCTACATGACACTCGGCCTCATCGCGGGCCTGTCGACCCCGCCGGTGCAGTCGGCCGTGCGCACGATCTACCCCAAGATGGTCACCTCGCGGCAGCTCACACCGCTCTTCTCGCTCGACGCGTCGCTGCAGGAGATCATCTGGATCATCGCGCCGGTGCTCATCACCTTCGTGGCGCTGCAGGCCGGTACCGTGCCGGGGCTGCTGCTCGTCGTCGTCATCCTCATCGGCGGCGGTGCGTGGTTCATCTCCTCCCCCGAGCTCGGCCGCGTCCGCATCCCGCGCAGCCGGCGCAGCCTGGGCCGTGTGCTGCTGAAGCCACCGGTCATGCTCGCGACCGCGACCGGGTTCCTCCTCATCGGCGCGTGCTCCGCGGTCGAAGCGGGCGTCGTCGCCTCGTTCGGTCACGGCGGACTCGAGTCCGGCATCGTGCTCGCGGTGTTCGCCGTCGGCAGTCTGGCGGGCGGCCTGTCGTTCGGTCACATCCCGATCGGGCGCTGGGCCATGGCTCGCCGCTTCCTCATCGTCACCGTCGGGCTCGCGGCGACGATCTTCTCGCTCAACGCGTGGTGGCTCGGCGGCTCGCTCCTGGTCGCGGGCATCGGTATCGCGCCGGCGCTGGCGGTCATGTTCGCCATCACCTCGGCGAGCGTGAAGTTCAGCGAGACGGCGGAGGCCTACGGCTGGATCGGTACCGGCCAGCTCATCGGAGCGGCCGCGGGTTCGGCCATCGCGGGATTCCTCATCGACGGTGTCGGCCCCCAGGGCGCCTACGTCGCCGCGACGCTGTTCGCGGCGGCCGGCCTGATCGTCGCCGCGACCTGCGTGCAGTGGTTCCCCGATCTCCGCGGGCGCGACTCGTCACCGATACCCGACACCGAGCCCGTCCACACGATCACGTGAGGCTGGTTCTGCGGTACCGACCGCTCAGTCGTTGACGCGTCGCAGCATCGCGAGCACCGCTGCCGCGTAGGCGTCCTCGGGCTGCGGATGCTCGAACGCCAGCTCCTCGCCGGCGAACTCGATCTCCACACGGTGGGTGTCGGCGAGCCGGCGCAGGCTCCGGAATCCGCCGCGCAGCATCTCGCGCAGCTGGTCCTCGCGAGGAAGCCACAGCGCCTCGTCGAGCGCGACGGAGTCGAGCGCCCATTCGGTCGTGCCGTTGAACGCGAGGATCGTGCCGGTCGGATACCGACGCGGTTCGACCGTCATCTCGCTGACGGTGAAGATGTCGGCCTCGAACTCCGGCTCGTTGAGCTGAAAACGGTCTCCGGATGCCGGGTGCCAGACGAGCCCGGCCTCGCGCAGGGCGAGCGCGGCGTCGGTCGAGATCATGTCCCCATCCTGCACCAGGACATCGGGTGCACGGCGGGCCCCGCCGGACACACCACCCGCTGCGCGGGGGCGGGAGCAGAATGGATGCCGTGAGCGACTTCGACTCGGCCCGATACCTGCCCGACGACCTCCTCGACCGGATCCGCGGGCGCGCCGCGGGCGTCGATGCCGACAACGTCTTCCCCGAAGACGACCTCGCCGAGCTACGGGAGGCGGGCTACCTCGGCATCCTCGTTCCGGAAGAGCTCGGCGGCGCGGGCCTGTCGCTCGCGCAGGCATCCGTTCTGCAGCAGCGACTCGCCGGTGCTGCACCCGCGACAGCCCTCGCGATCAACATGCACCTCGTGTGGACCGGTGTCGCCAAGGTGCTGTCCGACCGCGGTGACGACGCCCTGCGCTTCGTGCAGGAGGGCGCCGCAGCGGGCGAGGTGTTCGCGTTCGGAATCAGCGAGGCGGGCAACGACCTCGTCCTGTTCGGCAGCGACACCGTCGCCGAGCCTCAGCCGGATGGCGGATACGCCTTCACGGGCACGAAGATCTTCACCTCGCTCGCACCGGTGTGGGACCGCCTCGGACTCCACGGCCTCGACACCACGAGCGAGGACGCACCGAAGCTGGTGTTCGCCTTCGTCGACCGCACCGACGCGGTGCGCACGCGCGACGACTGGGACACCGTCGGCATGCGCGGAACCCAATCACGCACGACGGAGTTGCACGGCGCGGTCGCATCACCCGACCGCGTCGTCCGTCGGCTCTCTCCCGGCCCGAACCCGGACCCGCTCGTGTTCGGGATCTTCTCAGTCTTCGAGCTGCTGCTCGCGTCGGTGTACACCGGCATCGCCCGGCGCGCCCTCGACCTCGCTGTCGTGGCCGCGACGTCGCGCACGTCGAAGAAGACGGGGATGGCGTACAGCCAGGATCCCGACATCCGCTGGCGCATCGCCGACATGGCGCTGACGTACGACGGGATGCTGCCGCAGCTCGAGGCGATCGCGCACGACATCGATGAACGGGCCGATCACGGCGGCCTGTGGTTCGCGAAGCTCAGCGGCCTGAAGCACCGCGCGGTCACGGCGGCGAAGGCCGTCGTCGACGAGGCGATGCTCGTGGCGGGCGGTTCGTCGTACTTCTCCCGCTCCGAGCTCGGCCGCCTCTACCGCGACGTCATCGCGGGGATGTTCCACCCCTCCGACCCGGAGTCCGCCCACAGCACCGTCGCCACCGCCTGGCTCGGCCCCCTGACCCCCTGACCCTCTGCCCGCGCGGTGCCTCCGTGCCGGTCGAGTCGCCACGAAACGCGGATGCCGGGGACCCCGGATCCGCACATCCTGGCGACTCGACGGGGTCGGGGAGAGGGATCCGGTCAGCGGGTCTCTAGGTCGTAGGCCTTGAGCAGCTCGGCGACGGCCTGCTCGCGGTCCGCGCCGCCGTTCTCGAACATGTGCGTCACGTGGGTGCGGAGGTGGTTCTCGATGAGGAGCTTGTCGAGCGACGCGAGGGCCTTCTGGATGGCCCGTGACTGGGCGATGATGTCCATGCAGTAGTCCTCGTTCTCGATCATCCGGGCCAGCCCGCGGACCTGTCCTTCGAGGATGCTCGTGCGGCGCAGGGCTCGCTTCTGGATGTCGTCGATCACGCGGTCAGGATACGCCGTGACCGGCCCCGCCCGGCGAACCACCGTGGGAGGATGACCGGATGGCACGCACGCCGACCTCCCTGCTATCCCCCGCCGACCAGGCTCGACGCCAGGGCCTGCGGCGGATGAAGGCCGTCGCCCTCGGTGCGCTGATCTTCATGGCGATCGTCTTCGCGATCTCGTTCCCCCTGCAGCAGACCGTCCCCGCGTTCGGATACGTCCGCGCCGCCGCGGAGGGCGGCATGGTCGGAGCTCTCGCCGACTGGTTCGCGGTCACCGCGCTGTTCCGGCATCCGCTCGGCCTGCCCATTCCGCACACCGCGATCATCCCGAGACGCAAGGACGAGATCGGCCGCACCCTGGGTGAGTTCGTCGAGACGAACTTCCTCGAAGCCGGCGTCATCCGCGGCAAGCTCGAGTCGATAGGCATCGCGACGCGGCTCGGCGCGTGGCTGCGGCGCCCCGAGAACGCCGAGCGCGTGTCGGCCGAGGCGTCGGCTGCGGCATCCGGCATCCTGACAGCACTGAGCGACGACGAGGTGCAGGACCTCCTCGAAGACCTGGCGCGCGAGCACCTGCTGGCGCCCTCGTGGGGCCCGTCGATCGGCGGGTGGCTCGAGCGTGTCGTCGGCGCCGGGGCCCACCACGGTGCGGTCGACCTCGCGATCGACAACATCGAGACGTGGCTCGTCGCCAATCGCTCGGTGTTCACCGGGCTCGTCTCCCGCCGCCTGCCGTCGTGGCTGCCGTCGGTGGCGACACGGCTCGTCGACGACACGGTCTACCGCGAGGCGCTGACGTTCGTCGCAGCCGTGCGCAGCGATCCCGAGCACCCGGCGCGGAAGGCGATCGACGGCTACCTCGCTCGTCTCGCCGGCGATCTGCAGGGCGAGACCGACACGGCGGCGCGGCTCGAGGCGGCCAAGGCGGCGGTCTTCGACAGTCCCCGTGTCCGTGCCCTGGCCGCCGAGGCGTGGGGCACGGCGAAGGCCGGTCTCGTCCGTTCACTCGGTGACGCCGAGAGCCCGCTCCGCCGCCGCATCGCGGCCGCGCTCACCGAGGTCGGCGAACGTCTGTCGACCGATCCGGCGCTGCAGCAGCGCATCGACGCCCGCGTCATCGACGCCGCCGCGACGCTCGTTGCCCGCCATCGCGCCGACATCGCCTCGGTGATCACCGAGACGGTCGAGCGCTGGGATGCCCAGGAGACGACCGAGAAGATCGAGCTCATGGTCGGCCGCGATCTGCAGTACATCCGGCTCAACGGCACGATCGTGGGATCGCTCGCCGGACTCGTCATCTTCACGATCGCGCATGCGGTCTTCGGCGCGGGAGGATGATTCCATGACGACGCTCATCCTCGTGCGACATGCCAAGAGCGACTGGGGCTCGCCCGCCCTCGATGACCACGACCGTCCGCTGAACGAGCGCGGCATGCGCGACGCCCCCGCGATGGCCGAGCGCCTGGCGGCCACCGGTGTCACCGTCGAGCGCATCCTCGCGTCGACGGCGCTTCGTGCTCGCACGACGGCCGCAGCCTTCGGCACCGCACTCGGGCTCGAACCCGACCTGCGCGACGAGCTCTACGGCGCTTCGGCACGCGCGCTCCTCGACGCGGCGAGCGGCAGCGGTGCTCGCTCGGTGCTCGTGGTCGCGCACGACCCGGGGATGACGGTGCTCGCCGAACGCTTGTCGAACGGCGGCATCGGCGGAATGCCGACGTGCGCGGTGGCCACCTTCATGTGGCGGACCGACGACTGGGATGTCGCGACCGCGACCGATCCCGAAGAGTGGAGCTTCGACAGCCCGAAGGGCTGAGTCCGCGCCGCAGGCTACGACTCAGACGACGGCGACGACCGTGCCGCCGGTCAGACGCACCAGGTCGTCGAAGGTCAGCGGGAAGACGGTGTGCGGGGTGCCGCCGGCCGCCCAGACCTCGTCGTACTGCGCGAGGTCTTCGTCGATGAGCGTCGTGAGGGGCGCGGGGTGTCCCGTCGGCGCGACCCCGCCGATCGCCTGGCCCGTCGCGGCACGCACCTGTTCGACGCTCGCGCGCGTGATCGCGCTGCGTCCCGTGCGCTCGGCCAGGGCGGCGGTGTCGACGCGGTGCGCGCCGCTGGTCATGACCAGCAGCGGCTCACCGTCCGACCAGAAGACCAGGCTGTTGGCGATCGCCCCCACTTCGACACCGAGCGCTGCAGCGGCGAGGGCGGCGGTGGATGCGGCATCCGGCAGCACGACGATGTCGCCGGGGATGCCGGCGGCGCGCAGGGACTCGTGGACGATACGGCTTCGCGAAGGCAGATCGGTGGTCACGCTGACACTCTAGAAGAGGCACAATGGGCGGGGTGCCGCAACGCCGCGGCACGGAGAGCACGAGCCCACAAGGCTCCGCCGAAAGAGGATCGCGATGACCCACGCCCTGCCCCTGCCCGATTTCACGCACGAGCGCGTGGAGGTGATCACGGGGCGGCGAAGCGGCCTGTTCATCGCCGCCGCGTTGCACTCCTCGGTGCTCGGCCCCGCCCTGGGAGGCGCCCGGGTGTGGACCTACCCGCACTGGAGCGATGCCCTCGGCGACGCCCTGCGCCTGTCGGCGGCGATGACGCTGAAGAACGCGGCCGCGGGTCTGGATGCCGGTGGCGGCAAGGCTGTGATCGGACTACCTCCGGGGACAGTGCTCGACGCCGAGCGTCGACGGGCGGCATTCCTCGATCTCGGTGACGCCGTCGAGTCGCTGGGCGGCCTGTACCGCACGGCGGAGGATGTCGGCTCGACCACCGACGACATGCTGACCGTCAGCGAGCGCACGGCGCACGTCGTGGGGCTCCCCGACCGTGTGGGCGGCTCGGGCGAGCCCGCAGGCCCCACGAGCATCGGCGTTCACGCGTCGCTGCTCGCGACGCTCGAGCGCGCGACCGGTTCTCGCGAGGTCGCCGGACGCCGGGTCACGATCGCCGGGCTCGGACAGGTGGGCAGCCGGCTTGCCGTGCAGCTCGCCGCCGAGGGCGCGGAGCTCACCGTGACCGATGTGAACCCGGCCAAGCGCGAGCTCGCGACGAGCCTGGGCGCCACCTGGATCGAGCCCGCCGAGGCCCACCTCGCCTCGGCCGACGTGTTCGTGCCCGCCGGCATCGGCGGCGTGCTGACCGACGAGGTGATCGATGCCCTCGATGCGCGGGCGGTGTGCGGACCGGCGAACAACCCGCTGGCGCACCGTTCCGGCGCCGACCGGCTGGCCGCCCGCGGCATCCTGTACGCCCCCGACTTCGTCGTGAACGCCGGCGGCGTCATCTACCTCGACCTCGCCGCCAAGCAGCGCGACCGCAGCGAGATCGCGACGCGTGTCGAGGGCATCGGCGATGTTCTGCGGCGCATCTTCGACGAGGCCGACGCGCGCGGTGTCACCCCGCTCGCCGCCGCGGAGTCGCTGGCCGCCGAACGCCTCGCCGCCGGAGCCGCCCGCGACGCCCTGGTCTGACCCCGGTCAGGTCCGCTGCCCGCTCGCTTCCGCGCGGACGCGGATGCGAGGGATCGTGGCCGACACGCCGGCGGAGCGGCATCCGCACCGGCGCGCCGCGCCCGATCCCTTGCATCCCGGCACCATCATCCACGGCGCAGGCGGGGGCTCAGATCTGCAGGATGGCGCGCGCGATCAGGAAGTACAGGATCAGGCCGCTGGCGTCGACGAAGGTCGTGATGAACGGGTTCGAGAAGACAGCGGGGTCCACCCGGATGGCCCGTGCGAGAAGCGGCATGACTCCCCCGACCGTCGCGGCCATCGTGCACACCGCGATCAGGGTCGCCCCGATGACGAGTCCGATGCGCGGCTCGTACACGAGCGTCGTGACCGCGAACCCGACGAGCCCCAGGATGCTGCCGAGGAAGAATCCCACCCGCACCTCGCGGCTCAGCACCCGCACGACATCGCGGGGTCGCACATCCCCCAGCGCGAGCGCACGCGTGACCGTCGTCGCCGCCTGGTTGCCGGTGTTACCGCCGGTTCCGATGAGCAGCGGGACGAAAAGCGCGAGCACCGTGATCTGGGCGAGCGTCGCCTCGAACGCCGACAGCACCTGCACGGTCAGGGTCGCTCCGACAGCCAGCACCAGCAGCCAGACGACGCGTGACCGCACGATCTGCAGGATCGGCGTCGAGAGGTAGGGCCGGCGCAGCGGCTCGGCGCCGCCCTGGCGCGCGGCATCCTCGCTCTCCTCGTGCTCCAGGATGCGGGCGGCGTCGTCGACCGTCAGGATGCCGACGAGCCGCTCCTCACTGTCGACGATGGGCAGCGCGAGCAGGCCCCGCTCGGTGCAGCGACGCGCGGCGGTCTCGGCGTCGTCGTCCACGCTCGCGGTCTGCGCGCTCTGCATGATGTCGCGCACGTCGGCGTCGGGGTCGGCGGCGAGCAGGTCGCGCAGGCTGACGACCCCGGCGACGCGACGACCCGCGTCGACGACGGGGAGCGTGTACACCGTCTCGGCGTCGTGCAGACGCGCCCGCACCCGGTCGAGCGCGCCCGCGACCGTGCTGCCGATCGGAACCGACACGAACTCCGGGCTCATGCGGCGCCCGATCGAGCCGCGACGGTAGCCGAGCACGGCGGCTGTCATCTCGCGCTCGTGAGCGGGAAGCCCGCGCATCAGCCGGGATGCGAGCGAGGCCGGCAGCTCGTCGACGAGCCAGGCGCGGTCGTCGGGATCGAGGTCGCCGAAGATGTGCGCCACCTCGGCGTCGCGCAGGTCTCCGATGAGCTCCCCCTGCATGTTCGGCGAGAGCGCTTCGAAGACCTGCAGCGCGTGGTCCTTCGGCAGCAGCCGGTAGGCGACGGCGCGGCGACGACCGTCGAGTCGCTCGAGCACCTCAGCGAGACGCTCGGGCTCGACGTCGGCGAGAGCGGCCGCGGCCGACGGCAGATCACCGCGCGACAGGGGCGCGGCGATGCCGTCGACGACGATGGTCAGTTCGTTGATCTGCTCCGGAGTCATGGGAGCCCTCCTCATGTGGACGCGCGCACATCCGTAGCATCGTCACGAAGACGACGGCACGGAGAACATCGCGAAGCCTGCTGGCGCGTCGCACCGCGGCTCGTCCGCTCAGGAGTCGATTCGGTCGACGAGCGGGCCGGCAGCGGGCACGGCGCTGATGATCTCGCGATGGCAACTATCACCGCTCATTGAGCACCTCACCTCGCTTCCTTTTTCTCGCAGGTCGATGACGGGCAGATGAGGATCTGCCGTCGATCACGGGCCGGGCGGCGGCACATCGGATGCCGCGGGCCGAACCCCGCCGACCATGCTACGCCTCGCACCTGAACGAACCCGACCATCGCCGGAGAACCCCTTCCGGTCTCGCGTCACGAGAGCGTCAGGCGGGCCCGTGGCTCCTCGGGCGGCACAGCGGCCAGGAGTCGCCGGGTGTACTCGTCCGACGGCTCGGCGAAGATGCGCCGGGCAGGGGCCGACTCGACGACCTTGCCGTCCCGCAGCACGACCACGTCGTGACTCATCTGCTGCACGATCGCGAGGTCGTGGGCGATGAAGAGGTACGTCAGTCCCAGCTCGCTCTGCAGGTCGCGCAAAAGGTCGAGCACGTGCGCCTGCACAGACACGTCGAGCGACGCCGTCGCCTCGTCGAGGATCATCAGCTCCGGTTCGAGGGCGAGGGCGCGAGCGATCGAGATGCGCTGACGCTGCCCGCCCGACAGCTCGTGCGGGAACCGGGTAGCGAACGCCGCGGGAAGACCGACCATGTCGAGCAGTTCTGCGGTGCGCCGCTCTCGCGCGGCGGCGGTCGGCCCGCCGAGCCGGTGCACGGTGAGCGGCTCGATGATGGCGTCGCCGACGCTCCGCCGAGGGTCGAGCGAGGCGAACGGGTCTTGGAAGACCATGGAGATCCGCCGGCGGTCGCGCCGCCCGGAGCGCAGCACGTCGCGTCCGGCGAGCGTCGCGGTGCCCGAGTCGGGTCGCACGAGACCCGTCAGCGCATTCGCGATCGTCGATTTGCCCGACCCCGACTCGCCCACGAGAGCCGTCGTGCAGCCGCGCCGCACCGAGAACGACACCCCGTCGACGGCGTGGATGGTACGGCGTCCGGTGGGAGTCGGAATCGTGAACGACACATCGAGATCCGTCACCTCGAGAAGGGACTCGGATGCCGCGGGCTCGGGCGGACCGGCATCGGCCACGATCCGCGGCCGCGCGTGGAGGAGCTCGCGCGTGTAGTCGTCTTCAGGGGCGGCGTAGACGTCTTCGACGGGTCGGTGCTCGCGGGTCCGTCCCTCGCGCAGCACGAGGACGTCGTCGGCCACTTGCCCGATGACGCCGAGGTCGTGGCTGATCCACACCACGGCGGTACCGCGCTCGTTCTGGAGCTCGCGCACGAGGTCGATGATCTGGGCCTGGGTGGTGACGTCGAGGGCGGTCGTCGGCTCGTCGGCGATCAGGAGCGCCGGATCGCAGGCGAGCGCGATCGCGATCATCGCGCGCTGACGCTGCCCCCCGGAGAACTGGTGCGGGTAGGCGTCGACACGCTCGTCGGGTCGGGGCAGGCCGACGGCGTCGAGCAGGTCGATCGCACGCGTGCGCGCCGCGCGGCGGGACAGACGGCGATGGGTCTCGAGCGACTCGGTGATCTGCCGACCCACGGTCAGGAACGGGTTGAGCGACGTCGACGGGTCCTGGAAGACGAAACCGACGCGGTCGCCGTGCACGCTGCGCAGCGTGCGCTCGGATGCGCCCACCAGCTCCACGCCAGCGGCATCGATGCTGCCGTCATCGTTCCGGCGGCGCAGCACGCTCGATCCGCTGACGCGGGCCCCCGGGGCGTCGATGAGTCCGGTCGCCGCCAGCACCGACATCGTCTTGCCCGACCCCGACTCGCCCACGATGCCGAGCGTCTGGCCGGCGATGACGTCGAAGCCGAGGCCGTGAACGATCTCCTTCGTTCCGATGGCCACGCGCAGATCGCGCACCGAGAGCACCGGGTGAGCAGCGGCGGTCATCGCGCCCTCCTCGCTTCGATCAGGGTCCGCTGACGCGGATCGAGGATGTCGCGCAGGCCGTCGCCCACGAGGTTGAAGGCGAGCGCCGTGACGAAGATCGCGGCCCCCGGGAAGACGCTCATCCACCAGGCCTGGCCGAGGAAGCCCTGCGCGGTGAACAGCATCCCTCCCCACGATGGCGCCGGGGGCTGCACCCCGAGCCCGAGGAACGACAGCGCCGCCTCGGAGAGGATCGCGAAGGCGAGCGACAGCGACGTCTGAACGACGACGGGACCGGCGATGTTCGGAAGCACATGGCGGGTGAGGATCCACCACCCGGGCGTCCCCATCGTCTGCGACACCTGGACGAACGCAGAGGTGCGCACCGACAGCGCGCTGGCTCGGGCCACCCGCGCGAAGATCGGGGTGTAGACGATGCCGATCGCGATCGTCGTCGTCACCTGGCCCGGCTGGAAGATCGCGACGATCGCGAGCGCGAGCAGCAGCACCGGGAACGCGAACATCACGTCGACGACCCGCATGAGGGCGGCATCCACCCACCCGCCGCGGTAACCCGCGACGGCGCCTATCGCGAGGCCGAGGACGAGGGCGAACAGCACGGCGACCACCGCGATCGTGAGCGAGGTCGACCCCGCCACGAGCACGCGCGAGAGGACGTCGCGACCGAGTTCATCGGTGCCGAACCAGTGGTCGGGGCCGGGGGGCTGCAACGCGCGCGAGACGTCGATGTCGTTGATGCCGAAGGGGGCGATCCAGCCCGACAGCACCGAGAGCAGCACGATGGCGAACAGGCCGGCACCACTGACCACCGTCGTCGGGTTGGACAGCAACAGACGCCAGGCGGGCGTGCGGCCGCGGTCGGCGACGGCGGGTGCCGTGGCGGGCTCGGGGGTGGCGGAGGCATCGATGGTCATGAGACTCGGATCCTCGGGTCGGCGATCGCGTAGAGCACGTCCACGATGAGGTTGACGGCGATGAACATCACGGCCACCAGCAGGACGGCTCCCTGGATGAGCGGATAGTCGCGGGCAGCCACGGCTTCGAAGACGAGACGTCCGAGACCCGGCCAGGCGAAGACGACTTCGACCACGACGACTCCGCCGAGGATCGTCGCGAGCTGGATACCGGCGATCGTCAGAACCGGCACCAGGGCTCCGCGCACGATATGCCGGAATGTCACGACCCGGCGCGGAAGCCCCTTCGATACCGCGGTGCGGACATACCCTGCCGACGCCACGTCGATGACGGCCGCTCGGATGTAGCGGGTCATGATCGCCCCCGCGACCAGGCCGACGGTGAGCCCCGGCAGGAACACCTGTCGCAGCCATCCGCCGGGATCCGTTCCGAAGGCGACGTAGCCGCTCGCCGGCAGCCAGCCGAGCGTCACGGAGAACAGCGAGATGAGCAGCATCCCGAGCCAGAAGTCCGGGATCGAGACGCCGAATTGACTGGTGAGCCGCACGATGACATCACTCACGCGTCCTTCGCGCAGCGCCGAGTGGATTCCCGCGGGGACGGCCAGGACGAGGGCGATGACGAGACCCACCAGAGCCAGCGAGACCGTCGCGGGCAGGCGGTCGAGCAGCGTTACGGTCACCGGCTGCCCGTTGCGGAAGCTCACCCCGAGGTCACCCGTGACGGCGCTGCCGAGGTAGCCGAAGAACTGTTCCCACAGGGGGCGATCGAGGCCGGATGCCGCGCGCAGGGCCTCGTAGGCCTCGGGCGTGTACCGCGTGCCGAGGGCCAGGCGCACCGGGTCGCCCGGCACGAGCTGGATGAGGGCGAAGACGACGACGGCGACCCCGAGCAGCACGAGCGCCGACGAGAGCAGGCGCACGCCGAGGAACCGGGCGATACGCGCGGGGCTGATTCTCATGAGGCCTCCTCTCGGACGGACCGTGCTGCTCGAGGTCGTCACCTCAGTCGCCGATCGATGCGTCGTCGAACCGGATGGCGCGGTCGGCACGCGTCTCGTAGCCGGAGACCTGCGGCGACCACACCTGGATGACCGACGGGTTGTAGAGGTAGATGTAGCTGGCCTCGTCGGCGATGATCGTCGCGGCCTGGGCGTAGAGGCCCTTGCGCGCGTCCTGGTCGACCTCGACGCGAGCGGCGTCGAGCAGTCCATCGACCTCGCTGTTGGAGTACTTCTGCGCGTTGCTGGCCCCGTCGGTGTGGTGCTGCGAATAGTAGAAGTCGTCGGGGTCGATGTTGCCGAGCCAGCCCATCATGAGCATGTCGAAGTTTCCGGAGTTCTGCTCGTCGAGCCAGGTAGAGAAGTCGGGCTGGCGGATCTGCACGTCGATGCCGAGCGGCTCGAGGTTCGCGGCGATGATCTGCGCGGCCGTGACGGTCTCGGGATAGTCCGACGTCGCGAGCAGGTCGAGCGTTCCGCCGGTGAAGCCGGCCTCGTCGAGCAGCCCGCGAGCGGTGTCGAGGTCGGTCGAGTACCGGTCGTAGGAGGTGTACCAGACGCTCTGCTCGGGGATCGCGAGCTGGTTCAGCGCGGCGGTTCCGTAGCTGACCGCTTGGACGATCGCGTCCCGATCGATCGCATACGCGATCGCCTGCCGCACCCGCACGTCGCTCCACGGTCCCCGCGCTTCATTCAGGGCCAGGTACCAGTGGTCGCTCGAGGGGGTGAGGCCGAGCTGCACGGCGTCGTCGCCCTGCAGGTCGGAGACCTGCTGCGTCGGCACGACATCGGTCCATTGGATGTCTCCGGCGCGAAGTGCGGCGAGAGCCGTGGCCGGCTCCGAGATGAAGCGGAACTCGACACCGCCGAGCTCGGGTGCACCACCCCAGTAGTCCTCGTTGGCGGCGAGTTCGATGCGGTCGCCGGCCGTGTAGCTCGCGACCGAGAAAGGCCCGGTGCCGATCGGCGCGGTGGTGATGTCGCCCGACTCGACGTTCTCCTTCTTCACGATCGCCATGCCCTTGAAGCCGCCGAGGTTGCTCAGCAGGTTCGGCGTGGGCTGCGAGACGGTGATGACGACGGTGTCGTCGTCGGGAGCGGTGACGTCGGTGACCGCGCTGAACTTCCACGCGTTGGCGAGTTCTTCGTCGATGATGCGGTCGTAGGAGTAGACGACATCCGCACTCGTGAAGTCGGAGCCGTCGTGGAAGGAGACGCCGTCGCGCAGATCGAAGGTCCATGTCAGCTGGTCGTCGCTGACTTCCCAGCTCTCGGCGAGGGCGGGCTGCATCTCGAGATTCTCGTCGGGGGCGACGAGTGTGTCGAAGACGTTCTCGAGCACCTCGAACGCGAAGTACGAGCTCGTGCGATGGGGGTCGAGTTGGTCGGGTTCACCGCCGATGGCCGCGACGAGGACGTCGCCTTCGACGCCGGCGGCGCCGTCGATATCGACGCCTTCGCCCGCGGAGCAACCGGCCAGGGTGAGCGCCGCGACGAGGGTCACGGCGCCGAATGCGGTGCGCTTGTTCATGGTCTGCCTATCGGGTCATCGGTCGGGGCATCATCGCTGGTGCATCATTTTGATGATGATTCGATCAGTATGTGCCACCATGAGGGAGGGCGACAAGCGCACGCCCAACTCGAAACAGAATCTTCACAATCGCCCCGCGAGAGGAATCGCATGACCTTCACCGTCCTGGCACGCGATGGTCGTACGGACCTGATCGGCGCTGCCACGGCGAGCAAGTCGCTCGCCGTGGGCAACGCCGTCATCGATGTGCGGCGGGGTGTCGGCGCGGCGGCGAGCCAGGCATGGACCAATCGGGCGCTGCGGGGCCGACTTCTCGACGCGGTCGCGTCGGGATCCGCAGCGGATGCCGTCGCACTCATCCCCCGCTGGGACGACGAGCCGGCACTGCGCCAGGCCGCCGTTCTGCCGGCGGCGGGCGCGGGGGCAGCGCACACGGGTGCGGACACGTCGCCGTGGAGCGGCCACCTCGTCGAGAGCGACCTGATCGTCGCCGGCAACCTGCTGACGGGCGAAGACGTGCTCGGCGCCATGCGAGACGCATGGCTGGCTGGCGACGAAGACCCGACGATCACGCCCGCCCCCGATGCAGCCGCTTTCGCTGCGCGCCTCGTCGCCGTCCTCGCGGCGGGTGAAGCGCAGGGCGGCGATCGCCGGGGACGCCAGAGCGCCGCGGTCATGGTGACGTCGTCGGGTGTCGCCGGCGACGCGTGGGTCGACCTCCGGGTCGACGACCACGACGACCCGCTCGCGGAACTCCACCGGCTCGTGGAGCTGCGCGCGAGCGATCTGCGCCTGGATCTCAGCGCTCGAAAGGCGTGACGGCGCCGAGCACGACCGTGACGTCGTCGTGGCCGTTGGCCCACCAGTGCGCCTCGGAGCAGCCGTAGGTCACCGTGTCGCCGGTTTCGAGCCGCACGCGACGCTCGCCCTGCGCGACGATGAGCACCCCGCGCTCGACCGTGACGGTCTCGGTGCCGATGTGGCGGAACGGACGGCTTTCATTGCTGAATCCGACCGGTAGGGTCGACCGGATCAGCTGGAGCATCGATTCGCCCCGCGGCGTCAGCAGCTCGCGGACCGACTGCTGATCGGCGGGGATATCGGCGATCGGCGGCATCCGGTGCCCCTGGCCGGCGGCCACGACGGCGAGCTCCCCCGCCGGCTCGTCGAGCAACTGGCCGACCGGCACACCGAGGGCACCCGCGAGTCGATGGATCGACTGGAGCGACGGATTGCCCATTCCGCGCTCGAGCTGGCTGACGAGCCCGAAGCTCACTCCCGCCTTCTCCGCGAGGGCGTGCACGCTCAGCCCGAGGCGCTTACGCGAGTCACGGACGGTCGCGCCGAGAGCGCGCACCGCTTGGGCTTCGTCGGTCTCGGGAGGGCGCGTCACGCCTGTCACCCTACCGGCGACGACACCATGCGCCGGGGTGCATCACGACGACAGGGCGCCCGACCGTGTGGTCGGGCGCCCTGTCGAGAGGGGTCTGCCGATCAGCTGGCGGCAGCGAGGTTCTTCGCGACGTGCGCGTGCACGGCCTTCAGCCACGAGAGCAGGAACTCTGACGTCGACTCGTTGGTGACGGTGCCGTCGTCGTCGATCAGCCCCTCGGTGAGCTGCAGGTAGCCCTCGGGCTGCGAGAGCTCGGGCGACGCGAGGAACGAGAGGATCGAGCGCAGGTGCTGCTGCGCGACGGCGGTGCCCACCGCACCGATGGAGATGCCGATGACAGCGGACGGCTTGCCGGCGAAGCTGTTGTCGCCCCACGGACGGCTCGCGGTGTCGAGAGCGTTCTTCAGGACGCCGGGCACCGAGCGGTTGTACTCGGGGGTGACGATGATGACGCCGTCGGCCTTCTCGACCGCAGCCTTGAACTCGGCAGCCTCGGCGGGGATCGACGCGTCGTTGTCAGCCGAGTAGAAGGGCAGCGGTGCGATCGGGATCTCGGTGAGCTCGAGCCCGGCCTGCGGGGCCAGCTTGGTGAGCGCCTTCGCCAGACGACGGTTGATCGAGGTCGACGAGATGCTGCCGACGATGACGCCGACGTTGTAGGTGGTCATGGACGAAACCTCCCGGGGGATCGATTCAGTTGCATGCATTCTACGCCCCCTCGCCGACCGGCTCGCGACGCGCACGGCTGCCGCCGTACGCGACCGGATCCGTCAGAGCGAGAACGGCACGACGAGCGCAGCCCAGGCGAGGAACGGCCCGATCAGTACGATGACCCCGGAGTACCGCAGAATCCGCTGGTAGAACGCGGGCGGGTCGACGTTCTGGGCGTTCGCGAGGACGAGCGCGCCATTGGTCGAGAACGGTGAGACGTCGACGACCTTCGCGGCGATCGCGACCGCAGAGATCGCCATCCCGCCGGCGACGGGGCTGTCCTGGATGAGCGGCAGGAGCATCGGTATCGAGATCGCGATGACCGCCGTCGACGAGGCGAACGCCGAGACGACACCGGCCATGACGCAGAGCACGAGCACACCGATGAGGGGCGAACCGAGGCTGCCGATCCCGTTCGCGACCCACTCGATCGCGCCGGCTTCTTCGACGATGCTGATGTAGGTGATCATGCCGGCGACGAGGAGGATGGTCGACCAGCTGATGCCCTCGACCGCCGCGGTGAGGTGCTTCTTCTCGATGAAGGCGATCAGGGTGCCGGCGACGAGCGCGAGGATGCCGATGTCGAGGTGGAACACCATGGCCCCGACCGCCAGCCCCAACAGGGCGAGCAGCGTCAGGACCTGAGCCGGCGTCGTCCGCACGCGAGGGGTCTGGAGCGTCTGCGTCAGAGTGAGGACCGAGCCCTGCTCGGCGCCGCCGACGGAGATGTTCCCCGTTGCGGGCACGCGGGGTCCGGGCACCGCGCCGCCATCACCGGTGCTGCTGTCCGCAGCGCCCGGGTACGCTCCCCCGCGAAGGCGGTTCTTCCACGAGAAGAACAGCTGCGTCAGGATCGCGATCAGCGTCGAGTAGACGAACGCCGTCACGAACAGCACCATGGGCGAGAAGCCCGGGGTGTCGCCCACCATGCCGCTGACGAGCAGACCGAGCACCGAGATCGGCGAGAGCGAACCCGCCAGCGCTCCGTAGACGACGGTCATTCCCACCGGCAGCGGGTCGAGGCCGTGCTTGGCGGCGAAGCTGAGGGCGACGGGGGCGACGAGGGCGACGGCGGCCGGCGGGAACGTGCCCATGGCCGTGAGGATCGCGGCGACCCCGAACAGCACCCACGGCACCAGCGCCGTCCGGCCCCGCACGAGGCGGACGCCGCGGTCGACGATGAGGTCGACGGTGCCGTTGAGCTTCGCGACGGCGAACAGATAGGTGACGCCGACGATCGTGAGGAAGAGGTCGGCGGGGAAGCCCGCGAGCATCTGCTTCTCGTCGAGGCCGAGCACGAGCGTTCCGACGAGGAAGGTGCCGATGAATCCGAGGATGCCGATGTTGATCGGCCGCACGGTGGCGATGATGACCATCGCGAACAACGCGAGTATCGAGATGAGTTCTGGTGACATCGTTGTCTCCCAACGGGGGTTGGCGGCAGCCGGCTGCGCCTCGGCGAGGCCGGCCGCCTATCTGATCATCGGACGAGGAGGGCTTCCTCGACCAGTCCCGATGCGTGATCGGGCAGCTGCTCCAGCGGCAGGGTGACGGAGGCATCCGCCAGCCGCCGCGCCGAGCGGGTGATGCCGACCGCGGGCAGGGCGCCGTGTCGGCCGATGCGGGTGCTGACGACACCCGACGGCGTGCGAAGCGAGGTGACGTCGGCGGCGCCTCGCGCGGCCATCCTCGACACGACGGTGCCGGGAGTCGCCGCCGCCAGCGTCAGCGCGACGCTGCCGGTGATCGCAATGGCCGGGTGCGCCTTGCCCATCGACATCATCGTGACCCCGAAGTCGTGATCGTCCGCGCTGCGGGGCGACACCAGGGCGACCTTGGGCACCGCTTTGAGCGCGGCGACGGCGGTCGCCGCGAGCCCCATGCGGACGGCGCCTTCTCGACGGATACCGTCGATGCGGGCGAGCAGCTCGGGTCGCGCATCGATCTCGGCGGGCGTCTCGAGGCCGGTCAGGCCCAGCGCCGCCGCCTCGGCGATGACGACGGGCGCGCCGCCGTCGATCAGGGTCACCGGAACACCGTCGATCTCTTCCAGCGCGACGCCGGAAGGAAGCAGCCGTCCCGTGGTCCGGCCGGCCGGGTCGACGAACCAGAGCACGACCTCGAGGCCCGCGAACGGGACGCCGACGATGTGCGTGTCGCCCGACTCGTCGAACATGCCTCCGGGCGTAGGCACCTCGGCGACGATCAGCTGACCCGTGTTCGTGTTGAAGATGCGCACCGCGGTCCGATCACCGCGCGGCGCGAGCCACCCGGCGTGGAGGGCGTAGGGCGCGACGGCGGCAGAGCAGTTGCCGCAGTTGCTCGACCAGTCGACCCGGCCGTCGCCGAGACCGATCTGGGCGAAGGTGTAGTCGATGTCAGCGTCGTCTCGCCGGCTCGGCGCCAGGATGACGGCCTTGCTGGTGGTCGAGGCCCCCCCGCCGAGGCCGTCGATCTGGCGCTCGTCCGGGCTGCCGTACAGACGCAGCAGGATGTCGTCGACGGGCGCGCCGACACGCTCCAGCTCGTCGCGGCGGAACACCCAGCACTTGCTGGTCCCGCCCCGCATGAGTGTCGCCGGAATCTCCAACATGGCCGCCTCCTGAGGTGTCGGCATCCATGCTCGTCTGCAGCTTCGTGCAGCAAAATGACCGATCACTTCACACCCGTGAAGTGATCCTTCATACTGCTGACGCGGAGAATCCCGGTATTCGCGCGAGCGGTCCGGCCAGAAGTGTCGCTCGGGTCAGCCCTGATCGTGAAGCATCGCTTCATCCGCTTTCAGCGTGCGAGCTCTCACCTGTACGGTGAAGGTGGAAAGCGAGGCCCCCATGCTCGATGTGCGACGACTGGCTGTCCTGGTGACGATCCTCGATCACGGGTCGCTGACCGCAGCGGCGAAGACGCTCGGGTACTCACCCTCGGCGCTCTCGCAACAGCTGCAGCGGCTCGAGCAAGAGGTCGGCCAGCCGCTGGTGCGGCGCCAGCCGCGCGGCGTCACGGCCACCGAGGCGGGCGCGCTGCTCGCCGGGCACGCCCGGTACATCCTGCGCCGGCTGCGGGCGGCGGAGTCCGAGCTGGGCGAGCTCGCAGGTCTGCGGCGCGGCCGCATCGCAGTCGGCACGTTCCCGACGATCGGCACCACGCTCATGCCGGTCGCGATCAGCCGCTTCCGGCGCGACTACCCCGATGTGCGCCTCGACGTGCACAGCGCCCGGTTCGACGAACTCGTCGCCGCTCTGCAGGAGAACACGATCGGCCTGTCGCTGCTGTGGGACTACGAGTGGAACCGCATCGACGAGCCCGACCTCTCGATCACTCCTCTGTTCGAAGACCCCACGGTGCTGGTGGTCTCGCAGGACCACCGCCTCGGGCGCACGCGTCACGCGACGATGTCGATGCTCCGGCACGAGGAGTGGATCGTCCGAAAGCGCGACCACCCGGTGGCCGAGGTCCTGGAGCGCAGCTGCCGGGCCGCCGGATTCAGCCCGACCATCGCGTTCGAGGCCAACGACTACCAGGAAGCCCTCGCGATGGTGAGCGTCGGCCTTGGCGTCGCCCTCGCTCCGCGCACGGCGGTGCAGTCCGCACGGCCGGACGTCCGTATCGTCGGCCTCGGCCAGGACGCACCCTCGCGGCGCGTCGTCGTCGCGCATCGCAGCGACCGCGTCCGCCCGCCCGGGGAGCGCGCGATGCACCAGATCCTCGTCGACGTCGCCCGGGAGCAGCTCGTCGCCGGCTGACCGCCCCCCATATGCGAAAACCGGCATCCTGATGGATGCCGGTTTCTCGTTTCGGTGGACCTGAGGGGATTCGAACCCCTGACCTCTTCATTGCGAACGAAGCGCGCTACCAACTGCGCCACAGGCCCGGAACTCCCCCACACTATCACGCAGTCGGGGCTGGTCCGTGCGCGCACAATGGAGGGATGCTCCACCCCGCGGCATCCGTCATCCGCAACGTCCGTGTCTCCGACGCCTCCGCCGTCGACATCCGCATCGCCGATGGCGTGGTCGCCTCCGTCGAGCCGGCGACGCCGCAGGCGCCGTCGGCAGACGCGGGCGACACCGGCCTCGAGATCGACGGGCGCGGGATGCTCGCACTGCCCGGCCTCGTCAACGCCCACGCCCACGTCGACAAGTCGTGGTGGGGGCTCCCGTGGCAGTCGTACGGCGGCGAGGGCGGCACCGACGGCCGCATCCGCCACGAGCGCGCCCGTCGCGACGAGCTGGGAATCCCGAGCGTCGCGACGACGGCACACGTTCTCGAGCAGTTCGTCCGTCACGGCACGACCGCCATCCGCACGCACGTCGATGTCGACCTCGGCGTCGCCCAGCGCGGCATCGAGGCCGTGCGCGAAGCGGTCGCCGCGTACGACGAAGCGCTTCAGGTTCAGATCGTGGCCTTTCCCCAGGACGGCGTGCTGCGCCGCCCTGGCGTCATCGACCTGCTCGACGAGGCGGCCGCCGCCGGCGCGGACTTCATCGGAGGCCTCGACCCCGCGACGATCGATCGCGACCCGGTCGGCCAGCTCGACGCGCTCTTCCGCGTCGCCGCCGACCGCGGCGTCGGGATCGACCTGCACCTGCACGACCCCGCCGAGCTCGGCGCGTTCCAGATCGAGCTGATCATCGAGCGCACCGAGCGTTTCGGTCTCGCCGGACGCGTCAACATCGCGCACGGATTCGCGCTCGCGCAGGTCGGCGCGACGCACCGGCGCGACCTGCTCCAGGCGATGGCCGCGCTCGACATCACGATGACGACGGTCGCGCCCCTGCGCCTCCCCCAGCTGCCGCTTCACGAACTGGACGCCGCGGGCGTGCGCTTCGGCTTCGGCACCGACGGTATCCGCGACCTGTGGAGCCCCTACGGCACCGGCGACCTGCTCGGCATCGCCTGGCAGTACGCCCGCGCCTCGAGCCTCGTCCGCGACGACGACCTGCGCCGTGTGGTCGACATCGCGACGGGCGGCTCGGCCCCCTTCGCGGGACTGCCGGTCGGCCGGATCGAAGCGGGCTCGCGCGCCGACATCATCCTCGTCGACGCGGAGAACCCGATGGACGCGCTCGTGCGCACACCCGAGCGCGAGATCGTCGTGGGGAACGGGCGCGTGCTGTTCCAGCACTGAGTCGGGCGTCAGCCGGCCGCGCGCTGCGCGAGCAGACGCCGGACGTGATCCTCGATCTGCGCGTCGTCGACCTGACCGGTCGGCACGAATGCGGGGGTGGGTGCCTTGGCGGCCCGGCTGGCGTCGAGGGATGCCGGCGCGCGGCGCGCGGCTTCACGCTGGATCGCCTCACCGACCGCGGCCTGGCGCAGCGCTTCACGCGCGTCGACCTCGTCGAGCACGGCCGCGGCGCGCGAACCGGCGGAAGCAGTGAGCGGGCGGGGCAGCTCGCGCGGCGTCCAGGTGGCACGCGCGTCGGCGAACTCGAACTCGGGCACGACGGCCGACTCCGGCTCGACACGAGCGGTGACAGTCGGGGCGACGACGGCGGAGCGGGCGGCGCGTCGAGCCACCGCAGCCATGCGGTTGAGCACGATCGTGGCCACGAGCAGAGTCGCGAGACCCGAGACCAGCAGCGCGGCCGATCCGGACGAGGTCAACATCCATCCGCCGGCGCCGGTCGCGCCAGCAGCCAGCAGAGCGACGATCGTCGTCGCGAGGCGGAGCCGACGGCGGACACGAGCCCGGTGCTCGGGCGACGTCATGCGCGCGGTGCGCGCGGCGCGCACCTCGCGGCGCGCTTCGATGAGCTGGCGGCGCTCGCTTTCGAGTCGCAGCTGCTCCTTCTCGTGCTGCACCTGACGGGCGAGCTTCTGCTGCGCCAGCGCGGTGCGCGTCGAAAGCTCGACCCGCACCTCTTCGGGCGCCTCAGCGGTCTCGGCGAGCACGCGCAGCGCCTGGTTCAGGCGGACGGCGTTGCGTTCGGCGGCGTCGTAGCGGTAACGACTGTGCCAGGACGGAAGCAGATAGACCATCCACAACGCGACCGCGACGAGGACGATCACGCCGCCGCCGAGAACCTGCCCACCCATGGGGACAACCGTACGTGGCATCCTCCGTGGTGACACTTCAGACACACCCGTGTCTGAAGTTCTTGTTCAACTTTAAGGTTCGAGACCCGCCGCGCGGCGGTCCGGGAGCGGGACGGTGGCCGCGTCGGGAGGCACAGCGCCCTCGAGCCAGCGCCCGAGGACACCACGAGGCACCTCCTCTGCGACGAGCGCGAAGGCGAAATGGTCGCGCCAGTCGCCGTCGATGTGGATGTAGCGGCGGCGCAGTCCCTCGTAGCGGAATCCGAGCTTCTCGACGACGCGCAGACTCGCCCGGTTCTCGGGACGGATGCAGATCTCCATGCGGTGCAGCCGCAGCTCCTCGAAGCAGAGGTCCGTCGCGAGGGCGACGGCGGTCGGCGTGATGCTCTTGCCGGCGAACCGCTCGCTCACCCAGTAACCGATCGTCGCCGACGACAGCGAACCGCGCGCGATGCCCCAGACGTTCAGCTGACCGGCGATCTGGCCCTCATGCTCCATGACGAACGGCACTCCGCTGCCGTCACGGTACTGCTGCAGCAGACGCCGGATGCCGAGCCGCATGTCGAACGACACGGGGCCGTCGGGGCTCGTCGCCTCCCATCGCTGCAGCCACGAACGGTTCGCCAGCAGCTCGGACTGCAGGGTGCGGGCGTCGCGCGGCCTGATCAGCCGTATGGCCACCGGTCCGTGGTGGCGGGGTGCGGTGGCCTCCACGCGCGTTCCCGTTCTCGTGTCAGAGGGTCCCGACGAAGTCCTTCAGCCACGGCCGCAGCTCAGGACCGAGGTCATCGCGATCGGAGGCGAGCTGAACGATCGCCTTGATGTAGTCGAGCCGGTCGCCCGTGTCGTAGCGGCGTCCGCGGAAGACGACGCCGAGCACGCCCTCGGTCGTCGCGAGCTCCTGCAGCGCATCCGTCAGCTGGATCTCGCCGCCCTTGCCCGGCTCGGTCCGCTCGAGGATCTCGTACACGTTGGGCTTGAGGACGTAACGACCGATGATCGCGTAGTTGGAGGGTGCGTCCTCCTTCTTCGGCTTCTCCACGAGCCCCGTGACCTTGACGACATCCGGGTCGTCGGTCGGCTCGACCGCCGCGGCGCCGTAGAGGTGGATCTGGTCGGGGTCGACCTCCATGAGGGCGACGACCGTCAGGCCCGAGCGCTCCTGCTCGGCGAGCATCTTCGGCAGCAGCGGGTCGCGCTCGTCGATCAGGTCGTCGCCGAGCATGACGGCGAACGTCGCGTCCCCGACGTGGGCGCGGGAACGCAGCACCGCGTGCCCCAGACCCTTCGGCTCGCCCTGACGGACGAAGTGGATGTCGGCGAGGTCGGACGACTCCTGCACCTTGCGGAGCTTGACGTCATCGCCCTTGCGCGTGAGGTTGTGCTCGAGCTCGGGAACGGAGTCGAAGTGGTTCGACAGGTTGTTCTTGTTGCGCCCGATGATGATCAGGACGTCATCGATGCCTGCCTGGGTCGCCTCTTCGACGACGTACTGGATCGCCGGCTTGTCGACGACGGGCAGCATCTCCTTCGGCATGGCCTTCGTGGCGGGAAGGAAACGGGTGCCGAGGCCTGCGGCGGGGATGACCGCCTTGATGCGCTGCTGAGACATGGGACCACCATATCGATCAGGTGCCGCAGACGAGCCCTAACGCGCACAGCCTTTACAATCGGGGGCATGTCCGACGCGATCGACAACGCAAAGCGCGCGCTGCGGGCGGACCTCCGCGAACGCCGGTACGGGATGTCGGATGCCGCGCGCGAGTCGGCCGCCGACGGCATCAGCGAGCAGCTTCGCGAGCTGGTGGCCAGAACGGGCGCCCGCTCGATCTCGTGCTACCTCTCGGCGCCGACCGAGCCGGGCACCCGCGCCTTCATCGACGAAGCCGTCGCGGCGGGAGTCCGGGTGCTCCTGCCGATCAGCCGCAACGACGGCCTGCTCGACTGGGTCGTCGCCGAACCGGGGGCCGCCGTCGCTGACGGCCTCTTCGGAGTGCCCGAGCCGATCGGCGAAGTGCTCAGCCCCATCGCCGTCAGCGACGTCGATCTGCTCGTCATCCCCGCCGCTGCGGTCGACGCCGCAGGCATGCGCCTCGGCTGGGGCCGCGGGTACTTCGACAAGACCCTCGGTTCGATGGAGAACCGCCCGCCGGTGTACGCCGTGCTCTTCGACTCCGAACTCGTCGACGAGGTGCCGCGCGATCTGCACGATCAGCCGGTCACCGGCGTCGTCACTCCCACCAGAACCGTCGTCCTCGCTCCCGAGGCGCACTGAACACCGAGGAACCATGCCCACCTACGCCTATGCCTGCAAGTCGTGCGGGCACCGCTTCGACGCGGTCCAGTCCTTCGCCGAGCCTGCTCTCACGGTCTGCCCCGAGTGCTCGGGCGAGCTCCGCAAGCAGTACGGGTCGATCGGCGTGACCTTCAACGGCGGCGGCTTCTACCGCACCGACTCGCGCGCGAGCGGGTCAGGATCGGGCGCAGCGTCGAGCACGTCAACCGGTGGCGGTGACTCGTCGTCTTCGGCATCATCGAAGTCCGAGGCGAAGTCCTCCCCCGCCGCGGCGGGTTCCTGACACCCCGGCGCGTCCGGACAGAGAGGAGAGCCATGATCAAGGGCTTCCGCGATTTCATCATGCGCGGCAACGTCATCGACCTGGCCGTCGCCGTGGTCATCGGCGGCGCGTTCACCGCCGTCGTCAACGCGATCGTGTCGAGCATCATCAACCCGCTCGTCGAGCTGTTCTACCAGCCCAACGAGGAGGGTATCGCCGGTCCGACGCTGACCGGAATCTACGGTCAGCCGGTCCCGTTCCCCCTGGGGGGACTCATCACGGCGATCATCAGCTTCTTCGCCGTCGCTCTCGTCGTGTACTTCGTGTTCGTCGTGCCGATGAACAAGTGGAAGGAGCGCCAGGCCGCCAAGGCCGGCGTCGTCGAAGAGACGGCGAAGCTCCCGACCGAGCAGGAGCTGCTCATCCAGATCCGCGACCTGCTGGAGAAGAACAACGCCGAGAGCTCCACGTCGCCCGCACCCGCGGCGGCTACCGACGCCCCGCTGCGCCGTTCGCAGAACACTCCCCCGGCAGCGCCTTCCGCCTGACGGAGTCAGTAGTGCGGCGGAACCTCGTTCCGCATCCGCGCATCGTTCGGACCGGATGCCCCGGCCGCGCCCTCGGCGCCGGCCGGGGCATCCGTCGTCTCATCGGCCGGTGTCGGCTCGGCCGTGGTACCCGGAGCTGCGGTCAATCGGGCGCGACGGCGACCGACGCGCTCCACCCGTTGCCGATCAGTCGATGACATCGAGCGGCTCGGTGCTCGCATCCGCCGTCGGCGCCTCGGGCTCGACGCCCAGGATCGCCGCGACCCGTGCGGCCACACCGGCGGGATCGCTGTAGAGATCGAACGAGTGCACGCGGATGTAGTGCCATCCCAGCCGCCGCAGGATCTGCGGCCGCAACCGCAGCGACTCGCGGAGCGACTGTCCGATCGTCTCGGGGTCGCCCTCGACAACGACCGCTTTGCCGTCGCGCTGCGCGACCAGCGGAAGCAGCCCGCGGTATGCGACATCGACCGCGACGCCGAGGCGGCGGAGGTTCTGCGCGAGAGCGAGCGTCAGGGGGTCGGCGAGGTCTTCGAGGCGGGCCTCGCGGGCGCGGGCTGCGATGCCCCCGAGGATCGACATGAGCGTTGCGGCGCCATTCTCGAGGCGTCCGTCGTCGAACGCGGACGGCCGGATCGACGACACGATGACCATGGAGCGACGGGCGCGCGTCATGCCGACGGTGAGCAGACGCTCGCCGTCCGGTCCGGAGAGCACGCCGAAGTCGCTCAGGACGCGCCCGTGGCGGGTGAGGCCGTACCCGAGGGAGAACACGACGCGGTCGCGGCTCTCGGCCACAGACTCCTCGAGCCCGAGGACGGCGAAGGGCTCAGCCGTCTCGCGACCGACGAACTCGGCGACATCCGATCGTCCGGCGAAAGCGGCCTCGACGGCGGCGCGGATGCGGAGGGCGTGTTTCGTCGACGCGGTGACGACCATCAGCGACTCGTTCGGGCGGTTGACGGCGTGCTCGACGACGAGCGTCACGACGCGGGCGACCTCGGCGTCGGGGCTCTCCACCGCACCGGAGTCGGGGTCGGGCGCGCCGACACCGCCTTCGACGTAGTCGACGCTGAGGCTGCCTCGTCCGAGGTACGAGCCGGCCCAGGGGAACGAGACGATCTCGCCGCCGTAGAAAGCCTCGTTGACGAGCTCCGCGAGGTCTTCGCCTCCCGCGCGGTAGCTGCGCGTCAGAGTCTCCACCGGGACGATCTCGGCGAGCCGCTCGAAGACGCTGCGCTCTTCGGGGTCGACGAGGGGCTCGTCGGAGGGATCGCGGTCAGCGGCGATCTCGAACGGCGTCGGTCGCTGCGTCACCGGATCGCCGAACGCGACGACCTGCCGCCCGCGGCGGAGCGCAGCGGCGGATTCGGCGACGCTGAGGGCGCCGGCATCCGCCAGGATCACGACGTCGTAGGCGGGACGGGCGGGCAGCGTCGCGACCTCGTAGGGCGATGCGATCCACACCGGCGCGAGGGTCCGAAGCAGCTTGGGAGCGACCGCGAGCAGCTCGGCGGCCGAGGCGGTGCCCTCGCGCAGCGCCGACTTCAGCGCCGCGGTCTCGTCGGCCTCGTCGACGATCGCGATCTTCCATCGCGTCGCGAGTTCGGCCGCGAGCTGCTGCCCCGCCGATGCCGCGTGAGCCTCGTCGACGAGGCGGAAGTCGCGTTCGAGCCGGTCGACGACGCTGGTGTTCGCGCCGAGCAGCGCACGGTCGCTGCGGAGCATGGCCTCGAGGGCGGACTGCCACCACGCGAACTCGAACTCCGACGCGACGCGTTCCTCGGGCACATGCCGCACGGAGAGCTCGGTCAGCAGACCCTCGAGGCCCAGTGCGGCGAGCTCGCCGCGCAAAGTGGCGCGCTCGACGAGGTTGTCGAACACATCGGAGTCGGCGGCGAGTCCGGCGAGGATCCGCACGAGCTCGGGGATCGGCGTCGCGAGCAGGTCGTGTCCGGGGCCGAGAACGCGAGAGAGCTCACCGAGATCGGCATCGACGCGCTGCCACGAGGTCGCGACGGCATCGAGGCCCGCGGGGATCTCGGGCACGACGCCCGCCTCGGCGAGGCGCTGCCACTGCTCGCGCTGCTTCTGCACTCGCACGAGGGCGTCGTGCATGTCGGTGACGTGCATCCCGGGACGCACGTACTCTTTGGACAGGCGGCGCAGACGGCGACGCGTGGCGCCGTTCATCTCCGGGGTGTCGCGGCGGGTCGAGTGCGCCTCGATGAGGTCGCCCAGCGGACGCTCGAAGACGGTCAGGCTGAAGCGGTCGAGCGAGGCGCGGATGCCCTGCAGCAGACGGATGTACGCGCCGAGCTCGGCGAGCGTCGTGAACGGCCGCATCCGGGTCTGTCCGATGAGCTCATACCCGCGCTCGAGGATCTCCGGGATCTCGGTGCGGTGCAGCCGACCCGCCAGAGCGTGCGCGGCGCGTGCCTGCTCGGTCGTCTCGAACGCGACGCCGTACCAGGGCGAGTCGTCGGGACCGAAGCGGAACTCCCCCAGCCGCGCAGCGGTCGCGAGCGAAGCGGCGGCTTCAGCGCGTCGTGTCGAGAGGCGCTGGAGGGTCGCGGAATCGAACCGGGTGGCAGCCGAGGGCTGCGGAGACTCGGCGGCGATCGTCGTCAGCTTCTGCAGCACCTCGAGCGGCGAGACGCCGAGCATCGGATGCCGCTGCGTCAGCGAGACGCGATAGTCGCGCAGCACCGTGCGCAGGCGCACCAGCGCGTCGTCGATCTCACCCATCTTGGGGTGCTGCGCCTTCTCGTTCCGGGCGATCGCGCGAATGAGGTCGCGGTGGACGCCGCGAGGCGAGACGGCGAGCCCGGGCAGCCCGATGCCGGCGAGGCGGTGGCGGACGCCCTCCAGAGTGGAACGGCGGGCGCTGACCACGAGGACGCGCTTGCCTCGCCTGACCAGCTCGCCGACGGCGTTGATGATCGTCTGCGTGCCCCCCGTGCCGGGGAGCGTGTGGACGACGAGCGACTGCCCCGCGACGATGCGGTCGAGGACGCCTTCCTGCTCGGCGTCGGCGTCGAGCAGCAGGCGGTCGGATGCGGGCGGGCGGTCGTCCGAGGGAACGGCGTCGGGCACCGGGTACCGCGTCGCGATAAGAGCGCGGTCGTCCTCGTGGCCCGCGAGCGCATTGAGCACGGGCACGTCGAGGTCGGCGGCGTCGCGTTCCGCGCGGGCGGCGACATCGGCGAACGTCGAGACGATCAGGCGCGGCTGCACGGTGAACGTGTCGACATGCGCCGTCAGGGCGCGGAGGTGGTCGATGACGGGCTGCGGCTTGAAGACGCCGCCGTCGTACGCGAGCGCGGCCAGCCCGCGCCGGTCGAGGTCGATGCCGAAATGCGTGCGGGCGATCTCGACGAGCTCGGGGTTGACCGAGAAGGAGCCGTGGAGCTTGAGATCGAAGTCGCCGTGATGACGGCGGATGGCGAGCGGTCGCAGGAGGACGGGCGCGTTGTAGGTGAGTCCCCCGGCACGCCACGAGGCGAACCCGACGCCGAGATGGACGGTGTCGAGGCCGCGCGTCGTGCGGAGCTCGACGTCTTTCGCGGTGATGCGCCCGGCCGCGAGCCGTGCCGTGCGCAGTCCGACCTCGTCGCGGAACAGGTTCGACAGCAGCGTCGACCGGCCCGTGATGAACTGCGGCAGACTGCCGGGATGCGCCTTGGTGATGTCGATGCCGACGTCGTCGGAGGCGATGTAGTGCAGCAGCGTCGACCGGCCGCCGAGCTGAGCCGCCTGCACGCGGATGCGCTCGCGCTCCGGGTCGGCGACGTGCGCGACGGCGACGTCCTCTTCGGCGACGTCGAGCTGCGCCGGGGTCACCGATTCGACCCGAACCTCGTCGGCTGCGTCCGGACGGACGGCTCCTCGATCTCCTCGCCACACAGCACACACCCTAAGCGGCGCGACCGCATCCGACACTCAGGCGCCGCCGAGTTTCGCGCTATTGCCGACACGCCGGAGGATCGGCGTTTCCTCCCCAGCCTTCCCGCCGGCGATCTCCTCCCCCGGTTCGCTGACCCCGCCCGTCGTGCGCGAGGCCGCCCGAGATGATGGAGCAATGATCGACGCAGCTTTCGCGGTGCACGCCACGCCGATCGGCGACGCCCTCCTCGTGGTGACCGGAACCGGCCTGGTGCACCTCGACATCCTCGACCGCCCCGCCGACATTGCCCTCGTCGACCTCGCTCCCGCCCTCGGAGCGTTGCCGGTGCACGATCCCGGCGCGACCGCCGATGCCGCGGCAGAGCTCGACGCCTACTTCGCGGGACGGTTGCAGCGCTTCCAGACCCCGATCGACTGGCTGCTCGCGCCGACCGGATTCGCCGGCGAGGCGCTGCGCGCCGTCTGCGACGTCCCGTACGGCGAGGTCGCGACGTACGGCGAGATCGCGATCGCCGCCGGCTCGCCGCGTGCGCACCGCGCCGTCGGATCGGCCTGTGCGCGGACACCGATCTCGATCGTCGTGCCCGCCCACCGCGTGGTCCGCAGCGACGGAGCGATCGGCGAGTACGGCGGCCACCCCGAACGCAAGCGCTTCCTGCTCGACCTCGAGAGCGGTGCAGGCTCCGGCCGCGTGTAGGCCGCGCCGGAACGACGACGGCCCCGGGCAGCGCACGCCCGGGGCCGTCGTTCGATCGGCGGTGTCACTCCCTCTAGTGGTCGACCGCCTTCTCGGCGCCGTGGCCGGTGAGGGATCGCACGTCCATCTCGGCGGCCTTGACCGGGTCCTCCTGGCGGCGCTCGGTGACCGAGCCGAGCCAGCCGAGGAAGAAGCCCAGCGGGATCGAGACGATGCCCGGGTTGTTCAGAGGCCAGATCGCCGTGCCGACGTTCTTGAACACGCTCGTCTCGGTACCCCAGAACACCGGCGACAGGACGATGAGGATGATGGCTGCCGCCAAGCCGCCGTACATGCTCCACACCGCGCCGCGCGTGGTGAACCTCCGCCAGAACAGCGAGTAGATGATCGTCGGCAGGTTCGCCGACGCAGCGACCGCGAACGCCAGGGCGACGAGGAAGGCGACGTTCTGTCCCTGCACGCCGATACCGCCGACGATCGCGAGGATGCCGATCACGATCACCGTGCGACGGGCGACCTTGACCTCGCCGTCCGGCGGCACATCGCCCTTCTTGACGACGTTCGCATAGATGTCGTGCGCGAACGAGGCCGCCGCGGTGATGGTGAGACCGGCCACGACCGCGAGGATCGTCGCGAACGCCACCGCCGAGATGAAGCCGAGCAGCAGGGGGCCGCCCAGCTCGAGGGCCAGCAGCGGGGCCGCGGAGTTGACGCCGCCGGGCGCCGATGCGATGCGCTCGGGGCCCACGAGCGCACCCGCGCCGTAGCCCAGGACGAGAGTGAGGAGATAGAACAGACCGATCAGCCAGATCGCCCACACGACCGAGCGCCGGGCCTCCTTCGCCGTCGGCACCGTGTAGAAGCGCATGAGCACGTGCGGCAGGCCCGCGGTTCCGAGGACGAGCGCCACGGCGAGCGAGATGAAGTCCCACGGGTTGGCACCGTACTGCAGGCCGGGTCCGAGGATCGCCTCGCCCTTCGGCGACGCGGCGACCGCGCTCTCGAGCAGGGTGTTGAGGTTGAACCCGTTGATCGCGAGCACCCAGATCGTCATCACGAGCGCGCCGCCGATGAGGAGGAACGCCTTGACGATCTGCACCCAGGTGGTGCCCTTCATGCCGCCGATCAGCACGTAGACGATCATCAGCACACCGACGACGGCGACCACGATCGACTGCCCGACCTGCTCGGTGATGCCCAGCAGCAGCGAGACGAGCCCGCCGGCACCCGCCATCTGCGCGAGCAGATAGAAGAAGCACACGGCGAGCGTCGTGATGGCGGCCGCCATGCGCACCGGCGTCTGCTTCAGCCGGAACGACAGGACGTCGGCCATCGTGAACTTGCCGGTGTTGCGCATCAGCTCGGCGACGAGCAGCAGGGCGACGAGCCAGGCCACGAGGAATCCGATGGAGTACAGGAAGCCGTCGTAGCCGTTGATCGCGATCGCGCCGCAGATGCCGAGGAAGGATGCCGCCGACAGATAGTCACCCGCGATCGCGAAGCCGTTCTGCGGACCGGTGAACGAACGGCCCGCGGCGTAGTAGTCCGCGGCGGTCTTGTTGTTGCGGCTGGCGCGGATGACGATGAACAGCGTCACGGCGACGAACGCACCGAAGATCGAGATGTTCAGCACCGGATTGTTGTCGACCGTCTCGCCCGCCGCGACGACGGCCGCTCCGACGCCGTGCACCGCTTCCCAGAATCCGTTCACGAACCCGCCTCCTGCCGTTCGAGGTCATGCCGGATCGACGCCGAGATCGGGTCGAGCTTGTGATTGGCGTACCAGACGTAGCCCATGGTGATCGCGAACGTCGTGACGAACTGGCCGAGTCCGAACAGCAGACCGACGGTGATGTCACCCCAGACGCGCTGGGCCATGAAGTCGGTCGCGAACGACGACAGCAGCACGTAGACGAAGTACCAGACGAGGAAGACGATCGTGAGGGGCCACACGAAGCTGCGGTGTTTGCGCTTGAGTTCCTGGAACGGCGCCGACTCTTCGACGGCGACATAATCCACTGCGCCGGGCGGCGGCGAGTGGGTGGGCGATGCGGACATGTGGCCTCCTTGCCTCATGGTGAGCAGCTCTCCAGCGGTCGTCGTCGTCGAGCGACCGCGATGGTAGGGTCGACGCTACGAAAGGCGGCAACGAGGCCGTCACCCCCGGAAGTAGGTAGTGCGTGACGGCACTGGCGGCACCCGAGAACGACGCGCAGCTGGTCTCCCGCGCGGTGGACGACCTCGCACGCAGCACACGCTTTCCCGTCGTGTTCGGCGGCCTCGAGAGCCAGGGCTCGGTTCACGTCACCGCGATCGCCGGAGCGCGGTCGCATTCGATCGACGACCTGGTGGTGAGGATCGGGCGCGGACTGGGCGGCGCCGCGATGGTCGAGAAGCGCCCGCGCCTCGCCCTCGACTACCGCACCGCGCGCACCATCACCCACGACTACGACCGGGCGATCCTCGGCGAGGGGATCTCCACGCTCTTCGCCGTCCCGATCGTGACCGATGGCCGAGCCCGCGGGGTGCTGTACTGCGGTTCGTGGTCGCAGGCTCCCGTCGGAGACCTCGTCGCACGGCCGGCGTTCCGCGCGGCGGATGCGATCAGCACCGAGCTGCGCATCCGCGACGAGGTGCAGCGACGGCTCGTCCTGGCCCCGACGCCCGAAGCGGCGACGGGCCTGTCCGCCGCGGCTCGTGAAGACCTCCGCGAGAGCTTCGCCGAGCTGCGCAGCATCGCGGCGACCGTCGACGACGCCGACCTGCGGGCGCGGCTCGCCGCGATCGAACGCCGCCTGACGACGGTCGCGGGCGACGGAGCGACCTCGGCGAAGGACGCCGACGTGCAGCTCTCGCCACGCGAGCTCGACGTGCTGGCGTGCTGCGCCCTCGGCTCGACGAACGCCGAGATCGGCGCGGCGCTGAGCCTGAAGGAGGGCACCGTGAAGTCGTACCTTCAGTCCGCGATGGCCAAGCTCGATGCGTCGACGCGGCACGCGGCCGTCACACGCGCTCGACGCCTCGGTCTGCTCCCCTGACCCGCGACGCCCGCCGATATTCGCTGACGTCGTTGCCGGACCACGCCGCGACGCGCAGGATCAGGCCGCGATGCGAAGACGGCCGCGGTGCTGCTCGATGACCGCCGCGTACTCCGCGATCATCCGGTCGCGACCCAGTCGGCTGCGGGCGGCGAGCGCGGCAGCGGCGAATCCTTCGCGTTCGAGGGCGGCACGTCGCCACCCGGCCGCAACAGCGTCGGGGTCACGCGGGGTGACGATGCCGATCCCCTCGACGAGGCGGGCCGCGTCGCCGACATCCGTCGTCACCGGCACCGCGCCGCTTGCCGCTCCCTCGAGCAGACAGAGGGGCGCCGCCTCGCCGAAGGCGCTCGTGAGCGCCACGACGTCGGCCGCCCGGTAGATCGCGGGCATGTCGTCGCGGATGCCGAGGGCGTGCACGCGGTCACCGCCCTCGGCGGAGAGCATCTCGACCAGCCGGGGGTTCTCGCGCGTCATCCCCGCGCCGCACATGACATAGTGCGCATCCGGCACCATCCGGCGGTGCGCGGCGACCGACCGCAGGAAGAGCTCGGGATCCTTCATCTCGTCGAACCGGGCCGCGTAGGCGACGACGACCGCTTCCTCCGGGATGCCGAGCTCGCGGCGCACGGGGTCATCCCCGCGGGTGATGGCCGGGCGGAACCGCGAGAGGTCGATGCCGTTGTCGACGACGTGGCGCCGCGCACTGCCGAGAAGCGGCGCGTACGCGGCATCCGTCGACTGCGCGCACGAGACCGCCGCCGTGACGATCCCGCGCCGGACGCTCTCGCCGAGCCACGCGAGGGCGTCGCCGGAATGCTCGGGATCGGAGCGATGGAGGCAGGTCACGACGGGCCGAGCGGGCATCATCATGGCGTCGTCGAGCGCGAGCAGCAGTCCGAGCGGCTGCTCCTTGAGCGTGAGCACGACGTCCGCTGCGGCGATCGCCCGCGACGCCGCGCGCAGCTGTCGTGATGAGTACGCATGCGGCGCATGCGGCACCGCCCCCGCGGTCTTTCCCAGCGAGGCGACGGCGATGCCCGCCGAGCGCAGCGAGCGATAGCGCGGATCGGCGGCCATGTGCTGCACCGTGGACTCGCGCCTGGCCCGCGACGCGATCGAGAGCACGCTGTGGTGCTGTTCGCCCCGCGCGTGCAGGCCCGCGACGACGTCGCTGTGGAGGATCCGAGCCCCGCCGGCGAAGAAGCCCTCGGTGAGGGAGAGGACGCGAAGCGGAGCGCTCATTCAGGACCTTCGGGATCGACGCGGCGGGTGCGATCCATCGTGCGGCAACGCCCGCCCGCGGCGAGTGAACCGCGGACGAGCGTTGCGTGAACGAACGGCGCCGGACGCCGATCCCGAGCGCCGGGCTCAGAGGATGGGCTTGCCTCCCGTGACCGCCAGACGCGCGCCCGAGATGTACGACGCCTCGTCGGATGCGAGCAGCACGTACGCCGGAGCGAGCTCGGCGGGCTGGCCGGCCCGTCCGAGGGGTGTCTGCTCGCCGAAGCTCTCCACCGCGTCGGGCGGCAGCGTGGCCGGGATCAGCGGGGTCCAGATGGGTCCCGGGGCGACGCTGTTGGCGCGGATGCCGCGCTCACCGAGCATCTGCGCGAGCGAGGCGGTGATGCTCGCGATGGCGGCCTTCGTCGCGGCGTACGGCAGCAGGTTCGGCGAGGGCTGATCGGACTGCACGGAGCTCGAGCCGATGATCGACGATCCCGGCCCCATGTGCGGCAGCGCCGCCTTCACCAGGTGGAAGTACGCGTCGACGTTCGTCGCCCACGTGAAGTCCCACTCCTCGTCGGGGATCTCCTCGAGGGTCTCGCGGTTCATCTGGAACGCGGCGTTGCTGACCAGGATGTCGATCCCCCCGAGCTCCTCGACGGTGCGCCGGACGACCTCGCGGCAGTGCGCCGGGTCGGAGATGTCGCCGGGGATGAGAACGGCGCGACGGCCCGCATCCTCGACGAAGCGCTTGGCCTCTTCGGCATCCTCGTGCTCGTCGAGGTAGCTGATGGCGACATCCGCTCCCTCGCGGGCGTAGGCGAGCGCCACCGCCTTGCCGATGCCGCTGTCGCCACCGGTGATGAGGGCGCGCTTTCCGGTGAGCTTTCCGGAGCCGCGGTAGGTCTCTTCGCCGTAGTCGGGCTTCGGCACCATCTCCTGGTCGGTACCCGGGACGTTCTGCTGCTGGGGTTCCATGGTCATCCCTCTCTTTCGTCGAACGGTGAACGGTTGGTCTACCCGATCCCGACTGGGCTCCGGATACACGGGGCTTGACACCCGGTCGCCCGATCCGGCATCGCGTCGCCCGGGCGACCGGCGCGTCAGTCGACGCCGCGGGAGCGGGCGATCGACACGGCAGGCGCGATGCCGCCGTCCTCCCAGACGGCGCCGTGACCCGGAAGGACGAGGCGGGCGCCCGTCTCGGCGAGCCGGCTCAGCGAATCGAGCGCCTCGCGGCTGTGCGCGGTCGCGGCCCGGGCCACGACGCGCGGGCCGACGCGCCCCGTGTAGGGATCGAGGGTGACAAGGGCGTCACCGGTCAGCAGGATGCCGCGGGACTCGAGAAGAAAGGCGCAGTGCCCATCGGTATGACCGGGCGTCGCGATCGGAAGGATGCCGCCGGCGAGCGGGATGGAATGTCCGGGCACGATCGACGGATCGGTCCGCACGCCCTTCACGCCCAGCGCTCCCGCACTCACCATCCGGGCGAGGATCGGCATCGCCGCCGGATACCGGAACGGGTAGGGGAATCGCGGAGCTTCGTGCGCGTACCGGTACGGATGCCGCGCCAGCTCCTCGTCGCCCGGGTGCACGTCGGCCACGAGGTGGTGCTCGTCGGCGAGGCGCTCGCACATCCCCACGTGATCGAAGTGCCCGTGGGTGAGCAGAAGCATGTCGATGTCGGACGGGCGGGCGCCCACGGCCGCGAGGGCCTGCTCCAGGAGCGGCCACGTGCGCGGGAGTCCCGCGTCGATCAGGACGAGCCCGTCGTCGGAGGCGATGAGGTAAGCGTTCACGCCGCCGCGAGCGAGCTGGAACACGCCCTCGGCGACCTCGGACACCCGCGGTCGGTGATCGGTCGTCATGATGCTCCCTCCGGTCCCGCACGATGATCCGCAGCCCCTCGGCCGAGCGCCCGGGGCTTGACAGATCGATCCGCGGTCACCCGCCGCGCGGGCGCGATGGTCGCACCGACCCCGGGACCAGTCAAGGCCCGTGGCTGTCGCGGAGGGGCAGACGTACGTTCGCGGCGCCGGCGCACTCGGCGCTCGGCCGATCCCCAGGAGGCGAGATGTTCTTTCATCGACAGGAACTGCAATTCGAGGCCCGTCCGGAGAAGCCCGACGCGATCTTCGCGCGACGGATGCAGGAGGTGCTCGGCGGCCAGTACGGCGAGATCACCGTGGCGATGCAGTACGGGTTCCAAGCGTGGAACGCCCACATCCCGGGCAAGTACCGCGACCTGCTCTACGGCATCGGGGCCGAGGAGTTCGGCCACGTCGAGATGCTCGCGATCATGATCGCGCAGCTGCTCGAGAAGGCCCCGGCCGAGCAGTCCGAAGCCGCCGCGAAGTCCGACCCCGTCCTCGGCGCCGTTATCGGCGGCATGGACGTGCAGGCTGCGATCGTCGCCGGCGCGGGCGTGCGCCCGGTCGACTCGAACGGCAACCCGTGGCAGGGCTCGTACGTGACGGCCAGCGGCAACCTCCTCGCCGACTTCACCGCCAACGCGAACGCCGAGATGCAGGGGCGCCTGCAGGTCGCGCGGATCTATCACATGACCGACGACAAGGGCGTGCGAGACATGCTCTCGTTCCTCTTGGCGCGCGACACGATGCACCAGAACCAGTGGATCCGGGCCGCCCAGGAGCTGCGCGAAGAAGGAGTGGAGGACATCCCCGTGCCGTCGAACTTCCCGCTCTCGAACGAGGCGCGCGAGCACGCCTACAAGTACATCAACTTCTCGGACGGTGCCGCAGCCGCCGAGGGTTCGTGGGCCTCGGGACCCACCCCCGACGGCAAGGGCGAGTTCACCTACCTCGACGGGCCCGACACCTCGGTTCCCATGCCGCCGCCCACGCAGCCGGACCCCCGTTTCTACGGCACCGACGCGAAGCCGAACATCATCGACAAGGCCGAGGGCGTCATCCGCGACAAGCTCTGACCTCGAGGGGCACGGCCGCGGGCGACGCGGCCGTGCCCCGATGCAAGGGATCTCGCCCGACACCCCGGCCGGAACGGCATCCGATCGGGGTGTCGGCAACGATCCCTTGCATCGACGCGCAGCTCAGAGCGGCCGGGAGCGGGCTCAGTCGGCGGTGAAGCCGGCGAGCTTGTGGGTGCCGTCGCAGAACGGCTTGATCGCGCTCACCCCGCAGCGGCAGAGCGCCACCGTGCGGCGGGTGCGCGGAATCGGGTTGCCCGCGTCGTCGAGCAGCTCGACGTCGCCGCGCACGAGCAGCGGCCCGTCGGGGCAGGCGGTGATGGTCACGGATGCACCCTGGTGCTCGCTCATCGTCTCTCCTTCTTCCTCAGTGTCCTCATGCTGTTCGCCGCTCGCCGCAGCCGCGTGCCGCGATAGCGCACCCCGCCGCGCAGCCGCAGCGACAGCGCTACCCAGCTCGCCAGACCCCGCTCGATGACCCACGGCACCGCCCACAGGGCATCCGTCCGCCCGAAAACGCCACGTCCGCCGTCACGGCGGCGCCCGACCTCGGCGGCGACGATGACCGCTGTCCCGGAGAGCGCCAGGGCAACCGGCCGGCGGCGCAGCGCGAGGATGAGGGGAACCACCGCCAGCTCCAGCGCGAGGCGAGCCGGCTGCGCGAGGCTGTCGTACGCCTGGCGCACGCGCTGTTCCCGGAAACGGCCTGCCGTCGCGGGCAGGCGGGCGACGAAGATGTCGCGCGCGATGCGCCGGCGGCCGCCACGGGCGATGATCGTGCGCTCGAGCTCGAGGTTCTCGAACAGGACGTCGGTGTCGTAGCCGGGGCGAGCGAGGCCGGTCCGTACCGCGACGGTGCCCGAGAAGTCGCCTCCGAAGGCGCGGTTGACGAGGGTGCGGCCGGTGTCCCAGCGGGCGTGCCACGGCCGAGGCCGCAGCCAGACGTTCTGCGGCCGCACGATGTCGGCATCCGACAGCGCTGCGACGACCTGCTGCAGGGGGCCGTCGTCGTACCGGACGTCGTCGTCGGCGATGACCGTGAGCGGATGCCGGGCGAGGACGAGCCCCGTCATCGCTCCGCGCGCTTTTCCGTTGCGACCCGGCACCGACGGCGGCACCACTCGCGCGGGCGCCCAGTCACGACGGTGCGCGGCGAACAGGTGCGCGGGCGAGCCGTCGACGACGGTGACGTCGACGCGGCAGGTGAGCCAGGCGAGGTACTCCCCCAGCTCGGCCGCGTCGGACCGATGGGCTTGGTCATCCCAGCGCAGCGGCAGAACGTACTCGACGTCGTCGCGCATCACGCCGTGAGGTCGGGAAGGACGCCGCCGCGAAGCGCGCTCCGCTCCTCCTCCCAGGCAGCGAGCACGTGGTCGCCGACCAGGTCGTCGAGGACGAGGCAGGCCCGAGCGCCGAAGAGGATGTCGGGCAGCAGTTCCGGCTCGTCCTCGGCGAGGGAACCCGCGAGGTCGCGACCCGCGATCTGCTCATGCACGGCGTCGGCCTCGACGTGCTCGTCGAAGTACCACGTGACGTCGGAGCCGAACCCGAGCCGCCGGAAGCCGTCGCCGTACGAGCGGTTGGGGATCGACGAGGTCATCTCGAACGCCGCGAGGTGCCCCACGATCGCCCCGCGGAGGCGCCGGTGCAGTCCGAACAGCGACATCGCGTTATGGCTGGCCAGGACGACGGCGGGCACGGCGTCGATGTACGCGCCATAGGTGTCGTCGAGACCGGCGCCGCGGACGGTCTGGGCGAAGATCGTCGCGTGCACGCGGGCCGGGTCGCCGCCGCCGTACTCGTCCGACTGGATCTCGACGAGGGCGGCCTTCGACCGGCCCCGCAGTCGCGGGATCGCCCACGAGTGCGGGTCTGCTTCGCGCAGCGTGTAGACGGTGCGGAGGATGAGGAACTCACGCAACTGCTCGAGAGAGGCCTTCTTCGCGACGAAGCGCGCCATGCCCGGTCCCGCGGTCGGGGCAGTCAGGTCGAACAGCCAGCGTGCGACGGCGTCCCGTTCCGCCTCGGGCGGGTCGGCGATCTCGGCCGCGGCGCGCAGGGCCCCCTCGAAAGCGCGCTCGATGCGCCCTCTTGCGGCGATGAGCGACGGCTCCCATTCCCACGAGGCGTCCAGCCCCGGCAGCGAGCCGTAATGGACGGCATACATGAGGAACAGGGAGAGCTGCAGGTCGTCGTCGCACACGATGTCGGGCGTCTCGGCGAGCGCGCGCCCCACGAGCTCGGGAGCGTCGATCGGCAGACCACTCGTCGCCGGGGCGATGAGCGCCCGCTGGAGCATCGCGCTCACGGGCCCCCGGGCACCGAACGGCAGGGGATCGGCGCCGCCGAGGTCGAAGGGGATGGTCTCGATGGTGATGCTCATGGGGCTCCTCGGGGGTGACAGCGGCGACCGTACGTGGCCTGCGCGGCGTCCTTCGAGCGGGTTGACCCGTGCGATCTCGGTGTGCAAGCGGCGCCTCCGTTGCGGCGTGACGCGCGCGGGCGGTAGCGCGTCGACGTCAGCTCGTCCAGCCCGTGGGCGGCAGGCGCGGTCGCGCGCAGTGTGACGGGCACGAACCCCGGCAGAGAGGCGATCGATGAAAGCCATGACCTACCGCGGACCGTACAAGGTCCGCGTGGAAGAGAAGCCCGATCCGAGGATCGAGCACCCGCACGACGCGATCGTGCGGGTGACGCTCGCCGCGATCTGCGGATCGGACCTGCACCTCTACCACGGCATGATGCCCGACACCCGGATCGGTCACACGTTCGGCCACGAGTTCATCGGCGTGGTCGAGCAGCTCGGCGGCGCCGTGACGAACCTCGCTGTCGGCGACCGCGTGATGGTGCCGTTCAACATCTTCTGCGGCTCGTGCTACTTCTGCGCGCGTGGGCTGTTCTCGAACTGCCACAACGTCAACGCGAATGCGACGGCGGTCGGCGGCATCTACGGCTACTCGCACACGGCGGGCGGCTACGACGGCGGTCAGGCCGAGCGCGTGCGCGTTCCCTTCGCCGACGTCGGCCCCACCGTCATTCCCGACTGGATGTCGGATGAGGACGCGCTCCTGCTCACCGACGCCTATTCGACGGGCTACTTCGGCGCCCAGCTGGGAAGCATCGTCGAGGGCGACACCGTCATGGTGCTCGGCGCCGGGCCGGTCGGCCTCGCTGCGGCGCAGTCGGCCTGGCTGATGGGTGCGGGGCGGGTCATCTCGTTCGACCACCTCGACTATCGGCTGACGAAGGCTCGTGAGTTCGCGCACGCCGAGACGGTGAACATCTCCGAGCACCGCGACGTCGTCGTCGAGATGAAGCGGATGACCGACTACCTCGGTGCCGACGTCGTCATCGATGCCGTGGGTGCCGAGGCGGACGGCAACGTCACCCAGCACGTCACCTCGGCGAAGCTCAAGCTGCAGGGCGGCTCGCCCGTCGCCCTGAACTGGGCCATCGACGGAGCACGCAAGGGCGGATCGGTCTCGGTGATCGGCGCGTACGGTCCGCTGTTCAGCGCGGTGAAGTTCGGCGACGCCCTCAACAAGGGCCTCACGCTGCGGATGAATCAAGCACCGGTGAAACGGCAGTGGCCGCGCCTGTTCGAGCACATCCGCGCGGGATACATCTCGCCGAGCGACCTGATCACCCACCGCATCCCTCTCGAGCACATCGCCGAGGGGTACCACATGTTCTCATCCAAGCTCGACGACTGCGTGAAGACCGTCGTCGTCCCCTCGGAAGGCTGACCCGTGAGCGCGAACTCCTCCGACGTCCCCACCCCGTACACCCCGAACGTGCCCCGGCCGGCACCCGATCGCGCGGCGTTGCGCGCCCGCATCCCCGGATGGGGCGCCGACCTCGACCCGGCAGACCGTCCGTCCGGCAGCGTCGAGAGGATCGACGAGACTGCCGCCGATCGCGGGATGCCGCCGCGACAGGCCGACGACCCGGGCCGCGAGCGCTCGATCGAGCACGCGTTCCTCACGCCCGTCTACGGCACGGCGCAACCGCTGCACGGCCTCTCGGGGCGAATCCGCCGGCTGGCCTATGCGCGTTTCAGCGAGGGCCGTGCCGCGCACTGGCTGCTGCTCATCGCCGGTGATCGCGTCGAGGCCGTCGGCGCACATGTGCGCTCGTTGGCGACGGCTCGGCCCGACAACCCCATCACCGAGACCGGGGTTCTGAGTGAAGCCCGTCGGCATCCGATCCGGTCGCGGTTCGGCCGAGGACGGGTCGACCAGCGGCACACCTGGCTCGATCCCCTCCTCGTCGCCGGGCCCTGGGTCCTCGCCGGGTGGGTCGTCATCCGTATCGTCGGACGGGCGTTCAGACGTCGCTAGGCCGATCGAGCGGGCGCGGGATCTCGGCAGCCGTCGCGGGGTCGTCGAGACTGTCGAGAACCGCTCCCGAGCTCGGCTCCGCCGCGGCGCCCCGCCGGAGGCAGGCCTGGACGAGATCGGCGGCGAGCCGGGTCGTCAGCCCCGGGGCGATGCGGTGGCCGAGCAGCGCCGCGCGCGCCTTCCACCCGACGGCGACGCACTCGCGACGGGAGACCGCCGACCGCAGGATCGCGTCGGCCACGAGCTCGGGTTCGTCCATCAGCGGCAGCCGCAGCGCGCGACCCGCGTGGTTGCCCGCGTGACGCCAGAACGGTGTCCGAACGGCCCAGGGCAGCACCGCCGTCACCGCCACGCCCGTCGCACCGGCGAGCCGCAGCTCCTGTCGCAGGGCACGGGTGAGCGACAGCACGCCGGCCTTCGTGGCCGCGTACGACGCCTGATACGCCAGCGGGACGACGCTCTCGACCGACGCGGTGTTCACGATGACGCCACTCCCCCGCGGCACGAGACGGCGGAGAGCGACGTGCGCCCCGCGCACGGCACCGGCGAGATTGGTGTCGACCACGCGGAGGTGCTCGTCGAGGGGCGCCTCCCAGAACGGGCCGATCGTGGCGACGCCCGCATTGCCGACCCAGACATCGATCGGTCCGAACATCCGCTCCGCCTCGGTGGCGAGGCGTTCGAGGTCCTCGGTGCGGCCGGCGTCGCCCGGCACGACGTGAGCCTGACCGCCCCGGTCACGGATACGTCGAGCGAGCTCGTCCAGCGCTTCGCCGCGCCGCGAGAACACCACGACCCGCGCGCCGGCCTCGCCCGCGCGTACGGCCACGGCGCGACCGATGCCGCTGGACGCGCCGACGACCACGATCGTCCGGCCGGTGAGATGGGGATGCGGAGTGGTCGCGCTCATCGACGCAGGATCGTCCCGGCGGTGCGGATGCCGAAGCCGGTTGCGTTCCCCGCGCGCACACGCTATTCCGCGTCGCGTCCTCCGGAGCCGGCGCGGGAACGACGACGTCGGCGGTGCTCCTGCCCCTCAGTGCTCCGGGAACAGAGCACCGCCGACGCCGATGACGACCGCAGCCGTCATCGGTCGGTGCGGGCGTCCTCGGCAGCCTCTTCAGCCTCAGCGCCTTCTTCGGGCGACTCGGAACCGGCCGATGCCGCGTCGTCCGCGTCGTGCTGGTGCTCGTCGTCTCGTCCGTGGTGGTCGACGCTCATGTCACTTCTCCGATCGGCTCGCGTGGCGTCCCGCGCTCGCGGGACACCTCCACTGTGCACGCCGGGCGGATGCCGCGAACCGGGCTTGCCCCGAAAGCGGATGCGTGCGAGACGCAGTCCGCTCTCGAGGGACGCCGGACTGTCAGTCGCTGGGCTCCGAGCGGTGGCGCGGCTTGCGCGCCGGGCGGTCGTCGCGCTCGCGCGGGCGATCGTCGCGGTCGTATCGACTCCGCGAGCTGCGGCTCGGTCCGCCCGTGTCGACGCGGATCTCGATCGCCTTGCCCGAGATGCGGGTGTCGGCCAGGCGGTCGAGCGTCGACTGGGGCATGTCGTTCGGCAGCTCGACGAGCGAGAAATCGGGACGGATCTGGATGGCGCCGAAGTCGCCGCGGCTCAGACCGCCCTCGTTCGCGAGCGCGCCGACGATCTGACGGGGCTCGACGCGGTGACGCTTGCCCACCGCGATGCGGTAGGTCGTCATGTTCGGGTTGCTTGCGCGCGGGCGACGCTCAGGACGCCCATCGCGGTCGTCGCGATCGAACGATCGGGGGGCGCGGTCCTCGCGCGGAGCGCGGGCGCGAGGCTCGGGGTCGGGTTCGAGCAGCAGCGGGGTCTCGCCCTGAGCGACGACGGCGAGCGCGGCGGCGACATCCACTTCGGGCACGTCGTGGTGACGGACGTAGTGGGCGACGATGTCTCGGAATCGCTCGATGCGGTCGGTGTCTTCCAGGGCCGCCGTGATGCGGTCGTCGAAGCGCGACAGGCGCGTGACGTTGACCTCGTCGACGCTCGGCAGCTGCATCTGCGTCAGCGGCTGGCGCGTCGCACGCTCGATCGCGTTCACGAGCCCGCGCTCGCGCGGGGTGACGAAGCTGATCGCGTCGCCGGTGCGGCCGGCACGCCCGGTGCGGCCGATGCGGTGGACGTACGACTCGGTGTCGGTCGAGATGTCGAAGTTCACCACGTGCGAGATGCGTTCGACGTCGAGGCCGCGGGCAGCGACATCCGTGGCGACCAGGATGTCGAGCTTGCCCGACTTCAGCTGGTTGACGGTGCGCTCGCGCTGCACCTGGGCGACGTCACCGTTGATGGCGGCGGCGGAGTAACCGCGGGCGCGCAGCTTCTCGGCGACCTCCTCGGTCGCGCTCTTCGTGCGGGCGAAGACGATCATCGCCTCGAAGTTCTCGACCTCGAGGATGCGGGTGAGGGCGTCGATCTTCTGCTGGTACGACACGATCAGGTAGCGCTGGGTGATCGTCGAGGAGGTCGTCGTCTTCGACGCGACGGTGATCTCTTCGGGGTCGTTGAGGTACTGCTTCGACATCCGGCGGATGGCCGCGGGCATCGTCGCCGAGAACAGCGCGACCTGCTTCGTGTCGGGGGTGTCGGCGAGGATCGTCTCGACGTCCTCGGCGAAGCCCATCTTCAGCATCTCGTCGGCTTCGTCGAGCACGAGATACTTCAGCTCGGACAGGTCGAGCGTGCCCTTGTCGAGGTGGTCCATGATGCGGCCGGGCGTACCGACGATCACGTGGACACCGCGGCGCAGTGCCGAAAGCTGCACACCGTATCCCTGGCCGCCGTAGACCGGCAGCACGTGGACGCCGCGGGTACGGGACGCGTACTTCTCGAACGCTTCGCAGACCTGCAGCGCGAGCTCGCGCGTCGGGGCCAGCACGAGAGCCTGAGGGGTCTTCTGCGTCAGGTCGAGCCGGTCGAGGATCGGCAGCGCGAAGGCGGCGGTCTTGCCGGTACCGGTCTGCGCGAGCCCGACGACGTCGCGTCCCTCGAGGAGCGTCGGGATCGTCGCCGCCTGGATCGCCGACGGGGTCTCGTAGCCCACGTCGGAGAGTGCCTTGAGCACCTGCTCCCCCAGCCCGAGGTCGCGGAAAGTGATGACGGGCGGCTCGTCGGCGGACTCGGGTACAGGCTGTTCAGCAGAAGTGGACACGCTTCAGGGTAGTCCGCCTCCGCTGAGAACGCGCGATCGGCCCGGCGCGCTTCGGCCCGGTGCCCTAGCCTCGAAGCAGGTCGAGGGACTCGAGGGGGTATCGATGCCGGAGTGGTTGCTCTTCACCATCGCCGCGGTGGTCTTCTCGATCGCGGCCACCTGGCTCGCGAAGCGCGCGCTCGAGGCGCGGGTCGGCTGGGTGCGCGGGCCGCTCGTCTCACTCATCGTCTTCGTCGTGTTCGGACCGCTCGGCGTCTGGGTGCTGCGCGGAGCGGGCGTGCTTCAGGAGCAGGGTGGTCTGCTCACCGACCAGCCCGTCGCGTTCGGCTTCGTGCTGCTCGTGCTCGCGTGGCTGTTCGCGATCGTCCTCATCGCCCTCATCACGCTCGAGCTCATGTGGCCGGCGCGGCCGCCGATGGGGCCCGTCACCTACGTTCGCGAAGCGTTGCACCGGCGCCGCCGGGCGGTGCGGTACGCACGTATCGTCGCGATCGCCTCGCGGCACGGCCTCGGCGGGATGCGCAGCGAATCCGCGCGCGCCGAACTGCCCCGAGCGCTCGCGGCCACCCTCGACGACGCGGGCGTCACCTTCGTCAAGCTCGGCCAGATCCTCTCCACCCGCAACGACCTCCTCCCCTCCGAGATCACGAGTGCGCTCGCCTCGTTGCAGATGGACACGACGCCCATCCCCTGGCATGAGGCGAAGGCCGCGATCGAGAAGCAGCTGGGCCGGCCGATCGAGCTCGTCTTCGCCAGCATCGACGAGACGCCGCTCGCAGCGGCATCCGTCGGTCAGGTCCACAGCGCACGGCTGAAAGACGGTCGCGCCGTCGTCGTGAAGATCCAGCGCCCCAAGGCGCGCGCGCAGGTGGCCACCGACCTCGACATCATCGAGCGGGCGGCCGCGGACCTCGAGCGGCGCACGACATGGGCGAAGGATGTCGGCGCCTCGGCCCTCGCCGCGCAGTTCTCCGCCGCACTGCGCGAAGAGCTCGACTACCGGGTCGAGGTCGCGAACATGGAGATGCTGCGCGACTCGATGACGGCCGCCGACGCTCGCGCGGTGCGGATCCCGGACGTCTATCCCGACCTCTGCACGGAACAGCTCATCGTCATGGAGCACGTGCAGGGCATCCCGTTCAGCCGGCTGCCCGAGCCCGGCAGCGACGCACCGAACGCCGTCGCTCCCGACGAGGCGACGCGCATCGCCGACGCCGTGCTCGACGTCATCGTCGGGCAGATCGCGCTGCGCGGCGTCTTCCACGCCGATCTGCATCCCGGCAACCTCATCCTGCAGCCCGACGGCATCGTCGCCCTCATCGACTTCGGGTCGGTCGGAATCATCGAGCGCAGCATGCGGCGCCTGTTGCTGCCGATGCTCGTCGCGCTCCACAACGAAGACGACTCGGGGGCGACGGATGCCGTGCTGATGCTCGTGAAGCCGCGCGGCGACGCCGAGCTCGACGTCGGAGCACTCCAGCACGACATCGGCGTGATCCTCACACGACTGCACAACTCCACCTCCGACCAGCACCTCTTCACCGCACTGATCGAGGTGCTCCGGCGCCACCGACTCGCACTCCCGCCCGGTCTGCTGCTGGGATTCCGGACGCTCGGCGCGATCGAGGGGACGCTGCGGCGACTCGATCCCGACTACGACATCATCAAGCGCGCACTGTCGCGGGCCCCGCAGTACGCCCTGCACATGAACGACCCGCGCTCGGTGGCGATGACCGCTCAGGTGCAGCTGCAGCTCGGGATCGAGCGGGCGCGTGAGCTGCCCCGCCGCGTGGACGGCATCCTCGGCGATCTCGAGGCGGGCCGTCTCACCCTCCGTCTCCGCGCGCTGGAGTCGCCCGACGACCGCTCGTGGGTCGAGTCGCTCACCGGACGCCTCACCACGACGCTCGTCGGGGCCACCCTGGTCATCGTCGGCGTCATGATGGGCGTCGTCCAGCACGGTCCGCTGCTCACCGACTCGGTGTCGGTCTTCCCGTTCCTGGGTAGTGTGGTCGGGCTCGGCGGCCTTCTGCTGCTGTTGCGTTCGCTGCGCTCGGCGCTCGTCCGTCGCGATGGAAGGTGACCCATGAAGATCCGCGATCTCGTCCACTTCGTCGCCGCGGCCGACACACTGCACTTTCCGCGTGCCGCCGAGAAGCTCGGAGTATCGCTCCCCGTGCTGTACTCGTCGATCGACCGCCTGGAAGAAGAAGTCGGACATCCGCTGTTCACGAAGGACGGCGGCAAGCCGCGCCTGACCCCGGCGGGCACCCTGCTGCTCGCCGACGCCCGAGCCGAGGTCGCCGCGGCTCCCGCGCCGGCCGTCGCGCCGAAGCAGAAGGCGTCGGGCGGCGGAAAGGCCAAGGCCTCGAAGGGCTCGGGCCGTGCCCCCATCGTCAAGGGACAGCCCAAGCCGTACAAGAAGCGTCAGGGACGCTGACCTTCAGGTGCGGGTGGCGGTCGTCCCGCGCGTTCGCGCCTCCGCACCGGTCCGCGGGCTCCAGCGGAACAGATCGATGAGCCGCGCGAGCGCAGGAACGCGCGCGAGCAGGAGCAGCAGGCCGTAGCCGAGGGCACCGCCGGCGACGTTCGAGAGGAAGTCGTTGACATCTGCGATGTGTCCGCCCGCGAAGTACGCCTGAGCCGCGAGCTGCAATGCCTCCACGGTCAGGCTCGTGATCGCCGCCGCGCCGACGACCTTGAGCCACGTCGGCCGGGCGAGCATGAGCGGGATCAGGATGCCGAGCGGCACGAAGACGAGCATGTTCATCAGCGCGTCGTCGAGCTCGTAGTCGGCGAACGGGATGAGCGCCAGACCCGGCGTCCACGGGGTTCCCGAATCGGGCTTGTCGAGGAAGATCGGGAAGATCGTGTTGCCCACGATGCCCGCGGAGTAGACGGCGACCGCCGCGGCCACGGCCGCGCGAGCCGGCGAGAAGCTGCGCCGGGCCCACAGCACGGCCAGCAGCACGGCGAAGACGACGATGCCGAAGGGGATGACAACGGGGAGGACCGGTACTTCGGCGAAGGGATTGCTCATCACCGTCGACGCTATCGCGACGCTGCCCCACGCCGGGACGGCGCCGTCACCGCACCCGCGGGTCGATGAGGAACTTCATCGTGTCGGGATCGGAGTTGCGCCCGAAGAAGTCGGTGAGGTCATCGAGTCCGCCGCGCGCAGTCACGAGGTCGTCCACTTTCACGGCCCCCGACGCGACCAGCTGGATGGCGAGCGGCCACGTGTCGACATAGCGGAAGAGCCCCTCGACGACGAGCTCGCGACTCTGCAGCAGGAAGAGGTCGAGGTCGACGGTCGACGACCCCATCCCGACCAGGACGGCGCGGCCGGCGCCGCGGAGCGAGCGCAGCCCGGCGGCGATCGCCGCCCGGGCGCCGGACGCGTCGATGAACGCGTCCATCCGCCGATCGAGCGACGCCACCTCGGCGGGCTCCATCACGCGCGTCGCCCCGTGCGTGAGCGCGACCCGTCGACGAGCGTCGACCGGGTCGACCACCACGACCTCGGCCGCGCCGAACGCACGCGCCGCAGCGCCGGTCAGGATGCCGATGGGACCGGCACCGGCCACCAGCACTCTCGAGCCCGGCACCACCCCGGCCTTGCGCACGGCGGCGATGCCGACCGACAGCGGCTCGAGCAGCGCGCCCTCGTCGTCGCTCATCGTCTCGGGCAGCGGGTGCGCCGCGTCGCCGGGAACCGCGAGGTAGCGCGCGAACGCGCCGTTCTCGGGCGGTGCCGAGGGGAACCGCATCCGCTCGCACAGGTTCGTACGCCCCGCCCGGCACGCCGGGCACCAGCGGCAGGGACGTTGCGGGTCGATCGCGACCCGCTCTCCGATCCGGTGCGCGTCGGCGGGAGAGGCGACGGCGGCGATCACTCCGGCGGCCTCGTGTCCGAGGATGAGGGGGCTCTCGACGACGAGGTCGCCGACGCGGCCGTGCTCGAAGAAGTGCACGTCCGACCCGCAGAGCCCGACGGCGGTGAGCTCGACGAGCACGTCACCCGGTTCCATGACCGGCACCGCGACATCGCGGACCTCGAGACGTCCCGGCGCGACCAGAACGCTCGCCATCATGCGATCGGGGATGCCGCTCACGCGTGCACCCGCTGATCGGCCGATGCGGTCGCCGGCGACTGTGCCAGCGACGCCTCGATCTCCTCGTCGTAGCGCGCGAGCGCCGCGGACAGGTCGTCGGCCCGGTGGCGCGCTGCCTCGACCGGGTCGAGCGCGAACAGCAGCGTCTCGGGGAGCGATGTCGCGAAGTAGTCGACGCGCGCCGGAGCAGAGCGCAGCTCGCTCACCCGCGCCGCGACGCGCAACCGCAGGGCCGCCGCGGCATCGACGTCACCCCGGGCACGGGCTGCCCGCGCCCCGTCGAGCGTGTCGGCGTCGACCTCCGACGCGGCCGCCTCCGCCATTGCCGCCCGCCACGCATCGTCGGCCGCGACCCCCTCACCCGAATCCGCGCGAAGCCGCCCGAGCCGAAGCCACAGGGCTGCGCGATTGTCGAGCAGGTGCCAGGCCTCGCCGAGCGATCGCGGAGCGTCGAGAGCCCGCTCGAGGATGGCCGCAGCCTGCGCGGCATCCGGCTCGATCTCCTCGGCGTGTGCGGTCGACGCCCGGGCGAAGGCGCGGATCGCCATTCCCTCGCCGCCCTCCCACGGCTGCAACGGACGACTGAGCAGCAGGTCGAGCGCCTCGGCGGGACGCCCGTTCGTCGTCAGCAGGTCTGCCAGGGTCACGAGAAGGTCGTCGCGCACGATCAGCCGGTCGCGCTGCGGCTCGAGCCTGGCCAACCGGGCGGCGGCCGAGATACCGCGACGCTGCGCGAGCTGGTCGAGTTCGAACCACAACCGCGGGTCGTCGCTGACCTCGACGGCCCGGTCGTACAGCTCGGCGGCGGCGTCGAGGTCGCCCCCGACCTCTGCCGTCGCGAGCGCGGCGTTGCGCAGCAGCACGCCGTCGCGGGTCGCGTCGTCGAGCGCGGCGCGCCACTGGGCCAGCGCGTCGGCTCGGCGTCCGCGGTCGTAGAGCCACATGCCGAGCAGCGATCGGGCACGCGCATCCGTCGGATCCGCGGCCACGGCTGCGGCGAGAGCGTCGTAGGCGTCGAGGCCCGCGGGGAACACCCAGTCGACGGGTGCGCGCTGCGCGCGACGGCGAGCCTCGGCGGCGGCTTCGGTCTCGCCCGCTTCGGCGAGCAGACGCGCCCGGACGTACTCGGCGATCGGTGCCGCTCCTCCCGTGCCGGCCGCGGGGCGCGCGGCCGCGGCGGCGAGCACGGCGAGCGCCTCGTCTCGCTGCCCGACACGGGCGAGGTCACCCGCGAGATCGAGCAGCATGAGGCCGTCGTCGGGGAGGCCGCGCCCGCCGAGGTAGGCGGTGAGCACGTCGAGTCGATCGGTCTGCTCGAGCGTCGTGAGCTCGGCCGCCGCCTCCGCCTCACGCCCGAGGCGACGCAGCACGATCACCCGCAGGTTCCGCGCGAGCGGATCGTCCGACCCATGACGGAGCGCATCGTCGAGGCGGCCGAGCGCGGCGAGGGAGCGCCCGGCTCGCGCGTCGAGCAGAGCCATCTGCACACTGGCGGGGTGGGCCCACCGCACATCCCACGCGGCCTTCGCGAACGCGTCGTAGGCACGCTCGTCGTGGCCGCGACGCGTCTCGACGAGGCCGAGGCGGTAGTGCGCCTCACCGTCGGCGGGGTTCGGGTTGCGGAAGGTCAGCCGGTCGACGGCGGCACGCAGGTATGCCGCGGCGTCGTCGTATTCGCCGCGGCCGTAGGCGGACGCGCCGAGCGCGGTGTTCGCGCGCGCGTCGCCGGGGTCGCGGCGGAGCGCCTCTTCCCAATAGGGCTCGGGATGCCGCGTCGGGTGGCGGTACTGCGCGAGGTGTACGCCCGTGAGGTACAGCTCGTCGGCCGACGCGATGTCTGCGGGCAGCGGCGGCTCGGTCGCGACGGCGGGCTCGGGCGCGCCGTCGCCGTCGGGGCGCGGCCGCCAGCGGATGAGCTCGCGATCGCCGTCGCGGACGACGATCTCGACATCGGTGGCCACGATCCCCTCAGCGCACTCGATCGACTCGATGAACGCCCGGCCCGGCCCGAGGTCGACGACACGTTCCTCGGTGTCGGCCCCGACGCTGAGCCGCACCCGCGCGCCAGATACGTTCGCGGTGACGGCGACACCGATGTGCACGCGCCCCTCTTCGAGACGCACCGAGACCGCGGCATCCTTCGTCGCCTGGTGCGCCGCGCCGATGCCGGTGATCGGGAACCAGAACTGCGAGAACGTCTTGACCTCGCCGGGTGCGAGGTAGGCGAAGTCGGGCTGGTTGTCGGTGTACACCCCGGCCATCAGCTCGACGTAGGGGCCGTCGCCGTCGGTCAGCTGGTCGTCCCACGCGTGGCCGAAGGGCGCGTTGCCCCACGTCCACTGCTTCTTGCCCGGTGCGATGCGGCGGTCGGCCCAGTGCACGAAGCCGGCACCGACGGCGTGGTCATAGCCGCCGAAGAAGTCGTCGCGCGTCTCGACCACCATGTACGACGTGGGCACGGGGATGTTGCCGTAGTAGTCGATGCGGTCGGCATCGGGATGGGCCGCGTCGACCCGCGCCGGGTAGTCGACACCGTAGTAGGGACGGTCGGCTCGCGGGAAGGCGGTGATGGCACGACGCGCATGATCGGCGACGTAGCGGACGTCGGTCGGGAAGAACGACTGGTACTCGTCGTGCGCGCGCGCCGCGACGTTCGCCCACCACAGGAACGTCTGCGGCACCTCGGTGCGGTTGTGCAGCCGCGCGCGCAGCTCGATCAGCGAGCTGTCGGGGCGCAGGCGGATGCCGTGGGTGCCGCGCATGCGCGCGAAGGGGTCGTGGTCCGACATCCAGACGGTGACCGCCCCGTCGGGTTCGCGCTCGATCCAGCTCTCCATCGGCAGGAAGGTCGCGGGACGGTGGTGCTGCGGCCAGTTGAACTCGACACCCCCCGACACCCAGGGACCGGCGAGCCCGACGAGGGCGGGCTTGATGACGTTGTTCCGGTAGAAGAAGTCGTAATCGGCGGTCTTGTCGTAGCCGATGTGGATGCGGCCGCCGAGCTCGGGAAGCAGCACCAGCCGGATCCAGCGGTTCTCGATGTGCACCGCGCGCCAGTCGCGATCGCGCGGCGCGGCGGCGATCCGCTCGGTGAACGGCAGCGGGTACACCCGGCCGCTCGACCCCTGGTAGACCCGGCGGTCGAAGAACATCGGCAGCTTCTCCGGTTGCGCCGGCTCGTAGGTGGGGATCGTGAGCGGCTGCTCCCAGACGGCCACGCCGCCGTCGTCGAGCGTCGCCTGCTCGTCCGCGGGCGGCTCGGGAAGACGCAGCGAGGATGTCGAGGTCGAATGCATGCCTCCAGCGTCGCCGAGCGAGCGCGGCGGCGACATGGCGGAAGTGGCCGTGCACCTGGACGATTCGCCGATATGCCAGGATGGCGACCATGGCCATCTCGGACGGTTTCGCGGGTGAGAGGCTGTGCGTCGTGCCGGCGCCGGCCATCACCGCAGCACTGCAGCGCCCCGTGACCCGCCGACTCGTCGTCACCGATGCCGGCTGGTTTCCGCACGCCGCAGATCATGGCCGGACTCGCGAGCGCGGCATTCGCACGACGATCGTCATCGTCTGCACGGCGGGCGCGGGGTGGCTCGAGATCGCCGGGACACGCCACCGGGTGCAGGCCGGCACCGCCGTGGTGATCCCCGCGCGCACGCCGCACGCCTACGGGGCGGATGCCGATGACCCCTGGACGATCTGGTGGTGCCATGTCGTCGGCTCCGACGTCGATGACCTCACCGCGGCGGTCGGCACGACCGCCGCGCGTCCGCTCGTACGGCTGCACAGCGTCGAACGCGCGGTGTCGCTGCTCGACGAGATCGTGCGCGGGCTCGAGCGCGACCAGTCGCCCGTGCGCCTCGTCGCCGTCACGGGCGCCGCATTCAAGCTCATGACGCAGCTCGCCTCAGACCAGGCGCTGCCCGAGCGCGGCGACCCGCTCGAGCGAGCGATGACGTTCCTGTCCGAGCGGCTCGACAGCGCGGTGCCGGTGAGCGAGCTCGCAGCCCTCGTCGGCGTCTCGGCATCCCATCTGACGTCGCTGTTCCGGCGCGCGACGGGAGGCGGCGTCCTGGCCTACCACACGGGCCTCCGCATGACGGCGGCGCGCACCCTTCTCGAGCGCACCGACCGCACCGTCGGTCAGATCGCGACCGAGGTCGGGTACAGCGATCCGTTCTACTTCTCGCGGCACTTCCGACGCGTGCACGGGATGAGCCCGAGCCGCTACCGGGAGGACCGTCGCGGGTGACAGCCCTCAGTCGCGACCGGGGGCGGCCGTCGTCGGGGCCGCGAGGATCTCGGCGTTGAGGCGCCGCTGCCACGCGACATCCGACCACTGCGGATGATGCGGCGCCGCGTTCGAGCTGAGCACCATTCCCCACACCCCGTGCTCGAGTGCGGTGCGGACGCCATGCTCGGCGAGTTCGGTTCCGACCGGGCCGTCTTCGAAGTCGGCGCGCAGCGGGGTGTAGCCGACCCACCCCTCCCCCACGACGGCCGGGATGCCGCGGCGGCGAGACCACGCGGCGAGCGCCGTCACCCGCGACCCGATCTCGCGCAGCATCTCTTCGCGGTAGAGCCCGTAGTGGTTGTAGAGCCAACGGTCCCAGAGGTCGGGGTCGACCCAGTCGTATCCGTAGATCTGCTGATCGGTGATGACGGTGGCCTCGAACTTCCAGTCGGCGGCGCGGCCGTACTCGGCGAACGTGGGCGCGTCATCGACGAGCAGCGCTCGCATGGCTGCGCCCGGGAAGCCGTCAGTGCCTTCGGAACGGATGTCGATGCGTCGCTGCAGCGCGTCGAGCACGCCGTAGGCGTAGACGTGCAGCTGGCCGACCTGGAACCGCTCGGAGAGTGCCGCGAGGTCGAGGAAGGGCGCCTTGCCGTAGCTGGCGGTGACGAGGTGACCGGGGTGCGCGGCACGCACGCGGTCGAGGGCGGCATCCCCGCCGTCGACGAACGCGGGGACGATCGAGAAGTCGACCTCGTTGTGGAGCTCGGCGAAGGCGATCGTATCGTCCAGACCCGCGGCCTCGATCTCATCGAGCATCCGAATCGTCGCGGACGCGAGCAGGTCGTAGCGCTCTTCGAGCGGCACGGCGTCGATCGCGCGGAACCAGCGCTCGTCCGCCGCGAACGCCGGCGACTGCTGGTACTCCCAGCTCGCGAGGATGACGACGATGCCGCGTTCGCGGGCACCGCGCAGCAGGTCGAAGAAACGCGTGCGGAGGTCGAGCCGGTAGCCGCCGGGCACGTCGTACCAGCGCGTTCCGTTGCCGAACACCTCGCCGTGCGGCGAGCGCCCGAGTCCCTCGATCTCGAGGTCGCTCGCAAGGTCGTCGAGTCCGAGACCGCCGAACAGGAGCAGCGGCGCGGCGCAGATCCGGATGGCGTTGTAGCCGCGGTCGACGGCCTCATCGAGGGCTGCGCCGAGGTCGGCGTAGGGCTCGCCGGCGCCGGCCCGGGTGTACCAGGAGAAGTCCCACAGGGTGATCGTGAGGCGCGGCGGCAGGTGGGCGGGAACGGCGCCCGTCAGCGCCCGGGTGTCGGGGGCCGGGTCGTGTCCGGAGCCGAGGTAGCGGGTCATCGGGTCATCCCTTCGTCGCGCCGGCGGTGAGACCGGCTCGCCAGAATCGTTGCAGAGCGGCCATGACCACGATGAGCAGGACGGCCGAGACCGCGGCTCCCGTCACGACGAGCTCGTAGTACAGCGGTGCGCGCTGCGTCTGGCCGTTCCAGAGCATGAGCCCGAGGGTGACCGGGAACGTGCGGGCGTCGTTGAGCATGACGAGCGGCAGTAGGTAGTTGTTCCAGATTCCCACGAACTGGAAGAGGAACACCGTCACGAGGGCGGGCGCCATCATGCGGGTGGCCATGGTCGCGAAGATGCGCACGTCGCCGGCGCCGTCGAGGCGCGCGGCCTCGATGACCTCGTCGGGCACGCCGGCGGTGGCGTAGATGCGGCAGAGGTACACCCCGAACGGACTGACGATGCTCGGGAGCAGGAACGACCAGTACGTGCCGGTCAGGCCTACCGCGTTGAACATGAAGTAGGTCGGCAGGGCGATGACGGTCGCGGGAACGAGGACGCCGCCGAGGATCATCGCGAAGACGGCCTCGCGCCCGGCGAAGGCGTACTTCGCGAAGGCGTAGCCCGCCGCCCCGCTGAGGATCGTCGCGATGAGTGCGCCGAGCCCCGAGTAGAACAGGCTGTTGAGCAGCCACTGGGTATAGATGCCGCGATCGGTCGTGAAGAGGTTCTGGAGGTTCGTCAGCGGCTGCGGCGCATCGCTGAACCAGAGCCCGAAAGAGCCGAACAGGTCGGCGTTGCTCTTGGTCGCGGCGAACAGCACCCACACCACCGGAAGCGCGAAGTAGACGAGAGCGGCGACGAGCACGGCGAGGGTCGGCAGCGATGCCCAGAACCCCGCACCCGGTCCCCCCGTGCCGCCGCGGCGTGCCCCGCGGCGATCGCGACGATCGGATGCCGCGCCGGTGGTGACCGTGCGGGTGGACTCGGTGACGGGTGCGATCACCATGCGCGGTTGCCCTTCCGGTTGACCAGCCGCAGGAAGACGAACGAGAACACGAAGGCGATGACGGCCACGATGACGGCCATCGCGGCGGCGAGGTTCGGGTTGCTCTGCGTGAACGCCTGGTTGTAGGCGGCGAGGTTCGGCGTGTAGTCGGTGTTGATGGCGGTCGTGAGCGGACGCAGCACGAGGGGTTCGACGAAAAGCTGCAGCGTGCCGATGATCGTGAACACCGTGGTGAGCACGAGCGAGGGGCGCAGGAGCGGCAGCTTGATCTCCCACACGATGCGCCACTCGCTCGCGCCGTCGATGCGCGCGGCCTCGTACAGGTCGGCGGGCACCGCCTGGAGCGCTGCGATGAGCACGAGCATGTTGTAGCCGGCGAACGTCCAGATGCCGATGTTCGCGATGGCGAACATGACGGTGCCCGATTCGAGCGGCGCGGCCGAGATGCCGACGGCAGACAGCCCTTGGAGGATCGGACTCGTGCTCGGCACGTAGAGGAAGCTCCACAGGAGCGACGCGATGACGCCGGGCACGCCGTACGGCATGAAGAACGCGACGCGGAAGAACTGCGGCCAGCGGGCCCGGGTCGACTCCAGCAGCAGCGCGAGCACCGCCGAGAGCACCACCATCAGCGGCACCTGAATGAGAGCGAACACGGCGATGCGTCCAAGGCTCGAGACGAACGCGGGATTCGCCAGCGCCCGGGCGTAGTTGTCGAGCCCGACGAACAGCGTTTCGGGCGCGCCCAGCCCGAGTCCGCTCGCACGGACCGAGAAGAGGCTCTGGACGATCGCCCAGACGATGGGGGCGACGTAGAAGACGGCGAAGGCCAGGAGGAACGGGCCGAGCAGCAGCAACAGCGGCAGCCGGCTTCGGGTGGTGTGCATGCGATTCCCTTCGGGGCGCGACCCGCGCGGGGCGGACGGCGTCGCTGCCGTCCGCCCCGCTCGGTTCAGTCGGCGACCGAAATCCCCTTCGCCGTCATCTCGGCCACCATCCGCTCCTGCACCGCGGCGTAGGCCTCGGTGAGCGGGGTGCCCGACTCGACGGCGGCGGCGACCTCGTCGAGGAGGCTCGCGTTCAGCGCGTCGACCAGCGGTGGCCACTGCCAGTCGCGCGCGACCTGCTCACTCGATTCGGCGAAGACATCCCAGATGTCCTGGCCGCCGAAGAACTCGAACACCTCGGGGGCCGACTGGATCGAGGGGATCGAGTCGACGTCGGCGATCGCGGGCCAGCCGGCGCCGTTCTCGGTCAGCAGGCTCACGCTGTCGAGGTTGCTGTTGAGCCAGAGGGCGAATTCGGCCGCCTGCTCGGGGTGCGCCGACCCCTTCAGCACCACGTTCGCGGAACCGCCCGACCAGCTCGCCGAGCGGGGGTTCGCCTCATCCCACTGCGGCATGAGTCCGACCGACCACAGTCCCGAGGTCTCGGGGGCGTTGTTGCGGATGATCGCGTCGGCCCACGAGCCGCTCATCCACGAAACGATGCGCCCGGCCTGCACGTCGGCGAACCACTCGCTCGACAGGTCGGCCTGCACCTTCACGAGATCCTCGTCGATGAGGCGCTGCCAGTACTCGGCCATGCGGAGGGTGTCGGGGTTGTCGATCGCGACCTTCCAGGCGTCGCCCTCGACTTGGAACCAGGGCTCGCCCGCCTGCTCGGCGAGGCCTTCCATCCACGCAGCCTGGTTCGGCGCGAACGCCGCGATGTAGCGGTCGGGCGCCGTCGCCCGCACCGCCACGGCGGCCGCGTAGAAGTCGTCCCACGTCGCGGGGGCCTCGGTGATGCCCGCCTCGGCGAACACGTCGGAGCGGTAGTAGAGCCCCATCGGCCCGGCCGCCTGCGGGATGCCGTACACCCGATCGTTGAACGTCGTCGCGCCGATCTGCCAGTCGGAGAAGACGTCGACCTCGTCGCCGACGTAATCGGTGATGTCTTCGAGGGCGCCGTTGAGGAGGAACGTCGGCATCTGGTCGTAGCCGACCTGGGCGACATCCGCGGGGTTGCCGGCCTGGACATCCGAGAGCATCTTGGCGTAGCCGCCCTCGGCGCCCGAGACGATCGTCTGCAGCTCGACCTGGATGTCGTCATGCTGCTCGTTGAAGAGATCGACGGCCTGGTCGATACCGGGCACCCAGGTCTGGAACGTGAGGGTGACCGGCCCCTCGTCGGCGGGCGCGGAACAGGCCGCGAGCGGCGCGATGACGGCGGCGGTGACCGCCAGCGGGAGAAGGCGACGGCCGCGGAGCCGCCGGGGTGGAGTAGACATCGATGCCCCTTTGCATGTGTGCGACGAGCTGCTCGGGTAGCAGCCGGATTTCACACGCTAGAACCGCCGAGAGCGCGCGCACATAGCCGAATGAGCGTGCGCCCTGGACGATCCGCTGATCACCCCCTGAGGACAGCCCCTCTCCGGGACGCCTCATAAGTGGGCCTCATACGGTGGGAGCACACGGAGGGAGCAGGGATGCCGGAGGAAGTCGTGTCGGACGAAGCGCGGGTCAGCATCAGCGGCGGCGAACTGCGAGGCTCGCGCCTGAACGGGGTCGACCGCTACCTCGGCATCCCGTACGCGAAACCGCCCGTCGGCGAGCGCCGCTTCCGGGTCGCCGAGCCGGTCGACCCCTGGGACGGCGAGCGCGACGCGACACGGTTCGGCCCCACGGCCCCGCAGACCCCGTATCCGGGCGACCTCGGCGAGCTGCTCACCGTCCCGACGATCGAGGGCGACGACAACCTCACCGTCAACGTGTGGGCACCGGTGGGAGCGGCGGACGCCCCCGTCGTGCTGTGGCTGCACGGCGGCGCTCTCGAACGCGGCGCCGCCGCGCAGACGATCTACGACGGCACGACGTTCGCCCGAGACGGCATCGTCTTCGTCTCGGCGAACTACCGCCTCGGCGTGGAGGGATTCAGCGTGCTCGACGGCGTTCCCCGCAACCTCGGGCTGCGGGATGCCGCGGCGGCCTTGCGCTGGGTCAGCGACGAGATCCGGGCCTTCGGCGGCGATCCGGCGCGCATCACACTCATGGGCGAGTCGGCCGGCGGCGCTCTGGTCGCCGCGCTGGTGAGCGAACCCCGTTCACGCGCCCTGGTCGCGGGAGCGATCATCCAGTCGGGTCCGCTCGAAGCTGCGGAACCCGACAAGGCGCGCCGGGCGTCGGATGCGATCACCCGCGAACTCGGCATCCCGACGACCCGCGAAGCGTTCGCCGCCACGTCCACCGCCGATCTGCTGAGCGCGCGGTCGCGGGCCTCGGCCGGTTCGAGCCCGCTGCGCGGCGCGCCGGGATTCGTCCTCGCCCTCGATGAGGAGTCGCTGCCCGAGGTGCCCGAGGACGCGCTGACGTCGGCGGACCTGCCCATCATGATCGGGACCAACACCGACGAGTACCGCCTGTGGCTGACCCCCGACGCGATCGCCCGGATCGGGCGGCTGAAGGCATGGGTGGCGCGCCGCGCGATGGGGGTGTCCGAGCGGGCGGCCCGGGCCGTCGCACGCTCATTCCCCGGCGCATCGCCCGGTGAGGTTCTGGGGCAGCTGCTCACCGACCGGATGCTGCGCGCCCCCGCGACCCGTGTCGCTCGTGCGCGCACCGCACCGACGTTCGTCTACGAGTTCGCCTGGCGCAGCCCGGTTCGGGGTCTGGATGCCGCACACGCGCTCGAGATCGGCTTCGCCTTCGACCGGCTCGGCGACCCCGAGGCGCTGCTGCTAGCAGGCTCGGACGCCCCCGCCGACCTCGCGCGCGACATGCACGCGGCGTGGGTCGCCTTCATCCGCGGCGGCGACCCCGGCTGGCCGCGATTCTCGCCGTCGCGCACGACCCGCATCTGGGATGCCGCAACCCGCGACCTTCCGCAGCGCCGGGCAGAGGTGATCGACGCCCTGAGCTGACCCGGGCATACGCGAAATCTGCCGTGTCGGCTAGGCCCTCTCGGTAATTCGTCGGCGGTGCGAGAGTTTTCGTCCGGACCTCTCGCACCGACGAACGGAGCCGTCATGACGGACGCCAACACCTCACCTGCCACGGGCGACGACGCCGCCGTCGACGATGCCGACGCGCAGACGCCCGTCCCGGAGGCATCCGAGAACGCATCGGGCGTCACCCGCGCCGCATCGCGGGTCGTGCACGGTGTCGCCGATGCCGGCAAGGGCGCCATCCACAAGGCGCAGGATGCCGCGAAGGACGCGCTTCCCGACGCCGTTCCCGACGTCGCGGACAAGATCGTCGACGCCGCGGCCGGCTTCGCCACCGCCCGGATCGATCAGAACGTCAAGATCGCCGACGGGGCGCTCAGCCTCACTCGGCGCACCGGCAAGGCCGCACGGATCGCCGCGGTCATCGGGGTGGTCGCCGTCATCGCCGTGCTCATCGCTCGTCGCTCGTAACGGGATCGAAGCGCGCTCCCCCACGCTCGCCCCGGATCGAGAGCATGATCACGAGCGCGATCCAGCCGATCAGCGGCAAGAAGATCAGGAAGAACCACACGCCGCTGCGGTTCGTGTCGTGCAGACGACGCCAGGTGACGGCCAGCATCGGCAGCAGGGTCGCCAGCGAGAAGACGAGCACGATGACGTCGGGGAGGTCCTGCACGACGCGCGTGTCGATCGGCCGCCAGTCGCCCGTCGCGAACCCGTTGAGCACCTGGACCACGATCGGGAACAGCACGATGACGAGCATCGGCCACCAGAACTCCGACCGGCTCGCGCGTCCGCGGAAGGTCGCGTAGTTCTGCATCCACCGCCGCAGCGCCGCGAGCGGCGGGGCACCGACATACGGCCGGGTGAGCGGCGGCTCGGTGAGACGGTTCGGTCGGGGTGTCGCTTCACTCGTCATTCCCCGAGCCTACGGGGCGCCCTCACATGGGCGTCTACCGGAACACGCGACCGATCGATGCACCGATCTGTGAGATCTGCAGCCAGATCGCGAAGCTGTACAGGGGTCGCATGACCCACCGCAGCGGGGGGAGGCCTCGCCGCGAGGCGGTGCGTTCCCACGCTTGACGGACCAGCAGGCGGGTGCCGCCGGCGGCGGGTTCGAGTTCGATCCGCATCCGGCGCCTGTTCGATGTCGGCGAATCGGGCCAGGTCGTGACCCACTCGATCGCCGTCGCGGGCTCGCTCTCGATCAGCTCGATGCGGGCGCGTCGACGCTCCGGGTTGATGCGCTGCGGCTTGCCGTTCGGCGCCGTCTCGAGTGCGTACGCGGTCCATGCGGTGCCCGGCGCGGCTGTGGCAGGCAGGTCGTCGACCCGGCCGAAACCAAGATCCCATTCCGGCATCCGTGCGGGATCGCTGAGCAGCGCCCACACCTCTGCGACGGGAGCGGTGACGTGCGCTGCACCGGCGCTCGAGATCGACCGGCCGTTATCGGCGGCGCGAGTCGGCAGCGCGGGGTAGCGCTCCGCCTGATCGAGAAGCTCGCGCACCTGCTGCGGGCTCGTGTCGAGGCGCTGGAGAATCGCCTCGACGAGCCCGCTGCCCTCGTCGACCAGCTCGCGCAGGACCGCGGCGGCATCACCGCGCTTGCCCCCCTGACCCGCACGCCGGAGGACGTCGAGGGCGCGATCGTTCCACGCGAACTCCCCTCGCTCGTGATACGTGATGCGGCCGGGACCGGGCATGGCGGCCTGCACTCCGAGTGACGCGAGCTGATCGGCGTGCTGCTGCTCGACTGCCGCGCGCGTGCGCTCGAGAGAGGCGCCGAGCGCGCGCAGAACCTGGCCGGCGACCTGCTCGTTGATCGTCAGGGCCAGCAGAAGGTGGTCGATGTCACCGTTCTGCTCGCCGAGTCGAGATGCCTCCTCCGCACCGGCGAGGGACAGGTCGTACATCGTCGCGGTCGCGACCGTCAGCTTGCTCATCGGGTTCTCCTCGGGATGTCGATGGTCGGATCGATCCGTTTGGCGTACTTCTTGTGCACGGCCTGGCGCGAGACGCCGAGCGCGTCGGCGATCTCTTGCCAGCTCATGCCTGCCCGCAGGCCCGCCTCGACCTGCGCCAGCTCGAGGCGTTCGGTGAGAGAGCGCAGCGACGCGATGGCGCGGAGACCCGCACGTGGATCACGCGTGTCTGCGGCGACGCCGGCGATCTGAGTGGATTCCATGTAAGCAACCTAGGTTGCTCGTAGTCATCTTGTCAACCTTGGTTGCTCATCAGGTCCGTGCGCCTCTTGCGTCATGGTCCTGATACATTTCGTGTCATCATCGAGGTACAAGCGAAAGGCATCACGCATGCTCATCCCTTCTCTCGCGAGCTTCGGGCCCCTGGATCTCACCGGGGCCATCGCGACGTGGCCTCCGATGTCGTTCGTCCTCGGACTCGTGGCCGCCGCGACCGTCGTCGCGATCCGGGCCAACACGAGCGGCGGTGACGAGCGCGGCGCCGGACTCATCGGTGCGCGCCGGTCCGCGGTTCGGCGTCGCTACGCGGGAGAGCACATCGCCCTCGCCGTCGCGGGGGTCGTCATCGCGCTCGGCTTCGTTCTCGAGTTCCTGTTCCGCGGCTATATCTGGGACGGCTCCGGCGCGTCGTGGTGGCGCGTCGCGACACCACTCGTCGTCGCGCTGGTGGGCGTCGTCACCGCGCTCGTCCTGGTCCGCACGCGCGGATCGGGCGCCCCCGAACGGCCCGTGTCGCCACCGGTGCGCAGATCGTGGGTGTCGTTCAGTTCACCGGTGGCCCTCTCCGCCGTGACGGTCGCAGCCCTCGCGCTCGCGGGGACCACGGTGGCGGCTGGGCTCGCGTCGTCGCCCGACGATGCCGGCGACTGGCTCTGGCTCGTCATCCCGATCCCGAACGCCGCGGATGTCGACCCGCTGCGCGTCGTCTTCTACGGCTGGGTCTACGGCGTGCCTGCCCTCGTCGGGCTGGTGCTGCTGGTGATCGCCGCCTGGCGCGCCCTCGATCGCAACGCGGCACGCTCGTTCCTCCGGCCCGAGACCGTCGCGATCGAACGCGCAGCCCGCCGCCGCACCGCGGGCGGGGTCGTGTGGCTCACGACGGGCGCGTGCCTGCTCGCCCTCGCGGGCGGGTGGCGCCTCATCGGCAACGCGGGTTCGACGACGACGCTCCTGATCGACGGTCCGGGCACATCGACCTCGTACGACGTCGCGTGGCGCTACGCCGAGCTTGCGTCTCTCGCCGGTGCCGCAGCACCGATCATCGAGATCGTGGCGCTCTGCATCCTTCTCGTCGTCGGCGGATCGCTCGTGCCGCGTGCCGATCACGCCTCGGCAACCGCCCCGGCATCTGCGGGGCCGGGGTCGTCGGGGACGGATGTCGGGTACGCCCGATGACCCTCACCCGATTTCTCTCCGCGACTGACGAGAGCACCCCGTCGCGCGAGATCTACCTGCAGCTGCGCGGACTCATCGTGTCGGGCATGCTCGCGGCCAACGAACGCCTCCCCACCGTCCGTCAGACCGCTGCCGACCTCGGCGTCGCGCCCGGCACCGTCGCGAAGGCCTACAAGCTGCTCGAGCAGGAGGGTCTCGTCGTCACCCGCACCGCCGCGGGAACCCGCGTCGCCGAATCGGCGGCGGTACTCCCCCGCCCCGTGCTCAAGCGGATCCGCGAGCTGACCGATGAGGCGCTGCGCACGGGCGCGGGGATCGACGATGTCGTGAGCGTGCTGCGGGCGCAGTGGGGCGCTCAGATCGAGCAGCCGCCGGCCGATTGAGGGAGGGTGCGGGAACGCGGCCGATGAGCGCGCGGGCATCAGGCCTCGGTGACGCGGCCGCCCTCGACGTGCCAGCGACGGTTCGTGCTCACGGCATCCAGCATCCGCCGGTCGTGGGTGACGAGCAGCAGCGTGCCGTCGTACGACTCGATCGCCTGTTCGAGCTGCTCGATCGCGGGTAAGTCGAGGTGGTTCGTCGGCTCGTCGAGCACCAGGACGTTCACGCCTCGAGCCTGCAACAGCGCGAGGCCGGCACGCGTGCGCTCCCCCGGCGACAGCTCGTCCACCGGGCGGAGCACATGATCGGCTTTGAGGCCGAACTTCGCGAGCAGCGTCCGGACCTCGCCGGACGCCATCTCGGGCACGAGCGCCTCGAACGCGTCGGCCAGCGGGCGTGAGCCCACGAGCAGCGAGCGCGCCTGATCGATCTCGCCGATGCTCACGCTCGACCCGAGTCCCGCCGATCCCTCGTCGGGAGTCTGCCGACCGAGGATGGTGCGCAGCAGCGTCGACTTGCCGGCACCGTTGGGCCCGGTGATGCCGATGCGGTCGCCAGCGTTGACCTGCAGCGAGACCGGTCCGAGCGTGAACGAGCCCTGCCGGACGACAGCACCGTTAAGCGTCGAGACGACGGAGCTCGACCGCGGCGCAGCACCGATCGTGAATTCGAGCTGCCACTCCTTGCGGGGTTCCTCGACTTCTTCGAGCCGGGCGATGCGGCTCTCCATCTGGCGCACCTTCTGCGCCTGCTTCTCGCTCGACTCCGTGGCGGCTTTGCGCCGGATCTTGTCGTTGTCGGGGTTCTTCTTCATCGCGTTGCGGACGCCCTGGCTCGACCACTCCCGCTGCACCCGGGCACGCGCGACGAGATCGGCCTTCTTGCCCGCGAACTCGTCGTACTTCTCGCGCGCGTGACGGCGCACGGTCGCCCGCTCTTCGAGGTAGGCGTCGTAGCCGCCGCCGTAGATGCGGTGCGAGTTCTGCGCCAGGTCGAGCTCGAGCACGCGCGTGACGCTGCGCGCGAGGAACTCGCGGTCGTGGCTGACCAGCACGACTCCCCCGCGCAGCCCGCGCACGAACGCTTCGAGGCGCTCGAGCCCGTCGAGGTCGAGGTCGTTCGTGGGCTCGTCGAGCAGCACGATGTCGAAGCGCGAGAGCAGCAGGGCCGCGAGTCCGACCCGCGCCGCTTGACCGCCCGAAAGAGATGTCATGTGCATGCTGTCGGAGTCGAGTTCGAGCCCGAGGTCGGCGAGCACGATCGGCAGGCGCTCGTCGAGGTCGGCGGCGCCGCTCGCGAGCCAGCGTTCCAGGGCCGTGGCATACCGGTCGTCGGCGCCGGGGATCGAGGGATCGCCGAGGTCGGATGCCGCGGCATCCATCTCCGCCGTCGCCTCCGCACACCCGGTGCGACGGGCGATGTACGCGGCGACGGTCTCGCCCTCGACGCGCTCGTGCTCCTGCGGCAGCCAGCCGACGAACGCGTCAGCCGGAGCAAGGCTCACGGTTCCCGCCTGTGGCGCATCACGCCCGGCGAGGATGCGGAGGAGCGTCGACTTGCCGGCACCGTTGGCCCCGACGACGCCGACGACGTCGCCCGGACTGACGGTGAGATCGACACCGTCGAAGAGTGTGCGGTGGCCGTATCCGCCGGCGAGGCCCTGAGCGACGAGAGTTGCGGTCACCGGACGATTCTTCCATCTGGGCGGAGGGGCTATCGCCTCAGACTTCGCTAGCGAGGTCGAGCGGAAGCGTCTCGACTACGGCTCGGACATTACGACGCGCTCGTCGACGTCGGACGAATTTTGGAAGTCGGTGCGGACGTCTCGCAATCTCCGACCGTCCGCGACTGCCCAGAAGTACCACCCGTTCGTCGCTCCTCCCTGGAGCGCGGAGCCCGCGGCCGACGGAGAAGTATAGCGCTTACCGTCGATGTCGATTGCACCGTCCGCAGTAATGATTGCTTGCCTACCCTTATGGTCGCGGTGGGTCGCGAATAGCCTGTCGCCGGGCGCAAGGAAGCCCCCTGCGATCAAGTGCCGTAACTCAACCCAGTCGCCCGCTTTGCTCTGAGGGTCAGCGACCTTGCCGTGGTGCCCTTCGGGGACGGGCCAGACCCGCAACAACGTATCGATGAGCTCTGCAGTGCGCTCATCGATCAGCTCTTCGTTCCACGCGTCTATCTCAGTGCGCTTGATCACCCTGCCGGTCAGAATGATCGTGTTGTGGTCTTGTAGCGCGGCTCTCTTTACGGGCCAGGCGCCGTTCGAGACCTTCGAGTTGAGCGACTTGGTCAGGAGCGTGAGGTTACCCAAGCGATGAACCCGAGCCTGCCTCCCCTCGGCCTCGTCAGGAGCGTCGACGGGCCAGGTGTCCCGCCAGGATCTTGGGAGCAGGTGTTCGATCGGGTAACCCTTGCGCTCGATTTGAGGCTGACCGGTAACGTCGCGGTAGCGGTCCTCAACCGCCTCGAGCATCATGCGCAGTCGACCTCGCGGGAACCGCGTATACGCTGCTTCGGTGGTCAAAGCGCGGCGGACCTCTTCGTCGCCGGGCCAATAGGTACTCGTTACGTTGAGGCGCGCGAGATGGGCTGAAACCCGCTCCGCGAGGTCGCTCGCCGGCACGTTCGCGTTCGCGGCAATGACGTCAGCGATGATGCGGCCGAGATCACTGCCCGACAGGCGCAGGAGTTGCCGGCGAAATACCCAACTCTCCGCCGCATTGATGATTCGACCCACCGAGTCCTCTGATAGGCCCCGGCCGGGCTCGTGCAGCCATATGAGGAGCGGCTTAAGCACCTCCACGCCTGCCGCCTGCATACGGTAGACGGCCAGTTCAGTGGCTGTGAGGCTTCCTCCCGGACGGCGCGCTGCTTCCGTCCACGACTCGTACTGATGCGCCTGCATCTTGATGATTGGCAAGAGTTCGGACATCGCATGACCGGACTCATGTTCGACGTAGGACTTGAACCTCGTGAATGTCGACTGAGGGCTGACCTCTTCGCCGGTTCGCGCGACGAGCCACTGGTTGAGGAACAGAGAACTACGGCTCACCAGGTTGCGGCCAACACTCACTTCTTCCATCCAAAACTTGGTCTCAAACGGCCAGTCCTCCCGGTAGGCCCTGCGTGTGTCGACACCGTCAGCCTCGAGCTTCTGGAAGACGAAGTTTCGCACTAGGTCCGCGGCGGTGAGCGGAGTGCCGCGAGCATTCAGCGTCTCGAAGATCTCCTGTGAGTTCTCGGAAGCTTCCAGCTCGATAGAGACAAGTTGCAGACCGTCGAGCAGAACTGTTGTGAGCTCTTTCGCTTTGATCAGGTACTCAGCCGAGTCGGGCGCACCCAACCATTGCTGGACGGCCGTCGAGAAGTACTCGTGGGCGCGAACGATCTGCGAATCCACGTGCGTCAAGTAGGCATGGTCGACCGGCGGATCGGCCGTCATCACCTCGTCGAAGGCCGCACGATCCTTGTTATGATGACGGACCTTGAGGCGACTGTCGCGCTCTTCGACATAGATGTCGTCGTTCTGGGTGAGCCGCTCAAGTTGTCCTGAGAGGCGGGTCTGTCCGCTCACCGCGAGCAAAGCGCAAGCTGCGTCGGCCAGAATCTGGAGCGTTGTCAGACGCTGCTGACCGTCGATGACGTTCCACGTCGTCATGCGCTTACTCTTTGCGTCGTGCGCCTGGAGAACGACCGCGCCCATGAAGTGTGTGGCGTTGGAGCGCGGATCGTTGATCCGTAGCTCCGTCACGCGCCGGATGTCATTCCACAACGGGATCCACTGTTCATCCTCGCGCCAAACGTAGGGCCGCTGAAAAAGAGGGACAAGGAAGTGCTGAGGCAAGTTGAACAGCTGCAGCGGTGTTCGCTTGAAAGTCTCCACGAAATCTATACTCCCTCATCGGACGTTCCCGCCGCACACTACAGCCATTCATCACGCCGCCGTCCGCTCGGCGGCAAGCGGACGGGTGATGATCCCTCACTGATGCCGTGTCGAGGCGCACGCAGGTAGCCACGTCGGACGAGCCGCCAGTGGCCGAGCGGCGAGGGGCTGAGGGTCACCGCGACCGACGGTGTCCGTCGCTGGTCTGCTTCAAGACGGTGTCAACGACGAGCGCGGCGGATACAACCAGGGTCAGGAGCGGATCGACCAGTTCGCGGTGGATCTGCAGAACATAGTTGTCCGCTTTCGTGAACCCCTCTTTGCCGAATCCGGCCCACGTCTTGGTAATACGTGCGATCTCGGAACCTCCCGCGTCCTGGATACTGAAATCCCAGGCCCGCCAATCCTCCGCATTGACAGAGCCGAGCGTCGCGCCGTCGGCTTCCATACGAAAGCGAACGTTGAACCTGCCCCCGAGTACCGACGCCATGACCCCGAGACTCTCCTGGGCAAGGTGTCCAACAAGATTGCCATCCGCACGCATCACCGTGACTTTCGACTTCCAGACCGTGGCGGGTCGCGTCAATGTGAGGCGCGGAGTTCCGTCTGCGTCGACGATCTCTAGCCGCTTCGTCGCATTCTCGCGGCCGACCGCTAGCCGAGCCATGCTGATCCCAAACTCGCGCACCCCGCCAACCTTGCATCCGTGTCGATCGAAGACGGTGTACTCAGCTCTTCTCTCGAACAGCTTGGCCTTCTGGTTGACAACCAACACGCGTTCGGTGAACAGGGTCCCCCCGCCACCTTGCGCCTGCTCCGAAATGCCGAGCCTCCGGACCTGCTTGAGCACTCTCGCGTCGTTTGGAGTCTGGCTGCTGCGCAACGGCGCGGGACTCTGCACCTCCTGAAGCGCGCCGACGGCGGGCGGCATCACCACAGGTGGATCGATCGTCTGTTGACCACGAGACCCCACGTGCTCCGTCCACTGAGCGCCGTCCCAATACCGATGCTCATAACGTCCGAACGGGTCCGAGAACCAACCGGGGGCGGCATGCTGCGACATGAAGCTGAGACTACTGCCGGCCTCGCAACTGCCGCACTGCGTGCGTTCATGAGTCTCGGCTTCGTTATCGGAGCCGACGTTCTCATCGCGATCGTGATGGCTCTTCGTTGTCCTGGAATCTGCCGTCGGGCGTAAGAAGGACGAAGCCCCACCGATTCTGCCCTTGGACGTGGCCCCCCTCCGCCAGCGGCACACGCGCCCCGGAGAACGCCCGCTCGAACCTCGCGACGGCGCCTCGGTGCTACGGACGCACCCGAGCCCCGCGTCCGTCGAAGACGACGACGTCGTCGTGCTGCAGCTGGCGTCCACGGCGGCGGTCGACCCCGCCATTGACCGTGACGAAGCCGTCGATGATGGCTTCCTTAACGTCGCCGCCCGAGTCGAGCAGGCCCGCGAACTTCATGAACTGTCCGAGGCGGATGCCGTCGCTCCCGATCGAGACGTCGATGATGCGGGGAGTTTCAGCCATGCGGAAATGCTAGCCGAGCACTACGGGCGCAGGATCAGGATGTCGCCGGGCTGGATCTCCACCGGGGGCATGAACTTGCCGTTGTACGCCATCACGGTGATGTAGTCGATGCACAGGCGATCACCGATGCCCCACGCCGTGTCGCCGGACGCCACCGTGTACGACGAGATCTCGCCCTCATCGTTCAGCCCGACCTCGCCAGATGCGTAGGCGGTCGGACCGAGGTCGGAGATCGTGCCGCCCAGCCGGGCCGCGGGATTCCAGGCGTCGTAGGGATTGATCATGGCCCACGTCGGGCAGTCGCCCGGACCTTTGGCGCGGACGGTGACTCCGCCGTCGATGTCCTGGTATCCGGCCGTGCCGCCCTGACCGTCGAGCGGTGTGGTGATCTCCGCCACGGCGTCCGACGGTGGACTCACAGACGGCGACGCTGGCGGCCGGACGTTCGAATCAGAGTCCGTGCTCATCGAATCAGCGAGCCCCGAAACGGCCGGCATAGCCAATGCGACAAGACCGGCGACCGCGAGCCCGGCGGCGCCCAGCAGAATTCCCTCGCGTTTATTCATTGCTGAGGAGGCTATCGGACACTCCACTTTTCCGCACCGACTCGAGAACGGCCTTCCGGTCTTTCATGCCAACGCGAAGATCGTCAGCCGAGGACCTTTCCGCGCTTCAGCGCACTGACCGTCAGCACGATCCCGATGACCGCCTGCACTCCCCCGATCGCGAGCCACGAGCTGACGGCATCCACTTCCGGCATCGCCGCCACGGCGATGTAGTTGCCGACGTGGAAGCCACCGTGCACGCCGACGGCGGCCCACAGCGACCCGGTCCACAGCAGCAGTCCGACGGCGAGCAGGGAGAACCCGAGCGGAAGCGCGAGGTACAGCACGTGCTCCGAGACCGATCGCTGTCCGCCCTGCGACACCAAGTGGATGGCGGTGAAGACGAGCGTGGTCACCGTGATCGCCCAGACGGGGCGGTCGCGCAATCGCCAAAGCAGCCATCCGCGAAACAGCAGTTCCTCGGGCAGTGACTGCTGCACGAAGGCGAGCCCGAGGTAGTAGATGATCAGCAGTGCGCTGATGAGGACGGCATCCTGTTCCCCGGCGGGAAGTTCGTCGTCCCGGACGGGACCGATCGCCGGAAGCGCTGCATAGACGATGACCACGGTGAGCGCGGAGACTCCGATGCCGAGCGCAAGCCACAGGCCCGAACTGCGTCGCCAGGTCCACCCTGCGGCTCGCAGGGTTGCGCGCTCGACCGTGGTCATCCAGATGCGCAGCACGAGCAGGACGAATCCGAGCACCGACAGTTGCACGACTGCGGCCAGCGCGAACCCCCACGGGGACGAACCGCCGAAGACCTCCGCCGCCCCCGGAATCAGAACCACAACGGCGGGAATCACCCCCGCCACGAGGTTCGCCGCCATCAGAATCGCGACCGCGACGACTGCTCTCACGATGATGCCGACCGGACCAACACCGAGTCGGGGCTGGCCCGGTGAATGAACGAAGTCGCCCGAAGGTGCGGCGCTGGATGCCGGTGAGGAGGTCATGTCGCAAAGCTAAAAGCCGGCCCTGGGCTGAGCATCGTTCTCGGGTCAGTGCTGCTCATTCCGGCAGTCACTTCTCGCCGGGAAAAAGTCGTGACTCGGGTCACCGCCATGACCCGGGTCGCCTGCATACGCTGATGCCATGGCGCGCATTCCGACTCTCCGCACCGGTCTGCTCGACATCGCCGTGAGCTTGGGCTTGGCCGGTCCGGTTCTGATGGTGCTGTACTCCTACGACTCCCGTCCCCTCTGGCTCACGGTGACGGTCACGGTTCTGACGGTCGTCTCCGTTGCCCTCTGGGTCATCTGGCGCAGGTCGGGCCAGCGTTCGCGTGTTGCGGCCGCCCTATTCGCGGTCATCGCCGTCGTCGTGATGTCGTTCGGCAACGGCGCCCTCTACTACGGCATCATCTGGGCGGCTCTGCTGATGCTGGGCGTCACGTTCTCCGCGACGAGAGTGCTGTGGGGCTATGCGACCACGCTCGTACTCATCGTCCTGTCCCTGCATCTCGCCAGCGGAAGCCCGGCAGAGTTCATGCTCGCGGAGGCCATCGGCACGGCAGTACTCGCGGGGATCGCTGCGGCAGTCGCGGTCGTGCTGCGAGACAGTCTGCGTGTGAACGACGATCTGCAGGATGCCCTTGCGCGGCTCGACGCGGCGCATGCCGAGTTGCAACGACGGTACGCCGCCGATCGCGATCTGGTCCTCGCGCAGGAACGGGAGCGCACGGCCCGCGAACTGCACGACGACCTCGGCCATCGCCTCACGGCGGTCGGCCTCTCGTTGGACTACGCCAGTCGCGTCGCCGATCCGGCTGCAGCGCGCGATGAGATCGTTCACGCCCGAGCGGTCGTCGGCGAGAGCCTGGAAGCGATGCGGCGACTCGTCCGTGCGATGCATCCGATCGAACTCGGCGAGCTCGGCGACCTCGATGCGTTCCGCACGCTGGCCGAGAGCTTCCGTGGCACGGGACTGACTGTCGCGGTCGAGATCGAGGGTGAGCGCTCTCTGCCACGCGAGCACGCACTACTCCTCCTCCGCTTCGTTCAGGAAGGTCTGACGAACTTCATCCGACACGCGGATGCCGCAACCGCCAGCCTGCGCATCGAGGTCGGCGCCACGTCGATTCAGGCGACGCTCGACGACGATGGCGTCGCGTCCCAGGGTGGGACACCGCCGGCTGCGGGCTTCGGCCTGCGCTCGCTGCGTGCACGGGCCGAGGAGCTTGGTGGCTCGCTGGCGGTTGAGGGAGGGGCGTCGGGTTTCCGACTCTCGATGCTGCTGCCCGTCCGGGCGGGCGGCGAGACTGCGGGTAACCCGGAAGATGTGAGCGTGCCGGCGGGAGTCGCGTGAGCGTGATCCGGGTGCTCGTTGTCGATGATCAGGAGCTTCTTCGTCGCGGCCTGCGAATGATCCTCGAGACAGACAGCGGCGTCAAGGTGGTCGGCGAAGCGGAGGACGGTTCGCGAGCGCTCGCGCTCATCCCGACCGTCCGACCCGACATCGTGCTCGCGGATGCGCGCATGCCGGTCCTCGATGGATTGGGCCTCGTCCGAGAGTGCGCGCGGCATCATCCGGGTCTGCCGGTGCTCGCCCTTACGACGTTCGACGACGCGGAACTCGTTCGATCGCTGCTCGAAGCGGGCGCCGCGGGGTTCCTCCTGAAGGATGTCTCAGCCGACCGCCTGCTCGACTCGATCAGGCAGGTCGTGAATAGCGGCTTGGTCATCGACCCGCGCGTCGCGCGCGTCGCTCTCAGCCGCGACGGCAATGCCGCGCCCCCTCTCTCCCCCGAGCTGACGCAGACCGAGCAGGCCGTCGCGGGCCTGCTCGCGCTCGGGCTACCGAACGCGGAGATCGCGGCGCGCCTGCACCTGGCTCACGGCACCGTGAAGAACGCGGTCTCGGCGCTGCTGAGGAAGTTGGGACACAGTGACAGGACGTCGCTGGCGTTGGAGTTGGCGCGCGGGCGGTGAGCGGCTCGGACGCATAAAGGCGAGGTGAACCACCCTTGGCTTCCGCGGGGACCGTCTGCGTGCACATACACCCCGTCCAGACGCGGCTCCCTTTCCGACCGACATCGAAATAGACCGGGCGCACTACCGGAGAATGCATCCTCAGCGACCAACGGGTTAGTCCGGTGCACTGATCATGCGGAAAAGCAATCTGAGGCGCCACTGGCGCAGGATCCGATCATCACCGGGGCGGAAATCATGCCTCTGCCGTCGATTGACGGCCCGACGCCAACACGATGACGTGGCCCATCCTTTCACAAGCGGCCACCGGTTCCGGCTCCGGGCGCCAGATGCCGCTTTCTGGGTCGGAAGCTCGCTCCGTCGTTCACTGTGAAATCATCCGACGCGTTGTCGTTAAGTGCACGGGTCACCGGTCGCGCTCGAACGATGACTCCTTCCGGCGCACTCCGCGGGAACCGCCTCGGGACACTCGAAGGACTCGAACGGCATACTCGGGCTTCTCTGGCGCTAACACCAGGCGGCCTATTCAGTTATTGCTATGTGATCGACATCCGAGCTCTTGTCCCAGAGACCGACCTTGCGCGAAGTGAATGCCTCGACACCGCTCTCGTTGGCGTAGCGGAGGCTGGCGTTCTCAAACTGGCGAAACTGCCAGATGGCGGCGTCCATGTAGTTCGGGTTGAAGACGCCGATCTTCGCGAGCATCTCGAAGTCCGCGATGGTCAGGCCCGTGACGCGCTCAAAAAGCGCGGGGTCGAGCGAGCGGATGACGTGCGTCAGAGCCTCTTCGCGAAAGTCAGTGAGGTACATGAAGACGGGCACGCGGGCGACGAACTTCTGCAGCTTCTTGCGGAGCTCTGTCCGCAGCTTGGCCGTCTCCTTCTTCTCCTTCTTCTCACCCTCGTCGAGCCCCTCAGGCTTCGCGCGCTTGGCCGCCTTCAGCTTCTGGGTGGAGGTGATGACTTTCTGGACATCCGTGGAGAGGTTCCGGAAGTCCTCAATCTTCTCGAGCGACGCGAGCAGGTCAGCGTTGTCGAGGAGGCGCGTGAGTGTGGACTCGTTGATGTCGACCAGCAGGGGCGAGTTCCACCGGCTTGCTAGCGCCGAGGCCCCGATGCCGGCGGTGGCCCAGTTGAGCACGTCGGTCGCATCGAGCTCGTGCATGCGCCCGCCATCGAAGGCGAAGATGGGCAGGTAGTTGATGAGCTCGCCCAACGCCTCCGCCGTGGTCTGCTTCTCCCCTGTCGCGAGCCGCGTGCCGTACTCGGCCAGCAGCGACAACGCCCTGTTCGGATCGAACTCGAACACATAGCAAGTGTCTTTATGCACGACGCGCGGCTGGTCGACGGGCTTGTCCGACCACGGCGACTGGACGCGGAAGGCTGCCTGGAAGTAGGACTCCGGAGACTTTAGCGAGCGAAGCATGAAGATGCTCGCCCACTGCTTGATGGTCACGCCGGTCATGAGCTTGCCGCACGAGAGTGTGATGGAGCCGGACTTGCCTTCGCTCTCGGCCTGGTGGATGACCTCATCCACCGGCGGCTTGGCTGCGGCACCCTGTCCGGCGCGTCCGCCGGCGGCGACGTGGATGACGAAGCCTGAGTAGAACGGATGCGCCTCGAGCATGGCCTTCATCGCAAAGCACGAGGCGACGTCGTTCATGTACCAGACACTGTGCCCTACCGCGCCGCTGAACCGCTGGTCCTCGTACGGGAACGGGGGCTTCGCACCCAGCAGCTCGGCCTTCATCTGGGAGGCGAGCTTGCCTCGGAGCATGTCTAGGAACTGCGCCACCTGCGTGGGCTCAGCGAACTCGTAGTCGTTCCGGCCACCGCCTTCGACCCTGCGGGCGCGGAAGTACTCGTTCAGCGAGAAGCTGTTGTACTCGCCGTCGTCGGCGAACTCTTCAGCCGTCTGCGACATCCGGTAGGTGTACATCTCCATCCGAGGCAGGTCAATGTACGGATTCTCGCCACGGTCGACGGGCCACTGCTCCTTGTTGCGCTGCTCGTCGATGTAGGTCCAGTTGTAGACCTGGGTCTCGCTGAACTCGCCGTTCGTGATGGCCCGGAACGGCGTGCCGGACAGGTAGAGGTAGTGACACGAGTTCAGCCCGAGGTCGGCCTCGGTGACCTGCTCCTCGGGCTCCTCCGCCTCAGCCAGCTTCCTGTCGGCCGGGTCGTAGAGCTCGCGTGCACTCTCGCGCCACGCACCGAAGTGGTACTCGTCGATGACGATGACGTCCCAGTCCAGAACGTGGATGGGCTCGTTGCGTTCCTTCACGGCGCCCTCGACGCGGCCGTTGAGGTCTTGGAAAGATGCGAACCAGACGAACGGGTCCGTACCGTCGGCGATGGCGGCAGCCTCGTGTGCGGGGACGGTCGCGTCGACGAACTTCCAGCCCTCGAAGTCCACGTGTCCGAGCAGGTCGTCCTTCCAGGCGCTGTGAACCGCGGGCTTGTACGTGAGGACAAGGACCTTTGACCACTCCATCTCGCGTGCGAGCTGGTAGGTGGCGAAGGTCTTGCCGAAGCGCATCTTCGCGTTCCACAAGAAGTGCGAAGGCCGCGAATCGTCACGATGCTCGAGGAAGTACGAAGCGGTCTCGGCGACCGCTTCCTCCTGCTCTGGCCGCATGCCGAAATCGAGCGTCCGGGTCGGGTCGAAACGTCGCCCCGCGCGGACGACCCCAATGGCCGCTTTGACCTCATCAAGCGTCGCTTCAAACCACTCGCCGCCGACGCGACGGATGCCCGCTGCGGCGAGCGCGCGGTGAACATCGTAGTCACGGAAGGGCGAACCGTCTGCACGCACCGCAGAGTCGTCGAGAAGGATGTCCACGCCGGTCAAGCCGGGGTAAGCGGTGTTTAGCTGCTGGAGGATGCGCTGCCGCGCGGTCGGCTTCGTGGTCTCGCCGACCTTGATGACGCCCACCCCGTATACGACACCGACCTCAGTGTCTCGCTGCCACGCCTGGTCCTTACGTCCCGGGACGGTGTACGCGTAGACACGTCGCGCTTGGGCGCCGCTGCCGACGGTCTCCTCGACACTGGCGACGACGAGGCTCACTCAGACACCTCGGCATTGGCCGGCATCTCACGGACCTGCGACTCGATGAACGCGATCTCGTCGTCAGTTAGGCCGTATCGCGCATAGAGAGCCTCATCCGTCCACGCGCGGTCAAGCGGCAGGTCGGGAACGAAGGCATATACATCCTTCGCTGCGTCCTGCGTGCCTTTGCGAAGCGAGACCAGGAAACGAACGAATCGTGTTCGGAGGTATGCGGCGTACCACTCGGCATCGGAGCTCGCATAGAAACGGCCAGCAACAAGGTAGGTCTCGCTGCATGCGGTGCCCGGGCCGGCCACGATGGGCTTGCCGAGGAACATGGTCTCGACGGCAGCGCTGGTGCCCTGTACGCGGGTCATCAGAACCTTCCAGTCGTCGACCCATGCGTCGTTTTGCTGAATCGTGGACCGCTCAATCCAGGTGACCTTCTGCGAGCCGTAGAACTTCACGGGGTTCTGAAGCTTGTCCTTCTTGGCGACGCCGTGATGGTTGGTCGGGAACCCGAAAGGCTTACGGCTGGAGACGCGAGCGTCGAGGGTGGGTTCCTGCTGGGCGCTGACCTTCTCGAGGATGCTCACGGCCTCGTTGCGCCGGACGAGCACGTCGAACTCGTCGAGGTACCGTGCGGCCGGCTCGCCTACAGGCTTGCCGTCCCACATCGTCTGGACCGTGCACGGTCCCGAGTAGTCGCGCTGCCAAAGGAAGTACGAGACGCCGCCGCGAATTTTCACGCCGGGGAAGGCGTCGTAGAGCTTCGGGTAGTCAACGAGCGTCTTCATCCGACGGTCGCTGAGCATCCGAGCACGATACTTATCGAGTCCCTTGCCGCCGGCGAACCATCGCGAAGGGGTGATCATGACGACGTACCGGGGTTCCAGCTCGATGGCCTTCTCGACGAAGTGCTGGTAGATGGGTGCCGCGCTCGCGCCGTGGCCGCCGTCCTCCAGCTGGAAAGGCGGGTTGCCGACGATGACGTCGAACTTCATGTCCTGATGCTCCTCAGTGGGGTAGGCGCCGTGGATGAACGCGTAGGCGTGATTCTCCAGAGCGCTTCCGCGCTCGATGTCGTCGGGCGAACCGCACTGCGTGCAACGTCCCCGGCGATCGAAAGTGTGCTCGGCGTAGACGAAGGGGATGTTTCCCGCAGCCTCGTTGAACGAGACAACCGAGTTCTCGCTCGAGGCGTCGCGCGAGTAGTACAGGCTGCGGCGTCCGATGGCGCCGGTGAGTTCGGTAATGGCAGAGCCGAACAGCATGTTTCTGAAGATGTGATCACGGCGGCGTTCGAAGTCAGGTTCCCACTCCGCGAGACCATTCAGCAGGCGCCGGGCAGCTTCCCGCAGAAAGATGCCGGACTTCACTCCGGGGTCGAGCCAGCGGTAGTTCGGGCTGGACCACACCGTGGTGGGGAGCAAGTCGAGCATCGCGTTGGCCAGCTTCGGTGGAGTCGGTACTTCGTCGTTCGACAGTTGGGCGAGCGAGTCCAGGATGTCGGGGACGTGCCGCCTCGCACCTTGAAGGGTCATGCTCATCGGTTTCCTCCGACCGTCGGCGTGGGATGGAGCGGTAGTCGCGAGTAGTGAACGGGAACGGCGTCCTGCTCAATGTCGAAGACTCCGAGCATTCCGGGTTGTTCCACCATCGGTGACCAATGTCGGACGAATGTGTGTCCGCGTGAGGGCTGATAGTCGACGAACCTGATGGAATGGGCGTCAGCGAGGCTGTCGGCGCGGATGATGTTGGTCTCGAGGATTGCCTCGACCGCGTCGGCGAAGCCCGCGGTTGCGGCCTTCGTGTTGAGCTCCATGTCAAGGTGCGAGTTGATGACGGCGCGGAGGCGGTCCTTCGACTCGTCGACGTTCTGCGGGTCGATGTCGATGGCGTAGATGGAAGCGAGCGCGCGAAGCGTGCGGTGTTCGAAGCGCGCGCCGGCCCCGTACCGAGCGACAGTGACGTGCCTCAGCTTGCGGACGAGAATCTCCTCGAGGAAGTTGCCCGAGCCGCAGGCCGGCTCGAGGAACTTTCGGTCGGTGTTCTCGGGGTACGCGTCGCTGGGAAACATGTCATCGACCAGCCCGAGCATCGCGTCCACCTCGCGCTTGTGCGTGTAGACCTCAGCCAGCTCGCGTACGCGCTGACGGGACTTGAAATGCACGTGCTGGAGAGGTTGATTATCCGGTATGGGCGTCGCCATCGAGGCTCCTCACTGGTGGATCATGAAGCGCCGAGTTCGCACCTCACCGCCACTTACTCACCTTATGGCGCGCCGGGGACATACGTAGGATGCCCTGCGGTTGAGGAGGATCTTGCCGCCGCAAGCACCCGCCCGCGCGAGCGCTCTCCAGTTCCATCCTGCGACTGGTCAGCTGAGGAGGGCATAAGCACGCTGCGCGCATCCCTCCTCGCGCATCGGCCTCTGTGCGAAGCTCCGCGTCGACAGCCCAACCGTCCGTAGAGCACTCTGTCTCTCATGCATCACGAGACCCGCCTCGACAGTCGGGAGCGGACCGGTGAACGAGGGCTTATGCTCACCGTGGCTGAGTCATCGAGACGGCGTGGCGCAAAGCCAGCACGCCGCGAAAGACGGCCGAGGCTTGGCAGGGGCGTGGACGTCTGCAGGTAGCTGCACTAGGGAGTGCGCGAGCCAGGACGGGGCCGGGGCGGACGTTTCATTGCCTCCTTGAGCTATGCGCGTGGGTGCTCCGAGCCAAGGACACGAGCGGGGGATCATCCGTATGCAACAGGCGCCACGTCAACGCGTACCTCAACGTCGCAGGCGGGCTTCTGTCGGCTCCGAAGGGAGCGCCGGAACGCGAAGTCCGATCTCCTTGATCGTTAGGATCAGCAACAGCCGAGCCATCCAGCCGCTTCTAGCTCGCAACGGATCGCCGATCTCTGTCCCGGCTTTCGCGGAGCGGCATGAGTTTACGCTTGGGGCGGCCCCGAGTCACCGCTGCCGACGCCGCGGGTGGCACCCCGTCCTGTAATGAGTGACACGGCACTTGAGCTCGGTCTCAGCTGACGTCGGCCTCCCAGTTCGGGGAAGCCGTCGCACTCACGGTGGAGCAGTGAAGCCGACGCGGACGCCGTCACGACCTCGACAAACGTGCCCCTGGAGGGATTCGAACCCCCGACCCGCTCCTTAGGACGGAGTGGCTCTTCCACTGAGCTACAGAGGCTAGGCACCCCAAGTCTAGACGGCCGCGGGCCGCGGCATCCCGCCTCTCCTCAACCCCAGCGCGCCCCCGCCCTAAGCTGACCAACGTGACCCGAGATGCCCCAGCCGCCGCGCCAGCGCGCAGGCCGCTGCGGACGGCACTCGGGATCATCGCCGCGTTCGTCCTTTTCTTCACCGCGATGGCCACGTGGATCGGCGGACTCGTCGCGTTCGACGCCCTCGGCATCCCGATGCAAGGCGACGAGTGGCTCGGCTGGGTGCTCGCGGGGCTCATCGCCGTCGCGGTGTGGCCGCTCGCAGGACGGCGAGCGCACCGCGAGTTCTGGGCTCATCAACACCACGGCGCCACGCCACCGAAAGCCTCCGTGACGACACCGGACCGCGTTCTCCGCATCCTCGTCATGGTCGTCGGCGCCGCGGGTCTCGTCGCGCTGTGCGGGCCGCGAAACATCACCCTTGCGCTGGCCGAGGCGTGGCAGATCATCGCACCCGGCGGTCGCTCATCGGGCGCGCTCCTGCAGTTGATCGGTCTGCTGCTGTGCTTCGCACTGATGGTTCCGCCGATGCTGATCACGCAGCGGAGCCTGCGCCGCACCCCGCGCGATCACCCGGATCGCCTGGGCCTCGAGCTCCGCCAGAACTGGTACGTCTCGGCGGCGACCGCGTGGGTCTGCTGCCTGCTGCTCGGGCTGATCGTGAGCTTCGTTCTCGCCAGAACCCTCTGACGCGGTAGCCGTCCGCCGACCTTCAGAATCCCCTGGGAGTCGGCGCTCACGTTTGCGTTCGGCTCGGATTCTCGGAATCGTGGCGGGCTCCGCAGCAATCCACGGAAGGAGAGCTTCATGCTCACGCTCACCGAGAACGCCGCCACCGCGGTGAAGAACCTCACCGCCCAGATCCCCGCCGAGACCGGCGGTATCCGTATCAGCGACTCCGGCTCTCCCGAGACGGGCTTCGCCCTCTCCCTCGCCGAGGCCCCGCATAGCGAGGATGCCGTCGTCGAAGCCGACGGTGCTCGCATCTTCGTCGACCCGGCGGCAGCCCTCGCGCTGGATGACCGCGTGCTCGACGCGCAGGTCGACGGTGAGGGCGCGATCAGTTTCGCGCTCGGCGTCCGGGGCTGATACCCCGACAGACTTCGAGAGCCCCGGCATCCGCATCCTCAGCGCGGAGGTCGGGGCTCTCGTCTGTTCGGGCCCCGCACGCTGAAAGGCCCCTCGATAGGGTCGAAGGGATGGAAGCTGAGATCATCCCCCGCATCGTCCTTTTCGTCACGATGGCCGGCTCGGGTGCTCTGCTGATCTGGATGGCGCGGGCTGCGGCATCCGGAAAGCTGAAGCGGAACTCGCTCGCCGGCATCCGCACACCCAGCACCATGGCCAGCGACGAAGCCTGGCTCGCCGCGCACGAGCGTTCGAAAGGTGCGACTCTGCTCACCGGCTACCTGGCGGTCGCGATCGGCGTGGTATCTCTCATACCGATGCCGCCGGCAGCGCTCGGGATCATGGTGCTCGTGGGCGCCGCGCTCATGGTCATCGTGATGATGTGGGGAACCCGAGTCGGCACCAAAGCGGCGCTGGCGGCAACCGAGGCAGCACGATGACAACATCCCCCGTCGAGATCGACCTGTACGACGATGTCGTCTTGCGGTCGCTCCGCACGGAGGATGCCGCGGCACTCGCCGAGGCCTACCGCGTGAACTCCGAGCACCTCGCGCCTTTCGAGCCCCTCCGCCCGGCGGATTTCACCACCGAGGCAGGTCAGCGCACCGAGATCGCCGCCCTCATCGCGAGCCGCGAGGCCGGTGCGGCGCTCCCCCTCGTGCTTGCCCACGGCTCGCGAATCGTCGGACGAGTGACGCTCTCGGGCATCACCCGCGGAGCCTTCCAGAGCGGCACCCTCGGCTACTGGATCGACCAGCGCTACGCGGGCCGCGGCCTCATGACCGCTGCGGTCAACGAGATCTCACGTCTCGCGACGAATGAACTCCAGCTGCACCGCATCCAGGCCGGCACGCTCGTCGACAACGTCGCCTCGCAGACCGTCTTGAAAAAGTGCGGCTTCGTCGAGTTCGGACTCGCGCCCGAATACCTGCTCATCGCCGGCCGCTGGCAGGACCACCGGCTGTTCCAGAAGATCCTCGCGGACTGAGTCTTCGCCTCAGCCTGCGGAGCTGCTCACCTGGCACCTCGCGCCCACTCCCGGTGTCGTTAGGGGCAACAGGTGACAGGTGAATCGCGCCGACACCCGCCGTCACTCGCCGCGATCGGCGAGCCAGTACAGCGCACCGTCGGCCGTGCGCTCGAGCACCCCGGAGTCGACGGCGTGGCGGCGGAAGAACGCAACGTCCGTCACGAACATGCTCAGCCGCTCGTTGAGCGCAGGCTCGCTCACCCGTTCGCCCGCGCTGACGACCCGGCGGGCCACCGCCGCCACGGCGGGGTCGAGCTCATCCAGCGCGAGGTCGCCAGCTGAGATCCGCAACCCCTGCAGAACGGCGAGCGCGCCGAGCTGAGCGTCGAGCGCGGCGAGTGCGTCATCCAGGAAGCTATCGCTCAGGCGCGCGCCGTCATCCGTCCGTTCGGCGATGCCGCTCCGGACGAACGCCTCCGACTCGCCATCGACGGATGCCGACGGCGCCGGCCCGATCAGGTCGGCGAAGGCGACCCGCAGCCGCGGGCTCCGGAGCATCATGACGAGAGAGCGGACCGGACGCAGCGACGAGTCGGACATCTCTCGATCCTCACCGAGCCACGCGCGCGCAGCAAGAAGACGGCGAACCTCGCGCCCATGTAGACCCAGGTACTGGTGCGCCGGACAAGTCCGAACCGCAGTCCGATGTGGCATTTCGTGCCCCTTCGTAGCGTCGATGGGGACGAAAGGTGACACATGATTCGCGTTGAATCGCTATCGAAACGGTACGGGCAGAAGGTCGCGGTCGACGGCCTCGACTTCGCCGTCGAGCCGGGCCGGGTGACGGGGTTCCTCGGCCCGAACGGCGCCGGCAAGTCGACCACCATGCGCATGATCGTGGGGCTCGACAAGCCGACGTCCGGCACGGCCGAGGTCAACGGTCGCGCGTACCGCGACCTGCCCGCGCCGCTGCGCGAGGTCGGGGTGCTGCTCGACGCGCGCGCCGCGCACAAGCGCCGCACCGCCTACAAGCACCTCCTCGCGATCGCGGCGACCCACCGAATTCGCGCCCCACGCGTGCGCGAGGTCATGGAGCGCACCGGCATCGACGCCGTGGCGAACAAGCGCGTCGGCGGCTTCTCGCTCGGCATGGGCCAGCGGCTGGGAATCGCCGCAGCGCTGCTCGGCGACCCGCAGACGATCATCCTCGACGAGCCCATCAACGGGCTCGACCCCGACGGCATCCTGTGGATCCGTCGCCTGCTGCGCGAGCTCGCCGCCGAGGGTCGCACGGTGCTGCTCTCCTCACACGTCATGAGCGAGATGGCGCAGACCGCCGACCACCTGATCGTCATCGGCCGCGGCGCGATCATCGCCGACGGGCCGATGCGCGACGTCATCGCGGGAGCGACGCAGCCGGTCGTCCGGGTGCGCACGCACGACACCGAGCGGCTCGTGGCGGCGGTCGCACGCCCGGGAGTGACAGTCATCACGCGCGAAGACAGCGCACTCGACATCACCGACCTGACGGCAGAAGAGGTCGCGCGCATCGCCGGAGCCGCGGGAGTCGTGCTCTACGAGGTGACGTCGGTATCGGGATCGCTCGAAGACGCCTACCTCGCGCTCACCGCGCAGGCCACCGAATACCTGTCGGCACCGAGCCAGAGCGATAAGGACAACTGATGGCCCTCACCACCAAGCCCCACCGCCTCGACGCCCGCACGCAGCGCCCGCCCTTCACCGCCATCGTGCACTCCGAGTGGATCAAGGTCCTGAGCCTGCCGTCATCCGTTCTCGCGCTCGTCAGCATCCTCGCGGTCGGAATCGGCGGCAGCCTGTTCCTGGGTCTGACCCTCGAATCATCCGGCGTGCCCTCGGTTCCATCCATCGAGCGCACGATGGCCGACGTCACGGTGCCGACGGTCGTGCTCGGGCAGATCATCGCCGGTATCTTCGGCGTCATGACGATCGGCGCCGAATACTCTTCCGGCGCCATGCAGACGACGCTCGTGGCGGTGCCCCATCGGATGCGGATGCTGGCGGCCAAGACGCTCGTCACCTTCACGACCGTCACCGCCGTGGCCCTCGCCGCGGTGTTCGGGGCATGGGCGGTCACGAACCCGATCTACGACGGCTTCGGTCTGGGGGCTCCCCTCACCGCACCGGGCGTGATGCTCGCCCTCGTGGGCTCGGCTGTGTACCTCGGCCTCTGCGCGGTGTTCGGACTCGGCGCGACGGCCCTCGTCCGCTCGACCACGGCGGGATCGATCATCGTCTTCGCAGCGACCCTGCTGCTGCCCGTGCTGAGCTCGGTGCTGCCGTTCGGACTCCTCTCGCGCGTCATCCGTCTCGGTCTGCTCGGAGGCGCCGGTGACGCCATGGGCCGGGTCGGAATCGAGGGAGGACCGTTCCTCGACCTTTGGAGCGGACACGTGAGCGTCGGAGCCGGCTGGCTGATCGCCGCGGTCTGGGCCGCGGCGGCGCTCGTGGTCGGCGCGATCGCGCTGCGGACGAGGGACGCGTGAGCCCGTCCCAGCGGCGACGCAACGTGGCGGATGCCGTCATCCTCGTCTCCTACCTGGTCGTCGCGGTGTTCCTCGGGTATCTGTCCGTCGAATCGACGATCGCCACTCCCCTGTGGCCGATGCTGCTGCTGACGCTTGCCGGGGTGGCGGATGCCGTGGCCTCACGGCGGCATCCGGCGATCGGTTTCGGAGCCGCCGTCGCCCTGATGCTCGTCTCGTTCGCGGTCGGCACGGGGGCCGAGGCCCTCCTCGTCGTGATCGCGCTCTATCGCGCCGGCCTCGACGAGGCACGCCGCGCGTGGCTCTGGTTCGGGTGGGCGACCGCGGGAGCACTCGTGGCGTCGCTCGCGCTCGCCGTGCGGGTGCGCGTCGGTCCGCCACTGCTGGGCCTGGCACCACGCGAGGATGCCGCGGCCTGGGCGACCGACTGGGCGAGCATCGCCGTCGTGGTGATCGCCGCCAGCCTCATTGCAACCCTGCTCGGCATCAACGCTGGGCACGGCCGGCGGCAGGCCGCAGCGCTCGCTGAGCGGGCGGAGCACCTGCGGCGCGAGCGCGATCAGGAGGCGAGCATCGCCGCCGCGGCCGAGCGCGAACGCATCGCCCGCGAGATGCACGACGTCATCGCGCACAGCCTCGCGGTGATGGTCGCGCTCGCCGACGGCGCGCAGGCCTCGGTCGATCAGCGTCCCGACGAGGCGCACCGCGCCATCGGTCGGGTGAGCGAGACCGGGCGGCGGACGCTCGGCGAGGTGCGACGACTGCTGACCGCGGTGCGCGACGAGCGCGATGCGCCGCTGACGACGGAGGCGCCCCGGGTGGAGCGGATCCCGGCGCTCGTCGAGGAGTTCCGAGCGGCCGGCATCCCCGTGCGCCTGGAGCAGACCGGAACCGTGACCGAAGGCGCTGCGGTGAGCCTGACGATCTACCGCATCGTGCAGGAGGCGCTGACGAACGTCCTGCGGCACGGACGTGACGTGCGCGACGTGCTCGTGCGGCTGGTGTTCGAGCGCTCCGAGGTGACGATCCTGGTGAAGGACGTGTCGGCGCCGGCAGCCACGCCCACCTCTCCGGGGCGCGGGCTCGTCGGCATCCGGGAACGGGCCGCCTTCTACGATGGCTCGGTGGAGGCTGGACCGGTCGCCGGCGGCGGCTGGCGGGTTCTCGTCCGCCTCTCGACGGAGGAACGATGACCCAGCCCGGCGCGCCCGAGGCCCGTACGGCGGTGCTGCTCGTCGACGATCAGGAGCTCATCCGGTACGGCTTGCGGCTCGTGCTCGAGGCTCAGCCCGACCTGGTCGTGGTGGGTGAGGCATCCGATGGCGCGGAAGCCGTGCAGGCCGCGCAGCGGCTGCGCCCCGACGTCGTGCTGATGGACGTGCGGATGCCGGGACTCGACGGCATCGAGGCCACCCGCCGGCTGACCGCGGCTCTGCCCGAAACGCGGATCATTGTCCTGACGACGTACGACCTCGACGAGTTCGCGTTCGGTGCGCTGCGGGCGGGCGCGGCCGGCTTCCTGCTGAAGAACACCCGCCCCGACGAGCTCGTCGCCGCGGTGCGGGCCGTGACGGCGGGTGACGCCGTGGTGTCACCTCGGATCACCGCGAAGCTCATCGATGCCGCGATGCCGCATCTCTCGGGTACCGGCCGACCGGCATCCCCGGATGCGCTCTCGGCGCTGTCGCCGCGCGAGCGCGACGTGTTCCGTCACGTCGGACAGGGCTTGACCAACGCGGAGATCGCGGCGGCGCTGCACCTGAGCGAATCGACCGTGAAGGCGCACTTCGGCCGCATCCTCGTGAAGCTCGACCTCGCGAACCGTGTACAGGCTGTGATCCTCGCCTACGAGCTCGGAGTGGTCAGCGTCGAGCGCTGAGCCTGTTTGCGGCACGGCACGGCGGTGTGGCTCGCCCGGGTCAGCGCTTCGCTTGGCACCTTGCGCCCCCTCGGGTCGGGGATGGGGGCCACAGCTGCCAGGTGAACCGCCTCGCCGAATGCGCTATCTGGGTGTGGGCGGGGGCGTCAGGAACGCGAGAACCATCCGTCGATTCTCGCCCGCGACCCCCAGCCCCGGCATACTGACCTCGTGAGGATCGCGATCGCCGGCAGCACCGGCACCGTCGGCAAGCTCGTCCACAGCGTCGCCACCGAACGCGGACATGACGTCGTCGCGCTCGCGCGCAGCAACGGTCATGACCTCGAGCATGCCTCGCTCCCACCCTCGGTGCTGGACGGTGTCGACACGATCGTCGACGTCAGCGGCATCCAGACGCTCTCGCGGCATCGCTCGCGGCGGTTCTTCGAGAGCGTGTCAGCCAACCTGCAACAGGCGGGAACGGCCGCCGGAGTCGGGCACCTCGTCGCGCTCTCGATCGTCGGCATCGACGGGGTGGATGCCGCCTACTACGGCGGGAAGCTGGCGCACGAACGGGCCGTGCAGCGCGGGGCGCTCCCCCACACGCTGCTCCGCGCTGCGCAGTTCCACGAGTTCGCCGAGCAGACGCTCGTCCGCGGAAAGATGGGCCCGATCACCGTCGTGCCGGCCGCCCGGGTACGCCCGATCGCTGCACGCGAGGTCGCCGAGCACCTCGTCACGCTCGCGGAGGGCGAGCCGGTCGGCCGGGCGCGCGATCTGACCGGGCCGCGCGACGAGCTGCTCATCGACATGGTGCGAGCGCTGCTCAATGCCCGCGGCATCCGCCGGACCACGATCGAGATGCGCCTGCCGGGATCGTTCGGTCGCGCGATGTCGTCGGGGCGCCTGCGCGGGCACGCGAACGCCGAACGCGGCACCGTCACGTTCGCGGAGTGGCTCGCGGCGCAGAGCTGAGTTGCCGGCCGCGGCGCCGGCTCACCGCGTGGCCCCGTCACGCCGCGGAGTCAGCGTTCGCCGCGAGCGACCGCAGGTAGGCGGCGTTGCCGCGCAGCGCGGGCTTGTAGCGGTCGAGCTCATCCGAGTCGACGGCATCGGCGAGGAGGTCGAGCAGTCCAGCGAGCGCCTGATCGGCCCGGCCGGCTGCGTGAAGCGTGAGAGCCTCGAACGCGCCGAGAGACACCGACTCGGGGTACTCCCGCCGCGCCTGAGCGAACACCGCGAGCGATTCGTCGAGACGGTCGAGGTTGCGCAGCGTGCTGCCGTACTGCAGCAGGCAGCGGCGCCGGGTGTCTCCGCTGAGCCCGGCCCCGAGCGCGCGCTCGTACAGCGCGCAGGCAGCCGCCTCGTCACCGGCGGTGTCGTAGGCGCCGGCAAGCTCGTACACGACACGCGCGTCGTCGGGATGCCGCTCGTACAGCGGCAGAAGAGCGGCGATGGTCGGGGCCATGTCGTCGCGATCGCGTGCGGCGAAGATCCGATCGAGTTCGGCGTAGTGGTCGTCCACATCCGCCATCCTCGCAGGCTCGGCCCTCTACGTCGTCGCGGGCCCGGCGGCAAGCACCTGCGACCGGAAACCGGTTCGTGTTGACTGCCGGGATGAGCAATTGGGCCGAGACCGTCATGTGGTGGCACGTGTACCCGCTGGGATTCACGGGAGCACCGATCCGGCCGGACCTCTCCGACGCGCAGGCGGACGCTGCCGGCGCGGACCAGCCCGTCGAGCACCGGCTCGGCCGTATTGAGGCGTGGCTCGATCACGCCGTCGAGCTCGGGCTCAACGGGCTGCTGCTCGGGCCGGTGTTCGCCTCGAGCACGCACGGCTACGACACGACCGACTACTTCCGCATCGACGCGCGGCTCGGCGACGGGCTCGATCTCGACCGCCTCATCGCGGCCGCCCACGACCGCGGCATCCGGGTGCTGTTCGACGGTGTCTTCAACCACGTGGGACGCGAGCATCCGGCCTTCGAAGCTCTCGAGGAACGGGGCCCGGAGGCTGACACCGCCGACCTCTTCCGCGTGCGGTGGGACGGCTGGCAGCCCGGTGGGCCGGTAGACGCCGACGTCTTCGAGGGGCACGACGCCCTCGTGACACTGAACCACGACTCACCCGCCGTCGCCGACCTCGTGGTCGAGGTGATGACCCACTGGCTCGGACGGGGCATCGACGGATGGCGACTGGATGCCGCCTACGCCGTGTCTCCCGCGTTCTGGGCTCGGGTGCTGCCGCGGGTTCGCGCCGAGTATCCCGAGGCGTGGTTCCTCGGCGAGGTCATCCACGGCGACGCCGCTCGCATCGTCGAGGAGTCGACGATCGACTCGCTGACGCAGTACGAGCTGTGGCAGGGCATCTGGCACGGCATCGCCGACCGCAACCTGTTCGAGCTGAAGCACGCGATCGAGCGGAACAACGAGCTGCTGTCGGTCTTCGCTCCGCAGACCTTCGTCGGCAACCACGACGTCACGCGGATCGCCTCGGCGGTCGGCCCCGACCTGATGCCGCACGCACTGGCGGTGCTGTTCACGGTGGCAGGCGTGCCGTCGGTGTACGCCGGCGATGAGTACGGCTACGAAGCGGTGAAGGAGGAACGTCTCGGCGGCGACGACGCGGTGCGCCCCGAGTTCCCCGACGCGCCGCCCGCTCCCGAGTCGCTGCCCGAGAGCGCGCAGCACATCCTCCGCACGCATCAGCAGCTCATTGCCGTGCGCCGGCAGCATCCCTGGTTGCATCGCGCCCACACCGACGTGATCCATATCGACAACACCGCGATGGTTCTGCGGACCGCGACGGGAACGGATGCCGTCGTCACGGCGCTCAACGTCGGCGACGCACCGGTGACCGTGCCGGTCGCCGACGCGACACAGGTGCTCGCCGGATCGCTGGCCGACGACATCGACAGGCGCGCCGGCGAGGCATCCCTTTCCCCGCGCGGCTGGGCAGTGCTATCGGGTACCCCCGCCTGACCCGCGACCCGACCCAGATGGCGGTTCTCCCCCACGCGTGACGACAGTTCGCGTCGGCTCGCATCGGGTTCGGGTCGCGCGGTGGCGTCAGCGGAAGTCTCGTGACTGGTGCCTCACCCCCACCCGCAGGTCTTCGAATGCGTCGGCGAGGATGTTCACGACTCCCTCGTTGGACCGCTCCAGGATGCCGCGGACGATGAGCGCCGGGCTGTCGCGCACGACTCGCCGGTAGCGGTGCCACATGCCCGTCGAGCAGATGACGTTCATCAGTCCGTGCTCGTCCTCGAGGTTGAGGAACGTGATGCCGGATGCCGTCGCCGGCCGCTGCCGGTGGGTGACGAGCCCGGCGATCTCGACGCGTCGTCCGGTCTCGTGCTGACGCAGGTCGTTCGCGGTGAGCACCCCGCGCGCGTCGAGCTGCGAGCGGTAGTGGGTCATCGGATGATCGTCGGGTGAGATGCCCGTGGCCCACAGGTCGGAGGCCAGCACGTCGTAGCTCGACTGGTCGGTGAACAGCGGCGGCTGCACGGCGATGAGCGAATCGGGCAGGTACTCGATGCGGTCCTGCGCGGCCGAGCCCGCCAGCCAGATGGCCTCGCGACGGGTGTGCCCGAAGCACTCCAGCGCGCCCGCAGTGGCGAGCGCTTCGAGCTGCGTCGTGTCGGCACCGGTGCGGCGCACCAGGTCGCGCATGTCGCGGTAGGGACCGGATGCCTCGCGCTCGGCGACGATCCGCTCGGCGAACCTCTTGCCGATGCCGGTGACCGCAGCGAGCCCGAGCCGCACCGCGAAGCCGCCGTCGCGGCGATGCGCCGCCGACTCGTCGGGGGCGTTGATGTCGAAGACCGGCACCGGAGGCTGCTCGCCGAGGCAGCTGTCGAGCCCCGTCGGCCCCGGCCGCCCCGCCTCGCCCGACACGGATTCGAGCACGGCTTCGGCCCCCGAGAGCTGCAGATCGGGGCGCCGCACCTCGACCCCGTGACGGCGGGCGTCGGCCGCCAACGTCGCCGGCGAGTAGAAGCCCATCGGCTGAGCCCGCAGCAGCCCGGCGAGGAACGCCGCCGGGTAGTGCAGCTTGATCCACGAGCTGGCGTAGACGAGCAGCCCGAACGACAGCGAGTGGCTCTCGGCGAAGCCGAAATTCGCGAACGCCTGGATCTTCGCGTAGATGTCGTCGGCGGCATCCCCCACCAGGCCGTTCTCAGCCATGCCCTCGTAGAGCTTCTGCTTGAGCGAGTCGATGCGCTCGATGCCGCGCTTGGAGCCCATCGCGCGACGCAGCAGGTCGGCGTCCTCGCCCGATAGCCCGCCGATGACCATGCCCATCTGCATGAGCTGCTCCTGGAAGACCGGCACCCCGAGCGTGCGTTCGAGCACGGGCTTGAGCTTCTCGTGCGGATACGTCGTCTTCTCGTACCCGAGCTTGCGGCGCACGTACGGGTGCACGGCGCCGCCCTGGATGGGTCCCGGCCGGATGAGGGCGATCTCGATCACGAGGTCGTAGAACCGGCGCGGCTGCAGGCGCGGCAGCAGGCCCATCTGCGCGCGGGACTCGACCTGGAACACCCCGATCGAGTCGGCCCGGCACAGCATGTCGTAGACGGCCGCTTCTTCCTTCGGCAGCGTCGACAGCTCGAACCTCTCCCCCGTCGCCCCCTCGATGAGGTCGAAGCAGTACTGCAGCGCGGCGAGCATCCCGAGGCCCAGCAGATCGAACTTCACCAGGCCCATCCAGGCGGCGTCGTCTTTGTCCCACTGGATGACGGTGCGGTCCTGCATCCGGGCATGCTCGATCGGCACGACCTCGCCGACGGGACGATCGGTCAGCACCATGCCGCCCGAGTGGATGCCCAGGTGCCGGGGAGCTTTCAGCAGCTCGGCGGCGTAGCTGAGCACCCGCTCGGGGATGTCGTGGTCGGGACCGGTGTCGAGGGTCGCACCCCAGCGTTCGACCTGCTTCGACCAGGCGTCCTGCTGTCCCGGGGAGTGCCCGAGGGCCTTCGCCATGTCGCGCACGGCGTTCTTGGGCCGGTACTGGATGACGTTCGCCACCTGCGCCGCCCGCTCGCGCCCGTAGGTGGCGTAGACCCACTGGATGATCTCCTCGCGCCGGTCGGAGTCGAAGTCGACGTCGATGTCGGGCTCCTCCTCGCGGAGGGCCGAGAGGAAGCGCTCGAACGGCAGCCGGTAGTAGATCGAGTCGATCGCGGTGATGTCGAGCAGGTAGCAGACGGCGCTGTTCGCGGCCGAACCACGCCCCTGGCAGAGGATGCCGCGACGCCGCGCCTCTTGCACGATGCCGTGGACGATGAGGAAGTACCCCGGGAAGTCCTTCTGTTCGATGACGGCGAGCTCTCGCTCGATGCGGTCGCGGTCTTCGGCCGGCAAGTTCGGGTACTTGCGCGGCACGGCTTCCCACACGAGGTGCCGCAGCCACGTCATCGGCGTGTGCCCCTCGGGAACGGGAAGCTTCGGCAGGGCGGGCTTGGCCCGGCGCAGCGGGAAGGCGAGCTCGTCGGCGAGCTCGACGGTGCGCGCGACGGCGCCGGGGAACCGGCGGAAGCGCCGCGTCATCTCGGCGCCCGACCGCAGGTGCGCGCCCGCATGCGAGGGCAGCCACCCGTCGAGCTCGTCGAGCCCGCGATTGGCCCGCACCGCCGCGATCGCCGCGGCGAGGTGGGCGCGCTCGGGCACGGCGTAGTGCACGTTGTTCGTCGCGAGGATCGGCAGACCCCGCTCACGGGCGAGGCCGGCGAGGATGTCGTTGTGCCGCGAGTCGAGCGGCTCGCCGTGGTCCAACAGCTCGACCTCGACGGCATCGCGCCCGAACCGGTCGACCAGGGCGTCGAGCTCGGCGGCGGCAGCATCCGGTCCGCGCTCGATGAGCGCCCGGCGCACTGCTCCCTTGCGGCATCCGGTGAGGACGCTCCATTCGCCTCCGGCGATGTCGGCCAGATCGTCGAGCCGGTAGCGAGGCTTGCCCTTCTCCGCTCCGGCGAGCTGCCCCTGGGTGAGCGCGCGCGCCAGCCGGTGGTAGCCCTCTTCGCCGCGGGCGAGGACGAGCAGATGCTCCCCCGGCGGGTCGGCCTCGTTGCGCGCGGCGCCGACGCGCTGCGGCAGATCGAGCGACAGCTCCGCCCCGAACACGGTCTTCACCGCCAACTGCTCGGCGGCTTCGGCGAAGCGGACGATGCCGTAGAACCCGTCGTGGTCGGTGACGGCGAGAGCGTGCAACCCCAGCCGTTCGGCCTCTTCGGCCAGCTCTTCGGGCGATGAGGCTCCGTCGAGGAACGAGTACGACGTGTGCGCGTGCAGCTCGGCGTACGGCACCGCGTTCTCGGGACGCTCGATCCTCGGCGCCGAGTACTTTCCGCGCTTGCGCGACCACGCGGGACTGTCGCCGCCGTCGGCACCCGCCGGCGCGCTCGGGGCACGGTTGCCGCTGAGCAGTCGTTCCATCTCGGACCACGGCACCGAGGGGTTGTTGAAGCCCATCAGTCGTACCGCCCCTCGACCGACCATTCGCCGCCGTCGCACACCAGCAGCCACGCGGTCTGGGTGGCATCGACCATCTGGAAGCGGTGGGCATGGCGCGCTCGCGCGGCATCCCACGCCCGCTCGATCACCGGCCACGGCCCCGCCCACGAGCGGATGCCGCGCGACCCGGTCGACGACACCAGAGTGGCCGGGATCGCCGTCAGCTCGCCCCGCCCGTCGACGGCCACCATGTCGCCCTCCCGATCGACGACCGCCAGCGGCAGCGCCCGCTCGAAGACCGTCGCGGGCAGCGGGTCGGGCAGGCTTCCCGGCCAGGGCCGCTCGCGCGAGCTCGTCACCGGACGGTCGCCCCACGGCACGAGCACCTGCCGCTCGGCGAGCCAGCGCCCGCCGCCGACAACCGGGGTCACGACGCCCGTGTGGCCGAGCATCGCCTGGACGCGCGACAGGGCGTGGTGCACCCGCTGCTCGGGACCGGAGCCGAACAGCGAGACGGCGTGGTGGGATGCCGCATCCACCGCTTCGGGCTCGATCTTGACCCGGGCGACACCGCTGGTGAGCTTGCCGCTCTCGGCCAGCTGCCAGCGCACCCGGTCGACGACGGCGGCGGCGTCGAACGTGCCGGGGTGGAGCCACACGCGGTTGCTCGTCTCGCCCCGGTCGCCGGTGAGAATGACCCGCAGCTCGGTGCACACGAGATCGACCGCACCGAGACCAGCGATGAACTCCTCGGCCGCGACCCTCATGCCGAACGCGACCTGATCGGCCAGCTCGAGAGGAGGCTCGAACGCGACCTCGCGGTGGAGCTCGGGCGGCGGGGTGCGCGGGACGACCGGGCGCGAATCGGCGCCGGAGGCGAGGCCATGCAAGCGCGCGCCGCGGGGGCCGAAACGTTCGACCAGTCGTTCGGGCTCGATCGCAGCGAGGTCGCCGAGGGTCTGCACGCCGAGCCGGGCGAAGAGGTCGACGGAGTCGTCGTCGAGCACCGCGATCGTCAACGGAGCGAGGAACTCCGCCGAGCGCCCGGCCTCGACCACCCGGATGGGCCGGTCGGGGCGGGTGCTCATCCGCGCCGCCTGCTGCGCCGTGAAGGGGCCGTCGGCGACACCGGCCCGCATGTCGAGGTCGCCCTCAGCCACCGCGGCCAGCAGCGCGCCGGCGGCCTCGGTCTCACCGCCGTAGAAACGCGCGGGGCCGCGCACGCGCAGCGCGCAGAGCCCCGCCTCGAGCACCTGCACTCCCGGCGCCATCTCTTCGAGGCGCGCCACGATCGGCGCGAACTCCCGGTGATCGCGCACCGCATCCGCGTCGGCCACCTGCAGCGCGGGACATCGGGCCTGCGCGTCACGGCGACGCTGCCCGCGGGCGACGCCGTCGGCACGCGCGGCCGCTGAACACGCGATGACCACGCCTTTCTCGAAGACCGCGATCGGCGCGTTCGGATCGCCGCCGCTTTCGCGCACGAACGCCACGACCGGCCAGTCGGGCACCCACACCACGAGACTGCGTACCGGCGCCGTCGCCTCCTGCTCCCCCACGTCAGACCGCCCGTCGCATCGGGATCGGCTCGACGACCGGGCCGCCCGCGAGAGCCCGCTCGTGCGGAGCGGCCGAGATCGCGCCATCGGGCGCGGGCAGCAGCATCCGCGCCGATCGGGGAACCGGGAACCGCCGGCTCGACACGGTGACCGTCAGCTCGCGGTCGCTGAGGTAGCCGTCACCGTCGCCCAACCCCGACCACCGCGGATCGGTGACGTCGAGCATCGCCTCGGTCTGCGGCCACGGCCCCTGCACGAGCAGCACCGTTCCACGGTCGCGCAGCCGACCCGCGAGCTTGGCGATGTCGGAGTCTTTCGCCCGCTCGGGCGGACGCACCGCGACGATAGGAAGGACGTCGGCGATCGTCGCGGTGACAGCGAGCCACCGGGCTCCCGGATCGGGGATCAGCACGACGCGGGACAGGTCGACCCCGGCGTGCTCCGCCGCTTCGGCCCCGAAGCCGGGCATCCCGACCACACCGCACCACGACCCGGTCTGCGACGGCTGGGCGAGCAGGGCGAACAGCAGCGAGGACGACGAGCCGAGCGAATAGGCGGCGCCGGGCCGCAGCCCCCGCCCGGGCAGCAGTCCGGCCAGGGCAGGATGGGTCGGCAGCACCGGAGCATCGAGGCGGCGCCCCTGCATCCGCTCCATCTGCGCGCGCAGTCGCTGCACGTCCTCGGCGGCAGCGGGATTGCGCATGATCGACCTCACTCAGCAAGGGTAGAACATATGTTCTAGACCATCAATGTCGAGATCGAAGATACGACCGACTTCCGACATCGCATCCGTATCGGAGCGCAGACTGCTGCTACCCGTATACCCCGGGGCCAGCGAGGCGTATGTTCACAAGCATGTGGACAGTACTTGTGATCTTGATCATCGTGTGGGTGGTGCTGTCGATTGTGGGGTTCGCGTTCGAGGGCTTGCTCTGGCTAGGAATCATCGGCGTGGTGTTGACCCTCGGGACCCTCGCGTTCGGGATCATCCGGCAGCGAGCGGGGCGCCGCCCCTGACACCGGAGCAGTTTCGGGCTCCGGTTTGCGCACACGTGCACCACACGCGGAACCTCGGACGCGGCCTCGAACACCCGACCGCGCGCATACGCGAGCGAGTGGAGCTCCGAGGCCCAAGCGAGGGTGCGGCGGGTGAAGCGCGATCGCCGCGCGGCTCCTTGCAGCGTCAAACGGGAACCGATCCCAGCCCATCCGAGCCGGCCGCGCGGTCAGCATGTTTCCGACGAGCGTTCCGCAGTTGCCGACGATGACGGTGTGCGCTCGCGCGGTGCGCGACCGGCTCCCGTCGATCCTGTAGTCGATGCGGAACGGCCGGTTGGCGAGGACTGGTCGCGCGATCGGCGAGACGTACGCGAGCCATCCGAGATGCTTCTTCGCGCGAGCATTCGTGTTGGCCGCCATATCCGCATCGAGCCCGATCCCCGCCATCACGACGAAAGCATGCGAGATCCACTCGCCGTCGGAGTCCCTGATATCGGCGACAGCCGCATCGATGCGCCGTTCGTGCCCGAAGAAGGCCGCCGCCACCGCCGTATCGAGATCAGCGAGAGCGACGCCGAGCTCGCGGGCGAGAAGATTCCCTGTCCCGGCAGGAATGAGCGCGACGGGCATGCCGGTGCCGCGCAAGACCTCTGCTGCGGCACGGACGGTCCCGTCGCCGCCCGCGACCAGAACCACCGCTGGCCCGTCTCGTTGGGCATTCTGAGCGGCCAGAATCCTCCGCCCGAGTCGAGTACCACCGAGCCGGCGCCCAACTCGCCGCGAGCTCGTGAGCTCGTGAGCGCCGACGAGCCGGCGAAGTCGATCGGCATCCGCTTTGCCGGGATGAAAGACCACCGCCGCGTGGGGTGCGCTCCTCGCCGCGCCCTGACTCACCGAGGGACGCCTCCTCTGCTGCCGCAGACCAACCGTCGATCTGGACGCGGTACGCCTCGGCATGCGCTTATGACCGGACGTTACGACTCCCAGATGTGAGCCACACAGGTTGGGCCCGAAGGCATCTGATGCCTGACCGTCGGAGGGGCGGCAGGCTCAGGCGCCAGCCCATCCGCATGCGACCGCGTGGACTGCGAGGCGCAGAATCTGCGTTTCGGAATCCACACGCACCACTTCAGACGGCAGCGCCCGTTCGGTTGCGATACCGGACGTCACGGTCGCAAGGAACCTGGCTCGCATCTCGATCTGCCCCCCGGGGATCGCGCCTTCGTCTACGAGAGTCGTCAGCCATTGCTCGATCCGGTGACGCCCCATCCGATCGAGTGCGAGGAACGTCGCAGCCTCATCCTCGGACGGTGCTGTGGCCACGTACGCCTCGTAAAGAGTCCCCCATCGCTCCCGAGCCTGATCGCCGACTCCGACGTGAGCGAGAAGCAGTCGCATGCACCCGAGCAAGCGGTCTTCGGGCGACAGGGAACGATCATTGATGGGATCGTCGGGGATCTCCAGGTCGTACATCGCGGCGACCACCGTCTCGACGAGCGCGCGCTGCGTCGGGAAGAAGTGGCGCAATGACCCAGTGCTCACCTGGGCGCGAGCAGCTACCGCCCTCACGCTCAAGCGGGCGGTGGGATTCTCACCGAGCATCGTCGCCGCGGCGATGAGGATCTTCGAGCGGGTTCCCGGCTCCGAGGAGTCAGCGTCCATATTCACCTCTGATGCGGCGTCGATCTATCACAGTGTGCTAGCTTACCCCTTCGATGACTATCACACCGTACTAGACAAGAGGTAGACGATGGCTCTCCGGAACTGGCGCAACCGCCGCGTCCACGCTGGCTCGGGCGAACCGATACGCCGATATCGCTGGTGGCAGATGTTCAGCCGTTCGCTGCGCTCGATCACCCTGATGACAGCGGAAGGGCACACGAGGACCTATACGGTCGATGTGCGTCATGGAGGTGACATGACCGACGGCGAGGTTCGCGCCCGCCTCTACGTCGACGGAGCGTTGCAGTCCTACGCGAAACTCCCCGCCCGCTTCGCTGCGCCCGGCGGCCACATCGAGGTTGCGATCACGGGATTCGGACTCAAGCGGTGCCACTTCGTGGCCGCAGACGGCGCCGAGCGGCAGCTGTCGCCTGAGCCGCGATCGGCCGAAGGGCGGCGCGCGCGCCTCCACCAGCAGCACCCGCGGGTCAGCCGTCTGGTCGGCCTCATCTCCGTTGCATTCGTCGTCGTCGGCCTCTGCATCGAGGTACCCCAGATCATCGAAGCCCTGTCGCAGATCCCCCTCATCGCCGATTCGATCGGCACCTTCGCCTCGCCCATCCAGCTCCCGCTCCACATAAATCTGATGATCGGGCTCGCAGCCGTCGTCGGCAGCACGGAGCGGGCACTCCGCATGCGTTCGAACTGGCTCGATGAGCTCGCCAGCTGATGACCCCACGAAAGGAAACGCTGTGACGAACAACACTCTGATCCGCCCGCAACGGATGGAAGGCGAAAAGCGACGATGGCGAACATCGGGCATCTCCGCGACCGCCGCTTCCCTGCTGGTTCTCACCGGTTGCGCCGTTGGGACTCCGGAGGGCGAACCGAATGCGGCAGAAGCGGATCTCGAACAGTACCTGAGCCAAGACCTCGAGTTCGGGCCCTGTGACCCCACGATCGTAGGCTCGCAGCCCCCGGTCCCGGAGATCGTCGCTGCCGCTGAGAGCGCAGAATGCTCCACTCTGACCGTGCCCCTGGACTACGAGGATCCCGACGGTGAAACCATCCAGATCGCCGTCAGTCGCGTCGCCGCCCAGGGCAACGACCGCATCGGGTCCGTGGTCCTGAACCCCGGCGGCCCTGGCGGCCAGGCGACGACGTTCGCACCCCTCGTCGCCGCGCTGTGGAACGGCACCTCCATCGCAGAGCGGTTTGACATCATCGGCTTCGACCCGCGAGGAGTCGGACTCAGCCGCCCAGCAGTCGACTGCTACACCGACGAAGAAAGAGACGACGACGTGACGCTTTCGGCGCTCGGCTCATGGACGCCTGAGTCCGCTCGCGAGATCGTCGACACGTGCGCGGGGCGTACAGGCAGCGAGGAGTTGCTCGCACACCTGGGTACCCGTGACGCCGCACGCGACATGGACATCCTCCGCTCCGCGCTCGGCGACGAGAAGCTGACGTTCGCAGGCGTGAGCTACGGCACACGACTGGGGGCGGTGTACGCCGAGATGTTTCCACAGAACGTCCGCGCCCTCGTCCTCGACGGCGCCGTGGACCCGCTCAAGAACACGCGGGAGCGCCGGATTCAGCTCAGCGAAGGACTTCAGTCAGCGTTTCAGCGCTTCGCCGACTATTGCGCGGCTCAAGGAGCATGCCCGCTCGGCGACGACCCGAGCGAGGCGACGAGAGCGGCGCAAGCGCTCCTGCAACCCCTGGCCGACAGCCCCCTGATCGCTTCTGACGGCCGCGAAGTCGGTTTCCTCGCAGCCGGCGAGGGGATCGTCGCCGGCCTGTACTCGGAAGCCACGTGGCCCGCGATAGCCGCTGCCCTGACAGAGCTGCAGGCGGGGCGGCCGGATGCCGTGCTCGCACTGCGCGACGGATACTACGGTCGGTCGGACAGCGGCGCCTACACCAACTCGTTCGAAGCTCTCTTCGCGATCAACTGCCTCGACGAGGAACGCTTCACCTCGGAAGAGATGACCCAGCTCGGTGAAGCCATCAACGAAGCGGTGCCGTTCCTCGATCCGGGGACCGACCCCGGAACGCAGGATGGGTGTGAGTACTGGCCGGCGCAACCCTCCCTCGGGTATCCCTACGCGACCGACACAGACGGACTGCCCGAAGTACTCGTGGTCTCCGCCACGGGAGACCCGGTGACTCCTCACGATGGCGGTATCAGCCTCGCCCATACGCTCGGCGCCCGACTGCTCACCGTCGAGGGCAATCAGCACGGGACGATCATCTCGCGCAGCGAGTGCATCGACGAGATCGTCGCGCGATACCTCGTCGATCTCGAACCGCCGGCGCGAGGAGCTACCTGCACCCTGTGACTCGGACCCGCACCCGCGGATCTCGAGCGCACAGGGCGATCAGGCGGCGAGACTCAGGTAGGGCTCCCAGCGCGGGTCGGATCGCTCCGTTCCCCGCACCGTCCACTGCGGTCCACGCGGAGGCTTCGGCAGCCACCGCAGCTCCCACCCCATCTCCTGCGGAGTGTGGTCGCTCTTGAGGTTGTTGCACCGCAGGCAGCAGGCGACGAGGTTCTCCCACGAGTTGCTGCCCCCGCGCGAGCGAGGCATGACGTGGTCGATGGTCGACGCCGCCTTTCCGCAGTACGCACATCGGTGCGCATCACGGCGGAGCACCCCGCGCCGTGTCACCGGCACTCGGCGCGCATTCGGGATACGGACGTACCGGGTCAGGACGATCACCGCCGGGCGTTCGTACGTCCCGTCGATCCCGAGAACGGGGTCATGGACGACGTGCTCGACGATCGTCGCCTTGTCGTTCAACACCAGGAGGAGGGCCCGACGGAACGACACCACAGCGAGTGGCTCATACCCGGCGTTCAGTACCAGAGTGCGCATTTCCTGTCCTCACGAACTGCCCTGACGGCTTCAGCGGATGTTCGATGACCGACGTAACGCGCGCCGTGCGGGCAGGTCCCGCGAGGGTGTGAGCACGAAAAAAGGCGCCGTCATGAAGACAGCGCCTTGATTCACGGCCGAGGCCGCAGTGGTGCACACGATGCCGCAGGACGTAGCGACCGATCGCATTCACGGTTCGAATGCCCGGTACTGGTCCCATCGGCTCCCCCTCGGCGTGCGCGAGCGTCGCGTTCAGGGTAATACACCCTCGACCCCGGGAAGGTCGACGGAAGATGAACGGATGATGCGTGTCGTCAGCCCGCGTTCGCGACGAGCCACGACTCGGCGTTCACGTACGCGCCGTCGACGACGATCTCGAGGTGCAGGTGCGTTCCGAACGCACGGCCTGTGTCGCCCACCTGGCCGAGCAGCTGGCCCGCCGAGACGGTGTCGCCGACCTGCACCGCGCGGGTGCCCCAGTCCATGTGGGCGTAGAGGCTCGTGACGTTGGTGCCGTTGATGTTGTGCGCGACCTTGACGTACACGCCCCAGCCCGGACCGCTCTCGCTCGACGCGACGACCGTGCCGTCGGCGACCGAGTAGATCGGCGTGCCACGGTCGGCCATGTAGTCGGTGCCGCGGTGACCGGCGTACGGGGTGCCGAAGTTGTTGAACGACATCAGAGGACGACGCACGAGACCGGAACCCGGCGCGACGAGCGGAATCGACTGGCTGTACGACGTCGAGGATGCGGTCGAGCTGCTCGCGGAGATGCGGTTGGCGAGAGCCTCGGCGGCTGCCTTCGCGGCGGCCTCCTCGTCCTTCTTCTTCTGGATCTCTTCGGGTGTGGTCGCCGTGAACCCGCTGCGGTCGAGGGAAGCGGGGCCCACCTCGGACGCGACGACGATCGACTGCGCATTGTCGGCGGCCACCTGCTGCAGCGTCATCGCATCGGCCGACGTACCGCGCACGGCGGCGAAGGCCGGGATGGCGACGGTCGCCACGAGACCCACCACGGCAGCGACCGTGAAGGTGCTGCGGACGGGGTGGACCCGACGTCGGCTGCGGCGGGTGGCGCGGTTCTCAATGGTCGCGACGTCCCGTGATTGCTTCTTTGCTGTCGGGAAGCGGCGGCCACGCAGGGCGCGACCAGAGCGGTCGGGATTCGTCGCGTCGACCTCGGGTACGTCTACCGACGAATCGTTGTTTTCAGCCAAATCAGTCCTCCGGCGCCTCTGCGCGATGGTCTGCGCTGGCTCGTCGATACTGCGCGTGTAGGTCCACGCGACATTCGGGTGTCACCGCGTGGACGACGAGCCGAAGAGGCAATCCATGCAGCGGTCTCGGGCGGGCTTCTCGCCTGAAGACTTCTCGAGGCTACCGGAAGGTAACGAATAAGTCACGCTGTCGCCCCCATCCCCACCCGACGCTCAGGGTCGACGCGACGCGGACTGGATCGACGTCTGCGCGGGGCGGATCGTGCCGCGAGCCGGCAGGGACCTCAGTCGCGGCGCGTGAGGAAGATGTGCGAGGCGACCTCGACGGGGAGCTCGAGCCCCTCGTCGACGCCATCCATCTGCACGAGGACGTAGCCCTCGGAGAACTGGAAGGTGCCGTCGCGACCGGGGACGACACCCGCGGCCCGCAGCTGCTGCAGCAGTTCAGGATCGACCTGGGCCGGCTCGGCGAGGCGGCGCACGGTGCCCTCGATCGGGCCCCCAGTCTCGTTGAGGACGCGGACGAGGCCGACCACGCCGTCATCGAACGTGCGAGCAGGCACATCGCCGAGCTGATCGAGGCCGGGGATCGGGTTGCCGTACGGCGATTCGGTGGGGTGACCGAGCAGCTCGATGAGGCGGCGCTCGACGAGCTCGCTCATCACGTGCTCCCAGCGGCACGCCTCTTCGTGGACGTAGGCCCAGTCCAGGCCGATCACGTCGCTGAGCAGGCGCTCGGCGAGGCGGTGCTTGCGCATGACGTCGACGGCCTTCTGTCGTCCGCTGTCGGTCAGCTCGAGCGAGCGGTCTTCCGAGACGACGACCAGGCCGTCGCGCTCCATGCGGCCGACCGTCTGCGAGACGGTGGGGCCGGAGTGCCCGAGACGCTCCGAGATGCGCGCACGCAGAGGGACGATCGCCTCTTCCTCGAGCTCGAGGATGGTACGCAGATACATCTCTGTCGTGTCGATGAGATCGGTCATCACAGCCCTTGTCGTGCGCGTGGTCGGAAGAACCCCAGCCTATCCGCTGGCGAGGACATGCGAGGCTGCCCTTACCTCATGCTCATGGCACGGCGGGCCCAGACACCGCCTCTAGAATCGGCTCATGGCGCACGTCACCCTGCCCCGAGACATCCTTCCTCGCGACGGCCGCTTCGGCTGCGGTCCCGCCAAGATCCGCCCCGAGCAGGTCGCCGCCCTGTCGGGTCCCGGCTCGATCCTGCTCGGCACGTCGCACCGTCAGTCGCCGGTGAAGAGCCTCGTCGGCCAGGTCCGCTCCGGTCTCTCCGACCTGCTGCGACTGCCGAACGGCTACGAGATCATCCTCGGCAACGGCGGATCGACCGCCTTCTGGGATGCCGCAGCATTCGGCCTCATCGAGAACCGCAGCCAGAACCTCGTCTTCGGCGAGTTCGGCGGCAAGTTCGGTGCGGCCGCATCCGCGCCCTGGCTGCAGGCGCCCGACATCCGCAAGGCCGAGCCCGGTTCGAGCATCACGGCGGAGCCCGTCGAGGGCGTCGACGTCTACGCCTGGCCTCACAACGAGACCTCGACGGGTGTCGCCACTCCCGTGCGCCGCGTCGCCGGCGACGAGGGCGCGCTGACGGTCATCGACGCCACGAGCGCGGCCGGCGGCATCGACTTCTCGGTCTCGCAGTGCGACGTCTACTACTTCGCCCCGCAGAAGAACCTCGGCTCCGACGGGGGCATCTGGTTCGCCGCGGTCTCGCCCGCGGCGATCGAGCGGATCGAGCGAGTCGCCGCCTCGGGTCGCTACATCCCCGAGTTCTTGAGCCTGAAGAACGCGCTCGACAACTCGCGGCTCAACCAGACGCTGAACACGCCCGCCGTCGCGACGCTGTACCTGCTCGACAAGCAGCTCGAGTGGATCCACAGCAACGGTGGCCTGCAGTGGGCCGCCGACCGCACTGCGGAATCATCGTCCGCACTGTACGACTGGGCCGAGGCTTCGGAGCACGCGACGCCCTTCGTCGCCGATCCCGCCGACCGCTCCCCCGTCGTGGTCACGATCGACTTCGATGAGACCGTCGACGCCGCCGCCGTCGCCAAGAGCCTGCGCGGCAACGGCATCGTCGACACCGAGCCCTACCGCAAGCTCGGCCGCAACCAGCTGCGCATCGCCACGTTCGTCTCGATCGAGCCCGACGACGTGCGCCAGCTCATCAAATGCATCGACTACACGATCGACCGTCTCTGACGGCGGCGCACCGCTGAGACGACAGAAGGGATGCCGCACCGCGCGGCATCCCTTCTGTCGTTCTGGGCGAGAGCGGTCAGCGCTCCCAGGGCGATTCGTCGTGGTCGGACTCGTCATCCTCGTCGTCGTCGGACTCGTCATCCTCATCGGACTCGTCGGACTCGTCATCCTCGTCGTCCTCGGAGTCCTCGGAGTCCTCGTCTGATTCGTCGTCTGCCGCCCCGGCGTCGAGGGCGTCGATGTCGACCCCGTCGACGTCGCCCGCGTGGGTGACGGCCGTGCTGCCGTCGGCGAAGTCGTCGTCGTCCGCATCGTCATCGTCATCGTCGATGTCGTCGGCATCGTCGAGGTCGACCGCGTCATCATCATCGAGATCGTCGTCGGAGTCGTCCTCGTCGGCAGCGGCCTGGGCAGCCTGATACTCGGCGAGCCGCACGGCCCAGGGCACCCACTCGGGGGCCAGGAGGGCACCGGCGGCGGGGAGCAGTTCGACTTCGAGAACCGTCGGCTCGGCGTCCTCGACCACCGCGACACTGACGGTCCAGAGCCACCCGGGGTACCCGGCGAGACGGTTCGCGAAACGCAGCGAGACCACACCGTCGGCCTCGACCACGTAGTCGACCGGGTCGCCGACCGTCGAGGCAGGGGTGATCTCGGCGAGCGCCGCCAGGGCCAGATCGTGCGCGGCGAGCAGACGCTCGTCGACGGTCACCGGATCGGTCGGCACAGCGTCCTCGGTTGCCGGAGCATCCTCGGAGACGGCGGTCACTTCGGCGACGGGCTCGGCGGAGCCGGGCTCGTGCGACGTCGAGGCGTCAGGAGAGTCAGGCGTCGAGGTCATCGGCGACCTTGCGCAGCACCGCGGCGATCTTCTTGCCGTGACCCGAGCTGGGGTACCGGCCGCGACGGAGGTCGGCACCGATGCCGTCGAGGAGCTTGACGAGGTCCTCGACGATGATCGCCATGTCGTCCGCGGGCTTGCGGTTGCGCTTGCTCAGGCTGACGGGAGCCTCGAGCACGCGAACGGCCAGGGCCTGCAGGCCGCGCTTGCCATCGGCGACGCCGAACTCCAGGCGCGTGCCGGGCTTGAGCGACTCGGTGCCCGCCGGGAGTGCCGTGGCGTGCAGGAAGACGTCCTGGCCGTCATCGGAGGAGATGAAGCCGAACCCCTTCTCGTCGTCGTAGAACCTGACCTTGCCGGTGGGCATGTGCGTACCTCGCTGTCACGGACCGCGTTTCGCGGGCAGAACGGAATGCCGGGACCGTTTGAGCCCCGGCAACCAGCCTACGGCACCGCCGCGAAGCGCTACGCTGATGCGGATGAGCACGCGCAGCACGGGCGACGACCTTCCGGTCCGCCGTATAGACCGCATCCTCGCGTTCATGTCGCTGGGACTGCTGATCCTGGCGATCGTCTGCTTCTTCGCGATCATCATCGGCACCGCGACCGGCATGGAGCAGGCGGACTTCGGCTCGGGGGTGTGGCCGACGGTCAGCGCGATCGTGTGGATCGCCCCGCCGATCGCGTTCGCCCTGCTGCTGACGGTGCTCATCATGACCTTCATCCGACGGAGCCGGGCCAACAAGGGCCGGTGACGTGTCTCCTGTCGACGCCCGTGCCCTCGCGAGCTGGCTCGCCACGGTCGACGACGACGTCCTGACGGCACTCCTGCGTCGACGCCGCGTCTCGATCGATGCCGCGTGGGCCGACTTCTTCGACGCCGCCGAAGCGCTGCTCGACCCCACGGCGGTGGCGAAGGCCGCCCCGCTGCTGTCTCGGCCGCTCGTCGACGCCATGGATCAGGCCGTCGCCTCGGACGAGCCGGTGCCCCCGGGCACGGCACGCGACGAGCTGCTGCACCTCGGGCTCGTCTCCCCCGAGGGCCTGCCCTACGCCGGCGCGGCGGCCGCATGGCGCGACCTCTCGCGACCCGAGACCCCGGATCCGGCGACCGCGGGAGCTGCCGCGGAGGATGACGCGCAGCTGGCCGAACGAGCCTTCACCGCGCTCTCGTCGCTCGCCGACGTTCTCTCGCTGACACAGCCGTCACCCCTCGGACGCACCGGCGCCGGAACTCTGGGCGCCGGCGATCGCCGCCGGCTGGTCGATGCGGGAGCCGTGGCGGATGCCGCGACGGTCGACCTCGTGATCGGCATCGGTCTCGACGCCGGGCTGCTGAGAGCGGTGGACCGGGAATGGCGGGTCACGACGGACGGGAGCGCGTGGCTCCTGCGCGGATCGGTCGATCGTTGGGTCGAGACCGCGTCACACCTCCGCGACGCCCTCCCCGCCGCGTTGCGCACGGAGAACGGCGGTTGGCGGCCGCCGGCCGAATGGCACCTCGCCTACCCGCTCGATCCTCAGTGGCCGGCTCGGGCCGGCCGCCTCGCGGCGCAGTGGCGGCTCTGGGCGATCATCGACGCCTCGGGCCGACCGGCAGCATGGGCGACGGCGATGGCGGACGGCGGCGACGTCGACCGGGAGACCCTGCAGGCGCACCTGCCCGGCGAGGTCGACCGCATCTTCCTCCAGAACGACCTCACCGCGATCGCCCCGGGACCCCTCGAACCCGCGATCGATGCGCGGCTGCGCCGGGCGGCGCGACGCGAATCGCGCGCGCAGGCATCGACCTACCGGTTCTCCGCCGAATCGATCGGAGCGGCGCTCGCGGCCGGAGAGGATCCGGCATCCCTCGCCGAATTCCTCACCGCGATCTCGCTGACCGGCCTGCCGCAGCCGCTGGCGTACGAGCTCGAGCGCGCGGCGCAGCGCCACGGGCGCCTGCGCGTGGGGACCGATGCGACCGGCCGTACCCAGGTCACCGCATCCGAGCCGACTGCTCTCGACACGCTCGCGGTCGACCAGGCGTTGCGCCCGCTCGGTCTCATCCGCGACGGTGACCGGCTCATCAGCCGCAGCTCGGTGGACGCCGTCTTCTGGATGCTGAGCGACGCCCGCTATCCCGTCGCCGCGGTCGACGCGGACGGACGGGTGCGCATCCTCGACCGCGCCCGCCTGACCGATTCCTCACCGGGAACGGCGGCGGGTGCCGACGACGCGTCGTATGCGCCACTCGTCGAGCGTATGCGCCGCGCTCACTCCTCCGACGACGCGGATGCCGCGTGGCTGGGGCGCGAGCTCGAGCAGGCCGTCAAGGCGCGGGCGGTGATCGAGGTGAGCGTGCGGCTGCCGGACGGCACGACGCGCGACTTCGTGCTCGAGGCGACCGGCCTCGGAGGCGGTCGTCTCCGCGGCCGCGACCGCGCATCGGATGTCGAGCGCACCCTGCCGGTGTCGAGCATCGTCTCGGCGCGTCTGACCTGAGCTCGGTCGCCGCTCGCCGCGCAGGCCGATGCCCGTTCAGCACCGGTACGATTGCTCGTTATGGCTGATGGCCCCCTGATCGTCCAGAGCGACCGCACCGTGCTGCTAGAGGTCGCCCACCCGAGCGCGGAGGACGCGCGGCACGAGCTCGCGATCTTCGCCGAACTCGAACGCGCCCCGGAGCACATCCACACCTACCGCATCACGCGGCTGGGCCTGTGGAACGCCCGCGCCGCGGGGCACGACGCCGACGACATGCTCGCGACGCTCGATCGGTGGTCGCGCTTCCCGGTGCCGCCGTCGGTGTCGACCGACATCCGCGAGACGGTCACCCGGTACGGACGCCTCGTCATCGAACGCGACGAGGAGGGCACGCTCGTGCTGCGTTCGAACGACGCGGCCGTGCTGGCCGAGGTCACCCGCAACAAGCGGATCCAGCCCCTGCTGCTGGGGCACCCCACGCCCGAGACGTACGTCATCGACGCCTGGGCCCGCGGCCAGATCAAGCAGGAGCTGCTGAAGATCGGCTGGCCGGCGGAGGATCTCGCCGGCTTCACCCCCGGCACACCCCACGAGATCGAGCTGCACGAAGACGGCTGGAGCCTGCGCCCCTACCAGCGCAAGGCGGTCGACATCTTCACCGAAGGCGGCTCGGGTGTGGTGGTGCTCCCCTGCGGCGCGGGCAAGACGCTCGTCGGGGCCGCGGCGATGGCCGACACGAAGACCACCACGCTCATCCTCGTGACCAACACCGTCAGCGCGCGGCAGTGGCGCAACGAGCTGCTCAAGCGCACGAGCCTGACGCCGGAGGAGATCGGCGAGTACTCCGGTCAGTCGAAAGAGGTCAAGCCGGTCACGATCGCGACCTACCAGATCCTCACCGCGAAGCGTAAGGGCGAGTACGCCCACCTCGCGCTCCTCGACGCCCTCGACTGGGGTCTCGTCGTGTACGACGAGGTGCACCTCCTTCCCGCGCCGGTGTTCAAGCTGACCGCCGATCTGCAGGCGCGACGCCGCCTCGGCCTCACCGCCACCCTCGTGCGTGAGGACGGCCGCGAGGGTGATGTGTTCAGCCTCATCGGCCCCAAGCGCTTCGACGCCCCCTGGAAGGAGATCGAGGCCCAGGGCTTCATCTCCCCCGCGGTCTGCTACGAAGTGCGCGTCGACCTCCCGGCGTCCGATCGCCTCGAGTACGCCGCGTCGGCCGACGACGAGCGGTACCGCCTGGCGGCCACCGCGCACGCGAAGATCGGCGTCGTCCGCGACCTCGTCGCGAAGCACGCGGGCGAGCAGATCCTCGTCATCGGGCAGTACCTCGATCAGATCGACGTGCTCTCCGACGCGCTCGGGGCACCGAAGATCACGGGGTCGACACCCGTCGACGAGCGCGAGGAGCTGTACGAGGCGTTCCGCACGGGAGAGATCCCCGTGCTCATCGTCTCGAAGGTCGCGAACTTCTCGATCGACCTGCCCGACGCCTCCGTCGCGATCCAGGTCTCGGGGTCGTTCGGATCCCGCCAAGAGGAGGCCCAGCGGCTCGGACGCCTGCTTCGTCCGAAGTCCAACGGTCACACCGCGAGCTTCTACACGCTCATCGCTCGCGACACCGTCGACCAGGACTTTGCGCAGAACCGGCAGCGCTTCCTCGCCGAGCAGGGGTACAGCTACACGATCCTCGACGCCGAGAAGCTCGAAGCGGCCTGAGCCGGTCGCCGCACGCCGGCCGCGTCAGGGCTTCGTGAGCTCGGGCGTCGGCTCGCCCGGAAGCGGCACGGTCGCCGTCGGCGTCGGCATGGGGATCGGCGCCGGCAGCGGTGTGCGCGGAAGGGCGTAGGTCCGCACGATCGGGCGGCGCCGCAGCACGTACTCGACGGCGAGGCAGTAGCCCCCGAGCAGCAACGTCGAGGTGGCGAAGCTCACCCAGCCGACATCCGCCGCCGTCGGGTCGGCTCCCGCAGCGATTCCGGTCGCGAAGGCCAGCAGGTTGTTGACGATGTGCACCGCGATCGCGGCCTCGAGTCCGCCCGTGCGCCACGTGAGCCAGCCCGCGGCGATCGCGAAGAGCGCGACGGGTGCCTGACCGACGGGGTCGTAGAGGTGCCCGATGACGAAGAGGGGAACGGGAAGCAGGATGGCGAACAGCGGATGCCGCAGCCACCGCCCGATCGCCTGCATCAGGTAGCCGCGGAAGACGTACTCCTCGGCCGCGGCCTGGACCGGAACGACGAGGACGACCACGAGCAGGCTCAGCCACAGGGTCGCGCCCGCCGGCGGCGTCAGTGCGGCTGCGCCCTCCTCGGCCGGGAGCAGCGCCGTGACGACCGTGACGACGACCGCCATAGCCACGGCGAGCGCGACGCAGACGAGCAGCCAGCGCCAGCGCAACCGCCCGAAGACGGCGGAGGCGAACCCGAGGCGACGACCGTTGACGATGAGCGACGCGAGCAGGTACGCGGGCAGCAGCAGCGCGATCGCGCCGAGGCCGAGAAGCAGTGACAGCGGGTCGCCGACATCCAGCGCTCCGCCATCGCGCAGGACGTCGTTGAGCGCGCGTGCCGCGTCATCGCTCGACAACGCGATGAGCAGGGCGGCGAGCGCGACCACGATCACCATGACGAGGTAGAGGACGATGCCGAGGGCGCCCACCGCGAGCGGGGTCCACCATCCCGAGCGACGACGTGCGAACACGAGCCGGTGGAATGCGAGACGGTCGGAATCGATCGGACGCGGCATGCCTCCATCCTCTCGCGACCCTTACCAGGTCGACCCGCTGCGGCGCGATATCCAGCAAACCGATGGGATCCGGTGCCAGTATGGGCCTATGACAGCACCGCGCATTCTCGTCGTGGACGACGAACCGAACATCCGTGACCTGCTGATCACCGGGCTGAAGTTCGCCGGATACCAGGTCCGCGCCGTGGGCAACGGAGCGCAGACGATCTCGGCGGTGCTCGAGGAGGAGCCCGACCTGATCGTGCTCGACGTGATGCTGCCCGACATGAACGGCTTCAGCGTCACCAAGCGCCTGCGGGGCGCGGGCTACACCGCGCCGATCCTCTTCCTCACCGCGAAGGACGAGACCGAGGACAAGATCGAGGGACTCAACGCCGGCGGCGACGACTACGTCACGAAGCCCTTCAGCCTCGACGAGATCGTCGCCCGCATCCAGGCCATCCTCCGCCGCACGATGCAGGCCGACGAGGAGTCGATCATCCGCGCCGGCGAGCTGACGATGGACCAGGACACGCACGATGTGCAGGTCGGGGACGTCTCGATCGACCTGTCGCCGACGGAGTTCAAGCTGCTGCGCTACCTGATGCTCAACCCCAACCGCGTGCTGAGCAAGGCGCAAATCCTCGATCACGTGTGGGAGTACGACTTCAACGGCGACGCCGGCATCGTCGAGAGCTACATCTCGTACCTCCGCCGCAAGATCGACCCGCACTCCTCCGAGCCGCTGATCCAGACCAAGCGCGGCTTCGGCTACATGCTCAAGGCCGACAAGTCGGCGTGATCCGCGGGAGCGCAGACGCCTGAGCGATTCCGCGAACGACGGCGTCACCCGATGGTGGCGCGGCATCAGCCTGCGCACGAAAGTCACGGGCGTCATCGTCACCCTGCTGGCGATGGGGCTGATCGCGGCGGGCGTGGGAACGATGATCTTCCTCCGCAACGCTCAGGTTGCGGCTCTCGACGGCAGCCTGCGGTCGTTGGCCCCGACTGACCTGGCGAGCACGGTGATGGATGTCTCCGTCGAAGACGGAATCGCCCTCTTCGAGGCGAAGGAGTCCCCGGCGCCGACCACCTTCGTCGTGGCGATCTACAGCGCTGAGGGCGAGCTGCTGTCGGTGGCGGGCGGGCCCGAGTCGATCCGCCCCGATCTTCCCGCCTCGTTCCCTCTCGATCGAACGCTCGTCAAGGGAACGGAGCCGTTCGAGCTCCCCGCCCGCCAGGGGAACGGGACCTTCCACGCGAGCGTCGACATCCTCCAGCCTGAGGGATCGCGAGAGAGCTACACGCAGCTCGTCGCGCTGCCGCTGACCTCGGTGACGCAGACCGTCGCGAACTTCATCAGCATCTACACCGTGATCGCCGCCCTCATCCTCGTGGCCGGTGCTCTCGGCACCCGCTGGCTCGTGACCCTCACCTTCCGCAGCCTCAGCCAGGTCGAGGAGACGGCGATGACGATCGCGGCCGGCGACCTGAGCCAGCGCATGGGCGACATCTCTCCCGGCACCGAGGTCGGCCGGCTGAAGATCGCCATCAACGCGATGCTCGACCGCATCGACACCGCCCTGGCCCAGCGCGACGCCACGGTCCAGCAGATGCGGCGGTTCATCGGCGACGCCAGCCACGAGCTGCGCACGCCGCTGGTGACGGTCCGCGGATATGCGGAGCTGTACCGCATGGGTGCGATCACCGACGCCGAGCACACCGCGCAGTCGATGGAGCGGATCGAGAAGGAGGCCGTCCGGATGAGCGGCCTCGTCGAGGACCTCCTGGCCCTCGCGCGCCTCGACGAACGCCGAGACCTGGTCATCACCCCCGTCGACCTGCGTCCGATCGCCCGTGATGCGGCGCTCGACACGCGAGCCGCAGCTCCCGAGCGCCAGGTGTCGGTGATCGAGTACTCCGATGAGACGTTGACCGTGGATCTGCCGACGGACACCGGGGCCGGGGCGACGGCCAAGCGCTCCGGCGGCGCCCGCAATCGCACGGGCCAGACGCTCGCCCGCCTGCGGCGACGTCCGAAGGACGACCGCGGCGCCCGCTCGGGATCGGAGTCGGGTTCGACGTCGCGGAAGGCGGATGCCGCGTCGGCGAGCACCTCGTCCGCCGCGGCCGCCGACACGAAGCCTCTGCTGCAGCCGGCCGAGCCGCCGCTCGTCCCCGTCGTGCTCGGCGACGAGAACCGCATCCGCCAGGTCGTAGCGAACCTCATCGGCAACGCCCGGCGCTACAGCCCCGAGGGCACTCCGATCGAGATCGCCGTGGGCCTGGACCGTGACGCCCGCATGGGATGGATCTCGGTGATCGATCACGGCGAAGGCATCCCGGAACCGCTGCGCGAGAAGATCTTCCAGCGGTTCTGGCGCGCCGACACGTCGCGCACGCGCGAGACCGGCGGGTCCGGCCTCGGCCTGTCGATCGTCGCGTCGATCGTCGAGGCGCTGCACGGCTCGATCGATGTCCAGGCTACGCCCGGCGGCGGCGCGACGTTCCGCGTCGCATTCCCCCTGGCCGATCGCCGCGAGGCCGCCGAGCACCTCTGGATCGAGACCCAGCCGCTGCCGCGTCTGCGCGACGAGCGCTGAGCGGGATGAGGGGCGCGGCTCCTCCCCCGGCAGCGCCCAGCGTCGCTCTCTCCCCCGTCCGCCCGGCCTGCGACCGCAGGCGGTGGGAGGGGCCCTAGCGTGTCGGCATCCCACCGCACGACGCAAGGAGCGACATGGCCATCTTCTCCATCGACAGCGACGCCGTGGCGAGTGCCACCGCCGCCATCCGAGCCACCTCGGGGCGCATCGAGAGCGACACCGGCGCCATGATGGCGCAGCTGACACAGCTGCAGGGGTCGTGGACCGGAAGCGCCGCACTCGCGTTCCAGGCGGTCGTCGAGCGCTGGCGCGCCGCCCAGCGCGAAGTCGAAGCGGCGCTCGGCGACATCGGATCGGCGTTGGATGCCGCGGGCCAGCAGTATCTGCACGCCGAGGCTGCGGCCGCCGGCCTCTTTCGCTGACCCGCCCGAAACGCAGAACGGCCCCTCCCGAAGGAGGGGCCGTTCTGTCTGCGATGGATCAGAAGTCCATGCCACCCGTGGGGTCGCCCGCGGGAGCCGGGTTCTTCTCCGGCTTGTCCGCCACGACCGCCTCGGTCGTGAGGAACAGGCCGGCGATCGACGCGGCGTTCTGCAGCGCCGAGCGCGTCACCTTGGCGGGGTCGATGATGCCCTGCTCGAAGAGGTTGCCGTACTCGCCGGTCGCGGCGTTGAGGCCGTGACCGATCTCGAGCTCGGCGACCTTGTTGGCGACGACGCCCGGCTCGAGGCCGGCGTTCAGAGCGATCTGCTTCAGCGGAGCCTCGATCGCGACCTTGACGATGTTCGCGCCGGTCGCCTCGTCGCCCGAGAGCTCGAGACCGTTGAACGCGTTCTTGCCGGCCTGGATGAGCGCGACACCACCACCGGCGACGACACCCTCTTCCACAGCTGCCTTGGCGTTGCGGACAGCGTCCTCGATGCGGTGCTTGCGCTCCTTGAGCTCGACCTCGGTCGCAGCTCCGGCCTTGATGACGGCGACGCCACCGGCGAGCTTCGCGAGGCGCTCCTGGAGCTTCTCGCGGTCGTAGTCGCTGTCGGTGTTGTCGATCTCGCGGCGGATCTGGGTCACGCGACCCTCGAGCTGAGCCGAGTCACCGGCGCCCTCGACGATCGTGGTCTCGTCCTTGGTGATGATGACCTTGCGCGCACGGCCGAGCAGGTCGACGGTGGCGTTCTCGAGCTTGAGGCCGACCTCTTCGGTGATGACCTGGCCGCCGGTGAGGATCGCGATGTCCTGCAGCTGAGCCTTGCGGCGGTCGCCGAAGCCGGGGGCCTTGACGGCAGCCGACTTGAAGATGCCGCGGATCTTGTTGAGCACCAGCGTCGCGAGAGCCTCGCCCTCGACGTCCTCCGCGATGATGAGGAGTTCCTTGCCCTCCTGGATCACCTTGTCGACGATGGGCAGAAGGTCCTTGATGTTCGAGATCTTCTGGTTCGCGATGAGGATGTACGGGTCTTCGAAGACAGCCTCCTGGCGCTCCGGGTCCGTGACGAAGTAAGGGTTGATGTAGCCCTTGTCGAAGCGCATGCCCTCGGTGAGCTCGAGCTCGGTGCCGAAGGTGTTCGACTCCTCGACGGTGACGACGCCTTCCTTGCCGACCTTGTCGATCGCCTCGGCGATCAGCTCGCCGATCGAGGCGTCAGCGGCCGAGATCGAAGCGGTGGCAGCGATCTGCTCCTTCGACTCGACCTCCTTCGCGTCGGCGAGGAGCTGGTCGGTGATGGCCTTGACGGCCTTCTCGATGCCCTTCTTGAGCGAGATGGGGTCCGCGCCGGCTGCGACGTTGCGCAGGCCTTCGCGAACGAGCGCCTGAGCGAGGACCGTCGCGGTGGTCGTTCCGTCACCGGCGACGTCGTCGGTCTTCTTGGCGACCTCCTTGACGAGCTCCGCACCGATCTTCTCGTACGGGTCGTCGAGCTCGATCTCCTTGGCGATCGAGACGCCATCGTTCGTGATGGTGGGGGCGCCCCACTTCTTTTCGAGCACGACGTTGCGACCGCGCGGGCCGAGCGTCACCTTGACGGCGTCGGCCAGCGTGTTCAGGCCGCGCTCGAGGCCACGGCGGGCCTCCTCGTCGAAAGCGATGATCTTTGCCATGTGTGTGTCGTCCCTCCCGGACGGTGGAGAACAGTCTTTAGCACTCGATGAACGTGAGTGCTAAAGCCATTCTGGCACTCGCCCATGGGGAGTGCAAGCCGCCCCGTCGGCGACCGGACCGGGAAACGACAGAGCGCGCCGCGATGGCGGCGCGCTCTGTGCGAGTGGTGCGATTCAGGCGACGACGCGCACCGATTCCGCTTGCGGACCCTTCTGCCCCGTCCCCACGGTGAACTCGACCGCCTGCCCTTCCTCGAGCACGCGGAAGCCGCTCATCTCGATGTTGGAGTAGTGGACGAAGACGTCCTGCCCCTCGTTCACGGTGATGAAGCCGAAGCCCTTCTCGGCGTTGAACCACTTGACGGTGCCCTGTGTCATGCGAATCTCCTGATGCTGTGCGACAGCGTCATCGTATGCAGGGCGCTCCGCCTGACCCGGCGCTTCCGGTCACTGTTGACACGGCCGCATCGAGAATTTCACGAGCGTGAAACACGCCCCCTCATTCACCCTCGGAAGAGCCGCCCGCCCGGTCCTCGCCGACCACCACGGTCAGCTGCTTGCTGGGGTTGCCGTCGGCCGCGTCGGGGCCCGCGTAGGCCTCGCTCATCTCCACGTCCGCACCCCCGATGACCTGGGCGAGACCTCGCGCAGCGCCCTCGTCCTCCGCATTGACGTAGAAGATCGTGGTCGTCGCGAAGTCATGAGTGCTGGCGTCACCCGCGTCGACGACATCCGAGTTCCACCCGGCGCCGACGACGGTGTCGCGGAGGGCGGTCGCCAGGCCGCGCTCGGAGGTGGCGTTGAGGATCAGCACCGGATAGGACGTGTCGACCACCGGATCGGCTTCCACGGGGGCTTGGACCACAGCCGTGGCGGTCGGTTCCGCCGGGAAGAGCGCGATCCGCCCGGTGACGATCATCGTGCCGACGATGCCCACCGCGACCAGGACGAGAACCGCGCCCGCGGCCCAGGCCAGAACGACGCCGGCACGGAGCCGGGGGTTCTCCGCCCGGTGGGCGCCGACTCGGGTGGTGTCGGCAGGGAGCTCGTCGAAACGGTCTTTCGGGTATGTCGTTGTCGGCACGGAGGAATGCTATCTGGCCAAGCTCCGCGTCACATGGCCGCGCGTTCGGCGCGCGAACGCTCCGCAGCCGCGCGCATGCGCCGCAGCCGGTGCACCAGCATGGGGTCGTGCGAAACCGCATCAGGCGAGTCGATGATGCGCCCCAGCAGCTGGTAGTACCGCGCCGGGCTCAACGAGAGCTCGGCGCGCACGGCCTCTTCTTTCGCGCCGCTGTGGGCACCCCAACGCGCCTCGAAGTCGAGGATCGAGCGGTCGCGATCGGAGAGTGCCACTCCTCCACGTTACGACCGCGGTCGCTCGGATCCGGGACGCCACTCCCACCACCGCCCGAGCGGGTCGGCTGCCGCGTCGATCTCGCCATCGAGCGCCACGGCGAAGCCACCCCGCCAGTCGCTCGGCTCACCCGACCACGCGTCGTGGGTCGCCGGGTCGTCGATCGTCAGCCATCGCCCGAGATCGCGGGCGCGCTCGATCACCCGCGAACGACGCTCACGCGGAATGTGGACGAGGACGCCGGGAGTGGTGATCACCAGCGTCGCCCCCGCCGGCGCGAGAGCCGCGGCCTCCGGCAGAAGGTCGAGAGCGTCTCCGGCGAACAGGAGGGGCGGGTCGGATGCCGCGACCGCCGCGGCCGCGCGGATCCGATCGGCCCGTCCGTTCTCGCCGGGCCAGACCAGCCGAGCCAGCCAGTCGACGTCGCGAGGGTCGCGCACGTCGAGCGGGGCGAGGTCGATGCCGGCACGCCAGACGATGTCGGGATGCCGCACCTGCGGCATCCGCTCCCCCGCAACCGCGCTGACGAGCTCGACGTCCGAGACGCCGGTCACCGGATCCAGCCGCACCTCGCCTCCGTCTACGCCGACATATCGATACGAGTAGCGGTCGGGATACAGGCACAGCCCCGCGCTCGCCCCGACCTCCAGCAGCGCGATCGGGCCGGTCACCCGCGAGAGCGTCGGGAGGAGTGCCGCGCAGCGCAGGGGCTCGTTCGTCTGCACCGAGCGCGCGAGGCTCTCCGAGACCACAGCCTCGGCATGCGCCAGCACCCAAGCGGCCCATGTTGGGGCATCGACGTCGCCCGACCCGAGCAGCCGGCACACCGCGAACACGAGCGGCGGCTGGCGGCGGTTCGCGGGAAGGCGCGAGAGCACCTCCTGCAGGGCCGGATCCTCGACGACGCGCCACGCCCAGTCGGCGTACAGCTCGGAGCGGCCCGGAGCCTCGTCTGCGGCGAAACGCCGGTAACGCTCGATCACGGCGGCGAACTCGTCGGACATGAGGACATTCTCCGGGAACATCGACCCCCAACGTCGAGTTGAATAGGACGAGGCGAAGGAGCAGACATGACCTATTCCGTGAACAAGACCGACGAGCAGTGGCGCGAGGAGCTCACCCCCGAGCAGTACGCGGTGCTGCGGCAGGCCGGCACCGAACGCGCGTGGACCGGCGAGCTGCTCGACGAGAGCCGCGCGGGCCTGTACACCTGCGCCGCCTGCGGCGCCGAGCTGTTCCAGAGCGGCACGAAGTTCGACTCGCACTGCGGGTGGCCGAGCTTCTACGAGTCGGTGCGTCCCGAGGCGGTCGAGCTCATCGAGGACCGTTCGCACGGGATGGTGCGCACGGAGGTGCGCTGCGCGAACTGCGGTTCGCACCTGGGCCACGTGTTCCCCGATGGTTTCGGCACGCCCACCGGCGACCGCTACTGCATGAACTCGCTGTCGCTGTCGTTCACCCCCGAGCAGGAGAAGTGACCGGAGCCTTCGAGGCCGCCGGCGCACGCCGGTCGTGGTCGAAGGTCACCGACGAGGCACCCTCGCACGAGGAGCTCGCGCGGCTGGTCTCGGCCGCGGGGCGTGTCGCCGACCACTCCTCGCTGCGCCCGTGGCGGCTCATCGAGATCAGAGGCGACGGGCGCACGCGGCTGGGCCGCGCGCTGAACAAGGCCGAGGGCAAGCGCGGTGTCTCGACGAAGCCGATGCGCGCACCGCTGCTCATCGCGGTCGTCGCCAGCTACCGCAAGAAGAGCAAGGTCCCGCGGTGGGAGCAGGAGGCCGTGGCGTCCGGCGTCGCGCACATGCTGAGCCTGCTGCTCGACGAGGCGGGCTGGGGCGTGTTCTGGCGCACCGGGGGCGCGACGCGCTCCAAAGCCGTCGCGAAGGCGCACAAGCTCGGTAAGCGCGAGGAACTGCTCGGGTGGCTCTATGTGGGCGGCAAGCCCGCAGACCGGGACTCGGGCCGACGCAAGACGATCGACGCCGAGGACTTCCTCAGCCCGATGCCCTGAACGCGTCAGGTGGGCGGCGGCCCGCCTGACCGCACCCGCCGTGTTCTCAGGCGACTGTCATCGAGCAGGTCGGACATGTCGACATCGAGGGCCGCCGAGATCCGTGCCAGCTCCTCGATCGACATGGCCGACGGGCGCCGGACATGCAGGCGGCGTGCGAGCGTTCGCATCGGGATGCCGCTCGCCTCAGCCAGCCATTCCTGCGTCAACCGCTCATCCGCGAGGACCGCGCGGATGGACCGGGCCACTCGAGCGCTTAGCAAGCCGTCTGCCATATGGCAACACTATTGACACGCTTGCCACATGGCAATGGTTCCGCCAAACTTGGCACGTGCCCACAGGAAGAACGCCGGAACCCGGCCCGCTCAGCCACCATGTCGCGAATCTGCTCGCCGCCGAGATCGCCCGCCGCGGACTGCGGCAGACAGACGTCGCCGCACAGGCGGGCATGTCGGCCTCGCAGCTGTCGCGCGTCCTCGCCGTGAAGAAGGTCTTCACGCTCGACCAACTCGACGCGGTGTGCCGCGCCGTCGGCATCCCCATCGCGCAGGTCGTCGTGATGCCCGGCGAGCAGGCGCGGCACGCCCACCGAACCGACCGCATCGCACCCATCGATGTCGGACCGGCGCGCCGCACCGAGCGCGCGGTGGCCAAAGCGCCGCAGGACGACCTCGGCGGGGACGACGGTCGCGGATGACACGCCGCTCCGGACGGGCGGACACGATGGCGACGACTCCGCCAGACTTGGCACGTGCCCTCAGGAAAGACCCCGGAACCCGGCCCGCTCAGTCGTCATGTCGCGCACCTGCTCTCCATTGAGATCGCCCGCCGCGGACTGCGTCAGTCGGACATCGCCGCGCGAGCCGGCATGTCGTCCTCGCAGCTGTCGCGGGTGCTCGCCGCGAAGAAGGTCTTCACGCTCGACCAACTCGACGCGGTGTGCCGCGCGGTCGGCGTCCCCATCACCCAGGTCGTCGACGTGCCGGGACAGCAGCCTGGCCGGGCCCTCGACGCGGCTTCCGTCCCCCGCATCGATGTCGGACCCTCACGCGATACTGAGCGGGCGGTGGCCAAAGCGCCACACGACGACCGCGGAGGGGACGACGGTGACGGATGACGAGCTTCTCGACACACTCGATCTTCTCGGCGTACGCGTGACCATCGTCGATCTGCCTCCCGACCGCGGCGAGTACGAGCACGGGCTTCGGATCGTCCGGCTCCGGCCGGGAATGGCCCGTCGCCTCCACCGGTCGGTCCTGGCACACGAGTGCGCCCACGCCGTCTACGGCGACGTGCCGCTTCGCGACCCGCACCACGCCGAACGGCAAGAGACGCGGGCCGACGAATGGGCGGCACGGACGCTGGTGTCGGTCGACGACTACGCGCGCGCCGAGAGCATCCACGACGGTCACGTGGATGCGATGGCCCTCGAGCTCGACGTCACCGTCGACCTGATCCGAGCCTTCCAACGCACGCTCCGACATCCGCGCGCCCTTCGCATGCCGGGCATCCCGACGAGCGCTTCCCGGTAGCACAGCGTTCCGCATGCAGCCGACCGCATGCGTCGAGACGTAAAATCGACGGATGCCCGGATGCGCCTCGAGCGCGGGTCGGAGGCAGAAGCCGCTGGCCACCGGAGACACCGCGGGAGTCGCATTGCACGGAAACGCCACCACTCGTTACGACGACGTCGCCCTCCTTTCGGTCGCGAGTGTCCTCCCCTCCCGCGTCACCTCTTCCGACGCGATCGAGGACCGATTGTCGGACGTGCTGCGGCAGCTCAAACTCAAGCCGGGCCTTCTGCGCCGGGTCGCGGGCGTGAACGAGCGACGCAACTGGGCTGCGGGCGAGTCCTCCGACGACGCGACGATCCAGGCGGGGCGCCGGGCGCTCGACGAGGCGGGCGTGCGTCCCGACCAGATCGGCCTGCTCATCAACACCTCGGTGTCGCGGAAGCATCTCGAGCCCTCCGTCGCGGTGCGACTTCATCACGGGCTCGGGCTGCCCACCTCGGCCATCAACTTCGACGTCGCCAACGCTTGTCTCGGCTTCATCAACGGCATGAGCCTCGCGTCGGGAATGATCCAATCGGGCCAGATCGACTACGCGATCATCGTCAACGGCGAGGACGCCGATGAGATCCAGGTCAACACGGTCGAGCGACTCAATCGCGGCGGCCTCGACCGCGACGGGTTCATGAGCGAGTTCGCCTCGCTCACCCTCGGCTCGGGCGCCGCCGCCGCCGTGCTGGGGCGTGCGAGCGAGAACCCCGGCGGACATCGCATCGTCGGCGGCGTGACCCGCGCGGCCACGCAGTTCCACGAGCTGTGCGTCGGGAGCGTCGACGGAATGTTCACCGATGCGAAGGCTCTCCTCAAGGGCGGTCTGGCGCTCGTCGTCGACGCCTGGAAAGAAGCGCAATCGACCTTCTCGTGGTCCGGCATCGACCGTTACATCACGCACCAGGTCTCATCGGTGCACACCAACGCGATCGTCAAGGCCGTCGGCCTCGATCGCCGCCGCGTTCCGGTCACGTATCCCCAACTGGGCAACGTGGGACCGGCGTCCATCCCCATCACCCTGGATGCGGAGAAGGCGACGCTGCAGCGCGGCGATCGCGTGCTGCTCATGGGTGTCGGCTCCGGGCTGAACACCAGCATGCTGGAGCTCGCCTGGTGACCCCGGTGGTGCCGCGGGAGCTCCCCGGAATCGAGGGCGGCGTCTCGACGACCCGCGTCGTGGCCGGTGTCGGCGCCGACGCCGGATCGCAGCGACGCTGGCACCTGCTCGACACCGCTCCGCTGCTCGAGCGAGAGGGCATCACCCCGGTCGGGACGATCGTCGCGGTGCACGGCAACCCGACCTGGTCGTATCTGTGGCGCACCCTCGTCGCGGCGTCTCTGCAGCGCGCACGTGCCGGCGGACCGGCGTGGCGCATCGTCGCCGTCGATCAGCTCGAGATGGGCTACTCCGAGCGCACGACACTGACGCGGGGCCTGCCGCAGCGCATCGACGACCTCGGTGCGCTGATCGATGAACTCGGCATCACCGGCACGCTCGTCACCCTCGGCCACGACTGGGGAGGCCCGATCTCGCTGGGATGGGCCGTGCGCCATCGCGACCGCGTCGACGCCGTCGCCGTTCTCAACACCGCGGTGCATCACCCCGCTGGGATGCCGCTGCCCTCGGCCCTGCGCGTCGCGGGAGCCCGATCGCTGCTGGCCACTACGACGGTCAAGACGACCGCGTTCCTCGACACGACCCTCGCGCTGGCCGATCCTCCGCTCGCTCCCGAGGTGCGTGCCGCTTACCGGGCGCCGTACGCGTCGAGCGGACTGCGGCGCGGCATCGGCGCATTCGTCGCCGACATCCCCGCCACGCCCGAGCATCCGAGCACTCCCGCCCTCGACGAGCTCGCAGGCGGCCTCGTCGACCTGACGGTGCCCGCCCTGCTGCTGCGCGGGCCGCGCGACCCGGTGTTCGGCGAGCACCATCTCGACGACCTCGCGCGCCGCCTTCCGCACGCCGACGTGCACCGCTTCGAAGGTGCCGGACACATGCTCGCGGAGGAGCGCCCGTACGCGGACGTCGTGCTCGACTGGCTCGACGACAACGGCCTGTCCTCCGGTGACGCGACTGACGCCCGTGACGCGGGTGAGCGCCGCATCCCCGCCGACGAGAAGGATGCGGACGACGACGCTCGCGCGTTCGTCCCGATCTGGCAGCGACTCTTCGACCGCAGCGATGACGACGACACCGCCGTGGTCGATCTCACCCGACGCGTCGGCGGGGAGCCGCTGGACGTCAGCTGGCGCGAGCTCGCGCAGCGTGTGGATCACCTCGCCGCGGGGTTCGCGGCGTTCGGAATCCGACGCGGTGACCGGGTCTCGCTGCTCGTGCAGCCCGGTCCGACGCTGACCGCCGTGCTCTACGCGTGCCTGCGCATCGGCGCCGTCGTGGTGGTCGCCGACCGGGGGCTGGGAATCCGCGGGCTCTCTCGCGCCGTCCGCGGCACCGAGCCCGCCTTCGTCATCGGCGAGCAGGCCGGCCTCGCGGCCGCACGCGCACTCGGGTGGCCGGGCCGGCGCATCTCGGCTCCGAATCTGCCCGCCCCGGCAGCCCGTGCGCTCGGCGTCGAGGCGTCGCTCGCCGAGATCGCCACCTCGGGTTCTCGCGGCGCGGTGCCGGCGCCGCCGTCTGCCGACGACGAAGCGGCGATCCTCTTCACCTCCGGCTCCACCGGCCCCGCCAAGGGTGTCGTGTACACCCACGCGCAGCTCGCCGCGCTCCGCGACACCCTCGGATCGCACTTCGACGTCACCCCCGATGTCGGGCTGGTGACGGGCTTCGCCCCCTTCGCCCTGCTGGGTCCTGCGCTCGGCACGCGATCGGCGACGCCGCGCATGGATGTCTCAGCGCCGCGCACGCTCACGGCGACCGCGGTCGCCGAAGCGGTCCGCGCCTCCCGTGCGCGCATCGTGTTCCTCTCTCCCGCGGCCGTAGCGAATGTCTGTGCGACGGCCGATGCGCTCACAACCGACGATCGCGCAGCGCTCGCGCAGGTGCGCACGTTCCTTTCGACCGGCGCGCCCGTGAGCATCGGCCTTCTGCGCCAGGCGCACGAGCTCATGCCCGAGGCCGAAGCTCACACGCCGTACGGCATGACCGAGTGCCTGCTCGTCACCGACGTCACCCTCGACGAGCTCGAGCGAACGCAGTCGGCGCCCGACGCCGGCGTCTGCGTGGGCACGCCGATCGGCACGGGCACGGTCCGCATCTCCGGCCTCGACGCCGATGGCCATGCAACCGGCGACCTCTCAGACACACCGCATGTCACGGGCGAGATCGTGATCTCGGCGCCCCACCTCAAGCGCGGCTACCACCGCCTGTGGGCGACCGATCGCGAGGCGGTGCGAGGTACGGGCTCCCACCCCGGCCGCTGGCATCGCACCGGAGACGTCGGTCACTTCGACGCCGAGGGTCGGCTCTGGGTCGAGGGGCGGCTCCCCCATGTCGTCGTCACGAGCGACGGGCCCGTGACCCCGGTCGGTCCCGAACAGCAGATCGAGAGGGTCGAGGGCGTCCGCCGCGCGGCCGTCGTGGGTGTCGGGCCCCGGGGCCGCCAGGTGTGCGTCGCCGTCGTCGAGACGACGCCCGGGGCGCGCCGGCCCGGCCTCGCCCCGTCGGCACTGGCCGAGCGCATCCGTGCGGCATCCGACTCCGCGATCGCTGCCGTGCTCGTCGTGCCGGCCCTGCCCACCGACATCCGGCACAACTCCAAGATCGACCGGTCGCGCCTGGCGGCGTGGGCCGAGCGCGCGCTCGCCGGCGAGAAGCCGAGCGCACCGTGATCGTCCTGGCCACCGGGGCATCCGGTTTTCTCGGTCGCGCTGTCGTCGCGGACCTGCTCTCCGCCGGGCACGAGGTGCGCACCTTACAGCGCCGCCCGTCCGGCGTCACCGGAGCGCACGACATCCGGGGATCGGTCACCGATGCGACCACCGTGGCGGATGCCGTGGCGGGCGCGGATGCCGTCGTCCACCTCGCCGCGAAAGTGTCGCTCGCCGGTGACAGACGCGAGTTCCACGACGTCAACGTCGGGGGTACGACGACCCTCCTCGATGCCGCCGCAGCGGCGGGAGTGTCGCGCTTCGTGCAGGTCTCCTCCCCCTCCGTCGCTCACGCCGGCTCCGCTCTCGCGGGCGCCGGGGCCGATCCCGCCGACCCCGTTCGCGCGCGCGGCGAGTACGCGCGAACGAAGGCCGAGGCCGAGCTGATCGCACTCGGACGCGACTCCGAGGCGATGCGCGTCGTCGCCGTGAGGCCGCATCTGGTGTGGGGCCCGGGCGACCCGCAGCTCATCGAGCGCATCGTGGCTCGCGCTCGACGGCGCACGCTGCCGCTCCTGAACGGGGGCACGGCCCTCATCGACACCACATACGTCGACAACGCCGCGTCGGGCATCGTGGCCGCGCTGGAGCGAGCGGACGCCGTCGGCGGTCGCGCTTACGTGCTCACCAACGGCGAACCGCGATCCGTGGGCGACCTGATGGCGGGCATCTGCCGCGCAGCGGGAGCCCCCGAGCCGAAGCTGCGCCTGCCGGCTGCCGTCGCCCGTGCGGCAGGAGCCGCCGTGGAGAAGGTCTGGGACGTGCGTCCCGGCGCCGACGAGCCGCCGATGACGCGATTCCTCGCCGAGCAGCTGTCGACCGCGCACTGGTTCGATCAGACGGAGATCCGGCGCGACTTGCGGTGGGCGCCGACCGTCTCGATCGATGAAGGACTCTCACGACTCGCGGAGCACTACGCCGCACACCGCTGAGACTCTCAGCGGACGCGGCGCCGCCAGGGAACGACGGCGATGATGACGCCGACGAAGGCGACCGCGGCGGCCGTGGTCGCAGCCAGCAGCGACGGTCCGGACGGGGGCGGAGCGATCGCGTCGAGGACGATCGAGGCGGCGAGGAGTCCGACGACGGATCCGAGGCCGAGGAGCAGCACCCCGGTGCGCTTGACCAACGCCGCCGAGATCACGATGTAGACCACGCCCGTCGCACCGCCGAGGTACATCCAGGGCTCGGCCTGCAGCGCCCCCGGCATCCCGTTGACCGTCACACTCACCGCCGCTGCGATGCCGAGCGCGATCGATCCTCCCGCGAAGTTCACCACCGTCGTCGACAGCGGGCTGCCGAGCTCCTGCCGGAGCCGGCCGTTGGTGGCCTGCTGCCAGGCGATGCCGGCTCCCGCGACGAGCGGCAGCGCCAGCATCCACCAGGCGACGGGCTCGCCGCGCTGGCCGAGAGCGCACAGCACGACGCCGACGATCGCCAGCAGACCGCCCGCCAGCCGGGGAACGGTCACGGCGACGACGCCGGCCGGTCCATACCCGACGCGGTCGAGCACCAGGCCACCTGCCGTCTGCCCCGCCACGAGCCCGACCGTGAAGAGCGCGACCCCGATCGTGGCGACGGTGAGCCCCTGGGTGGCGACCGTCACAGCGCCCGCGAGCCCGCCCAGCAGCATCCAGACGGGAATGCTGCGCCCCGCGCCCGCGACGAGCCGTCGGAGTCCTTGCCGGCCGGTGGGCGCGAGCAGGGTGACCACGAGGATCAGCACCAGACCGCTTCCGAACGAGATGAACGCCGCGACGAACCCATCACCGATCGCCGCGCCGAGCGCACCGTTGATACGAGCTTGAACGGCGGTGAGGACGCCGACCAACACTGTTGCGGCGATCGCCGCACCAAGCGGCAGCGCCGGGGGTCGATTCTGATCGGTCACTCGGTCAATAGTGCATCAGGAGGCACCGCGCCACGAACCGTGCGGGCTGCACGCGCCCCCTCTTGACGCTGGTGGGACGAACCGAGACCGTGGATGAGGAGAACGGGGAACGATTCGCGGGCGCGGTCCACACGCCGCATATCCCCCCTCAGTGCGGCGGCCGACTCGCGAATCGTTCCTCTTCGGGAGCCATCATGGGGCGATTCATCTACGGCAACGGCAACACGAAGGTCGAGATCGAGGACCGTGCTCTCGCGCACCTGCAACAGGTCATCGGGTCGAAGCTCCGTCGCAACGAGCGCTTCTTCTTCACCTGGCGCGACGACGTGAGCATCGGCGACGGGCGCCGGTCCGTCTGGATCCATCAGAACGCCGACCTGGTGTTCAAGTACCACGGGCATCGCCCGCCGCAGCTGAACCGGGACTGGCTCGAGGCCCTCACCACCGTCGCCAACTCCGGCGGCGGCCTCTACCTCACCCCGGAACCCCCTCCGCGCAGCCGCGTCGGCCACGACGCGGCGCTGCACGACCGGGCCGATGCGATCGGCGGCGGCTGACGCGCAGCCTAGGCTGGTTCCCATGTACGTGGGCACCATTCGTCGCGTCGAGAACACCACCGTCGAACTCGCAGGTCACTCGCTCGAGGAGATCCGGGATCAGGCACAGGCTGCCGCCCCGGAGGGCTTCGACCTCGTGTCCGCGCCGGTGCAGATGATCAAGGGCAGCAGCGAGCTCAAGGCGACCGCGACCTATCAGCGCCGCGACGGCTTGCGCGACATCGAGGCCGACGACCGGGAGGCGTTGTTCGCCAAGGTGCCCGAGGGTTGGCAGCTCGTCAACATCCGCAAGCACTGACGTCGCCCGTCCGGCCGGCTCCGCTTGGTCGCGTCGCGGAGAGCCAGACCACGTCGGGATGTCGTCGGGCCATGTCAGTCTCTGGCCGGGAGAGGAGACCCGGCCCGTGGGCACGAACAAGCGTTACGCCGATGCGATCGATCGACGGGTCGACGAACGCACCGAACGCGTCCTCATGCGCATCCCGCCGTGCACGATCCCGATGCAGGCCTACGGGCCACGCCCGCTCGAGTGGCCGGCGGACCGGCCTGCGGTGTGGGCGTGGGTGTCGTGGCCGCACAAGCCCGCCGAACGGGTCGCAGCCATCGCGCACGGGTGGAACGATCGCGTCGTGGTCGTGCACTGGATGAGCCCGGCCGGCGAGCTCAACACCGTCGTCTGGCGCAACGCCGTGACGCGCCGCGGCGAGCGCGCGCACGAATAGCCCGCCGCTGACGAGTTGGCAACCCCGTCCCGCACCATCGCCCGCCGTGGCATCGTGCGTCACGATGCGTTACGTCAAGTACGGGGGCGAGACCTTCATCACCAGCGATGCCGTCGCTCGCGCGCTGCTCGCGCTGACGGCGAGCGTGGCCGCCACATCGGGAAGTGAAGTCGTCACGGTCCTCGCGATCGAGCCGGGGTCGGAGGAGCCCGCGCAGGTCGATCTCGTCATCGGGACGGGCATCCACATTCTGTCCCGGCCCGCGGCCATCGACATCCCGGAGCCGGATTTCGAGGATGCCGTCGGCTGGCTGCAGTTGCATCCCGACTACCCCCGCCGCGCGCCTGAGCCCGGCCCGACAGCCGAGACCGACGACCTCACGTCGTGGAACGACGATTTCGGCGGAGCGATCGACATCATCTGAGATCTCGCGGCGTGAGCCGTTACGCGCAGCGCCCTTGACGACCGCTCGTGCGACGAGGACCGTTATGAGCAAGCAAGCGTGAAAAACGCGACGGCCTCCTCGCTCCCTCCCCTCATCGGAGCGGCCGTCGCCCTGTGCACGTGTGGAGGACAGCATGGGCCGCTTCATCTACGGAAACGGAAACGCCAAGGTCGAGATCGAGGATCGCACGCTCGCTCACCTGCAGCAGGTCGTCGGGGCGAAGCTCCGGCGGAGCGAGTCGTTCTTCTTCACCTGGAAGGACGACCCGAGCGTGGGCGGCGGGCGGCGTGCTGTGTGGATCCACCCGGGTGCCGACCTCGAGTTCAAGTTCCACGGCGGCCGCGAGCCCCAGCTCAGCCGGGAATGGCTCACCGCGCTCACGACCGTCGCGAGCTCCCCCACCGGACTGTACGTGGTACCGGAGCCGGCGCCGCGGGCGGCACCCTTGCACAGCGGCGGTGTCGAGCTCTACGGGGAGCGTATCGGCGGATGATCGACCGCCGGCCGGCGGTACAACGATCCCGTTTCGGTATCGGCGAGCGCCCTCGCGCACGCTGACCACGGAGGAGTCGGGAACGGTCGTCGGTCCAGGCGATAATGAGCGCCGGCGACACGACAGGCGTCTTGCCGGGTGCCATTGGAGGAGCGCATGCCGTTTCGCACGAAAGAGACGTTGGAGGCCTGGCTGGCTGAGTTCGCCGAACTCGGATACCCGATCAGCGAGCGGCTGCGGGTGATGCCGCAGGACGGCACCGACGGCTATGACACGGGCCTCATCGGCCTCGACCTGGTCAATGCCGGCACCGTGACCTACCTGCAGCCCGAGCCCGTCGGTTCGACCCGCTGGGCGATCACGTTCGAAGCCCGCGAGCAGGACGTGAAGCTCGACGCCGGCCGTGCCTTCGAGCTGTCGGCGGAGCTGGCGATGGTGTCCGCCCTCTGCTCGTTCCTGCAGTCCAAGTCCGCCGACTTCATCGCGAGCCGGGCGACCTGACGGGTCAGTCGCCGGTCGGCTCAGGAACCAGCCGCAACCCCGCCGCGCTGTTGGCCGCCTCATTGAGGAGCACGAGCCACCGCCGGTTGAGCGTCCCCGTCGGCGCTTCGGCGAAGCTGAAATACAGCGACGAGGCGCGGGAGATCCAGACGCTCCCGTACTGACCTTCCTGCCCCTCCGCGGCATCGTCGCCGTGCGTGTCGGGCTCGCTGCCCCACGTGAAGACGAAGCTCTCGTCGCGACGGAGCTTGGTGACGATCACCGCACGCAGATGCTGCAGCGCCCAGTCATCGACGTTGACGGCCGGTGCGACACCGTAGATCAGATGTCCCATGCTTCTCCCTCTCGAGCAGGGTCCGGTCTCACCCCGGACCAGGGGCCTCTGGCGCTTGAGCGTCGCGAGCGGCTGATCCACAAGGTACCTCCACCGCCGCCCGTCGGGAGACTGCGCCGAGGGGGCGAAGGATGCGCCGCGTGCGCCCGATCACGCAAGCCGCCTTGCGTGCTTTCTCCGACCGGGGACAATTGGCGGGTGCGTCGAATCCACTATGGAACAGGCGTCGTCCTCACCACGGACGACGTCGCCGACGTGTTGCTGCGCCTCAGCGTCGCCCTCGCGAACCTGTCGCACACCGAGCGGGTGACGATTCCCGTCGCCAGTGGCGACTCCGCGAACACCAGTGTCGACCTGATCCTCGGTCCCGGCATCGCGGTGATGTCCGAGCCCGCCCCCTGGTACGGCGACGAACCGGACTTCTCGACCGGTGCCACCCTGCTCCGGATGCATCCGCACTACCCCTATCGGCGTCCCGCCGATCGTCCACAGCCGATGACCCCGATCGAGGTGGACAACTGGGACCCCGATCTCGAGGGCTACTGAGCCGACTACGGGACTCGAACCCGTAACCCCCGTATTACAAGTACGGTGCGCTACCAATTGCGCCAAGTCGGCAGGACGTCCAGTCTATCGACGGACGCGGGCAGCGCAGAAACGCCTGCGGCCTCGACGGCGCCCTGTCAGGACGCGGGCGCCTCGGTGGGCGTCGGCGTCGGGGTCGGGGTGGGAGCGGACTTGTAGTACGCGTCGCTCGCGGTCGTCAGCACGAACTGCGAGAACTCGGCCGGGTCGCTCAGGTCGCCGATGTACTGCTTGCCGTTGACGAGCACCATCGGGGTCCCGGTGAGCGACAGGCCGTTCGTGTCGGGGATGCCGGCGACGGCGCGCTCTGTCGCCGACTTCGCCCAGGCGGCGTAGGAGCCCGACTCGATGCAGTCGCGGACGACGCGGGTCGAGTCGACGCCGGAGGCCTGCGCCATGTTCGCGAGCTCGGTGTCGGAGTAGCCGTCGGTGTCGACCTCGGGCTGACGCGTGAGCAGCTCGTTGTTGAACGCGAAGAAGGCGTCGGGCGCGTTCGTGGCAACGCACGCTGCCGCACTGGCCGCGCGGAGCGAGTACTTCGTTCCGTTCGACTTCGCCGTCAGCATCGCCACCGGGTAGTAGCTGAGAGTGACGGCACCGTCGTCGACCCAGGAGGTGAGCTGCTGGGCGTTGGCGACCTGCCACTCGCGAGCACCGGCGGAGAGGTAGTCGACGTAGACCCGGATCTCGACGGGCGGGGCCGTGGAGGACGTCGGAGCAGGAAGGCCCTCGGCGGGCGGCGCAGCCGCGGCATCTGGGGCGGACTCCGCCGGCGCGGACGCATCGGTCTCGGCGGCGATGTCGGTCGATACCGAGGTGTTGACCACATCGGCGACGACGAATCCGTCACCCGAGGCGGTCGCGGGCTCGAGCTGCGGCTGGCTTCCGGCGCTCGAGACGGTCATGGTGACGGCCACGGCTGCGGCGGCCACGACTCCGACAGCAAGCACTCCCAGACCCGAGCGGCGTGCGATGCGCGCACGCGACTGCCGGGTGTGAACCTGGAGCGCCTTCTCACGCACCGCCTCGCGACGGTCGGTGACTGCCGGCGTTTCAGGTGCGTCAGGAGTGTCGTCAGAAGACATGGAACCTCGGGGAACAGAAGAAGGATGAGGGCCGAGCGGTGGCACTCGCGACGGGCTTCACGAGTCACTCGATGGTAATCAGCCAGCCTGGGAAAGCCCAGAGCACCGGCCCGATCTCCATGTCTCTCGCACGCCCGCGCACGTGCCATACTGAGAGCGCGCCCGATGAGGGGCGTACGGGGGCGACCCCGTTCCATTCACAACGGATCGTCCGGCACGTACCTGCCGGTGAAGGAGAAGAAACGATGGCGACTGTCACTTTCGACAACGCAACCCGTCTGTACCCCGGTGGCACGCGCCCCGCGGTCGACAAGCTCAACCTCGAAGTGGGCGACGGCGAGTTCCTCGTCCTGGTCGGCCCCTCGGGTTGCGGAAAGTCCACCTCGCTGCGCATGCTCGCCGGCCTCGAAGAGGTCAACTCGGGCAGCATCCGCATCGGTGAGCGCGACGTCACCGACGTTCCCCCGAAGGACCGCGACATCGCGATGGTCTTCCAGAACTACGCGCTGTACCCGCACATGACGGTCGCTGAGAACATGGGCTTCGCGCTCAAGATCGCCGGCGTCGGCAAGGAAGAGCGCGCCCAGCGCGTGCTCGAGGCAGCCAAGCTCCTCGACCTCGAGGAGTACCTGACCCGCAAGCCGAAGGCTCTCTCGGGTGGTCAGCGTCAGCGTGTCGCGATGGGCCGCGCCATCGTCCGCAAGCCCCAGGTGTTCCTCATGGACGAGCCGCTGTCGAACCTCGACGCCAAGCTCCGCGTCCAGACCCGTACGCAGATCGCTTCGCTGCAGCGCAGCCTCGGCGTCACCACGGTGTACGTCACCCACGACCAGACCGAGGCCCTCACCATGGGCGACCGCATCGCGGTCCTCAAGGACGGCATCCTGCAGCAGGTCGGCACCCCGCGCGACCTGTACGAGAAGCCGAACAACGTCTTCGTCGCCGGCTTCATCGGCTCGCCCGCCATGAACCTGTTCACCGCCTCGCTCGCCGAGGGCGGCGTGCAGTTCGGCACCAAGGTCGCCCCGGTCGAGGCCGACACGCTCGGCAAGGCGCACGGCTCGACCGTCACCATCGGCATCCGCCCCGAGGACATCATCGTCAACCCCGAGGACGGCCAGGGCCTGACGGTCGACGTCGACCTGGTCGAGGAGCTCGGCGCTGACGGCTACCTCTACGGCCACACCGACATCAACGGCAAGCGCACCGACATCGTCGCGCGCGTCGACGGCCGCCGTCACCCGAACGCGGGCGACAAGGTCGTCCTGGCTCCCGTCCCCGGACACGTCCACGTGTTCGACGGCGAGACCGGCGAGCGCCTGACCGACAAGGCCATCGCCTCGGCCTGATCCGGTATCTTCGTACGCTGCGGCGCGGGTGGCCTCTGGTCGCCCGCGCCGCAGTCTTTGCGCCTCACATCCGATCGGAGAATCCGTGACCGCCTCGCTCTCGATCACCGCCAGCAGCGTCGACCCGGGCCTGCTCGCCCTTCCCTGGTCGACGACCCTCGCCGACTGGTCGACGCCCGACATCGTCTACCTGCCCAAGGGCATCTCGCGCCACCTCGTGCGCTTCGCGAACCTGTCCGGACGGGTCGTGGCGATCAAGGAGACGACGGCGGCGATGGCCCGGCGCGAGTACGAGATGCTCGGCTCGCTGCAGCGCCTCGACGTGCCCTGCGTCGAGCGGGTGGCGGTCATCGACGGGCGTCGCGACGCGGACGGCGAGGAACTGCCCGCGGCCCTCGTGACGGCACACCTGAAGTTCTCCCTCCCCTATCGCGCCCTGTTCACCCAGGTGCTGCGCCCCGACACGGCGACCCGTCTCGTGGACGCCCTCGCGGTGCTGCTCGTGCGCCTGCACAACGTCGGCTTCTTCTGGGGCGACGTCTCGCTGTCGAACACGCTGTTCCGCCGCGACGCCGGCGCCTTCGCCGCGTACCTCGTCGACGCCGAGACGGGCGAACTGCACGAGCGCGGCCTCACGCGCGGTCAGCGGATGCACGATCTCGACATCGCACGCACGAACATCGCCGGCGAGATCATGGACCTCGAGGCCGGCGGCCGTCTTGAGGGCGGCGTGGACGCCATCGCGATCGCCGACGGCATCATGTCGTCGTACCACTCGCTGTGGGCGGCCCTCACCGACCAGGAGACGTTCTCGGCGAACGAGTCGTGGCGCATCACCGAGCGCGTCCAGAAGCTCAACTCGCTCGGGTTCGACATCGGCGAGATGTCGATCGACGCCGCCGCCGACGGCACGCGCGTCTCGATCCAGCCGAAGGTCGTCGACGCCGGCCACCACCAGCGTCGACTGCTCCGGCTGACGGGACTGGACGTCGAGGAGAACCAGGCCCGCCGTCTGCTCAACGACCTCGACGAGTTCAGCGCGCGCGTCTCACGCCTCGGGTCGAACGAGGAGATGGTCGCGCACGAGTGGCTCACCCGAGTGTTCGAGCCCGTCGTGCTCTCGGTGCCGTGGGACCTGCGCGCGAAGCTCGAGCCGGCCGAGCTGTTCCACCAGGTGCTCGAGCACCGCTGGTACCTCTCGCAGACGGAGGGGCGGTCGGTGCCCCTGGCCGAGGTGCTGTCGTCGTATGTCGAGAACGTGCTCCGTCACCGGCGCGACGAGGCGACCGTGATGGGTCCGCCGACCGAGACGATGTCGGTTCCGATCGTCACCGACTCCGTCCCGGTCGACGACGACGAGGCTGAGGTCGACTGGCGCGACCTCGTCTGACGAACGAGGCCGCGCCGCCGCTCAGTAGCCGACGGTGAAGCGCTCGCGGACGTGCTTCGGGTTCTCGATCTCGTCGACGACCGCGATGGCGAAGTCTGCACCCGAGATGAACGAGTCGCCGTTCTCGTCGGTGACGAGCACATCGCCGCCGTCGCGGTAGCGTCCCGTGCGCTCGCCCGGGTTGAACGACCCGAAGCCGCCCGCCGGGTGGATGAAGAACCAGTCGCGACCGCTTTCGTCGGCCTGCAGATCTTCGAGGATGCCGATGGCCTCGAGCGCCTCGTCCTTGAACTCCTCGGGGAAGCCACTGTCGATCAGGCGCGGACCGCCCGGGGCGACGAGGCTGCCGCCCGCACCGCCGACGACGCCGACGCGCACGTTCTCGGGAAGGCTTTCGACCAGCAACGCGGTGTTCGGGCGCACCTGCCCCTGCATGTCGCCGCGCGGGGCGACAGCCGAGACGACGACGTCCACGCCGTCGAGCTGGCCGACGAGGGCGGGCACGTCCAGCAGGGTGCCCTCGAGGTACGTCGCGCCCTCGATGCGCTCGGCGGGAACCTTGCGGGCGACGGAGACGACGGTGTGGCCGCGCGAGACGGCCTCCTCGACGATGTGGCTGCCGGCGTAGCCGGTTCCTCCGATGACGGCGATGCGTGCCATGACTTCTTCCTCCGTTGGGTGTCGTGCGCGGGCCCCGGCCCGCGGGTGTGGCCGATCAGCGAGCGGGCTGCGTGTGCCAGATGCGGTCGATGTAGTCGCGGATCGACCGATCCGACGAGAAGAAGCCTGTTCGAGCGACGTTCAGGATGGCCGAGCGGGTCCAGGCATCGCGGTCGGCGTACGCGGCATCCACCCGCTCCTGGGCTGCGATGTACGACGTGTAATCGGCCAGCACCATGAAGCGGTCGTCGTACATCAGGTTCGACACGACGGGCTCGAAGGTCGAGCGGTCGCCGTCCGAGAACGCACCGGATCCGATGAGATCCAGCGCCCGGCGCAGTTCATCGTCAGCCTGGGCGAACTCTCCCGGACGGTAGCCCGCGGCCCAGAGCTCCTCGACCTCGGGCTCGCTCATGCCGAACAGGAAGAAGTTGTCGTCACCGACGAGCTCGCGGATCTCCACGTTTGCGCCGTCATCGGTGCCGATGGTGAGCGCGCCGTTCAGGGCGAACTTCATGTTGCCCGTGCCCGAAGCCTCCTTGCCTGCGAGCGAGATCTGCTCGGACAGGTCGGCGGCAGGGATGACCCGCTCCGCGAGCGTGACGTTGTAGTTCGGCGGGAAGACGACCTTGAGGCGCCCCTCGAGGCGCGGGTCGTTGTTCACGACAGATCCGACGGCGTTGATGAGGTGGATGACCCGCTTGGCCATCGCGTAGCCGGGAGCTGCCTTGGCACCGAAGATGAAAGTGCGCGGCTGCAGGTCGGACGCCGCCACCCGGCCCGACACGACCCGCTCGTAGAGCGTGACGATGTGGAGCAGCTTGAGCGTCTGACGCTTGTACTCGTGCAGTCGCTTGACCATGACGTCGAGCAGGTGGTCGTCGGCGATCTCGAAGCCGTCGCGCTTCATCAGCACGTCGTTCAGGCGCCGCTTGTTCGCGGCCTTGACGCTGGCGAAGGCCGCACGGAAATCGGGATCCTCGGCGTACGACTCGAGTTCGCGCAGCCGCTCGAGGTCGGTGAGCCAGCCGGTGCCGAGCGCGGCGGTGATGAGCTCGGACAGGTCGGGGTTCGCCAGACGCATGAACCGTCGCGGGGTCACGCCGTTCGTGACGTTCGTGAACTTCTCGGGCATCATCTCGTCGAACTGGTGCAGCACCTTCTCGCGCAGCAGCTGCGAGTGGAGTTCGGCGACACCGTTGACCTTCGACCCGGCGACCGTCGCGAGGTAGGCCATGCGCACGGCCCGCTGCTCGGAGACGATGGACATGTCGCGCAGGCGCTGCTCGTCGTCGCCGAACCGCTCGCGCACGCGGAGCAGGAACTCGTCGTTGATGCGGTAGATGATCTCGAGGTGCCGCGGCAGCAGGCGACCGAGCAGATCGACCGACCAGACCTCGAGCGCCTCGGGCAGCAGGGTGTGACACGTGTAGGCGAAGCACTTCTGGGTGATGGCCCAGGCGGCATCCCAGTCGAGCTTCCGCTCGTCGACCAGCACGCGCATCATCTCGGGAACGGCGATGACGGGGTGGGTGTCGTTCAGCTGGAAGATCACGCGCTCAGGAAGATCCTCGAGATCGAAGTCTTCGGGCAGCACCTTCGTCATGTAGTCGGCGATGGATGCCGCGACGAAGAAGTACTGCTGCTGAAGGCGCAGCTCCTTGCCCTGCGGCGTGGAGTCCTCGGGGTACAGCACCTTCGAGATGTTCTCCGCGAACGTCTGCGCGCGCACCGCCTCGACGTAGTCGCCGCTGTTGAAGGTGCGCAGGTCGAAGGCCTTCGTGGCTTCGGCGCTCCACAGACGGAGGGTGTTCACCCGCCCGTTCTGGTAGCCGGGCACCATGTAGTTGTAGGGCACGGCGCGCACGCTCCAGGCCGGCACCCACCGGCTGCGGATGACGCCGTCGTCGTCGTAGGTCTCGGTGTGGCCGGCGAACGAGACGGTCTGCGCCGATTCGGGGTGACGGAACTCCCACGGCGAACCGAGCGCGAGCCAGGCATCCGGCTTCTCGATCTGCTCGCCGCCCCGGAAGACCTGGCGGAAGATGCCGTACTCGTATCGGATGCCGTACCCGATGCTCGGAACACTGAGGGTGGCGAGCGAGTCGACGAAGCATGCAGCGAGGCGCCCGAGGCCGCCGTTGCCGAGGCCCGGCTCGACCTCGTGAGCGCGCATCGTGTCGATGTCGATGCCGCATGCGGCCAGCGCCTCGGTCGCGATCTCGGTCAACCCCGAGGCGAGCAGGTTGTTGTCGAGCTGACGCCCGAGGAGATACTCCGCCGACAGGTAGCAGACGGCCTTGCGCTGGTCCTCGCGCTGACGCCGCTGGTCCTCGAGCCACCGCGCGACGAGATAGTCGCGCACGGTGGCAGCGAGTGCCATGTACGTGTCGGTCTCGGTCGCCGACGACAACGCGACACCGCGTTCCATGTTGAGGTTCAGCAGGAACTCGCGCACGAAACCGTCCACCGTCGCCGGAGGCGACGCCACCGGCGCAAGCGCCAGCGGGTGGGTCGCAGCGATCGTGCGGGAGCCGGAGGTCTTGTCGTTCTCGCTCACGGTTCGAAACTACCCGTTCGATCGGAATCGCGCCGGGTCGTCAGGCGTCGACCGAGCGGAATTTACAGGAAGGTCATCGCCCGGTCACAGCCCGACGACGCCCGCCGATCATTCCTGCGCGGCGCGGATCGTGGCGACCTGGTAGAGCGCGACGGATGCCGCGATACCGGCGTTGAGCGACTCGGTCGCCGACGAGATCGGGATCGAGACGACCTGGTCGCACGTCTCGGTCACCAGACGCGAGAGCCCCTTGCCCTCCGACCCGACGACGATGACGACCGGGCGGTCGGCGAGCTGCAGCGACGGCAGCTCGATGTCGCCGCCGCCATCGAGGCCGAGCACGAAGACGCCCTGCTTCTTGAACTCCTTGAGCGTGGTCGTCAGGTTCGGCGCGATGACGACCGGGATGCGCGCGGCCGCGCCGGCGCTGGTCTTCCACGCGGCCGAGTTGACGCCCGCCGAGCGGCGCTGGGGAACAATGACGCCCTGGCTGCCGAAGGCGGCGGCCGAGCGCATGATCGCGCCGAGGTTACGCGGGTCGGTGACACCGTCGAGCGCCACGAAGAGCGGGGTCTCCCCCGAGTCGATGACCTCTTCGAGCAGGTCCTGCGGGTGGCCGTACTCGTAGGGCGGCACCTTGATCGCGACGCCCTGGTGCACGCCGTCGAACCCGGCCATGCGGTCGAGCTCCTGGCGCGTGACCTCGAGCACCGGGATGCCGCGGTTCGTGGCGATCGACAGCATCTCCTTGACACGGTCGTCCATCTCGACGCGCTGGGCGATGTAGAAGGCCGTGGCGGGGATCTTGGCGCGCAGCGCCTCGAGCACGCTGTTGCGGCCGGTGACCGTCTCGGTGTCATCGCCCGACTTCGACTTCGGCGCCCGGTTCGCGCTGCCCTGGCGCTGCTGCGGCTTGCCACCGGCGGCGATGTAGCGCTCCTGAGCGGCCTTCCGCTTGCCTGCGGGGTGCCACGCGCGATCCTCGGCCTTCGGCGTCGGGCCGCGACCCTCGAGCGATCGACGGTTCTTGCCGCCGGTGCCCTTGGTGGGGCCCTTCTTCTTGCCGCGTCCGGCGGACGGGTTTCCTGGCTTAGCCACGGTTCACACTCCAATGGGTCCCCTCGGGACCGTCTTCGAGGACGATGCCGGCCGCCGCGATCGCGTCGCGGATACGGTCGGCTGTCGTCCAGTCCTTGGTCGCGCGCGCTTCAGCGCGCTGGTCGATCATGGTGCGCACGAGCGCGTCGAGAGCGACGGTCTCGGCGTCGTCGCCGCGCGGCTCATCGGCGGCATCGAGCCCCAGCACGGCGAGCATCGCCGACACGGCTCCAACCGCGGCGGAGACCGCGTCGTGGTCGCCCTCGTCGAGCGCGGTGTTGCCCGCCCGGACGGTCTCGTGCAGCACGGCGAGCGCCTGCGGGACGGCCAGGTCGTCGTCCATCGCGGATGCGAAGGCGACGGGCACGTCCTCATCCCGACCGGCCGATCCCCCGGGCAGCACGCGAGCGGCGCGCTGCAGGAACGAACGGATGCGGCCGAGCGCGGCCTCGGCCTCGTCGAAGCTCGCCGGCGTCAGGTCGAGGCTCGACCGGTAGTGGGCGGCGCCGAGCGCATACCGGACGACACGGGGGTCGCGCTCGCGCAGCACGTCGTCGGCGAGCAGGAAATTGCCGAGCGACTTCGACATCTTCTGGTCGCCGACGGTGACGAGGCCGTTGTGCACCCAGTAGCGCGCGAAGGCGTCACCCGCCGCCGTCGACTGGGCGAGCTCGTTCTCGTGGTGCGGGAAGCGCAGGTCGAGTCCGCCGCCGTGGATGTCGAACTCGCCGCCGAGGTAGCGCCGGCTCATCGCCGAGCACTCGATGTGCCACCCGGGACGGCCGTGCCCCCAGGGGGAGCTCCAGGCGGCATCCGACGGCTCCTCCGGCTTGGCACCCTTCCACAGGGCGAAGTCGCGCGGATCGCGCTTGCCCCGGGGGTCGGCGTCGGCCGCGGCCTCCATCGCGTCGAGCGACTGGCGGGTCAACGAGCCGTACTCGGGCCACGACCGCACATCGAAGTACACGTCTCCCGAGCCGTCGGGGGCCGCGTAGGCGTGGCCACGCTCGATGAGGGTCTCGATGAGCTCGATCATCTGCGGAACGGATGCCGTGGCGCGCGGCTCATAGGTCGGCGCCAGCACACCCACGGCCGCGTAGGCACGGGTGAACTCGAGCTCGATCCGGTACGCGAGCGCCCACCACGGCTCGGCATCCGTCGCGTTGGCGAGGATCTTGTCGTCGATGTCGGTGACGTTGCGGACGAACGTCACCCGTCCGTGCCGGTACTCGAGCCAGCGGCGGAGGATGTCGAAGCCGACCGCCGCGCGGACATGACCGATGTGCGGACCGGACTGCACCGTCGGACCGCAGACGTAGACCGTGACGTTCGACGGGTCGCGCGGCGCGAAATCGCGCAGCGCCTGCGCGCGGGTGTCGTAGAGGCGAACGGTCACTGCACCAGCCTACCGGCGGGGCGCCGCGCCGCCGTGGCATGAGCGTGCCCCGAGACGCGGTAGAACTGGAGGGTGCTGCCCGTGATCGCCGTCCTCGTCGCAGCGGTGCTGTTCGGCACGACCGGCACCGCGCAGGCACTCGGCCCCGACGACACGACGCCGCTCGGTGTCGGAGCGGCCCGCCTCATCGTCGGGGGCACGGCGCTCGCGGCCGTCGGCCTGTCGATCGGTGCCCGCCGACAGCGCGCTCGCATCGCGCGCGACGGCATCCGCCCGGTCGGAGGTCCGCGCGCTGTCGCCCTCATGGCGCTGACCGGACTGTGCCTCGCGCTCTATCAGCCGCTGTTCTTCCTCGGCACGGCGCGCAACGGTGTCGCCGTGGGGACGGTCATCGCGCTCGGATCCGCCCCGGTGCTCGCGGGACTGCTGGAGTGGGCCCTCACACGGCGGCGGCCGACGTCGTCGTGGATGACCGCGACGGCGCTGGCCACGGCCGGAGTCGCCCTGCTCGCCGTCGCGGGCGGCGGCTCGGCAGGGGCCGACGGTCTCGGCGTCCTGGGGTCGCTGGGGGCGGGTGCCTCGTTCGCGATCATCGCCAATGCGCAGCGGCGGCTGATCTCCGGCGGATGGGACGCTTTCACCGTCTCGGGTGCGATGGGCGCCGGCGCAGCCGTGTGCGGCGCCGCGATGCTGCCGTTGACCGACATGCGGTGGCTCACCGAGCCGCGCGGCTGGGTCATGGCGCTCTGGCTGGGCGTGGCGACGGTCGCGCTGGCGTACGCGCTGTTCACGTGGGGGCTCGGCGGCTTGAGCGCGGCGACCGCAGCCACCCTCACCCTCGCCGAGCCGCTGACAGCGAGCCTGCTCGGCGTCATCCTGCTGGGTGAGCGCCTCGCTCCGCTGGCGCTCGTGGGACTCGCCGTGCTCGCCGCCGGCCTCGTGCTGCTGGCCGTCACCTCGCGCTCCCGCCGCAACCCCGCCCCGACACCCGTGGAGGCCTGACATGGCGGGATCCGTCACGATCGTCCGAGACGACCTCACCGGCGCCGCGACCCGCGGTCTGCTCGCCGCCCACCTCGCGGGCATGCTCGCCAACACGCCGGTCGAGAGCGTGCACGCCCTCGACCTGACCGCGCTGCAGCATCCGTCCGTCCGGGTGTACTCGGCCTGGGTCGGAGACGAGATCGCCGCTGTCGGCGCGTACAGGGCTTTCGACGGCGACCGCGCGGAGATCAAGTCCATGCGCGTCGCCGACGGGTTCCTCGGGCGCGGCTTGGGGCGCGCGATGCTGCAGCACCTCGAGCGGGAGGCCCGGGATGCCGGCATCCGCTCGCTCTGGCTCGAGACCGGCTCCGGCCCCGACTTCGTCGCCGCGCGGAGTCTGTACGAGAGCGCCGGCTTCTCGTACTGCCCGCCGTTCGGCGACTACTCCCCCGACCCGCTGTCGGTGTTCATGACGCGCGACCTCGAGGCAGCGCCCCGCTGAGCCTCAGCGGGTGCGGTAGACGAGGGCGACCGCGGTAGCGGAGACCCCTTCGCCGGCGCCGGTGAACCCGAGCCCGTCGGTCGTCGTGGCCGCGACGGAGACCGGCGCGCCGAGCGCCTGCGTCAGCAGCGCCTCGGCCTCGGCGCGGCGCGGCGCGAACCGCGGCCGGTTGGCCTGCACCTGCACCGAGACGTTTCCGATCGCGTAGCCGGCCTCGGCCACGAGCTCGCGCACGCGCCGCAGGAAGACGATGCCCGCGGCCCCCGCGTACTCGGGACGGTCGACCCCGAAATGGGTGCCGATGTCACCCAGGCCGGCGGCCGCGAGCACCGCGTCGACGATGGCGTGAGCGACCGCGTCGCCGTCCGAGTGGCCGCGAAGCCCGGGTTCGCCGGGCCATTCCAGTCCCGCCAGGCGCAGCGCCCCCTCGCCGCCGAACGCGTGGACGTCGGTGCCGATGCCGACCAGCGGGATCACGGATGCCGACGCCGCAGTGGGCCGCAGCAGGTGACGCGCCCGGTCGAGGTCGGCGGGCGTGGTGATCTTGAACGACAGGTCATCGCCCGCGACGGTGTGCACGGGGTGACCGGCGGCCGCGAACAGCGCGGTGTCGTCGGTGAACTCCTCGGCCGCCGTGGCGTACGCGGATTCGAGGAGTGCCCGAGGAAAGCCCTGAGGCGTCTGCGCTGCGGCCAGCGGAGCGCGATCGACAGCCTCGTCGACCGCAGCACCGGTCACGCGTTTGAGCGTGTCGACGACGGGGCGCACCGGCACGACTCCGGCGCCCGAGCGATCCACCTCGGCGATCACCCGTTCGAACACGTCCGGCGGGGTCAGCGCACGGGCGGCGTCGTGGACGAGGACGGTCTCGACGTCGGCCCACAGGGCCGCGAGTCCCGCGGCGACCGACTGCTGCCGCGTCTGGCCCCCGACGACGACCGAGACGAGGTCGGAGCGATCGCCGAATGCCGCCTCAGCCTCGGTGCGGGCGTCGCCCTCGCGTCCGGCGGGCGCCACGATCACGACCTGAGCGGTCGGTGCCGCGGCGACGCCGTCGAGGGCGTGCCTCAGGATCGAGAGCTCGTCGATCCCGACGAACGCCTTCGGAGCCCCGGCCGAGAGCCGTGTTCCGGAACCGGCCGCGACGACGATGACCGCGACGCGCGGAACGGGGATGATGCCCACGGCAGCGGATGCCGAGACGGACTCAGGAGGCGAGGACCTCGTCGAGGACGCCCGAAGCGTGGTCCTCGTCGGCCTTGAGCGCCAGCGCGATCTCGGACACGAGGATCTGGCGCGCCTTCGCGAGCATGCGCTTCTCGCCAGCGGACAGGCCGCGGTCCTGATCGCGACGCCACAGGTCGCGCACGACTTCGCTCACCTTGATGACGTCGCCCGAGGCGAGCTTCTCGAGGTTGGCCTTGTACCGACGCGACCAGTTGGTCGGCTCTTCGGTGAAAGGGGCACGCAGGACGTCGAACACGCGCTCGAGTCCGTCCTTGCCGATGACGTCGCGAACGCCGACCAGGTCGACGTTGTCAGCCGGGACCTCGATGATGAGGTCTCCCTGGGTGACGTTGAGCTTCAGGTATTTCTTCGTCTCGCCCTTGATGATCCGGTCCTTGACCTCGATGATCGTGGCTGCCCCGTGGTGGGGGTAGACGACGGTTTCGCCAACCTCAAAAAGCATGGAGTTATATCCCTTCGGCAACATCCAGGATAACACAGGGGGCATACAGTAAGGTTTGCCGCCGCTTATACCCCGCGGCATCCGAGGGGTGTCGGCACGTCGGCCCCGTCACCCTTAGACTTCTGAAGACGCCCGTCTGCCTGCCTGGAGGATCCGTGAAACTGCGAATCGTCGCTTCGATTGCCGTGGGCGCCGCCCTGACCCTGGGGGCCACCGGCTGCAGCATGATCTCGCCGCAGGCGACGACCATCGACTTCTCCGCCTCGGACGGCGTGAACATCCCGCCCTCCGGCCCGCTCGACGTCCGCAACGCGATGGTCATCGCCGACGAATCCGGCACCGCGGGCAACTTCCTCGCCGCCATCGTCAACCCCACCGACGAGGACCACACGCTCATCTTCGGCTTCGGCGAGACCACGACCACGCTGAAGGTGCCGGCGCGCGACAGCATCAGCCTGGGCGTCGACGGCAACAAGCCGATCCTGCTCGAGGACATCGACACCATGCCCGGCGCGACCCTGCCGATGTCGTTCCAGTCGGGAGACGCCGAGGGCGTGCGCATCGACGTGCCCGTCCTCGACGGCACGCTCCCCTACTACACGGAGTACGTGCCGCTCGAGGCGACGACCCCGTCGGCGACCCCCACTCCGTCCGCCACCCCCACCCCGTCGGCGACTCCGACCCCGTGACGGCCCGACGCATCTGACGCGAACGAGGGGCCCGGCGACGATCGCCGGGCCCCTCATCACGTCTTCGTGGCTTCCTCCTCGCCGCGAGCGAGCTCAGCCCTCGAAGCGATAGCCGAGACCGCGCACGGTGAGCAGCATCGACGGCCGGCCCGGGTCGGTCTCGATGCGGGAGCGGATGCGCTTGATGTGCACATCGAGGGTCTTCGTGTCGCCGAAGTAGTCGCTCCCCCACACGCGGTCGATGAGCTGACCGCGTGTCATCACCCGGCCTGCGTTACGCATCAGGACCTCGAGCAGCTCGAACTCCTTCAGCGGCATGTTGATCTCGCCGCCGTCGACGGCCACCGTGTGTCGGTCGAGATCGATCGTCACACGGCCACCGGCGAGCACGCGCTCGTCGACGTCGACCTCGGCCGTCGCGGCCCGCCGCAGAACCGCCCTCATGCGAGCGAGCAGCTCGCGCGACGAGTACGGCTTGGTGACGTAGTCGTCGGCGCCGAGCTCGAGCCCGACCACGATGTCGACTTCGGAGTCCTTGGCGGTCAGCATGATGATGGGCGTCTTCGACGTCGTCCGGATGATGCGGCACACCTCGGTTCCCGGCATCCCGGGAAGCATCAGGTCGAGCAGCACGATGTCGGCCCCGCGCGACTCGAACGCCTCGAGGGCGGCGGGTCCGTCCTCGGCGATCTCGACCTCAAAGCCCTCCCGTCGCAGCAGGTACGCCAGCGGGTCGGCGAGGTCGGGCTCATCCTCCACGAGCAGGACACGAGTCATGATGGGTCTCCCTTGGGCCGGGCGGGCATCGCCCGGACGATCTTCTTCCTGGTCTTCCTCGGCGCCGCGGCCGCACCATCGGGGGCGGCGATCGCGGGCAGGCGGATCGTGAACGTCGAGCCGCGTCCCGGACGGGACCACAGCTGGACCTCGCCACCGTGGCGCTGCACGGCGTGCTTGACGATCGAGAGCCCCAGGCCGGTGCCGCCCGTACGGCGCGAGCGGGCGTAGTCGGCGCGATAGAACCGCTCGAATACGCGCTGCTGCTCGCTCTCCGGGATGCCGATGCCGCGATCGGTCACGGCGATCTCGACGGTGTCACCCGTGCCGCGGATGCCGACGCCGACCTGACTGGCGGGCGGCGAGTACACGATGGCGTTCGCGATGAGGTTCCCCACCGCCTCGCTCAGCACCTGCACGTCGCCGCGCACGTACAGCCCGCGATCCCCTCCGCGCACGAGGGCGACGCCCGCCGACTCGGCGGCGATCGCGTGCGTCTCGATCGCCGACGTGACGACCTCGTCGATCGCGACGTCGCGCAGCTCCGTCAGCTCGTCGGAGGACTGCAGACGCGACAGGCTCATGATGCGCGAGGTCAGGTTGCCGAGCCGCATGGCCTCGGCACTCAGCCGGCTGGCGAACGAGCGCACCTGTTCCGGGTCGTCGGCGGCGGACTCGATCGCCTCGGCGAGCAGAGTGACCGCCCCGACCGGGGTCTTCAGCTCGTGACTCGTGTTCGCCACGAAGTCGCGCCGCATCTCCGCGAGCCGTTCGCGCTCGGTGATATCGCGCACGAGCACGAGGGTGAACCGCGGGGTGATACTGCTCGCGCGCGCGACGATCAGTCGCGGCTCCGCCGGAGCCACCCCGCGGCGCAGCCGCAGCGTGCCCGTCTCGGAATGCGCCACGCCGCGCGAAGAGCGCAGCAGCTCACGCAGCTCGTCACCCGGAACCGTCTCGCCCTCGAACAGGCCGAACAACTCGGCGGACGGCGACGTCGCGACAATGGTGAACGACGCATCAACGATGAGCGCGGCCTCATCGAGGGCGGCCAGCACGTCGCGCGCGCCGGCCGGGAGATCGCCGTCGGCCTGCTCCTGCGCCTGCACGCGGGCGCGCCAGGCCAGGAAGGCCACAGCGCTGATGAGAAGGCCGACGAACACGCCCCCGAGAAGGGCGACCAGCGCGAGCTGCGTCGGATTCATTCCTCCAGATTAGGACGAGGCGCGGGGCCCGCCCATCGCGTCTCGGCCGTTCCTTCTCGGACTCGGGTCTATGTTCATCGGCTCGGCACCGTTCGTTAACCTTGTCGAGCGACAATCGCGTCGCCGTGAGTACGGCGTCGTGCTGTCTCCGCAAGAAGGAAAGGTGCTCCGATGCGCGAAGTCTTCCACCAGTCCCTCGAGGACGTCCAGGCCCGCCTGGTCGAGATCTCCGAGCTGGTGACCGTCGCGATCGAGAAGGCCACGCGTGCATTCGGCACGAGCGACATCACCCTCGCCGAAGAAGTCATCGATGCGGACGCCGTCATCGACGACAAGGCCATCGCGATCGACGAGCTGGCCATCGAGATCCTCGCCCGCCAGCAGCCGGTTGCACGCGACCTGCGCATCGTGGTCTCGGCACTGCGCACCAGCGCGTCGCTCGAGCGGATGGGTGACATCGCCGAGCACATCGCGCAGCTCACCCGCATGCGCTTCCCCGAGCGCGCCATCCCGAAGGGCCTGAAGGGCACCTTCACCAAGATGGGCGAGATCGACGTCGAGGTCGCGCGCACCCTCACCGAGCTGCTTCGCTCGGAAGACCTCGCTCTGGTCGAGACGCTGCGCGCTCTCGACGACCGGCTCGACGACCTCCACCTGAGCGTGTTCGAGAAGGTCCTCAGCGAGAACTGGCAGGGCGAGGCGGCCGCCACCGTCGACGCGACGCTGGCCAGCCGGTACCACGAGCGCTTCGCCGATCACGCCGTCACGGTCGGCAAGCGCGTGGCCTACCTCGCGACGGGCGAATGGCGCCCCGACACCGAGACGATCAACGTCATCGTGAACGACGGCGGTCTCTGACCGGCATCCGGTCGATGACGAAGGGGCGGTGCCGATCGGCACCGCCCCTTCGTACGTCTCGTGCTTACGCCTTGCCCTGGTTGGCCACGGCGGCAGCACCGGCCGCAGCCGCCTCGGGGTCGAGGTACTCACCCGGGCCGAGCGGCTTGAGGTTCTCGTCGAGCTTGTAGACCAGCGGGATGCCCGTGGGGATGTTCAGCTCCGCGATGTCGTCGTCGCTGATGCCCTCGAGCTGCTTGACGAGAGCACGCAGCGAGTTGCCGTGAGCGGTCACGAGCACGGTCTTGCCCGCGCGCAGGTCTTCGGCGATGTCGGACTCCCAGTACGGCAGCAGACGGTCGATGACGAGCTTGAGCGACTCGGTGCGAGGCACCTCGCCGTCGATGTCGGCGTAGCGCGGGTCGTTCACCTGGCTGTACTGGTCGTCGTCGGCGAGGGGCGGCGGCGGCACGTCGAACGAACGACGCCACAGCATGAACTGCTCGTTTCCGAACTCCGCGAGGGTCTGCGCCTTGTCCTTGCCCTGCAGCGCACCGTAGTGACGCTCGTTCAGGCGCCACGAGCGCTTGACCGGAATCCACAGGCGGTCGGCCGCGTCGAGAGCGATCTGAGCGGTCTGGATGGCACGGCTGAGGACCGACGTGTAGAGGACGTCGGGCAGCAGGCCCGCCTCGGCGAGCAGCTCACCGCCGCGCTGGGCCTCGGCCTTGCCCTGGTCGGTCAGTCGGACGTCGACCCAGCCGGTGAACTGGTTGGACTTGTTCCACTCGCTCTGCCCGTGGCGGAGGAGGATCAGCGTGTACGGCGCACTCATGCTTCGAGTCTACCGAGCCGGGGCCTGCGATCATGGGGGCATGGCCCCGGGACATATCGGGCAGGCCACCCGTGGTACCACCAACACGAACCGCCTGCGTCGCGTCGATCGCTGGATCGCGCGGCATCCCGTGCTGCGCCGATGCGCCGACCCCCTGGTCATCGACCTCGGCTACGGTGCGAGCGGCGTGACGGCGCTCGAGCTGGAGGCACGGCTGAGGCCCGCCCGCCGGGACGTCGAGGTCCTCGGGCTCGAGATCGACCCCGACCGCGTCGCTCGAGCGCGCTCCCAGCTCGTCGACGTCCGCGCTGGACGCACGCCCTTCGCGCCGGATGCCCGCGTCGGGTTCGCGAGGGGCGGGTTCGAGGTGCCCGTCCCGGGTGGACGCAGACCCGCGATCATCCGCGCGTTCAACGTGCTGCGTCAGTACGACGAGTCGGATGTCGCCGATGCGTGGTCCCGGATGGCGTCGCGCCTCGCACCCGACGGAATGCTCGTCGAGGGGACGTGCGACGAGATCGGCCGCGTGAGCACCTGGGTCGAGGTGGGCCCGGATGCCGCGCCCCGCAGCCTCACGATCTCGCTCCGACTCGCGGGGCTCGACTCGCCCGCGATCGCGGCCGAACGCCTGCCGAAGGCGCTCATCCACCGCAACGTCGCCGGCGAACGGGTGCACGCGCTGCTGTCGTCACTCGACGACGAGTGGCAGCGGGCCGCGCCGGCATCCGCTTTCGGGCCGGTCCAGCGCTGGCGCGCCGCTCTCGGGGCGATGTCCGAGCGCGGGCTCGACCTCGGCGACCGCGCTCGGTGGCGGCTGGGCGAGTTCACGGTGCCGTGGAGCGCCGTCGCGCCCCGCTGACGCTCGCGGGGCGCGCCGTGCGCGGAGTCAGCGCCCGGGTCGGAGCAGTGGTGTCAGGCGTCGTCGTTCCAGTCCGCGGCGTCCCGTCGCGCTGCGGCACGGCGCGCGACCGCGACCGCCGCCTCGTAGCCGTCGTCGGGGTTCGAGACGAGGTGATCCGTCGCAAGCGCGTGCAACCGGACGTTCCATTCCGCCGAGGCCGCCGCGGCGTCGATCGCGTCGCGTCCCGACTCGCCGAGGGTCACGAACGCCCGACTGAGGCTCTGCTGGAGGTCGTCGGGGCCCAGGCCGAAGTGGGCGGCCAGCTCGGACGCGAGGGCGCCGCGCTCGGCCTCGGGCGCGAGGCCCGCTGCCGTCCGCCAGGCGGTGCGGGCGACGTCGGTGTTCGCGTCGTGAAGCAGTTCCCGCGTGATCGCGGGCCACGCCCGCGGGTCGCGGATCTTCGAGAGCGTGTGGAGCGCCTGGGCCCGTGCCCTCGGCAGCGGCGACCCGAGCTCGGGGATCACCCGGTCGAGGGTCGCCTCGCGGTCCTGTCGGGTGAGGGCCCAGGTCAGCGTCTCGCGCACGGTGAAGTCGGGTTCGTGCGCGCACTGCTCGACGAGCACCGGCACGTACTCGGGACGCGGGTAGGTTCCCGCCGCCATGGCGCTGCGGACCCGCTCGGATCCGTTCGGCGACCCGAGCGCACGGCGCAGGAGATCAGCGGCCGTCGGTGTGTCGTCGTCGGTCGCGGTGCTGTCGTTGCTCATGATGGCTCCTCCTCCCCTATCGAACACTCTCGGCGGCCCTCGGGGGCGGATCCGACTGATGTCGCAACGGCGTCTCAGGCCGGAGTCTCCGATCGGCGGCTGCGGCGCGCGGCTTGCCGCGCCCGTCCGCGACCGCGATCGGCGAGGAAGACCGCGAGATCGTCGACGACGGTCTCGATGAGCGGAGCCCGCGGTCCGTCCGCGTCCCATCCCGCGTACAGCTGTGCTGCGAGGCATCCGTCGGCCCCGACGATCGGGACCGTCACCGTGCCCGGGGCCGGGTCGTCCGTCAGCACGGCGACCCCGCGCCCGGCGGCCACGAGCGCGCGCGCGATCGCCGGCTGCCGCACCGTGATGGGGTCGTCGTAGGCGAGGCCGGCCCGACCGACCTCGTGGTCGAGGGCACGTCGCGCCGCGCTGTTGGGCGTCAGCAGCACGAGCGGATGCCGCACGAGCTCGTCGACGCCGACCTCGGCGCGCCGCGCGAGGTCGTGCTCGCGCGGCACGTGAGCCCACACCCGCGCGGCGGACAGTCGGCGCCCACGCCACCCCGGCCGCGGCGTCGTTGTCGAGATCCCAAGATCGGCGCCTCGCGTGGCGGCCAGGTCGAACACGCGGAACGGGTCTGCGTCATCGCAATCGAGCACCGGCGCGTCCGCTCCGCGTGCGACGAGGTAGGGGGCGATCGCCGACGTGATGGTCGCCGACGGCGCGATGACGTGCAGGATGGCCCGGGTCTGCCCGCTCTCCTGCTTGGTCCGTCCGACGACGTTCTCGGCGAGCGCGAGCAGGTCGGTTACGCGATCGTAAAATCTCGCACCGGCCGGCGTCGGGCGGACCGGCCCATTCCCTCGGACCAGCAGCCGGACGCCGAGCTCATCCTCGAGCCGCTGGATCTGCCGTGACATCGCCGGCTGCGTGATACTGCGGCGACGCGCCCCCGCCGAGATCGAGCCTTCCTCGACGACGGCGGCGAAAGACGCGAAAGCGAACAGGTCTGCCATGCATCGAGAACATACCTCAATGCCCGAATATCATTCGACAACATGGCGGACTCTCGGGAGCATGGCCGGACGGCGCTGCTGCGTCGAGACGAGAGGACCCGACCCCATGACCGTTTCCGCCCCCGCGCTCCACGATGAGCGCAAAGCCCGCCGCGCCGCCTTCGGCTCGTTCGTCGGCACCTCGATCGAGTGGTACGACTTCTACCTGTTCGGAACCGCAGCCGCTCTCGTGCTGCCGACGGTGTTCTTCCCCGGCGCGGATCCGGCCATCGGACTGCTGGCCTCGTTCGCGACCTTCTGGGCGGGTTTCCTCGCGCGGCCCCTCGGCGGACTCTTCTTCGGCCACATCGGCGACCGTCTCGGACGCAAGAACACGCTCGTCGTCACGCTCATGATCATGGGGGTCGCGACCTTCCTCATCGGGCTCCTCCCCGGGGCCGATGCCTGGGGCATGGCCGCCCCGATCCTGCTCATCGTGCTGCGGGCCGCGCAAGGGTTCGCGGTCGGCGGCGAGTGGGGCGGAGCCGTCCTGATGGCCTCGGAGAGCGCGCAGAAGGGGCGGGGCGTGCGGTCGGCGATGTGGGTGCAACAGGGTTCACCGGTCGGCAGCATCCTCGCCACCGTCGCGTTCCTGCTCGTGGGGCTGCTCGATCAGGAGGCCTTCGTCTCGTGGGGCTGGCGGGTGCCCTTCCTCGCCTCGGCCGTGCTCGTCGCCGTCGGGCTGCTCATCCGCCTCAAGGTCGAGGAGTCGCCCGAGTTCGAGGCGGCTGCGTCGGATGCGGATGTGCCCCGCATTCCGATCAGCGAGCTGCTGCGCCATCACTGGGGCACCCTGCTGGTCGGCGTGCTCGCGTGCGGCCTCGGCATCGGCGGCGCCTATTTCACCTCGACGTTCATGCTCTCGTACACGACGACCCAGCTGGGCGTCGACCGTCAGACGATGCTGATGATCCTGCTCGGCACGGTCTTCGTGCAGTTCGCCTGGCAGCCGATCGCGGCGCGCATCGCCGAGCGCGTCGGGACGGCTCGGTTCATGGTGGTCAGCCTCGTCGCGGCGATCGCCATCGCCTTCCCGGCCTTCCTCGTCATCTCCTCGGGCGAACCGCTCGGCATCTTCCTGGTTCTCGCGGCGGTCATGATCCCGACCTCTGGCTACTACGCCGTTCTGGCCGGCTTCCTCGCCCAGGCGTTCCCCGTGCGCATCCGCTACACGGGCATCTCGGCCGCGTACCAGCTGTGTGCCACTCTCATCGGTGGCACGACTCCCCTGCTCGCCCAGCTCGCGCTGAACATCGGCGGCGGGAGCTGGGTCGGGATCGCGGTCTTCTACGTCATCCTCATCGGCATCACCCTCATCGGTGTCGTGGGCGTGACGGTCCGCAGCGGCTTCTCGGCCGCCGCGGAGAAGCGCGAGCGCGAGGTGTCCGCATGAGGCTCGACGCGATCATCGAGAACGGGCGCATCCGCACCGGCGACGCCGAGCGCCCGATGGTCTCGCGGATCGGGGTCTTCGCGGGGCGGATCGTCGGGGTCGATGAGGAGATCGACGGCGCCACCGCAGACCGCATGCTCGACCTCGGAGGGGCGCCCGCGGTGCCCGGCTTCCACGACGCGCACCTGCACTTCAGCCTGCACGGACAGAAGCTGCTGCGACTCGACCTGTCGCACACGGCACAACCCGACCTCGACGCCGTCTACGCGGCGATCGCGACGGTCGTGGCCGCCGCTGCTCCCGGGGCGTGGGTGCTCGGGCGCGGACACGACCAGAACAAGCTCGGCCGCCACCCGTACCTGAAAGATCTCGATCGCATCGCGCCCGACAACCCCGTCTACCTCGAACACACCTCGGGACATATGGGCGTCGCCAACAGCGCCGCCTTCCGGGCCATGGGCCTCGACCCCGCCGCACTGCCGCACCACATCGACGGCGGGCACGTCTCGCGCGACGCCGACGGCCATCCCGACGGCCTGCTTCAAGAGCGGGCGCAGGAACTCGTCACCGGCGGCTTCCTGCCGGTGACGCTCGAAACCCACCGAGAGGGCTCCCGGCTGGCCTCGGCCGATCTCCTGCGATACGGCATCACCACCGTGACCGAGCCCGGCATCGGGGCACCGGGGCAGATCGGGCAGAGCCCCGTCGAGCTGCGCGCCTACCAGGAGGGCATCGAAGCCGGCGACATCCGCCTTCGCCTCAATGCCATGCCCTACATCCGCGTCATGCACGACCTCGGCGCGATCGGCGGCGGCGAGAGCGGATGGGGCCTCGACCTGGGGGCGCGCACCGGCCTGGGCGACGACCGGCTGCGCATCTCCGGGACCAAGGTGCTCAGCGATGGTTCGCTCATCGGACGGACCGCGGCCATGTGCTGCGACTTCAGCGACGACCCGGGCAACCGCGGGTTCCTCGTGTGGGAGGAACCGCAGCTGCACGAGATGATCCGCGACGCGCACCGCAACGGATGGCAGATCGCGACTCATGCCATCGGCGACCGGGCGCTCGATGCGCTGATGGATGCCGTCGACGCCGCGCAGCGGGAGTTTCCGCGCCATGACCCGCGCCACCGCATCGAGCACTGCGGGGTCTCGCGGCCCGATCAGATCGACCGGGTCGTGGCTCTCGGCCTCATCCCGAGCCCGCAGGGTCGGTTCGTCTCGGAAACCGGCGACGGCCTGCTCGCGGCGGTCGGCCCCGAGCGGGCCGACATGGTCTACCGCATGCGGACCTGGCTCGACCGCGGTGTCGTGCTGCCCGGCTCGACGGACGCCCCGATCGTGCACCCCGACCCGATCGCGAGCATCCACGACATGGTCAACCGCCGCACCGCGGCCGGCGTGCCGCTGGCGCCCGCCGAAGCGGTATCCCCCGCACAGGCGCTACGGGCCTATACCTACGGTTCCGCCTACGCCGCGCGCGAAGAGCATGTCAAGGGCACCATTCGCCGCGGGATGCTCGCCGACCTCGCGGTGCTCAGCGACGACCTGCTCGAGGTCGACCCCACGCGTATCTCGTCGATACAGGTGGGCGCGACGATTGTCGGAGGCGAACTCGTGCACGACCGCGGCGCCGTCGTGTCGTGATGGTGCCGCAGCTGCGGTGACGCCCGGCCGGATCAGCCGCCGATGTCGAGGGCGACCTTGATCCAGCCGGGCTCGCGGCGGTCGAAGGCCTCGTACGCGTCGATGACCCCGGCGAGCGTCTCGTGGGCGGTGATGAGGGCCGTGGGGTCAAAGACCCCGGCGGCGACCATGTCGATGAGCGGAGGCGTGACGCTGTGGTGGTCGCAGTTGCCCATCCGGACGGTGAGGTTCTTGTTCATGGCCTGCCCGATCGGATAGACCTCGGCCAGCGGCGAGTACACCCCGATGATCCCGATGCGCCCGTACTTCGCGACCATCTCGACCGCCCACCGAGACGCCTGCGACGGCGCATCGCCCGGTCGCCAGAGATCACCCTGAGGCGCGATGTCGGGCGCGACCTGCGCGACCTCCTCATCGAATCCCGCCGCGGTGTCGTCATCCGGGGCTGCCGGACCGCGAGCCGGACGCTCGGCGTCCACCCCCACGGCGTCGATGACGCAGTCGGCGCCGATGTCGTTCGTCAGCTCCATGACAGCGGCCACGGGGTCGTCGTCGTTGAAGTCGACCACTTCGGCTCCCAGAGTGCGCGCCTGCTCGAGGCGATCCGCGACGCCGTCGACGACGATGACGCGTCCGGCGCCCTGCTTGAAGGCCGAGACGACCGAGAACTGCCCGACGATCCCCGCTCCGAGCACGACGACGACGTCACCGCGGGAGACCCCCGCGAGCTGCGCGCCGAACCACGCCGTCGGGAAGATGTCCGAGAGCAGGATCGCCTGATCGTCCGAGACCGCGTCCGGCAGCTTCGTCATCGTGTTCTGAGCCCAGGGGATGCGGGCGTACTCGGCCTGCAGGCCGTCGACAGGTCCCGTCGCCTCAGGGCCGCCGAAGAACGAGGTGCCGGCGTGCGGCCCGTTCGGGTTGGCGACGTCGCATTGGGCCGTGTGCCCGTCGCGGCAATAGCGGCACGCGCCGCACGACATCGTCGAGTTGATCACGACGCGGTCGCCGGGCTGGAAGCCGCGAACGTGTTCGCCGACCTCGGTCACGACGCCGACGGCCTCGTGTCCGAGGATGGTGCCGTCCCTCATTCCCGACATCGTGCCGCGAATGAAGTGGAGGTCCGTGCCGCAGATCGCACTGCGGGTGATACGGACGATCGCATCGTGCCCGTCCTCGATCCGAGGCTCGTCGACCTCGTCGAGCCTGATGTCGCCGATGCCGTGCCAGACCACTGCCTTCATGCTCGCTCCTCACTCCAGGGGAATGCTCACGCTAGAGAACGGGAGGGATGCCGCACGAGGCGGTTGCGTGACATCCCGAGCTGTCATAGCGTCGGCGTTCGACGCGGAGCCCGGCGCTCAGATGCGCGGCATCGTCGCCCGGGCTTCGGCCTGCGGCATCCCCGCCGCCGTGAGCAGATCGACCACGAGGGGACGCAGCGCGGTAATGACGTTCTGATCTCCGAGCGAGGAGCCGGGCGCCAGGCGGGTCGGATCGAGGCGGGTCGCGACGGCGAGCAAAGACTCGCGGGCTGCCGGTTCCAGTGCGATGTCGTCGATCGACTGACCCAACAGGTCGGCCGCACGAGCGATCTGGGCGAGGAGGTCGGCGGCGATCGGGCGTGGCTCGCGGTCTTCGAGGGCGTACACGACACGGCGGGCGATGACCCGGAGGTTGCGCGTGGCAAGGTCGAGCGACGCCCGCATGCGGTCCTGGCGTTGCAGCTCCTCGCGCTGGCGCCGGAGGAACGGCGAGATGCGGGCGACGGCGAGCCCGGAGTCCAGCGAGGTCGTCCAGTCGTCGACGAGCGGCTGCAGCGCCCGCGCCTTCTCGAGGCCGCGGTCGGCTCGCACCCTGTCGCCGCGGCGCAGCGCCTGGATCACCGTCGCCGCAGCGCCGTCGAAAGCGGCGAAGAGGGCGCGGCCCGCCCGCGAGACCTCTCGCAGTGGCCGGCGCGGCAACAGGGCCGTCGCGAGCAGCGCGGCGACCGCTCCCACCGACCCGTCGACGAGGCGGAGGAACGGCATGCTTCCGGGGATCGCGATCACGATCACCGATTGGATCGCCGCCGAGATCGCGAAGCTCGGCTGCGCCGAGAGCACCCGAGCGGTGAGCAGCGTCGCGGCAAGAGCCAGGGCCAGCTGCCACGTCCCTGACCCGACGGCGAGCACGATGAGCTCGGAGACGAGCACACCCACCAGCATCCCGATCACGGTCTCGAGCACACGGCGCGGACGAGCATCGCGGACGAGCCCGAGACTCGAGATGGTCACGGTCGCCGCGAGCAGGGGCGACGGATGCCCGAGCACGAGGTGCGCGAATGCGTAGGCCGCGGATGCCGCCACGACGATCTGAACGATCGCGGGAGTCGAGTCGCGCGCGCGCTCGAAGCCCCGGCGCGGGCGCACGCGAGCCCGCCAGCCGGTCGCGATGGGCGCAGTGACGGCGGGCGGCTCGTCGGCACGCTCGGGTGTCACGTCAGGTGCGACGGCTCAGGCGGGGCAGCCGCGGCGGCGCGGCGGTGCGGCCGGCGTCGGGCGGGACGACGACCTCCTGCACCGCGGCGACCGTGTCATCACCGGCGTCGACGATGAGGTCGGCATCGATCGGCACCGATCGTTTGACGAGGGCGAGGGCGATCGGCCCCTGCTCGAAGTGGCGCGCAACCGAGGTGACGCGCCCCACCTCCTCGCCCTCGCGGCGCACGATCGCACCGGGTTCGGGGAGCACCGCGTCGCTGCCGTCGAGCTGCAGAGCCACCAGCCGCCGGGGCGGGTGACCGAGGTTGTGCACCTTCGCCACCGTCTCCTGTCCGCGGTAGCAGCCCTTCGACAGGTGCACGGCGGTGCGGAGCCAGTCGACCTCGTGCGGCAGCGTCATGCCGTCGGCCTCGGAGTCCGCACGCGGACGCCACGCGGCGATGCGCAAGGCATCCGCGGCCCACCGTCCGGCGATGCGGCGACGTCCCGCGACGGCCTCGTCGGCGAGCCGGCGGAGCTCCTCGCGGTCGACGATCGCCTCGGCCCAGTCGCGTCCGGCACCGGGATGCCCCTCGCCGGTCGCGTACCCCCACCCGCCGATCGAGACCTCGGGCCACGGGTCGCGCCACACTGCGGACGACGCGATGTCGGCGACTGCGGATGCCGTTCCGCCGACGACCGCGGTCTCGCCGGAGCGATCGGCGACCTCGACCCGCAACCGGAACCGCATGCGCGTGAGCCAGGTCACAAGCGCCTCGAGCCGCCCGGCGTCGGTGATGAGCCAGGTCGTCTCGCCGTCATCGACGACGGATGCCGCATGCTCCACGTGGCCCTGCGGATCGAGCACGAGCAGTTCGGTGCTCTCTCCGGGGAGCAGCCGCGTCAGTGCCTGCGAGGTGAGCGAGTCGAGCCAGCTGAGCCGGTCGGGACCGGTCACGGTGACGACCGAACGGTCGCCGAGCGGTGCGACGGCGGCGCCGCTGTCGAGCAGCTGCTGCTCGCGCATCGGGTTGCCGATGTGCACGAGGCCGAGGTCGTCGCACACCGCCCCGTCGACGCCGGCGAAGGTCGCGCCGTCGCCCGACATCATTCGGCCTTCGCCAGGCGGGCCGAGGCGTGGGAGGCGAGCTCGCCGCCGAGCGCGGCGATGTCCCAGGCCCACAGCAGGTGCCCGTCGACGAGGCCATACATGCGCGTGGCGGCCGTGTACTCCTTCGCACCCGCGGTGCGGACGACGGCATCGGTGGCGAGGTCGATGCGCGGACCGCGGACCTGTCCGAGATACAGCTCGCTCACGCCGTCCGAGTGCACGAGCGCGACCTCGAGGTCGAACCCGCCCTCGGCATTGCGGAGCGCCTCGACGTCGTCGACAGTGCGCTCGCGCGCGGGAGCGGATGCCGGCAGCAGTCCCGGTCCGGCGTCTTCGGCTCCGGCAGGCCGTGCGACGCGCCAATAACCGGTCTCGGCCACGAGAGGCCGAATGCGCGTGCCGCTGTCGTCGATCAGCCAGGCGGTGGCGGAGTAGTTGAGGTAGTCGCCGCCGTCATGGCTGAAGCTCACCTGGTGCGCGAACTCGCCGGTGAGATGACCATCGGCCGTCTCGTAGTCGATGACGCCCGAGCCTTCCCAGACTCCGAGCAGCCATGACAGCGGAACGAGGTCCGCCGGCAGATCGGTGGGCAGCTCGAGCACGATGTCAGCGCTGGCCGCGGTAGAGGTTCTTCACGACGACGCCCGACACGAAGACGATGGCGAGCGACGCCAGTCCGAGCAGGCCCACGTAGAAGATTTCGAGCGCGAGGAGATCCATGCCCCTACTCTATGCCCGCAGGGGCCGTCCGCGCCTGTGACGAGCGGCAACGCCGGCGGTCAGGCTCCGACGAGCGATGAGAGCCCGAACCCGATGCCGATGAACCCCATGACGAAAAGCGCGCCCAGCACGCTCACCGCGACGCGCTCGATGAACCCGCGCACCCGGCCCGACGCCAGCTGGACGACGAACGCGAGGATGAGGCAGCCGCCGAGGGCGATCGGCATCCATACCGCCCGCTGGTCGACCGGCGCGAGGATGCCCACCAGGACGGCCGCGACGGCGGCAGCGATCCAGACGGCGACGACTCCGGCGACGGTGCGCGGCGGTGCGAGATCGGGCGTGGTCACCGTCCCATTGTGGCCCACGGTGTCGTCCGACGCGACGCTGCGCACGGGCGGCATCCGGCGAACGCCTAAGATGAGTGCACGTCCCGGCCGCTCCCGGAGGAATCCCCGTTGGCACAGCTTCTCGTCCTGAGTTCCACGCACGGCGGTGGTCTCGCGCTCCCGGCGCTCGAGCTGCTCAGCCATCGGGTCCGTCAGATCCCCGCCGAACCCGCCCAGCTCGTCAACGCGCCCAGCGCCGACGTCGTCTTCATCGACGCGCGCCATGACCTCGTCGGCGCGAAGTCGCTGTGCAAGATCCTGGGCAGCACGGGCATCGACGCACCGCTCGTGCTCATCGTCACCGAGGGCGGCCTCACCGCAGTCTCCACCGACTGGGGCATCGACGACGTCATCCTCGCCGCGGCCGGACCCGCCGAGATCGACGCCCGCATCCGTCTCGCGATCGGACGCGTGAGCAAAGAGGCCGTATCGAGCCGCATCCAGACCTCCGGCATCACGATCGACGAGTCGTCGTACTCGGCGAAGGTCCACGGGCGCCCGCTCGACCTCACGTACAAGGAGTTCCAGCTTCTCCACTTCTTCGCGACGCATCCGTCGCGGGTGTTCACGCGCGAGCAGCTGCTGAGCGAGGTGTGGGGCTACGACTACTTCGGCGGCACGCGTACGGTCGACGTCCACGTGCGACGGCTGCGGGCCAAGCTCGGCGATCTCGAACAGCTGATCGGCACGGTGCGCAACGTCGGCTACCGCTTCAACGTCTACGAGGACGAGCCGGTTCCCGCCGGTGGCGAATCCGCGCAGGGCTGACTCTCCGTCTCGTTCACCGGCAGGACACGCAGGACTGCCATGATGAGGGGATGATCGACACCGAGGCTCTGGACTCCGGTCTGGGCGACGCCGACGACGACGACTTCGACCCCGCCGTCGAAGACGTCGACGCGCAGCTGCCCGACCACCGCTACACCGACCGTGAGATCAGCTGGCTCGCCTTCAATCAGCGCGTGCTCGAGCTCGCCGAGGACCCGACCCTGCCGGTGCTCGAGCGGGCGAACTTCCTCGCGATCTTCGCCAGCAACCTCGACGAGTTCTTCATGGTGCGCGTCGCCGGCCTGAAGCGTCGCATCGTCACCGGCCTCGCCGTGCCCACCAACATCGGACGCGCACCGCAGGAGGTGCTCTCCGACATCTCCGCCGAGGCGCACGCACTGCAGCTGCGCCACTCGAGCGCCTGGGGCGACATGGTCCAGCCCGCTCTGGCGGAGGCGGGCATCGAGATCGTCGGCTGGGACGACCTCGACGAGTCCGAGCGCGGGCGTCTGTACGACTACTTCCAGGCGCAGGTGTTCCCCGTCCTCATGCCCCTCGCCGTCGATCCGGCGCACCCCTTCCCCTACATCTCGGGCCTGTCACTGAACCTGGCGATCCGCATCCGCAACGCCAAGACCGGCCGGCAGGAGTTCGCGCGCCTGAAGGTTCCGCCGATGCTCCCCCGGTTCGTCGAGCTCGACACCGGCACCTCGGTCAAGCGCTACCTGCCGCTCGAGGACCTGATCGCCAACAACCTCGAAGACCTTTTCCCCGGCATGGAGATCCTCGAGCACCACACCTTCCGGCTCACGCGCAACGAGGATGTGGTGATCGAGGAGGACGAGACCGAGAACCTGATCCAGGCCCTCGAGGCCGAGCTGCTCCGGCGCCGCTTCGGTCCGCCGATCCGGCTCGAGGTGACCGAGGACATGGACGACGTCACGCTCGACCTGCTGCTCGGCGAGCTCGACATCACCGATCAGGAGGTCTACCGCCTGCCCGGCCTGCTCGACCTGCGCGGACTCTTCGATCTCGCCCGCATCGACCGCCCCGAGCTGCGGTACAAGCCGCACGTCCCGACCACGGCGACCGCCTTCCAGCCCGCCGAGCAGAACGGGCGCACCGACTTCTTCGGCGCGATCCGCGCCGGCGACGTGCTCGTGCACCATCCCTACGAGTCGTTCACCACGAGCGTCGTCGCGTTCCTCGAGCAGGCTGCGCGCGATCCCCATGTGCTCGCCATCAAGCAGACGCTCTACCGCACGTCGGGCGACAGCCCCATCGTGCAGGCGCTCATCGACGCGGCCGAACGGGGCAAGCAGGTGCTCGCCCTCGTCGAGGTGAAGGCCCGCTTCGACGAAGCGGCGAACATCGTCTGGGCGCGCAAGCTCGAGAAGGCCGGCGTGCACGTCGTCTACGGCCTGGTCGGGCTGAAGACGCACTGCAAGCTGCTGCACGTCATCCGCGAAGAGGACGGCGCGCTCCGCAGCTACAGCCATATCGGCACCGGTAACTACAACCCCAAGACGAGCCGCCTCTACGAGGACTTCGGCCTGTTCACGAGCGACGAGCAGGTCGGCCGCGACCTGACGCGACTGTTCAACGAGCTCAGCGGCTACGCGATCGAGAAGAAGTTCAAGCGACTGCTGGTGGCTCCCCTCCACCTGCGGAAGGGCCTGCTGCGTCACATCGACGCCGAACGCCGCAACGCGCTCGACGGCAAGCCCGCCCACATTCGCATCAAGGTCAACTCGATGGTCGACGAGCAGATCATCGACGCCCTCTACCGGGCGAGCCAGGCCGGCGTTCGCGTCGACGTGTGGGTCCGCGGCATCTGCTCGCTGCGCACCGACCTGGCGGGAGTGACCGACAACATCACGGTCCGCTCCATCCTCGGGCGATACCTCGAGCACTCGCGCATCTTCACCTTCCACAACAACGGCGACACGATCGCCTACATCGGCAGCGCCGACATGATGCACCGCAACCTCGACCGCCGCGTCGAGGCGCTCGTGCGCGTCGTCGCACCCGCCCACGTCAAGGAGCTGACGACGCTGTTCGACCTCGCGATGAGCGACTCGACCAGCTCGTGGCACCTGGGTGACGGCGGTGTGTGGACGCGTCACGCGTTCGACGACGACGGCAAGCCGCTGGTCGACCTCCAGGACCGCACGATGGCGCAGGTGCAGCGACGCCGCCGGGCGCGGGCGGTGCGATGACCGACACCGCGGTGTACGCGGCCGGTGGTGTGGTCTGGCGGTGGGTCGACGGCAAAGTGAAGGTGCTGATCATCCACCGCACCAAGTACCGCGACCTCACGCTGCCCAAGGGCAAGGTCGACCCGGGTGAGATGCTCGCCGAGACCGCCGTGCGCGAGATCCGCGAGGAGACGGGCATCTCGGTCCGACTCGGTCCGCCCGTCGGAGTGTCGAAGTACCACCTGCCGAGCAAGAAGCAGAAGATCGTCCACTACTGGGCGGCCGAGGCGACCGACCTGGCGATCAGGATGTCGACGTTCGTGCCGAACAAAGAGATCGCGGCACTGGAATGGATGGGGCTGAAGAAGGCGCGCAAAGCGCTGAGCTATCCCGTCGACGTCGAGATCCTCGACGAGTTCGTGCGACTCGTCGACGAACGCGCCATCGACACGTTCCCGCTCATCGCCCTGCGCCACGCCAAGGCCGTGGCCCGCGAGGACTGGGACGGCGAGGATGCCGCACGGCCGCTGTCGGCACGCGGGAAGAAGCAGGCGCACGCGATCGTGGGCCCGCTCGTCGCGTTCGGCGTCCGTCGGATCATCTCGTCCGACGCGCGGCGCTGCGTGCGCACCGTGACACCGCTGGCGGCGGCGATCAGCAAGCGGATCGACAAGAGTCCGCACCTGTCGCAGGACGCGTGGGAGAACGGACTGGCCGACGTCAGGTCGGTGGTCGGCGACCGGGTGCGCGCCCGCAAGCCGGTCGTGCTCTGCAGCCACGGCCCGGTTCTCCCCGACCTGTTGAACGAGATGGCGCTAGCCACCGGAACGCTGCGCGGCTCGTACCTCGGCAGCGCTTCGGCGCTCGAGACCGGCGCGTTCTCGGTCGTGCACCTGCCGCGTGAGAACCCGGGCTCGGGGATCGTCGCGATCGAAACCCACATGCCGAAGGTGTGATCTCGCTCGCGCCACCACGCCGCGAGGCCCGTCTTTCCGCGGCTCGAGAGCGCCGTTCACCTTCTGTTCACCCCCACAGCGCACTCTCGTAAGGGACGGTGTCTACCGTTCGGGACGAACCTGCACCGGGTTCTCGTCACCAACATGCGAAGGATTCACACAGTGAAGCTCTCCCGACTCGCCCAGCTGGGCGCCGTGGCCGCCGTGGCCTCTCTTGCCCTCGCCGGCTGCGCTGCAAACGAAACCGCTGCGCCCGGCGCCGGCTCGAGCGACTCCTCGGCCCCCTCCCTCGAGGGCAACCTCGTCGGTGGCGGCGCCTCGTCGCAGGAGGTCGCCGTCCAGGCCTGGACGCAGGGCCTGCAGACCGCCAACCCCGGTCTCACGATCGACTACGACCCCTCCGGTTCGGGCACGGGACGCGAGTCGTTCCAGGCCGGCGCCGTGCAGTTCGCCGGCTCGGACCGCGCGTTCAAGACCGACGAGATCACTGCCGGCCCGTTCGAGGCATGCGCGGCCGACTCCGACCTCGTCGAGCTTCCGACCTACATCTCGCCGATCGCCGTCGTCTTCAACATCGACGGCGTCGACTCGCTGAACCTCGACGCGACGACGCTCGCGAAGATCTTCGCCGGCCAGATCACGACGTGGAACGACCCGGCCATCGCCGCCCTCAACTCGGGCGTCGAGCTGCCCGCGACGGCGATCACGCCCGTCCACCGCTCCGACAAGTCGGGCACCACCGGCAACTTCACCGACTACCTCGCCAAGACCGCGCCCGATGTCTGGACCGCCGGCTCGGTCGAGGAGTGGCCGGCCCTCGGCGGCGAGGCCGCTCAGGGCACGTCCGGCGTCATCTCGGCTGTCGAGGGCGGACAGGGCACCATCGGCTACGCCGACGCGTCGCGCGCCGGCAACCTCGGCACCGTCGCGATCCAGGTCGGCGACGAGTTCGTCGAGTACTCGCCCGAGGCCGCTGCCGCGATCGTCGACGCGTCGCCCGAGGAAGAGGGTCGCGCCGCCACCGACATCGCGATCAAGCTCGACCGCACCAGCACCGAGGCCGGCGTCTACCCGATCGTCCTCGTGAGCTACCTCATCGGCTGCGCGGAGTACAAGGACGCCGCGACCGCCGAGATGGTCAAGGGCTTCTTCAGCTACGCCGCGAGCGCCGAGGGCCAGGACGCCGCGGCATCCGCTGCCGGCTCCGCCCCCATCTCGGAGACCCTGCGCTCGCAGGTCACCGAGGCCATCGAGGCCATCAAGTAAGACGCTCCGGGTGCCCGGTCCGGTTTCGCCGGGCCGGGCACCTCGCGCGGTTCCCGTCCGTCGCACAGAATCGAAGCCATGACCACCACACCCGAGGTCACCCGCACCGGAGCCCCGAAGGCCAAGACCCGAGCGGGTGACCGCTGGTTCTCCGGCACCGCGCTCTTCGCCGGCTCGATGATCCTCGTGACCCTCGCCGCGGTCGCGATCTTCCTGGTCATCCAGTCGCTCCCCGCTTTCGTCGCCACCAACGAAGACGCCTCGATCCTGCCCGACAACTTCTGGTCGTACGTCGGGCCGCTCGTCTTCGGCACCGTCTGGGCCGCCGCGCTGGCGCTGCTCATGGCCGTGCCGCTGTCGCTCGGCGTCGCCCTCTTCATCTCGCACTACGCGCCGCGCAAGCTCGCTCAGGCCCTCGGCTACGTCGTCGACCTGCTCGCGGCGGTCCCCTCCGTGGTCTTCGGCCTGTGGGGCATCGGCGTCCTGGCACCGGCCGTGCAGCCGGTCTACAGCTGGTTCGTCGACAACGTCGGGTGGTTCCCGCTCTTCAACGGGCCCGTCTCCAGCACGGGCCGCACGATCTTCACGGCATCCGTCGTCCTCGCCGTCATGGTCACCCCGATCATCACCGCGATCTGCCGCGAGATCTTCCTGCAGACGCCGACCCTGCACGAGGAGGCCGCGCTGGCCCTCGGGTCGACGCGCTGGGAGATGATCCGGATGGCCGTCTTCCCCTTCGCCCGCAGCGGCATCGTCTCGGCCGCCATGCTCGGCCTGGGCCGGGCGCTGGGCGAGACCATGGCCGTCGCCATGGTGCTCTCCGTGTCGGGCGGCGTCACCTTCGCGCTCTTCACGTCGGGGAACCCCTCGACGATCGCGGCGAACATCGCACTCACCTTCCCCGAGGCCTACGGGACGAACGTCAACGTCCTCATCGCCACGGGCCTCATCCTCTTCGTCGTCACCTTCGCGGTGAACGCGGTCGCGCGCTACATCGTGAGCCGCCGCAAGGAATTCTCGGGGGCCAACTGACATGACCGCGACTCTCACTCCCCCGAGCACGTCAGCGCGCAGCGCATCGACGAGCCTCACCACGGGGCACCTGCCCAAGTGGGGGCCTTGGGCGATCCTCGGCGCCTCGCTGGTGGTCGTCGGCATCTTCTTCGGCGTCATCGCCGCGGCATCCGGCGATGCGCTCAACATCCCCGGCTGGCTGATCCTGTCGGCGGTGGCCTACCTCGTGCTCATCACCGCGGTCTCGGCCGCCGTCGAGGGCCGCCGCAAGTCGGTCGACCGACTGGTGACGGGCGTCGTCACGGTGGCGTTCCTCATCGCGATGGTGCCGCTCGTCTCCGTGGCGTTCACGGTCATCACGCTCGGCGCTCCCAGCTGGAGCGGCGAGTTCTTCAGCTCGTCGATGCGCAACGTCGTCGGCGAAGGCGGCGGCGCGCTCCACGCCATCATGGGCACCGTCCTCATCACGCTCGCCGCAGCCGTGATCTCGATCCCGATCGGCATCTTCACCGCGATCTACCTCATCGAGTACGGCCAGGGGAAACGTCTGGCCCAGGGCATCACGTTCCTCGTCGACGTCATGACCGGCATCCCCTCGATCGTGGCCGGCCTGTTCGCCTACGCCCTGTTCGCACTCTTCCTCGGCCCCGGCATCCGCCTGGGCATCATGGGGTCGGTGGCCCTCGCGGTGCTGATGATCCCGGTCGTCGTCCGCTCGACGGAAGAGATGCTGCGCCTCGTCCCCAACGAGCTGCGCGAAGCCTCGTACGCGCTCGGTGTGCCCAAGTGGCTCACGATCGCGAAGGTCGTGCTGCCGACGGCGATCGCGGGCATCACGACCGGCGTCATGCTGTCGATCTCGCGCGTCATCGGCGAGACCGCACCGCTGCTGATCACCGCCGGCTTCACGGCATCCATGAACTACGACCTCTTCAACGGTCGTATGCAGACCCTGCCGGTCTTCACCTACACGCAGTACATGAACCAGGGCATTCCCGCCGAGGCCTTCGTCGGCCGCGCGTGGGCATCGGCCCTGACCCTCATCGTCATCGTGATGCTGTTGAACCTCGTGGCGCGCCTGATCGCCAAGTTCTTCGCACCCAAGACCGGCCGCTGACCCGAAAGAAAGAACCTCCGTGTCCAAGAGCATCGAAGTCAACGACCTCAACGTCTACTACGGCGACTTCCTCGCCGTCGAGGGCGTCTCCCTCGACATCGAACCCCGCAGCGTCACCGCCTTCATCGGCCCCTCGGGCTGCGGCAAGTCGACGTTCCTGCGCACCCTCAACCGCATGCACGAGGTGATCCCCGGCGCCCGCGTCGAGGGCAGCGTCCTGCTCGACGGCGACGACCTGTACGGCCCGGGCGTCGACCCGGTGCTCGTGCGCCGCCAGGTCGGCATGGTGTTCCAGCGGCCGAACCCCTTCCCCACCATGTCGATCCGCGAGAACGTGCTGGCGGGCGTCAAGCTCAACAACCGGCGCATCTCGAAGTCCGACGCCGACGCCCTCGTCGAGAAGTCGCTGCGCGGCGCCAACCTCTGGAACGAGGTCAAGGATCGTCTCGACAAGCCCGGCTCCGGCCTCTCGGGCGGACAGCAGCAGCGTCTGTGCATCGCTCGCGCGATCGCGGTCTCGCCCGACGTGCTGCTCATGGACGAGCCCTGCTCGGCCCTCGACCCGATCTCGACGTTCGCCATCGAGGAGCTCATCCAGGAGCTCAAGAGCGACTACACCGTCGTCATCGTCACGCACAACATGCAGCAGGCCTCGCGCGTCAGCGACAAGACCGCGTTCTTCAACATCGCCGGCACCGGCAAGCCCGGCAAGCTGATCGAGTACGACGACACGACGTCGATCTTCACCACCCCGTCCGTGCAGGCCACCGAGGACTACGTCTCCGGCCGCTTCGGGTGAGTCGAACCCCGGCTCGTCGTGGGCCGGGCCCCGCGAGTGCCGGGATGCAAGGGATCGTGCGCGACGCGCCGGTGCGAGGACTCCTCGCCCGGCGCGTCGCCGTTTTCGCCTTGCATCCCGACGCGACGGGGCTGCATCGTGCGTCCCGGAGTGTCCGGCTCGGGCCTTGCGCAGATGCAAGGGGTCGTGGCCGACACCCCGGTGCGGATGCCGCTCGGGCGGGGTGTCGCGCCGGATCTCTTGCGTCCCGGTACGCGGCCAGCGGGTGCAGCGGTTCCTGCACGAGGCACCGAGCACCAGAGCAGTGCACAGAACGAGCCGTATGGCCCACCGGTCGGCCCCGAGGCGAGCACGGTCGGGGGATGTGCGAGTCGCGATCCATCTTCTCCACCCGCGAGCTCCGTGCCGACGGGCTGAGCCGCCGGGAGATCGCTGCGGCCGTCGACTCCGGCCGGCTCAGCCGCATCCGGATCGGCATGTACGCCTCCCCCGGCGCGTGCGCCTCCGCCCGGGCGATCGCGGCGCACGGCGGGTCGATGGCGTGCGTCACGGCCGCGCGACATCACGGTCTGTGGATCCTCGATGACGACCACGAACCGCACGTGTGGCTGAAGACCGGCCAGCGAGCCCACCACGACGCGTCATGCGGGTGCACCGAGCATTGGGACCGAGACGCACGGCTCGCGGCATCCGGTGCTCTTCCACTCCGGCAGGTGCTGCGCCAGATCCTCGGATGCCGCGGCCCCGAGCACTTCTTCGTCGCACTGGAGTCCGCGCTGCGGCAGCGCCGCCTCACGAGGGACGACCTGCGGTGGCTCCGTCGGCACACCAACGCTCGCGGCCGGGAAGCGCTGAGTCTCGCTCGAACGGATGCCGACAGCGGACTCGAGTCGCTCCTGCGGTGGCGTCTACGTAAGCACGACCTCCGGGTGAGGACGCAGGTCTCCGTCTTCGGGGTCGGTGTCGTCGACGCGCTGATCGGCGACCGGCTCATCGTCGAGCTCGACGGCAGGGCCAATCATCACGGCGAGGCGAAGCGCCACAAGGACCTGACGCGCGACGCGAACGCCGCCTCGTGGGGCTACGTGACGCTGCGCTTCGACTACGCGCTCGTCGTCCACGACTGGGAGCTCGTCGAGTCCGCCATCCTCGGAGCCCTGCAGTCGCACCCGCGCCTGCAGCTCACGGCATCCGCCTGATGTCCGCTCCCTCGGCCATTCGGTCTCCTCACCGTGCCGGGATGCAATGCTTCTCACCGGACACCCCGAGGCGAGCGACGACCCGCCGGCGTGGCGCGCACGATGTCTTGCATCGCGATACACCGCCCCGCCCGGCGGGACGGGGGTCAGTCGCGCGGCGAGAGCAGGTAGGTGTTCAGGGATGCGGTGAACTCGGCGTCGATGTCGAGAGCGGCGCCGTCGAGCTCGATGATGGGAGCCGCGAGCCGGACACTCGACACCAGCCACGCGGCATCCGCTCGTCGCAGCTCGTCGACCGGAATCGTCTCGTACGCCGTCTCGAAGCCGCGCTCGGCGAGGTGCTCGAACAGGCTCAGCTGCGTCGTGCCGTGGAGGATGCCGCCGTTGGGCGCCGGGGTGACGAAGGTGTCGCCGCGTCGCAGGATGAGCGAGGCCGTCGGCGCCTCGAGCACGAAGCCGTCGGAGCTCAGGAAGATGGCGTCGTCCGCGCCGCGCCGGTGCGCCTCGCGCAGGGCGGCCATGTTCACGGCGTACGACAGGGTCTTCGCGCCCAGCAGCAGCCACGGAGCCCGCGCGGGCGCGTCGATGGCGTAGCCGCGGTCGAGAGTCACGACGCGGATGCCGCTCGTGCGCGGCGCGGTGAAGTCCGCTGCCGCCGCTGCCGTGGCCCACGCCGTCGGGGTCGGTCCGTGCTCGATCCCGCGACTGAGGATCAGCTTCACGACCCCCTCGCCCGAACCGCATTCGGCTGCCGCGTTCGCCACGGCCGCCCGCCACTGGCCGATGTTCGGCACCGGCAGGTCGCAGAGCTCGGCGGAGTGCGCCAGGCGCTCGAGGTGCGCCTCGACCTCCTGCGGGTGGCCGTCGACTACGCCGATCGATTCGAAGATGCCGTCGCCGCGCTGGGTGCTGAGCTCTCCCACCGTCAGCGCCGGGGCCGCGGGGTCGACCGCGGTGAAGGTCGACGTGAAGTCCGACCGGGTGTCATCCGCCGCGAGCGGGTCGATCATCAGCGCGAAACGCAGTGCCATGCGCCGAGCCTACGACGCGCCCGGTGCCCGGACGCACGACATCCCGCCCGACACCCCGGTACGGATGCCGCTCCCCCGGCGCGTCGCCTACGATCCCTTGCATCGCGGCCCGCACGCCGCCGACGGGAGGCCACGTCTCACTACCGGCCGACGGCCGGATTCGTCCACTCGGGAATGCCCACACCCGAGGCTCGGTTAGACTGTATGTGCCGGGCCGCAGTAACCCCGGGCTCCATCTTCAGCCGCTGCGAGCGGCCACGCGCCGAGAGGCGTTCTGCGGCCCGGCACTTCTCTTTGCCGGGTCTTTCCGGCTTTCTCTCCGGACGCCGGCGCTACCTCACGTAAGAGCTTCGCGACGCCACAACCCGGCGCACGAGCCCAGATCGTCGGCGTAGGTGCTCAGCCGGAGGGCGCGCGCGGTGAGCGCCGACGACCGGTCGGGCTCGCTGACATCGTGGTCGTCGGCCACCGAGGTCGCTCCGGCCGACTGCACCCGGCAGAACGACGCGGCACGTTCGAGCGCGACGGCGAAGTCTCCCCGGAACACGCCGCGCATGATCACGTCGATGAGGGCCACGAGCTCTTCCGGGCCCGCGGGCGTGGGAGCCCCGGCGATCACCTCGTCGGCAGAACGAAGCACGACCCGACCGCGTTCGTAGAGCAGCGCGGCGGTCCGCGGGTCACGATGGATCATCAGCTGCAGCAGGTACAGCCGCCAGAGGGCGCCCGGCAACGACTTGGCCGGCGACCGCGACCACAGCTCGGCGACGGTGTCGATCCCGTGCTCGGCCGTGAAGCCCACGAGACGGTCTACGACGGCGTCGCTCGGATCTTCGCGCACCCGCGACAGCAGGGCGCCCGCCGTCGCATGCGCAACGCGCGAGACCTCCGCCGGATCTTCACCGGCGAAGTGCCGGTCGAACTCGTCGGCGGGTCGCCGAACGGGCTTGTGGTAGTCCCGGGATCCGTCCGTCATCATTCCAGGCTAAGCGAGAGCGGCATCCCTGCGGCCCACGCAGGGACAAGCCGAAACGACGGAACGGCCGGCCCGAGAGGGGCCGGCCGTTCCGCTGCCGAATAACGGGGTAGGGCAGTCAGGCGTTCGTCGGGATCGCGACGATCGGGTCTGTGGTGGGCAGGCCGCTCGGCGACCCGCCGCTCTGTTCGATGGTGAGGGCGATGACGTCGTCGGGCTCCATGTCGCCCTCGAGCAGCATCGCCGCCGAGCCGTCGCTCGATTCGAACGCACCGGCCGGGATCGGGGCGCTGCCCCGGACGAACCATGCCTCGTACGACTGGTCGTCGGCGATCTCGGGCAGCCCCTCGGCGACGAGCACGACGCCGTCGACGCTCGGCGACCAGTGGACCGTGGCTTCGCCGCCGTCTCCCAGCTGAGCGGTGCTCGACTGCGCGTCGCCGGAACGCTCGATCTGCGCGAGCACGCTCTCGGCGGACGGAGCGCGCATGTCCTGCGTCAGCGCGCCGACGCCCCAGCCGATGCCGACGAGGAGTGCGATCGACGCCGTCAGGGCGAACAGGCTGCGCGTCCAGTTGCGACGCTGCACCAGCTGCACCTCTTCGGTCACCGGAGAGCCCACGGAATAGCCGGATGCCGCAGCCCGCGGGTCGTCGTCCTGGAGGTCATCCGCGGGGTCGGCGACATCGTCCTCGCCAGGCGAAGGCTGCTCCGCGACCGGCTGACCGATCTGTGCGAGCAGGCTGGCCCGCAGGGCCGGCGGAGGAGCCACATCGGCGACACCCTCCGACAGCAGAGCTGCAGCCGCGGCATCTGCCTCGACCAGCGGCATCCACTCGGGGTGCGCGTCGAGAGCTTCGCGGTAGGCGAGCTCGTCTTCAGGCGACAGCGCTCCGAGCGCGTACCCTGCCGAGAGCTCGGCGAAAGTCTGTTCGTTCACGATGTCACCCCCATTGCACTACGGAGCTTGGTCAATCCGTCACGCATCCGTGTCTTGATCGTTCCGAGCGGCGCTCCTACCAGCGCCGCGATTTCGCTCTGACTGTATCCCCCGTAGTAGGCAAGGGTGATGGCCTCTCGTTGCGCCTCGGGTAGAGAGCTGAGAGCCCGAGCGACGCGCCGTCCTTCGATGCGCAGCTCAACCTGCTCGGCGACACCTTCGGGCTGTGACGCCATCTCGCGGTAGCCCGCACGTACGTCGCGATCGCTGCTCGCCTGCGACGACCGAACCCGGTCCACCGCGCGGCGGTGAGCGATCGTGAGAACCCACGATCTTCCTTGCCCCTTCTTCGGAGCGAACGTCGAAGCGGATTGCCACACTTCCAGGAAGACCTCCTGGAGCACTTCCTCGCTCTGCGCGCGATCGACGAGCACGCGGAGGATGAGTCCGAAGACGCGCCCCGACAGGGTGTCGTACAGGCGGGTGAAAGCACTGTGGTCACCGTCGGCGCAGCGCTGGATCAGCTCCGCGACGTGATCCGTCGACGGCCCGTCGTCGGGCACGTCCATTCCATCTATGACCATCGCTACCAGCATGCCGCATCCTCCGACCTGTTCCCGGATGCAGCGCCGACCTGTTATCGGTTCTCTACCTGCCGCCTGCCGCGGTGTGCACCCGCGCCGACATCCGTGTCGCCGTCTTCGTATAGAAGTGGTGGTTCGGATGCCGGAAAACTCGGTTTCGAACTTTCTCGAACTTTTTCCGATCCGATCGGTGGGGGCCTCCGAAGAACCCTCGACGCCGGGGACGGACCCACGGCGGAGAACACACGGAGGCAATCATGCTCAGCACCAAGAAGAAGTTCACTGCTGCCCTGGCCCTCGGCTTCGCCGGAGCCCTCGCTCTGTCGGCCTGCTCGTCGACCTCGGGCGACACCATGACCGAGGAGACCGAGGCGCCCTCGTCGACCGCCGCTCCGATGGAGACGGCTTCGCCCGACGCCTCGATGGACCCGGCCGCCAACCTCGTCGGCCCCGGCTGTGCCGACTACGCCGCAGCGGTTCCGGACGGCGCCGGCTCGGTCGCCGGTATGGCTCAGGACCCGGTGGCCACCGCAGCGTCGAACAACCCGCTGCTCACCACCCTCGTCGCCGCCGTCAGCGGACAGCTCAACCCTGACGTCAACCTCGTCGACACGCTGAACGGTGACGAGTTCACCGTCTTCGCTCCCGTCGACGACGCTTTCGCGAAGATCGACCCCGCCACCATCGAGTCGCTGAAGACCGACTCGGCGACCCTCACGTCGATCCTCACCTACCACGTCGTGCCCGGCCAGATCGCGCCCGACGAGATCGACGGCACCCACACCACCGTCAACGGTGCCGACCTGACCGTCACCGGCTCGGGCGACAACATCATGGTCAACGACAGCGCCGCGGTCATCTGCGGTGGCGTCACGACGGCCAACGCCACGGTCTACCTCATCGACACGGTGCTGATGCCCCCGATGTGACCCGAACAGCCGCGGTGAGGGGTTCCCGCGGCACGGCCTCGGTATCTCCGTGGCCGAGGCGAAGCCGCCGGTGCGAGCACACCGGCGGCTTTGTCGTGGCCGGACGGATGCCGCCGGGTCGGGATGTCGGCGGGTTCGCCCCCGCGGCTACTAAGCTGGGAAGCTCAGGGCCTCTAGCTCAGTCGGTAGAGCATCGGACTTTTAATCCGCGGGTCGTGGGTTCGAGCCCCACGGGGCCCACCACGTGATCGTCATCTGTCGACTCGCCAGAACCTGCGTATGTGGGAGGCCTGGCATCCGCGATTCGTGGCGAGTCGACGGACGGTGAGCCCCCGCAACCCCCTTCCACCCGCATCCGCTCCCCCGTAGCGTCGGCCGCATCCCCACACGATGCGAACCATACGGAGGACGCGATGACCGATGTATCGAGCCAGGGTCCGGCAGAGGGCGACGAGCGCCCCGAGCTGACCACGCGACAGGGACACCCCGTCTACGACAACCAGAACCAGCGGACGGTCGGAGCGCGCGGACCCGCGACGCTTGAGAACTACCACTTCCTCGAGAAGATCAGCCACTTCGACCGCGAGCGCATCCCCGAACGGGTCGTGCACGCGCGCGGCTTCGTCGCTTTCGGCTACTTCGAGGCGACCGGCATGTGGGGCGACGAGCCCATCTCGCAATTCACGCGCGCGAAGCTCTTCCAGGAGCCGGGCAAGCGCACCGACCTCGCCGTCCGCTTCTCGACCGTCATCGGCGGACGTGATTCGTCGGAGGCGGCGCGCGACCCGCGCGGGTTCGCCGTGAAGTTCTACACCGAAGACGGCAACTGGGACCTCGTGGGCAACAACCTCGGCGTCTTCTTCATCCGCGACGCCATCAAGTTCCCCGACGTCATCCACTCGCTCAAGCCCGACCCGGTCACCTTCCGGCAGGAACCGGCGCGCATCTTCGACTTCATGTCGCAGACGCCCGAGTCGATGCACATGCTCGTAAACCTCTTCAGCCCCCGCGGCATCCCGGCGAACTATCGCACCCAGCAGGGTTTCGGGGTGAACACCTACAAATGGGTCAATGAGCAGGGCGAGACGAAGCTCGTGAAGTACCACTGGATTCCCTCCGTCGGCGTCAGCTCGATGACCGAAGCGGATGCCGCCGCCGTGCAAGCCGGTGATCTCGGTCACGCCTCCCGCGATATGTACGAGGCGATCGAGCGCGGCGAGTATCCCGAATGGGAGCTGCGGGTGCAGATGATGGACGACCACGACCATCCCGAGCTCGATTTCGACCCGCTCGACGACACGAAGGTGTGGCCCGAGAACGAGTTCCCGCCGCGCGCCGTCGGCAAGATGGTGCTCAATCGGAACGTGTCGAACTTCTTCGCCGAGAACGAGCAGATCTCGTTCGGCACCGGCGTCCTCGTCGATGGCCTGGACTTCTCCGACGACAAGATGCTCGTGGGGCGCACGTTCTCGTACTCCGACACCCAGCGTTACCGCGTCGGGCCGAATTACCTCCAGCTGCCGGTCAATTCACCGAAGAACGCCTCGGTGGCCACGAACCTCCGCGATGGACAGATGGCGCACTACGTCGACAACGGCGGCGAGAATCCCCACGTCAACTACGAGCCGTCGATCACCGGCGGGCTCCGCGAAGCCCGGTACCCCACGCACGACGAGCAGGGTCCGGACATCGTCGGACGGCTGACGCGCAAGCGGATTCCCCGGACCAACGACTACAAGCAGGCCGGCCAACGCTATCTGCTGATGGAGGACTGGGAGCGCGACGACCTCGTGGCGAACTTCGTCGACCTGATCGGGCAGGCCGCTCGTCCCGTCCAGGAGCGGATGCTCTGGCACTTCTACATGGTGGAGGACGACCTCGGCCGTCGCGTCGGCGAGGGCCTGGGAATCACGCTGGACGAAATCAAGGATCTGCCGCCCCTGCAGTCCCAAACACTCAGCGAGGATGAGGTCGAGCGACTGCGCAATCTCGGACACAACGGTCCTCGTGATGTGGCCGGTCTTCAGATGACTCATTGCGTTCCCAATGCGCGCGCACAGAAGGCCTGAGTCTTTTGCTGGCGACGACACGAAATAGTTTTGTCGAGTGGTGATGCGTAACGCGATCGAACCGCTAATATGTCAGCCATGGCCCGCAAACAAATCACCCAGCTCATCGACGATCTCGACGGAACCGTTCTCGAGAGCGGCGAAGGAAAGCAGATCACGTTCTCGATCGAGGGACGCGCTTACGAGATCGACCTCTCGGACGACAACGCCGAGAAGTTCTACAAGGCTCTGGCACCGTTCGTCGACGTCGCTCGTTCGATCCGCGCGAACACGCCTTCGCGTTCGCGCTCCTCGCGCGCGAACAAGAGCGACCTCGACCTGACGGCCGTCCGTGAATGGGCGCGTTCGAACGGTCACACCGTCAACGAGCGCGGCCGTGTTCCGGCAGCCGTGATCGAGGCGTACCGCGCCGCGAACTGACCCATCCGACCGCAGAAATGGCTCAGGCACCTCCAGTCCTGAGCCATTTCTCGTTTCCCGACAACGACGGAGCGCCTCGTGAACGACAGCTCAGCCAGCAATAGCGATCGCGCGAGCAGTGGCGCGAACGGGGTCGCAATCGGAATCGCGCTCGGCCTTCCCCTCGGCAGTGCGATCGGCATGCTCGCGTTCGACAACATCGCGCTCGGCGGCGCGATCGGCCTCTCTCTCGGGATCGTGCTGGGCGTCGCTGCCGACGCGCGTCGCCGCGATCAGTCGGATGACGCGGATGGTGCCGATGATGCCGACTGAGCTCGCTGCCTGCCGCTCGAGCTAAAACCGCCGTTCACGAGATAGATCGCGGCGAGCATCGGCACGAATGCCACCGCCACAGCGATCGGCGCGAGAAACCACAGCTCCGAGAGCGACGAGGCGAACATGGTCGACCCGAACATGATGAAGGCGACCCCGACGATGCGCACGGCCCGCACTCGACCGGGTTCCCGCGTGGGGAATGTCCACATCGGGTAGGGAATGCCCGGGCGAAGCCGTTCGAACCAGAGAACCGAGACGACCTGCATCGCCGCTCCGGCCGCGATGAGCAACAACCACATCCACGAGAGATCCATCTGTTCGATGCAATCACACGGATGCTCCGACGGCCAGCGACGAATGGATCAGTCGTCGCGAGACTCCCGCGCAAGCCGCCGTCGACGGATGCCGAAAACCAGCGCCACCACCCAGTAGAGCGCGAGCAACGGTGAGATGACGGCGAGAACGATACGAATGACGTCGCCGCCGTCGAGCGCCCAGGGAATCCAGATCGCCGACATCCCGACCCACACGATCGCCTGTACGACGATCACCCCGAACGGTGTCGCCGCCGAAGTCGCTGCGATTCGCTGGAACAGACTCTGCACCCAGCGAACCTAACAGCCGCTCAGGCCGGGCGATGCTCGACCTTGCCGTGCCGTCGACAGGCTGAGCGCCGATCCAATCTGTGCTCCGTGCCGATTCCCCGCTCACAGCCTGACAACGGCACCGGACTGCGCTTATCCCCCCTCTCTAGGCTGAGGACGTGCCCGGCTTCTTCACACTCCTCTTCACGGCGCTCGGGATACTCCTCGCCGCCCGCGACTCCCGCCGCATGTTGCCGGGCGTCCTCCTGACGCTCGCGGCGACCTCGCTCGTCGCCGCTGTGGTGACCTTCATCCTCGGCTTGACGGTGGCGCTCGCCACGCTCGCCGTTCCCGGGAACGACGTCGTCGGGCTCCTGCTGGTCTTCATCGTCCCTCTGCTCGCCGCGATCGGGCTGGGGGTCGCCCTGCTCGCCAACGGGGTGGTGATGCTGCAGCGCGAAGGACGATCGCTGGCGAACCGCCTCTCGCTCCTGGCCGGAATCGGCGTTCTCGCCATCCTTGCCCTCGGCATCGTCGCCGTCACGGCGGGATGGTTCGAGCTCGCCGTCATTCTCCTGCTGCTGGCCGGTCCGATCGGCTACGTCGGGATGGGGTTCGTCGCCTACCTCTGCTGGTCGGCGGTGTACGCACGCATCGCGCGCCGCAGCGCAGCACCGGCCGCGATCATCACCCTCGGGTCGGGCCTTCGCCGCGACGGGAGCGTGCCGCCGCTGCTCGCCCAACGCGTGGCGCTCGGCGTGGAGACCCTGCAGCGATCCCCCGGCGCGATGCTCGTCGTCTCGGGCGGTCAGGGCGCAGACGAGCCGCGGAGCGAGGCGGCCGCGATGGCGGAGTACGCCGCAGAGCTCGGCGCCCCCGCCCAACGCCTGCTCATCGAGGATGTATCCCGGACGACCGAAGAGAACCTCACGCTGACCCGCCGGATCCTCACCGAACGCGGCATCACGGGCCCGGTGCTCGCGGTGACGAGCGACTATCACGCATTCCGCGCCGCCACTCTTCTGCGGACCCTCGGCATGCCGGGCCACGCGATCGGCGCGCGCACCGCCCGCTATTACCGGCCGAGCGCTCTGCTGCGCGAATACCTCGCTCTGCTTCGCGACCACCTCGTACTCAACGCCGTCGCGCTCGGCGTCCTGATGCTGCCGGTCGTCGCGTTCGTGGCGATGTCGCTGATCACTCTCATCGCGGATTGAACGTCATCCTGGCGGGGTAGGCGAGATCCGTCGACAGGCTCACGACAGCGAGCTCGCCCCCCGCGAGGCTGGAAGCATGATCGAAACCGCGCGAATTCTCGTCGTGTCCGACGACTGGCTGCCTCGCGACTGGATGCCGGGAGTTGCGACATCCGTGGTCGTGGTGCTCGCCGTGGTCGCGGCCCTGGCGGCGATCCTGTTCATCTCGAGCCTGATCTCGATCCTCGCCTCGCCCCGTTACACCGGTGGCGGCAAGCTGCTGTGGATCATCGGGATCTTCGTCTTCCCCATCGCCGGTCCGCTCGTCTGGTGGCTCGGAGGGCGCAACGCGCAGATCCGCACCGACCGCCCGTGACCGCAGCGGCGAGGCTCAGCTGATCAGGCGATCGCGACGGCGTGCCCCGAGACGGTGATCCCGCCGCTGACGGGGATGTCGACCGTCAGCTCCCCCGGTCGTCCGACATGTCGCCCCTGCTCGATGACCACGACCGCGGGAACCTCGACCGCGCCGAGCGCGCGCAGATACGCGCCGAACGATGCGGCCGCCGACCCCGTCGCCGGGTCCTCCGTGATGCGACCGACGGGGAACAGGTTGCGCGCCTGGAAGCGATCGGATGCCGCGCAGAACGCGACGGTGATGGTGGCGGGCCACCCGCGGTCGTCGAGCAGCGCCCGAACCGCGTCGGGATCGAACGAGAAGTCGTCGAAGGTCTTCTGATCCGCCAGGACGACGACCGGATGCGTGTTGCCGGTGTTCGCGAGCCGCGGCGGCAGCGCGGGGTCGAGGTCTGCCCGCGTCAGGCCGAGGAGGTCGAGAATCGCCTCGAGATCGGTGCCGTCGAGGTCGCGGACCGACGGCTCGACGCTGGTGAAGGACGCACGGATGCCGTCGTCGTCGCGCGAGACCGCGATCGACACGACGCCGACGGGGGTGTCGAATCGAACCGCGCCGTCGGCGGCGACCTGGCCTCGCTCGGCGAGCGCGACCGCCGTGGCCACCGTCGCATGACCGCAGAACGGAACCTCGGCGATGGGCGAGAAGTAGCGGACCGAGCGCGCGCCGTCGGCGGTCGAGCCGGTGACGAAGGCCGTCTCGGCATAGTCGATGTCGGCAGCGATGCGCTGCATCGCGCTGGCATCGAGTGCGCCTGCATCCAGGACCACGCCGGCGGGGTTCCCACCCTCGGGCCGCGTGCTGAACGCGGTGTATCGCAAGACCTCGGGCGTGCTCATCCGTTCAGGCTACGCCCGCCGTCGCGGTGTCCGATGCTGCGCCGCCCGTCACCGTCAGAGCAGACGCGCCAACCGCTTCTTGCTCGCGTTCTCGCGGACGATCCAGGCGATGTCGGGGTCGGCGGTGTCGAGCGCCTCGAACGCGAGCAGACCGGGTCCGGGATCCGCAGCCACCGCGACGCTCCACGCGTAGCCGAGCGTCTGCCGCAGCGTGCGGGCAGCGCTGTCGTGCGGTCGGGCCTGGGGGCGCGCCACCAGTCGCTCGGTCGCGCGTGCGCACACCTCGACGGCGATCGCCGCCATCTCGGGCGACCGCAGCAGGCGTGGCTCGCAGATCGCGGCGACCGCGGCTCGAACCACGAGCGGGCTGTCGTCATCCGCCCACATCCGGACGGTCGTCGCGAGGGTCTCCGGGTCGGCGTCGCCGAGCAGCTGCAGACCGAGCGCGACTCCTTCGCGTACGCGCCACCGGTCATCGGCGGCGAACAGCCGCGCTCGAGCACCCCGGCCCGGGGCCGCTCGCCGGGCGACCGCCGCCGCCGCGCACATCATCGGGAACTCTCCGCCGTCCCGCACGAGCTCGTCGACGACCCCGGCATCCGCCACCTCCGCCGCCGCAGCGACCAGTGTCGTGTTCGCCCGCGGACCGGGCAGGCCGGAGTGCTCGACGAGGTAGTCGACCCACGCGTCTGCGTCGAGTCGTCGAAGCTCCGCCGCCCATGCGGTCACGGTGGCCATGCACCGCACGCTACGCGCATCGCCCTGGCGCGTCACCGGGCCAGGCGACGTGACAAACGCATCCGGTGAGGACTCGACGCTCAGCGCTCGGGCGACGGGGCGAGCCGGTACAGCACCTGCGGACGGCCGCGCTTGCCGTAGCGATGCGAGAGATGGATGACGCCGGTGTCGACCAGGTGCGTCAGGTAACGGTTCGCGGTCGCGCGAGAGATGCCGCAGGCCGTGGCGACCTCGGCTCCGGTCAGGGCGATGACCGGGTCGAGGGCGGCGACGACCTGCGCGAGCGTCGGCGCGGCGAGACCTTTCGGCAGCGCGTCGTGGTCGCCACCACCCGGCATCCGTCCCGCTTGCCGGTGCGATCCGGATGACGCAGGCGGGGTGGTTCGGATGGTGCCGGTCGACAGCAGCCGGTCGATCTCGCCCTGCGCCAGAAGCGCGTCGCGGTCGTCGGTGACGAGCCGCCGCTCGCGGTCTGCCGCATAGCGTTCCAGCCGCTCGCTCAGCGCGGCCTGCGTGAAGGGCTTGACGAGATAGCCGACGACACGCGCCGCGAGAGCCTGACGCACGGTGGTCTGATCCTGCGACGAGCTGATGACCAGCACGTCGGGCCCGTCGTCACCGAGAGTACGCAACCGGTGGAGCACCTCGATCCCGCTGATGCCGGGCAACCGCATGTCGAGCAGCATCAGATCGACGCCGGACCGGCTGCGTTCGAGAGCCGCTTCACCGGTGCCCGCGGTCGCGACGACGACGAACCCCGGGGTGTCGGAGACGAATCCGGCGTGAAGGGCGCGCGCACCGCGGTCGTCGTCGACGACGAGGACCCGGATCGGTCCGGTCATCGCGCAGCCTCCAGCTCGAAAGCGAATCGCGCTCCCCCGAGCGGCGAGCGTCCGACCTCGACCGACCCCGATCGGGCCGTGACGATCCGGCGTACGACATCCAGTCCCAGCCCGCGCCCGAGCCCCGTCGTGTCGGTCTTCGAGGAGTAGCCGGCCGCGAAGATACGCCGTGCGACGCGCGGCTCGACTCCGGGACCGTCATCGTCGACCGAGCCCACGATGCGCGAGCCATGATTCCGCAGCGAGCAGACCACGTTCGCGGCGCCCGCCTCGGCCGCGTTGCGGCAGAGGTTCGACACGACCGACACAATGCCCTCGTCGATGTCGAAACCGCGGTCGAAACCGCGGTCGAGGTCGAGGTCGAAGCGCACCCGAGCCCCGATCTCCTGCAGCTCGGCGCGTACCGTCGGGATCATCGCGGCGAGCACCGGCTGGTCGTCGCCTGCCTCGTCGCCGCCCGGGTCCACGGGGCGGCGGACGCTCGCGATCTCTTCGATGTATCCGCGAGCCTCGTCGGTGTCGCCGCGCGACAACAGGCCGTGGATGACATGCAGCCGGGTGCTGAACTCGTGCGACTGCTCGCGCAGCGCTGTCGCGGCGCGGCGCATCTGGGCGTGCTCGGCCGCGATGACATCCAGGCGGCGGAACCGGCGCTCGACTGCCGCGGTCAGGATCGAACTCGCCAGGGTCGCGACCACGAGCGCACCGATGGCCCAGGGCAGCAGGGCGCCGACGGCCTCGTCGAGCTCGCCGGCGATCTGCGACTCGAGCACCCCCACAGCCACCATCCCGATGGGCGTTTCGTCGGCGCCGCGCACCGGCACTTTGGCGCGCAGCGACGGCCCCGACGCGCCGACTTCCGTGCCGACGAACGTCTCGCCCGCGAGCACGGAAGCGTTGGCGGTCTCGACCTGCACGCCGCGTTCGGACGCGAGAGGGTGGGTGATCCGCACGCCCTCGTCGTCGGTGATGACGACGTAGTAGACGCCGGCCGCCTCGCCCACGAGCTCGGCGATCGGCTGCAGGATCGCGGTCGCCGGCGCGAGATCGGCCGCGTCGGCGAGCACGCTCGGCGACCCCGCGCTCATCGCTCCGGCCACGGCTTCGCGCACCTCCGGAAGGTCGGCGAGACTCGAGGCCACCTCGAGCACGCGTTCGGTCGTCGCCTCCCGGATCGTGCGCTCCTGCGCCGCGAGGGAGATGGCCACGCTGGCCGACAGTGCCGCGAGCGTCACGACCGACGGGAGCACGAGCAGCACGAGACGCGCGGCAGACGCTCTCACCGTGAACGGCATCCTGTCCACTTCCTCGTGCGATCGGACGCTGTCGGGCCGTGCCCGTGCGCATCTATGAGAACAAATCCCGCCATGCTCGGGGGCGGCTCAGCGAAGTGCCATCCTAATTCGATCTCGCGGAGACGACGATGTCCGCGCGAATGGAGTGATCATGACGCATAGCGCGACAGACGCCGGCGCGCGCCCGGCGCACCGCGGCCGCACGCTCGCGGCTCGCATCATCGGGGGCGCCGTCGCGGCGGCCGCCATTGCGACCGCCGCGGTCGGCTCGGTCACCTCGGCCGCCACCGGCCAGGAGATCAATGCCTCGATGACGATCATCGCCCCGGCAGCGGCTGGCGGCGGGTGGGACGGCGTGGCTCGTGAGTTGCAGCAGGCGCAGAAGGCCAACGGCCTGGTGAACAACGTGCAGGTGGTGAACATGCCGGGCGCGGGCGGGACGATCGCCCTCGGCAACGTCTCGGTGCTCGACGGTCAGCCGGGCAACATGCTCGTCGGCGGCACCGGGCTTCTCGCGGCGACGATCCAGTTCGACTCGGCCGCGAAGCTCGGCGATGTGACCCCGCTCGCAGTTGTCGTGGAGGAGTACGACGTCATCGTCGTACCGGCCGATTCGCCGTACGAGACCCTCGACGATCTCGTCAACGCCTGGCGTGAGAACCCGAAGTCGATCCCGTGGACGGGTGGCGGGTCGTTCGACCAGCTCGTGGTCACCGACCTGGCGCTGGCCGCGGGCGTCGACCCGGTCGACACGACCTACATCTCGTCCGACGGCGGCGGCGAGGCGATTCAGGCGCTTCTCAACGGCACGGCCAAAGCGGCAGCGGGCGGTTACCCCGACAACATCGACCAGATCGAGGCGGGTCGGCTGCGCGCGCTCGCCCTCGTCGCGAGCGAGCCGATCGACGGCATCGACATCCCCACCGCCGCCGAGCAGGGCTACGACATCTCGCTGTCGAACTGGCGCATGCTCGCGGCACCCTCGGGGCTCGATGACGCCGATGTGACCGCGTTGACCGAGCTCGTGCTCGACTCGGTCGCCACTCCCGAGTGGCAGGACGCGATCGAGCGCTACCGCTGGACCGAGCGCATCATCACCGGAGACGAGCTGACCGCGTTCCTCGACGACGAGGAGAAGCGCATCACGAACCTGTACGAGGAGATGGGACTATGACGTTCCCCCCGAACCCGACTGCGACCTCGGCCGTCGTCGGCGATCGCCTGAGGCTCGTCTCGGGCCCCGGCATCGCCGCCCTGCTCAAGGGGCTGACGATGCCGGTGATCATCGCCGCCTTCGCCACCTATCTGGTAGTGGGGATCTTCACGATGAAGGTGCCGGCCAACGCCGTGTTCCCCGGGCCGCAGTTCTTCCCCGCCATCATCGCCGGAGGCCTCTACATCTTCGCCGCGGCGCTCGTCGTCTCGGCGGTGAAGGAGATGCGCGAGACGAGCGCCGCACGGCCCGACATCGCAGCGGTCGCCGCCGACGTCATCGGGGGCGACGAACCGGATGCCGAATCGGGCGACTCCGGTGCCGCCCGACCGGTCCGCGTCGACGTGCGTTCGCTGCTGTGGGTGGTGCTGTCGTTCCTCGGCTTCGCGTTCCTGCTCGAGATCCTGGGCTGGATCATCGCGGCGGGGCTCCTCTTCTGGTGCGTCGCGCGAGCCTTCGGCTCGACGAGGCACCTCGGCGGGCTCGTCGTGGGGCTCACGGTGAGCTCGATCGCCTACATCGGTTTCGACATGGTGCTCGGGATGCCGCTCCCGTCCGGCATCCTCGGAGGGTTCTGACATGGATGTGCTTCAGCTTCTCGGCGAGGGCTTCGCCGGCGCACTGACCCCCGCCAACCTGCTGTGGGTGCTCGTGGGATGCCTCCTCGGCACGGCCGTCGGCGTTCTTCCCGGCCTCGGCTCGTCGATGGCGGTCGCCCTGCTGCTGCCGATCACGTTCTCGCTCGATCCGACGGCTGCCTTCATCATGTTCGCCGGCGTGTACTTCGGCGGGCTGTTCGGCGACTCGACCATGGGCATCCTCATGAACACGCCCGGCCAGGCCTCGGCGATCGCGTCGACCTTCGAGGGCCACAAGATGGCGCTCAACGGACGCGCGGCGCAGGCGCTCGCGACCGCGGCCATCGGCGCGTTCATCGGCGGCTTCGTGGCGTCGGTCGTCGTGGTCTTCGTCGCTCCGGCCCTCGCGGACTTCTCGAGCAGGTTCGGTCCGGCGGAGTTCTTCGCCCTCGCGGTCTTCGCGTTCGCGGCGACGTCGTCGGTCGTCACCGACAACGTCGTCAAGGGCCTCACCGCCCTGTTCATCGGCCTCGGCATCGCCGTCATCGGCATCGACGGCGTCTCGGGCGCTCCGCGCTTCACGATGGACTCCCCCAACCTGTTCGACGGCATCTCCCTCGTCACGGTGACGGTCGCGATCCTCGCCCTCGGTGAGGTCATCTACGTCGCCTGCCTCGAACGGCATACCTCGAACAAGGCGCTCATCAAGCCGACGGGGCGGCCCTGGCTGTCGCGCCGCGAGCTGAAGGAAGCCGCGCCCGCCTGGGCACGCGGCACCGCGATCGGTCTGCCGTTCGGCGTCGTGCCCGCCGGCGGTTCGGAGATCCCGACCTTCCTCGCCTACGGCCTCGAGAAGCGGCTCGACGCGCGGCGCAAGAACCCGCAGTTCGGCAGGGGCGCCATCCGTGGCCTCGCTGCGCCGGAGGCGGCCGGCAACTCCACGACCGGCATGGCGATGGGCGCGCTCCTCGCACTCGGGCTGCCGATCTCGGCGACGGCCGCGATCATGCTGGCCGCCTTCCGCCAGTACGGCCTGCAGCCCGGCCCGCTGCTGTTCGACCGGGCACCCGACCTGGTGTGGTCGCTGCTGGCGAGCTTCTTCATCGCGATGATCGTGCTGCTGATCCTCAACCTCCCGTTCGCGATGCTGTGGGCGAAGCTGCTGCTGATCCCGCGTCCCTACCTCTACGCGGGCATCACCGTGTTCTGCGGTCTGGGCATCTACGCGACCTCGGGCTCGACCTTCGACCTGCTGATGCTGCTCGGCATCGGGCTGCTCGGGTTCCTCATGCGCGCCCTCGACTTCCCGCTCGCGCCGCTGATCATCGGCATGGTGCTGGGACCGCTGGCCGAGACCAGCCTCCGCGACGCCGCGATGAGCTCGAACGGCGACTTCTCCGTGCTCGTCCAGAGCCCGATCACGATCGTGCTCTACGCGCTCCTCGCGCTCGTGCTGATCGTCTCGGTGCGAGGTCGCGTCGTGGCTCGCAAGCGCGAGAAGCAGCTCGCCAAGGTCTGATCGAGCAGGCGACATGAGAAGGGGCGGATGCCGCAACGCGCGGCATCCGCCCTTTTCCGTCTTCCCGCCGATCACACCGACGCGAGCAGACGGTCCGCCGTGCGCAGCGACAGCGCCATCTGCGTCAGGCCCGGATTCGCCGACAGCGCACTCGGGAACGTCGAGTTGTCGCAGATCCACATGTTGGGGATGTCGTGCGACCGCCCGTCCGGGTCGACGACGCCGTCAGCGGGATCGGTGCTCATACGGCACGTGCCCATCGTGTGGGCTGTCCGCGCTAGCGTTCGCGTCTCGCGTGCGCCGGCGGCCTCGAGGATCCGCGTCATGACACCGACGGCGTGATCGTCGATCGCCTTCTCGTTCGGCCCGGGCGAGAAGCTGATCTCCGCGCGCGGGATGCCCCATTCGTCGGTCTCATCCGAGAGGATCAGCATATTGTCGTCCGACGGAAGACACTCGCCGTTGATCCCGATGCCCGCCGAGAACTGCCAGGCGTCGAGGGCGTCCATCAGGTCTTGTCCCCAGAGCGAACCGCCGCGCACGAGCGAGGTCGCATAGGTCAGGGGCATGACGCCCAGGCTCTGGATAAGGTAGCCGCCCGCGAAGTCGGCGCCGTCGGGACGCACGAAGTCCTCCGTGATCGCCGCCGACGGGTAGCCGCGGTAGCCGCGGATGCTCTCGTCGAACCGCCCCCACACCTGTACGGCGCCGTGGGCGAGGAAGTTCCGTCCCACCTGGCCGCTGGAGTTCGCGAGCCCGGTGTTCAGCAGCAGCCGCGGGGTCTCGATACCGCCGCCCGCGAGTACGAGGGCCGCGCAGCGCTGTCGGTACTCGGCTCCGTCGTGCAGGTAGACGACGCCGGTGACCCGTCCCGCGGCATCCTGCTCGATACGGTGCACCATCGAGTCGGGACGGATCTCGGCACCGTGCGCCACGGCGACGGGCAGATAGGTGATCGCCGTCGTCGCCTTGTAGCCGAAGCGGTCGCCCTGGTGGATGCCGCCGACGTCGATGCTGGCCTTGCGCTGACCGTAGTGCGGCTGCTCGCGGTCGCGGGTGATGATGGCTGCAGGCGCATCGGTCGCCGTGATGCCCAGGTGCTCGCACCCTCGCAGCACGAGATCTGCCGGGGCGTTGCGGCGGGTCGGACCGTCGAGGTACTCGCGCTGCGGATCCCACGGGTAGGGGGTCGGCCCGCTGACTCCGATGACTCGCTCGACCTCGACGATGTAACGGATGAGCTCGTCGTACTCGATCGGCCAGTCTCGCCCCTGTCCCGTCTCGCTGCGCAACGAAAGATCGCGGCGGTCGGGTCGGGGCGTGAACGCACCCCAGTGCAGCGTCCCACCGCCGACGCCCCAGCCGCTGTTGTTCGGGCCGAAGGCCGTGGGGGTGTCGCCGCCGCTGAACCGGTCGGACATCCAGTTGATGCGGGTCGCCTCGCGCTCGTCCGGGGTGAACTCGTCCATCTCGAGGTTCGGTCCCGCCTCGAGCGCGACCACGCGCAGTCCGCGTTCCGCGAGCCTGCTGAGCAGTGGCCCGCCGCCGGCCCCCGTGCCCACGACGACGACATCCACGACCTCGTCGAGGTCGTACCGGCGCATCCCGGAGAGGTTCATTCGGTACGTCCTTCCGCGGCGCCGAGGCGGCCGAGTTCTTCCGGTTCCCATTCCTCGCGCTCGCCCGCTGCGAGCACGAGGTAGCCGGCGGGCTCCGGCCCGGTGCCCCCGGTCGCGAAGCCGGTGTAGCCCACGCGCGCCAGCGACGCCGGGTGCGACAGCCAGACACGCGCGAGATCGTTGCGGGCATCCTCGAACCACAGGCTCAGCTGATCGGGGGTGAGGACGGAGCCCGAGGGGGCGTCGCCGTCGATCACCCGTCGGATGACGGCATCCTGGGCGGCGGGCCCGCGCATCCAGATCGCGGCGAGCGCGTCGAGCCCGGCGCGATACGCCTCGACGTCGGTCGACATGCCGGTGGGGCGCCAGCCGTCGCTCTCCCCCGCCTCGACCATGCGATCGAGACGAGCAGCGAGATCGATCGCGGGTCCGTCGCCCTGGGGCACGATTCGGCGCGCCACGTCGCGCAGGAGGGCGAGCTGCTCGGGGGTGAGCGCTCGCGGATGGTACGCCGGGTCGTCGACGAGCGCTCGGCGAGAGAGGGTGGCGCGCATGGCGACATCCGTCCGCGACGAGGCGATGATCCGCGCCCACGACTCGGGAACGCGCGGGCCCCAGGCGGCGATGTCGGCCGCCAGGCGTCGGACCGCTGCTGCGAGGTCGTCTGCCGCGAGCGCTGCAGGCACCTCGTGCGCACGGATGCCCTCGGGAATCTCGGCGGCGTCGAACACCGCTCCGGCGAGACCGAAGACACCGAGCGCTCCGTCGAGGATGCGGTCGATCAGGTCTTCCGCGAGCCCCTGATCGTCAGGGCCGGCCACGAGGATCCACGGCGTGGTGATCTCGGCGTCGGCGATGGCCTCGATCAGACCATCAGCACCGAGAGCCGCGTCGACCGCGACCTGGCGGAAGGGGCCGATGGCGTCCTCTGGTGCGTCATCGAGCTGCGGTACGTCTCCGCGGAGCGAGACGACCGCGAATGGGTTGTCGCTCACGGGGTGACCATGCCTCCGTTGACGTTGAGCGTCTCGCCCGAGACGTAGCTCGACTCGGCTGAGGCGAGGAAGACGAAGGCGGGGGCGATCTCGGCCGGCTGCCCGGCTCGCTGGTAGGTGCTCTCGTCGTCGAAGGCCCGCATCTGCTCGTCCGAGACGCCGTCGCTCACCTGCAGCGCCGACCACGTCGGACCGGGGGCGACGACGTTGACCCGGATGCCGCGCGGTGCGAGCTGCTGTGCGAGGCCCTTCGAGAGGTTGTTGATCGCGGCCTTCGTCGCGGCGTAGTCGACGCGGTCGGGGGCGGGCTTGTACGCCTCGAGCGAGGCGGTGTTGATGATCGAGGCACCCGCCGGAAGGTGCGGCAGAGCGGCCTTCGTGATCCAGAAATTCGCGAAGACGTTGGTGTGGAAAGTGGCCGCGAACTGCTCGTCCGACAGGTCCTCGAGCCGCTCGACGGCGACCTGCTTGCCTGCGTTGTTCACCAGGATGTCGATGCCGCCGAGGAAGTCGGCGGCCTCTGCGACGAGCGCGCGACATGCCTCGGCGGTCGAGATATCGGCGGCGATGGCGTGCCCGCGCACACCGGCGTCGGCGATGAGGCCGAGGATGCGGTCGGCGTCGCGCTGCTCGGCCGGCAGGTGGACGATCACGACGTCGGCGCCCTCGCGGGCGAACGCGATCGCCGTCGCGCCGCCGATGCCGGAGTCGCCGCCCGTGATGAGGGCTCTGCGACCGAACAGCCGCCCGGAGCCGCGATAGGTCGCTTCACCGAGGTCGGGAACCGGCTGCATGTCGGCCTGGACGCCGGGCTCGGGCTGGTGCTGGACGGGCGGCTCGACCCGGTCGTATCGGGTCACCGGGTTGTCGAAGGTGTACTGATCGCTGTGCTCCACGGGCTCACGGTAGGTCTCGGCCGAAACTCGGCGCGAACGCTTGCCAAAAGTCAAGGGAGGGGCGTAAAGCGGATCACCGGCCGACGCGCTGCGGACCCGCCTTGCGGCGTCAGGGCTGCGGCGACCCCGTGACGAGCGCGATCGCCGTGCCGACAGCGTCCGCCGCGCCGGCGGCATCCACGCGGGCGAGGGCGAAGGCCGAGACGACCAGCCCGGTGCACGCATCGGCGAGGACGGCGACCTCGGTGCCGTCGAGATCGGGACGGCGCGCGGCGACGCCCCGGCCGAAGGCCGCGCGCAGCTCGGCGCGGTACCCGGCGATCACCTGCGCGACGGCTTCGTCCCGCCCGATGGGGGCCGCCGCCGTGTTCACGAGCAGGCACCCACTCGACGCCGGCAGCGAGCTCGGCTGTCGAAGCGCGCCACGCAGTCCATCGAGGTACTCCTCCAGGGCCGCCGGAGTCACGTCCTCGCCGATCAGCGGCGCCAGCCGCGGTCGGATGATCTCGTCGAGATAGCTCTCGACGGCGGCATCGAAGAGGCCCCGCTTCGAACCGAACGCGTGGTAGATGCTCGATCGGTTCAGACCCGTGACGCGCTCGAGCTCGGGCAGCGGCGCGCCCTCGTAGCCCTGCTCCCAGAAGACGCTCCGCGCCGCGCGGACGACGTCGTCGCGGTCGTAGCTCTGCGTTCGGCCCATGCGCCGCGCCCCCTTTTGTGTATCGTTCAGTTCAGTATATATTGAACCAAGCGATACAGAAACTGCGGTGTCCACCGCCGGAAGGGAACAGCTCATGATCATCGCCGGTCTTGCGCTCGCGGGCCTCGCAGCGCTCATCCACGTCTTCATCTTCTACCTCGAGTCCATCGCCTGGACGAGCGAACGGGCACGCAAGACGTTCGGCACCGGAACGGCAGCGCAGGCCGAGGCCCAGAAGGCGCTCGCCTTCAATCAGGGCTTCTACAACCTGTTCCTCGCCATCGCGGTGTTCGTCGGCATCGTCGTCGTCATCGCCGGGAACCTCCCGGTCGGCGCGACGCTCGTCTTCACCGGGGCTGGTTCCATGGTCGCGGCCAGCCTGGTGCTCGTCCTCTCCGACCCCTCCAAGGCCTCCGCCGCCCTCAAGCAGGGCGTGGTCCCCGCCCTCGGCGTCCTCGCGCTCGCGCTCGGCATCGCACTCTGACCCGCCGTAGCGCGCCACCCCTGTCCGCGACTCCGACCGAGCATCGCGGCATCCGTCACCGACCCCTCACGAAGGAGAAACACATGACCCACGGAACCAGCACGCAGGTCCGTCTCGCACGCCGCCCCCAGGGCTGGCCGACGCCCGAGGACTTCTCGCTCGAGCGCGTCGAGCTGAGCGATCCCGCGCCGGGCGAGGTGCGCGTGGCCAACGAGTTCGTCTCCGTCGACCCGTACATGCGCGGACGTATGAACGACGTCCGCAGCTACGTCCCCCCGTACGCCCTCGGCGACGTGATCACCGGCGGCGCGATCGGCCGCGTCGTGGCGAGCGCGTCGGACGACCTGCCCGTGGGCACCGTCGTGCTGCATCAGCACGGGTGGACGGATGTCGTGCAGGCCGACGCCTCGACGTTCCGCGCCGTCCCCGAGGTGCCGGGCCTGCCCCTGTCGGTGCGGCTGCACATCCTCGGGATGACGGGCCTGACCGCCTACGTCGGACTCACCGCGATCGCGCACATGAAGCCGGGTGACACCGTGTTCGTCTCGGGAGCGGCCGGAGCCGTCGGCACCGCCGTCGGCCAGATCGCGAAGCTCCTCGGCGCGGGCCGCGTCATCGGCTCGGCGGGCTCCGCCGAGAAGGTCGCGCTGCTCACCGAGAAGTACGGCTACGACGCAGCCTTCAACTACAAGGACGCCCCCGTCCGCGAGCAGCTCGCCGCGCATGCTCCCGACGGCGTCGACGTGTTCTTCGACAACGTGGGCGGCGACCACCTCGAGGCCGCGCTCGACGTCATGAACACCGGCGGACGCCTGGCGCTCTGCGGCGCGATCACGGGCTACAACACCACCGAGAAGACCCCTGGGCCCGACAACATGGCCAACATGATCACCCGCGGTCTCACCGCGACCGGCTTCACGCTGGCCGCCTACCTCAACCTGGCGCCGGAGTTCACCGAGAAGATGACCGCCTGGTTCGCCGAGGGCAAGATCGCCTACGACGAGACCATCGTCGACGGCATCGAGAACACCGTCGACGCCTTCCTGGCGATGATGCGCGGCGCCAACACCGGCAAGATGCTCGTGCGGACCTCCGCGCGGTAAGCCCTCGAGCCGACCGAAAAGGCGGTGACGCTTCGCGCGTCACCGCCTTTCGCGTCGGCTCGACGACGGACGAAGCCGTCACCCCCGCAGGTGCAAGCTGCCGTCTCGCCACTCGGCGGAGCGGAGGTCGTCGATCCGGGCGTCGACGACGGCGGTACCGAGATGGTCCCCCACGCCGACGACCCATCCCGCTCCGGCGGCGCGAGCCGAACGCACGCCGGCCTCGGCATCCTCGAACACGACGCATCTCGCAATGTCGACGCCGAGCAGCGCGGCGCCGGCGAGGTAGGGCCCCGGGTCGGGCTTACCGCGACCGACGTCCTCCGCCGCAACGAGCGCGGACGGGACGGGATGCCCTGCGGCCGCGAGTCGCCGGCGCGCCAGCTCGCGCGTGGCCGAGGTCACCACGGCCCACATCCCCGACGGGATGCGCGAGGTCAGGGCGACCGAGCCGGGGATCGGCTCCGTCAGCGCGGCGGATGCGACCTCCGCCTCATCGAGAGCGGCGACGGCCTCGTCGCGCAGCCCTGCCGCCACGAGCGTCGCGACGGTGTCGGCGGCGCGCACCCCGTGCTCGATCTGCGTGCGGAAGTCGAACCCCGGGGCGTACCGCGTCGCCCAGGCGTCCCAGGCGGTGGCGGCGGCCTCGAGCGAGTCGACGAGCACGCCGTCGCAGTCGAACAGCACGGCACTCGGGGTGATGGCGGTCACAGGAGGCTCCAGGGAGGAGGATGCCGCCGGGGCGGACCCCGGCGGCATCGGTTCGGTTCAGCGGGACGTGGCTGCGGGGGCCGGAGTCGCGTCGGCCTCGGCTTCCGCCGCCTTCCGCCGATCGCGACCGCGCAGGGCGAAGGTCGTGCCGTAGAGCGCGACGAGGGCAACAGCGAGCGCGACGATGACGGCGATCTGCCCGCCGGCACCGGAGACGCCACCGAGGATCAGGCCGAAGACGCCGTAGTCCGAGTCGGAGAAGGTCGAGTTCGAGAACCCGATGTCGCCGAGGACCGGCAGCAGGAACAGCGGCAGGAAGGTGATCGCCACGCCGTTGGCGAAGGCTCCGAGGACGGCGCCCCGGCGACCGCCGACGGCGTTGCCGATCACGCCCGAGGCGGCACCCGTCATGAAGTGCGCCACGACGCCGGGGATGATGATCGCTGTGCCGAGCGCTGCCATCCCGAGCATGCCGACGATGCCGCCGACGAAGCTCGCGAGGAACCCGATGAGCACCGCGTTAGGAGCGAAGGGGAAGACGATCGGCACGTCGAGCGCGGGCTTGGCGTTCTTCACGAGCTTCTCGGAGATGCCCTTAAAGGCGGGCACGATCTCGGCGAGCACGACGCGCACGCCGGCGAGGATGATGAAGACGCCGGCCGAGAACGTCGCGGCCTGCAGAGCGAGGAAGACGATGAAGTTCTGTCCGTTCGACAGCTCCCCCTCGATGTACGCGGCCCCCGCGAACAGCCCGACGATGATGTAGATCACGGCCATCGAGAGCGCGACGATCACGGTCGTGTCGCGGAGGAAGCCGAGCCCGCTGGGGAACGAGATCTCCTCGGTCGACTTCGAACGTCCCTTGCCTCGGGTGACCAGGGCGACGAGACCGCTGAGGGCGACGCCGGCGCCGCCGGTGTGCCCGAGGGCGACGTCATCGCTGCCGGTCACGCGGCGCATGAAGGGCTGGACGAGAGCAGGCGAGACCACCATGTAGATGCCCTGTGCGATCGACCCCCAGAGCACGACGGCCCACGGCTCGAAGCCGGCGACCCCGAGGATGACGGCGAACATGGCCGCGATGTAGAACGCGACGTGACCCGACAGGTAGATGTACTTGAAGCGTGTGGTCGCCGCCAGCACGATGTTGACGATCATGCCGAAGAAGAAGATGAGCGCGGCGGCGGAGCCGTAATCGAGCAGCACCTGGGCGACGATGGCCTCGTTGTTGGGGACGACGCCCTGCACGTTGAACGCGTGCTGAAACATCGCACCGAACGGATCGAGCGAGCCGACCACGACGCCGGCGCCGGCGGCCAGCACGAGGAAGCCGACCAGGGTGCGGATCGTGCCCTTGAGGACGTCGCTGAACGACTTCCCCTGCACGGCGAGACCGATCAGGGCGATGAGCGCGACGATGACCGCCGGCTGGGTGAAGATGTCGAGCAGGACATCGATGACAGCATCCATCGCGGATGCTCCTTTCGTCGGTGAAAGCGTCGGGTGGAGAGCGGAAGGGTCGGGTCGGGTCAGGAGTGCCGCTTGACGGCCTCATCGACCTTCGTCCGGAGCTCCGCGAGGTCGATGATGCTGTCGAGCGCGACGACGTCGTCGCCGAGGCCGCTCGCGGCCTCGGCGATGTCGCGGCCGACGAAGATGGTGTCGGCGTCGCCCCGGGCGACCGAGCCGAGGTCGGCGTGATCGACGGTGATGCCGGAGACTCCCAGCTCCTTCAGCACCTTCTCGATGTTCATGTGCACCATGAAGCTGCTGCCGAGGCCGGAGCTGCAGACGGCGAGAAACTTGGTCATCGGATGACTCCTGTCGTGAGGGCCGCGCGGACGTCGGCTGTGGTTCGGGCGGAAAGCAGAACTGCACGGGCGCGATCGTCGCTGAGCAGTCGGGCGAGCTCCGACATCGTCGAGAGATGCGACTCGGTGTCGGTCGCCGCCAGGCAGAAGAAGAGGGTGATGGGGTGGGCCTCTTCGTCGTTCAGCAGAACGGCGGGGTCGACCCAGAGCGCGGAGAGTCCCGTGCGCACGACACCCTTCTCGGGGCGGGTGTGTGCCAGCGCGATGCCGAACCCGAGATCGATGTAGGTGCCGCCGCCGGCGATCGACTCGATCATCGCGTCGATGTACGAGCGCGTGATGGAGCCGTCATCGAGAAGCGGTCGGCTGACCGTCTCGATGGCCGTGCGCCATCCGTCGAGGTCGGTCGCGAACTGGATGCGGTCGTCGCTGAGCTGTTCGATGAGCATGGGGTCCTTCCGGTCAGACGCCGGGCCGAGGGCCGTGGAGCGTGAGGGAGATCTCGCTGTTCTCCGGAGCGTGGCGTGCCGTGCCGAAGGCGACCGGGGTGCCGTCGGCGTCGAACACGAGGGAATCGATGGTGAGCAGCCGCAGGCCGGCGCTCACCCCCAGGTTCAACGCCACGTCCGGCGCCGCCTCGTCGACGCGCACCGTCATGTCGTTGCGGACGAGACTGACGCCGTACTGCTCCTGCAGGAAGGCGTAAAGCGACTGATCCGAGAAGTCACCGGTGTACACCCCGGGGTACCGGGCGTGCGGAACCCACGTGAACACGTGCTGGTGGAGCTGGCCGTTGACGTAGCGCAGACGGACGAGCTCAACCACGCCCTCCCCCTCCTCGAGTTCGAGGAGGCGGGCCACCTGGGCGCCGGCGGGCACGAGCTCCTGACGGAGCACGCGGGTCGTGACGACGTTGCCCGCACTCGTCTGCTGACGGTGGAACCCGGTGACGACGTCGGCGAAGTGCTCCGGGTAGTGATCGCCCGCAACCGGCTCGGTGACGAACGTGCCGCGGCCGTGCTCACGAGCGAGCCATCCGTCCTGCACGAGCCCGTCGACGGCCTTGCGCAGGGTGATGCGGCTCACCGCGAACTCCTCGCACAGCTCGGGCTCGGACGGCAGCCGGTCGCCGACGGCCATCTCGCGGATGCGTCGCAGGAGTTCGTCGTGGACGGCCCGGTACTTCGCGGTTCCGGTTGCTGTCACCATCGGTCGCCTCCTTGCTGACTCGCGTCATTATGACGTCATGACTAATCCGAGGTCGATCATGCCTGAAACCGAGCTTTCGTGCAAGATTGCACCTCAGAGTCATTATGACATCATAATGACTATGGAGAATTTGATCTCGACACCCGCCTTACCGGCCGACGCCCCGGACGCCACCGAAGCCACCGAGCACGACGTCGTCGTCGCCGCCCGCCTGCTCGCTGCGGACGCCGTGGAGGCCGCTCGATCCGGACACCCGGGCACCGCGATCGCCCTCGCCCCGATTGCGACCGCGCTCTTCCAACGGCACATCGAGCACGACCCCGCCGACCCGGAGTGGCAGGGTCGTGACCGGTTCGTGCTGTCGTGCGGGCACGCGAGCATCCTGCTGTACACGCAGCTCTTCCTCACCGGGTACGACGTCACGATCGACGACCTCCGCGCTTTCCGCACGCTCGGCTCGCGAACCCCGGGCCACCCCGAACTCGGCCACACCGCCGGGGTCGAGACGACGACCGGGCCGCTCGGGCAGGGCCTGGCCACCGCCGTCGGCATGGCCATGGGCCTGGTGCACGAGCGGGCGACCTTCGACCCCGACGCGCCGCGGGGCGCATCGCCGTTCGACCGGCACGTGTGGGTCCTCGCCTCGGATGGCGACCTGCAGGAGGGCATCTCGTACGAAGCCGGGGCCCTCGCAGGCCGTCATGGACTCGACAACCTCACCGTCGTGTACGACGACAACGACATCCAGATCGAGGGCGACACGCGTCTGACCTCGTCGGAGGACGTGGGCGCCCGCTTCCGCGCCCAGGGGTGGCACGTCGAGCGGATCGAGCTGGCCGCAAGCGGCGACGTCGACGTCGACGAGCTCGACCGCGTCCTGGGCGCGCCGAACCCCGTCGGCAAGCCGCGCCTGGTCATCCTGAAGTCGCAGATCGCGTATCCCTCGCCCGGAGCCCTCAACACCGCGGCATCCCACGGCGCCCCGCTGGGGGCCGCCGAGATCGGACTGCTGCGCGAGGCGCTCGGCACGCAAGCTGCGCCCTTCGACGTGAGCGAGGCGGTCCTGCGCCGTTCGCGCGTCGCGCGAGCGCGCGGTGCGCGTCTGCACGAGGCATGGGACGAGGCCTACTCGCGGTGGCAGGCATCGGATCCCGCTCGGGCCGACGCGCACGCCGCTTTCCGGGCGCGCCGTCTGCCCGACGACCTCGGCGCGCGGCTCCCCCGCTTCGACCCCGGTACGGAGGTGTCGACGCGCGACGCTTCGGGCGCCGCCATCCAGGCACTCGCGCAGGCGCTACCCGCGATGTGGGGCGGATCGGCCGATCTCGCCGAGCCCAACCGCACCGAGATCCACGCGGGCGGATCGTTCCTGCCCGAGGAGACGGGCCTGGGAACGCGAGCGGGCCGCAACATCCACTGGGGCGTCCGCGAGCACGCGATGGGCGCCGCGATGAACGGCATCGCCCTCGCCGGCGGTTGGCGCGTCTTCGCCGGCACGTTCCTGGTGTTCAGCGACTATCAGCGCCCCGCGATCCGCCTGTCGGCGCTCATGGGACTTCCGGTGACCTACCTGTGGTCGCACGATTCGGTCGCGCTGGGTCAGGACGGTCCCACCCATCAGCCGATCGAGCACCTGGCGAGCCTGCGCGCGATGCCCGGCTTCACCGTGGTCCGCCCAGCCGACGCGAACGAGACCGTGGCGGCATGGCATGCGATCGTCGAGGCGGACTCCCCCGCCGGGCTCGTGCTGGGCCGGCAAGGCGTGCCGGTGCTCGACATTCCCATCGATGACGTACGCGCCGGGGTCCGCCGCGGCGGCTACGTCGTGCGCGACGTCGCCGCTCCGGACGCCGTCATCATCGCGACCGGGAGCGAGGTCGGCCTCGCACTGTCGGCCGCCGAGGCGGCCGCCGCATCCGGCCTCCAGGTCCGGGTCGTGTCGATGCCGAGCCGTGAGTGGTTCCTGGCACAGGACGCCGCGTACCGCGACGCGGTCCTGCCGCCGTCGCTCCACGCGCGAGTCGCGGTCGAGGCGGCGTCGCCGTTCGGCTGGCACGAGATCGTGGGCTCATCGGGCGCCGTGGTCGGCATCGACGAGTTCGGGCTCTCCGCTCCGGCGGCAGATGCTCTGCGCGAGCGCGGCATGACGCAGGAGCGGGTTCTCGACGCCCTCCGCTCCGTCACCGCCCGGAGCTGATCGACCTCATCCCTCGACCCGACCGAGAAGGCGGTGACGCTTCGTGCGTCACCGCCTTTCGCGTCGGCTCGGCGACCGTCAGCGCCCCGGCGTCGCGACGGGGGCCGGGCGGCGCACGAAGAACGTCAGCACCACCGCCGCCGAGGCGATGCATGCGCCGGTGACGAAGGCCGTGTGCACGCCCGAGGCGGTCGCCGCGACGGCATCCGCCCCGCCTGCCGCAGCCGCGGCTGCGCCGACCGACATCAGCGTCACGAACAGCGCGGTTCCCGCGGCACCGGCGACCTGCTGCAGCGTGCTGACCGTCGCACTGCCGTGCGAGTAGAGACGCGTCGGCAGCGATCCCAGCGCCGAGGTGAGCAGCGGCGTGAAGACGCAGCCCAGGCCCAGGTTGAGCCCCATGTGCACCGCGATGATCCAGGCGATCGGGGTACCGACGCCGAAGGTCGTCATGCCCCACAGCGCCGAGGCGGCGACGATCATGCCCGGGATCACGAGCGGCGTCGGGCCGAACCGGTCGAACAGCGCACCGACGACGGGAGCGATGAGCCCCATGAGCACACCGCCGGGCAACAGCATCAGGCCGACCGTCAGGGTGTCGAGCCCCAGAACCTGCTGCAGGTAGATCGGCAACAGGATCAGCGACCCGAACAGAGCCGACATCACGACCACGACCAGCACGACGGCGAGGCTGAACGACCGCGACTGGAACGTCCGCAGGTCGAGCAGGGCCGCGTCGGTGCGCTGCAGCTTCAGCTGACGCGTGACGAAGGCGGCGAGCGAGAGGGCGCCGATGACGAGCGGGATCCAGACGGGCACCGGTGCGTGACCCGTCGCCGACTCCCCGATCGAGCTCAGCCCGAAGATCAGCCCGCCGAAGCCGAGAGCGGAGAGCACGACGGATCCGACGTCGAAGCGCGCCTCGCGCGTCTCGGTGACGTTCTGCACCCAGATCGCGCCGAGGCCGAGCGCGAGCAGCGCGATCGGCAGCACGAGCCAGAACATCCAGCGCCAGTCGAGCACAGACAGGATCAGACCCGACACGGTCGGGCCGATCGCCGGGGCGACGGCGATCACGATGCTGATGACGCCCATCATCCGTCCGCGACGGGCGGGCTCGACGACGTTCAGCACGGTCGTCATCAGCAGCGGCATCATGATGGCCGTGCCGGACGCCTGCACGACGCGTCCGGCGAGCAGCATGCCGAAGCCGGGCGCGAGCGCGGCGATCAGCGTCCCGGCGGCGAACAGCGACATCGCCGTGAAGAAGACGCCGCGGATCGGGAATCGCGCCAGCACATAGCCGGTCAGCGGGATGACGACGGCCATCGTCAGGAGGAAGCCGGTGGTGAGCCACTGCGCAGTCGCCGCGGTGATCTCGAGGTCGACCATGAGCCGCGGCAGGGCGACGCTCATGATCGTCTCGTTGAGGATGACCACGAACGCCGATGCGACGAGCAGGGCGATGACGGGGCCGGTGCGCCCGGATGTCGTGCGGGGAGGGGCCGATGTCGGGATGGCGGAGGTTTCGGGATGCTGCTGCTCGAGTGTCACTCACTGATCTTATGGCAGTCTCTGCCACATTGGCGCTGTGCGACACTTATCTCATGGAGCGCGAACGCGATCAGGCCGCCGCGGTCGCTGACGAGCATCCCGCGGGCCGCCGGGAGCGACGACGTCAGGAGACCCAGCGCGAGCTGTCGGACGCAGCCCTCGACCTCTTCGAGCAGCACGGAGTGCACGGCACGACGGTGGACGACATCGCGCGCCGCGCCGGCACGTCGCAGCGCACCTTCTTCCGCTACTTCGCGACGAAAGAGGCTGCCGTGTTCGCGAGCGCCGACGACTCGGCGCGCGTCGTCGGCGACGCGATCGATGCCGTACGTGCGGGAGCCTCCGTGGTCGAAGGCATCGAGCGCAGCTGGCTGAAGCTCCTCGACCGCTTCGACGCGCATCCCGACGAGCACATCCGCGCTCTGCGCATCCGCCGCCTCGTCGGTTCGGAGCCGTCGCTCCTGGCCGTCGCGTTGCGCAATGAGGCTGAAGAGGTCGAGCAGCTCACCGACGCCGCCGTCGATGCGGCGGGGGCCGACGCCGATGTGCTCGCCGCTCGCGCGGCCGTCTCGACCATGGCGCTCGTCCTCCGGCTCACGATCGACGAGTGGGTACGTCGCGCCGAGCTGAACGAGCGCGCGAGCGTCCGCCAGATCTACCTCGAGATGCGCCGCGGCGTCGCGACGGTGGCCCGCGACCTCGAGGCTCATCCCCCGCATCTCGGCTGACCGACCCCGGCCTCTTGACCGAGGTCCCACTTCGGCCGGCAATACCGTCGGGAAACCCGGCTCACGTGGGACCTCGCGGTGGACCGATCCCCGCCTGCTAGCCTGGATCGGTGGGTTACTTAATTGCAGCGCCCGTGATGGCGCGCATCTTCACGTTCCGCGACCGCCGCGCCTGACGGCGCGTACGGCATCGCTGGTCTGACCGCGCCGTCCTTCGAGATGTCTTCTGCACCTCGGACGGGCCTCTTGCTTGCCTCCCCGCACCCGGGGTGCTCCCCTCGAACATCGGAGCACACCCATGCCTCGTTCCCGCCATGGCGGACGCCACGAACTCGGCCAGAACTTCCTGACCCATCGCCCCACCCTCGACACCATCTCCTCACTCGTCACCGCCACCGACGGCCCGATCCTGGAGCTCGGCGCCGGTGACGGTGCACTCACCCGCGTTCTCGTTTCGTCCGGCCGCGCACTGACGGCCATCGAGATCGACGAGCATCGCGCGCGCCGACTGTCGCGCGCCCTTCCGGAGGTCACCGTCATCGCCGACGATGCGTTACGGCGACGGCTGGATGCTCCGGTCGTCGTCGGCAACATCCCGTTCCACCTGACGACACCGATCCTGCGCCACCTTCTCACCGATCCCGGCTGGCAGCATGCGGTGCTCGTGACGCAATGGGAGGTTGCGCGGAAGAGAGCGGGGGTGGGCGGCCGAACCATGATGACGGCGCAGACCGCTCCCTGGTTCGACTTCGCCCTCCACGGGCGCGTGCCGAACTGGGGCTTCGACCCCCGCCCGTCGGTGGATGGCGGCATCCTCGCCATCACGAGACGAGCATCGCCGCTGCTTCCCGAAGCCGAACGTCGCAGCTACGAGTCGTTCGTACGCACGATGTTCACGGGGCGCGGGCACGGCATTGCGGGCATCCTCCGGGTGTCGGTCGGCGCGAGCGCCGCGACCGCCCGCGGAGCCTGCCGCCGTGCCGAGGTCGCCCCCGACGCCCTGCCGCGCGACCTCACGCCACGGCAGTGGACCGAGCTGTGGCGCGCGCTGCGGGAGTGCCGGCGAACCCGTCAGGAGCGCACGCGCTGAGGCGATCCCGCGCCGCGGGTGCGTCGCCGCGGCGCGCGTGCACCGCGGCGCAGGGTCGCCGGCCGAGCTGCTTCGGCGACGGCCGCAGCAGCCGCGTCGGGCGAGGCGTGGGTGCCGAGGTCGGCGCCGTGGCCGCTCTCGGCGTCGAAGGTCGCCGGCATCGAACCGGTGGTCACGAATCCGGCGTACTGGCCGTCGAGAGTCGCGACGAAGAAGTCGGCATCCGCCTGTCGCCAGACGAGCGAAGGCGCGGAAGAAGAAAGAGTTGAAAGCACGATGTCCTGAGAACGAGCGCGCACAGCACGGTGCGCGGAGAAAAGATGAGGGCTGGATGAACCAGTGATCGCGTCGGACGATCTGCTCGACGGTGAGCCAGGCGAACGACACACGAGCCCCGAAGGGACGTTTCAACGCTAGCACGCTCCCGCCGGGCGGGGGCCGGACGCGGTCAGCCTCGCCAGCGGCCGATCACGTCGCGGAGTCGGACGATCGCGGCGGTGACGAAGTCGGGGTGTGCGCGGTACCAGTCCGCGTGGGCCTCGGCGACCAGTTTCGGATCGACCTCGACACCGTCGACGATCCACGAACCCTGCGGCGGATCGGAGAGCTCCCAGGCGTCGGCCACCCACTCCTCGAGCGGGGCCCGAACCGCGTTCAGCAACGGCCGCCCCGGATCGGTGGGAACACCCGGCAGGCCGAGGGCCGCCAGCACACGCTCGGCGAGAGGCAGCCACACGACGTTGCCCGGGTGATTGACGGTGCGCATCAGTTCGGCCGACGCGGGCCGCAGCAGATCCGACACGGCGACGTCGATCGACTCCTCGCGACGACGCAGCTCGGCCAGCGAATCGCTCGCTACCTGCCGCACCGCCCGGCGGTCCAGCCGCGGAATTGTCGGAAGCCCGGCCGCCGCGGCGAGAGTGCGGATGTCGTGGTAGGCCACGATCGGCGGCACCTCTTCGATCCCGTCGACGTGCAGCGCCGCCTGGAACGGATGCAGCCCCGCGTAGCGGACGACCGGGAAGGTCACCAGAGGCGCGGACGGAGCGAGGGATGCCGCCAGCTGACGCGTGCCCAGGCGCAGGCCGTGGTAGTCGTCGCGCACGGGCTGAGCGACGAGGAAGGAGGCCCGGGGCAGCAGTTCATGCAGGCGCTCGACGTCGGCGGCATCCATCTCGTGGACCGGAGGCACCCGGACCGTCGGGCGGTCGGGGGCGTCGAGGACGATGCGCATCGACTCGGCCTGGCAGTTGCCGACGACGAGCCCGAAGCCCTCGGGCGGTTCGACTTGCCGGAAGGGGGCGGGGGCATGAGGCATCCCTCCACTGTGACCCGCGGCCTCGACCGACGCCGGTGTTTGCCGTCAGGCCCCCGGATGCGCTATCGCCGATCTGGCCCGGTGACGACGCACCCCGTCGCGATTCGCGCAGCGCACCGAGCAGTAGCGCTGCCGCCCGTTACGGGTCACGTCGACCACGACGTTGCGGCAGGGGTCGCCCGGAAAGCGTCCGGCGGCGCACCGCGACAGACGGCCCATCCCCCGCGTCGTCACATGGAGCGCGGTGCCGACGGCGATGACCGCGCGGAGCACCTGCGGCAGGCGCTGATCGTCGTCGCGGTAGTGCAGGTGCCATTCGCCGTCGTGGTCGGTCAGCCGGGGATACGCCGTCGCCGCCGCCATCAGCCGGTTCAGCAGCCTCGCGCGTTCCGCCGCCGTCTCGGCATCGACCACTTCGAGCCACGAATCGATCACCGCCCGGGTCGCCTCGAGGTCGGACGGCGCCCCGGGCGCGTACACAGCGGTCATGCCGTATTCGTACGTGCGCGCCACGACGCCCTCGCGGTCGCTCGGCCAGTCGTTCGCGAGCGATGCGGCGAGAAGAACCGCGTACTCACCGTAAGGGTTGAGCTGCATAACGGCATTACATCACGATCGAATCATGTCGCCGTCCTCCCCTGCATCCCCCACCGCTCCGCTGCCGTCCCGTACTCATGAGCACGGCTGGACGACCGAGTCGGCGCATCGCACATCGGACGGCCTCGTCCGTTACGTGCGGTGCGACGGATGCGGCGCCCGACGTGTGGACCTGCAGGCGACGGCATCGCGGCCGCCGGTCGCGGAAAGCGCCGAAATCGGTCAGCCGATTTCACCCGGATGAGTGAGACGCCACCATTCCGACGGCGGTTCGATGTCGCCGTCGAGCACGACCGGCACCGTGACCGACTCGGGACCGGCCGTCCACGTGATCTCACCGAGCACCTCGCCGTCGGTCCAGTCGCGTGGCTCGCGCACGTCGCCGGTGACCGCTATGGGCGTGTCGGACCAGGTGCGCAGAGACGCTCCCTTCGCCAGCACCACCCGCACCGAGCTGCCCCACGCCGTCGTGTAGATCCCGAGCTGCTGCCCGTGCTGCGCGACCGCAGTGACGTGGAACCCGTCGGCGAGACGCTGCAGAACACCGAGAACACTGGCGGCGACGCCGCGCTGGGATGAGCCGCCGAGCGCGACACCGACGACGCTCAACGGCTCGGGAAGCCCGACATCGACGGTCGCCGTGTAGAGCAGGTTCGCACCGCTGTCGTCGAGCGTGCCCGTCTTGAGCCCCGTGATCCCGCTCTGACCGAGGAGGCTGTTGGTGTTCGCCATGGCCCCCGGCCCCGGCAGATTCAGAGACGGCGTCGCGGCGATCGCTGCCACCGTCGGATGTGCCGCGGCGATGCGACCGAGTGCGATCAGGTCGCTCGGCGTGCTGGTGTTCCGGGGATCCAGCCCCGTCGGCTCGACGACCTCCGTCCGCTCCAGGCCGTTCGCCGTGAGCCACCGGTCGGCGGCGGCGCGGAAGCTCGACACCGAACCGAAGGCCCAGACGGCGATCGCCTCGGCGTAGTTGCTCGCAGACGGGATGAGCATCGTCGCCAGGGCGTCGCGCAGCGACAGCGAACTGCCGATCGGCATGGGAGCGATCGTCGCATCGCGGACGAAGTACGCGTCGTAGAGGGCGTGGTCGTCACGGTCGAAGGTGAGCGTGGGCCCCCGGTCGCCATCGGCGATCGGGTAGGCGTCGAGGACCACCAGTGCCGTGATGACCTTGGTGATGCTGGCGATCGGTCGAGGGTCATCACCGCCCTCGACCATCCAGACGCCGGCCGCCGCCGAGCCGAGGTACGCCTCGGCGCCCGCAACGGACAGCGCCGCGGACCCGTCGGCCGTGAAGCCGATGTCGACGGGGGTCGGCGGCACGGGTGCTGGCGGGATCGAGACCTCCCCCGCGGCCGGCCTCAGCGGAGCCGTCAGCGCCCATGCGGCGTATCCCCCGGGCGCGCCGAGAACGATCGCCGTCGTGATGCCCGCGGCGATCCATCCGTTCCGGCGACGGCGGCGGCGCCCGGTCGCCACCTCTTCCGCAGTCATCGAGAGCTCAGGAGCGGAGGTCGAGAAGAAGGCCCCGAAATCGTCGAGGTCGTCGCTCACCGAGTCGCGTCGCGTCATCGCGGTCCCTTCGTCATGGCGCCCATCTTCACGCAAAACGTCATCCTCATGGATGATTCGCGACTCTCAGCGAGCCCATAGTGTTGAGGCGTTCTTGAAACAAGGGGGTTGCACGTGCACCGCAAAACACTTCGTTGGGCCGCACCGGCGGCGGTCGGCCTGGTCTTCGTCTTGGCGGGCTGCACGGCCGCGGACGGCTCCGTCGACAGCGCCGAGGATTCGCCGCTCACCGAGTACTTCTCGGCGTTCTACGGCGGCGAGATGAGCGAGGAAGAGCAGCAGGCGCAGTTCGAGACGCAGAACAAGCAGCGCGAGGAGCTCGTCGCGCAGTGCATGCAGGACGAGGGCTTCGAGTACATCCCCGCCCCCTCGACGATGACGTTCAGCTCGGGCACCGAGTGGAAGCCCGAGGACCGCGAGTTCGTGGCGCAATGGGGCTACGGTGCCGTCGAGTATCCGGACGCGGACGAGCAGCCCGAGCCCGAGCAGATGACGCCCGAACCCAACGCGGATTACGTGATGGCGCTCTCCGAGTCGGAGCAGGCCGCCTACTACGAGGCGCTGTACGGCCCGGGCCCGACCGAGGAGGAGATGTCCGAGGACGGGTCCTACGAATACAACTGGGAGACGTCCGGCTGCAACGGCTGGGCCGATCACGAGATCAACGGCGACGACCCTCTTCAGTCCGACGAGTTCGCCGACCTGATGGACGCCGTCACGAAGTTCTACGAGTCCTCGGCCACGCTTCCGGCCATGGTGGACCTCGACCGCGAATGGGCCGCGTGCATGGATGCCGCCGGGTACCCGGGATTCGCCTCGCAAGCGGATGCGCAGAACTCCATCTACGAAGAGCTGAACGGCGTCTACGAGAACTCGACCGAGACCGGCCCGGATCAGGCGACCATGGACGAGATCCACGAGCGTGAGGTCGAACTGGCTCTCGCCGACCTCGACTGCCGCAAGGAGACCGACTACCGCGCCAAGTACCAGAAGGCGCAGTTCGCCGCCGAGGAGCAGTTCATCGCCGATCACAAGACGGAGCTCGAAGCGATGAAAGCAGCGGCTGAGCAGGCTCGCCCGTGACCGCAGATCCCGCGAAGGACGGCACGACCGCGGCCGATGACTCGTTCGACGAGCTCATCGCCGACCCCGCCGCCCCCGCGCCGACCGGCGGGGGCCGGCTCGCGGTGTGGCGGTCGGTCGTCTCACGCAACCGCGTGCTCTGGATCTCCGCGGCGGTCGCCGTCGTGGCGCTCATCGGAGGGCTGCTCGTCGGCCGGTTCGTCATGGCGCCCGCCTCGGCGGCTGCCGACGACGCGCCGGCACCCGGTCTCGTGACGGTTCCGGTGGAGTTCGGCCCCCTCAGCAACGACGTCACGATCCGCGGCGAGGTCGGGTTCGCCGACCCCGTCGAGGTGAAGATCGACACGTCCGCGATCTCGGGACCGGCCGTCGTCACCGGCCAGGTTCCGGCGCTCGGAGCCGAGCTGACCCAGCTCTCCGTCGCTCTCGAAGTGGCAGGGCGTCCCGTCATCGTGCTCCCCGGCGAGCTCCCGGCCTACCGAACCTTGCGGTTCGGCGTGGCCGGCCCCGATGTCGTGCAGTTCAAAGAGGCCATGCGCGCCGTCGGCATCGACGCCGGAGACCCGGGCAACGACGTCTTCGACGAGCAGGCCGCGACCGCGGTCACCGCGCTGTACGCGGCGGTCGGCTACACCGGCCCCGAGTCGGAGGACGACGGCGACAACGCGGTGCGTTCGGCGCAGGAGAGTGTTCGGTCCGCCGAACAGGCGCTGTCCGCGGCGCGCGCAGCGCTGGGCGCAGCGGGACGGGACGGCAACGCCATCGCGCGCGCCGACCTCGAGGTCGCGAACGCCCGTGCTGTTCTGCAGGGGGCACGCGACAACGGCGCGTCATGGGACGAGATCGTCGCAGCCCAGAACCAGGTCGCGACCGCCGAGCTCGCACGTGAGCAGCTGAACGCCGCACCCGATACGAGCAGCGAGCGGGCCGCGGTCGACGCCGCGGCGAGCCAGCTCTCGCAGGCGCAGGACGACCTCGTGCGCGCCCGCCAGCAAGCCCTGCCCGCCCTCCCCGCCGGAGAAGTGCTCTATCTGACGGAGCTGCCCCGCCGCGTCGACGCGGTGACGGCCGAACGCGGCAGCATCCTCTCCGGCGCGGCGATGACCGTGTCAGGGGCGACCGTGGCGCTGACCGGCTCCGCGGCGGAGGCGGACGCCAAGCTGCTCACGGTCGGCTCGACCGCGAGCTTCGCCCTCCCCGACGGGGCAGAACATGCCGCCACCGTCACCGCCGTGGAGGCGGGCGCGGGCGGCGAGAGTCGGTGGAAGGTGAGCCTCGAGCCGGCGGAGCTGACGCCCGAGCAGATCTCGCAGCTCCAGGGCACGAACGTGCGCGTCACGATCGCCGTCGGGGCGACGGCGGGCGACGTGCTGAGCGTTCCCGCGGCGGCGCTGACGGCTGGCCCCGGCGGCGAGACGCGCGTCGAGGTCGTCGACGGCGACCCGCGCGACCCCGATGCCCGCACCCGGCTGGTCGTCGTCGAGACCGGGCTGTCGGCCGGCGGGGCCGTCGAGGTGCGTGCCACCGAGGGCGAGCTGGCGGAGGACGATCTCGTCGTGGTCGGGCGATGACGGAGGCGGCCGCCGTCCTCTCGGACCGCTCGACGGCGCCGGACGGGAGCGACGACGTCATCCGATCGGATGAAAAACCGCCGGTTATCGAGCTGCGCGACGTGACGAGATCCTTCCCCGGGCCGCCCGAGGTGCAGGCCCTGAAGGGCATCAACCTGACGGTCTCCGACGGCGAGTACGTATCCATCGTCGGACCGAGCGGTTCGGGCAAGTCGACGATGCTCAACATCCTGGGTCTGCTCGATCGCCCGACCGTGGGCGAGTACCGCCTCGCGGGCGAGCTGACGGGCGGATACACCGAGGACGAGCGAGCGGCGGTGCGCGCTCGTCGGCTCGGCTTCGTGTTCCAGGCGTTCCACCTGATGCCGCGGCGAACCGTGCTCGAGAACGTCTCGCTGCCGATGCTCTACAGCGGAACCCCGCGCGCGGAGCGCACCGAACGGGCACGAGCCGCGCTCGAGCGCGTCGGCCTCGGGCACCGTGTCGACTTCCGCCCCGGACTTCTCTCGGGTGGTGAGCGCCAGCGCGTGGCGGTGGCACGTGCCGTCGTGACGCAGCCGCGGGTGATCCTCGCCGATGAGCCGACCGGCAACCTCGACCAGGCCACGACGGCGGACATCATGGCGTTGTTCGAAGAGCTGAACGCGGGCGGGCTGACGTTCGTCGTGATCACGCACGACCAGGGCGTGGCCGACCGCGCGGCGCGACGTATCCGCATCGCCGACGGCCGGATGAGCGAGCTGAGCTGATGACGGGATTCTGGAAGAGGCTCCGCGCGCGGCGGTCTCGTCGCGCCGTCGATGCCGAGGCCACGACGACGGCGGTCGCCGAGGCGCGCCAGGTTCCGCGAGCCGACCGGTTCGGCTTCGGCGACCTCGTGCTCGAGGCGACGACCGACATCGGCTCACGCCCCGGCCGCCTCGTCATGACCGTCATGGGAACGGTGCTCGGCATCGGCGCGCTCGTGGCGACCGTCGGCTTCGCGCAGACAGCGGCCGGGCAGATCGCCCGACAGTTCGACGCGGCTGCTGCGACGCACCTGAGCATCGGTCCGGCCGAAGCGCAGGCTCGGGGCGGGCAGCGCGTTGCCACCGCATCGCTGCCGTGGGACGCGCCGGCACGGCTCGAGAGGCTCGCCGGCGTCGAGTCCGCCGCTGTGCTGGCCCCCGTCACTCTGCGGGAGAACTCGATCACCGCCGTGCCCATCAACGACCCTTCCATCGCGGCCTCCGCTCCCCCGGCGCTCTTCGCCGCCTCCGGCGAGATCCTCGACACGCTGGGCGGGCACATCGTCACGGGCAGATCGTTCGACGAGGGGCACGACATGCGCGGCGACCGGGTGGCGATGCTCGGCTCCCGGGCCGCGGAGCGTCTGGCGATCAACCGTGTCGACACGCAGCCGTCGGTGTTCATCGGCGGGGTGGCCTACGCCGTCGTCGGAATCTTCGACGAGCTCGACCGCCGCGCCGAGGTCGTCGATGCCGTCGTGATCCCCACGAGGGCTGCGCGGCAGGACTTCCAGCTCGCCTCGCCCGGCGACGCGATCGCGCGCATCGTGGTCGGGACCGGTCCGCAGCTGCGCGAGCAGGCCCCGCTGGCTCTCGCCCCCGACGCGGTCGACACGCTCGAGGTCAGTGCGCCGCAGGGCCGCTCAGATCTCGCGCGCGACGTGCAGGGAGACGTCAACGTGGTCTTCCTCATCCTCGGCGTGATCGTCCTGCTGGCCGGCGGGCTTGGGATCGCGAATGTGACGACCCTGTCTGTGCTCGAACGCACCGGCGAGATCGGCCTCCGTCGTGCCCTCGGGTCCACCGGGAGGCAGATCGCCGGCCAGTTCGTCGTCGAGTCGATCGTCATCGGACTGCTGGGCGGCCTGATCGGGTCGGCCCTGGGCGTCTTCGCCGTGCTGGGCGTCTCCATCGCGCAGCAGTGGTCACCGGTGCTCGATCCCTGGGTCGCTCTCGGCGGCACGGTGCTCGGAGCCATCATCGGCCTCGCGGCGGGCGGCATCCCGGCTCGACGGGCCTCGCGTATCGAACCGGTCGTGGCGCTGCGCGGCAATGCCTGACCGTTCTCGCGCATAGCGCGCACCGGGCGCGAGCGCCAGCCCTCTCCGCCGCGAATCGTGCGGGTCTACCGTTGCTGGCGGTGGGGACGGGCGAAGACGAGGACGCGGGATGATCGACGGTGTCGCGAACGATGATGCCGTGCTGCCGGGCGCCCTCCTGGCAGGCCGGTATCGGGTGGTCGAGCCGATCGGGTCGGGCGGCATGGCGCGGGTGTTCCTGGCTCGCGACGAAGCCCTCGGGCGCCCGGTCGCAGTGAAGGTCCTGCGGCCCGAACTGTCCGACAGCGCCGCGTCGGATCGGGCGGCGATCGAGACACGACTGCTCGCCTCGCTCAACCACCCCGGCCTGGTGACGCTGTTCGACGCGCACCTGAACGACGAGCCGCGGTTCCTCGTCATGGAGCACGTGGTCGGGATGACGCTGTCGCAGCGCATCGCGGCGGGCGTCCTCGATGACGGCGAGCTGACCGCGCTCGGCTCTCAGCTCGCCGATGCCCTCCATGTGGTCCACGACGCGGGGATCGTGCATCGCGATGTGAAGCCCTCGAACATCCTCCTCGCGCGGTCGACCGTGCCCGGGGTCCCTCTGCGCGCGAAGCTCGCCGACTTCGGCATCGCGCACCTGCTCGACAGCGACCGTGTCACCTCGCCGAGCCTGCTGATCGGCACGGCCGCCTACATCGCTCCGGAGCTGTTGCACGGGGCGGATCCGGCACCCCCATCCGATATCTACGCTCTCGGGCTGGTGCTGGTCGAGGCGGCGACGGGCGAGCGTGCGTTCGCCGGGTCCGACGGCAATCGCGGACAGCTGCTCGCGCGACTGTCGCGCGACCCCGACATGCCCATGCTTCTCGACCACCGCTGGCGCGATCTGCTGTGCGCGATGACGTCGCGCCGACCGGAGGACCGCCCGACCGCCCTCGAGGTGATGTCGAGCCTGAGCCGGCGCGCGCCCGGCACGCCGGTCGGCGTGGCGCTGGTTGCTGCCGCGGCGGAAATGAGCGGGCACGAGACGCAGGCCGCATCCCGTGCCGCTCAGGCCGATGTCGCGACGGCGACATGGCCCGTCACCGCCTCGCGAGCGATCGACGTCAGGGCCCTCGACGCGCCGGTCCCAGCGTCCGCCGCCGTGCAGGCGCGCGGCCCGAGCGTGGAATCGGGGACCGAGCCGATGTTCGTGGGCCCGAGTGTTCCGGCCGCTGCAGGACGGGCATCCGAGCGGCGGCCCCGGTCACGCCGTCGCCGACGTCAGCGGACGGCGATCACCGTCGGCGCCGTCTCGATCGGAGCGATCGGGGTGGCGCTCGCCGCGCACCTGATGCTGGCACCGCCGCCCACTCCTCCGACGACGGACGTCCCCGTGCCTGCGGTGGTCGAGACCCCCGCAGGCAGCCCGACGGAAGACACAGGTGGCGTCGAGTCGCCACCGGACGAGGTGACGACGGCGACCGAGACGGTCGTCTCGTCGGACACGGGCGACGTCGCCGGCACCACGCCGCCTGCTGACGCCACGCCTGCCGAGACCGCGCCTGCCGACACCACACCGCCCGAGACCATCCCGGCCGAGACCGTGCCCGTCGGGGCCACGACGGTCGACCCGCCCGCCGGCCCCGCCGAGAAGAACGGTTCGGCCCGGGGCTCCAACAGCGGCAACGGGAACGGGCCCGGTGCCAACAGCGGCAAGGGACCATCGTCGCCGGGCTCGGGCAAGCCGGAGAACCCGGGCGGCTGAGGCCTCAGCGACCGGAACCGGCGGCGAGCTCGGCTCCCGCATGCGCGAGCTCGGCAAGGGCGGCCGCGCTGGACTCCTCGGCGACACCGGCCACGAGGTCGGTGAGGATGCGCACGCGGCGACCGTGGGCGATCGCGTCGAGCGCCGATGCACGGACGCAGTAGTCGGTGGCGATGCCGACGATGTCGACGTCGACGACGCCGTGACGGGTCAGCAGGTCGGCGACGACATCCCCCTCCTCGGTCGTCCCTTCGAAGAGCGAGTACGCGGGTACGCCCTGCCCCTTCTTGACGTGATGGGTCACGGCGGAGACGTCGAGCTCGGGGTCGTACTCGGCGCCCGCCGTGTCGGCGACGCAGTGCACCGGCCAGGTGTCGACGTAGTCGGGCTCGCCGTCGGCGAAGTGCCCGCCGTTGTCATGATCGCCGTGATGCCAGTCGCGCGAGGCGACGATGATCTCGTAGTCGCCGGCGTGCTCGCGGAGATGACGCGTGATCGCCGCAGCGACCGCGTCACCCCCGGTCACACCGAGCGCTCCACCTTCGGTGAAGTCGTTCTGGACATCGACGATGAACAGGGCACGGGTCATGCGTCGAGGGTACGCTCCGTCTCAGCGGCCCGCACGGCCCTTTCGCGACGCCACTGCTTCGACGGCCACCAGATGGCGGGGCCGATGTCGTGGGCGAGGGCCGGAACGAGGAGCGAGCGCACGACGAAGGTGTCGAGCAGGACCCCGAACGCCACGATGAAGGCGATCTGGGCGAGGAACAGGATGGGGATGACGCCGAGGGCGGCGAACGTCGCGGCGAGCACGAGACCCGCCGACGTGATGACCCCTCCTGTGGCCACGAGGCCCCGCGCGATGCCCCGACGGGTGCCGTGCGCAAGCGTCTCCTCACGCACGCGCGACATGAGGAAGATGTTGTAGTCGACCCCGAGCGCCACGAGGAACACGAAGCCGTACAGCGGGACGGCGGGATCGCCGCCTGGGAAATCGAACACGTGGTTGAACACGAGAGCGCTGACGCCCAGCGCCGTGCCGAACGACAGGATCGTGCTCAGGACCAGCAGAACCGGCGCGAGGATCGAGCGCAGCAGCAGCATCAGGATGAGCAGGATCACGACCAGGATGACCGGGATGATGACGGTCCGGTCGCGGATCGAGGTGTCGTTGGTGTCGACGTTCGTCGCGGTCGTCCCGCCCACGAGGACGTCGGGGACCTCATCGGCGAAGGCGGCCCGTAGATCGCGCACGGTCTGCTCGGCCTCGAGCGAGTCGGCCGGATCGGCCAGCGTCACCGACAGCAGAACGTCGCCCTCCGACACCGTCGGCTCGGGCGCCGGTGCGCCCGGCGGCCCAGCGGCGGCGAAGACCGGCTCGCCGTCCTCGAGCGCCACCGAGACCTGTCCCGTGGGCGAATCCGCTGCGACGGCGGCGACCGACGAGATGCCGGGATTCGCGTCGAGCACGGTGAGCGCGTCGGCGAGACGGTCCTGCGAAACGATGACGGACGCCGGGCTGCCCGAGCCCGCGGGGAAGTGTTCGGCGAGAGCCGCCTGACCGTCGCGCGCTTCCGAAGCGCCCAGCACGAGATCGCTCGAGGGGACGCCGTTCGCGTTGAGCTGCAGGACCCCCGCTGCACCGACGAGGAGGACGACCGTGCTGGCGATCCAGACCGACCGAGCGCGACGTGCGACGAAGCGCGCTTGGCGCGGCCAGAGACCGCGGACCGGTTCGCGCGGGTCGTCGGGAAGGTCGATCGCGCCGGTGCGCGGGATGAACGGCCAGAACGCGGCCCGACCGAACAGCGCCAGAAGCGCGGGCAGGAAGGTCAGCGCCGACAGCATCGAGAAGGCGATTCCGATCGAGGCGATGGGCCCGAGCGCCTTGTTGCTCGCGAGGTCGCTCAGCAGCAGGCAGAGCAGACCCGCGATCACGGTTCCTCCCGAGGCGAGGATCGGCTCGACCGCACCCTTCCAAGCGCGCAGCGTCGCCTCCCAGCGCGACGCGCCCGACCCGATCGCCTCGCGATATCGGGCCGTGTAGAGCAGGGCATAGTCGGTCGCCGCGCCGATGACCAGGATGAACAGGATGCCTTGGACCTGCCCGTTGAGCACGACGATGTCGGCCTTCGCGAGCCACCAGACCGTCAGCAGCGCGACGCATAGCGCGAACACCGACGTGAGCAGGACCAGGATCGGCAGCAGCGGCGAACGGTAGACGACGACCAGGATGACGAACACAGCCGCGAGCGCGACGATCAGGAGCAATCCGTCGATACCGAGGAATCCCTCCGCGAGATCGGCCGTGAACCCCGCCGGGCCGGTGACCCACGCCTCGACACCCGCGGGCAGGTCCTGCTGGACGAGCCCGCGGATCTCTTCGACGATGTCGCGCACCTCCCCCGAGGCGTCGATCGGCACGAAGACCTGCACGGCGAGACCGTCTTCGGATGGGATGGGCGGCGACACCTCGCCGACCCCCTCGAGCTGACTGATGGCGGTTCCGAGTTCGCCGAGCGCTGCGAGCTGCGTCTCGTCGAGCGGATCGGAAGCCGCGGCCACCACGACCGCCGGAATCTCATCGCCGCCGGTGAAGTCGGTCAGCCGCTCGCTGACCTTCGTCGCGTCGGCGCTGGCGGGAAGGAACGAGGACTGATCGTTCGTGGCCACCTCGCTGACGCGACCGAAGTACGGTCCGCCCACCGACCCGCCGACGAGCCACACGAGCACGAGCAGGGCGGGGATGCCGATGCGCAGCCAGCGCGGGACATTTCGTTCGCTCTTCACGTAGGTAGCTTATCTAGCTAAATGTGGATGCACCAGTCCGATGGCCGACGTTGCCCCGATTCAACCGCGGGCGAAGAGGACGATCCACGACGCGACGAGCGCGGCCACACCCACGGCGAGGAATCCGGACGACAGGCCGACCAGGAGGCGATGCGCGGGCGGTCGCCGGGTCAACCGCATCCTCCCCCGCCATCCGTGTCGATACCAGATGTCTGCCCGATCGCGGCCCGCGAGGAGCGTCGCCGTGTGGTCGTCGACCCGCGCGCTGTTCGCTTCACCCTCGTCGTCGTACCAGCGCACCCAGGTGCCGTCGGGCTCGTGGTCCACGAGCGCATCCGCCGGAAGCCAGGTGCCGTCGGCGGCCCACAGCACGAGGAGCGCGACCGCGAAGAGGGCGGCGCCGCCGAATCCCGCCCAGCTGAGGATCTCGAGCACCGCGTCGAGGATCGCGTTCACGCGCGCCGCCGACTCGGGACGCGGGTCGCTCGGGTCATGCACTCAGTATGGTTGACGCCGGGCGCGGATTCACGACGGACGCAGCAGCACGGCCAGCGAGGCGAGCGTACGCTCGAGCTCGATCGAGGGCTCGAGGAGCCACTGGATCTGCAGACCGTCGGAGGCCGCGATGAGCAGGGCCGCGAGTTGTTCGGCCGGGACGTCGTCGCGAACGGTTCCCGCCCGCTGCTCCGAACGCAGGCGCTCGGTCAGCTCACGACGGATGCGCTCGAAGCGGGCCGTGAAGAACCGCTTGCCGTGCTCACTCCCCGCTTCGAGCGCTCCGGCGACGAGGATCGAGTAGAGCTCGACGAGACCCGGGACCTCGAGGTTGTCGACCGCGGCGCGCGTCATCACGCCGACCGCCGTCTCGGGCGGAACCGGATTGCGCCGGCCGCGCTGCGTCTCGGCGTGCTCGTAGACCGCGACGAGCAGCTGCTCTCGCGACTCGAAGTAGTGCAGCAGCGCGGCGTGCGAGACCCCGATGGCCTCGGCGATGCGCCGCAGCGAGGTCCCCTGCAGGCCACGTTCTTGGAAGACCTCGATCGCGCGGTCGAGGATCTCCTGACGTCGCGCCACGCCCTTGGCGTAGGCGCCCGGACGCCCCATCTCCGCGCGATCGTCGTTGCTCACACCGCGACTGTAACAAAAAACCTCCACCTGGATGTATTACGTGTTAGCGTGACGTCGTGCCACCACAGGCACCCCGCACGATGACGTACGAAAGAAGGTCGACTGTGACTCAGGTCCAGGCATCCGTCCAGCTCTATTCGCTTGCGAAGGAGTTCTCCGCCGACATGTCCGGCTCGCTGGCGAAGCTCGCCGAGATCGGATTCGCACACGTCGAGGCGTTCGACTTCGTCTCGCGCCCGACCGAGATCCGCGCGGCCCTGGATGCCGCCGGCCTCACCTCCCCCACCGGTCACGCTCCCCTGCTGACCGACGAGCTCTGGACGCCCGACGGCTCGATCCCGACGCCCGCACCCGAGGTCGTCTACGACGCCGCGGCCACGATCGGGATGAAGACGGTCATCGACCCGTTCGTCGCGCCCGACCGCTGGCTCACCGAGGACGGCGTCGCCGACATCGCCGAGCGCCTCAACGCGCAGGCCGAGATCGCCGCCGGATTCGGCCTGAGCGTCGGCTACCACAACCACGCGCAGGAGTTCGTCGCGTCGTTCGACGGTCAGAGCGCCTACGAGCGCTTCGTCTCGCTCCTCGACGAGCGGGTCACCCTCGAGCTCGACCTCTTCTGGGCCCTCACCGGCGGGCAGGACGTCCCCGCCCTCGTGACGAGCCTCGGCGACCGGCTCATCGCCGTCCACGTCAAGGACGGCGTCGTGCCGGCATCCAACCCCTGGGCTCCGGGCGCCGAGCAGTTCGGCTCGGACAGCCTCGACCAGCGCCACGCAGGCACGGGCGATGTGCCCCTCGCCGAGTCGCTGCGCGCGGCCACCGCTCTGAAGTACGCCGTCGTCGAGTACGACAAGGCACCCGGTGACGTCTTCGCCGACGTCGCGGCCAGCCTGGCGTTCCTGCGCGAGAACGGTGTCAGCGCATGACCGGGCCCGTCGGAGTCGGTTTCGTCGGCGTCGGTGTCATCAGCGACACCTACCTCGAGAACCTGGGTTCCTTCCCCGATGTGCGCGTCGTCATCCTCGGCGACCTCGACGTCGATCGCGCCAAGGCTCAGGCCGAGAAGCACGGCGTCGCCGAATGGGGTACGACCGATGACGTCCTCGCGCACCCCGACGTCGACGTCATCGTCAACCTGACGATCCCCGCCGTTCACGTCGACATCTCCTCGCGCGCGATCGCCGCCGGCAAGCACGTCTGGACCGAGAAGCCGCTCGGCCTCGACCGCGAGAGCACGGCGGAGCTCCTGCGCCAGGCGGATGCCGCCGGCCTGCGCATCGGCTCGGCACCCGACACGCTCCTCGGCCCCGGCTTCCAGACCGCGAAGCGCGCGATCCAGAGCGGCGTCATCGGCGAGCCCATGTTCGCGTCGACGACGTTCCAGACCGTCGGTCCCGACCTCTGGCACCCGAGCCCCGCGTTCCTGTTCGCCCAGGGCGCCGGACCGCTGCTCGACATGGGTCCGTACTACTTCAGCGGTCTCGTCAGCCTGTTCGGGTCGGTCGACCGGGTCGCCGCCGTCGGACGCAAGAAGCTCGAGGAGCGCACCATTCAGGCCGGGCCCAACGCGGGCACCGTCTTCCCCGTCGAGGTGCCCACCACGATGCAGGTCATCACCGCCTTCGAGGCGGGCCAGCAGGCGGCGAGCCTGCTGAGCTTCGACTCGGCCCTCGAACGCCACGGCGTGTTCGAGGTGCACGGCACCGAGGGCTCCATCGTGCTCCCCGACCCCAACCAGTTCGAGGGGCGCATCGCCTACGTCAAGGCGCGGAAGTCGATCTCGGACGGCAACTGGGGCGAGCAGGAGTGGATCGAGATCGAGCAGGAGGGCAAGCTCACCGGCCGCGGCCTGGGCCTGCTCGACATGGTCCGCGCGATCGCGGAGGACCGGCCCCACGTCGCCACCGGCGAGCTCGGCTACCACGTGCTCGACGTCATGCTCTCGGCGCAGGAATCTGCCGCCTCGGGCGAGTTCGTCAAGGTCGCGAGCACCGTGGCGCCCGTACCCACCGTTCCGGTCGACTTCGACCCGTTCGCCGCGACGCTGTAAGCAGCGCGGCGTCCCGCACAGCGGGTACGCGAAAGGCCCGGACTCTTCGGAGTCCGGGCCTTTCGTTGTGGAGCCGCCTAAGGGAATCGAACCCTTGACCTATTCATTACGAGTGAATCGCTCTGCCGTCTGAGCTAAGGCGGCGCGCGTCGCTGTGCGATGCACGATCAGCAATGTTACATGCTCGGAGACCCCGTCGCGAACCGGCGGCGCGGCCGACGCCCTTATATCGGGAGACGCCGTGTTACGCGACGATTACTCCCCGTCCACCCGTGGCGCTTACCTTCGGAGGGCACCGCGATGAGGCGAGCGCGACCCCGGTCGCGCACGGGCGGGTCACCGTCCCGCGGTGCCCGATCCGAGGAGCACCACTCATGTCCAAGCGACTTCTGACCGCGGCCGCCCTGGCCCTCCCCCTGACCCTGCTGCTCGGCGCCTGCGCGTCGGACGCCGGCTCCGGCGACGCCGGTGACGCCGCACAGGACGGCCCGGTGCGCATCGGCGTCGTCGGCGCGGGCGACCCCTACTGGGAGACCTACAAGGAGGCCGCGGCCGACGAGGGCATCGAGGTCGACATCGTCGACTTCACCGAGTACACCCAGCCCAACCCCGCGCTCTCGGCGGGCGAGCTGGACCTCAACCAGTTCCAGCACATCATCTACCTCGCGACCTACAACGTGAACGCCGGCGACGACCTCGTAGCCGTCGGCTCGACCGCGACCTACCCGCTGGGCCTGTACTCGACGCAGTACGACTCGGTCGACGACATCCCCGAAGGCGCCACCGTCGCCGTCCCCAACGACGAGAGCAACCAGGCCCGCGGCCTGCTCGTGCTGCAGGCGCAGGGCCTCATCGAGCTCAAGGACGGCGGCACCGTGTTCTCCACGACGGCGGACGTCGAGCCCGGCTCGAAGGTCAAGGTCGAGGCGCTCGACGCCGCCCTGACCGCGACATCGCTGCCCGATGTCGCCGCCGCGATCATCAACAACGACTTCGTCGAGGATGCCGGACTGAAGTTCGACGACGCGCTCGCGACCGACGACCCCAGCGACCCGAGCGCGCAGCCGTACATCAACATCTTCGCCGCCAAGGCCGAGGATGCCGACAACCCGACCTACCAGAAGCTCGTCGAGATCTTCCAGGACACCCAGGCGGTCACCGACGGACTGCAGGAGGCGTCCGGCGGCTCGGCCGTGCTCGTGAAGACGCCGAAGGACGAGCTCGCCTCCGCCCTGAAGCAGGTCGAGGACGACATCCGCGCCAACCAGTGACATCATGCGTGTGCGGCCCGCCCCACCGGACGGGCCGCACACGCATGTCCCGTTCGAGGAGCCCCCGCATGACCCTCATCCGCCTGTCCGGCGTGACCAAGCGCTTCCCCCCGTCCACGAAGGGCGGTGACCCGGTCGTCGCGGTCGATGACGTCGACCTCGAGATCGAGGCCGGATCCGTATGCGGCATCGTCGGGTACTCCGGCGCGGGGAAGAGCACGGTCCTCCGGTTGGTCAACGCTCTGGAGACGCCCACGAGCGGCAGCGTCGAGATCGATGGCCGCGACATCACCGCGCTCCGCGAGCGCGAGCTGCGTGCCCTCCGCGGCGACATCGGCATGATCTTCCAGCAGTTCAACCTGTTCGACTCGCGCAACGTCGCCGGCAACGTCGCGTATCCCCTCGAGGTCGCCGGACGCTCACGCACCGAGGTCAAGCAGCGCGTCGCCGAACTGCTGGAGTTCGTCGGGCTGTCGGGCAAGGCCAAGAACTACCCCGAGCAGCTGTCGGGCGGACAGCGGCAGCGCGTCGGCATCGCTCGAGCGCTCGCCACGAGTCCCCGCATCCTGCTGGCCGACGAGGCCACCAGCGCGCTCGACCCCGACACGACGCAGGAGGTGCTCGCCCTCCTCAAGCGCATCAACACCGAGCTCGGCGTGACGATCCTCGTCATCACCCACGAGATGGAGGTCGTCCGTGCGATCGCCGACCGTGTCGTCGTCATGGAGCACGGACGCGTCATCGAGAGCGGCGACGTCTTCGACGTGCTCTCGGCACCGTCGCATGCCGCGACTCGCCGGTTCGTGGCCAGCATCATCGACGAGGCGCCCACCGGCGAGAAGCTCGCGGCGCTGCGCGCGCGGCATCCCGGCCGCATCGTCACCTTCACCATCCGCGAGGGCGAGTCGCCGCAGGCAGACGTCTTCGCGGCGCTGTCGTCCCATGGGGTGCGGTTCGAGCTCATCCACGGCGGCATCAACGACATCCGTGGGCGCGTCTTCGGGCATCTGACGCTCGCTCTGTCGGGAGAGACGGATGCCGTCGATCGCGCCGTGGCCGCGGCATCCGCCCACGCACCGCTCATCGAGGAGGACTCCCGTGGATAGGCTCATCGAGCTGCTGCCCGACCTGTGGCCGGCGACGGCCGAGACGCTCTACATGATCACGCTGAGCCTGCTGTTCGGCGGCATCGCGGGCTTCTTGATCGGCCTCGCGCTGTACGCCACGCGGGCCGGCAGCCTGTTCCCCAACCGTGTCGTGTTCGGCATCGTCAACGTGATCGTCAACACGTTCCGGCCGATCCCGTTCATCATCTTCATGGCCGCGGTCCAGCCCCTCGCTCGCGCGTTCAGCATCCGCGGCATCGGCATCGAGTTCGCCGTCTTCGCGATCTCGATCGCATCCATGTTCGCCATCGGACGCATCGTCGAGCAGAACCTGCTGACGGTGCGCCCCGGCGTGATCGAGGCCGCCCGCGCCGCCGGCGCGAGCCGCTCGCGCATCCTGTTCCGGCTGGTCCCGCGCGAGTCGCTCGGCCCGCTCGTGCTCGGTTACACCTTCATCGTGGTCGCTCTCGTCGACATGACCGCCGTCGCGGGCGCGATCGCCGCGGGTGGCCTCGGCCAGTTCGCGCTCGTGAACGGCTTCCGCCAGTTCAACCCCTGGGTCACCTGGGCCGCCGTGATCATCATCATCCTGCTCGTGCAGGGGGTGCAGTTCCTCGGCAACGCCCTCGCGCGCCGCATCCTGCGGCGCTGACGGCCCGCCGCGTCGAGGGGTCTCGACGCCCGCGGTCGAGGTCCCACTTGGGCCGGGCCCGTGCCCTGCGAGGTCCCAGTTCGGCCGGGTATGACGGCACCGTTCCCGGCCGAACTGGGACCTCGCAGGGGGGCTAGCCTGGCGGCATGCTCTCGGACGGCGATCTGGTGCGGATCGCGCGCGATCTCGCGGCGACTCCCGGTGTCATCGCGGTGGCGCTGGGGGGCAGTCGAGCGCGCGGGACGCACTCCCCCGACTCGGACGTCGACCTGGGTGTGTACGTCGACGGGCGAACAATCGACCGCGATGCTCTCTCGGCGGCGGTGTCTCGCTGAGCAACGACCTCGGTCAGAATCGGACCAGCCGGAAGCTGGGGCCCGTGGGTGGACAGTGGCGCGTGGGCGACGATCGCCGGCATGCCCGCCGACGTCATCATCCGCGACGTGGACCGCGTTCGAGCTCAGGTCGAGAGGGCTCGTCGGGGCGAATTCGCCTTCCACCCGCAGCCGGGACATCCGCTCGGGTTCCTGGATGTCGCGTACGCCGGCGAGGTCGCGCTCGCGAAGCCCCTCGTCGACGGCGCAGGTTTCCTGCGCGACCACGCCGACGCTCTCTCGCCGTACCCCGAGCCCCTGCGGCGGGCATTCCTCGACGACCTGTGGCAGGTGGACTTCCTCGTCGATGCCGCGGCCAAAGTCACCGATCGCGGCGACACCGCCTACGTCGGCCTCTGCCTCAGCAATGCAGCAGTGCGGCTGGCGTACGCCTGGCATGCCCAGGCCAGAACCTGGGCCATCAACGAGAAGGGCATCGTCCGCGGCGTGACGCGCCTCCCATCCGCGCCCGCGGACTTCGATGTCCAGGTCGCCGCGGCCCTCAGCGCGGTCGACGCGTCACCCGAGGGCGCTCGGACAGCGACCGACCTGCTGCGCGCCCTGCCTCGCCCGTCCTGAGCGCCGCCGAGGTCCCACTTGGGCCGGGTATGGCCTCAGCGTTCCCGGCCCAAGTGGGACTTCGCGCGGGAGGCAGACGGGCAGGGGCCTAGCGGCAGACGAGGCCGTCCTCGGGCACCGTGTCGTCGATGAAGAAGGCCTCGACTGCGTCGTCCACGCACGAGTTGCCCTTCTGGAACCCCGTGTGCCCCTCACCCTCTCGCGTGACGAGCACACCCGAGGCAAGCTGATCGGCGAGCGACTCGGACCATTCGTATGGCGTGGCGGGATCGTTGGTCGTGCCCACCACGACGATCGGCGCGGCGCCGTCAGCCGTGATCTCGCCACGGGTACCGGTCGGCGGATAGGGCCAGACGGCGCACGCGTCGACGCCCTCCCAGTACGGCGCGACCGTCGGCGCTTCCACCGCGAGGCGGGCCTTCGACGCGGCCTCGGCTTCGGGGTCGTTCTCGACCGGGTAGTCCATGCAGTTGTACGCGCGGAACGCCTCGGACGAGTTGTCCGAGTACTGCCCGTCGGGCGTGCGCGCGTAGTAGAAGTCGGCGAGTAGGAACGCCGTCTGCGGGTCGCCCGCCAGCGTCTGCGAGAGAGCCTGCCTCAGGATCGGCCAGTTGTCCTGCGAGTACAGCGCGGCGATGATCGCGGTCATGAGCGAGTCCGCGCCGAGGCGCCGGCCATCGGATGCCGGCAGCGGCGACGCATCGACGCTCGCGAGCAGCGTCCCGAGGTCGGTCATCGCGTCGTCGACGGATCCGCGGAACGGGCAGTCCTCCTCTTCGAGGCAGGCAGCCATGAACGCGCGCAGCGCCGACTCGAAGCCGACCGCCTGGGTGGCGCTGACATCGAGCGACGACACGCTGGGGTCGATCGCGCCGTCGAGCACGAGCCGGCCGACGTTCTCGGGATAGAGCTTGGCGTAGGTCGCGCCGAGGAAGGTCCCATAGGAGTAGCCGAGGTAGTTGAGCTTCTCGTCGCCGAGCACGGCGCGCAGCAGATCCATGTCGCGCGCGGCGAACTCGGTCGTGATGAAGGGCAGGATGCCGCCACTGTTCTCGTCGCACGCGGCGGCGAACTGCTCGTTGCGCGCCGTCAGCTCGGCCTCCCACTCCGGCGTTCCGCGAGGCTCCGCCGGGATGTCGAAGAAGTACGCGTCGGTGCCCGCGGCGTCGAAGCAGGCCACGGCGCTCGATCGGCCCACGCCGCGCGGGTCGAACCCGATGACGTCGTACGCGTCAGCCAGGACGGAACCCACCGCGAACCGGGCGCTGTCGGCGACGAGGTCGTATCCGCTCGCGCCGGGACCGCCGGGGTTGACCAGCAGCGATCCGAGCGCGTCTCCCGATCCCGCCGCCCGCCGCACGACCGCGAGCTCGATCTCACCCGCGGACGGATCGTTCCAGTCGCGCGGCGCGCGCACCGTCGTGCAGTCGTACGAGCCGGAGTCGGCCCCCTTGCAGGACTCCCACTCGAGTTCCTGACCATAGAACGGCATCAGGTCTTCCGAGACGCCGTCGGTGACAGGTGTCCGGCTCGGCGCCGGCGATGCCTGATCGGGGCTTCCTTTGAACACGCATCCGGTGAGAACCGTCACCGTGGCCGCGGCGATGGCGACGACGGTGATCAGACGACGAGGAGCTTTCACGGTGTCCTTCCGCTGGCGACGGTGATGAGCATGCTCTCGAGGGCGAGCAAGGGGGCCGCATTGCCTTCGAGGGCGCTGCGGGTGGCCGAGATGCGGTCGAGCACGACGAGCGTGCGGTCGGGCGTCCACGCCGACGCGAGAGCAGCGAGCTCGCTCGACAGCTCTCGATTGATCAGGTCACCCTCCCGGCCGAACTGCAGCATCAGCGTGTCGCGGTACATCGACTCGAGATCGGTGAGGACGCGGTCGATGCCGTCGCGCAGGCTCCGTGTGGCGCGACGCTTCTGCTCGTCCTCGAGCGCACTGAGCTGACCGCGCACGGCGGGCGGCACGGGTGCCCCCGGAGCGACCCCGAGCGTGCGCCGCAACGCCTCGCGTTCGGACTCGTCGCGTTCGGCCGTCAGAGCCTTGGCATCTTCCGTCGCGGCGCTCACGATGCGGCCGGCCGTCTCGACGGCGTCGGACACGCCGCGCACCGCCAGCACGGCGCGCAGCGTCGCGTCGCGGCGCTCACGGGAGGCGGCATCCGTCGCGAGGCGCTGGGCCATACCGATGTGGCGCTGGGCGAGACGGGCGGACTGCTCGGCCACCGCCTCGTCGACCCCCGTGCGCGCGGAGATGAGGCGTGCGACATCCGCCACGTCGGGCTCACGCAGGCGCAGCGTCCGCACGCGGGAGCGGATCGTCGGCAGCAGATCGGCGTCGCTCGGCGCGCACAGCACCCAGACCGTCTGCTCCGGGGGCTCTTCGAGGGCCTTGAGCAGAACATTGCTCGTGCGCTCGACCATCCGGTCGGCGTCTTCGACGACGATGACGCGGTACCGCCCCAGTGAGGGCGAGAAGTACGACCGTTCGACGAGGGCCCGAGCATCGCGGATGGAGATGACGACGCCCTCGGTGCGGAGCGCCGTGAGATCGGGATGCGTGCCGGCGAGCACCTGCCGCATCGCGGCCTCGTCACCGGGCTCGGCGATCAGAGCGGCCGCGAAGGCGTGCGCGAGCGTCGAGCGCCCCGAGCCGGGCGGGCCCGTGATGAGCCAGGCGTGCGCGAGCTGCGCGGGATCGGAGGCCGCGGCCTGCAGCGCTGCGACGGCCGAGTCCTGACCCCAGACCTCGCCCCACGGTGGTGCGAGCGGAGCGGAGGCGGTCATGGGTCCAGCCTACGGGGAGCCTCCGACCTCGGTTACCCCGCGGGCGCACGGCCGAGTGGACCGGCGGCGACGCAGCTCAGCCGCGCAACGAACGCTCGACCCGCGCCCGGATCTCGACGGACAGGTCGACGGGCGGACGGGACGCGTCGAGCACGAGGAACCGCTCGGGCTCTGCGGCGGCGAGCCCGAGGAAAGCGGTGCGGACGCGCTCGTGGAAGTCGGCCTTCTCGGCCTCGAGCCGATCGAACGGTTTGTCGTCGGCGTCGAGCCGTGCCCGAGCCGCGGCGGGGTCGAGGTCGAGCAGCACGGTGATGTCGGGCAGCGCGCCGTCGGTGGCCCACAGCGACAGGTCGCGCACCTCGCCGGCGTCCAGCACGCGTCCGGCGCCCTGATAGGCGACGGATGAGTCGAGGTACCTGTCCTGCACGACGACGGCGCCGCGCTCGAGGGCCGGACGGACCACGGTCGCGACGTGGTGAGCGCGGTCGGCGGCGTACAGCAGGGCCTCGGCACGCGGAGCGATATCGCCACGGTGGTGCAGAACGATGTCACGGATGAGCACGCCCACGTCGCTGCCGCCCGGCTCGCGCGTGCGCACGACCTCTCGGCCGCTCTCGCGGAGCCAGGCCTCGAGGGCGGTCGCCTGCGTCGTCTTCCCCGACCCGTCGCCGCCCTCGAGGGTGATCCAGAGCCCGCGGTCCGCGGTGCCGGTCACTTCTTCTTTGCCGCGGGCTTGCGCGTCGTCGTGGTCTTGCGTGCCGCCGTCTTGCGCTTGGGCGCGGGGCCCTTGGCGCGCTTGTCGGCGAGCAGCTGAACGGCGCGTTCGAACGTGATCTCTTCGGCGTTCTCACCGCGCGGGATCGTCGCGTTGGTCTCACCGTCGGTGACATAGGGACCGAAGCGGCCGTCCTTCAGCTTGATCGGCTTGCCGCTGGTGGGGTCGGCCTCGAACTCCTTGAGCGCGCTCGATGCGGCGCGAGCCCCGTACTTGGGCTGCGCGTAGACGGCGAGGGCCTCCTCGAGCGTGATGTCGAACAGCTGCTGCTCGCTCGCGAGGGTGCGCGAGTCGGTGCCCTTCTTCAGGTACGGACCGTAGCGGCCGTTCTGGGCCGTGATCTCGTTGCCCGACTCGGGGTCGACGCCCACGACGCGGGGAAGCGACAGCAGCTTGAGCGCCTGCTCGAGGTCGACCGTGTCGACGCTCATCGACTTGAACAGCGACGCGGTGCGCGGCTTGGGAGCCGCTTCCTTCTTCTTGGTCGTCTTCTTCTTGGCGGGGGCGACCTCGCCGGTCGCCTCGTCGACGGTCTCCTCGGGCTCGGGCTCGAGCTCCTGCACGTAGGGGCCGAAGCGTCCGTCCTTGACGACGATGAGCTTGCCGTTCTCGGGGTTCTCGCCGAGAACGCGGTCGCCGGCGACAGGAGCGTCGATGAGTTCCTGCGCCTTCTCGGGCGTCAGCTCGTCGGGCGCGAGGTCGTCGGGCACGTTGACGATGCGCGTCTCGCCGTCGCCGACCGGAACGTCGAGGTACGGGCCGTATTTGCCGAACCGCAGCGTCGCGACGTCGCCGATGGGCGTCGCGTTCAGCTCGCGGGCGTCGATGTCGCCGAGGTTCTCGACGATGTTGCGCAGGCCCACGTGGTTGTCCGAGCCGAAGTAGAACTCCTTCAGCCACGCCTCGCGCGCCTGCTCGCCCCGTGCGATGGCGTCGAGGTCGTCCTCGAGCGCGGCCGTGAAGTCGTAGTCGACGAGGTCGGAGAAGTGCTGCTCGAGCAGCCGGACGACACTGAACGAGAGCCAGCTGGGCACGAGCGCCTGGCCCCGCTTGGTGACGTAGCCGCGCTCGAGGATGACGTCGATGATGCTCGCGAAGGTCGACGGACGGCCGATGCCCTTCTCCTCGAGCGCCTTGACGAGGCTCGCCTCGGTGTAGCGGGGCTTCGGGCTCGTCGCGTGCCCCTTGGGCTCGACATCCGACAGCGCGAGTGCGTCGCCCACGGCGACCGGTGGCAGCGATTGGTCTGCGGAGCGGTCGTTGTCGCCGCGCTTCTCGTCGTTGCCCTCTTCGTACGCCTCGAGGAAGCCCTTGAAGGTGTAGACGGTGCCGGATGCCGTGAACGCTGCGCGCTTGCCGCCGGCGTCGACCTCGAGCGTGACGGTCGTGGTCTCGTACTTCGCGTCCGACATCTGGCTGGCGACGGTGCGCTTCCAGATGAGGTCGTACAGGCGCTGCTCGTCGCGGTCGAGACCGGAGGCGACGGATGCGGGCGTGCGGAACTCCTCGCCCGAGGGGCGGATCGCCTCGTGGGCCTCCTGGGCGTTCTTGGCGTTGTTGCGGTAGGAGCGCGGGCTAGCGGGAACCGCGCGGTCGCCATAGAGCGCGACCGCCTGCGTGCGCGCCGCCGTCACGGCCTGCGCCGAGAGCGCGGTCGAGTCGGTGCGCATATAGGTGATGTAGCCCTTCTCGTAGAGACGCTGGGCGACGCTCATCGCGTGCTTGGCGCTCATCGAGAGCTTGCGGCCGGCCTCCTGCTGCATCGTGGAGGTCGTGAACGGAGGCTTGGGGCTGCGGGTTCCGGGCTTGGCCTCGACCGCGGTGACGGCTGCGGTGGCCGCCTTCTCGATCGCGGTCGCGAGCTCGCGGGCGTCCTTCTCGCTGAGGACGACGACCGCCTTCTTCAGCGCGCCGGCGTCGTCGAAGTCGGTGCCGCGGGCCAGCGGAGCACCGTCGAGCCGCGCCAGGCGCGTCGAGAACGAGCCGCCGTCCTTCGCCGCGTGGGCCTCGATGTCCCAGTACGACGCCGAGACGAACGACATCCGCTCGCGCTCACGCTCGACGACCATGCGGGTCGCGGCGGACTGCACACGGCCGGCGCTCAGCGCCTGACCGTCGCGGCCGGAACCGATCTTGCGCCAGAGCACGGGCGAGACATCCCACCCGTAGAGCCGGTCGAGGACGCGGCGGGTCTCCTGCGCGTTGACGAGCGCGAGGTCGAGCTCGCGGGTGTTGTCGGCGGCCGCGCGGATGGCGTCCTTGGTGATCTCGTGGAAGACCATGCGCTTGACGGGGACCTTGGGCTTGAGCACCTCGAGCAGGTGCCAGGCGATCGCCTCGCCCTCGCGGTCTTCATCGGTGGCGAGCAGGACTTCGTCGGCGTCCTTCAGGGCGCGCTTGAGCTCGGCAACGGTCTTGGTCTTGCGATCGCTGACCACGTAATACGCATCGAAGCCGTTCTCGACGTCGATGGAGTACTTGCCGTACGCCTGCTTCTTGTCGGCCGGGATGTCCTCTTTCTTAGCGAGATCCCGGATGTGCCCGACCGAGCTGAGCACTTCGTACTCGTCGCCCAGGTAGCCCTGGATCGACTTCATCTTGGTCGGGGACTCGACGATGACGAGTTTCTTGCCGCCTGCCACGAGTCTTCCTTTCTCCAGCGCACACCATACACGCGCCACACGATGGAGGACGCTGGGAACGGCGCGCCATATCCTTCCGTCGGCATGCCAGGCCGCGAGGGCCGCGCGGGCGCGCGCACGCACGCGGAATACACCCTCCACAGGCCCGTCTGCGACGACGCGACGCGACGCGGTGCAGCGGTCGATCACGCATTGCGGACGACCCGCACGCGCGGGGTGCCGGGCGCACCCTCACGATCGCCGCAAGCCGGCGGTTCCTGATCAGTCCCACTCGGCCACGCTCGGTGGCTGAGGCGGCTGAGCCGCGCCCCTGGGTAGTAAATCGGCGAGGGTGGCTCGCCACCCCTGAGTCACTCCGGCGGACCTGCTCGAGAGCGCGCCTGAACGGTGAACACACCGGCCGGCGAGGCGACGACGACGGTCACGGTCACGCCGTCCACCTCGCACGCGGCGAACGCCAGCCCGGCGCGCGCGACGACCTGGCCGGCTCGCTCGCACGGCGCTCTCCCGACGAACCCGAGCGCAGCATCGGCCGCCGCGAGCGCCGCGGTGTCGGCGGCCGCAGACACCCGCGCCGACTGGATCGCCGCCACTCCCGCCAGCACGCAGCCCGCGGAGACCGTCGCCGTCACCGCGAGAACACCGATGGCCGTCGCGACGCCGGCCATCAGAGCCCTCCGGAGAGCGCGCAGGCCTCCGCCCGCAGCGCTGGCAACGGCAACGGGATGCCGTGATGGGCCGTCACGATCGCACAGGTGAGATCCGCGTCGGACCGGAGCTCGAGCGCCGCGCCCCCGACCGCTGTCTGCACGACCGCTGATGCCCTCCCGGCGTCCTCGCCCCGCGCGACGAGCCGTGCCGCCTGAGCCGCCGCGTGCTCGAGACGAATCTGCGTGCCCGCCGCCGCCAGCGCGGCGACGGCGAGCAGCAACAGAAGCATCGCCGCCGGCACGACGACCGCGAACTCGGCGGCGGCCGAGCCGCGATCGTCACGGCGGAAACTCATTCGACGGTCAACGCCCGTCGTACGAGATCGGTGAGGATGCCGCGCACCTCGTCGCTGCGCATGATCACCACCAGCAAACCGGCGAAGGCCACGGCGGCCATCGTCGCGATGGCGTATTCCGCCGTCGCGGCGCCGGACTCGTCGGCGAACAGCTTCGCGGCGCGCGCCCGCGTCAATCGAGGAAAGGATCGGTTCATGTCTGCTCCGTTCTGTGGATGCGTGTTCGGATCGGGCACGGTGGGCACGGTCTGGGTCTGGTCGGACGCGATCGAGCTCGCGCAGGGGTGGCCGCGTCACAGCGTCACCGAGGCGCTCGTCATCGCGCTGAGGAGCATCGGTGCGACGCCGATCAGGAGGAACGCGGGCAGGGTGCAGACCCCGAGCGGCAGCAGAAGCCGCGATGTCAGCTGCGCCGCACGCATCCGCCCCTCGATCCGGGCGCGATGGCGCTCGAGCTCCGCGGTGGCGCGCAGAAGGTCCACTGCGGGCACCCCTGCGGATGTCGAGAGGTCGAGCACCTCGCGGTCTGCAGCCGCAGCCGCGACGTCGACGGAGGCCAGCACCTCCTCCGCCCGGCCGATCGAGACGCCGCTCGACAGGGCGATCGCAAGCAGTTCGGCCGACATACCGGGAACACCGTCGACCGATCGGGCGCGCGCTACGAGCCGACGCGTCCACACCTGCGCTCCCACCATCAGCAGCGCCCCGACGACGAGGCATGCCGCACCCACGGGATGCCGCAGGGTGGCGAGCACGTCGAAACCGAGCAGCAGTGCGAGCGCCACGGCGACGAGCGGGAGCCACCCGACAAGCCGGGCCGTCGCCGTGGGTTCGGCGAGCGCGACACGGATGTCATCGCGAGCCTGTTGGGCGTCACGCAGAGCCTCGGCCATCCCGCGCAGCGTGCGCGCCAGCGGAGCGCCCACGGTCGTCGCGACATGCCAGGCCGCCGCGACCTCGCGCCACGCGCCGGGTTCCGCAGCGATGGCGTCGGTGAGGGGCTCACCCGCCCGTCGTCGTTCGTGCACCCGCCGGGATGCGGAGTCTCCCGAGGCGGCCAGGTGCTCCCAAGCCGCATCGGGTGCGATCCCGGCTTCGAGCAGCACGGCGAGACGGTGCAGGACGGGCGCCGCCTCCGCTGCCGCGGCATCCGTCTCGACCGGAGGACGGCGCGAGTGCCACGGGGATCTCATTCCGGCTCCTCGATCCCGAGGCGCCCGTCTCGCAGGACCGGGCGGGCGATTCCCTCGACCCGGCGAACGCCCTCGACGTTCCCGACATGGACGATCGCGCCGATCGCGCTCACCACCTGGCGGGCGACGCCGTGATCGTCGAGGCCCGCCAGCGCACCCAGCGCCTCGAGCCGCGCCGGCACGTCGGCGAGACCGCTGGCATGCACGGTGCCGGCGCCGCCGTGGTGCCCCGTGTTCAGGGCGGTGAGCAGCTCGCGAACCTCCTCGCCGCGGCACTCCCCCACCACGAGCCGATCGGGTCGCATGCGCAGCGCCTCTCGCACCAGACGGGCCAGCGGTACCGCCCCGGCCCCCTCGAGATTCGGCTGACGGGCTTCGAGTCGCACGTGATGGGGGTGATCGAGCCTCAGCTCGGCGACATCCTCGATCGTGACGATCCGGTCAGTCGGGCTCGCGGCGGACAGGAGCGCTGCGAGGAGCGTCGTCTTCCCGGCGCCCGTGGCCCCCGTGACGAGGAGATTGGTGCGGTCCGCGACGAGCCGACGAAGGTCTGTCGCGACCGCGGCGTCGAACATCCCGCGCTGCTCGAGATCGGCAAGACTCAGCTGCTCGATCGCCGGGAGCCGGATCGAGATCACCGAACCCCCGCAGGCCACCGGCGAAAGCACGGCGTGCACCCGGATGCCGCCGGCCCAACGCACGTCGGCACAGGGTGTCGCATCGTCGATATGTCGTCCGCCGAGGGCGATCAGCGCGACAGCAAGAGCGCGGACCTCGCCATCGCTGGGCCGCCACCGGCCCACGTGCTCGGCGCCGCGCCCGCGGTCGACGAAGACGCCGCGCTCTCCGTTGACGAAGACGTCCGTGACGGCCGGGTCGATCAGATGCTCGCGCAGTGGATCGAGCGCAGCTTCGTCGGGAAGCTTGCGCTGCGGCGCCGGAGTCAGCGCCGCAGGGGGTTTCGGACGCGCGGCCCCACCAGACTCTCGGCGGGGAACGACGACGAATGCTGAGGACATGCCCCGACACTAGGAATCGTCGGGATCATCAACCGCTCCGCGGTCCCAGATGCTGGACAATCGGCGTCGGTGGCCCGGTGGGGAGAAGACGCGACGAGCAACGCCGCCGCGCGGCTGTGCGCGGCGGTCCAGCCCGAGAAAAAGAAGAAGGACGGCACCCCACATTGGGGGATAGGGGTGCCGTCCACGCAACGTCCCGCCGCTTGGGGGGTAGGTCGGGCCGCCACGGGCGCGATCGATGTCGCAGCCACGGATCAGCTTACGCTGTCGAACCCGCTGCGACCCAATCACCGCACCGCCGCGCCACTCTCGGCACGACCACCCACTATCGGCGGTAGTCTCCTGATCTCGCCGCGGTCTAGATTGACCGCACGCCGCCGTGCGCGGCGCCATCGACCGCGAAGGAGCGCGCCGTATGAGCAGCCAGATCGACCACCTGCTGACCGAGACCCGGCGTTTCGCGCCGTCGCCGGAGTTCGCCGCATCCGCCGTCGGCACCGCCGAGCTCTACGAGCGCGCGGCAGCCGACCGCGAGGGCTTCTGGGCCGACCAGGCCCGGGAGCTGCACTGGCACAAGCCCTTCACGCAGGTGCTCGACTGGTCCAACCCCCCGTTCGCGGAGTGGTTCGCCGACGGTGAGCTGAATGTCGCGTACAACTGCCTCGACCGCCACGTCGAGGCGGGTCTCGGCGACCGTGTGGCGCTGCTGTGGGAGGGCGAGCCGGGTGATGACCGCGCCGTGACCTACGGCGAGCTCACCGACGAGGTGAAGCGCCTCGCCAACGTCCTGACCGGGCTCGGGATCGAGCAGGGCGACCGTGTCGCGATCTACATGCCGATGATCCCCGAGGCCGTCGCCGCGATGCTCGCCGTCGCCCGCGTCGGCGCCGTCCACTCCGTCGTCTTCGGCGGGTTCTCGGCCGACAGCCTGCGTACCCGCATCGACGACGCCGGCGCCAAGCTGGTGGTCACCGCCGACGGCGGCTATCGCAAGGGCAAGGTCTCGCCGCTCAAGCCCGCCGTCGACCAGGCGCTGGCCGACCGGGGCGCCGGCCCGCAGCTCACCGTCGAGCACGTCATCGTCGTGCGGCGCGGCGGCAACGACATCGAGTGGAATGACGAGCGCGACCTGTGGTGGCACGACGTCGTGCCCGCAGCCTCCCCCGATCACGAAGCGCAGGCGTTCCCCGCCGAGAACCCGCTGTTCATCCTTTACACCTCGGGCACGACCGGAAAGCCGAAGGGCATCCTGCACACCTCGGGCGGCTACCTGACGCAGGCCGCGTTCACCAACCGCGTCGTGCACGACCTGCACGCCGAGACGGACGTCTACTGGTGCACCGCCGACATCGGCTGGGTCACCGGCCACAGCTACGTCACGTACGGCCCGCTCGCCAACGGCGCGACGCAGGTGCTCTACGAGGGAACCCCCGACACGCCCCACTCGGGCCGCTCGTGGGAGATCATCCAGAAGTACGGCGTGACGATCTACTACACCGCCCCCACCGCGATCCGGTCCTTCATGAAGGTCGGCCGCCAGGTTCCGGCGCAGTACGACCTGTCGAGCATCCGCCTGCTCGGTTCGGTGGGCGAGCCCATCAACCCCGAGGCGTGGATGTGGTACCGCAAGGTCATCGGCGGCAAGAAGGCCCCGATCGTCGACACGTGGTGGCAGACGGAGACCGGCGCCATCATGATCTCCGCGCTGCCGGGCGTCACCGAGACGAAGCCCGGATCGGCGCAGGTCGCACTCCCCGGCATCTCGATCGACGTCGTCGACGAGGAGGGCAACCGCGTGGGCGAGGGCAACGGCGGACTGCTCGTCATCACCGAGCCCTGGCCGAGCATGCTGCGCGGCATCTGGGGCGACCCTGACCGCTTCGTCGAGACCTACTGGGAGAAGTTCCAGAAGCAGGGCTACTACTTCGCAGGCGACGGTGCCCGCCTCGACGACGACGGCGACATCTGGCTCATGGGCCGCGTCGACGACGTCATGAACGTCTCGGGCCACCGCCTGTCGACGACCGAGATCGAATCCGCGCTCGTCGCGCACGAGTCGACCGCCGAGGCCGCGGTCGTCGGAGCATCGGACGAGACCACGGGCCAGGCCGTCGTAGCCTTCGTCATCATCAAGCAGAGCTACCTCGACGCGCACTCCCCCGACGGTCTCGCGACGTCGCTCCGGCAGTGGGTCGGCGAGCAGATCGGCCCCATTGCACGGCCCCGCGACGTCTACATCGTCGGCGAGCTGCCGAAGACCCGCTCGGGCAAGATCATGCGTCGTCTGCTGCGGGATGTCGCCGAGGGCCGTGAGGTCGGCGACACCACGACGCTGGCCGACACTGCGGTGATGTCGGTCATCAGCGCTCAGCTGAAGTAGCCCGCGACCGGCCTCGATCGCGTCACTCGGCGTCGCGGTCGAGGCCGCGCGCCCGGATCTCCTCGATGTCGAGGTCGGCGAGGATGCGCCTCGCCACGAGGTCGTCGATCGTGCCGTCGCGCCGCAGGCGCAGCAGCACCTCGCGCTTGCGGTCGAGCATCGCCAGCCGCAGCCGCGTCGCCTCCCGGTGCCGGATGAGCGGCGAGCGCTGCGTCAGGTCGATGTCGTCGCTGACGGCGAGCATCTCGAGCTGCGGCGCAGGCCGGTGCCCGTCCCCGTCCGATGGCCCGGGCGGCACCGGGCCCATGCGCGAGGCATCCTCGTCGGACGAGTCGTCGTCGATGTCGGCATCCGAATCGCGTTCCTCGGCCGCCCGCTGACGCGCGACGGCGCGGGCGTTCGCGAGCTCGAGGCGTTCGTAGCCCTCGTGACGGGCACGGTCGCGAACACGATCGCTGACCCCGTGCTCTGCGGCGAGGTCGTCGAGAGCCGCGAGGGCGGCGCCCGAAATGGCCCGCTGGGCGAGCTCGTACTCCTCGATCGCCGCATCGTCGGCGGGCAGCTTCGCCCAGCGGATGACGACGGGGAGCAGCGGCCCCTGCACGAGGAGCGTGAGCACGATGACGCCCGCCGTGACGAACACGATCGAGTCGCGCCCCTCGACCGGCTCACCCGACGCCGTCGTGATCGGCACCGACAGCGCGATGGCGAGCGAGACGGCCCCGCGGAACCCCGACACGGTGCTGACGACGCGCGAACGGTGCCGGAGCGACCTGCTCGACCCGGCCGCCGGACGCGAGAAGGGCGAGAACAACCACTGGAAGAGGTAGCGCACGACGAACAGCGCCACCCACGCCGCGACGGTGACGAGAAGCAGGATGCCGATCTCCGACGGCGAGATCTCGTGCAGGACCAGCTGCACCTCGAGGCCGATCAGCACGAACAGCGCACCGTTGAGCAGATACACCCCGAACGGCCAGGTGGCATCGGCGGCCCGGCGCGACATCGCCGTCGTGATGCGCGGCGACACCCAGGCGACGATGAGCCCCGCGAAGACGACGGCGAGCACCCCGGACGCCTCGATCAGCTCGGCGACCAGGAAGGCGACGAACGGGACGAGCAGCAGCGTCAGGTTGATCGTCAGGGTCGACTGCATCCGTCGCAGGGCGAGGAAGGCGAGGGCTGCGACCGCGATGCCGGCCGCCGCCCCGCCGAGGTACGACAGCAGCACCATGCCCGTGATCGAGAGCGCGCTCACCTGGTCGCCGAGGAGGAGCGAGACCGCGATGGCGTAGAGGACGAGGGCGGTGCCGTCGTTCGTGAGGCTCTCCGCTTTGAGCTTCATGAAGGTGCGGGCGGGCAGCAGCCGGCCGAGGGCGGCCACGGCGGTGGCGTCGGGCGGCGCGACGGCCGCGCCGAGCACGAGGGCGGCCTCCCACGGCACACCCAGCCACGTCGCGACGGCCGCGACGGCGAATGCCGAGGCGACGACGAGCAGGGTGCTCATCGGCACGATGTAGCGGAGCGACCGGCGGACCGAACGCAGCGACGTCGTCCACGCCTCGCGGAACAGCAGCACCGGCAGGAACAGCAGCAGCACCGTCTCCGGCGGCAGCTCGATGGCACGCAGCTCGGGGATGAACCCGAGCAGCAGACCGATCACGAGCAGCACCAGCGGCGTCGCGACGCGCAACCGCGGCGCCAGGACGGTTCCGACGAGAAGGGCGATGCCCAGCAGAACCGTGACCTCGAGTCCCTGCATCCCTACCGCCCTTCCGCGTGGTCCACACCAGAGCGTAGGGCCGCGAGCCACGGCACGGGCGGTGTTCCGCCCGAGGTTCGCGGTGGGCGGAGCGCCCGGCGATCAGACCAGGGCGAAGACGACCTCGACCTCGACCGGCGAGTCGAGCGGCAGCACCGGCACCCCGACCGCCGACCGTGCGTGACGACCGGCCTCGCCGAAGATCTCGCCCAGCACTTCGCTCGCGCCGTTGATGACGCCGGGCTGGCCGGTGAACTCGGGGACGGAGGCGACGAATCCGGTCACCTTCACGACCCGAGCGAGGTTGTCGACGCCGCCGGCCACATCCGCTGCGGCGGCGACGGCGTTGAGCGCGCACTGGCGAGCGAGGTCCTTGGCCGTCACGGGCGCGACGAGGCCATCGCCCTCGCCGACCTTGCCGGTCGCGGGCAGCGAGCCGTCGACCACGGGCAGCTGCCCCGACGTGTAGACGAGTCCGTCGTGCTCGGTCGCGGGGATGTATGCCGCGACGGGCGGAACGACGGGCGGAAGCTGGATGCCGAGCTCCGTCAGCCGTGCAGAGACGCTCATGCGCCCGTCCCCTCGAACTGCTGAGCGGCCTGCTGGGCGGCGCCGAGACCGGCGTTGGCCGCTCCGCCGCCGACCGGACGCTTGAAGTACGCGACGAGACCGCCCTCGGGGCCCGGCACGACCTGCACGAGCTCCCACCCCTGCTTGCCCCAGTTGTTGAGGATCGCCGCGGTGTTGTGGATCAGCAGGGGCGTGGTGAGGTACTCCCACGTCGTCATCGGGGCTCCGATCTTCGGCTTTCGCTCGCGCGCCGGCATGCGCGGAGGCACGCGCGCAAGGGGTGGTCCTGAGGCGGATGCCCAGGTATCTCGCTTACGATCACCCTATGCCTCACAAGAAACGCACGGCCACCGGTGTGCTCGGCGGTCTCGCCGGCCTGGTCGGCCTGAGCGCTGTGGCCGGGATCCTCGTCACCGCGACCGTGACCCCCGCCATCGCCGTGTCGGGTTACGCAGCGACCAGCGCGATCGACGTCTTCGACAACATGCCGAGCTACCTCGAGGTCGACGAGCTCATGCTGCCGACCGAGTTCTACCGCAAGGACGCAGACGGCAACGACGTCCTCATGACGCAGTTCTACGACCAGAACCGCATCCCCGTCACGTGGGACGAGGTCGCGCCGGTCATGTTCGACGCGATCACCTCGAGCGAGGACAAGAACTACTACACGCACGGCGGCGTCGACCTCGTCGGCACGGCCAGCGCGGTGCTCGGCAACCTCCGCGGCAGCGACACGCGCGGTGGCTCGTCGATCACGCAGCAGTACGTCAAGAACGTGCTGCAGCAGGCCTGTGAGAAGGAGGCCAAGTCGCAGGAGGAGGTCGAGGCGTGCTTCCGCTCGACGACGGTCGCCTCCGGCACCGACGGCATCGAGCGCAAGCTGCAGGAGATGCGCTACGCGATCCAGCTCGAGAAGCGGTATCCCAAGAACGAGATCCTGCTCGGCTATCTCAACATCGCGCACTTCGGTGGCACCGTCTACGGCATCGGGGCGGCGTCGCAGTACTACTTCGGCGTGGCCGCGTCGCAGCTCACGATCGGCCAGGCCGCCGCGATCGCCGGCATGGTGCAGGAGCCGAACACCTACCGTCTCGATCGGCCCGACAGCGAGTCGAACGGCGCCGCCAACGGCTACGAGCTGACGAAGGATCGCCAGATCTACGTCCTCAATCGCATGTTCTCGGACGGCAAGATCACGCAGGAAGAGCGGGATGCCGCCATCGCGGAGCCCATCACCCCCAACATCCAGGAGCGCCCGCAGGGCTGCCAGCTCGCCGCCGGCGCCGAGTTCTTCTGCGAGTACGTGCGCAACATCGTCCTCGATGATCCCGCCTTCGGCGAGTCGCTCGAGGAGCGCCAGCAGAACCTGCGCCGCGGCGGCATGAAGATCTACACGACCCTCGACCCGCAGCTCCAGGATGCCGCGCTCGACGCGATGTCCGTCGTGCCCGCGACCGACGACCGTCTGAACCTCGGCGCCTCCGGCGTCCAGGTCGAGGTCGGCACCGGCCGCGTGCTCTCCATGGTGCAGAACCGTCCGTTCGCGCCCACGGGGGACGAAGCGGGCACAGTGACCCCGGTCAACTACAACGTGCGCAACCAGGACGGCGGCGGCGGTCACTCCGCCGGCTCGACCTACAAGGTGTTCAGCCTCATCAACTGGCTCGAGCAGGGTCACTCCGTCAATGAGGTGCTCAACGGCCGCGTCGGGAACAAGCGGGTGCTCACGAGCTGCGACGGCGCGACGCAGAACGTCCGCACCGGCAACAGCGGCCGCGCGAACGAGATCGGTAACTTCCAGAGCAGCAACGGCTACTCCGGCACGATCAAGAAGTTCACCGAGGACTCGCTGAACTCGGGCTTCCTCGCGATGGCCGAGCGCATCTCGGTCTGCTCGACCAACCAGGTCGCGATGAAGATGGGCGTCATGCAGTCCAACGGCGAGCCGCTGGACATCAACAACAACCCTTACGACGTGCTGGGGTCCGCCGCGGTCGCTCCCATCGACATGGCGGAGGCGTACGCCGCGATCGCCGGCGGTGGCATGCGGTGCGAGCCGAAGGTCATCGACCGCGCCGTGAACTCCGCGGGCGAGGACATCACGCCGCAGACGAGCTGCGACCAGGCCATCTCGGCCAACGTCGCCGCCACAGCCGCGTTCGCGCTCGAGGGCGTCATGAACGCGACGGGTCAGGGCGCCCGAATCTTCGATGGTGTGCCGGTGTTCGGAAAGACCGGTATCCACGAGTACGAGCACACCTGGATGGACGGCGCGAGCACCAAGGTCGCCACCGTGGTCTGGGTCGGCAACGTCGACGGCTTCGCGAAGCTCAACGAGTACCGTGTGAACGGCTGGCGCCTGGATCAGATCCGAAACGCGATCTGGCCGAAGATGCAGGGCGCGGCGAACGCCAAGTTCGGCGGAGACCGCTTCCCGACTCCGGACACGAACCTCACGAAGAACGTTCTGACCGATCTGCCGAACGTGGTGGGACAGAACGTCGATGAGGCACGCGGCACCCTCGAGGCGGCCGGCTTCGCCGTGAACGTCGCGGACCCCACCGACTCGACCGAACCCGAAGGGCGGATCGTGTCGCAGGATCCGGGCGCGGGCCGCGCTCCGGGCGGCACCACGGTGACCATCACCCCGAGCAACGGCCAGGGCGCAACGGTGCCGCCGGTGACGGGCAACCCGCAGGAGGCGGAACGCCAACTGCGAGCGGCAGGCTTCACCAGCGTGACGACGGCGTGCACCGAGAAGGACGATTCGCCGCAGCCGACGGTGACGGGCACCAGTCCCGCCGCGGGCGAGGCGGTCGGCCGCGGGACGCAGATCACCATCGAGTACACCGCGAAGACCTGCTGATGGCCGGCGTCCGCAGGACGCTCTCCACGATCGCCACCGCCGGCGCCTTGGGCGCCGGCGGTGCGGTCGTGTGGGGGGTCGGAATCGAGCGCTATCTGTTCACCGCCCGGCGTCACGAGGTTTCCGTGCTGCCGGCCGGTAGCCCGAGTATCACCGTGCTGCACCTCTCCGACGCCCACATGGCGCCGTGGCAGCAGCGCAAGCAGCGGTGGATCGCAGACCTCGCCGAGCAGACGCAGCCCGATCTGGTGGTCAACACGGGCGACAACCTCGGCCACACCCGAGGCCTCGACGGCATCCGCCGGGCCTTCGCTCCCCTGCGCGGCGTGCCCGGATTCTTCGTCCACGGTTCGAACGACGTGTACGAGCCGACCGGACGGAACCCCCTGCGGTACTTCACGGGCCCGTCGCAGCACGCCAAGGCGGCGCCGAAGCTCGATACGGCGGCGATGGACTCGTTCTTCGCAGGCGACCTCGGCTGGTCCGAGCTCGACAACGCCGCCGCCACGGTGCGCGTGGCCGGCCTGCGGATCGACGGCATCGGCGTCGACGACGCTCACCGCGACTGGGACGACCTCGACGCGCTCCCCGGCGCTCTGGCAGCCCTGGAAGGCCGCAAGCGCGCCGACCTGACCCTCGGGGTCACCCATGCCCCGTATCGCCGCGTGCTCGACCGTTTCGTCGATCTGGGAGCCGACATGATCTTCGGCGGGCACACCCACGGCGGGCAGGTGCGGATCCCCTTCGCCTCCCGCGCCCTCGTCGCCAACTGCGACATCCCCCTCGACCAGGCGCGCGGACTGAGCTCGTGGGGCCCGACGTCTGTGCCGCTGAACGTCAGTGCGGGTCTCGGACACTCCATCTACGCGCCCGTGCGGTTCGGATGCCGCCCGGAGGCATCCGTCATCGTCCTCCGCGCCCGGGCGTGAGCCGATTCGTCTTCCGAGCGAGATCGGGGTAAGCTTGGAGGGTTGCCACGGGGTGTGGCGCAGCTTGGTAGCGCGCGTCGTTCGGGACGACGAGGCCGCAGGTTCAAATCCTGTCACCCCGACAGCGAAGAGGCTCCGCCGCGAGGCGGGGCCTCTTTCATGCCACCGGAGAACGGAGCACGGATGCCCATCCCCCGCCTGGTCGCCTTCGACCTCGACGACACGCTCGCTCCCTCGAAGAGCGCCATCGACCCGCGCATCGGACGCCACCTGCTCGAGCTCGCGGCCCGCGTCGAGGTCGCGATCATCTCCGGCGGACAGCTCGCGCAGTTCACCGCTCAGGTCGTCGACCAGCTGCCCGAGACGGATGCCGAACTGCTGTCGCACTTCCACCTGCTTCCGACCTGCGGCACCCAGTACTACCGCCTCTCCCCCGCCGGCATCGAGACGATCTACGCCCGCTCGCTGACCGACGACCAGAAGACCCGCGCCCTCGCCGCTGTCGAGGAGGAGGCGCGTCGCCTCGGGCTGTGGGAGACCGAGACCTGGGGTCCCATCCTCGAAGACCGCGGATCGCAGATCACCTTCTCGGCGCTCGGTCAGCAGGCTCCCGTCGACGCGAAGATGGCGTGGGACCCGACCGGCGAGAAGAAGAACGCGCTGCGCGCGGCGGTCGCGGACCGCATCCCCGACCTCGAGGTGCGCGCCGGCGGCTCGACGTCGGTCGACATCACCGAGCGCGGCATCGACAAGGCATACGGCATGACCCGTCTCATCGAGCAGAGCGGCATCCCCCAGGACGACATCCTGTTCGTCGGCGACCGTCTCGACGAGAACGGCAACGACTACCCCGTGCTCGCGATGGGCGTGGCCTGCCACGCTGTCGAGGGCTGGGAGGACACCGCCGACTTCCTCGACCGGCTCATCCCCACGCTTCCGCTGCGCTGATGCGCTGACGCGGACGACCCCGCACGACACGTGCTCAGGCCCCGGGCCGGCCAGCCGATCGGCTGCCGGCACCGGGGCCCGCTGCTTTGCGTCCCGTCGTCAGGCTCGGGATGCGGTTTTGGCGCGCGACGGGGCGCGACGCGGGGCTGAGCCTGCGATCGGCACGAGCCGCTGGAGCTGAGTGACGTGACGGGGCTCGAGCTCCTCGAGGCTCGAGACGCCGAGCAGCTGCATCGTTCGCTCGATCTCGCTGCGGAGGATCGCGATCGTACGGTCGACGCCCTGGCGACCGCCGGCCATGAGCCCGTAGAGGTATGCGCGCCCGATCAGCGTGAACTTCGCACCCTGCGCGATCGAGGCGACGATGTCGGCGCCGTTCATGATGCCGGTGTCGACCATGACGGTCGCGTCCTTGCCCACCTCGCGCACGACCTGCGGCAGGAGATGGAACGGCACGGGGGCGCGGTCGAGCTGGCGACCGCCGTGGTTCGAGAGCACGATGCCGTCGACCCCGAGGTCGATGAGCCGCTTGGAGTCCTCGACGTTCTGGACGCCCTTGACCACGATCTTCCCGGGCCACATGCCACGGATGACCTCGAGGTCGTCGTAGCTGATGGTGGGATCCATCGCGGCGTTGAGCAGCTCGCCGACGGTGCCCCCGGTGGTCGTGAGCGACGCGAACTCGAGCTTGGGCGTCGTCAGGAAGTCGATCCACCACCAGGGGCGCGGGATGGCGTTGACGATCGTGCCGACGGTCAGGGCGGGCGGGATCGAGAATCCGTTCCGCTTGTCGCGCAGGCGGGCACCCGCGACGGGGGTGTCGACGGTGAACATCAGGGTGTCGAAGCCCGCCTCGGCGGCCCGCTCGACGAGGCCGTACGAGATCTCTCGGTCGCGCATGACGTAGAGCTGGAACCAGTTGCGGCCATGGGGGTTCGCGGCGCGCACACCCTCGATCGAGGTCGTTCCGAGCGTCGAGAGGGTGAACGGGATGCCGGCCGCGCCCGCGGCGGACGCTCCGGCGCTCTCGCCCTCGGTCTGCATGAGGCGGGTGAATCCCGTCGGGGCGATTCCGAACGGCAGGGCCGAGCGCCCGCCGAGGATCTCCGTGGACATGTCGACCGACTCTGCCGGACGCAGGATGTCGGGGTGGAACTCGATGTCCTGGAACGCCTGGCGCGCTCGCGCGAGCGAGATCTCGCCCTCGGCGGCGCCGTCGGTGTAGTCGAAGGCCGCCTTGGGCGTCCGGCGCTTCGCGATGGTCCGCAGGTCGTCGATCGTGAGGGCCGACGTGAGCCGGCGGCGACGACCGTTCAGATCCGGGGCCTTGAACTGCATCAGTTCGAGCAGCTCGGGGATCTTGGGCAGCTGACGGGTGACCATGTCTCTCCTCTGTTCCGGCCGGGGGCCGAAGGGGTCGGGTCGGATGGATTCAGGTGGATTCGGGGCGGACGGGGTTCGCTGACGCGTAGTACCCCGTGATGTGGTCGTGGACGGCGGTGCGGGCATCCGCGACCCGCCGCTCGTCGATCGCGGCCACGATCGCGTTGTGCTCGTCGCGCAGGCGGTCGACCGCGCTGTTCCAGTCGGGAATGCGCGCGGCACCCTCGAGCACGTAGTCCTCGATCGAGGAGCGGAGGCCGGCCATCATCGCGGCGACGACCTCGTTTCCCGACGCCTCGGCCAGGGCGACGTGGAACTGGGCGTCCAGCGCCAGGAAGTCGGCGGGACTGAGGTCGGCGGCATCCATCGCGTGGAGCGCTTCTCGGGCCCGTTCGAGATCCACGTCGGACGAGCCGGCGAGCTCGCCGGCGACCCACTCCTCGAGCAGCAGACGCGTGTTCACGACATCCGAGATGGCGAAACCCTGCGCCGCGACCTGCAGGCGCAGCAGAGCCTGCATGCCGCCGGTCGGCCGCGCGACCACGATCGCGCCGGCGCTGGGACCCGAACCGGTCGCGGTGCGGATGAGGCCCATGACCTCGAGCACGCGCAACGCCTCTCGGACGCTCGAACGCCCGACGCCGAGCTGCGCGACGAGGTCGCGTTCGGACGGCAGCCGGTCGCCGGGACCGAGCTTGCCGGCGAGCAGATCGGACTCGATCTTCTCCAGTACGACGCGCCAGGCGCGCGCCGGGGTTCCGTCGGCCATGACGCCCCTCTCGTTGGTGGCCGGACCACGATACATCTTGTGGTCTGACCGCGCAAAGCGCTGGACGGGCGCGTCGTGAAACGTATCAGGCGCGAGTCGCGTCAGGCGAGGCGACCACCCGACTCGCGGAGGTAGCACTCGGCGCACATCGACTCGTAGGTGACACGATCGAGAGCGAGCTCGTCGATCGCGACCTGGTCGCCCTCGAACACGAAGCGTCCACCGACCAGACGGGCGTTGAAGAGCGCCTTCCGTCCGCAGCGACAGATCGTCTTGAGCTCCTCGAGGCTGTGCGCCAGCTCCATCAGCCGAGCGGAACCGGGAAAGGCCCGGGTCTGGAAATCGGTACGGATGCCGTAGGCCAGCACCGGGACGTTCTCCTCGACGACGGTCCGCAGCAGATCATCGACCTGGTCGGATGTCAGGAACTGCGCTTCGTCGATCAGGAGGCAGGCGACATCCGAACCGGTCTCGGCACGGACGCGCTCGCGATGAACGCCGAAGACGGCGCGCAGGTCGTCGTCCGCGCCGACGAGGAAGTCGACGTCGCGCTCGACTCCCAGCCGACTGGCGATCTGGCCCGCGCCCTTCGTGTCGATCTCGGGCTTGGCGAGGAGAACGTGCTGGCCGCGCTCTTCGTAGTTGTAAGCCGCCTGCAGAAGAGCCGTCGACTTGCCGGAGTTCATCGCTCCGTAACGGAAGTAGAGCTTGGCCATGCCCGTCAGGGATTGATCGCGAGCGCCTCGGCGGTCGCCTCGATCGACGAGCGCGCGGCCTCGGCCCGCGGGTTGAGCGGCTGACCGTAGCTGGGGATGAGCTTCTTCAGCTCGGGCTCCCAGCCCGCGATGCGCTCGGGGAAGCACGTCTTGAGAAGTCCGAGCATGATGGATGCCGCCGTCGACGCGCCCGGCGAAGCGCCCAGCAGACCGGCGATCGATCCGTCCGCGGAGGTCACGACCTCGGTGCCGAACTGCAGCACGCCGCCCTTCTTCGGGTCCTTCTTCATGACCTGAGCACGCTGGCCGGCCTGGATCAGCTCCCAGTCCTCGTCCTTCGCGGTCGGCATGAAGACGCGGAGCGACTCCACCTTCTTGCGGTGGTTCTTCAGCAGCTCGCCGACCAGGTACGAGATGAGGCTCGGATTGTCGACCGCGACCTTCAGCATCGGCAGCAGGTTGTGCGGACGCACCTGGGCGACGATGTCGGTGATGCGCCCGTTCTTGAGGAACTTCGGGCTGAAGGTCGCGAACGGACCGAACAGCAGCGACGCCTCGCCGTCGACCACACGCGTGTCGAGGTGGGGAACCGACATCGGCGGGGCACCGACGGAGGCCTGCGAGTACACCTTGGCCTTGTGCTGCGACACGACGGCGGGGTTGGTGGTCTTGAGGAACTGCCCGCCGATCGGGAAGACGCCGTACCCCTTGATCTCGGGGATGCCCGACTTCTGCAGCAGCTTCAGCGCCCAGCCTCCCGCACCGACGAACACGAAGCGCGCGTCGGTGTGGCCGGGGGTCTTGCCGAGGCGATTGCGCCAGAAGACCCGCCACGAGCCGTCCTTCTGGCGGCGCAGGGTGCGCACCTCGCGGTCGGTGATGACCTCGACGCCCTGCTCCTGCAGGTGCGAGAACAGCTGACGGGTCAGCGATCCGAAGTCGACATCCGTGCCGGCGGGAACCCGCGTCGCGGCGAACGGCTCGCCCTTGCGGCGCTCCTGCATCAGCAGCGGCGCCCACTGGTTGATGACGCGCGAGTCCTCGGAATACTCGATGCCCGCGAAGAGGGGCTGGTCCTTGAGGGCCTCGTAGCGGCGCTTGAGGAAGGCGACGTCCTTCTCACCGCGGACGAAGGTCATGTGGGGGGTCGCGTTGATGAACGTCGAGGGCTCGTCCAGGATGCCGCGCTCGATGAGCGAGGCCCAGAGCTGCCGGCTCTGCTGGAACTGCTCGTTGATCGTGATCGCCTTGCCGGGATCGACCGAGCCGTCGGGCGCCTCGGGCGTGTAGTTCAGCTCGCAGAGCGCAGCGTGGCCCGTGCCCGCGTTGTTCCACGGGTTCGAGCTCTCCTGCGCCAGATCCGACAGGCGCTCGTGCACCTCGATCTTCCAATCGGGCTGGAGCTGCTTCAGCAGCACACCGAGCGTGGCACTCATGATGCCCCCGCCGATCAGGACGACGTCGACCTTTTCACTCACGATGCACCAGTCTATCCCGGTGGCGGCGCGCGGCATCCCGCCGCCACCGTGGTCGGGTCAGAGGCGCTCGGCGACGATCTCCGCGATCTGCACGGCGTTCAGCGCGGCGCCCTTGCGCAGGTTGTCGTTGCTGATGAACAGGACGAGCCCCTTGCCCTCGGGTGCGGACTGATCGGCACGGATGCGGCCGACGTAGCTCGGGTCGTTGCCGGCGGCCTGCAGGGGCGTCGGTACCTCCTCGAGCACGACGCCGGGCGCCGCGGCCAGAACCTCCCGCGCCCGCTCGGGCGTGATGTCGCGCGCGAACTCGGCGTGGATCGACAGCGAGTGGCCCGTGAAGACCGGGACGCGCACGCAGGTCCCGGCCACCCGCAGGTCGGGCAGCTCGAGGATCTTGCGGCTCTCGTTGCGGAGCTTCTTCTCTTCGTCGGTCTCGTTGTCGCCGTCGTCCACGAGGTTGCCGGCGAACGGGATGACGTCGAACGCGATCGGGGCGACGTACTTCTCGGGCTGCGGGAAGTCGACCGCCGAGCCGTCGTGCACGAGATCGAGCGTGTGCCCCTGAGCGAGGACCCCCTCGACCTGACCGAGGAGCTCCTCCGCACCCGCGAGACCCGAGCCCGAGACCGCCTGGTACGTCGAGACGATGAGGCGTTCGAGACCGGCCTCGGTGTCGAGCACCTTCAGCACGGGCATCGCGGCCATCGTGGTGCAGTTCGGGTTCGCGATGATGCCCTTGGGCGGGTTCACGGTCGCGTGGGGGTTGACCTCGCTCACGACGAGCGGGACCTCGGGGTCCATGCGCCAGGCGCTGGAGTTGTCGATGACGACGGCGCCCGCCTCGGCGAAGCGAGGGGCGTGCGCACGCGATCCGGTCGCACCGGCCGAGAAGAGGGCGATGTCGATGCCGGCGGGATCGGCCGTGGCGACATCCTCGACGATCACGTCGTGGCCGGCGAACTCGATCGAGGTTCCCGCCGAACGAGCGGTCGCGAACAGGCGCAGCTCGCGGATCGGGAAGTTCCGCTCGATGAGAATCTCGCGCATCACCTTTCCGACCTGGCCGGTGGCGCCGACGACGGCGACGGAGAGTCCGGAATCGGAGATGCGGGTCATAGCTGTTCCTTGCGTGAAGCGGGATCGGGTTTCCGCGATTCTATCGGCGCGGCGATACCGCGCCGACGCACGTGACAGCCAATGACCGTGCGAATCACGCCATCTCGGGACGGTTCCACTCCCCCGGCACGGCCAGCGCGCCGTAAGCCACGTCGACCCCGTCCGTGCCGACCGACGCCGTGCAGACGAGCAGCGACAGGGTCGGCACGCCGTACGGACGGTTGTCGCGGATGATGGCCGCGTCGTCGGTCGCCGGGGTGACCGCGGTGTCCTGGAGCACGTCGAGCCAGGGCTGCAGCCCGTTCGCGTGATCGAGCTCGGGCGCGGCCGAAGCGAAGGCGCCGAGCCAGCGACGGATGCGGGCCGTGCGTGGATCGTCGACGTCGTCGTGAGCGATCATGTGGGTTCCGGGAGCCAGGTCGACGGTGCGCAGGGTCGCGGCATCCCACATCGTCACGCGGACCCCCGCGGCGGAGACATCGACGAGGTTGAAGCCGTGGGTGGGCGGGGCGCCCACCGGAGGCTGTCCGGCGACCGCGTCGAGCACGATGCCGCCGCGCGAGAGCGCCGGCGCATCGTCGGGCAGCACGTCGGCGCGATTGAGGATGACCGCGAGGCGGCGCGCGGCGGGGTCGGCGGCCAGCCAGGCGCCGCCCGCCCGACGGTCGCGCACGCCGATGACACCGGGGTACGCGTCGGGCCACCACGGACCGACCGGATCCCATGCGCGGGCCGGATCCTCGTCGCGCACGGCCAGCAGCCGAACCGGACGGCTCGGATCGGCGGGCACCTGGATGACGACGGTGCACATGGGATCACTCGCTCTCGGCACCCGACGGTCGCTCCGCGCACCCGCCCGGGGCCGTGGGAGGATCGGGGGCATGTTCATCGTAGTCGGGGTCACCGGAGGCATCGCCGCCTACAAGAGCGTCCACCTCGTACGGCTGCTCGTGCAGCAGGGGCACGAGGTCCACGTCATCCCGACGGACGACTCGCTGCGCTTCATCGGCCTGACGACGTGGGAGGCGATCAGCCGCAATCCCGTCACGACCTCGGTGCACGACGACGTGGCCCGTGTGCGGCACGTAGCCCTGGGGCAGAGCGCGGACCTCGTGATCGTCGCGCCCGCGACGGCCAACACGATCGCGTCGATGACGGCGGGGCTGGCATCCGATCTTCTCGGCACCACGCTTCTCGCCACGACGGCGCCCGTCGTGGTCGCCCCGGCGATGCACACCGAGATGTGGCGGCACCCGGCGACCACCGCCAACGTCGCCACGCTCCGCGAGCGCGGTGTGCTGATCGTCGGTCCCGCGGACGGCCCACTGACCGGCGGCGACAGCGGCCCGGGTCGCATGTCCGAGCCGGAGGACATCGTCGCCGCGGCCCTCGCGCTCGTGTCCCCGGCACCGGCCGACCTCGACGGCCTGCACGTCGCGGTCTCGACCGGCGGAACGCGAGAACCGCTCGACCCCGTGCGCTTCCTCGGCAACCGGTCGAGCGGCCGCCAGGGAGCGGAGATCGCCGTCGAGGCGGCGCGGCGCGGCGCGGCCGTGACCCTCGTCGCGGCATCCGTCGACGCCGGCGTCCTCGACGCCGCCGCCGCGCACCCGCGCATCACGATCCAGCATGTCGAGACGGCGGCTGAACTGGGCGAGGCGATGTCGGATGCCGCCGCCGCGGCCGAGGTCGTCATCATGGTCGCGGCCGTCGCCGACTACCGCGCCGCACGGGTGTCGGATCACAAGCTGCGGAAGGAAGACGGTCCGCTCGAGACGATCGAGCTCGTGCCGAACGACGACATCCTCGCGAGGCTCGCCGCCGCTCGCCGCGACGGTCAGACCGTCGTCGGGTTCGCCGCCGAGACCGCCGACGACGACCTGCTCGGGCGTGCTCGGCGCAAGCGTGAGCGCAAGGGCGTCGACCTCCTCGTCGTCAACGAGGTCGGGTGGGACGCCGGTTTCGGCTCGGGCGAGAACGCCGTCGCCGTGATCGGTGAGGGCGGGACGGTGGTCGCCGAGGCCGCGGGCGCGAAGAGCGCAGTCGCCCGTGCGGTCTGGGACGCGATCGTCGCCACCCGCTCCGCGCACTGACCGCCTCGGCAGGGGACGCCCGCCCGAGCCCGATACATCCGTCGGACGCGTGGTGCCCCTGAGCACTCTCCGCTGTGCGTGGGCCTCACCAGCCCCACCGGTCCGACCGATGTATCACCATGCGGGGTGTCAGCGGAGCGCGCGCTCCCGGATGAAGGCCGTGAGTGCGGCGGCGTCGTCGGGCACATCGACGACGTGCTGGGGCGCATCGAGCATGGCCTGCAGCTCGTCGGAGTAGGTCAGCTCGACGCCGATGGCCTCGCGGATCGTCTCGGCGAACTTCTCGGGCTTGGCCGTCTCGAGGACGAGCATGACCTCGCCGGACTCGACGTACTCGCGCGCCACCGTGACGCCGTCCGCGGTGTGCGGGTCGATGATCTCGCCCGTCCCCTCGTGGACCGAGCGGATGGTCGCGAGACGGTCGGCGTGGGTCGAGGTCCCGCTGACGATGCCGAACTCGGCCGTGAAGCGCGCGAGATCGGCGGAGAAGTCGGCGAAGCCCTGAGTCTCGAGCTCGCGCCAGGCCGCGACGACGCGCTGGGGGTCGCGACCGACGAGCTCGAAGATGAAGCGCTCGAGGTTCGACGCCTTGGAGATGTCCATCGACGGGCTCGAGGTCTGCAGCGTCTGCGCCGCCGAACGCGGGCGATAGATCCCCGTGCGGAAGAACTCGTCGAGAACGTTGTTCTCGTTCGCCGCCAGCACGAGCCTGCGGATCGGCAGGCCCATCTCGCGGGCGTAGAACCCCGACAGGATGTTGCCGAAGTTGCCCGACGGCACCGTGATCGAGACCTCGGCGTGGCCGTCGGCATCGGTGGCTCGCAGCCACGCCCAGAAGTAGTAGACGACCTGGGCGGTGATACGGGCGAGGTTGATCGAGTTGACGGCGCCGAGGTGCAGCTCGCGCTTCACCTCGAGGTCGCCCGCGAGCTCCTTGACGAGGTTCTGGCAGTCGTCGAAGACGCCCGCGACGGCGATGTTGTGGATGTTGGGCTCGTCGAGCGAGAACATCTGCGCTCGCTGGAACGGGCTCATGCGCCCCTGCGGCGAGAGCATGAAGACCGCGATGCGCTCCTTGCCGCGCAGCGCGTACTCCGCCGCCGAGCCGGTGTCACCCGATGTCGCACCGAGCACGTTGAGCACCGAACCGGTGCGCTCCAGCGCATGCTCGACGACCTGCCCGAGGAACTGCATCGCGAGGTCCTTGAAGGCGAGCGTCGGCCCCTCGGAGAGCCCGACGAGCGTCATCCCGTCGCCGATCGGGCGCAGCGGGACGACCGCGTCAGGGAAGGGGGCGTACGCGGCCTCGGTCATGCGCGCGAGGTCATCGCGCTCGATGTCGGTCGCGAAGAGCGCGAGCACCTCGGTGGCCAGCTGCGGGTACGTCAGCGCCCGCCAGCGCTCGAGCGTCTCGGGTGAGACGGTCGGCATCTCCTGCGGCACGGCGAGGCCGCCGTCGGTCGCGAGACCTTCGAGGAGCGCGTCGCAGTACGGCAGCGGCTCAGCGCCGCCTCGGGTCGAGATGTACAGCACGCGGGCTCCTCGGTGACGGGTCGGGGACGGCTTTCGATTCTCGCAGGTGCCGCGCCTGCCCGGCGACGGCGGGGTGCCGACGATCGGAGGGGGTCAGCGACCGGTGCCGGCGTAGACGACGGCTTCGGTGTCGCCGTCGAGCCCGTAGGCGGTGTGCACGACGCGCGCGGCCTCGGCCAGCTCGTCGCCGCGGACCACGACCGAGATGCGGATCTCGGAGGTCGAGATCATCTCGAGGTTGACGCCGGCGTTCGACAGCGCCTCGAACAGCGTCGCGGAGACACCCGAGTGCGTGCGCATGCCCGCTCCCACGACCGACAGCTTGCCGATCTGGTCGTCGTGCACGAGGCTCTCGAACCCGACCTCGTTCTGCTCCCCCGCGAGGGCGCGGAGCGCGAGCGTCGCATCCGTCTTGGGCAGCGTGAACGAGATGTCGGTGCGTCCCGTCGCAGCGGCCGACACGTTCTGGACGATCATGTCGACGTTGGCACCCGACTTCGCCACGATCTTGAAGATCTCGGCGGCCTTGCCCGGGACGTCGGGCACGCCGATGACGGTGATCTTGGCCTGGCTGAGGTCGGTGGCGACGCCCGCGACGATCGGCTCTTCCATCTCTTCTTCCTTTCGACCTTCGGGCAGCGTCATGCCGGGACCGAGCACGAACGTGCCGGTTCCCGAGCTGAACGTCGACCGGGCGTTGATCATGACGCCGTGACGGCGGGCGTACTCCACCGCACGGATGTAGAGGACCTTGGCGCCGTTCGCGGCGAGCTCGAGCATCTCCTCCGCCGAGACGACGCCGAGCTTGCGAGCCTTCGGCACGACGCGCGGGTCGGCGGTGTAGATGCCGTCGACGTCGCTGTAGATCTCGCAGACATCGGCCGAGAGGGCGGCGGCGAGCGCCACGGCCGTGGTGTCGGATCCGCCGCGACCGAGCGTCGTGATGTCGCGGGTGTCGCGGTTGAACCCCTGGAACCCCGCGACGATGACGATCGCCCCCTCGTCGAGTGCCTCGCGCAGGCGCACCGGGGTGACGTCGACGATGCGCGCCGCGCCGTGCGTGGCGTCTGTGATCATGCCCGCCTGGCTGCCGGTGAACGACCGGGCTTCGAAGCCCATCGAGTGGATCGCCATCGCCAGGAGCGCCATCGAGATGCGCTCGCCCGAGCTGAGGAGCATGTCGAGCTCGCGGGGAGCCGGGATCGGGGCGACCTCGTTCGCGAGATCGAGCAGCTCGTCGGTCGTGTCGCCCATCGCGCTCACCGCGACGACGACGTCGTGACCGGCGCGACGGGTGTCGACGATGCGCTTCGCGACCCGCTTGATGCTCTCCGCGTCGGCGACGGACGACCCGCCGTACTTCTGCACGATCAATGCCATGTGGGACTCCCGGATGCCGGTGCCGGCGCGATTGCTACGGGCGCCCGGATGCCGCGCCCACCGGACCATCTTACGGAGCGTCCCATGCGCGCAGCGCCATGTGACGACCCGCCCGGGGGCGAGGCTGCGGGCGCACGGACCTAGGCTGGAAGGCATGGGACGCCGCTCGCTCTTCACGGCGCTGAACGCGCTCGTCCACACCTCCGATCCGGCCGGCGGCCCGGCGACGGAGATGCTTCCGGTCATCGACGACGCCTTCGCCGTACGGGTCCTCGATCTGGCGATCCGGCTCGGGGAGACGATGCTCGTCGCAGGTTCGCCCGCGAGCGAGGTGACGCTGACGATCGTGCGGGTCGCGGGTGTGTACGGACTCGACCCCGTGCACGTCGACGTCACGTACAACTCGATCACCGTCGCGCACCATCGCAGCGGTGAGGACCGGCCCATCACGCTCATGCGCGTGGTCCGCGGCGCGGCGCCCGACCATGCGCGTCTGCAGCGATTGCAGGCGCTCGTGACCGAGATCCGCTCCGGACTCCCCCTGGATGCCGCAGCCCTGCGCTTCCGCGGCATCCGTCGCACACCGTTCCGGTACCACCAGCCCGTCGCCGTCTCGGCGCAGGCGCTGCTGGCGGTCGGGGTCGCGGTGATGTTCGGCGCGAACTGGCTCGTCATCGTGCTCTCGTTCCTCGCCGCCGGGTCTGCGGCCGTCACGCAGTTCCTGCTGGGCCGGGCGCGCGTGCCGTTCTTCTTCAGCCAGATCGCCGGGGCGTTCGTGCTCACGATCGTCGCGGCGGCCTCCCCACTCCTGCGCGCAACGGGGTGGGAGGCCGCGATGACCATGCGACCCTCCGTCATCGTCGCCTCGGGCATCGTGCTCATGCTCGCGGGCCTCACGGTGGTCGGTGCCGCCCAGGACGCCATCGACGGGTTCGCGTTGACAGCCATGGGCCGCATCCTCGAGCTCGTGACCCAGACTCTCGGCGTCGTGCTCGGCATCCTCGCCGGCATCGAGACCGCCCGGGTCATCGGGCTGGGCCTCGAGGCGCCGACGGAGGCGCTGCCCCTCGGCCCCGTGCCGCTGCAGTTCCTCGGCGCGGGCCTGATCGCCCTTGCGGTCGCCGTCATCAACGGAGCCGGGCTCCGCATCATCGTCGTCAGCGTCGCTCTCAGCGTGGTCGCGTGGCTCGGCTACGTGGCGGCAGCGGCGATCGGCTTCGAGACGGCTGCGGCGAGCGGCGTCGGGGCGTTCGTCGGCAGCCTCGTCGGCATCCTGGCCGCCTATCGTCTGCACGTGCCCTCCGTCGCGATCACGACGGCGGCGATCCTGCCCATGGTCCCCGGCGCCGCGGTGTTCCGCGGACTCCTCGGAGTCGTCGAGTCGGGCGACAGTCCCGCGACCCTGCTCACCGGGTTCAGCACGCTCGCAGCGGCAGCGACCGTCGGCATCGCCCTGGCGGTAGGCGCGTCGCTCGGCATCTACCTGGGTCAGCCGCTCCGCGCGTCGCTGGGGTCGGTAATCCGTGCTCGCGCACGGGTGCGCTGACACCGGCAGAAGCGGAACGGCCGCGCCGCGCGCAGGCTGTGAGCCTGCCGCGGACGCGGCCGAGATGACGCGAGCGCGAGGTCAGCCGAACAGTGCGGCGGCCTCCTCGTAGCGGTACAGCGGAACGGTGTTCAGCTCGCCGAGGGCCTCGTCGAACGAGACGCGGACGATATCGGTGCCCTTGAGCGAGACCATCTGGCCCCATGCACCGTCGACGAGCGCGTCGGCCGCCGCGAGCCCGAGGCGCGTCGCGAGAACACGGTCGAACGCGGACGGCGAGCCGCCGCGCTGGATGTGGCCGAGCACGGTGGCGCGCGTCTCGATGCCGGTCAGGCGCTCGATCTCGGGGGCCAGCACCTCGCTGATGCCGCCGAGGCGGGGACGGTTGAACGCGTCGAGCCCCTTGTCGCTGTAGGCCTCGTCCTGGCCCTTGAGCTTGAAGCCCTCCGACACGACGACGAGCGGCGCGCGGCCACGGTCGAAGGCCTTGGTGACCTGGGCCGTGATCTCCTCGATCGACATCGGCACCTCGGGGATGCAGATGACGTGGGCGCCTGCGGCGATGCCGGCGTGCAGGGCGATCCACCCGACGTGACGGCCCATGACCTCGGCGACCATGCAGCGCTGGTGCGAGTCGCCGGTCGTGCGCAGCCGGTCCATCGCGTCGGTCGCGATGTTAACGGCGGTGTCGAAGCCGAACGAGTAGTCGGTCGCCTTCAGGTCGTTGTCGATCGTCTTGGGCACACCGAGCACGTTGATGCCGTCGTTGGCGAGACGGTTGGCCGCAGCGAGCGTGCCTTCGCCGCCGATGGCGATGATGCCGTCGATGCGGTGCTTGTCGAGGGTCGCCGCGATGTTCTCGGCGCCGCCGCGGGGGCCCTCGTACGGGTTCGTGCGGCTCGTGCCCAGGATCGTTCCGCCGACCTTCGACAGCCCCTTCACCTCGTGGCGCGTGAGCGGGAAGAAGTCGCCGTCGACGACGCCGCGCCAGCCGTCGCGGATGCCGACGAACTCGATGTTGTACGAGGTGGTGCCCTTGAGCACGACGCCTCGGATGACAGCGTTGAGTCCGGGGCAGTCGCCGCCGCTGGTGAGGATGCCGATCTTCATGGGGAGATCCTTCGTTGTTGCTCAAGGTGGAGTGTGGCGACGCTGCCTCAGGTCGAGACTATCGTCGCGGCGCGGGTGCTGCCAGGCGAGCCCACCGGGAGAACTCGCCGGGCCCGGGCGCGCGCATCCGACAGCCTGCTCGAACGAGCTTGGCACGGAAGCTGCGGCTGCGACACGATCGGATGATGCGCAGAATCATCGACCGCCTCGCTGCGGCCTTCGGAGGCGCCGAACCCGACTACGTCGCCGAGATCGCCGCGGGCACCGACGACGCTTCCGACGTCGTCCTCGCCCATGCCCGGTGCTTTCCCGCCGCCTATACCCGCGGCGGCACGGCGGGCGTGATGTCCGTGGAGGGCGTCATCGGCAACGCCGCCCTCTCGGCGGCGCAGAACACGATCGCGGGAGCCCGTCATGTCGCGGGCGACGCGGGCTCGATCGCCGCGGGCCTGTCGCGCGACGCCGCCCTCCGCATCCTCGCGCTGGGCGAGCGCCGCGTCACCTGGTGGGATTTCGGCATGTCGGGGACCCACCCGCCGGCGGAGCTCGTGCAGAGCGTCGCGCGAACGGCGGTGGGGTCGATCACCGACACCGGCGAGCGCGCTCAGGGCGGCGCCGTCGTGGTCCGTTTCACTTTCGTCGACGGGTCGACCTTCGACTACCGCTTCATCCGCCCGTCGGACGAGTTCTGGTCGGTCGCGAAGACCTATCCCGCGGCGCCCTGACGAACGACGGCCGGGCGCCGGTTCGATGACCGGGCCCGGCCGTCGCCGAAGAACGCTGCTCAGTCGGCGCCGAGCGCCTGGCGGAGCAGGTGCATGAGGGCCGACAGCTGCACCGAGTCGCTCGAGGTCGGGTCCACGGCCTCTCCGTCGAGCGCGCGGGCGGCGAGGCCCTGCTTCGAGTCGATCAGCTCGGCGATCTTCGTGTCGATCGTGTGGGCGGCGATGATCCGCCAGGCGGTGACCGGCTCCTCCTGACCGATCCGGTGCACGCGGTCGATCGCCTGCGTCTGCTCGGCTGCGGTCCACGACAGCTCGGCGAGGACGACGTTGGAGGCGGCCTGCATGTTCACGCCGACACCTGCCGCCGTCAGCGAGCACACCGCGATGGCGACATCCGGGTCGTTGTTGAAGGCGTCGATGGCGTCCTGGCGGGCGGTCGCGCTCTGATCGCCGCGCAGCGAGACGGTCCGCAGCCCGGCGGCCGCGAAGTGGGCCTCCGCGGCGTCCATGACGTCGATGTGCTTGGCGAAGAACACGACTTTGCCCACCGACCGCTGCAGCTGAGCGGCGTAGTCGGCGGCGAGCACGGCCTTGGCCTGGCCGATGCGGCGGACCATCGTGAAGACGTTCTCCGCGCCGGCACCAGCGGCCTTCGATTCCTCGAGCTCCTGCGTCGCGACGAGGCGCACGATGTCGGAGTCGGCTTCGCCGACGAGCACGCGGTCGCCGCGCGCCTCGATGATGCGACGGTACCGGGCGGCCAGACGCTCACCGAGCTCGTGCTCGGCCTGGCGGATCGACCGGCCGTACTCGTCGTCGAGCTGCACGGGCAGGTCGGCGATCAGCTTGTCGGGAAGGTCGGCGGCGACGTCCTTCTTCTTCCGGCGCACGATGCCCATCGAGATGACGGCGTCGCGAGCAGCGGGATAGAACGCCTTGTCGGCCGGCGTGAGGCCGGTCTCGTCCAGACGCTCCATGAGCGCAGGCCCCGGCTTCTCGCCGTTGGTCCAGCCGAGGAACCGCCAGATCGCGTCGAAGTCCTCGACGTCGTTGATCAGCGGCGTTCCCGTCAGCGCGAGCATGAGCGGGTCGCGCACCTGCTCGCGGATGCGGCCCGCGAGGGCGAGCACGTTCTGCGAACGCTGCGAGCTGAGGTTCTTGATGAAGTGCGCCTCGTCCACGACCATGCCGCGCAGGCCGATCGATCCGAGCCACGAGAGGTGACGGTCGAGCACCTCGTAATTGACGATGAAGACGTCGGCGAACGCGTCGATCTGGTCGCCGTCGCCCGAGATCACGGTTGCGCGGCGCTGGGGCGTCCAGCGCTCGACCTCGCGGGCCCAGTTCATCTTGACGACGTTCGGCACGACGGCCAGCAGCGGATAGGCACCGGCGACGGATGCCGCGAGCACCGACTGCGCCGTCTTTCCCAGACCCGGCTCGTCGGCGAGCAGGAACGAGCGGTGACCGGCTCGCACCGACTCGAGGAACCGCGACTGGTGCGGCATGATCTCGAGGCCCTTGGGCGACAGACGATCGAACTCGGGCACGGGAGGAAGGTCCATCGAGGCAGCCGCCCCGCCTGCGCCGGACTCGAACGCCTTGTAGAGCGGCCCCATCAGCTCCCAGCCGTCGAGTCGACGACGCGGTGTGTCGTGCGGGGCGTGCAGGTCGGGATCGGGTGCGAGGAACGGGTTGGCCTCGCGGCGAGCGACGACCTGCGGAGGCGTGACCTGCCGGTCGGCGAGGGCCGGAGGCACGACGGGGGCCTGCACCGGGACGACGTCGGTGATGATCAGCTCGTCCTCGGGCAGCTCGGCGCCTGACTCGAGCAGCCAGTCGCGCCGCATCCGCTTGGCGACCGGCGATGTCGCCTGGTCGACCTCGAGCAGCTGGATGAGGGATGTGTCTCGCGCCGCGGTCTTGGCGAGGATGGTGGCGACGCCGTCGAGCCGCTTGAGCAGCTCTGCGCGGGCGGCGGCGGAGACGTTCTCGTCTGCCTTCACCCGCGCGCGCTCTTCGCGCACCAGGAAGGCGATGACCTGGAACTTCACGCGATTGGTCGGTCCGAGCTTGCCTCGCTGCGCCTTCGCCTCGACCTCGCGCACCTTGCGGGCGAGGATCGGGATGAGCGGGGCGTCGTCGTCGCGTCGGGCGGACGAAGACTTCCGTCGGCGGTTGGCGGTCGCTGCGGCGGTGGCCATGGTCGGCATGCTCCTCCTGAGCCTGAGTGCCGGAGTTCCGTCGTGACGGAAACGTACGGGTGCCGCTCGAACGGACGCCGAAGCGTCATGCGAGCGAAGGGCGAATCGCGCCGGCCGGCCGCGGGCACTCGCTTCAGCGAGCTGCGGCGTCGAACCCGACGATGTCCCCGGCGACCATTCTATGCCACGACCGGCGCGGCCCGCGAGGTGGGCGCGCTCGGGCCGACCTCAGGGCCAGAGCTGGGCGACGATGCCGGGTGTGTACGCATCGGGGCCGTAGTTGACCCATCGCGTCGCAACCCACACGTTGCCGCGGAGGAAATGGGTCTCCCCCAGGTCGACGACTTCCTCGTCCATCGAGAGCATCCGCTGGGACGTGCGGAAGTACATCCCGCCCGAAGCCTCCTCCGAGCCGAACCCGGACGACGTCAATGCGTCGACGATGAGCTCGGACTGAGCGGGCGAGACGATCGACACGGTGGTCGCGATTCCGCGGTCGGAGGGGGTACCCCACGTGCACCGCAAGCTCGGCACGCCGGACTCGAGCACCGTGAGCGCTTCTGCGTTCTCGGTCGAGTACATCGTCACCCCGGGGTCGTTCAGCGGTGCGATCTCCGCGTCGAGCGTCGCCCTCAGGTCGCCCGCGAACAGCTCGTCGCACGACGAAGGCAGACTGATCTCGTCGTCGGTCGCCTGGGACTCGATCGGGCTCGGCGTCGCTGACGGGGTCGGATCGAGCGAGGGCGATGCGGTCGACTCCGCGGGAGCGGGGGTCGCGGTGCCCCCCGCGGGCGTCGCGCATGCCGTCACCAGCAGCGCGACCGCGGCGACGACCGGGATGAAGCGGAGAGCGGTGCGGTGCGTGACGGCCATGTCGAGATCTTAACGAGCCGCTCGCCCTACGCGCTCCGGCGCGCGGGTCGCAGCGCCGATCGCAGCCGCAGGCTGTTGAGCACGACGAAGACGCTCGAGAACGCCATGGCGGCCGCGGCGACCATCGGGTTGAGCAGGCCGGCGACGGCGAGCGGGACGGCGGCGACGTTGTACGCGAACGCCCAGAAGAGGTTCCCGCGGATGATGCCGAGGGTACGACGGCTGAGTTCGATCGCCTCGGCCACCGCCCGGGGGCTGCCTGCGGTGAGCGTGATGTCACTGGCGTGCTTGGCGGCGTCCGTGCCGCCGCCCATCGCGATGCCGAGGTCGGCGGCGGCGAGGGCGGCCGCGTCGTTGACGCCGTCGCCGACCATGGCGACGCGCTCCCCCGCGGCCTGGCGACGTCGCACCTCGTCCAGCTTGCCCTCCGGGCGCACATCGGCGACGACCTCGTCGATGCCGAGCTCGCGGGCGACCGCTGCCGCGGCCCCGGCGTTGTCTCCGGTCACCAGGACAACCGAGGCTCCCGTGCGGTGCAGCCGCGTCACGGCTTCGCGGGCGTCGTGGCGGACACGGTCGGCGACCGCGATGACCGCTCGGGCGGCGCCGTCCCAGCCGACGGCGACGACGGACGCTCCGGATGCCGCGGCCTCGCGCGCCGCCGCATCGAGCTCGGCACTCAGCGCGCCCAGGCGCTGGGCGACGAAGGCGACGCTCCCTGCGGTGACCTCGCGCCCCTCGACGGACCCGCTGACGCCGCCGCCGGGAACCCCGGTGAAGTCCGTCACCGGAGGAACGGCGCCCGCTGCCGCGACGATCGCGCGGGCGATCGGGTGCTCGGAGGCCGACTCGACGGCGCCGGCCGCGCGCACCGCCTCGTCGCGGTCGATCCCGCCCGCGGTGACGACGGAGGCCACCGACATCCGCCCCTCGGTGAGGGTGCCGGTCTTGTCCATGAGCACAACATCGATGCGCTCGGCCGCTTCGAGGGCCTCGGGTCCGGTGATGAGGATCCCGAGCTCGGCACCGCGACCGGTGCCGACGAGAACGGCGATGGGCGTGGCGAGACCGAGCGCGCAGGGGCAGGCGATGATGAGGACGGCGACGGCGGCCGTGAAGCCCGAGGCCACGGGCGCACCGGCGATGATCCATCCGACCAGGGTCAGCACGGCCACGACGATGACGACGGGGACGAACACCGCGGAGACGCGGTCGGCGAGTCGCTGCACACGGCTCTTGCCCGACTGGGCCTCGTCCACCAGACGCGCCAGGTGAGCAAGACGGGTCTCGTCGCCGACCGACGTGGCGCGCACGCGCAGGCGGCCGCCCGAGGCGATCGTCCCGCCGGTCACCTCGGAACCGGGGCCGACGTCGACGGGTACCGACTCGCCCGTGAGCATGCTCTCGTCGACGGCGGCCGCGCCGTCGACCACGACGCCGTCGGTCGCGATCTTCTCGCCGGGACGCACCACGAACTCGTCGCCCACGCGGAGCGCCTCGATGCCGACGCGACGACCGTCCGCGAGCTCGACGTCGGTGGCCCCCAGCTCGAGCAGGGAGCGCAGGGCGGCTCCCGCGCGTCGCCGCGAGCGCTGCTCGATGTAACGGCCGAGCAGGATGAGCACGGTGACGGCCGCGGCGACCTCGAAGTAGACGAGCGACGTCGGATCGTGCACGGGGCCGAAGAGGACGACATCGTGACGGATGCCGATGCGCCCGGCAGATCCGAACAGCACCGCCCACAGGCTCCAGGCGAAAGCGGCGAAGGTGCCGAGCGTGACGAGGGTGTCCATCGTCAGGGCGCCGTGGCGCGCGTTGGCGAACGTCGCGCGGTGGAAGGGCCAGCCGGCCCAGAACACCACCGGCGCGGTGAGGACGAGCGACACCCACTGCCATCCGGGGAACTGCCATGCCGGCACCATGCCGAGCACCACGACGGGCGCCGCGAGCACGATGCCCCAGATCAGCCGGGTGCGCAGGGTGGTCCGGCCCGGCACGTCCTCGACGTCGTGCTGGTGACCCGCCCCGTGGTCGTGCGCTGCGCCGTGGTCGTCGTGCTCCTCGGGTGCGTCGTGCGCGCCCGAGGGGTGCGCCTGCGGGCGCCCCCGCGGCGCGCGGACCCGAGCGCTGTACCCCGCTTCACCGACGGCCTGGACCAGGTCGTCGACCGAGACCGCGGCGGGATGCTCCACGCGCGCGGATTCGGTCGCGAGGTTCACCGTCGCGTGGACACCGTCCAGGCGCTGCAGCCGCTTCTCGACCCGGGCGACACAGCTCGCGCACGTCATCCCCTCGATGTCGAGGACGGCGTGGCTGCTCTCCCGCCCGGCGGTGTCCGCGCTCATCAGCGTCGTCCGGTGACGGTGTAACCGGCCTCGGCCACAGCGGCCGAGACGACGTCGTCGTCGGGCGGCTGCACGGCCGTGACCGCGACGGTGCCGGCGTCGACGTCGACGGCGACGTCGGAGACACCCGGAACGAGCCCGAGCTCGCGGGTCACCGCTGCGGCGCAGTGCCCGCAGGTCATGCCTTCGACGGTGTAGGTCTGAGTCGTCATGATGCTCCTTCTTCGTTCGAGGACGCCAACAGGATACCCCCTAGGGGTATTCCCGTCGATGCCTGGACATCCGAACGGCGTACGCTGAAACCATGTCCACGATCTCCGAGCGCGAGCTCGCCGCGACCCTCGACCACGCCATCCTCAAGCCCGAGCTGACCCGCGAGCAGGTCGACGCCGAGCTCGACATCGCCGCCGAATGGCGGGTCTTCTCGGTGTGCGTGCGCCCCTCCGACATCGCGCACGCCGTCGCGCGACTCGACGGCACCGGCGTCGCCGTCGGCACGGTCATCGGCTTCCCGCACGGCACGACGTCCACGGCGGCGAAGGTCGCCGAGGTCCGTCAGGCCGCCGCCGACGGTGCCTCCGAGTTCGACATGGTCGTCAACATCGCCGCGCTGCGTTCGGGCTTCGACGACGTCGTCGTCGACGACATCCGTGCCGTGGTCGAGGCAGCCGAGGGCAAGATCGTCAAGGTGATCCTCGAGACCAGCCTGCTCGACGACGAGCAGATCGCCCGCGGCAGCCGCCTGACCGAGGCCGGCGGAGCCGACTTCGTCAAGACCTCGACCGGCTTCGCCGGGGGCGGCGCCACCGTGCCCCACGTCCGCTTGATGCGCGAGAACGTCGGCGAGGCCGTTCAGGTCAAGGCCTCCGGCGGCGTGCGCAGCTTCGCCGACGCGGTCGCCATGCTCGACGCGGGCGCCACGCGCCTCGGCACGAGCGGCAGCGCGACGATCCTCGGCGAGGCGCGCCGGCTCGAGGCCGGCGGCGAGGCCACCGGCGCCGTCGACGAGTCGTCGTACTGACCACGCGGGCCGCGGCCCGCTCCGGCGCGCGAGGCGCTGGCCTCAGGCGAGGGCCTCGCGCACCCGGACGACGTCGTCGTCCATCTGCTCGATGAGCGCCGGAATGCCCGCGAAGGCCACCATCCCGCGGATGCGGGCCGTGAAACGGACCTCGACGCGGTGACCGTAGAGGTCGAGGTCGGTCTCGTCGAGCACATAGGCCTCGACCTGCCGTTGCGGGACGTCGTCGAACGTGGGGTTCGTGCCCACCGAGATCGCCGCCGGATAACGGATGACGCTTGCCGGCAGCATCCCGTCGGCACCGGGCATCCCGAGGTCGATGAGCCATCCGGCGTACACGCCATCGGCCGGGATGAACCCCGCGGCATCGGTCGCGAGGTTCGCGGTCGGGTATCCGAGCTCGCGCCCGCGCTTGAGTCCGTGCACGACCTCGGCCTCGACCGCGTGAGGGCGGCCGAGCAGGCGGGCGGCCCCCGCGACGTCGCCGGCCGCGAGCAGATCGCGCACCCAGGTCGATGAGACGCGCCGTCCGGCGTCGCGGGCACGGACGTCCGTGACGACGTCGACGTCGAACCCGTGCTCGCGCCCGAGTGCGGCGAGTACCGCGGGATCACCCTCGCCGCCGCGACCGAACCGGAAGTCGTCGCCGACGAGGACCCCGACGGCGCCGAGCGCGCGAACGAGGATGCTCTCGACGAAGTCGCGTGCCGAGAGCGCGGCGAGCTCCGCGTCGAATCGCAGCACGAGGACGGCATCCACCCCCGCCGCCGCGAGGAGGCCGATCTTCTGATCGAGCGCGACGAGCGGCTCGGGGCACAGCTCCGGACGCAGCAGGCTCAGCGGGTTGCGGTCGAAGGTGACCGCGACGACGCGCGCGCCGCGCGCGGCGGCATCGACCCGGGCCCGGTCGATGACCGCCCGGTGCCCCGAGTGCACGCCGTCGAACTTGCCGATGGCCACGACGCTCGGGCCGAAGTCTGCGGGAACCTCGGCGGGGTCTCGATAGACGGTCACCATGACGATCCCTCCAGGACGGCCGGACGCTCGCGGCTGTCCTCAGCGCCGTTGCGGTGCGACACGAGCCACCAGATGCCCACGAACGGCAGGGCGAGCGGAACCCAGAAGTAGCCGAAGCCGTAGCCCGACCAGACGGTCGCGTCGTGCGAGAACAGGTCGGGAAGCACGAGGCTGAGCGTGCCGACGACGAGGACACCCACCAGCTCGAAGCAGATCGCGACCCACGCGATCGCGTACCAGGTGCGCGACCCGGACTTCACCAGTGCGACGGTGGCGAGCACGTACACGAGGGCCGCGGCCGCCGACAGCGAGTACGCCAGCGGTGCGTTCGAGAAGTCCTCCACGATCTGGACGAACGAGCGTCCCGTCGCGGCGAGTGCCATGACGGCGTACACGACCACCAGAACGCGGCCGATGCCGGTCATTCGAGGGCGGGGATGATCCATGACCTCACCAATGATAGGTGGCACGCGGGCGGCTTCAGACGACCTGAACCGTCCAGATCACCTGCATCCGCCAGACCATGATCGCGACCGACAGTGCGGCCACCCCGAGGATGACGGTGCTCCAGCGACTGCGTTCGACGAGCGCCCAGAACACGGCAGCGGGCGGCAGCAGCACGGCGGAGACGAGATACACCCAGAACTCCAGGAGACTTCCCGACGGGGCGTTCCCCGCGAGCGGCGCGATGATCGCGACGACGACCTGCGCGATCAGGAGCACCTCGACGAGAGCGAGCGACCCGACCGAGAGATCGCTCGGGCGGCGGTTGGCGAGGCCGAGGACGGTGCACAGCAGGCCCGCGGCGACCGCCACCGCCACCTGCACGATGGTGAAGACCGTGATCATGCGTCCTCCGCCATGTTCATGAGGCTCTTGACGTCGGCACCGCGACGCTCGACGATGCCGACGAGTCGTCCGTCGGGATCGATGGCCGCCGGATGCGGCGCCGACAGGCGCGCCGCCGCTCCGAGGAGTCGCTTGCCGTGGCGCAGGTCGCGCGCCTCCTCGGCGGTCACGTCGAAGGCGCCGAGCACCGCGGCCGCGACATCCGCGTCGCGCAGCAGCTGCGTGTCGGGGGCGATCTCGGTCGCGGCATCCGAGACCGCGAACGGTCCGATGCGGGTGCGGCGCAGGGCCGTGAGGTGTCCCCCGACGCCGAGGTCGGCACCGAGATCGCGAGCCAGCGCCCGGATGTACGTGCCGCTCGTGCAGTCGACGACGACATCGACGTCGACGGCGCGGGATGGTCCACCCTCGGCGGCGCCGGGGTCGGCCTCGAGCGCGACCTCGCGCACGTCGCGCACGTCGAAGCGCGAGACGGTGACGCGACGTGGCTTCAGCTCGACCTCTTCGCCCGCGCGCGCGAGGTCGTACGCCCGCTTGCCGCCGACCTTGATCGCCGACACCCGGCTGGGCACCTGGTCGATCTCGCCGGTGAGCGCCGCGATGCCGCGATCGATGCCGGCGCGGTCGACCGCGGCGAGTGCCTCGTTCGTCGCATGGTCCGTCACGGTGCCGTCTGCGTCGTCGGAATCGGTCGAGACGCCGAGGCGAATGGTCGCCTCGTAGGTCTTGTCGAGCCCCACGATGTAGGTCAGCAGGCGAGTCGCCGGCCCCACACCGAGGACGAGCAACCCCGTCGCCATCGGGTCCAGCGTTCCGGCATGACCGATCTTGCGGGTGCCGAGGGCTCGGCGGGCACGGGCGACGACGTCATGACTGGTCATCCCGCCCGCCTTGTCGACGAGCAGGATGCCGCGGGGCGCGGTTTCGGGCATGCCTCCCAGCCTACGGCGGCACCCCGCCGGCCCCGGACGCGGTCAGTCCAGCGCCAGCTCCACGGTCGCGAAGGAATGCGGCGGCATCGTCACGACGAGCTCACCGCCCTCGAAGGCGGTCGTGAGGGGCCGCGGCTCGACACGGTCGGGCACGTCGGCGTCGTTGTACGTCGTCGCGCTGTCCGCCCCCAGCACACGGGCACGCGTGACGCGCGCGCCGCAGCCTCGGAGGTCGATGCGCACCTCGCACTCGTCGTCCGTCGAGAGGTGGGTGAGCGAGATGAGCGCCGCCCCCTCCTTCGTCGAGGCGGACATCGACACCAGCGGCAGCTCTCCCCCGCGCGCCGTCGTCGCGGGCGCGTCGAGCACGTGGGCGGCGAGCGCACGGGCGTCCTGGTGCCCCTTGTTCATCTCGAACACGTGATACGTCGGGGTGAGGACGAGCTTGTCACCGTCGGTGAGGATCATCGCCTGCAAGACATTCACCGTCTGGGCGATGTTGGCCATCGAGATGCGCCGCGCGTAGCGGTGGAAGATGTCGAAATGGATGCCGGCGACGAGGGCGTCGCGAATCGTGTTCTGCTGGAACAGGAACCCCGGGTTGGTCCCCTTCTCGGCGTTCCACCACGTGCCCCACTCGTCGCAGACGAGGCTCACCCGGTTCTCGGGGTCGTACGAGTCCATGACCGCGACGTGTCCGCGGACGACGCGCTCGAAGTCGCGAGCGTACGCCATCGTGTCGTAGAACTGCTCGTCGGTGAACGTCGTCGCGTCCTCGCGATTGATGCCCGATCCGGTGTGCGTGTAGTAGTGGAACGAGATCGCCTGGTACGGATGCTTGTCGTACAGGTTCGCGGCGTGCGACTCGACGAGTGTCTTCACGAGCACCCGCGTCCACTCGAAGTCATCCTCGTTGGCGCCGGCAGCGATGAGCGTCAGCCGGTTCTCGCCGTGATCATGGCAATAGGTCGCGTACCGCCGTGCTTCTTCCGCGTAGAACTCGGGAGACAGGTTGCCGCCGCACCCCCAGGGCTCGTTGCCGATGCCCCAGAACGGCACACGCCACGGCTCGTCGCGACCGTTCTCACGGCGCAGCCGCGCCATCGGGCTGTCGTCGTCACGCGTGAGGTATTCGACCCACTCCGACATCTCCTGCACCGTGCCGCTGCCGACGTTGCCGTTGACGTACGCCTCGGTACCGAGCAGGTCGCACAGATCCATGAACTCGTGGGTTCCGAAGTGGTTGCTCTCGACGACGTCGCCCCAGTTCGTGTTCGCGATCTTCGGACGCTGCTCGCGCGGACCGATCCCGTCGCGCCAGTGATACGTGTCGGCGAAGCATCCGCCGGGCCAGCGCAGGTTCGGGATGTCGAGCGCGCGGAGGGCATCGACGATGTCTGTGCGGATGCCGCGGATATTGGGGATCGACGAATTCTCGCCGACCCAGAAGCCGTCGTAGATGCAGCGCCCGAGGTGCTCGGCGAAGTGCCCGTAGATGTGTCGGCTGATGCGATCGCCGACGACGTCGAGGTCGATGACCGCACGTGCGGACGAGGTCATGTGGTTCTCCAGTGCTCGTGCTCGGTGAGCGGGACCAGCGGAGGACGCTCCGCGGTCGTGGTCAGGGTGATGCGGCGGCCCTCTCGCGCCGACCGGGTGAGAGCGCTCATGATCTCCAGGACGTGCAGGGCGACCTCGCCGCTCGCACGCCCCGCGCCGGCGCCGCCGCGCACGACGTCGAGAACCCCGATGCCGCGGCCCGCGCCTCGGTAGCCGGCGCGCGGTGCGATCGCGGTCCACTCCGCTGCCCGCGGCCGGCGCATGGTCACCTCGCCGTCGAAGAAGTTGGGGTCGGGCAGGGTCAGCGAAGCGCTCTCGCCGTGCACCTCGATCGGTGCGGCGTGGGTCGCGGCGGCGTCGAAGCTGAAAGTCACCGTCGACAGGGCACCGCCGGCGTGCTCGAGCACGCCGGTGACATGCGTGTCGATCTCGACGGGGATGCGCTCCCCCGCGCGCGGACCGGAACCGATCGTGCGCTCGTCGCGGGATCGCGATGACGCGCCCGATACGCGCACGACGGGCCCCAGCAGATGGAACAGGGCCGTGAGGTAGTAGGGCCCCATGTCGTAGAGCGGTCCGCCGCCTTCGCGATAGTAGAAGTCGGGATGCGGGTGCCAGGCCTCGTGTCCCGACGACAGCCACGTCGCGACCGCCGCGATCGGCCGGCCGATCTCACCGGCGTCGACGACCGCGCGCGCGGTCTGCACCCCCGACCCCAGCACGGTGTCGGGAGCCCCGCCGACCCAGGCACCGTTCGCGCCGGCCATGACCCCGAGCGCCTCGTCGAAGGTCGCGGCCAGCGGCTTCTCGCCGTAGACGTTCTTGCCCGCGGCGAGTGCTGCGCGCGCGACCTCGCCGTGGGCGGCGGGGATCGTCAGGTTCACCACGGTCTGCACCGCCGGGTCGGCGACGAGCTCGGCGACCGACAGCGCCCGCGCCCCCGGGAACCGCTCGGCGACCGACCGGGCGCGGTCGGCGTCGAGGTCGGCCGTCGCCGCGATACGGACGGCGGGGTGTTCGCCCAGCGTCTCCAGATACTGGCCCGAGATGACCCCGAGGCCGACTACACCGATGCCGTGCGGCTCGCCCACAGCATCCCCCTCTCGATGATGGTGCGGACGTTGACGTCGCGCAGGACGACGAGACTGTGCCCCGGCGTCGCGACGAAGATGCGCCCCTGTCCCCACTCGCGCGTCCAGACGGCGGGCGAGGTGATGGGGCGGTGCCACGGGTGGTACGGCTGCACGGGGTGCGTCGTCGTCGCGAGAACGTCGTTGAGGTCGTCGCAGAGCACCCAGTACTGCTCCGTGCGCAGCGTGAAGTCCTCGAGACCGGCCATGATCTGCGACCGGCGCCCCGCGTCGGTGAGGTCGACGGTGTAGCAGAGGTAGTTATCGGTCTCGTCGCCGACCCGGGCATCGGGGTGCTTCGCGGGATGCGTCGCGAACTGCCCGCCGATGAGCTGCAGGTAGTCGGAGTTGTCGCGGTACGAGTCGGCGATGCCGCCGTGCCAGCCCGCGAGTCCTGTTCCACGCTCGACCGCGTCGCGGAGGCCCGCGAAGGCCTCGCGCGAGATCTTCGACATCGTCACCGATTGCACGATCAGATCGGTGCGCTCCATCGTCTCCCGGTCGGTGTAGACCTCGTTGTCCTCTTCGATGCGGACCTCGAAGCCGTTCTCCTCGAGGAACGGGACGAAGAGGTTGGTGGCCTCGACGGGCTTGTGCCCCTCCCAGCCGCCTCGGACGATGAGCGCCTGTCTCGCGGTCATGAGCTGACCCCTTCCACTCGGATGCTTCTGCTGTCGGATGCCGCGCTCTCCTCGACCGCCGCGAGCACGCGCTGCACCCCGGCGGCCTCGGCGAACGACGGATGCGCGTCGATCTCACCGGCGACGGCGCGGACGAAGTCGACGCTCTGATGCGTGAACAGGTGCTCGTAGCCGAGCCCGTGCCCCGCTGGCCACCAGGCTCCCGCGTAGGGGTGCTCGGGCTCGGTCGCGTCGATGCGCCGGAAGCCCTGCTCGCCGGCGGGGAGTGTCGCGTCGGCGAAGAGCAGGTCGTTGAGGTGCGAGAAGTCGAAGGCGACCGCCCCGCGGTCGCCGCTGATCTCGATGCGGTTGGCGTTGCGGTGGCCCGTGGCCATGCGCGTCGCCTCGAAGACGCCGAGAGCGCCGTCGGAGAAGGATGCCGTGAACGCCGCGGCGTCGTCGACGGTGACGCGCTCGGCCCCGGCCCCGGCTCCGGCCCGGCCGCCGAGCCCGACGCGCTCGTCGAGGACGGGACGCTCGTCGACGAAGGTGCGGAGCGTGCCCGAGACGCTCGTGATGCGCGATCCCGTGAGCCATTGGGCCGCATCGATGCTGTGCGCTCCGATGTCGCCGAGAGCGCCCGATCCCGCGCGGTCACGATCGAGGCGCCACGTGAACGGAGCCTCCGGATCGGTGAGCCAGTCCTGCAGGTACTGGGCGCGGACGTGCCGGATGCGGCCGACGCGGCCCTCCTCGATCAGGCGCCGCGCCAGAGCGAGGGCGGGCGTGCGGCGGTAGCTGAACCCGCACATCGCGACGACGCCGCCCGATGCCGCCGCGGCGGCGGCATCCGTCATCCGGTCGGCGTCGGCGACGTCATTGGCCAGCGGCTTCTCGCACAGGACGTGACGGCCGGCGTCGAGGGCGGCGAGCGCGATCTCGGCGTGGGTGTCGCCGGGGGTGCAGATGTCGACGGCGTCGATGTCGTCGCGTGCGATGACGGCGCGCCAGTCGTCGCCCGACTCGGCGATGCCGAACCGCGACGCGGCATCGGACGCACGCTGGGCATCGCTGCCCGCGAGCACGACGACCTCGGGCTCGAACGGCAGATCGAAGAAGCGCGGAGCAGTGCGCCAGGCGTGCGCGTGCATCCGTCCCATGAACCCGGTTCCGATGATCGCGATGCGCAATCGTCTCGACATCCTCGTCTCCCTCCGCACCGGTGCGTGTGATCGCGGACCACGATGTCACAGCCTCTCGACGCGGCCGTCGCGCTTTGCGCAAAATAGGGGCATGCCGTCTCACCGACCGAGTCTCACCGACGTCGCCGCGGCCGCCGGGGTCAGCGTCGCGACAGTCTCACGCGCGCTCCGCGGGCGCGGCGAGCTGTCGCCCGAGACCCGCACACGTGTGCTGCAGACGGCCGAAAGGCTCGGGTACACGCGGGGCGGAACACCGCGAGGCCGGCCTCGCGGCGGTACGTCCCGCATCTTCGATCTGGTTCTGGGGCACTTCCACGATCCCTACACCGACGAGGTCGTCGCGGGAGCCCACACCGCTGCATCGCGCCTGAGCTACGACCTTGTCCTCACCGCCGAGCGCGACGATCCGGGCGACGATTGGCCCGCTCGCATCCGCTCGCGGGGATCGGCAGGGGTCGTGCTCGGCCTCATCCTGCCCACGGCCGCTCAACTGGAGATCGTGCAGAGCGCGGGCATCCCCGTCGTCCTGCTCGAGCCGCCGTCGGGGACCACCCAGCGCGTGCCGAGCGTGCGGAACACCGATCACGCGGGCGGCTCGGCGGCGGCGGAGCACTTGCTCGCGCAGGGCGCGCGGCGCTTCATCGTCATCGGCGGCGCTCCGTCCTACCGGTACGGCCGCGCGCGGATCGAGGGCTTCCTCTCGACGCTCGACGAGACGGCACCGGCCGCGCCCCGCACCCTGACGACGGCGGACTGGGGTGCGGCGGACGCGCGGCGCGCGTGCGCCGCTGCGCTCGACGACCTCGGCGGCGAAGGCCCCATCGGACTCTTCGCCTGCTCCGACGAGATGGCCGCGGGCGCCTACCGGGCGATCGCCGAGGCCGGGCTCGCGGTAGGGCGCCACGTTCTCGTCGTGGGATACGACGACGTGCGTGGTGCGCGGTGGCTGCATCCCCCGCTCACCACGATCCGCCAGCCCATCCGCGAGATGGCCGCGGCAGCGGTCGGCCTCCTCGCGCAGATGGCGGGCGGCGCCCAGCTCGCCGACGAGGTGGTCGAGCTGCCCACGGTCCTCGTCGCCCGCGGCTCGACCGGCCGCCCTCGGTGACGACCGCCGCGACGGCTCAGGATGACGCGACGACCGGGAAGTACACGGCGTAGCGCTCGTCGACGATCTCGTTCAGCGGCACGAATCGGATGCCGGCCGAGTTCCCGACACTGCGGTATCGCGTGAGCCACTGCGACCACTGCCTCTCATCGTCGGCGGCCAGCAGCGTCGCCGGGTCGGAGCCGTCGCCCACGAGCGGCGTCTCACGGTCGACGAGGCCCGCGAGAACGACGGCGCCCTCGACGAAGGCGACGGTCTCGGGCTCGTCGGGAATCGGCACCGTTCGCAGTTCGAATCCGAAACCCAACTCGACCTCGGTGCGCCCGCCGGGGTGATCGACCTCCACGAAGCTCCCGCGACGCACCACCGCGAGGTCCGACCGAACGTGCACCTCGCCCATGGTCCAGGCCGGCACGCGCATCCGGACGCGGCCCCCGACGCTCGCCGGCGACTCGATCACGACCGACACCCGCAGCGCGTGCGGCCGATGCGCCGGGCCACCGGGGCCCGCGTTCGCGTCCGGACCGACGTAGAGCGCGTCGTCGAGGGTGCGCACCTCGACAACGAGGCGGCCCGCCGCGGTCTGCGCATCGGCGCGGACGGGGATGTACTGCGCGACGGTGACGGCGTCGTCGTCCGCGTAGACCGCGAGCGAAGAGTGCCGCGTGTGCGCCTGCACCACCGTGCCGTGGCAGCACCAGAAGTCTTCGGTGGGCGATCCCCATTCCTTGCGCGAACCGCTCTGCAGGGGCAGGAAGTAGCTCACCATCCCGGTGCCGGGATGCTGCTGCGCCAGGATGCCGTTCACCAGATTCGCCTCGATGTAGTCGAGGTACGACGCCTCCCCGGTCCATCGGTAGAGCACGTCCGCCAGCCGGATCATGTTGTACACGGCGCAGTGCTCCTGCGTCTTCGTGCCCCGCCGCGCGGCGAAGGCGAACGGCGGCGTCCAGATCTCACCCGAGGTCTGCCCGCCCGTGCAGAAGGTCCCGCGTCGCGTGACGGCCCAGTCCCAGTACGCCTCGACGACGCGTCGCCAGCGTTCCTCTCCGGTGACCTCGAAGGCGCGGGCAGCGCCCAGCACCTCGGGGATCGTGGTGTTGGCGTGCATGTTGGTCAGCATGTCCTCCCCCGCCAGCAGACCGTCGAAGAGCGACCGGTGGTCGTACCGGTCGAGGAGCTCGCGATACATGTGGTCGCTGGTGGCGTCGAGGAGGTCTGCCCACGCCTCGAGCATGCCGCCCGTCTCGACCTCGAGGATGGCCTGGAACTCCTCGGGCTCGAATCCCCGCGCCCATTCCGCGAGCACCCCGGCCGCCCGGTGGGCGATGCGCAGAGCTTGCTGGTCGCCGAGGTCTCGGTAGACGTCGACCAGACCCATGAGGGTCTTGTGGATGTTGTACTGCGGCGCCCACACCTCGCGCCCCTCGGCGAGGCGGCGCAGGAATGTCTGCGGAATGCCGAACACCCAGCCGTCCCCGGCATCCTGGCACGCCTCGAGCTCATCGAGGACGACCGCGAGCTTGCCCCGCAGCACGGGGTCTCCGGTGACGGCGACCTCGCGCGCGGCAGCCGACATCCAGTGCCCGACGAAGTGGCCCCGCAGAAGCGCGCCCGGTGTCTCCCAGCCCCAATGCCGCCCCCAACCGCTCTCGACCCCCGGGGTGGCCGACGGCTTCAGGTGCCATCCCTGGTCGCCGATTCCCGCCTCGATGCGGTGGTTCTGCACGAGAGCGCGTTCGTCGAGCGACGCGAGGTACTCGCGGTTGACGCGGCGACGGCGATCGTAGGTGCCTGCGAGCAAGCGGGCGGCACCGGGCGCGAGAGCGGATGCGGTCATGGTTGTGCCATCTCCTTCGATGTGCTGAGATCGATCTCTGACTGTACCGCCCGAGCGATGCCAGCAGAATAGGAGCATGGATTCCATGCGCGTGATCCACCTCAGTGCCGAGGGAGTCTCCGTCGTCATCGCGACGACGAACGACGGGATGCCGGAGATCGTCCATTGGGGCGCGGCCGTGACGTCGGCAGAACCCGATCTCCTCACGTTCGTCGAAGCCGAGAACAGAACCGGGATGGTCGGTGATTCCGATGTTCCCTACCGCGCGAGCATGCTTCCCGAGCACAGCCGCGGGTGGTTCGGAGCACCAGGGCTGTCGGCGCATCGCGGCGGCTCGGGGTGGGCGCCCCGCTTCGCCCTGCGCTCTCTCGCCCTCGACGGCGAGGAGGTCGGAGCGGGGGTGACGTATGCGGACGGGGGCCGCGTCAGCGCCGTGCTCCACGACGCGTACGCCGAGATCGAGCTCGGACTAGAGATCGATCTCACGTCAGATGGGCTCATTCGCGCCCGCGCCCGAGTCCGAAACACGGCCGACGCCGACACGGCAGCGGTGCCGCTCGAGATCCACGCCCTGGCTGTCGCCCTTCCGATACCGACGTGGGCGCAGGAGGTGCTCGACTTCACCGGCCGGTGGGGACACGAGCGCATTCCGCAGCGGCATCCGATCGTCCGCGGCGATCATTCGCGCATCTCGCGCCGAGGCCGTACCGGCTTGGACGCGACGCTGGTCCAGGCGGTCGGGACCCCGGGCTTCTCGGCGAGCACCGGCGAGGTGTGGATCGGACACGTCGGGTTCAGCGGCAACCACGAGCACACGATCGAGCGGACCGACGGGCGCCTCCACTTCCGGGGCGGCGAGTCGTTGCTCCCCGGCGAGATCCGGTTGGCGCCCGGCGAGGAGTACTCCGGGCCGTGGGTGTTCGGCAGCTACGGATGCGGACTCGACGGCGCCGCGGCGCGCTTCCACTCCTACCTGCGTGAGCGCTCTCGTTCGTCCCGCCGCCCCCGCCCCGTGACGATGAACGTCTGGGAGGCGGTGTACTTCGACCACGACCACCGGGTGCTCGTCGACCTGGCGGCCGGCGCCGCCGAGCTCGGCGTCGAGCGCTACGTCCTCGACGACGGCTGGTTCCGCGGGCGCAACGACGACCGTGCGGGACTCGGCGACTGGACGCCCGACCCGGTCGCGTGGCCCGCCGGCCTCCGCCCCCTGGCCGACGAGGTCCGCGCTCTCGGTATGGAGTTCGGGCTCTGGGTCGAGCCGGAGATGATCAACGAGGACTCGGACCTCGCCCGTGAGCACCCCGAGTGGATCCTCCGCGCGGGACCCGAGCTTCCTCCGCGCTACCGGTTCCAGCAGGTGCTCGACCTCACGCAGCCGGGCGCCTTCGACCACATCCTCGCGGCCCTCGACGGGCTCATCGACGATATCGGCGTGAGCTACCTCAAGTGGGACCACAACCGTGACCTCATCGCGGCCGGGCACCCCCGTTCGGGCACTCCCGCCGTCCACGAGCAGACCCTCGCGGTGTACCGCCTCATCGACGAGCTCCGCCGTCGCCACCCCGACCTCGAGATCGAGAGTTGCGCCTCCGGCGGCGGGCGGGTCGACCTCGGCATCCTCGAGCGCACCGACCGGATCCATCCGTCCGACAGCCACGATCCACACGATCGCTTCGGCATCCTGAGGTGGACGGGGCTGCTGGTGCCCCCGGAGATGATGGGGTCGCACGTCGCCTCCCCCGTCTCGAGCGTCACGGGCCGCATACACGATCTGCAGTTCCGGTGCGCCGTCGCATTCCTCGGGCACTTCGGCATCGAATGGGACATCCGCGACCTCGACGCCACCGACCGGCGCATCCTCAGCGACTGGATCGCGCGCTACCGTCGGCACCGCGAGCTCATCGCGACGGGGCGCACCATCGGTGCGGGTGAGCTCGACGCCACATCTCCGCAGGTGCGTGGCGTGGTCGCCGCCGACCGTTCGGAGGCGCTCTTCACGATCGTCACTCCGACGACCTCGCCCGACACGATCGCCCGCGTGCGGTTCCCCGGCCTGGCCGCCGACCGCAGCTACCGGGTGTCGGTGAGCGGCTCGGACTCGTTCGGACCGCCGTGGCAGGTTCCGGCGTGGCTCCGGGAGAGCCCCGATCTCGGCGGTGACGGCGACGGCGAGCGCGAGGGCCGCGGTCCGGTGATCGCGGGGGCCGTGCTCGCACGCGTCGGGCTGGACTTCCCCACGTTCCACCCCGACCGCGCGGCGGTCGTTCACCTCGCGGCGGTGGTGGGCTCGTGATCGGCGAGCGCCGGGCTGCCGCATCCCGTCCCCCCATGGGGTGGAACAGCTGGGATTGCTTCGGGTCGTCCGTGACGGAGGCCGAGGTGCTCGCGAACGCGGAGTACGCCGCCGAACACCTACTCGCGTTCGGGTGGGACACGATCGTCGTCGACATCCAGTGGTACGAACCCGATCCGGGTGCGCACGACTATCGAGAGGTCTCTCGTCCGCTGCTCGACGCCTGGGGACGGCCCCTCCCCGCGCCCGGGCGCTTCCCCTCCGCTGCAGGGGGCAGCTTCCGGCCGCTCGCCGACCGCGTCCACGAACTCGGCCTGCGCTTCGGGGTCCACCTCATGCGCGGCGTCCCGCGCGCCGCCGCGGATGCGGGACTGCCCGTCTCGGGCCACCCCGACGCGACGTGCGACTCGATCGCTGATCGTGCGAACGTCTGCGCGTGGAACCCCGACAACTACGGCGTCGACATGACCGCGCCCGGCGCGCAGGAGTACTACGACTCGGTCATGGCACAGCTGGCCGCCTGGGAAGTCGACTTCGTGAAGCTCGACGATGTGCTCTACCCGCCTGTCGAGACGGCGGAGATCGCGGCGATCTCGCGCGCGATCGACCGCTCGGGACGCCCCATGGTCCTGAGCCTCTCGCCCGGCAAGCGACTGTCGCTCGCGCACCTCGACGCCCTCCGCGAGCACGGCCAGATGTGGCGGATCTCGGACGACTTCTGGGACGACTGGACCCAGGTGGTCGAACAGTTCCAACGCGCAGCCCGCTGGGCGCCGTTCCAGATGCGCGGAGCGTGGGCGGATGCCGACATGCTCCCCTTCGGCCGCATCGGTGTGCGCGGACACGTCGGCGAAGACCGGCTCAGCCGCTTGTCGGTCGAGGAACAGCGCACCGTCATGACGCTGTGGAGCATGATGCGCTCACCGCTCATGATGGGCGGTCACCTGCCCGACACCGCGCCCGAGACGCTCGCGCTGCTGCGCAATCGTGGGGTCCTGGCGCTCCGTGACGGCGAGGAGTCGCGCGAGATCGTCCGCGACGGACACCTCGTCATCTGGAGTGCGCGTGTGGGCGCGCGCGAGTATCGCGCGGTCTTCTGGCTCGGAGACGATGAGCAGGAAGTCATCGTCCACCTCGCCGATCTCGGGCTCGCGGACACGGGGACGGCCGGTGCGTGTACGGACGTGTGGAGTGGGAAGAGCGTCGAGATCGCCGACGGACGCGTCATGCTGACCGTGCCGGCTCACGGCACGCGTCTGCTCGTCTTCGACTGACACTCGGGATGCGCGGCCCCGCCCGACAGGCGAGCCGGCGCAAAGGGCTGTCATCTCGCCGCCGACACGACCATTCACGTCGGGTCGGCGACCATCGACGACGCACGCTCCCCTCCGGCACGCGAGCCGACGCAAACGGCTGCCAACTCGCCGCTCACACGACCATTCACGTCGGGTCGGCGTCGGGGTGGCGTCGAGCCGACCGTCAGGGTACGCGGCGTGGGTCGATCCCGAGTCTGCCGGCGGCGTCATCGAAGCCCCCGGCGCGCGCGAGCTCCTCAGCACGCGCCGATGCCCGCTCGAACAGATCGTCGAACCTGACCGGTGCGCCGGCGGCCGCAGACGCCACGGCCGCCTCGACCATGGCGAGGCTGCAGATGTTCCGCGAGATCTCGCCCGACGGCTCCGGACCGCCGTCGAGGGCGGCGACGAACTCGGCGAGCGCGGCATCCAGTCCCTCGACCTCGTCCGCCAGCGCGCAGGCCTGGGCATCGCCCTCTCGGGGCTGGACCACGACGTCGGTCTCTCCGTCCCAGGCAGCGGATCCACCGGCGGCGCTCCCCCGCCAGTCGCCGTTCCACGAGGTCGTGAGACCGTCGGCGCACCAGCTGCCGGAGTACGAGAACCGGCGCCCGTCCGCGAAGCGGAAGATCGCCTCGGCCGCGGCGGCGCCCCGATACCAGCTCCAGCTCGGCGAGAACTCTTCGCAGAAGACCGAGACCGGTTCGCTCGAGAGCAGATATCGCGCCTGGTCGAACTGATGGATCGCCATGTCCACGAGCAGCGGCGACGGCATCTCGTCTCGGAAACCCCCGAACCGGGGGTTCTGGAAGAAGCGGACGTCGAGCTGCTCGGCGCCGCCGAGACTGACGAGGGCGTCGCGGAACGCCCGGATCCCGCGGGAGTGCCGACGCGACTGACTCGTCGCCATCAGGGTCCCGGTCGATGCGCTGACGGCGGACAGCAGCAGGGCCTCGGCCACGGTCGGCGTCACCGGCTTCTCGCTCAGGACGGGAACGCCCGCCCGCAGCGCTGCGGCGCTCACCTCGAGATGCGCCTGCGGGATCGTGACGTTGACGATCAGGTCGACGTCGAGGACGGCGAGCGCGTCACCGACCGAGCCGAAGCTCGGAACATCGAGTCCCCGTTCGAGTGCCGCGGCCCGCGCGGCGTCGGCGAGGATGTCGACGAGCCCGACGATCTCGAGATCGGGACGGCGAGCAACCGTGTCGATCCACGCCTTCCCCATCGCTCCCGCCCCGACGACGACCACACGACGGACGCGCTCCGTCACGACTGCTCCTCGCCGTCCCACTCCCGCGGAACGTCCCACTCCCCCGTGCGATGCATCGCCAAACGGGCCGCGCGGCGGGGGCGGTCGCTCCGAGCCCATCGTGCCGCGTTCGCGAGGACGAGCTGGATCTCGGGCTGATGGTAGACGGGATAGTCCTGGTCACCCGGCGAGAAGTAGAACACCCGCCCGTGACCGCGGAAGAACGTCATCCCCGATCGGAACACCTCACCGCCCGAGAAGTTCGAGACGAAGACCAGCTCGTCCGGCTGCGGCACGTCGAAGAACTCGCCGTACATCTCCTGCTCGGGGATGACGATCGGCTGCGGCACGCCGGCGGCGATCGGATGCGTCGGCGAGACCGTCCACACGAGCTCGCGGTCCTGCGCCTGCCGCCAGCGCAGCGCGCAGGTCGTCCCCATGAGACGGATGAAGATCCTCGAGAAGTGCGCCGAATGCAGCGCGACGAACCCGAGCCCGCCGAGCACGTGCCGGTGGACCCGCTCGACCACGACCTCGTCGACCTCGTCGTGCAGGAGGTGCCCCCACCAGAACAGCACATCCGTCTGCGCGAGCCGTTCCTCGCTCAGCCCGTGCTCGGGATCGTCGAGTGTCGCCGTCTCGACGACGGCGGCGTCGCCGAGAAGTCGCCGCAGGCCCGCCGCGATGGTCCCGTGCATCGTGTCGGGATAGAGGGCGCGCGGGATGTCGTGGTGCTTCTCGTGATGGTTCTCGCCCCACACCAGCACGCGGATGGGGGCGGATGCCGTGCCGGTCACCCCTTGAACGCTCCGTCCATGATGCCCGCGACCATGCGGCGCCCGACGACGAAGAACACGATCAGCAGCGGCAGTGTCGCGAGGAACGATCCGCCCATCGTCAGCGCGAGGTCGATCGAACGGTTGGCCTGCAGCTGCTTCAGGGCGATCTGCACCGTGAACAGCTCGGGCGACTTCAGCACGATGAAGGGCCACATGAAGTCGTTCCACACCGAGGTGAACGTGATGAGTCCGAGCACGAAAGCCGCCGGCCGCACGACCGGGAATCCGATGCGCCAGAAGATCTGCCAGCTGTTCGCGCCGTCGATGCGCGCCGCGTGCATGAGCTCGTCATTGAGCGTGGTCGCCATGTGCTGCCGCATCCAGAAGATGCCGAACGCGCTGGCGAGCCCCGGAACGATGATCGCCTGCAGGGTGTCGACCCAGTCCAGCCACGAGATGATCAGGTACTGCGGGATGACGCTCAGCTGAGCGGGCACCGTCATGGTGAGCAGCACGATGACGAACAGGGCGCCCCGGCCCCGGAACTGCAGCTTCGCGAAGGCGAATCCCGCGAGCGCGCACAGCAGTGACGCGATGACCGCGATCGAGAGCGACACGATCGCGCTGTTCAGCAGCGACTGGAAGAACGGGACCGTGTCGAACACCTTCGTCGCGATGTCGAAGAAGTTGAGCCCCGGGTAGAAGCGCGGCGGGATCGAGGTGACGGCGGAGGCACCCACCGAGGCGATCACGAACATGTAGTACAGCGGGAACACGCTGATCACGACAGCGATCCCGAGCAGGACGTAGACCGGCCAGGGCACTCGGCCGACGCGCCCACCGCCTCGCCGCGGACGCTTGCGGGGCGCGCTCAGCGCGGTCGGGTCGAGGGGACGCGGCACAGCTGTGTCGACGGCGTCGGACATCATCGGGCCTTTCGTGTGCGGGTGGTCAGGAAGAAGTTGATCGCCGAGACCACGACGACCACGACGAAGAGGGCGACCCCGATCGCGGAGCCGTAGCCGAACTCGAACTGGCCGAAGCCCTGCTCGTAGAGGAACAGTGCGAGGGTCTGGCACTGGCGCCCACCACCGCAGGTCAGCCCCGACTCGGGAGCCACCAGCAGGGGCTCCGTGAAGATCTGCAGCCCGCCGATGGTCGACATGATGACGGTAAAGATGATGATGGGCCGCAGCGACGGGATCGTCAGGTGGATGAACTGCTGCCAGCCGGATGCGCCGTCGACCGAGGCCGCTTCGTACATCTCGCGCGGAAGCGCCTGGAGCCCCGCGAGGTAGAGCAGCGTGTTGTATCCGAACCATCGCCACATCACCATCGACGAGATGACGATCCACGAGCCGACCTGAGACGACAGGAAGTTCACCGCCGGGATGCCGAAGAGGTCGAGCACCCAGTTGATGAGCCCGAAGTTCTTGTCGAAGATCTGCGCGAAGACGAGGGCGGTCGCGGCGACCGAGGTGATGTAGGGCACCAGGAGCGCCATGCGGAAGAAGTTCGCCATCTTCAGGGTGGCGTGGTTCAGCAGGTGCGCGAGCCCGAGCGCCAGGAGCAGCTGCGGGATGGTGGAGATGAGGAAGATCCCGAAGGTGTTCACGAACGCGTTCCAGAATCGGGCGTCTTGGACGAGCCGTTCGAAGTTCGCCAGGCCGACGAACGTCTGCTCGCCGATCGGGTTCCAGTCGAACAGGGCCACGTAGAACGTGAACAGCAGGGGGAACAGCCCGAAGATCAGGAAGATCACGAAGAACGGGGCGATGTAGACGTAAGGCGCGATGCGCTCGGCGAGCGGCTGTCGGATTGCGCGCTTCGGCGGGCGCTCGCGCCGGGCGGCCTTCTTGTCGATGGTGATGGCGGTGGCGGTGGCTGTCGCAGTCATGATGCGTCCTCGATGAGGGTGGTGGTCCGCCCGCAGACGGACCACCACCGAACGGGTAAGGTCAACCGCCGATCGCGGCCCGGGCGCTGTCGACGCCGGTCTGCCACGCGTCGCGCGGCGCGACGTTGCCCGCTTCCATGTCGACGAGGGCGTTCAGAAGCGCCGCCCCGATCGCGCTCGTGTCGGGCCCGTTGTGGAAGGACTGGAACTGCAGCACCGAGTTGCTGATGACCTCGCCGATGCGGGAATCGCCGAAGAAGGGGTCGGTGTAGCTGGTGACCTCGGAGCTCTCGAGAGCGCTCTTGGCGGCCGGGAACGTCCCGGTCCGGGCGAAATGCGCCGTCTGCCCCTCCGGCGACAGCATCGTCTCGATGTACTTCCACGCCGCCTGCGGGTTCTTCGCTCGGGCCGGGATCGCGATGACACTGCCACCCCAGTTGCCGCCGACGCCGGGGATCGAGGTCACCCGCCACAGCCCCTCGGTGTCGGGGGCGTCGTTCTTGTAGCCCGACAGCATCCACGACGGCGCGGTGCTCACGGCGAACGCGCCGTTCGCCTTGCCGGGAGCCCAGCCCGACGACCACGCGGCGATGCCGGCGCTGATGCCCGCTTCGTAGGTGCGCACAGCGACGTCGAATGCTTCCTCGACCTGCGGGTTGGTGTCGAAGATGAGCTCACCGTCGGGGGTGTAGTACTTCTCGGTGACCTGGTTCACTGTCGAGAAGAAGACACTCGTCTCGACGTTGTCGACGAAGGGCTCTCCGGTCGCGGCCGTGTACTTCTTGCCCATCTCGATGAAGCCGTCCCACGTCGACCACATCTCGGCGACCTCGTCGGGGTCGGTCGGGAGCCCGGCGGCCTCGAACAGGTCGGCCCGGTACGCGAATCCCAGTCCGCCGATGTCGGTCGGGATGCCGATGATCGAGCCGTCCTCACCGGTCGCCTCGGCGATGGCCCAGTCGAGGTAGCCCTCCCCGAGCTCATCGCCCCCGAGGGTGCGGAGGTCGATGAAGTTCCCGGGGTTCTCGATGAACTTCGGAAGCTCGTCGTTCTGGATCATGACGAGGTCGGGGACCCGTCCGCCGGCGAGGGCCGCGGTGAGCGCGGTGGCAGTCTCGGCGGTGCTGCCGACCTCCGACAGCTTCACCTTGGCGTCCGGGTTCTGCTCCAGGTACTGGTTGACGGAGTCCTGCTGCCCGATGCCGGTGAAAGACCAGAACTCGAACTCGGCGTTGGGGTCGTCAGACCCGCCGCCGGACCCACCGGATGTGCACGCGGTCATCGCGATCGCGACGACGCCGAGAGCTGCGACGGGCAGGGCCAGTCTGCGACGATTCACAACTGCTCCTCTTCTTTGGGGACATGTGATGTGCGCGGGGCGTTGAGAGACCCCGCTGAGAGATCGTTCTCTCATGCCGGGACACAGTATCCCGAGATCGAAGGGCTGGCAAGCCGCGGCATCCGCCAGTTTCGTCACCGGAACCGTAAGACCACGACCGGCAGACGATGGGTTGCGCGCAGCGGCTGCTGTCGTGCAAAGATCGTCGCGTCAGAGAACGATCTTTCGCTCGATGACCCTGACTGAGGAAGAGGGAGCCATGTCTCGACCGACCATCGTCGACGTCGCCCGCGCGGCCGGCGTCTCGCGCGCGACGGCCGCACGCGTCCTGGCCGGAGCGACGAACGTCGACCCGGCGATGGCCGCCGCCGTCGGCCGGGAGGCCGCACGCCTGGGCTACGAAACGAACTTCGCCGCGCGCGTGCTGCGCGGCGGGCGCGCCGGGGCGATCGGCCTCGTCATCGCCTTCGACGAGTTGGGCGGGTTGAGCGGCACATTCTTCACCGCGGTCATGAAGGGCGCAGCCAAGGGGCTCTCCGCCGGCGAGGTGCAGCCCGTCCTGCTGCCCGCCGATCACGAGGACCTCGATCGGATCCCGCGGTTCCTGCGATCGGGGGCGATCGACGGCGCCATCGTGGTGCTCCAGCACGAGATCACGCACCTCGTCGACCGACTCGCCGACTCGCCCGTGCCGATCGCGTGGGTGGGCCGCCCCCGCGGCGAGATCGGCCCCGACCCGATCGTGATCGACTCCGACAACTACGGCGGCGGAGTCCTCGCCGCACGGGCGCTCGTCGAGCACGGGCGCCGGAACATCGGCATCATCACGGGCCCTCTCGACATGGAGCAGGCCCGTGAGCGAACCCGCGGATGGACCGACGAGCTGGCACGCCACGGCATCGAACCCGGCCCCATCGTCCACGGCGACTTCACCCTCGACAGCGGCACGGCCGCGATGGCGCGGCTGCTCCAGCGCGTCCCGACCCTCGACGGGGTGTTCGCCTGCTCGGATCTCATGGCCGCGGGCGCCATGCGCGTGCTGCAGGCCGCTGGACGCCGCGTCCCCACGGATGTCTCGCTCGTCGGCTTCGACGACATCCTGCTGGCCGCGGCGAACGACCCCCCGCTGACGACCGTGCGCCAGCCGCTCGAGGAGATGGGTCGCGCCGCCGCCGACACGCTGCTCGGCGCGATCCGGGGAGACGACATCGAACGCGTGCAGGTGCTTCCCACCTCGCTCGTCCACCGCGAATCGCTGTGACCCCGGCCTCGATGTGAGCGCCCGCCCGGAGCTGGTGTTCCGCAGCACAGAGCCCGCCGACTCGTGGGAGGACGGCCTCATCGTCGGAAGCGGGAGGGTCGGCGCCGTCGTTCACGGGCCCGGCGACGAGCTGCGCATCTCGATGGCGCACGAGCGGTTCTTCCTCCCGGCGAATCCCCGTCCCCCGGCGCCGCTGCTGCACCCGGTGCTCCCGCGACTGCGGGCGGCGCTCGCGGCCGGAGACTCGGGGTCGGCCGACGAGCTCCTGGGTGCGGCGCTGAGCGATGCCGGGTTCACCGATCTCGTCTGGACCGACCCGCTCGCGCTCTGCGGCTCGCTGACGGTGACGACCCCGGGTGGGTGCGCCGCGACGACGCGGGAGATCGACCTCGTCCGTGGCGTGGCGAGCGTGACCTGGCGCGACCACTCCGACACGTTGCGTCGGGTCAGCGTCGTCGCCCCGCGCGCAACCGACACGATCGAGCTCGCCCTCGAAGCCGGGGCCGACACCGAGATGCGCATCCGCCTGGCGCTCGACACAGTCGACGACACCCCCGCCGCATCGTTCGCGCCCGACTACACCGGCACCGTCACGGGCCGCGTGCGCGCCGGCGACACCGGGCGCCTCGAGATCGTCGACGTCGCCGGTCGGATCCTCGCCGCCGCGACCGCGACGACCGCCGAGTCCGGCGTCGTCTGGCGGCGGGATGCCGACGGGCTCGAGGCGCGCGTCCTCGTGCCCGCGGGCGCGAGACGGACGGTGCGCGTCGATCTGTCGGTCATCGGGCACCCGTTCGTTCCCGCACCCGCCGCCGACTGGGGCGAGCGTCTCGACTCGCAGGAGCGCGCTCATGGCTCGCTGGTCACGACATCACTGCTCGACCTCGACGGCGCATCCGACACGGTCGCCACGACGACGGAGCGGCTGTGGCGCGAAGCCCGCTCCGGGAACCCCGAGGCCGTCCGCCGCGCGATCGAGATCGCGTACATCTCGGGCAGGTCGAACATCATCTCGTCGACGGGCGAGCTGCCCCCGACCCTGCAGGGTGTTTGGCAGGGCACCTGGAGGCCGGCGTGGTCGGCCGATTACACCATGAACGGAAACGTGCAGAACGGGGCTCTCGCGGGAGTGGGGGTGACGGGAACGCCCGAGCTCGCGCTCTCGCTCCTCGGCCTCGTCCTCCCGCACCTCGACGACTATCGAGAGAACGCGCGCCGGGTCTACGGTGCCGACGGGATGCTGCTCCCCTCGCGCATGTCGACCCACGGGATCGCCAATCACGTCGACCGGTCCTTTCCGCATGTGTTCTGGACCGGCGCCGGCCCGTGGGTGCTGCGCATCGCGGCCGACACCGTGGCCCTCACGGGCGACCGTTCGGTCGTCGACGACCGGCTCTGGGAGCTCGTCGAGGGCGTGCTGGCGTTCGGTGAGACCGCGACGGTCGTGGTCGACGGCATCCGCCACTTCTCACCGAGCTACTCGCCCGAGAACACCCCCGACGGCTCGGCGACGCCGCTCGCGATGGACGCCGCGATCGATGTCGCCGCCTATCGCGACGCCGCCCGCGCGGCCCGTCTGCTCGGGCGCGCCCGGGGCGACGACTCGCTCGACGACCGCTGGCAGGCGCTCGCGAGCAGCGTGCCCGACTTCGCCGTGGCTCCCGACGGGACGCTGGCCGAGTGGCTCGACCCCGCCGCGCAGGAGAACGCCGCGCACCGGCACGTCTCGCAGCTGTATCCGCTCTGGTACGAGACCGACGAGATGTTCGGAGCCGACGCGCCACCGGCCGCCGCGCTGCGACAGGCTGCGCAGCGCACGATCGACGCGAAGGTCGCGTGGCGTGCCGCCGATCCCGCTCCCCCGCCCGGCCGCATGGAGATGGCGTTCGGGCTCGCGCAGATCGGTCTGGCCGCGGCCGCGCTCGGTGACGCCGAGACGGCGGTGCAGTGCGTCGAATGGCTCTCGCTCCTGCATTGGCGGCCGTCGCTCACGACGACCCACGACGCCGACAGCATCTTCAACCTCGATGCCAGCGGCGCGCTGCCCGCCGTCATCGCGTCGATGCTCAGCCGGTCCACCGTGGACTCGCTCCACCTGCTGCCCGCGCTCCCTGCGCGGTGGCCCCGTGGCCGCATCACGCGGCTCCGCGCGCGTGGCGGCATCGTGATCGACCGACTGTCGTGGGACGAGGCGTCGGCGACCGTCGAGGTGCGCAGACTCGCCGCGGCGTCGTGGCTGTGTCCATCGGGCACCACGACGGTGCACGCCGGCTCGGGCTTCACATGGGCGGACGAGCACGGCGGCGAGCGCATCGTCGAGCTGGGCGAGGCCCCCGTCACCCTGCGGATGCGGCGGAAGGCGAGCACCACGGCGGAGGGGACGACATCGGCATCGTAGGCTGAACGGATGCCGGACCTCGCCTCGCCGCTCATCGCGTGGTACCGCGACAACGCGCGCGACCTTCCCTGGCGACGGCCCGGATTCGGCGCCTGGGGCACGCTGGTCAGCGAGTTCATGCTGCAGCAGACGCCCGTGGCTCGTGTGATCCCGCTGCTGGAGGCCTGGCTCGAGCGATGGCCGACACCGGCGGATCTCGCCGCCGCGGCCCCCGCCGACGCCGTCCGGCAATGGGCGAACCTGGGGTACCCACGACGCGCGCTCTGGCTCCACCGCGCCGCCGTCGAGATCCGCGACCGCCACGCCGGCGTCGTCCCCCGTGACGTCGACGATCTGCTCGCGCTCACCGGCATCGGCGACTACACGGCACGTGCCGTCGCGGTCTTCGCCTATGGCGACCGGCACCCCGTCGTCGACACCAACACCCGGCGGGTTCTGGCGCGGGCCGTCCAGGGCCGTTCACAGCCGGGTCCGGCGGCCAAACGCGACCTCGTCGACATGGCCGAGATCCTGCCCGACGACATCGCCGCGTCGACTGTCGTGAACGCGGCGGCGATGGAGCTGGGTGCGCTGGTGTGCACGGCGCGCGTACCGCGGTGCGACGCGTGCCCGCTGGCCGACCGCTGCGCGTGGCGTGCCGCGGGCTATCCCGACACCGGCGACACCCGCGTGAAGCAGGCGCGCTACGAGGGCAGCGACCGGCAGGCGCGAGGCGCGATCCTGCAGGTCCTGCGCGCAGCGACGACCCACGACGTCGCCGCGGAGGACGTCATCGGCGACTGGCCCGATGCGGCTCAGCGCGACCGTGCGATCGATTCACTCGTGGTCGACGGCCTCGTCGAAGCCGTCGACGGTCGGCTGCGTCTGCCGCGCTGACCGGACAGAAGAGGGATGCCGCTGTGCCGCGGCATCCCTCTTCCTCAGTCCTCGTCCTCGTCGGCCTCGCGAGGCTTGACGTAGGGGTCGGCTTCTCCCGCGTAGCTCGCGCCGGTCGCGGTGGCGGCGGTAGCGGCATCCCGCTCGCGCGCCTCGCGGAGCAGGTGCTCGATGTGGCCCGCGTTCTCGGGAATCGCGTCGAGGATGAACTCGAGCGTCGGGGTGACCCGGACGCCGAGCTTTCGGCCGACCTCGCTGCGGAGCATGCCCGTCGCCGCGCGCAGCGCATCGGCGGAGTCGGCACGCTCCTGGTCGGAGCCGTACACGGTGTAGAACACCGACGCGTGCTGCAGGTCACCCGTGACCCGCACGTCGGTGATGGTCACGAAGCCGAGGCGCGGATCACGCAGCCCCTTCTCCAGCCGCTCCGCGACGAGCACGCGGATGCGATCGGCCAGACGCGACTGACGTTCGCTGGACATACCTTCTTCTCCCTCTTCCCCTCCACCCGCTCGGCGGATGGAGGCAGCGAAGGCGTTGGATGCCTCCTCGATAGTCGGGGTCTCGGGGGTCCTGTTATCGAGGAGGCATCCAACGCCGTAGCGTCTGACGAAATCAGCCGCGCGGCTTCTCCACCATCTCGGTCGTCTCGATCTCGTCGCCGATCTGGATGTCGTTGTACTTGCCGAGGCCGATACCCGCTTCGAAGTCCGTACGGACCTCGGTGACGTCGTCCTTGAACCGGCGGAGCGACTCGATGGCCAGGCCATCGGCGATCACGACACCGTCGCGGATGACGCGCGCCTTGGCGTTGCGCGTGATCGTGCCCGAGCGGACGATGACACCCGCGATGTTGCCGAACTTCGAAGAACGGAACACCTCGCGGATCTCGGCCACACCCGACTGGACCTCTTCGTACTCCGGCTTGAGCATGCCCTTGAGCGACTGCTCGACGTCGTCGATCGCGTTGTAGATGACCGAGTAGAACCGGACGTCCACACCCTCGCGGGCGGCGCGCTCGCGAGCCTTCGTGTCGGGACGGACGTTGAAGCCGATGACGATCGCGTTGTCGATCGTCGCCAGGTTGATGTCCGACTCGGTAATGGCGCCGACGCCGCGGTGGATGATCCGCAGCTGCACGGAGTCGTCGACCTCGATCTTGAGCAGCGACTCCTCGAGGGCCTCCACGGCACCCGAGACGTCACCCTTGATGATGAGGTTGAGCGACTCGACCTTGCCCTCTTCGAGAGCGCGGGTGAAGTCCTCGAGCGAGATGCGCTTGCGGGCCTTGGCCAGCTGGGCGTTGCGCTCGGCGGCCTCGCGCTTCTCGGCGATCTGACGCGCGGTGCGGTCCTCCTCGGTGACGATGAACACGTCGCCGGCTCGGGGCACCGAGTTCAGACCCTGCACCTGCACCGGACGCGAGGGGTAGGCCTCTTCGACCGGGTCGCCGTTCTCGTCGATCATGGCGCGGACGCGGCCGTAGGCCGTTCCCGCGACGATCGCGTCGCCGACACGGAGCGTTCCGGACTGGATGAGCACCGTGGCGACCGAACCGCGGCCCTTATCGAGCTTCGCCTCGATCGCGACACCGCGTGCAGCCTTGTTCGGGTTCGCCGTGAGGTCGAGACCGGCATCGGCGGTGAGCAGCACGGCGTCCAGGAGCTCCTGGATGTTGGTGCCCTGTCGCGCCGACACGTCGACGAACATGACGTCCCCGCCGTACTCCTCGGCGACCAGACCGTACTCGGTGAGCTGCTGACGGACCTTGGCCGGGTTGGCGTCGGGCTTGTCGACCTTGTTCACCGCGACCACGATCGGCACGTTGGCGGCCTGCGCGTGGTTCAGGGCCTCGACCGTCTGCGGCATGATGCCGTCGTCGGCCGCGACCACGAGGATCGCGATGTCGGTCACCTGCGCACCACGGGCACGCATGGCGGTGAACGCCTCGTGACCCGGGGTGTCGATGAAGGTGATCGCACGCTCGATGCCCTCGTGCTCGGTCCAGACCTGGTACGCACCGATGTGCTGCGTGATGCCGCCGGCCTCGCCCGCGACCACGTTGGTCTGACGGATCGCGTCGAGCAGTCGCGTCTTACCGTGGTCGACGTGGCCCATGACGGTGACCACCGGAGGACGGATCTCGAGGTCTTCGTCGCTCTCGGCCTCCAGCTCGGCGTCGAGGTCGAGACCGAAGCCCTCGAGGAGCTCTTTGTCCTCGTCCTCGGGCGAGACCATCTGGATCTTGTAGCCGAGCTCCTCGCCGAGCACCTCGAAGGTGGCCTCGTCGAGCGACTCGGTGGCCGTGGCCATCTCGCCCAGGTTGAACAGGATCGTCACGAGCGTGCCGGGCTGCACGGTGTAGCCGCGCAGCGCCTCGAGCTTGTCGGCGAAGTCGGCGATCGATGCGCCGCGGCGCAGGCGGATGATCTCGCCGTTGCCCTTCTGAACGTTGACGCCGCCGACGACCGGCGCCGACCGCATCTCGAACTCCTGCCGCTTCGCCCGACGCGACTTGCGCTGCTTGGACTTGCCGCCACCCTTTCCGAACGCACCCGCGGTTCCGCCGCCGGGGCCGCGACCGCGACCACCGCCGCCGCCGGGACGACCGGCGAAGCCGCCGCCGGGAGCACCCGGACGCTGGAAGCCGCCGCCGGCACCGCCGGGACGACCGGGACCGCCGGGACGCTGCTGGAAGGGCGCGCCGGGACGACCGCCGCCACCGGGGCGACCGGCGCCACCGGGACGCGGAGCACCGGGGCGCGGCGAACCGGGACGCGGAGCCTGCGGACGCGGGATGTTTCCAGGCGTGGGCCGCTGACCCATGCCCTGCGCCGACGCGAAGGGGTTGTTGCCCGGACGCGGACCGGCGGGACGCTGACCCATGCCCTGCGAGGGGGCGAAGGGGTTGTTGCCGGGGCGCGCGCCGCCGGGACGCGGCGGCTGCGAGCCACCGGGCGTGGGACCGGCGGGCTTGGCCGGACCGGGCTTGCCGGCCCCGGGCGTCGGAGCCGACGGAGCCGAAGGCGCGGCGGGGGTCGCCGACGGTGCGGCAGGGGCCGCCGGGGCGGACGCCGCAGGTGCAGCGGGAGCGGCCGGCGCAGCCGGAGCGGCGGGCTTGGCCGGACCGGGCTTGGCGGCCGGACCGGGCTTGGCACCGCCGGATGCCGCGGGAGCGGGGGCCGCGGCAGCGGAGCCGCCCTCAGCCTCGAGCGCAGCCCGCAGCTTGCGAGCCACGGGGGGCTCGATGGTGGATGAGGGGCTCTTGACGAACTCGCCGAGCTCCTTCAGCTTCGCGAGCGCGACTTTGCTGTCGACGCCGAGTTCGGAAGCGATCTCGTGTACGCGTGGTTTTGCCACAATTCTCCTGTCTGAAGGCCCACCCTCGGACAGGGCGGACCGCTTAAGCGCGGACGGGTCTCATTTCGAGCCGTTCACTTCGTGTCCATAGCCGTTCAGCCTTTGCGCTGGTGATCAATCGGGAAATCCTGCGTGTCCAGTGGGCCGGACACCCGCAGGGCTCGTCCGAACGCGCGGCGCCGCAGTGCGGCATCCATGCATTCGCGCGTCTCGTGCACCCACGCGCCCCTGCCCGGCAGCGACGCGGCTCGATCTGCGATCAAGACGCCGTCGCGGGCCACGACTCGCAGGAGTGAGGACCGGGAGGCACGCGCGCGGCAGCCCACGCACGTTCGAACAGGTTCCATTCTACCCCCTCGACCGAGTTCCCGGTTTCGTCAGGACTCCAGGATCGAGTCGGGCTGGATGTCGATCTTGGCGCCGGTGAGCTTCGCGGCGAGACGGGCGTTCTGGCCCTCCTTGCCGATGGCGAGCGACAGCTGGTAGTCGGGGACGAGCGCCCGGACGGCCTTGGTAGCCGCATCGAGCACGAAGCTCGAGGTCACCTTGGCCGGCGACAGCGCGTTGGCCACGAAGGTCGGCAGGTCGGCGTTGTAGTCGATGATGTCGATCTTCTCGCCGCCGAGCTCTTCCGTGACGGCGCGGACGCGGCGGCCCAGCTCGCCGATGCAGGCGCCCTTGGCGTTGATCGAAGGGTCGTTGGCCTTGACCGCGATCTTCGTGCGGTGACCGGCCTCACGGGCCAGCGAGGTGATCTCCACGAGACCGTTGGCGATCTCGGGCACCTCCATGGCGAAGAGCTTGCGGACGAGTCCGGGGTGGGTGCGCGACACCGTGATCGAGGGACCCTTGGTGCCCTTGGAGACCGAGGTCACGTACACGCGCAAGCGCGAACCGTGACGGTACTCCTCGCCCGCGACCTGCTCCTCGGGCGGGAGGATGGCCTCGATCGTGCCGAGGTCGACGTGCACCATGCGCGGGTTCGGCCCCTGCTGGATGACACCGGCGACGATGTCGCCCTCCTTGCCCCGGAACTCTCCCAGCACGGCGTCGTCGGCGATGTCGCGCAGGCGCTGGCTGATGACCTGCTTCGCGGCGAACGCGGCGATGCGGCCGAAGTCGTCGGGAGTCGACTCCTCCTCGCCGATGACGGCGCCGTCCTCATCGCGCAGCGGCACGTAGATGGCGACGTGACCGGTCTTGCGGTCGAGCTCCGCACGAGCCCCCTCGGGCAGCTCGCCGTCGGGCGAGGTGTGCTTGGCGTACGCCGTGAGGACCGCCTGCTCGATGATGCGGACGAGTTCGTCGAAGGGGATCTCCTTCTCTCGCTCGACGGTGCGCAGCAGTGAGAGATCGATGTCCATGGGGGCCCTCCATATTCAGCTCTTGTCCGGGCGCGTTTCGCGCTCCCGGCATCCATCCCACGTTACCCGATGGGGCTGTGAACGTGTTTGCCCGGCCCCGAGGAGACCGCGACCGGCGGATGATCTCGCGATACTGGGGGCATGACCGAACGCGCTCCCCGCCTCGCAGACCCCGGACTGATCGGACTGCTCGGTTTCGTCATCGCCACGCTCACGGCGCAGCTGGAGCATCTCGGGCTGCAGAACGAGAGCCCGGTGTTCTGGGTCGGCGCCGTCTTCGGCGGCGTGGTCCAGGTCACCGCGGGGATGCTCTCCTACTTCGCGGGCGACGACTTCCACTTCATCGTCTACAACGCCTTCGGGTGGTACTGGATCTGCATGCCCGGCTTCCTGCTCGGCGGCGAGCTCGGGTTCTTCGAGGTCGAAGGACCCGCACGCGGCGTGTTCACGCTGATGTTCTCGATCCTGGCGCTCGTGTTCGCCCTCTCGGCGGCATCGCGCAACACCGTGCTGCCCGTCACGCTGCTCGCGGTCGCGGTCGGCCTCGGACTGCAGACGATCACGGCGTTCGGCGGGCCGGCGGCCGTGGGGGCAGCAGGCTCGGTCGCGCTGCTGGTCGCGTCGGCACTCGCGGCATACATGCTTCTCGAGAAGTTCTACACGCGAACGCTGGATCGCAGCATCCTGCCTCTGGGCCCCGCGTGGTTCCGGCCCGCCTCACCTGTATCGATTCAGGCGCATACTGTTTGAGGACCGGGCGGCCCGCGCTGCGGGAGACGACGCCCGATCGTGACATCGGTCGCGACGACGGCTCTGCCGCCGCGACCGCAACGCGAAAGGAACCTCACATGACCACCAACGCGCACGCCGCCGTCCTCCACGGCCAGGACGCCCCGTTCACCTTCGAGGAGATCGTCCTCGACGACATCCGTCCGAACGAACTGCTCGTGAAGGTCGCCGCCACCGGCCTGTGCCACACCGACCTCGCCGTCCAGCACGGTCACATCCCCGCGGCGTTCCCGTTCGTCCTGGGGCACGAGGGCGCGGGCACCGTCGAACAGGTCGGCGACGCCGTCGTCGGCTACGCCGTCGGCGACAAGGTCGCGGTGTCGTTCGCCTCGTGCGGCCACTGCACCAACTGCCTCACGGGACGCGAGGCCTACTGCCGCAACTTCATGGCGCTCAACTTCGGCGGAGCCCGCGAGGACGGCTCGGCCACCATGACCGCCGCCGACGGCTCCGCCGTGCACGGGTCGTTCTTCGGACAGTCCTCGTTCGCCAGCCACGTCATCGTCGAGGCCCGCAACGCGGTGAAGCTGCCCGCGACCGCCGACGTCGAGATCGCGGGACCCCTCGGCTGCGGCGTGCAGACGGGAGCCGGCACCGTGCTCAACTCGCTCGACGTCCCCGCCGGCGCATCGGTCATCGTGACCGGCACCGGCGCCGTGGGCCTGTCGTCGATCATGGGCGCGAAGGTCGCCGGCGCCACGACGATCATCGCGGTCGACATCATCCCGGAGCGGCTCGAGTTCGCGGCGAAGCTCGGCGCCACACACACGGTCAACAGCAAGGACGAGGACGCGGTCGCACGCATCCTCGAGATCACCGGCGGGGTCGGCGCGGACTACGCCGTCGACACCACCGCCGTTCCCGCCGTCGTCGACACGATCGTCGCCGCCACCGCATTCGGTGCGAAGATCGCGCTGGTCGGAGTGCCGAAGCCGGGCACCGAGATCGCGCTCGCCTCGATCTCGGGCTCGGGCAAGACCTTCGTGGGCGCGATCGAGGGCGACGCGGTGCCGCAGAAGTTCATTCCCGAGATGCTCGCGCTGCACGAGGCCGGACGCTTCCCGTTCGACCAGCTCATCACGAAATACCCGTTCTCGGAGATCGAGCAGGCCATCGCCGACACGCAGTCGGGCAAGGCGGTCAAGGCCGTCCTCGTCATGGACTGACGGTCCGGATACGCCGATCGGGCCGGAGCATGCACATGGGTGCGCGCTCCGGCCCGATCCGTCTCGTCGGGCGCGGGAGGCCGTAGGCTCGCGGGATGGCCGAACACGGGGTGCACGACGCGGCGAGCGCCGTCGAACGGCATCCCGCGGCACGTGTGCTGGCCCGAGGCGGTTACGTCGCGAACGGCTTCGTGCACCTGCTGATCGGGTCGCTCATCGTCGCGGTGGCCTTCGGTGGCGAGCGCGACGCCGATCAGACGGGGGCCTTCCGCGCGGTCGCGGAGCTTCCGCTCGGTTTCGTCGCGCTGTGGGCTGCGGCCGCGCTCCTGGCGGCGCTGGGCGTGTGGCATCTCGCCGAGGGCATGCTCGCCTCGCGGCGGCGGCGCGGCGCGGCCGTCTGGGCGCTGCGGGTCTCGGAGTGGGGACAGGCGGTCGTGTTCCTGTTCTTCGGCGGGTTGTCCGCCGCGGTGGCGCTCGGTGCACGTCCGCAGGCCGACGAGGCCGCGCGCGACGCGAGCCGCGGCATCCTCGCGCTTCCCGGCGGGGTCTTCGCGATCGTGCTCGTCGGGGTCGGTGTCGCGGTCGCCGGAGTGGTCTTCGTCGTCATGGGCGTGCGCCGTTCGTTCCACACGAAGATGACGATCCCCGATGGCGCCGTCGGTCGCGCCGTCGAGGGCCTCGGGATTCTCGGCTTCATCGCCAAGGGCATCGCTCTGGGGTCGCTGGGCGGAGTGCTCATCGTCGCCGCCGTGAGGTCCCGCGCCGAGGAGGCCGGCAGCCTGGATGCCGCGATCCGAGCGCTGCTCGACCTGACGTTCGGCCCCGAGATCGTGGTCGTCGTGGGAGCCGGGCTCATCGCCTACGGCGTGTTCACCGTATTCCGCGCGCGCTACGCCGACCTCTGAATCCGCAGCAAGAAGTGCGCCGGATGCCGCGACCTGCGCGGCATCCGGCGACCGGAGGCTGAGATCAGCGGGCGGTGAGTCGTGCGACGGCGTCGGCGACCGCGACGGTCTCGCGCTCCCCCGTGCGGCGGTCCCACAGCTCGACCTGGCCGTCGGCCGCGCCGCGCCCGACGATGACGATGCGCGGCACACCCACCAGCTCGGCGTCGCCGAACTTCACGCCGGGCGACACCTTCGGGCGGTCGTCGTAGACGACCTCCAGGCCCGCCGCCTCGAGCTCGCCCGAGAGCTGCTCGGCCAGCTCGAAGGCCGCGGCATCCCGGCCCGTCGCCACGACGTGGACGTCGAATGGCGCGACCGATGCGGGCCAGATGAGTCCGCGCTCGTCGTTGTTGAGCTCGGCGATGATCGCGAGGATGCGGGTCACGCCGATGCCGTACGACCCCATCGTGACCGTGACGAGCTTGCCGTTCTCGTCGAGGACCTTCAGCCCCAGCGCCTCGGCGTACTTGCGGCCGAGCTGGAAGACGTGGCCGATCTCCATGCCACGCGCGATCGAGACCGGGCCCGAGCCGTCGGGGGCCGGGTCGCCCTCGCGCACGGTGGCGACCTCGACGAACGCGTCGGCCGTGAAGTCACGACCCGCGACGAGGGAGTGGACGTGCTTCTGGTCGATGTTCGCGCCCGTGATCCACGAGGTGCCGTCGACGACGCGGGGGTCGAGGACGTAGCGGATGCCGGTGGCCGACTCCTCGCCGAGCACCGGGCCCTCGGGCGACCAGGGGCCGATGTACCCCTTGACCAGCAGCGGGTTCTTGGCGAAGTCCTCGGCCGTCGCCGGCTCCACCTCGGCCGGCGCGAAGGCGACCTCCACGCGCTTGTCGTCGACGTCGCGGTCGCCGGGCAGGCCCACGACGACAAGCTCGCGCGTTCCGTCGAGGTGCGTGAGGGCGAGCACGACGTTCTTGAGCGTGTGCGCCGCGGTGTAGTCGCCCTCGAGGTTCGCGTTGACGTGTGCCACGAGCGTCTCGATCGTGGGGGTGTCGGGCGAGTCGAAGACGACCGGCTCCGGCAGCCCGTCGATCGGCCCCGCCTCGGGGACGACCGTGGTGAACGCCTCGACGTTCGCGGCGTAGCCGCCCGCCGAGCGCACGAACGAGTCCTCGCCGACGGGCGTGGGGTGCAGGAACTCCTCCGACCGCGACCCGCCCATGGCGCCGGCATCCGCCTGGACGATCACGTACTCGAGACCGAGGCGCTGGAAGATGCGCTCGTACGCGTCGCGCTGGGCCTGGTAGCTCGCCTCGAGCCCCGCGTCGTTCGCGTCGAACGAGTAGGCGTCCTTCATCGTGAACTCGCGGCCGCGCAGCAGACCGGCGCGGGGGCGCGCCTCGTCGCGGTACTTGTCCTGGATCTGGTAGATCGTCAGCGGCAGGTCCTTGTACGACGAGTACAGGTCCTTCACCAGGAGCGTGAACGCCTCTTCATGCGTAGGCGCGAGCAGGTAGTCGCCGCCCTTGCGGTCCTGCAGGCGGAACAGCAGGTCGCCGTACTCCTCCCAGCGCCCCGTCGCCTCGTACGCCTCGCGCGGCATCAGGGCCGGGAAGTGCACCTCCTGGGCGCCGGCCGCGGCCATCTCCTCGCGCACGACGCGCTCGATCTTGGCCTTGACGCGCAGGCCGAGCGGCAGCCACGCGAAGATGCCCGCCGCCTGAGGTCGGATGTAGCCGGCGCGGATCAGCAGCTTGTGACTGGCGACCTCGGCGCCCGCGGGGTCTTCACGGAGCGTGCGGAGGAACAGGTGCGACATACGGGTGACCACGAGTCGAGTCTACGGATGCCGCGGGGCCGCGATGTGCGCACGAACGTTCGTCATCCCGTCGCGTCTCGCATCGCCGACAGCACGCGCTCGGCGGCATCCACGACGTCCGGCGCCTCCATGATCTCGACGACATTCACGCCATCGGTCGCGAGGAGGTACGAGCTGTCGGGACGGATAGCACCGACGCCCCGCACGGCCTCGGTCGCGCCCGCGACGTCGACTGACACCGGAACGTCTTGTCGCCTGTCACCTGCGGCAAGCCGATCCCATTCCCACGCGCCTCCGGGATAGATCGTCACGATGACGGCGTCGAGACGCGCTGAATTCGGCGCGTACCAGCGGCAGACGGTGCCGAGCCCCGCGTCGCGCGCGATCTCGATATGAACGTCCGTGCCGAAAGCCGACGGGTAGCCCTCGACGAAATCGGTCGTGCCGAGGATGTCGGCCACCGAGACCTGTTGCAGCAGCTCATCGCAGGTCGTCGGAGACCACCACGCGGCGGTTCGAGCGGCCGGAGTCGGTCGACCCGCATCCGCAAGGGCTGAGATGAAGAGCGGGGCGACCGCGTCGAGTCGGGCAGTGACGACCTCGTTGCTGACTCCAGCAGCCTGACCGAACAAGCCGCTGACGGTCACGAGCATCCAGGTGTCGTCATCGGACAACGCCCGACGGCAACCCTCGTTGTCGTAGCTGAAACCCTCGCACACCGTGTCGGAGTATGTCGAGACGACGCCGGCGGGAACGACGCTCGCTGGAAGGGCGTAGACCGTCACGGATTCGAAGGTTGCGGATTCCCACGAGCAGCCGAGCCCACCGAGCGTCCGAACCTCGGGTGTACTGACGTCCGTTGCTGGCCCGACCTCCACCCCGAGGGACGCCGACAGCGCGCCCGTATCGACCACCTGCGCACAGTCGCCCTCAAAGGCCATGGTCGGGGCGAGCAGCTGCGGCTCCGGATCCGGGGTCGCTGTCGGGGTGGGCGCTGGCTCCCCGGTCGGAGTCGGTGTGGGCGTCGGCGTCGGGGCCGGCGTGGACGTCTCGACGGGAGTCGCGATGCGGTCGTCCGGGCGGAGGGCCGCGAAGGTGACGCCAGCGACGACGACGGCCACGAGGGCCGACGCGGCCGCTCCCGCGACGATGCGCGAGCGGCGGGCGCGGGCGGCGCGCAGCCGCTTCACGCCGCCGACGACGCGTTCGCGCAGATCGCCGTGCTCGTTCGGGGTGAGCTGATCGTTCAGGTCCACGATGCCTCCAGCGCCGTCATCTCGTCTCGTAGCCGGCTCTTCGCCCGTGAGAGGCGTGACTTCACCGTGCCGACCGGGATGCCCAGGGTCTGAGCGACGTCGCGCTCCGGGTAGCCTTCGAGCACGCTGAGGACGACGACGCTCTGCTCACCGGCCGGCAGCTGCTTGAGTGCGGCGAGCACACCGCTCTCGTCGTGGGCGGACGGTGCTGCGGATGCCGCCGCCGCCGGGGTCTTCGCCAGCAACGCTCGGTAGCGCCGCCCCGCTCGCTCGAGATTGCGCGCCGCGTTCGCGACCGTTGTCAGCAGCCACGGCAGCGGCGACCCGTCGACCAGGCGCACGCCTGTGCGCTTGCGCCAAAGCTCGAAGAACGCGATGGCGACCGCGTCCTTCGCGTCCTCGCGGTCGGTCAGCAGCCGGGTCGCGTGCCGGAACAGCCGCGGCTCGTATCTGTCGAACAGGTCTCCCAGCGCGGACTCGTCGCCCGCCCGCAGTCGCTGCCATGCAGCGGCCTCATCATCTCCCACACCCTGTAGTGTCCGGCACTGCCGCGAAGGTTCGCGGATGCGCGAACCAATCTGAGCGGATGGCGACCGTACCGGAGGCCGCGGAGCAGCGACGTGAACCGATCGAATGTCGGAGCAGGCGCCTAGCCTGAACTCATGAGAACCGTGCTACTGACCGGGTTCGAACCCTTCGGCGGAGACGCGACGAACCCATCGGGCGACGCGGTCAACCTGGTCGCCGACCATTGGACGGGCCCGGAGAACCTGGTCATGGCGGTGCTGCCGGTGACCTTTCACGGGGCCAGGTTGCAGCTGCTCGAGCTCATCGTCGAGCACTCCCCCGACGTCATCATCGCGACCGGCCTGGCCGGGGGCCGCACGGGGATCGCCGTTGAACGCGTCGCGCTCAACCTCAAGGACGCGCGGATCCCGGACAACAGTGGCGAGCAGCCCGTCGACGAGCCGTCGGTCCGGCACGCGCCCGACGCACACTTCGCGACGCTGCCCGTGAAAGCGATCGCCGCGGACATCATGGCGGCGGGCATCCCCGCCTCGATCTCGTATTCCGCGGGCACCTTCGTCTGCAACCACGTGATGTTCACGGCCCTGGATGGCGGCGAGCCGGGCGATCGCGCCGCCGGCTTCATCCACGTTCCCTACGCCACCGAGAATGCACCCGAGGACCAGCCGTCGCTGCCGCTCTCTGACATTGCGCAAGCATTGCGCATCGCCATCCGCACGTCGTTGGACACCGAGATCGACCACTCGTATACAGCAGGCTCCATCTGGTGAGAGGCAGCTGGCTCGTCAGCTCGAGAACGCGAAGAGCATCCGTCCGAGGATCTGATCCACGAGGTCGAGGAATGGCGGAGGCGTCGGTCGCGCCAGCCACGTCCAGTTCGACGACCGGCGACTCTCCGCCGCGTCACGGAACCGATCTCAGGCGGTGACGACCTGCGCCGTACCGAGGGGCGCGTCGGGGCCCAGCTCGTCGGCGATACGGCGGGCCTCTTCGATGAGCGTCGCGACGATCTCCGACTCGGGCACGGTCTTGATGACCTCGCCCTTGACGAAGATCTGGCCCTTGCCGTTGCCCGACGCGACGCCGAGGTCGGCCTCGCGAGCCTCGCCCGGCCCGTTCACCACACAGCCCATGACCGCGACGCGCAGCGGCACGGTGACATCCTTCAGACCCGCCGTGACGTCGTCGGCGAGCGTATAGACGTCGACCTGCGCGCGCCCGCATGACGGGCACGAGACGATCTCGAGCTTGCGCTCCCGCAGGTTGAGCGACTGCAGGATCTGGTGTCCGACCTTGACCTCTTCGGCCGGCGGCGCCGACAGCGAGACGCGGATCGTGTCTCCGATCCCCTCTCCCAGCAGGATGCCGAACGCGGTGGCGCTCTTGATCGTCCCCTGGAACGCCGGGCCGGCCTCGGTCACCCCGAGGTGCAGGGGCCAGTCACCGCGCTCGGCGAGCTGCCGATAGGCCTTGACCATGACGATCGGGTCGTTGTGCTTGACCGAGATCTTGAAGTCGTGGAAGTCGTGCTCCTCGAAGAGCGAGGCCTCCCAGACCGCGCTCTCGACGAGGGCCTCCGGGGTCGCCTTGCCGTACTTCTCCAGCAGACGACGGTCGAGAGAACCGGCGTTGACGCCGATACGCAGCGAGACGCCCGCGGCCTTCGCCGCATTCGCGATCGCTCCGACCTGGTCGTCGAACTTCCGGATGTTGCCCGGGTTCACGCGCACCGCGGCGCATCCGGCGTCGATCGCCTGGAAGACGTACTTGGGCTGGAAGTGGATGTCGGCGATGACGGGGATCTGGCTCTTCTTGGCGATGATGTGCAGCACGTCCGCGTCGTCCTGCGAGGGTACGGCGACGCGCACGATCTCGCAGCCGGACGCCGTGAGCTCGGCGATCTGCTGCAGCGTCGCGTTGATGTCGGTGGTGGGTGTCGTCGTCATCGACTGCACGCTGACGGGGGCTCCTCCCCCGACGAGCACCTTTCCGACGCGGATCTGCCGGCTCTTGCGGCGGGGGGCGAGGACGTCCGGAACCTGGGGCATCCCGAGATTGACAGCTGGCACGGGCACAGCCTACGCGGCAGGGCCGCAGACGGGCTGGGAGCCGCGCGACACCGCATCCCTCGTGCGGGTGTGATAATTTCGGCCCATGCGCACGCGCCTCTCCTGGTGGCACACCGCCTAGGCGGTGTGTTCGACGTGCACACGTTTCAGACCGCCCGGCGTTGAAGGCCCGGCGGTCTTCTTCGTGGGGCGGGCGCTCCGACGAAGAAAGACGACGATGACCGGTTCCCTCCCGACCCTGACCGATCTCGCCGCGAGCGGTGAGCCGTTCGCGCTCATCGCGCGCGACGGGGCGAGCGTCGAGGTGCTCCGCGGCGACGTCGTCGACGTCGACCGGCTCGCCGACATCCCGCTCGACGATGCCGACGGCACACCGCGCGAGGTGCTCGCCCTCGTGCCGTTCCGTCAGGTCGTCGAACGCGGCTTCGTCTGTCACGACGACCGGGCACCGCTGCGGTGCCTGCGCGTCGCCGATCACGATTCCCTGCCCCTGGCCGAGGCGCTGCGGCAGCTGCCGTCGGAGCGGGTGCCGCTCGAGGATGCCGGGTTCGACATCTCCGACGAGGACTACGCCGATATCGTCCGTCGCGTGATCGCCGACGAGATCGGCCGCGGCGAGGGAGCCAACTTCGTCATCCGCCGTGATTTCACCGCGACCGTGGAGACGGATGCCGTCACCGCCGGCCTCACCTGGTTCCGCGCGCTGCTGCAGCACGAGCGCGGCGCGTACTGGACCTTCCTCGTCGTGACCGACGGTCACGTCGCGGTCGGCGCCAGTCCGGAGGCCCACGTCAGCGCGCGCAGCGGGGCGCCCGCGGAGCCCGGGACGAGCATCGTGACGATGAACCCGATCTCCGGCACCTTCCGGCACCCTCGCGGCGGCGCGACGGCCGAGACCCTGACGGAGTTCCTCTCCTCGACCAAGGAGACCGAGGAACTGTTCATGGTCGTCGACGAGGAGCTGAAGATGATGTCGGCCGTCTGCTCGGACGGGGGTCGCATCACGGGGCCGCATCTGAAGGAGATGTCGCGCCTCACCCACACCGAGTACATGCTGCGCGGCTCGAGCACGATGGATCCCCGCGACATCCTCCGTGAGACCATGTTCGCCCCCACCGTCACGGGCTCGCCCATGCAGAACGCGTGCACCGTGATCGCGCGGCACGAGCGCACGCCCCGCGGGTACTACTCCGGCGTCGCGGCCCTGTTCACGCCCGCGGCCGGCGGCGGCCACGACCTCGATGCGCCCATCTTGATCCGCACGGCCTACCTCGTCGACGGCCGGCTGCGCGTGCCGGTCGGCGCGACGCTCGTGCGGCACTCCGACCCGGCGGGCGAAGTGGGCGAGACCCACGGCAAGGCGGCCGGCGTCCTGGGCGCGATCGGCGCCGTCGACCGCGACGAAGCGCCCGCGGCGATCGCCGACACGACGGCCGTCGACGAGGACGCGCCGGCCGCGCACCGCCCGCGGCTCGGCGACGATCCGACCATCGCGGCCCTGCTCTCCTCGCGCAACGCGCGTCTCGCGCAGTTCTGGCTCGACCCGCAGGCCGCCGAGGGCGGGCCGTACGCGGGCCGCGAGGTGCTGGTCGTCGACGCCGAGGACCGCTTCACCACGATGCTCGGACACCAGCTGCACCACCTCGGGTTCACCGTTCGCATCGCTCCCTGGCACGAGGTGACGGATGCCGCGGTCGACGAGGCCGGCCTCGTCGTCTTCGGTCCCGGCCCAGGCGATCCGCGCGACGGCGCGAGCCCTCGCATCGCCCGCATGCGAGAGCTCGTCGGCCGGCGCGCCGACGCGGGCACTCCGCTGCTCGCGGTCTGCCTCAGCCACCAGATCCTGGCCGACCGGCTCGGCATCGCGCTGGCCCCTCTCGCGTCGCCCCATCAGGGCCTGCAGAAGAGCGTGGATGTGTTCGGGCAGCCGGCATCCATCGGGTTCTACAACACGTTCACGGCGCGCGTCGCTCCCGGCACCGACCGCCTCGGCGACACCGAGATCGCGGCCGACCCGTCGTCGGGTGACGTGTACGCGCTACGCGGTCCCGCGTATGCGTCGGTGCAGGGGCACCTCGAGTCGATCCTGTCCCGCGATGGCCTGCCGACACTCGAGCGGCTCATCGGATTCGCGGTCGAGCCCGTCCCAGCCTGATCGCCGCCGCACCGGCGGCGAGGGCGTCAGCCGAGGATCGAGATCGGGTTGAAGACGTCGGCGAGGATCAGGGTCCCGCCCATGACGATGAGCCCGATCACGACGACGAAGGTGACGGGCACGAGCTTCGTGGCGTCGACCGGTCGCGGACGCGGGCGGCGGAAGAGCTTCGCCCAGGCGCGCTTGATCCCGTCCCACAGGGCCACCACGACGTGTCCGCCGTCGAGGGGCAGCAGGGGCAGCAGATTGAAGATGAACAGCGCGATGTTGAGCGAGCCGAGCAGGCTCAGCACCTGGAAGGCGCGGTCCTGAACCGGCGCGTCGGTCGCGGCGACCTCGCCCGCGATGCGCCCGGCGCCGACGACCGACAGCGGCCCATTGGGATCGCGTTCCCCACCGGTGACGAGGGCGACTCCGGTTTCGTAGACCTTGACGGGCAGCTGCCAGATGACGCTCGCGACGGCGCCGAGCCGCTCGACCGCCGCCTGCGGTCCGGTCCAGATCGGCTGCGGCACGTTGATACGCGTTCCCGTCATACCGACGAAGCCGACCTCTTTCACCTCGGTCGTCCCGTCCGCGGCCATCACGGGGCGTTCGGCGGCGATCGGGGTGACCTCCAGCGTGACGCGGTCGCCGTCGCGCTCGACGATGATCGGGATCGTGCGCCCCGGCGACGCCTGGATGATCGCGGTCGCCTCGACGTAGCCCGTCACCTCGGTGCCGTCGACGGCGACGATGATGTCGCCGGGGCGGATGCCGCCTGCCGCGGCCGGTGAGACGGGATCACCGGGCTCGCACGTCGTGCGCTCGACGCCGGCCGGGACGACGCACTCGTTGACGCCGGCGATCGTCGTCGAAACGCTCGGCAGTCCGATGGCGCTCAGCGCGATGCCGAAGAGCACCATCGCGAGTACGAAGTTCATGAGCGGCCCGCCGACCATGATGACGATGCGCTTCCACACCGACAGCTGGTAGAACGCCGGTCGCGTGTCGTTCTCGACGAGGGTCTCGGCGTTGGCGAGGCGGGCGTCCTGCACCATCGCCCCGAAGAAGCGACCGCTGCGCCGGGTGGCGGCCTCGGGATCCTCGGGTGCCGGCGGATACATGCCCGACATCGAGATGTAGCCACCGAGAGGCAGGGCCTTCACGCCGTACTCGGTCTCGCCGAAGCGCCGCGACCAGAGGGTCGGCCCCAGGCCGATCATGTAGCGGCCGACACGCACACCGAACAGCTTGGCGGGGACGAGGTGCCCGACCTCGTGCAGCGCGATCGAGACGGCGAGCCCGACGACGAGCAGCACGACGCCGATGACGAAAGCGAGGACGGTCACGACCGCTCAGAGTACCCGCCGAGTCTTTGAATCGGCCCAGGCCGTAAACTCCCACCATGGAGCGGGCGCAGAGTGCGGCAGTGCGGCGTGCTCGCGCGCTGCGGGGAACCGCCTCCGCCGCGATCGCCACCGTCTTCGCCGCCACGGCCCACACCATCTCGGGCGGTCTGGCGCCGCTCTGGCTCATCGTCGTCGCGGCGCTGCTCGCGGCGCCCGCGGCCGTCTGGCTCGTCGGCCGCGCACCCTCGGCATGGCGCACCGGCCTGGTCGTCCTCGCCAGTCAGGGCCTGTTCCACACCTTCTTCTCGATCGCGGGTGCCGCTGATCCGACGGCGCCGGTCCCGCACACCCACGGCGGAGGGCTCCCCGCCCTCGCGCCTCTCGCGCATACGCACGCCGTGAGCTCGGGAATGACGGCGACGCATGTTCTCGCCGCCGCCGTGACCGTCGCCACGCTCGTCGCCGGCGAACGCATGGTGCGCGCCATCCATCGCGGCATCCTGCGGTTCGTGCGATTGATGTCGCCGTCGGTTCGTGCGCTGACTCCGATGCTCCGTCCCGTCCCGCGCCGCGAACGCGTCGCGGCGGCACGTCGCCTCCGTTTCTCTCTGTCACTGCGGGGTCCGCCGGTCGCCACCGTGTGACCTCCCCTTCCCGTAGCGGGCCGCATGACGCCGCCCGCATGTTCTGAGAGATGACAATGACCCGCACCATGACCGCGCGCCGCCGTGCGCGCCTGGCCGTCGGCGTGACCGCCGGTGCCGCCCTCGCCCTCGCCCTCCCGCTCGCCGCTTCGGCACACGTGCACGTGACGCCGGAGGAGGTCGCCGCCAACGGCTCGACCCGTATCGACTTCTCGTTCAGCCACGGCTGCGACGGGTCGCCCACGACGGCACTCGTCGTCGACATCCCCGCCGAGGCACAGGGCGCGACCCCCGTCATCGACGGCGCGTGGACCATCACGACCGAGGCGGGCGAGAACGGCGTCCCCACACGCGTGACGTACACGGCGGTCGCGCCCATCCCCGACGCGTACGCAGCCTCTGCCGGCATGAACGTGATCTTCCCCGGCTCGGCCGAGGGCGAGAGCTTCGCCTTCCCCGTCACGCAGCAGTGCGAGACCGGCGAGGCCGCCTGGGTGCAGGTCGCTGAAGACGGTCAGGACCCGGACGACCTCGAATACCCGGCTCCCGTCGTGGTCGTCGGAGCAGCGGCGGCCGACGCGCACGGCGGACACTCCGAAGGCGGCCACTCGTCCGGCGACACGGCCGATGCGGCCGACGCGGAGACGACCGCGGCATCCTCGTCCGCGGCCGATCCTCTGCCCATCTGGCTCTCGGCCGGGGCTCTCGTCGTCGCGGCCGCAGCGCTCGTCCTGGCCATCACCCGCCGACGCGCCTGAGCACACCCGGGGCGGGCGCGTCAATCGACGCGGCCGCCCCGGAACCGGGGTGAGACAATGGTCGCAATGCCTACCGACGCCCCGAACCTCCCTCCCGTCCTCCGCCCCGAGAGTCCGCCGCGCCGCTCCCTGACAGAGCTCGCGGCGCACGTCGGCGGGCGGATCGTCGGCGCCGCCACCGACGTCACCGTGACGGGCATCACCCTCGCGACGGCAGATCTACGCCCGGGCGAGGCTTTCGTCGCGATCCAGGGTGCCGTCCGGCACGGTGCCGAGTTCGCAGCGCAAGCCGCCGCGACGGGCGCAGCGGCCATCGTCACCGACACTCGCGGGGCCGAGCTCGCCGCCGACGCCGGTCTGCCCATCGTCGTCGTCGACGATCCGCGGGCCCGACTGGGCGAGCTCTCGGCCTGGGTCTACGGAACCGGCCGCGAGGACCGTCTCCCCCTGCTGTTCGGCACGACCGGGACGAACGGCAAGACCAGCGTCTCTCACCTCATCGAGGGGATCCTCGGTCAGCTCGGAGTCGTCACGGGCCTGTCCTCGACGGCGGAGCGCCACATCGCGGGCGACGTCATCGTGTCGCGGCTCACGACCCCCGAGGCCTCGGAGTTCCACGCGCTGCTCGCCCTCATGCGCGAGCGCGGCGTCGACGCGGTCGCCGTCGAGGTGAGCGCGCAAGCGCTGACCCGGCACCGCGTCGACGGAGTGGTGTTCGACGTCGCCGGGTTCACCAACCTCACCCACGACCACCTCGACGACTACCGAGACATGGCGGAGTACTTCGAGGCGAAGCTGCCGCTCTTCCTCGCGGACCGGGCGCGACGCGGGGTGGTGTGCCTCGACTCCGACGCCGGCGCGCAGATCGTGGCGCGCGCGGAGATCCCCGTGACGACGATCATCACTCCGGCGATCGCCGAGACCCCCGCAGCGACAGCGGACTGGACCGTCGAGATCGTCGAAGAGCGGCAGGACGGCACCGAGTTCCGGCTGGTCGGGTCCGGTGGCCGACAGCTCACGACGACGGTTCCGGTGATCGGACGGCACATGGCCGCGAACGCCGGTCTCGCGATCGTCATGCTCCTCGAGGGCGGATACGCGTGGGACGAGCTCGTGCGCGTGCTCGACGGGCACCGCATCGATGCGCACCTGCCCGGCCGCACGCAACGCGTCTCGGGCGACCGCGGGCCGGCCGTGTACGTCGATTTCGGGCACTCCCCCGACGCGTTCGAGAAGACCCTCGCCGCCGTGCGGCGCGTGACCCCCGGGACCGTCGTGATGGTGTTCGGCGCCGACGGCGATCGCGACAAGACCAAGCGGCACGACATGGGGGCGACGGCTGTCCTCGGCAGCGACATCCTGATCGTGACCGACCACCACCCGCGCTTCGAGGATCCCGACGCGATTCGGGCCACCCTGCTCGAGGGCGCTCGGCGAGCGCGACCGGATGCCGACATCCGCGAGTCGTCGCCGCCGGAGAAGGCGATCATCGAAGCCGTCTCGCTCGTCGGAGAGGGCGACGCGATCCTGTGGGCCGGCCCGGGACACCAGGACTACCGCGACATCCGCGGAGTCCGCACGCCCTACTCGGCTCGCGAGCTCGCTCGTCGAGCGCTTCGGGATGCCGGCTGGCCGGTGCCCGAGCCCAGTTGGGCCGTGCCCTACGCCGACTGAGCGCGTTTGTGGTCGGACCACTGTGAAAAATCGGCGGTCCCCCGCCGTCCTGTCGCTCCCGTGCACGATCGCCGCACCCTCTGCGGCCCGGGCGTAACGTCGGCCGCAGGCACGCCGCGGCAGGCACGACCAGCGCCTTCCCCGCTCCCCGGCGGGCCTTCCGACAGGACGAAGGACCCACGATGAGCACAGTCATCCCGACCACGACAGCACACGACGACGACGCGGTCCCCGCCGCGTGGGAGGGCTTCGCCCCGGGCCCGTGGCAGGACGACATCGACGTCCGCGACTTCATCCAGCGCAACTACGAGCCCTACACCGGCGACGCGTCGTTCCTCGTGGGACCGACGGCCCGCACGACCGGGCTCTGGCAGACGCTCAGCGAGATGTTCCCGGCGGAGCGCGAGCGCGGCGTGTACGACGTCGACGCCCTCACCCCCTCGACGATCACGTCGCACGCTCCGGGCTACATCCGGCGCGAGGACGAGCTGATCGTCGGTCTGCAGACCGACGCGCCGCTGCGTCGCGCGATCATGCCGAACGGCGGCTGGCGCATGGTCAAGGGAGCCCTCGAGACGTACGGCTATCCGGTCGATCCGACCCTCGAGACGATCTTCACGCGCTACCGCAAGACCCACAACGACGGCGTCTTCGACGTGTACCCGCCGGCCGTCCGCCGCGCCCGCAGCAGCCACATCATCACGGGCCTTCCCGACGCCTACGGTCGCGGCCGGATCATCGGCGACTACCGGCGCGTCGCCCTGTACGGCACCGACGCGCTCGTGGCGGCGAAGAACGTCGAGCGGGCGGAACTCGACATGCACCCCTCGACGGAGAACATCCTGCGCTCGCGTGAGGAGAACGCCGAGCAGATCCGCGCCCTGCACGAACTCGCCGAGATGGCCGCCTCGTACGGCTTCGACATCACCCGGCCCGCCGCCACCGCCCGCGAGGCGATCCAGTGGCTGTACTTCGCCTACCTCGGGGCGGTGAAGGAGCAGAACGGTGCCGCGATGAGCTTCGGGCGCAACACCGCGTTCCTCGACGCCTACATCCAGCGCGATATGGCGCGCGGCATCCTCACCGAGGTCGAGGCGCAGGAGCTCGTCGACGACCTCGTCATCAAGCTGCGCATCGTGCGGTTCCTCCGCACGCCCGAGTACGACGCGCTGTTCTCCGGCGACCCGACCTGGGTGACGGAGTCGATCGGCGGTGTCGGCGAGGACGGACGCACGCTCGTGACCAAGACCGCCTTCCGATTCCTGCAGACGCTCTACAACCTCGGCCCGGCACCCGAGCCCAACCTGACGGTGCTGTGGACCGACGCGCTGCCCGACGGCTTCAAGGAGTTCTGCGCACAGGTCTCGATCGACACCTCGTCGATCCAGTACGAGTCCGACGACCACATCCGCGCGCTGTGCGGTGACGACGCGGCGATCGCATGCTGCGTCTCGCCGATGACGGTCGGCAAGCAGATGCAGTTCTTCGGGGCTCGGGTCAACCTCGCCAAGACTCTCCTGTACGCCATCAACGGCGGACGCGACGAGGTGAGCGGCAAGCAGATCGCGCCGGCCGCCGCCCCCGTCTCGGGAGACGTGCTCGGGTACGACGACGTGCGCGAGCGCTTCCGAGTGATGATGGAGTGGCTCGCCGAGACGTACGTCGACGCGCTCAACTGCATCCACTTCATGCACGACAAGTACGCCTACGAGCGTCTGGAGATGGCGCTGCACGACGGGAACGTCCTGCGCACCATGGCATGCGGCATCGCCGGCCTCTCGGTCGCCGCCGACTCGCTCTCGGCCATCAAGTACGCGAAGGTCGAGCCGGTGCGCGATGCGTCGGGTCTCGTCGTCGACTACCTCGTCCACGGCGACTTCCCCACCTTCGGCAACGACGACGACCGTGTCGACGAGATCGCCCGCGAGCTGGTGTCGGACTTCATGTCGATGATCCGCAAGCACCAGACATACCGCGACGCGGTCCACACCCAGTCGGTGCTGACGATCACGTCGAACGTCGTGTACGGCAAGGCCACGGGCAACACCCCCGACGGACGCCGTGCCGGCCAGCCCTTCGCCCCGGGCGCGAACCCCATGAACGGGCGCGATACGCACGGGATGCTGGCGGCGGCGCTGTCGGTCGCGAAACTGCCCTTCGACCAGGCCCAGGACGGCATCTCGCTGACCACGACCGTGACGCCGAGCGGGCTCGGGCGCACGCCGGACGAGCGGGTCCGCAACCTCGTGGGACTCCTCGACGCGCAGATGGCCTCGGACGGCTACCACCTCAACGTCAACGTGCTCACGCGCGAGACGCTGGAGGACGCGATGGTCAACCCCGACAAGTACCCGCAGCTGACCATCCGGGTCTCCGGCTACGCGGTCAACTTCGTGCGACTGACCCGAGAGCAGCAGCTCGACGTCCTCAGCCGCACCTTCCACACGGGAGTCTGAGTCCCGTGTCCGCCATCCTGGTGCCGGGCGCGGCCTGCACCGCCGATCTGAGCGACCCCCGTCACGACCGTCTCGCCGCACGACGGTCCGGGCATGTCGCGAGCGTGCACTCCTGGGAGCTCGTCACTTCCGTGGACGGCCCCGGCACCAGGATGACCCTCTTCCTCGCGGGATGCCCGCTGCGCTGCCAGTACTGCCACAACCCCGACACGTGGCGTCAGCGTGACGGCGAGATCACTGAGCTCGATGACATCGTCGCCCGTCTGCGCCGGTACCTGCCGGTCTTCCGGGCGACGGGAGGAGGACTGACGATCTCCGGCGGTGAGCCGCTGCAGCAGGCGGCCTTCGTCACGCGCCTGGCCCGGGCCGCGGCCGAGCTCGGCGTCCACGTCGCCATCGACACCTCGGGGAACCTCGGCCGCGCGGCATCCGATGCACTGCTCGACGACGTCTCGCTCGTCCTGCTCGACGTGAAGTCGGGCCTGCCCGACACCTATCGCGAGGTCACCGGGCGCGACCTGCAGCCGACGATCGACTTCGGCGACCGCCTGGCCGCTCGTGGCACGCCCGTGTGGATCAGGTTCGTGCTCGTGCCCGGACTCACGGATGCCGTGGAGAACGTCGACGCCGTCGCCGACATCGTCGCCCGATGGCAGAACGTGCACCGCGTCGAGGTCCTGCCGTTCCATCAGATGGGTACGTCGAAGTGGGAGCGACTCGGCATCCCCTACCCGCTCGCCGGGCGACCGACGCCGGATGCCGAGCTGCTCGCGCGGGTCCGCGATCAGTTCGCGGAGCGAGGCCTCACCGTCTACTGACGGCGGCCGTCATCGCGTCGCACCGATCGCGCGGTCAGCGGCGTTCCGCGCCCACGATTCGGCCTCCGCGAGCGACTCCCGTGTGAGCTCGCTCGGCGGACAGTGCGCGTCGACGACGCGCTCGACGGTCTCGACGATCCCGAGGAAGCTCAGCACCCCGGCGTGGAACGCCTCGACGGCCTGCTCGTTCGCGGCGTTGAACACCGCCGGGTAGGTTCCCCCCTCTCCGCCCACGCGCTTGGCGAGGGCGACAGCCGGGAACGCTGCGTCGTCGAGCGGCTCGAAGGTCCACTCGCCCGCACGTGTCCAGTCGAGCGGAGCGCCGACGCCCGCGACTCGGCGCGGCCAGTCGAGGCCGAGCGAGATCGGCAGGCGCATGTCGGGCGGCGAGGCTTGGGCGATGGTGGAGCCGTCGATGAACTCGACCATCGAGTGCACCACCGACTGGGGATGCACGACGACGTCGATGCGGTCGTAGTCCACGCCGAACAGCAGGTGGGCCTCGATGACCTCGAGCCCCTTGTTGACGAGCGTCGCGGAGTTGGTCGTCACGACGCGTCCCATATCCCAGGTGGGGTGAGCGAGCGCCTGCGCGGGGGTCACAGCGGCCAGCTCGTCGCGCCGGCGGCCGCGGAACGGCCCACCGGATGCCGTGAGCACGAGCCGGCGCACCTCGTCGGGCTCGCCCGACCGCAGGGCCTGCGCGATGGCGGAATGCTCGGAGTCGACCGGGACGATCTGACCGGGCGCGGCGAGAGAGGTGACGAGCTCGCCGCCGACGATCAGCGACTCCTTGTTCGCGAGCGCCAGGGTTCGACCCGACTCGAGCGCGGCGAGAGTGGGCCCCAGCCCGACCGACCCGGTGATGCCGTTGAGCACCACGTCGGCGTCGACATCACGGACGAGACGTTCCGCATCAGCCGCGCCGAGTGCGGTGCGGGTCACCCCGAAGCGAGCTGCCTGCTCTTCCAGCATCCGCGCGTTCGACCCGGCGGCAAGCCCGACGACCTCGAACCGGTCGCGCCGGGAGTCGATGACGTCGAGCGCCTGCGTCCCGATCGAACCGGTGGAGCCGAGGATGACGACGCGACGCATCCCGTCAGCCTAGGTGCTGCGGGGGTGCCGGGTTGATTGGCGCGGCGGCGGGCGACCTCAGCCTGCGGCCGGCGCGGGCGTGCGCTGGACGCCGAGGATGTCGACGACGAAGACGAGCGTCTCGTTCTGGAGCTCGCTGCCCTCCTGCGCGCCGTAACCCGCGGCCGGCGGGATGACGACGAGCACCTGCGAGCCGACCTGCTGTCCCTCCAGGGCCTGCTGGAAGCCGGCGACGACCCCGTTCGTCGGGAACGCCGCAGGCTGGCCGCGGTCCCAGCTCGAGTCGAACACCGAGCCGTCCGACCACTTCACGCCGGTGTACTGCACGAATGCGGTGTCGCCGGGCTGGATCGTGGCGCCGTCGCCGGTCTTCAGGTTCGCCAGCTTCACCTCGGTCGGCGCGTCGGTGCCTGGGAGGGTGATGGTGGGGGCGCCGTCGTCGGCGAGCTCGACCGTCGGCATGCCGTCGACGGCCGCCTGGTCGGCGCCGGTCGCCCGAGTCGGGAGCTTCTCGACGCCCTCCGCGACGACCACCACGGCCGTCCGGCCCTCGCCGAACGCCGACCCGGGAATCGCCAGAGCCGCCGTCGAGCCGAGCGGGGCGCACTCGAGCGCCGCGACGAACACCGAGTACTGCTGGGTGTCGAGCAGGACCGGAACCAGCCCGGAGTCGTCGGGCGAGGTGTCGCGCGACTGCTCGAGCAGTTCGCCCGTCGCGCCGTCGTAGATCGCGTAGGACCCCGACACCAGGTCGCCCGAGTGGAGGTCCTCGCCGTCGCCGCGGGTCGTGAGCGTCCGCTCGATCTCGGCGGGCTCGAGGCCCGGGTCGACCGTCGCCGTCAGCTCGGGCGCCGCGCCCGACACCTCGATGCTGTCGGAGGACTCTCCCGGCTGGGCGTCGACGAGGCACTGCTCCGACCCGCCGGAAGCGTTGGGGCTGGGCGACTCGGTGGCCGTGTCACCGCCCGCGCAACCGGCGAGCGCAAGCGCCGAGACGGCGACGACGGACAGAGCGGCGAACGGGCGCAGACGCACGGAGAACCTCTTCGATCGGGGAGACGGAACTGTCATCCTCTCGCACCAGCATCAGTGCGCGCTGAGAACCCGGGGCGTCCTCCGTCAGCGTTGTGGATTGTGACGGGGCGATGTCGGAGGCCCGTGGCAATATTAGAACATGCATTCGAATGACGGGGTGAGCGGCGGGATGGGCAGCGACGCTGATGTCGCTGAGCTCGCGATGCTGGTCGCGGATGCCGAGGGGGCGGCGGACGTGGTTCGGGCTGGCCAGGTGCGTGAGGTTCGGGTGCTCGCCGCCGCCGGGGTACTCGCGGAGAAGCAGGCCGCCGGGTCGTCGGAACGCGTGAAGGCGCGCGAGATGGCGCTGCGCGGAATCGCAGCGGAGCTGGCTGGGGTGTTCGTGGCGACCGACCGGACCGTGCAGCGCCGCATCGATGAGGCGCGAGACCTGGTGGAGAACTACCCGGTGACGATGGCGGCGTGAGAGGACGGGCGCATCGTCCGCGGGCATGTGCGGGTCATTCAAGAGACGGGATGCCTGGTGCCTGCGGAGGAGCGGGCGGAGTTCGAACGGCTTGCGATCGAGCGGTGCGAGGGCGAGACCCCGAACCGGGTGCGGGACGCGTTGCGGATGATCGCCGAGCGGATGCACCCGAGGACGTTCACGGAGCGGCATGAAGAGGCCGCGGCGGGGCGGTGCGTGCGAGTGCAGGCAGGCGCGGATGGGATGTCGGATCTCATCGCGACCCTGCCGACGGTGATCGCGGATGGGATTGTCGACCGGCTGACGCGGCAGGCGCGCGAGATCATCAGCGCGCGGCATCAGGCCGACGCGGCATCCGGTGGCACTGGCGCTGGCGCTCGAGCTGACGCGGCGTCCGGTGGCGCTGGCGCTCGAGCCGACGCACCTGACGCACGAGCCGACGCCAATGGTGGCGGTCGCGATGCCGATGCGACGATTCGCGACGGGTCGTCGTTCGTCGACGATGCCCGCACGATCGACCAGGTCCGCGCCGACGTGCTCAGTGACCTCCTCCTCGCCGGCACACCCGCCCTCGACCCCACCGCGACCGGTGACGGCAACGGAACCCTCGGAGCGATCCGGGCGCACGTGCAGGTCGCCGTGTCTGCGCTGACGCTCACGGGCCAAGACGAGGGGCCGGCAGATCTCGCTGGTCGCTCCCCCATCGACGCGAACACTGCACGCGAACTCGCCGGAAACGCCACCTCGTGGGACCGGCTCCTCACCCACCCGGTCACCGGGACCGTGCTGGAGTGCGACACCTACCGGCCGACCGCCGCCATGGTGCGACTGCTGCGGGCCCGCGACCGGCACTGCCGGTTCCCCGGATGCCGGCAACCGGCGATCCGCTGCGAGCTCGACCACACAATCGCTGCCTCCGACGGCGGTGCGACGCACGTGTGCAACCTCGCCAACCTCTGCAAGAGACACCACGACGTCAAACACCACACCCGCTGGCGAGTCCGACAACTCCCGGGCGGCCTGCTCGTCTGGACCTCACCCACCGGACGGATCTACCGCGAAGACGCACCACCACCATTGATGGCGTTCACGACCGCGGGTCCACCCGGACCGGGAGCTCCACCGTTCTGACGATCCGTACTCGATACGGCCTCGCCCGCCCACGTCGGTCGTGTGCGCTCGCACAACATGTCCGCGCAGTTATGCGTTCCGCAGTAGCCTCGTCTGGTGAACGCTGACGCAACCGAGCCGCAGTCCGGCGAGCCCGGCGAGCACGACGAAGCCGCAGCCGCCGTCGAAGCAGTCCCCGGAATCGGTCTCACCTACGTGATCGGCCGGTGGGTGCTCGCACCGCTGGCTCGCATGATCTACCGGCCGCGCATCGAAGGACGCGAGCACTTCCCCCGGAAGGGCGCCGTCATCCTGGCGAGCAACCACCTCTCCTTCATCGACTCCTTCGTGATCCCCATGGCGTCGCCACGCCCGGTGCGGTTCCTCGCGAAGTCGAGCTACTTCGACGGGACCGGATTCCGCGGGTGGCTGTCGCGCGAGTTCTTCTACGCTGCAGGCGCGTTCCCGGTACGCCGCGGAGCAGGCCAAGCCGCGCTCGATGCCCTGGACCAGCAGAAGAAGATGCTCGACGCCGGATGGTCGACGGCGCTCTACCCCGAGGGCACGCGCTCTCTCGACGGCCGCCTCTACAAGGGGCGCACCGGTGTCGCTTTCCTCGCGCTGCAGACCGGCGCACCGGTGATCCCCGTCGGACTCATCGGGACGAGCGACATCATGCCCGTCGGGGCGAAGTTCCCGCGGCTCCGTCCGCGGGTGACCGTCCGCTTCGGCGAGCCACTCGACCTCAGCCACCACGGTTCGGCGGACTCCGGTCGAGCCCGCCGCAACGCCACCGACGAGATCATGGCTGCCATCCACGCCCTGTCAGGTCAGGAGCTGGCAGGCGCTTACAACGAAGCCCCGCCGCAGAACACCGTCGAGCGGATCAAGCAGGCTCTGCCGCACGAACGCCGCTGACCAGACAGGTCACTCCTCGCCCGAGACGAGGATCGTCGGCTCGTGGCGCACCGGGAAGTTCACCGAGTTCGCGATGAAGCACCAGGCATTCGCCTGAGCGTGCGCCTCGAGCGCCGCCTCTCGCATCGAGGCCTCCGCGACGACGACCCGGGGTCGCAGGACGACCTCCGCGAACGCGCCGCCACCCCGCCCGTCCTCACGCATCGTTCCCGTCGCGTCATCGGTGTACGAGACGACGACGACCCCCGCCGTCACGCACGCGTGAAGGTACGACAGCAGGTGGCATTCGGAGAGCGCCGAGAGCAGCAGATCCTCCGGGTTCCACCGGGTCGGGTCTCCGCGGAACGGCTTGTCGCTCGACGCCGCGAGCGACGGCTTTCCGTCGATGCTCAGCGTGACGGCCCGGTCGTAGTCTCGGTAGCCGCTCGTTCCGGTGCCGCGATTCCCGGTCCACTCGGCCCGGACGGAATAGCGGTGCTCACCCAACATGCAGACAGTCTGACACGCGGCACGGCGGGGCCCGCGACGGTAGGCTGTCGGGGTGCCGCAGACCTTCGCCGTTCCCGCCGCCGTCGAGCTCGCGGTCGTCGAGCGCAGCGGTTTCATCGAGTCCCGTCACGCCGGCGCAGCGGTCGTCCTGGGAGCCGACGGCAGCCCGATCCGCACCCTCGGCGACGTAGACGCACCGATCCTGCCGCGCTCGACCCTCAAGCCCCTGCAGGCACTCGCCAGCATGACCGCCGGAGCCTCGCTCGAGGGGGAACGGCTCGGCCTGGCCACCGCCAGCCACTCCGGCACCGATCGGCACGTCGCGGTCGTCCGCGGCATCCTGAACGACGCAGGCCTCGGCGAGGACGATCTCGGCTGCCCACCGGCCTGGCCCGGCGACACCGCCACGCGCGACGAGATCGTGCGGGAACTCGGCACCCCCACCCGCATCCGCATGAACTGCTCGGGCAAGCACGCCGCGATGCTGGCTGCGTGCGTCGCGAGCGGCTGGGACACCGCCACGTATCTCGACCCTGAGCATCCGCTTCAGGTGCACACGCGGGAGGTCATCGAACGACTGACCGGCACGAAGGCCTCGGCGATGGCGATCGACGGATGCGGCGCCCCCGTCTACGCGATGAGCCTCATCGCGCTCGGGCGCGCGATCCAGCGCATCGGCACCGCGAGCGAGCGTTCGCCGTTCGCACTGCACCGCATGGCTGGTGCCCTCGTCCGGGCCGTTCGCGAGAATCCCTGGACGATCGATGGTCCCGGGCGACCCGACACCGTCGCGATCGAGAGACTCGGAGTCTTCGCGAAGACGGGCGCCGAGGGCGTGCTCGTCATGGTGGCCCCCGACGGGACCACGGTGGCCCTCAAGGTGCTCGACGGCAACGGCCGCGCCGCGTCGGCGATCGCGCTCACCCTGCTGGTGCGGGCAGGCGCCCTCGAGGCCGCACCCGTGGCCCGCGTGATCTCTCATCTTCCGCTGACCGTGCTCGGCGGCGGACAGAACGTCGGCATCATCCGGCCGACGGTGTAGCGGCTCCTCACGAGGGAGCGCAGAAAGGACTGCCATGCGCATCAGCGTTCCCAGCGAGGTCAAGAACAACGAGTACCGCGTTGCGCTCACACCATCGGGTGTGCACGACCTCGTCGTCAACGGCCACGACGTGTTCGTCCAGCGCGGTGCCGGCGAGGGCTCGTCGCTGCCCGATTCGGAGTACGCCGACGCCGGAGCAGTGCTGCTCGACGACGCCGACGAGGTCTGGGCGCGCGCCGAGCTGTTGCTGAAGGTCAAGGAGCCGATCGCGAGCGAGTACCACCGCTTCCGCGATGACCTGGTCCTGTTCACCTACCTGCACCTCGCGGCCGACCGCCCGCTCACCGAACGGCTCGTCGAGAGCGGCATCACCGCCATCGCCTATGAGACCGTGCAGCTCCCCGGCGGGGGCCTGCCGCTCCTCGCACCGATGAGCGAGGTCGCCGGCCGCCTCGCCCCGATGGTGGGCGCCTCCACGCTGCTCCGCTCGGCCGGCGGTCTCGGCCTGCTCATGTCCGGTGTCCCCGGCACCCGGCCCGCCGCGGTCACGGTCATCGGCGGCGGAGTGGCCGGCGCGAACGCCGCATACATCGCGGCCGGCCTCGGCGCGGACGTGACGATCTTCGACACCAACATCCAGCGCCTCCGCTTCCTCGACGACCACTTCCAGGGGCGGGTCAAGACCGCCGCCTCCAACCCGCTCGATCTCGAACGCGCGGTCGTGGCTTCCGATCTCGTGATCGGATCGGTGCTGATCCCCGGCGCCAAAGCCCCCAAGCTCGTGCGCAACGAGACCGTCGCACGCATGCGACCGGGTTCGGTGCTGGTCGACATCGCCGTCGACCAGGGCGGCTGCTTCGAGGACACCCGGCCGACGACCCACGCCGACCCCACCTTCCGCGTGCACGACACGGTGTTCTACTGCGTCGCGAACATGCCCGGCGCCGTACCGAACACCTCGACCTCAGCTCTCACGAACGCGACACTCCCCTACGTGCGGCAGATCGCCCGCCACGGCTGGCGCCGGGCGCTGAGTTCCGACCCGGCGCTCGCGGCCGGACTCAACACCGCCGCGGGCCAGGTCGTGAACGAGGGCGTGGCAGCAGCGCACGATCTCACGGCAGGCTCGCTGGCCGTCGCGCTGGGCTGAGAGGCAGGACGACCCGGCGGACACGATCCGTCCGCGTGTCGATGACCCACGCGCGCCCGCGGCCCGGCACGGCGTAGGGCGGCAACCGCCGGCTGCCCGTCACGAGCCGCAGCTCGGACCCGCAGGCGGCGTCGACCACGAGCTGAACCCGCGTCTGCGCGCCTGCCGCCGCGCCGCGCCAGCGACCGATCCATGCCTCAGGGGTGCCCCACACGACCCTCCCCGGGCGTAGGGACGTCGTCTGCTCCACAGAAGTGACCTCGAGGCCGCGACTGCGCCAGTGGTCGAGCACCGCCTGCGTGGCGCCCGTGGGCGGTGCCACGAACGCTGTGGCGAAGCTCGGCTCGAACACACCGGGGAGCGCTGCCTCGCCGCGCGGCGGAGGAACGTCGCCGGGATCGGCGAACTGGACGAGCGCACCACCCCATCTCCCCCGCCCCGCCGGCGCCGACGGGTCGTGGTGCGATGGGTCACCGCCGAACGAGACGTGCTCCGACCGCGAGACCGCTGTGAGCACCGCACGATCGGGCAGAAGGTCGATGATCCTCCCGACGGCTCCCGTTATCCGCTGCGCCGCGCAGATGAACTGGATGCCGCGGGCTCGAGCGTCGCGCGCGACGCGTTCCAGGATCGCCGCCGCGGCGGCGCTGTAGTCGTCGGGCAACGCCGCGAGCAGGCGGTCGAGATCGTCGACGACGACCACCCAGCCCTCCGGAACGTCATCGAGCGCGGTGACGACGTCCCACGCCGCCTCGAGGTCGCCGGGTACCCAGCACAGCCGGTCGGCGGGCACCTGTGCCGCGATGGTTCGCAGGAGCGTCATGCGCCCCGACCCCGCGCGTCCGAGCACCCCTGCTCCCGGCGCACGTCCGTCGAGGACCACGACGCGCCGACGCTGCTCTGCCGGCTCGTCGGCCACACCCAGAACGAGGGCCCCCTCCCGCCGCACCTCGGCCAGCGCGATGTGAGCGGGCAGCGGCGGCAGCCAGGGGCGACGGGCCGGAGTCGCTCCCGCGGCGGCTCGAGCGATGTCCGCAATGGCCTCGGGAGGACACAGACTCACCCGCAGCAGGTGCGGCTGCGCGTCCGCCGGACGCTTCACCAGCGCGGCACCGCGGTCCGCGCGTCCACCGGGCAGTGCCGCAGCCTCCGCCGACCCGAGCACGGCGCGCGACTCCGCGCCATCGGCCACACGCAGGGCGATCCGCAGCGGCGCATTGGCGAGCACCGCTTCGCGGTACCCCGCCGCACGCTGCGTCGCCAGCACGAGATGCATCCCGAGCGCGCGGCCGCGTGCGGCGATGTCGGCGAACACGTCGTGCATCGCGGGGTGAGCGGCCGTGAGCGCGGCGTATTCGTCGACGACGACCACCAGCCGCGGCAGCGCATCGGACGCCTCGGCGATGTCACGTGCCCCGAGCTCGGCCAGGACGCGTTCCCGACGCCGCACCTCGGCGGCGAGGCTCTCGATCGCACGCACAGCGTTCCGGTCGTCGAGATCCGTCACCACGCCTGCCACGTGCGGCAACGACGTCAACGCGTCGAAAGCCCGACCGCCCTTGAAGTCGATGAGCAGGAAATTCACGCGCGACGGCGGCGAGGCCCGTGCGAGCGACGCGATCCAGGTCACGAGCAGCTCGCTCTTCCCGCTACCGGTAGCCCCCACCACGACCGCGTGCGGCCCGTCGTCGACGAGATCGACGATCACAGGACCGCCGCGGCCGGCTCCGAGAACCGCGGTGATCCCCGCGCCGCCGGGGCGAGGAAGATCGTCGAAAGGCAGTGGCGTCACGTCGTCGCCGCCCACCGCGGTGGCCCGTTCGCGGAGCAGCGCGACGACCGTCGTCGCCTGGGCCCGGCCGATCGTCTCCGGACGCAGCACCGAGGAGGAACCGCCATACCCCAGCACCGCTTCGTCGACGCCGGAGACTCGCACGACGGCGGCGCATTGCGGGGGCGGGGCAACCGAGTCGACGCACACGATCGCGATGTCGGCATCCGCGGGTGGCGCCCCTGACCCCCACCAGAGCCGCAATCCTGCGAGCACCGACGCGTGCGGGAGCTCTCGGGCCCAGTCCTCGGCCGCGGCGACGAGCGAGACTTCGCCCGGCCCATGGACGAGGCAGATCTGCAGCACGAGAGCTCGCGCGATCGACGCCGCGGGCGCCGCGGGCCCGACGACCGCGATCCCCGCCGTGAGCGGGACCGTGACCGGCGCGTTGCGCACGGTGGCGGCGGCCTGCCGGAACTCCGGCGGCGCGTCACCATCGACACGCGTGCGCGACGGCGCGTCGCCCGATCCCACGACCACCAGGTCGCGGGCGGGCCTCGGACGCCACAGGTCGTCGGGGGCGGCGAGGAGTCGGGCGACATCCGGCGTCGTGCGCCAGCGGTCGGCGCGCTCGTGTGCGTGGCGCTCGTCCAGCTCGACGTGAGCGGACAGCAGGCCGGCAGCGGCGCTCCCCGCGGAGCTGCGCCGCTCTCGACGCGCCACGCGCATCCCGTCGAGCAGCGACGCGACCGCGACGAGGGGCCCGAGCGCCGCGAACCACAGCACCGTCGGCGACCCCGTCATCTGCCAGAGGAGGACGGCACCCGCCACCGGGACCGCCAGCGCCCACACCGGGAGCGGCGGACGCCGTGTCTCAGGCCGCGGCGGCGGCAGCCGGATCGGGTCGTCGAAGGGGACGGTCGGATGCACGCGTCCGAGTCAAGCAACGCACTCGTGGTGCCACCATACTGATGGCGCAGGAGGTGGAGAGCCGGGTTCAGTCCGCGTTCGGGGAGGAGGCGTCGTCGGCGCTGCGGAAGTGCGCGTCGAGCACGATGATCGTCACGTTGTCGCGACCGCCGTTCTCGAGCGCGGCGGTCATCATCGCCGAGACCGCCGCAGCGGGATCGGGGTTCTCGAGCAGGAAATGCAGGATTCCGTAGTCCGTCAGCTCCTTCGTGAGCCCGTCGCTGCAGATGACGAACCGGTCGCCGTCGACGACATCCAGACGCACGTAATCAGGAGTGACACCGTCGCTCGGCCCGACGGCGCGCGTGATGACGTTCCCGTACGGGTGCTGCTCCGCCTCCTCGGGGCTGAGCCGCCCCGCGGCGACGAGCTCCTGGACGACGGAATGGTCGGTCGTGACCTGAGCGATCGCCTGGTCGCGCAGGAGGTAGACCCGCGAGTCGCCGATGTTCAAAGTCGTCCACTGCGGTTCGCCGTCGACGATGTCGAGGTACACGCCGGTGACGGTGGTGCCGGTTCCGTCGTCGGTCGTCTCGGGGTGATCGGCGATGTCGCCGACGGCCCGCTCGAGAGCCTCTTCGATGTCTTCGGGAGTGACGACGCCGCGATCGGCGACACCACGGAGACGATCGACGGCACTCGCGCTGGCGATCTCGCCGCCGATGTGTCCGCCCATGCCGTCGGCGACGATGAACAGCGGATACTGCGCGAGAACGGCATCCTGGTTGCTGTCGCGTCGACGTCCGGTGTCGGTCGCGGCGGCCCACCGGAGTTCGATCGCACCGGACGGGACGTCCACGATCCGGGATTGGGTCGTGGGGTCGGGCACGCTGTCACTCTTCTTTCGTCGACGGATGGGCGTGTCACACTCTAGTGGACGCACCCGTGGTGCGGGATTCCGTCAGCCCGCGGCGGGGTCCGACGGAAGCGGGAAGAGCGAGTCGATCGTCGCCAACTCATCGGCGTTGGGCTGCCACGCCGAGGCCGCCGCGGCGTTCGAGCGCACCTGCTCGGGAGAGGTCGCGCCGGCGATCACGCTGCTCAGCGCGGGCTGCGCCAGGAGCCAGCCGAAGGTCGCCTGCACCATCGTGATGCCCCGCTCATCGCAGAACGAGCGGTAGGCCTCGATGGCATCCCACGGCGCGTTCTCCCACAGGTGACGCCGCTCCCGAGCGACACGCGTGTCGGCGGGAATGTGATCCCGCGTGAATTTCCCGGTCAGCAGGCCGTTGTGCAGCGGGAAGTACGGCAGGAAGCCACGGCCGAAGTGTCGGACGGCCGGCAGCACCTCTCGCTCGGCGGCGCGCGCGAGCAGGCTGTAGTGATTCTGCGCGGAGACGAACGGCACATCCCCGCGGGCGCGTGCGACCGCCTCCGCCTCGGCGATCTGCCACCCCGCGAAATTGGAATGGCCGATGTAACGGATCTTCCCTTCGCGAACGAGTTCCGACAGCGCGTCGAGCGTCTCCTCGATGGGCGTCTCGGGGTCGGGCGTGTGCAGCTGATAGAGATCGATCCAGTCCGTCTGCAGACGCTCGAGCGACGCCTCAGCCGCTCGACGGATGTAGACGCGCGACCCCTTGGCGCCGGGCAGACCGAGGTCCACCGCACTGTGGCCGAACTTCGTGGCCACGACGACGCGGTCACGGCGCCCGCGCAGCGCTTCGCCCATCAGAGTCTCGGACAGGCCTGGCTCCCCGCCGTAGATGTCGGCGGTGTCGAAGAAGGTGATGCCGGCGTCGAAGGCGGCATCCAGCACGGCGACCGTGCCGTCCAGCGTCTGTGTGGGCGTCCCCCGCCGACCGAAGTTGTTGCATCCCAGCCCGACGGCCGAGACGAGAAGGCCGGAGGTTCCGAGTCGCCGGGTCTGCACTGCGTCGTCCATCCTTCCACCGTAGACCCGGGGCACGGTGTGCACGGCCGAGACGAGGAGGAGCCCCCGTCTTTCGACGAGGGCTCCTCGGGTGCTCACTGCCGCGGGGCGTCCGGAGCGGGAGGCTCGGTGGTCGGCGGCGTGACGGGCGGCTGTGCTGCCGGCGGCGGGTAGGCACCGGCCGGAGGTGCCGGCGGAGCAGCGGGCGGCGGGTACGAGCCGGCCGGCGGGGTGCTGGGGGCCGCGGGCGGAGCGTATCCGGCGCCGGGGGCACCGTAGGCGCCGGCTGCAGGAGCTGCTCCGCCATCGGGCTGAACGGGGATCCCCTGCCAGACGGTCGTGTCGCGAAGGAACGAGGTGCGCCACGGCGAAGGCTGCACGTTGGGGTTCCACGGCGAGCTCGAGAAGGCTGCGATACCCAGCCAGATCAAGCCGCCGATGCCCGGAAGAATGTAGAGCAGCACGAGCGGCCAGTCCTTGCCGAGCTTCTGGCCCACGCGAACGCTCGCCAGAGCGAGAGCGATGATCGCGAGGTAGCCGAAGATGAAGCCGATGCCCGGGATGTTGCTCAGCACGCCCGTGGCGATGATCGCGCCCAGCATGACCCACGGGGAGATGTCGCCGAGCTTGGCGAACACCATCTCGCGGTAGAACGGGACCCACGCTCGCCACTTGCCCTGCACACCGGCCTTCTCGAAGATCTTCATGTAGAAGAACGAGCTGATGATGTAGCCCGCGAGCGCGAGGATCAGGATGATGGGAAGGATCAGCAGGAGAAGGGCGAGAACCGCGCCCGCCCCCGCACCATCGTCGTAGTAACCCGACATGAACGACCTCCTCAGTCGTGACCTGGACGACGCGCTCGCGTCGTCGGTCGCCGCTCATGCTAGCGAACCACGGGCTGTCGCGTGAGACGGTGACGGCCGGTCCCCGCTGACTCAGACGACGAGCTCGAGTTCGCCGGATACCGCTGCCTCGCGCAGCACCCACCCGTTCGCATCCGCCCAGGCGACGAGATCGGCTCGCGACGCCACCGCCGGCGCCGAAAGCGCGAGCGCGCGGGTCAGCTCCCCCTTCGCGTGCTTGTTGAAATGGTTCAGCGCGCGTACCGTCCCGTCGGCGCCGGCGGAGACGACGCGTACGAAGGCCGACGACATCGCCGCAGGCACCGGAGCGAGCGCCACATAGGCCTCGGATCGCAGATCCAAGACGAAAGGCGCATTCGTCTCCCCCAGCGCGGCGGAACCTGCGGCAGCCCAGTGACGCCGGAGCGGCGGGATGCCGGGGAGTGATGCCCCGGCCGCGAGACGGTACGCGGGGATCGGGTCGAGTGCGGCGACGGGACCGAACGGCGCCGACTGGATGAGCACGTGCTCCCCGAGCCAGTCTCGTGCGGCGGAATCGAGATTCGTCGAGCCCAGCGCATCGAACAGCACACCCGTGTAGCGGTCGACGGCCGGCATCGTCGGAGACGTCGTCAGCTCGGCGTTGACCGCGACCTCGCCCCGCTGACGGGCGCTGAGCTTCAGCACCCGCGCTGCGGCATCCGGGTCCGCCGACAGTGCGACGAGGGCAGCGACCGCGGCCCGTCGCTCGGGGGCCAGCTGCGGCAACGCGAGCGCGTCGATGTCGAGCGGCGCGCCCGTGCCGCCGGCACGCTTGGTCTCGGAGGGTGGCAGCAGCACCAGCATCCGTTGTCTCCCTTCAACGCGAGAGACCGCACCCCGGAGGGTGCGGTCTCTCGTAGACGCGGTACGGGTCAGGCCAGCGCGGCGTTGCCAGCCACGATGGTGAGCTCGTCACCCTCCATCGACAGGAAGCCGTCCTGCGCGTTGGCGACGATCTTCTCGCCGCCCGGCTGCGTGATGCGCACCTGGCCCTCGGCGAGGATGGCGAGCACCGGCTCGTGCCCCGCCATGAAGCCGATCTCGCCCTCGACGGTCTTGGCCACGACGAGGGATGCCTCACCCGACCAGACCTCCGCCTCGGCGGAGACGAGCGTGACCGTCAGAGCCATGTCAGCTGTTCTCCTTCTGGATCTTCGCCCACTTCTCTTCGACGTCGCCGATACCGCCGACGTTGAAGAAGGCCTGCTCGGCCACGTGGTCGAAGTCGCCCTTGACGATCGCGTCGAACGACTCGATGGTCTCCTTGATCGGGACCGTGGAGCCCTCGACACCGGTGAACTTCTTCGCCATGTAGGTGTTCTGCGAGAGGAACTGCTGGATTCGACGTGCACGCGACACGACGATCTTGTCCTCTTCGGAGAGCTCGTCGACACCGAGGATCGCGATGATCTCCTGCAGTTCCTTGTTCTTCTGCAGGATCTGCTTCACGGCGGTGGCCACGCGGTAGTGGTCCTCACCGATGTAGCGCGGGTCGAGGATGCGGCTCGTCGAGCTCAGCGGGTCGACGGCCGGGTAGAGACCCTTCGACGCGATCTCGCGCGAGAGCTCGGTCGTCGCGTCGAGGTGAGCGAAGGTCGTCGCCGGGGCGGGGTCGGTGTAGTCGTCAGCGGGGACGTAGATCGCCTGCAGCGAGGTGATCGAGTGACCGCGCGTCGAGGTGATGCGCTCCTGGAGCACACCCATCTCGTCGGCGAGGTTGGGCTGGTAGCCCACGGCCGAGGGCATGCGGCCCAGCAGCGTGGAGACCTCGGAGCCGGCCTGCGTGAAGCGGAAGATGTTGTCGATGAAGAGCAGCACGTCCTGCTTCTGCACGTCACGGAAGTACTCCGCCATCGTCAGGGCCGACAGGGCGACGCGCAGACGCGTCCCCGGCGGCTCGTCCATCTGGCCGAAGACGAGGGCGGTCTTGTCGAAGACGCCCGCCTCCTCCATCTCGTGGATGAGGTCGTTGCCCTCACGCGTGCGCTCACCGACACCGGCGAACACCGACACACCACCGTGGTCCTGCGCGACGCGCTGGATCATCTCCTGGATGAGGACGGTCTTGCCGACGCCGGCACCGCCGAAGAGGCCGATCTTTCCACCCTGGACGTAGGGCGTGAGGAGGTCGATGACCTTGATGCCGGTCTCGAACATCTGGGTCTTCGACTCGAGCTGGTCGAAGCTCGGCGCCTGGCGGTGGATGCCCCAGCGCTCGGTGACCTCGATGGTCTCGCCCTCGGCGGCGTTGAGAACGTCACCCGTGACGTTGAAGACCTTGCCCTTGGTGACGTCGCCGACGGGGACCGTGATGGGGCCACCGGTGTCGCGCACCTCCTGGCCGCGGACCATGCCGTCGGTCGGCTTCAGCGAGATCGCGCGGACGAGGTCGTCGCCGAGGTGCTGAGCGACCTCGAGGGTGATCTCGGTCGACGCGCCGTCGATCGTGATCGTGGTCTTGAGCGCGTTGTAGATGTCGGGGATCGAGTCGTGCGGGAACTCGATGTCGACGACGGGGCCGGTGACGCGCGCAACGCGGCCGACGACCGACGTGGCTTCGGCAGTGACGGTGGTCATGTCTGTCTCTTTCGGTTGGTCTTACTTGCCCGACGCCAGAGCGTCGGCGCCGCCGACGATCTCGGCGATCTGCTGAGTGATCTCGGCCTGGCGAGCGTTGTTGCGCAGGCGGGTGTAGTCGGTGATGAGCTTGTCGGCGTTGTCGCTCGCCGACTTCATCGCCTTCTGCGTCGCGGCGTGCTTCGCGGCGGACGACTGGAGCAGCGCGTTGAACACGCGGCTCTGGACGTAGACCGGCAGCAGCGCGTCGAGCACCGTCTCGGGGTCGGGCTCGAACTCGTACAGCGGATAGACCGGAGCCTGGTCCGCCGTCGCGGCATCGGCCTCGACGACCTCGAGTGGCAGCAGACGGACCGCTTCCGGCGTCTGCGTCATCATGCTGACGAAACGGTTGTACACGAGGTGGATCTCGTCGACGCCGCCGTCTTCGCCACCCTGAGCGTAGGCGTCGAGGAGAGCCCCGGCGACCTGCTCGGCCGTGCTGAAGTGCGGCGTATCGGTGTCACCCGTCCACTCCCCCGCAGCCCGCATCCGGCGGAACTGGAAGTACCCGACGGCCTTGCGACCGATGAGGTAGTAGTCCACTTCCTTGCCCTGCGACCGCAGCAGCTCGGCCAGCTCGAGACCCTCACGGAGGATCTGCGAGTTGAACGCGCCGGCGAGGCCGCGGTCGGAGGCGAAGATGACGACGGCGGAACGACGGATCGTTTCGCGCTCGGTCGTCAGCGGGTGCTCGACGTCGGAGTGGGTCGCCACCGCGGAGACGGCACGCGTCACAGCCCGCGCGAAGGGAGAGGACGCGCGGACGCGTCCCATCGCCTTCTGAATGCGCGAAGCCGCGATGAGCTCCATCGCCTTCGTGATCTTCTTGGTCGTCTGAGCAGAACTGATCTTCTGCTTGTAGACCCGGAGTTGTGCGCCCATAAGTGTGTCGTCCTCCGCGTCAGCCGCGGCGGCCCTTGACGATCTGCTCCTGGTTCACGTCATCGGCCTCGGCGGCGGCGGTCTCCTCGTGGCCCGGCTTGTTGATGGCCTGGCCCTTTCCGCCCTGGAACTCGAGCACGAACTCGTCGACGACCTTCTCGAGCTCGGCGACGGTGTCGTCGCCCAGCACGTTGGTCTCACGCAGCGTGTCGAGGATCGACGTGTTGCGCTTGAGGTAGTCGAGCAGCTCGCGCTCGAAGGTCAGGACGTCCTCGACCTCGATGGTGTCGAGCTTGCCGTTGGTTCCGGCCCAGATCGAGACGACCTGCTCCTCGACGGGGTACGGCGAGTACTGCGGCTGCTTGAGCAGCTCGGTCAGACGCGCACCACGCGCCAGCTGACGACGCGACGCGGCGTCGAGGTCCGACGCGAACATCGCGAACGCCTCGAGCGAGCGGTACTGGGCGAGCTCGAGCTTCAGCGTTCCCGAGACCTTCTTGATCGACTTGACCTGAGCGTCGCCGCCGACGCGCGACACCGAGATGCCCACGTCGACCGCGGGACGCTGGTTGGCGTTGAACAGGTCGGACTGCAGGAAGATCTGGCCGTCGGTGATCGAGATCACGTTGGTCGGGATGTACGCCGAGACGTCGTTGGCCTTGGTCTCGATGATCGGCAGACCCGTCATCGAACCCGCGCCCAGGTCGTCCGAGAGCTTCGCGCAGCGCTCGAGCAGACGCGAGTGCAGGTAGAAGACGTCACCGGGGTACGCCTCGCGGCCCGGCGGACGACGCAGCAGCAGCGAGACGGCGCGGTATGCCTCGGCCTGCTTCGACAGGTCGTCGAAGATGATCAGGACGTGCTTGCCCTCGTACATCCAGTGCTGGCCGATGGCCGAGCCGGTGTACGGAGCGAGGTACTTGAAGCCGGCGGGGTCGGATGCCGGAGCCGCGACGATCGTCGTGTACTCCATGGCACCGGCGTCCTCGAGCGCGCCCTTCACCGAAGCGATGGTCGAGCCCTTCTGGCCGATGGCGACGTAGATGCAGCGAACCTGCTTGTTGACGTCGCCCGACTCCCAGTTGGCCTTCTGGTTGATGATCGTGTCGATCGCGATCGCCGTCTTGCCGGTCTGGCGGTCGCCGATGATCAGCTGACGCTGACCGCGGCCGACGGGGATCATGGCGTCGATCGCCTTGATGCCGGTCTGCATCGGCTCGTGGACCGACTTGCGCTGCATGACGCCGGGTGCCTGGAGCTCAAGGGCGCGGCGGCCGGTCGTGGCGATCTCGCCGAGACCGTCGATCGGGTTGCCGAGCGGGTCGACGACGCGGCCGAGGTAGCCCTCGCCGACACCGACCGAGAGAACCTCGCCCGTGCGGGTGACCTTCTGGCCTGCTTCGATGCCGGCGAAGTCGCCGAGGATGACGACACCGATCTCGTGCTCGTCGAGGTTCTGCGCGAGACCCTCCACGCCGTTGTCGAAGCGGACGAGCTCGTTCGCCATGACGCCGGGCAGACCCTCGACGTGGGCGATGCCGTCCGCCGCGTCGACGACGGTGCCGACCTCGGTCGCGGCGGCCCCGGTGGGCTCGTACGCGGCGACGAAGTCTTTCAGCGCGTCACGGATGACATCCGGGCTGATGGACAGTTCTGCCATGGTGTTCCTTCGGTCCTGAGTCTGAGGGTCCGGATGCATCCGGCCGGTGCGCCCCTGCGGGCGGTGAGGTGGGTCAGCCCGCCAGTCGCTGGCGGAGATCGGAGAGGCGGGAGGCGACGGTCGCGTCGATCACGTCGTCGCCGATCTCGATGCGCAGCCCGCCGACGACCGCGGGGTCGACGACGAGGTTGAGCGCGACAGGCGTGCCGTAGCGGTTCGAGAGGGTCTCGGCGAGGCGGGCGCGCTGCTGATCGTTGAGCGAGGTCGCCGTGCGGACGCTCGCGACGACGCGGCCGCGCTGGTTCGAGACGATGCGGATGGCCCGCTCGAGCAGCTGACGCACGCGGCGCTCGCGCGGACGCTGCACGATCGCCGACGCGATGAGCCGCGTGGCGGCACCGGCGCGCCCCTCGAGGAGACGATCGACGAGCGCTCCCTTGGCCGAGGCCTCACCCAGCCGGCTGCCGAGGGCGAGCTCGAGCTCGGGGTTGGCCGAGACGGTGTGCAGCACCCCGAAAAGCTCGTTCTCGAGGTCGCCCTGGTCGGCGACCGCCGCGGCGCGGATCGCCAGTTCCTCGACGGCGTCGACGAAGTCGTCGACCGAGGACCAGCGCTGCGCGACGGCGGTGCGCAGCAGCGACACGGTCTGCGGCGCGAAGGCCGGACCGAACACGTCGCCGACGACCTTGTCGCGGGCCTGCGGCGAGGCCGCGTTGTCCGTCAGCGCGCCGCTCAGCTGCGGCGAGTCCGCCAGAGCCCGCGCGGCGACGAACAGCTCACCGGACACGTCGAGCGTGAGCCCGGGGGTCTCGGCGATGGCCGCCGTCGTCGCGACGAGTGCCTGAGTGGTCGCGCTGCCCATCAGTTCGACGCCTTCTCGGAGGCCTCGAGCTCGCTGAGGAAACGGTCGACGACGGCCTGAGCCTTCTGGTCGTCGGACAGGGTCTCGCCGATGACGCCGCCGGCCAGGTCGAGGGCCAGCGTGCCGACCTCGCTGCGCAGCGAGACGACAGCCGCCTGACGCTCGGCCTCGATCTGCGTGTGCGCTGCCGCGGTGAGGCGCTCGGCCTCGGCCGATGCGTTCTGCTTCGCCTCGGCGACGATCTTGCGACCGTCCTCGCGAGCGGCGTCGCGGATCTCACCGGCCTCCTTGCGGGCCTCGGCCAGCTGAGCGGTGTACTCCTCGAGTGCCGCCTCGGCCTTGCGCTGGGCTTCATCGGCCTTGGCGATGTTGCCCTCGATGGCCGCGCTGCGCGCGTCCAGCACCGTGTTCAGGCGCGGCATCGCGTAGCGCACCACCACGAAGATGATGACGAGGAAGCAGACAGCCGACCAGATGATGTCGTAGACCGCCGGGAGGATCGGGACCTGGTTGGATCCCTCCTCCGCCGCAAGCGTGACAAGAGCGTTCAGCATCCTGTCTCCTTATCTGTGGGTCGCGTCGGGATCAGAGCGCGTTGAAGATGAACGGCGTGACGATGCCGATCAGCGCGAGGATCTCGATGAACGCGACACCGATGAACATGGTGCTCTGCAGGCGGCCTGCGAGCTCGGGCTGACGGGCGGTCGACTCGATGGTCTTGCCGATCATGATGCCGAGGCCGATGGCCGGGCCGATGGCCGCGAGGCCGTAACCCACGGTCGCGATGTTGCCGGTGACCTGGGCGAGAACCGTCGTTGCGTCCACTGGTGTTTTCCTTTCGTAGGGCGAGCAGCCGGTCAGCTGCTCGTCAGTGCTCTTCCGCGACCGCGAGCTGGATGTAGACCGCGGTGAGGATCGTGAAGACGTAGGCCTGGAGGATCGAGACGAAGATCTCGAAGAGGGTGAAGGCGAAGCCCATCGCGAGCGTTCCCGCCGCGAGCGGCGTGAAGGCGTTGAGGCCCAGGAGGAAGAACTGGGTCGCCGCGAAGAACAGCACGAGCATGAGGTGGCCGACCATCATGTTCAGCAGCAGTCGCAGGAAGAGCGACACCGGGCGCGCGATGAAGGTCGAGATGAGCTCGACGAGCGCGATGATCGGCAGCAGGTAGACCGGAACACCGCTCGGCACGAGCGAGTTCTTGATGAAGTGCCCGACGCCGTGCTTGCGGATGCCGGCGTAGATGAACATGACGTACGCCACGAGCGCGAACACCAGCGGCGCACCGGCCACCGAGGTTCCCGCGATGTTCATGCCGGGGATGACGCCGGTGAGGTTCATGAACAGGATCGTGAAGAACATCGCCGTCAGCAGAGGCAGGAAGCGGCGGCCGTCCTTCTCGCCCAGGACCTGGTACACGACCTGGTCGCGGACGAAGCCGAAGCCGAACTCGACCACGCTCTGGAACCGGCCGGGCACCACCGAGAGGCGGCGCGTGCCGACCACCAAGAAGATCACCAGCGCCACGGTCGCGATGACCTGGACCATGCTGATCCGGGTGAATTCGAAGGGCGTGCCTTCGAACAGCAGAGCCGGCGGGAAGAAGTCGGAGATGGACGGCGGGTGGAACTCGTTGTCCGATGCCGCCGCTGCGACAATCGTCGTCGCTTGAGTCAACGTATTGGCTCCAGCTTCTCGGGCCAGCCAGGACTAGCTCGGTGAGGGTTAGAAGGGGAACAACTCCAGCGGGGCCTCAGTGTCGCCACTGCACACCAGCCGCAGAGTGTAGTCCCACACTACCAAAGGTTACGGCTCGACCTAATCCTGGATCGTGTCGCGCGTCGGAAGCGCGACATCCGAGGCCCCCGAGAGCCGCATCCGGCTGAGCACGACCAGATCGACGACGAGCGACGCGATCGCCGCCACGATCACGGCGAGGGCGAAGATCCCCCGCTCGAGCCACTCCACCTGGAACAGCAGCAGCAGCGCGACGATCACGAGGACGAACTTCAGCAGCCACCCGCCGAGCACGACGGCGAAGAAGATCTGGAGCCACTGCGGGTGCCCGTACCAGTGGTTGCCGATCAGGATGCTGAGCGCGGTGAACGCCGGGAAGACGATGCCGACCAGCGCGCCCAGCACACCGCTCCACGCGCCCTCCGTGCCCGCGACGAGTCCGCCGACGAGCGCGAGCGCCGCCGCGACGACGACGCCGACGATCAATCCCCAGGTGAGCGCTGCGCGCAGGATGGGCGTGCTGGAGATGCGGCGGCGAGCGGCGGGATCGGGGGTGTTCGCAGTCACGAGGAGGGCTCTTTCACGGGGACGGCCGGGCGCTGAGGGCGCGCGGGGATGAAGGTCACGACGAGGCACGCGGCGACGCCGAGGACGAGGAAGCCGAGGCCGAAGAGGTAGTCCCCCGGCCAGGCGGCGGTGGTTCCGATGTACATCAGCAGCACCGAGAGGCTGACGACCGTCGTCCAGGCGTAGAAGATCAGCACGGCGTCGCGGTCGCTGTGACCCATGTCGAGCATGCGGTGATGCAGGTGCTTGCGGTCGGGCGAGAACGGCGACTTGCCCCTCGACATGCGGCGGATGACCGCCATCCCGAAGTCGAGCAGCGGCAGGAGGACCACGACGACCGGCAGCAGGATGGGGATGAACGCACCCAGCAGCTGCGATCGGCCGAACACGTCGTTGTCGCCCGTGGCCGGGACGAGGGTGCCCGTGACGAGAATGGCCGAGCAGCTCATGAGCAGTCCGATCATGAGCGCTCCGGAGTCGCCCATGAAGAGCTTCGCGGGGTTCCAGTTCAGCGGCAGGAACCCAGCGCACACTCCGAGGAGCACGACGGCGAGGAAGGATGCCAGGTTCGCGTAGCTGCTCGCGCCGAAGTCGCGCCCGAGCAGGTAGGTGTAGGTGAAGAAGACGCCGTTCGCGATCAGCGCGACGCCCGCCACGAGGCCGTCGAGACCGTCGATGAAGTTGACGGCGTTCATCACGACGACGATCGAGAACACCGTGATGGTGAAGCTCGCGGCGCTCGACACGACCGTCTGACCGCCGAGGGGGATCGTGTACATCTGCACTCCCCCGAAACCGACGACGATGGCCGCCGCGGCGAACTGCGCACCGAGCTTGATGAGCCAGTCGAGGTCCCACAGGTCGTCGGCGACCCCGACCACGACGATGAGGGCGGTCGCGGCGAGGATGGCCCAGATCGGTTCGGGTTTGGCCCAGAAGATCGCGAAGAACGGGATCTGCGAGGAGGTCAGGATGACCGCCGTGGCGCCGAGGAACATCCCGACGCCGCCGAGCCGCGGCGTCGGCGTCTTATGGACGTCGCGGTCGCGGATCTCGGGGTAGAGCTTGTACCGCAGGCTCACCTTGAGGACGAGCCACGTCAGCCCGAAGGTGACGAGGGCCGTGACCACGAAGGTGGCCAGGTAGAGCCTCACGCGACGCTGCCGCCGGCGGTCTCGCCGGTACCGCTCCCGGAGCCGGGCTCCATCGGCGTGCGGTTCGCCGCCTCGGCGTGCTCGGGCTCCGGGTCGGGCTCGAGCAGGTCTCCGAGCACGTCGCGCAGCGCCTCACGGCTGACAGCTCCCTCGCGCAGCACGCGCACGGGAGCGGGGTCGGAGCCGACCAGCGTCGTCGCGTCGATGATCGTCGAGGCGATGCCGGTCGCGGCCGGGCCGCCGTCGAGATAGACCGAGACGCTGTCGCCCAGCATCCGCACCGCGTCGTCGATCGTGACGGCGGCGTTCATCTTCGTGCGGTTCGCGCTCGAGACCGCCAGCGGCCCGCACTCCTCGAGAAGCTCGAGAGCGAAGCGGTCGGCGGGCATCCGCACGGCCACGGTCCCTCGGGTCTCGCCCAGATCCCACGACAGCGATGGCTGGGCCGGCAGGACGATCGTCAGGCCGCCGGGCCAGAACGCTTCGACGAGCCGTTCGACCGGTTCGGGCACCTCTGCCACGAGCGCGCGCATCGTGGCGATGCCGGCGACGAGCACGGGGGGCGGCGACTGCCGTCCCCGTCCCTTCGCGGCGAGCAGCTTGGCGACGGCCGAGGCACTGAACGCGTCGGCGGCGACACCGTAGACGGTGTCGGTGGGCAGGACGATGAGATCGCCGCGGCCGATGGCCTGGCGCGCCTGGCGCATGCCGGGGAGGACCTGGGTCTCGTCGCGGCAGTCGAAAACGGGAGACATGACCGCTCCAGTGTACGGCGGACCCCGGCCGCTCTCAGGAGCGGACGGCGGTCGTGGTGCGGTCGCGCATCGTGAGGTCGGGATGGGTGGCCGCTGCCGACCACCCGTCGGAGGCCAGGATGCTGCGGATCGCGGCCCCCTGCAGCTCGCCGTGCTCGATGACGATGCTGCCCCCGGGATGCACCAGGCGCAGCCCGACTCGCGACAGCGTCCGCACGACATCCAGGCCGTCGGCGCCGCCGTAGAGCGCCGCCGGCGGGTCCCACAGCCGCACTTCGGGGTCGCGCGGGATCGCGTCGTCGGGCACGTAGGGCGGGTTCGACACGAGCACCGAGACGGTGCCGTCGAGCTCCGGGAAAGCGCGCTCGAGGTCGATGAAGGCGAGGCGGGCGTTCGAAGCCCCGACGAGGGCGAAGTTCTCCTTCGTCCAGATGAACGCGTCGACGGAATTCTCGGCGGCGAAGACCCGGGCGTGCGGCACCTCCGTCGCCAGCGCCAGGGCGATCGCACCCGACCCGGTGCCGAGGTCGACGGCGACGGGCTCGGGGCCCGCGGCAGCACGCAGCAGGTCGATCGCGATCTGCGCGACCGATTCCGTCTCGGGACGCGGCACGAAGACGCCGGGACCGACGCGAAGCTCGAGGTGGCGGAACGGTGCGACCCCGGTCAGATGCTGCAGTGGCTCGCGCGCCGCACGGCGGGCCACGAGGTCGGCCAGTCGCGCGGCCTCTTCCTCGCCGATCGAGTCACCGCGGAAGACCGCGGCCGACAGCTCGCCCCGTCCGATGCCGAGGACGTGCGCGGCGAGGAGCTCGGCGTCGACCTGCGGGGTCGGGACGAAGGCGGCCTCGAGTTCGGCGGTCGCGGCACGCAGGACCTCGGTCAGGGTCGATGCGGGAGGGGGCGCGGTGCTCATGGCGCCGACAAGCCTAATCACGAGTGCGGATTCGTCACATTCGGCTCCCACGGCGAGGGGCGACAATAGGCTGGGGCGACGATCCCGCCGCGACGCGGCATCCGCTCGAAAACCCGAAAGGCAGACATGTCCGACCCGGTCACCCACGGCATCCACCCCGACATCACCACCGCGTACGGCAACACGCCTCTCGTGCGGTTGAACCGCGTCAGCGAGGGCCTGCCGGGCACGGTGCTCGCCAAGCTCGAGTTCTACAACCCGGCGTCGTCGGTCAAGGATCGCCTCGGCATCGCCATCGTCGACGCCGCCGAGAAGGCCGGCGCTCTCCAGCCCGGCGGCACGATCGTCGAGGGCACGAGCGGCAACACCGGCATCGCACTGGCCATGGTGGGCGCAGCGCGCGGCTATCGCGTCATCCTCACGATGCCCTCGTCGATGTCGATGGAGCGCCGTCTGCTGCTCAAGGCGTACGGCGCCGAGCTCGTGCTCACCGACCCTTCGCTGGGCATGAAGGGCGCCGTCTCGGAGGCGGAGAAGATCGCCGCCGAGACGCCGGGAGCAGTCCTCGCTAAGCAGTTCGCCAACGAGGCCAACCCCGACATCCACCGCCGCACGACGGCCGAGGAGATCCTCCGCGACACCGACGGCCAGGTCGGATACTTCGTCGCCGGTATCGGCACGGGCGGCACGATCACCGGCGTCGGCCAGGTGCTCAAGGAGCGCCTCGCCGATGTGAAGGTGGTCGCGGTCGAGCCGAAGGACTCCCCTCTGCTGACCGAGGGGAAGCCCGGCCCCCACAAGATCCAGGGCATCGGGCCGAACTTCATTCCGCCGATCCTCGACCAGGGCGTCATCGACGAGGTGCAGGATGTCACCTTCGACGACGCGATCCGCGTCGCGCGCGAGGTCGCGCAGAAGGAAGGCATCCTCGTCGGCATCTCGTCGGGTGCGGCCGTCTGGGCCGCGCTCCAGGTCGCAGCGCGTCCCGAGGCCGAGGGCAAGAACATCGTCGTGATCATCCCCTCGTTCGGTGAGCGCTACCTCTCGACCCCGCTGTTCGAGGACCTGCGCGAAGACTGATGGGATCGCTCCGAGCACGCATCCGCGAAGACCTGGCCGCCGCGAAGCTCCGCGACCCCGCGGCGCGCAGCGGCCTCGAGATCGCGTTGCTGTACCCGGGGCTGCACGCGGTCTGGTCGTACCGCATCATGCACCGGCTGTGGCTCCGGCGCGCGCGATTCCTCGCGCGCGCCGGGTCGCAGCTGACCCGCTGGCTCACGGGCATCGAGATCCATCCCGGAGCGCGGATCGGCAGGCGTTTCTTCATCGACCACGGCATGGGCGTCGTGATCGGCGAGACCGCCGTCGTCGGCGACGACGTCATGCTGTACCACGGGGTGACTCTGGGCGGTCGCACCCGTCACGCCGGCAAGCGGCATCCCACACTGGAGGACGGTGTCGCCGTCGGCGCCGGCGCGAAGATCCTCGGTCCGATCTCGATCGGCGCCCGAAGCGTCGTCGGCGCCAACGCGGTCGTCACGAAGGACGCCCCCGCCGATTCGGTGCTCGTCGGCGTGCCCGCCCGTCCTCGTGCCCGCCGCGAGGGCGAGGACACCCGCGCGGTGCTGACCGCACCCGAGTACCACATCTGAGTCTGATCGCCGGCTCCCGTCGACTCGCCAGAAACGGCGGATGCGGGGGCCACCGGACCCGCAGATCCTGGCGAGTCGACGCGCCAGCGCGAGGAAGCGCGAGGGTCAGTCGTCGGCGAGAGCCGCCAGGCGGGCCTCTTCGTCGGCGGCGATGCAGCTGTCGATGACGGGTCCGAGGGCGCCGTCCATCACCTGATCGAGGTTGTAGGCCTTGTAGCCCGTCCGGTGATCCGCGATGCGGTTCTCGGGGAAGTTGTAGGTGCGGATGCGCTCGGACCGGTCCATCCCGCGGATCTGCGAGCGGCGGGCGTCGGACGCCGCGGCATCCCGCTCCTCCTGCTGCTTCGCCAGCAGCCGGGCGCGCAGCACGCGCATGCCGGCCTCGCGGTTCTGCAGCTGACTCTTCTCGTTCTGCATCGAGACGACGATGCCCGTGGGCACGTGCGTGATCCGCACGGCGGAGTCGGTCGTGTTGACCGACTGCCCGCCGGGGCCCGAGGAGCGGAAGACGTCGATCTTCAGGTCGTTCGGGTCGATCGTGATCTCTTCGGGCTCATCGACCTCGGGGAACACGAGCACGCCCGTCGTGGAGGTGTGGATGCGCCCCTGCGACTCGGTGGCGGGCACCCGCTGCACGCGGTGCACCCCGCCCTCGTACTTCAGGTGCGCCCACACTCCCTGCGACGGGTCGGAGGAGGATCCCTTGATGGCGACCTGAACGTCCTTGTACCCGCCGAGGTCGGACTCGTTGCGCTCGAGCAGCTCGGTCTTCCAGCCGCGCGAGGCGGCGTACTGCATGTACATCCGCAGCAGGTCGGCGGCGAACAGAGCGGATTCCGCTCCCCCCTCGCCCTGCTTGATCTCCATGATGACGTCGCGGGCGTCGTCGGGATCGCGCGGGATGAGCAGGCGACGCAGGCGCTCCTGCGCCTCGCGCAGCCCCTCCTCGAGGGCCGGCACCTCCGCCGCGAACGCGTCGTCCTCACGGGCGAGCTCGCGAGCCGCCGCGAGGTCGTCGGATGCCGCGACCCACGCGTCGTGGGCCGCGACGATCCGCGACAGCTCGGCGTAGCGCCGGTTCACGCGCTTGGCGCGCGCGGCGTCGGCGTGCACCGCGGGATCGGAGAGCTCCTCCTGAACCGCGCGGTGCTCGTCGAGCAGCCCTCGGACCGACTCGAACACGATCAGCGGATGCTGTTGTCGTGCCCGCCCGAGTGCGTGGTCGGCGCCGGGATCGACTTCTGCATCTGAACGAGGAACTCGACGTTGGACTGCGTCTCCTTGAGCTTGTCGAGGATGACGCCGAGCGCGTGCTGCTGGTCGAGCCCGGCGAGGGCACGGCGCAGCTTCCAGGTGATCTTGACCTCGTCGGACGAGAGCAGCATCTCTTCGCGACGCGTCGACGAGGCATTGACGTCGACGGCGGGGAAGATGCGCTTGTCGGCCAGCTGACGCGACAGACGCAGCTCGCTGTTGCCCGTGCCCTTGAACTCCTCGAAGATGACCTCGTCCATCTTCGACCCGGTCTCCACCAGCGCCGTCGCGAGGATCGTGAGCGAACCACCGTTCTCGATGTTGCGCGCCGCGCCGAAGAAGCGCTTGGGCGGGTACAGCGCCGACGCGTCGACGCCACCGGTCAGGACGCGTCCCGACGTCGGAGCCGACAGGTTGTAGGCGCGGCCGAGGCGCGTGATCGAGTCGAGCAGCACGACGACGTCGCGGCCGAGCTCGACGAGACGCTTGGCGCGCTCGATCGCGAGCTCGGCGACCGTGGTGTGGTCCTCGGCGGGACGGTCGAACGTCGAGGCGATGACCTCGCCCTTGACCGTGCGCTGCATGTCGGTGACCTCTTCGGGACGCTCGTCGACGAGCACGACCATGAGGTGGACCTCGGGGTTGTTCTGCGCGATCGCGCCGGCGATCTGCTGCAGCACGATCGTCTTGCCGGCCTTGGGCGGCGCGACGATGAGACCGCGCTGTCCCTTGCCGATCGGGGCCACGAGGTCGATGATCCGCTGGGTCAGCTTCTCGGGGCCGGTCTCGAGGCGCAGGCGCTCCTGCGGGTACAGGGGCGTCAGCTTGCCGAACTCGACGCGGCCGGCGGCGTCCTCGACGGACAGGCCGTTGATCGAGTCGACCTTGACGAGCGCGTTGTACTTCTGCCGGCTCGACTGCTCGCCCTCGCGGGGCTGCTTGATCGCGCCGACGACGGCGTCGCCCTTGCGCAGGTTGTACTTCTTGACCTGGCCGAGCGAGACATAGACGTCCTGCGGGCCGGGGAGGTAGCCGGTCGTGCGGACGAAGGCGTAGTTGTCGAGGACGTCGAGCACACCGGCGATCGGGATGAGGACGTCGTCCTCGCTGATCTCGGTCTCGAACTCGTCGCCGCCCCCGCCCTGGCCACGCCGCTTGTTGCGCTGGCGGCCACGGCCGCTCTGGCCGGGCGCGTCGTCGTCGTCCGGGCCGTTGTTGCCGCCCTGGTTCTGACCCGCGCCCTGGTTCTGGTTGCCGCCCTGATTCTGGCCGGCCTGACCCTGGTTGCCCTGGGCGTTGTCCTTGTTGCGGTTGCGGTTGCGGCTGCGCGACCGGCTCCGCGAACGGCCGGACGACTCGCCGTCGCCCTCTCCGGAATCGGTCTTCGACGAGTCGTCGGAGGATGCCTCGGCGTCCGGCGCCTGCTCGGCGGGCGTCTCGGAAGCGCCCTCGGCAGCCGGAGCGTCGGCGGATTCGGCCGGGGCGTCGGTGCCCGGAGCGGCCTCGGTCTCGGCGTCCTTCTTCGCGTTGCGGCCGCGGCCACGGCCACGCGCCGGCTTCTTCGGCGCCTCGGTGGTCTCCGCCGGGGTGGTCTCTGCGTCGGCGGTCGCCTCGGCGGCATCGGCGGCCGGAGCCGTCTCGTCGGCGGTCGACGCGGCCTCTGCCGAGACGACGTCCGCGGCGGGCGCCTCCGCGTCGGACGCGGAGGTCTCCGCGGGCGCGTCGGACGCAGCGGTCTCCGCGGCGGGCGCCTCGTCGGTGGCCGGGACATCGGTGCTCTTGGCGCGGCGGGGCGCGCGCTTGCGCGGCGCCTTCGCCGGCTTCTCCGCGAGCGCTGCGGGCTCCGCGGGCGCTGCGGCCTCGGCGGGCGCCGCGGCCTCGGCGGTCTCCACGGCCTCCGCCGGGGCGTCCGCCTCGGCAGCAGCAACGTCCGAGGCGTCAGATGCCGCGGCTTCGGCGCGCGTCTCCTCAGCGGGGGCAGCCGCCTCGGTGGGCGTCTCCACGACGGCATCCTGCTGCTCGGCCGCTTCCTCGGTCGGGGCGTCGACGGTCTCGTCGATCGTCAGGTTCTCGGAGTTGGACTCCACGAGTGCTCCTCTTAAACGGTGGATATGTCAGAACCGCGTCCAGCGCCGTCCACGGCGGGCGCCATCCACCTGCCACACGCGTCCGGCCGACGGCACGGGGTATGGATCAGGGGTGTTCGCGGTGATTCGCAGAATTGCGACGGAGGCTCAGATCACAAAGGTGTGGAACCCTCCGTATGGTCCCTCACCATACCACCGCGCACATCGACCGCCAGCATCCGCGCGTCCCACGGGGTGTCTGTGGTATGCGCGGCGACCTCGGCGGCGGCGAGGCGCTGGCCCGGACCATCGGCGAGCACGAGGACGCTGGGGCCGGCACCCGACACGACCGCCGCGAACCCCTCGGCGCGCAGGGCGCGCACGAGCTTGTCGGTCTCGACCATCGCCTGCGCCCGGTAGGACTGGTGGAGCTTGTCCTCGGTGGCGGCCAGCAGCAGATCGGGGCTCTGCGTGAGGGCCGCGACGAGCAGCGCGGAGCGCGAGAGGTTGAAGATCGCGTCTTCACGGGTGACCTGGAGGGGATCGAATCCTCGGGCGACGGATGTCGACATCGTGAAGTCCGGCACGAACACCAGCGGCGCGACGCCGCGGTGGACGAGGAGCTTCTTGTGCTGCGGGCCGTGCTCGTCGACCCACGCGATCGTGAGGCCGCCGAACAGGGCCGGCGCGACGTTGTCGGGGTGCCCCTCGAGCTCGGTGGCCAGGCGCAGCAGCGCATCGGCGCCGATCTCGACGTCACCCGCGAGGAGGCCCTTCGCCGCGAGGAGGCCGGACACGACCGCAGCACCCGACGAGCCCATCCCCCGCCCGTGCGGGATCGCGTTGACCGCCTCGAGACGCACGCCGGGCATCGTCCGCCCGAACGCCTCGTAGGCGTAGGCCATCGCCCGCACGACGAGGTGCGAGGCATCGGTCGGGACGTCGGCGGCGCCCTCGCCCGCGACGGTGATCTCCAGGCCCGGGCCCGGCAGTTCCGTGACGATGAGTTCGTCGTAGACGCTGAGCGCGAGCCCCAGAGTGTCGAAGCCGGGGCCGAGGTTGGCGCTGGTCGCGGGAACGCGCACCTGGACCGACCGGGTCATGCCGTCGCCTCCGGCGCGAGATCGAGCACGGATGCCACCTCGGAGGTGGTCGCGTCGACGACGACCGGCTCGGCCTGACGGCCGTCCGCGTTGCGGAGAGCCCACTGCGGGTCCTTCAGGCCGTGACCGGTGACGGTCAGCACGACCGTCGAGCCGGCGGGGATGACGCCCGCTTCGGCACGGTCGAGGAGTCCTGCGACGGTGATCGCCGACGCGGGTTCGACGAACACGCCGGCCGTGCTCGCGAGGAGCTTCTGCGCCGCGAGGATGCGCTCGTCGTCGATGGCTCCGAACCAGCCCTGGGTCGCATCGCGCGCCTCGAGGGCGAGGTGCCACGACGCGGGGTTGCCGATGCGGATCGCCGTCGCGATGGTGTCGGGGTCTTTCACGACCTCGCCGCGGACGAGCGGCGCCGATCCGGCGGCCTGGAAGCCGAACATCCGCGGCACGCGCGTCGCTGCCCCGCGGGCGGCCTCCTCGCGATAGCCGCGAGCGTGAGCCGTGTAGTTGCCGGCGTTGCCGACGGGCACGAAGTGGAAGTCCGGCGCGTCACCCAGCTGCGACACGATCTCGTACGCCGCGGTCTTCTGTCCGTCGATGCGGTCGGGGTTGACGGAGTTGACCAGGTGCACGGGGTAATGGTCGGCCAGTTCGCGGGCGATCTCGAGACAGTCGTCGAAGTTGCCGCGGATCTGGATGAGACGCCCCCCGTGCGCGACGGCCTGGCTCAGCTTGCCCATCGCGATCTTGCCCTCGGGGACGAGGACGGCAGCCGTGATGCCGGCGTGCGCGGCGTAGGCCGCCGCAGACGCCGACGTGTTGCCCGTCGAGGCGCAGATGACCGCCTTCGCGCCGTGCTCGACGGCGCGCGAGAGCGCGACCGTCATGCCGCGGTCCTTGAACGAACCCGTCGGGTTCATACCTTCGAACTTCACCCAGACGTCGGCGCCCGTACGGTGCGAGAGCTCGCGAGCAGGGACGAGCGGCGTGCCGCCCTCCCCCAGGGTGACGACGGTCGAGGTGTCGGTGACGTCGAGGCGGTCGGCGAACTCGCGCAGCACTCCCTGCCAGACATGCGCCATGTCAGTCCCCCTCCACCCGCAGCACCGACACGACGCGCTTGACGACGCCGCTCTCGCCGAGCGAGGCGACGGCATCGCTGAGGTCCTGCTCGCGGGCGGTGTGGGTGCCGATGACCAGGCGGGCGGTCTGGACATCGCCGTCGGCGACGATCGTCTGCTCGAGCGTCGCCACCGAGACGTTGCCGTCGCTGAGGAGGCCCGCCACCGCGGCGAGGACGCCGGAGCGGTCGTCGACCTCGAGTGTGATCTGGTAGCGCGTCGTGACGTGTCCGATCGGGACGACCGGCAGGTTCGCCCGGGTGGACTCCCCCACGCCCACGCCGCCGGCGATGTGGCGGCGGGCGGCCGAGACGACGTCGCCCAGCACGGCCGACGCGGTCTGCACCCCGCCCGCGCCCGCGCCGTAGAACATCAGATCGCCCGCGGCCTCCGCCTGGACGAAGACGGCGTTGTTGGCTCCGTGGACGCTCGCGAGCGGGTGCTCGCGCGGGACGAGCGCGGGGTACACACGCACCGAGATCGTCTCGCCCGACGGCGACACCTCGGCGTCGGCGAGCCGCTCGCACACGGCGAGGAGCTTGATGACGTAGCCGGCCTTGCGTGCGGCATCCATCATGTCGGCGTCGATCTGGGTGATGCCCTCGCGGTGCACGGCGTTCAGCGGCACGGCGGTGTGGAAGGCGAGCGACGCGAGGATCGCGGCCTTCTGGGCGGCGTCGTACCCCTCGACGTCGGCCGTCGGGTCGGCCTCGGCGTACCCGAGCGCCTGCGCGTCGGCCAGGACGTCGGCGAAGTCCGACCCCTCGCGGTCCATGCGGTCGAGGATGTAGTTCGTCGTTCCGTTGACGATGCCCATGATGCGCTGCACCCGGTCGCCGGCGAGCGAGTCGCGCAGCGGGCGGATGATCGGGATGGCGCCGGCGGCCGCAGCCTCGTAGTAGATCGACGCGCCGACCTGGTCGGCCGCTTCGAACAGCTCGGGTCCGTGGGTCGCGAGCAGCGCCTTGTTCGCCGTCACGATGTCGGCTCCGGCACCGATCGCCTGGAGGATGCTCGTGCGCGCGGGCTCGATGCCGCCCATGAGCTCGATGACGATGTCGGAGCCGACGAGGAGCGGCTCGGGGTCGGTCGTCAGCAGCTCGCGGGGCAGCTCGACGTCTCGCGGCGCGTCGATGTCGCGCACCGAGATGCCCACGAGGTCGAGGGCGGCTCCGGCGCGATCGGCCAGTTCGTCTCCGTGCTTGAGCAACAGGGCGGCGACCTGCGAGCCGACGGCGCCGGCTCCGAGCAGGGCCACGCGCAGGCGGCGATAGTCCGTCATTCGGCTCCTTCTGTGGGGATGCCCGCGTCACGGGCGAGCAGGTCATCGATCGTCTCGCCGCGGACGATCACCCGGGCGACGCCGTTCGAGACGGCGACGACGGGCGGGCGGGGGACGTAGTTGTAGTTGCTGGCGAGCGAGTAGCAGTAGGCGCCCGTCGCCGGGACGGCCAGCAGATCGCCCGGGGTGACGTCGGCGGGCAGGTATTCGGCATCGACGACGATGTCTCCCGACTCGCAGTGCCGACCCACGACACGCGAGAGCGCAGCGGGCGCGTCACTGCGACGGTTCGCGACTCGTGCCGAATAGGCCGCTCCATAGAGGGCGGGCCGTGCGTTGTCGCTCATGCCGCCGTCGACGCTGACATACAGACGCTCGAGCTCGTCGCTGACGCGGACCGGCTTGGTGGTGCCGACCTCGTACAGGGTCACCCCGGCGCGGCCGACGATGGCGCGGCCGGGCTCGAAGGCGAGCATCGGCAGCGGGATGTCGTGGGCCTCGCACTCGCGGGCGACGGCCGCGACGATCCCGTCGGCCAGGTCTTCGATCGGGGTCGGGTCGTCGACGCTGGTGTAGGCGATGCCGAAGCCGCCGCCGAGGTTCAGCACCGGCACGTCGCCGCCGCCCAGAAGGCGGGCGTGGACGGCCACGAGCCGCGACGCCGACTCGGCGAAGCCCGCCGTACCGAAGATCTGCGATCCGATATGGCAGTGGAGCCCCACGAAACGCAGTGAGGGCAGCTCGCGGATGCGAGCGACCACGGCCTCGGCATCCGTGAGCGCGAAGCCGAACTTCTGGTCTTCGTGCGCCGTCGCGAGGAAGTCGTGGGTCTCGGCGTGCACGCCGCTGTTGACGCGGACGAGCACCGGCTGGACCGCCCCGCGTGCGGCGGCGATCTCGGCGATCCGGTCGATCTCGACGAGGCTGTCGACGATGACGGACCCGACTCCGAGTTCGACGGCGCGCGCGAGCTCGAGGCGTGACTTGTTGTTGCCGTGCAGCCCGATGCGCGCCGGATCCGCTCCGGCCGCCAGCGCGACGGCGAGCTCGCCGCCGGTGGCGACGTCGACCGCGAGTCCCTCCGCCGTCACCCAGCGCACGATCTCGGTGCTCAGGAACGCCTTGCCGGCGTAGTAGACGCGCGCAGTCGTGCCGTGACGTGCGGCGGCGGCGTCGAATGCCTGACGGACGCGACGCGCCTGCGCCACGACGGCATCCTGGTCGAGCACGTAGAGCGGCGTGCCGAACTGCGCGGCCAAGTCGGTCGCCGCGATACCGCCGATCGACAGCGCGCCGCTGTCGTCGCGGCCGGCGCGAGGCGGCCAGACGGCTTCGACCAGTGCGTTGACGTCGGCGGGAGGAAGCAGCCATTCCGGCACGGCAGGGCGGACGTCGGACGCGGACACGGGAACACCAATCGGGAGAGACGCTGACCGTCCGGCAGACGAGGCCGCGACGGTGCCGCCAGTCTAGGACACCCGCCGTGCGGGCTCCGCCGGTGTGACCGCCCGCGACAGACACGGCCGTGAGCCCGCTCACGAGAGCGACGAGGGCGTGTCCTCTTCCGCGAGCCGGGCGACGGCCCGGCGGATCCGTGCGGCCCGCGCAGCATCCGACGGCGCGCTCAGGACAGGATGCAGGATGGAGTACCGCTCGGCGGCGCGGAGCGCGGCGAACCGGCGGGATGCCGCGGGCGACGCCGCGAGCGCCGCCTCGAGGTCGACCGGCATCGCAGCCCCGGCCTGCCCGGCGTAGGCGCGCTCCCACCGTCCGTCGGCGCGCGCACGGTCGACCTCGATCTGCCCTCTCGGGCGCATGCGACCCTCCGCGACCAGCCGCTCGATGATCCCCACGTTGCGCAGCGACCAGATCGAACGGGCGCGGCGCGGTGTGAACAGCTGCAGGAAGGTGGACTCGTCTCGGGAGTTCCGCCGGCCGTCGATCCAGCCGCTGCAGAGCGCCTCGTCGAGCGCCTCGGCGTACGTCAGCGACGTCGGCTCCGTCACGTTCTTCTTCGCGAGCACCAGCCGCACGCCGTCGGAGTCGGACTCGTGGACATCGAGCCAGGCTCGCCACGCGGCCGCATCCGCGACGACGAGAAGAGGCGGACCGCCGGCATCCGCTGTCATGAGCACTCCACCCTTGTAGCCTGGCGCAGGAGGCGACCATGGGCAATCACACCGATGATGCAGCACGACTCGACGAGCGCATCGGCGCGCTGAAGGAACGCATCTACGCCACCGTGACCGGGTTGGCGATCCTCGCGGGCCTCTTCACCGCCGAGCACGTCACGGTCTCCGAGTCGATCTTCGCCCTCGCGGTCGGCATCTTCGCCATCGCCGCCGCCGGCTTCGTCGCCGAAGTCATCGCCCATCAGATCGGGCATCGGCAGTTTCCGAGCGGACGAGAGCTGGCGGTCATGGCGCGGACGGCCGTGGTCGCCCTCGGAACCGCGTCGCTCCCCCTGCTCGCGCTGCTCCTCGCCCTGCTCGACGTCATCGACCTCGATACGGCGCTGATCATCGGGATCATCGCCGACGCGGCGGTGCTCGTCGGGGTCGTGCTGCTCGCCAGCGCGCGCACGGGTCTGACCGCGCTGCAGCGTCTGGTCGCATCCGCGCTGCTGCTCGGGCTGGTCGCCGTGGTCGCCGTCGCGCTGCTCCTCGCCCACGGCCACTGAGCGCGGCGAGGCGGCTGGCTCAGGCGCAGGTTCCGTCGGCCTGAAGCGCCGGATCGCGGATGATCGCTCCGTCGACGTCGACCTCGGCGACCAGTGCGCCGCGCTCGACGCGCACCTCGCGCAGCGTCAACCCGGCGGGAAGGCGATCGCGGATGCAGATCGGGTAGTCGCGCAATACCCCGTCGGTGGCCGAGCCGAACCGCTGACGGAGGTCGTCGCCGGTCAGTTCCGCACCGCCGAGCCGCACGGCGGCGGGCGTGAGAACGATGTCACCGTCCACGGCGCTCGGAGTCAGGTCGAGTCCGAGCGGGACGGAGAGCGCGAACAGCGGCATCTCGACCTGCACCGTCACGTTCGGCGGGTCGAGCTCGACCCCTGCTCCCGAGACCCCGGAGACCTGCGAGAGCAGGGTCTCCAGCTGGTCCTCCGCGAACACCACCGTCGCCTCGGCCGACCCGATGTCGCCCCCGTCGGCTCGGATGGGGACATCGGTCGCGCGCACCGACACGTCGGCCAGGACGTCGCCGAGCGGGATGCCGTCACTGGAAACGTCGAGACGGTCGAGCCGGCCCCCGATGACCTGCGGCAGCACCGGCTCGTCGAAGCCGACGTCGATCTGCTGGTCTTCGGGCAGCGCGAGGCGGGTGATGATCTGCTCGCGCACGGTGTTCGTGAGGATGCTGCGCGTGATGCTCTCGGCGACGAACCACGCGGCGATCGCGAGGCCGACGACCACGACGAGAGCGATGATCCACGGCAGTGCCCGCCGCCGTCGCTTCGGCGACACGGGGATCGCCTCGGGCAGCGGAACAGTGGGCTGCGTGGCACCGCTCACGTCGGTCACATCCGTTCGGGGGCGCTGACGCCCAAGAGGTCGAGCCCGTTGCGCAGCACCTGTCCGGTGGCGTCGTTGAGCCAGAGCCGGGTGCGGTGGAGGTCGGTGACCTCCTCGTCGCCGAGCGGCGTGACACGGCAGGTGTCGTACCAGCGGTGGTAGAGGCTCGCGAGCTCCTCGAGGTACCGGGCGACGCGGTGCGGCTCGCGCAGTTCGGCGGCGAAGGCCACGATGCGCGGGAACTCCTGGAGCGCGCCGAGGAGAGCCGACTCGGTCTCGTGGTCGAGCAGCTCCGGAGCGAAGGCGTCGCGGGTGACGCCGGAGTCGGCGGCGTTGCGCGCGACGTTGTACGTGCGAGCGTGCGCGTACTGCACGTAGAACACGGGGTTGTCGTTCGTGCGCTTCTGCAGGATCTCCGGATCGAGCGTCAGCGGCGAGTCGGCGGGGTAACGGGCGAGCGAGTAGCGCAGTGCATCGGTGCCGAGCCAGTCGCGCAGGTCGTCGAGCTCGATGATGTTCCCGGCGCGCTTGGACAGGCGGGCACCGTTGACCGAGACGAGCTGGCCGATCAGCACCTCGATGTCCTTCTCGGGGTCGTCACCGGCCGCGCCCGCGAGCGCTTTCAGACGGTGGACGTACCCGTGGTGATCGGCGCCCAGCAGGTAGATCTTGTGTGCGAAACCGCGATCGCCCTTGTTGAGGTAGTAAGCGGCGTCGGCGGCGAAGTAGGTGTACTCGCCGTTGGAACGGCGGATGACGCGGTCTTTGTCGTCACCGAAGTCGGTCGTCCGCACCCAGACGGCGTCATCCTGATCGAAGACGTGCCCCTGCGCTCGCAGGCGGTCGACGGCCTGGTCGACGAGGCTCGGTCCGCCGTCGGCGGGGGTCGCGTGCAGGAGCCGCTCGCTGAAGAAGACGTCGAAGTGCACGTTGAACTTCTCGAGCGAGTCCTTCAGGTCGGCCATCTGAAGCTCGTAGCCGAGGTCGAGTGCGACCTGCTCCTGCTCCTCGGGGGCGAGGGTCAGCAGATCGGGGCGCGCCGACAGGACCCGCCGGGCGAGGTCGTCGATGTACGCGCCCGGGTAGCCGTCTTCGGGCGTGGGCTCTCCCTTGGCGCTCGCGAGCACCGAACGCCCGAACCGCTGCATCTGCGCGCCAGCGTCGTTGATGTAGAACTCGCGAACGAGCTCGGCCCCGCTGGCCAGCAGCAGCCGGGCGATCGCGTCACCGAGCGCCGCCCACCGCGTGTGCCCGATGTGCATGGGCCCCGTCGGATTCGCGCTGACGAACTCGAGGTTGATCGAGTTGCCGGCCTGGCTGTCGTTGCGGCCGAAGGCGGCCCCGGCCTCGACGATCTCTCGTGCGAGCGCGCCGGCGGCGGCGGCATCCAGCCGGATGTTGATGAACCCGGGGCCGGCGACCTCGACGGATGCCACGCCCGGCGTCTCGGCGAGCGCCGCCGCGATCTCGGCGGCGAACTCACGCGGGTTCGTGCCGACGCGCTTGGCGAGCTTCATCGCCGCGTTCGACGCCCAGTCACCGTGGTCGCGGTTCTTGGGACGCTCGAAGACGAAGTCGGCGGCGGTGAGGCCCTCGCTCGAGCCGGGGCGTCGCGCCTCGGCGAGAGGGGCGACGACGGACAGGAGGGCTTCGGCGAGAGCATCGGGATTCATAGCCCTCCGATTCTAGGCGGGCGGCCGCAGGCCCGATGCTGAACGTCTCGACGACGGCATCACGCGAGGGTGATGAACGCCTCGTGATCGTCTCGGGCGGGATCGTCGACGGTCGCGTCTCCCCCGGCGACCTCGGCATCGACGCGAAGATGCGTGAGCGCGACGTTGCCGCCGTAGTAGCTGAGGAACGCGCAGTCGGCGGCATCCCGGCCGGTCGCGATTCGGACGAGACCGCGGCGGTTCGACAGCCGGGTCGCGTCGATGACGTGCCAGGCCCCGTCGACATACGCCTCGGCGACCGCGTGAAAATCCATCGGACGCAGCCCCGGCGCATAGCAGGCGGCGTAGCGCGCGGGAACGTCCATCGCCCGCAGCAGCGCGATGACGAGGTGGGCGTAGTCGCGGCACACCCCCTGTCCGGTCGCGAGGGTCGTGACCGCGGAGTCGGTGCCGAGGCTGAGGCCGGGCGCGTAGGTCGTGTTCGTGGCCACGAAGTCGCCGATCGCCGAGACCAGTGCGGGCCCCTGCAGGCCACGGAACTGTCGGCGCGCGTGCGCGAACACCTCGTCGGACTGCGCATAGCGACTCGGCCGCAGATAGGCGATGGTGTCGAGTTCGCTCGTCGGCGACGGGGCGGCGGTGCCGTCGACGACCGCCCGGTAGCGGATGGCGATCGTCCCCGCCTCGCCAGCGACGCGGTGGATGCGGGTGCCGGTGGGAGAGGCGGGCGGGTCGACGATCTCGGAGACGGAGAGCGAGCGGCCGGCGAGCGTGATGCTCAGTTCTTCGTCGCGGAGAGATGCCGCGCGCGACGCGGCGATCTGCAGGATGACGTCGACGGGACCGGTCATCTGGAGGTCGAGTTCGGCCGTCAGGATGCGCTGCACCGGGTAATCCTCGCACGCGGCGAAGCGCCGTCGGGCCGCTCCCGGCGGTGATCGGATCGCCCACGATGGCAGGCTGGTGGTCGGCCACGAAACGAGGAGCCCTCATGTCGAAGACCGTCACCCTCATCCGCGCATCGTCTCTCTCGGATGCCGCTGAATACGCGTACGCCGCCACCGCCCCCGCGGACGCGCGCCTCATCTTCCTCGCCGGTTCCTGCCCGCTCGCCGCCGACGGGTCGACGGTCGGCGTCGGAGACTACGCCGCGCAGGCGGCATCCTGCATCGAGAACATGAGAGGGGCGCTCGCCGCTGCCGGCGCAGGGATCGAGAACGTCATCAGCACCCGCGTTCTCGTCGCCTCGAGCTCGCAGGCCGACCTCGTCACCGCCTGGGAGGTCGTGCGCGACGCGTTCGGCGACCACGACGTGCCCAGCACCCTGATGGGTGTGACGGTACTCGGCTACGACGACCAGCTGGTCGAGATCGAGGCGGTCGCCGCCGTCCGCGACTGAGGGAGTCAGGCCTCGGGCCGCACGGTCCGCAGAACCATGCTCATCCCCGTACGCGCCGGGGCGACGTCGGTGAACCCGCGCGACTCGTACAGACGGCGCCCCGGCGGATCGGCGGTGAGCGTGATGTACGCGCCCTCGTCCGCACGATCACGGATCTCGGCGAGCAGCTCGTCGAGGATGAGCGACCCGAAGCCGTTGCCCTGGTGCGCCGGAAGGGTGGCCATGTCTGCCACGAGGAAGTACCACCCGCCGTCGCCGACGATGCGCCCCATCGCGACGCTCCGGCCGTCGGCGTCCGCGACGCGTCGGAACGCCCATGTGCCCGCGATCGCAGCCGCAGCCTGCGCCGGCGTCTTGGGCGACAGCCCGCTCTCGGTGCGCAGAGCGACGTAATCGGCCACGCTCGGAGGCGTGGTGTGCAGCGTGTAGCCGGGGGGAAGCGGGCGATCGGGAGTCACCCGTCCTTCCTACCCGATCGGATGACGTACCCTCAGCGTGTGCGAACCCGAAACGCCCGTCCCCGCCGCAGAAGCGTGTGGGCCGTCTCGGCGATCTCGGCCGCGGTGGTCGCGCTGGCGCTGACGGCGTTCCTGCGCCCCTGGGCGGCGCCCACGGCGGCGCCGGTGGCAGCCGCCCCCGGCACGGTCGTCAGGGTCGAGGCGGCGCCGCTCGCGCTTCCCACGGGTGCGCGCGTTCTGATCTTCGGCGACTCGTGGACGTACGGCTCTGCGGCATCCGATCCGACGCTCGGGTACGCGTATGTCGTCGCTCAGCGAACGGGGTGGACGACGATCGTCGACGGCGTTCGCGGCAGCGGCTACCTCAAGCCGGGCATCGACGGGCCCTCGTTCGGTGACCGAATCGCCGCGCTCGACCGCGCGCTCGATCCCGACCTCGTGATCGTTCAGGGGTCGATCAACGACCGCAGGCAAGGTGCGGCCGGGTACCGCGACGCTGTGAACGCGGCGTGGGACGACCTCGCGGCGACCTACCCCGAAGCGCGCATCGTCGTACTCGGTCCGGCGCCGCAGGTGCTTCCCGTGGAGAGCGAGACGGCCCGCATCGACCGGGACCTCGCCGAGCTCGCCGGCGCCCGGGGCTGGTGGTACCTGTCCCCCATCGCCGAGGACTGGATCACCGAGGCCAACTACGGCGACGTCATCGACACGAGCGCCACGGGCCGCGACCACCCCTCGACGGCGGGGCACGCTTATCTCGCCGATCGCCTGGCGGCCGACGTCGCGGCGATCACCGAAGCACCGGTGGTCGCCGCCGAGCCCGCCCCCGAGCCGCTCGTCCCCTGAGCCGCTGACCTACGAAGGCCCCGCGCTGAGGTGTTCGTGCACGAGGCGCCAGCCCGAGCCGGTGCGGTGGAAGACGTTGGTCGCCCGACCGCGACCCCTTCGGGCCTGTCCGTCGATGTGTCCGCTCCACCGGTACGTGTAAACGGCCACCGCCGCGTCGGCGGCATCCACGACCCACTCGACGTCCTCCGCCCCGTAGACCTCATCGGGAATGAGCGCCCAGGTCCGCTCGAAGTAGGTACGGACCGCCGCGAGACCGACGCAGGTGGCATCGCCGAAGTAGTACACCGCGCTCGGGTCGAGCACCTGTTCGACCTCGTCGAAGTCGTGGGTGTTGGTCGCGGCGATGTAGCGCGCGAGAGTGTCGGATGCGGTCATGCCCGGGTCCTTTCGTTCATCGCGGCGGCACGGCCGACGCGGGTGCTCATGCTCCACACCGGTGGCGTCTCCGGCAGCTCGGTCCGCGACACCACCGAGAAGCCGTGTCGTTCGTAGAGCCGGACGTTGCGCTCGTCCGACGTGTCGAGCGCGAATCGGCCGGCGCCGCGTCGCGCGCCCTCCGCGAGCGCGAACCGGATGAGGTCGGATGCGAGACCGCGCCCCTGACGGGCGGGCACGACGCCGACCGTCTCGATCCGCCACGAGTCCGGCTCGCCCGGCTCGGAAGTGGCGTCACCGAGGCGCCCGAGCCGGTCGCCGTGCAGCTGCACGATGCGGTCGACGACGCCCGGTGCCGGGTCCGGCACATCCGACGGGAGCACGGCGATCACTCCGTCAGCGGGGCCCGTGATCCCGACGAAGCCGTGGACGTGCGCGTGCCGCAGGTAGACGAGCTGCAGCTCACGGAGCCGCCACGCGTAGTCATCGTCGGGGATGACATGGCGCGTCCACGGGTAGTGCTCGAATGCTGCCGCGAGCGCATCGGCCGCGGCATCCAGTTCGTTCTCGGCGGCGAGACGAGTGCGAGGTGTCATGCGGGTGCATCCCGGGGTTGCTTGTGGTCGGATGCCGGCGCAGTCGGCGTCGCCGACCCGGATTCGACGATCGCCTGCAGCGTCGCCAGGTGACGGGCGAACGCCTCGCGACCGGCATCCGTGATGCCGACCCATGTCCGCGTCCGCCGGCCGACGGCTTCTTTCCGCACCTCGACGAGCCCCGCGTCGGCCAGCACGGTGAGCGTCTGCGAGAGGGTCGAGTCGCTCACCTCGAGCAGGTCGGCGAGGAAGCGGAAGTCGACGTCCTCGAGATTGCGGAGGGCTGCGAGAAGCGAGAAGCGCACGGGCGAGTGGATGAGGGCGTCGATGTCCTTGCGCGGATGACTCATCGGCGTGAGCTCGGGAAGAGGCAGGCGAGGATCGGAGAGATCGACACGACTCCCGCGAGAACCCACCACCACGGCGACGAGAGCTGCAGCAGCTGGAGCGCCGGGTCGAGCATCAGGGTGTACAGCGCGAACCACGTCGCGACCGCGATGCCCATGTTCCGCAGTCCGTGGCGGGGCACCGACCGCTGGTAGCGGAACGCGATGGTCCAGATGCAGAGAGTGGCGAGGAGGAAGGGCGCGAACGCCTTCCAATAGCCGACGCCGGCGACGTCGATCGACAGGTTGAACGCGAGCGCGTACGCAGCCTGCGCCACGACGAAGACCCGGAACCAGCGCGTCGCGCGACGCGCATCCCTCTCGGCCTTCGTGCCGACGGCGACCATGCGGGCTGCGTCATCGTATGCGAAGTTGTTTTGCGTCATGCAACGACTTTAACACTTGTAAAGTGAGCGTCGCCACCTCCCCCACGGTCGTTCCGGTCGCCTCCGCGGTGATAGTCTCGATCGGCACGCCTCCGTAGCTCAGGGGATAGAGCGTTGGTTTCCGGTACCAAAGGTCGCAGGTTCGATTCCTGTCGGGGGCACCAGTGCGAGAAGGGGCAGTCGACTGATCGACTGCCCCTTCTGCGCCCGCGGCGACGGTCAATCGGCGAGGTGGATGCCGAAATCGGTCCGACCGGGATGGATGTCGCCGCGCAGCGACCGGGTGCCGCGGTAGTCACCGTCGCGGAGCGCTCGGTACCGGCGCGGCGTCTCGCTGTCGAGCCCGGCGATGCGGGCACGCAGGCGCTCGGCCTCGCGGTCGACGCCCGCGGCATCCAGCCCGTCGGCGTCGTAGACGACATGGAGGTCGAGGGTCTCGATCCCGACGTACCAGAGCGCGCCGTGGGTCAGCGGGAACAGGAGCGAGTCGAGGTCGCCGCTGATTCCGCGCTCCCCGATCGAGCGTTCGTCCTCTCCCACCGTCACGACGACGAGCGCACGCCGGCCGGCCAGCCCGCCGTCGCCGTAGCGCCGCGGGACACCGAGCTCCGGGTCCATGTCGCCGTAGGCGAAGCCGTTGGTGAGCACGCGGTCGATCCACCCCTTGAGGATCGCGGGCGGCCCGTACCACCACAGCGGGAACTGCAGCACGAGCAGCTCCGCGGCCGCGAGCTTGCGCTGTTCCTCGATCACCTCGTCCGGGAAGGGGACGCGCCCGTACTCGCCTCCGGCAGGGCCCGACGCCCGACCGATCGTCACGTCGAGCTCACTGTCGGGGAAGACCGGGTTGAATCGCTGCGCGTACAGATCGGATGTCGCGACACTGCGGGTCCGCGACAGCTCGGCGACCCCGTCACGGAAGAGCCGGGCGTTGAACGAGGTCGATCGCGGATGGGCGAGCACCCAGTGAGCGGCGCCCGGCGTGGGCTGGTGCGAGATGGTCATGATTCCTCCGGTTCGGTGGCTGGTGTCACGAGGGCGTGCAGGACGCGCGTGAGGGTGGAGCGCGCCGCCGAGGGACTCACGCGTTCGTCGAGCGCCGCCCGCGAGAGTGCGTCGCCGGCACCGACGAGAGCCTGCGCGCCGGCGTCATCGAGACGAACGCCGCAGGAGGCGAGCACGTCGTCGCACAGCGCGAGGTACGCCCCCTCTGCCTCGCGGCGCACCTCGACGAGCGTCGCAGATCCATCGAGCGCCGACACGACGTCCGCCAGCTCGCGCCCCTCGGCGAGCGAGCAGTCGATGTAAGCTCCCGCGACGGCGCCGCACACGGCATCGAGCGTGAGCGACGCGTCGGCGAGCGCCGCGACGAGAGCCGCCCGCTGCTGCTCCTCGAACTCTCGGTAGAGCTCGGCCAGGGCGCCGGCACGATCGCCGAAGTGGTCATACACGACGGGCTTGGTCACCCCCGCGCGCTCGGCGAGTCGGCCCAGCGTGAACTCATCGGTGCCCCGCTGGCGGATCAGCTCGCGAGCGACCGCCAGCAGCTGCGCGCGACGCTCGTGCCGCAGCATCCGCCGCCGCGCGCCCTCGCTCATGATGCCTCCCTCTAAGTTACCAACAGTAGCTTAGAAGGATTCTGCGACGCTGGGCGTTCATCTGGCGGTCCCCGCCGCCTCAGCAGGTGAGAGGCGGCGGGAACTGTCAACTGAGCGAGCTCGAGCCCCGATTCAACTCGCCGGCGCCACCAGCTCGGCCTCGGCGGCGCCGGGCAGCACCTCGCGCAGCAGGTCATCCAGGGTGACGACACCGAGCAGCCGGTCGCCGTCGACGACCGTCGCGAGCTGAACATGACCCCGACGCATGCGCGCGAGCGCGTCGTAGGCCGACGCATCGGGCGCCAGCACGAGCGCCTCGCGGGCGATTTCGAGCGCCGGAGTCTCTGGAGCGACCGCGAGCGTGTCACGAACGTGCGCGACGCGGCTCGACGCCCCCTCCCCCACGAGGATGCGCAGGTGCGCGGAGGATGCCGCGACCGCCTGCACGTCGGCGGCGGTGGCCGTCGCCGACACCGCGGTGGGGACGCGGTCGGAGCGCACGATGTCGCCCACGGTCAGCGATCCGAGCGCGATGGCGCGCGCGATCGGCTCGGAGTACTGCTCCTCGAGCGTCCCCGCGGCACGCGAGTGCGCGACGATCTCGCGAATCGTATCGGCGTCCTGCCCGCCCGCGGCAGCCTTCTCGACGGGCTCGACCCCCGAAGCCCTCACGAGCCGGTTCGCGATGTGGTTGATCCACAACAGGAACGGACGCAGCGGCCAGGTCAGCGCACGGGCGGTGATGCCCGTCGCCTTCGCTGCGACCTCGGGGTGGGCGATCGCCCACGACTTGGGAGCCATCTCACCGATCACGAGGTGCAGGAACGTCACCACGATGAGGGCCAGCATGAACGCGATGATGTCGGCGAGAACGTAGGGAAGACCCCACTGCTCGAACACCGGCGCGAGGGCGTAGTCGATCGCCGGCTTGGTGATGGCACCGAGCAGGAACGTGCACGCCGTGATGCCGAGCTGCGCGAACGCGAGCATGACGGTCAGCTCGTTGACGCCGCGGAGCGCCGCCCGCGCCGATGCGCTGCGGTCGGCCTCTTCTTCCAGACGGTGACGCCGGGCCGCGAGCAGCGCGAACTCGACGATGACGAAGAACGCGCTCGCCACGATGAGCGCGATCGTGATGATCGTGACGACCCACCAGCTCATCGGGCGACCTCCTCATCTGCGGCACCAGCAGCGACGACGGCATCGCCGCCGCCCGCGGGTCCCGCCTCAGCGGCATCCAGGTCCACCTCGTGCAGACGCACGACGAGCTCGGACGGAACGAGCCGGGCGACCTCGACGACCTCGACATCGAGCCAGCGCTGCATCCGCAGCCCCTGAACGGTCTCGGACGCACGTTCGGGCAGGTCGATGCGCACGACCGCGCCCTCGGGCAGCAGGTCGCCGTGTTCGCTGATGATGAGTCCGGCGATGGTCTCGGCGTCGTCGCGGGGCAGGTCGAAGCCGATGAGGCGCTCGACCTCGTCGAGGTGGATGTCGCCGGGCAGACGCCAGTGGTCGTCGCCGACGTTCACGATCTCGTGGACCTCGAGATCGTGCTCATCCGAGATCTCGCCGATGACCTCTTCGGTCAGATCCTCGATCGTGAGGATGCCGTCGAAGTTGCCGTACTCGTCGACGACGCAGGCGAGCTCGTTGCGCGTCTGCCGCATGCGGTCGAGGGCGACCGGGAGCTGCATCGTCGTCGGCAGCACGACGGCCTCGCGCATCATCGTCGAGACGGGTACGTCGTCGGCGTAGCTGCCCCGCAGCAGGTCGATCAGCTCGACGACACCGACGGGCTCGTCCTCGTCGCCGATGACCGGATACCGGGTGTGCCCGGTCGCCATGAGCGCGCGCACCTCGCCTACCGTCGTATCGGGCGAGATCGAGTCGACGCGTGAGCGCGGGACCATCGCGTGCTCGACGTCGCGCTGCGGGAAGTCGAGGATGCGGTCGATGATGATCGACAGATCATCGGGCAGGTCGCCGCTCGCCCGGGACTCCTCGATGATCGCCTCGAGGTCGCGCGCGGTCGCGCTCTCGTCGACATCCTCGAGCGGCTCGATGCGCAGCAGCCGCAGCAGAGCGTTCGCGGCGACGTCGAACACCGTGATGAGCCAGCCGAAGAGCATCAGGTAGATGCGGGTGGGCACGGCGAGCGCGCGGGCGAGCGGCTCGGGGCTCGCGATGGCGAGGTTCTTCGGATACAGCTCCCCGAAGATCATCGTCACGATGGTGGCCAGCAGCAGCGCGCCGACGGTTCCGATGAGCACCGAGACGGCGGGGTCGATGCCGACGCCGCCCAGCAGCGTCCCGATCGACTCGCCGATGAGGGGCTCGGCGACGTAACCGATCAGCAGACCGGTGACGGTGATGCCGAGCTGCGCACCCGAGAGCATGAACGACGTGCGCTTGGTGATCGCGAGCACGCGGGCGGCCTGCGCATCGCCCTTCTCGGCGCGAGCGGCCATGCGGGAGCGGTCCACGGACATGTACGCGAACTCCTGCGCGACGAAGAAGCCGCAGGCGGCGATGATCGCCAGCGTCAGCAGAATTCCCAACAGCAGCGTCAGGACTGCTTCGATCATTCGGATTCACCCCCTCTCTCAGCGAGGGGGTACGAAGATCGACCCTCCTGGTCGGTGGAGGAATGGCGATTGCTCACGGGTGTTCTTTCTCGATAGGGCACGGGTGGGCACTCACAGGATAGCGGGCCGTCGTCGACCCGGGGCCGGTGCCGGCGCTCGGCACGAAAGGTACCGGAACCTGCGGCGACGATCCGCACCACGAAGGGTCCTGAGCGTGCGCGAAGACGCCGCAGCTACAGTGACGGCATGTCCGGGAACAGGGTCGGTCGTCCGCGCGCTCAGGACATCACCGAAGACCTTCTCCGGGAGGCGGAGCGGGTCCTCGCCGAGGACGGCTTTTCCGCTCTCACCGTCGACGGGCTCGTGAGCCGGGCCGGCTCGACGCGCCCCACCTTCTATCGGCGGTTCCGAAGCGCGGCCCACCTCGCCGTCATCGTGCTGGCTCGCCGATTCGGGCCCGGCCAGGTACCCGATACCGGCTCGCTCGCCGGCGACCTGCGGGCGCTCCAACAGGAGGGCATCGCAGTGCTGTCGGACCCAGTCGCCCGAAACAGCCTGGTCGACCTCGTCGGGGTCGCGAGGACGGACGACGACCTCTCGGCACTGCTTGACGCCGAGTTCATCCGACCGCGCCGGGTGCGCATCAAGAACGTCATCGACGCCGCGGTCGCGCGACGAGAGATCGAGCGGCCCGATATGGACGCCGATCAGGTCTACGACCTGCTGATGGGGCCCCTCATCACACGGATGTTCTTGCCGCCGCACACCCTGCCCGACGACGCGCTCGTCGAGAGCAGCCTCCGTTCCGCGCTGACTCGCCTTGGGTCCAACGACGCGGCCCGCCCGTAAGTCGCGGGGACTGCAGGTCAGTCGCGGCTGAGCCCGCTCCCGTCAGCCGACATCCGGAAGGACGCGCTCTCGTAGTCGTTCTCGAGTGAGAAGTTGATCTCGACGGGCCCCGACTTCTCACCGGATGACACCGCTTCGGCGCCGCCCCACGTTCGCCCGGCCGTCGCCCCCGCGTCGCCGACAGGGAGCCCGCTCTGTGCGGCGGCATCCTCCATGGTCGGAAGGATGCGTGCGAGATCGACGTCGTCCCACGAGAAGGCCTCGGTGGCCGACTTCGGCTGGATAGACGCCGCACCGGAGTGCTCGACCTGACCGCCTCGGTACATCCACCTGTCGGTATGCGTGGTGGCGGGGGTCACCGGGGCCTCGACGATGACGAAATCCGGGGTGACGTAGATCGAGCTCACGCGATCGTGGCCGATCTCGCGTTCGAGAGCGGCCTGGGCCTGCGCGAGCGGTCCGGGCTGGCGCAGGTCGACGTGCGCCCTGCCGTCGAGCACCGCATCGACGGTCTGCGCAACGGCCTCGCGATAGGGCGCGACGACAAGGACGGCCACCGCGACGGCGACAGCCGCGAACACGAGCCGGCGCAGCGGCCGGCCGCGTCGCCCCACGCCGATCAGAGGCCCCTTGCGGCGCCCGCCGGAGATCCGGGTGTGGCTCGCGATGGGGACGAACCGAACCGACGAACGATCGGGGATCGTGAGGTTGCCGGCCTCGGCCGGTGAGAGCTCACCATCGACGAATGCGACCTCGGGTCCGCCATCGAGGAGGATGGCGACCTGACGCCGGATTCCGGGCTGGAACGCGGGAAGCTCCGTCAGGGCGACGACGGTGCGCAAGGTGGTCGCGTACGCCTCCCCCTGAATCGGGCGCACGGTCAGGTCGATCTCGCACAACGGTTGATCGTTGATCTGGGTTCCGGTCTGCCGGATCGCATCGACGCGCGCGAGGCCGAGCCGGCGAGAGTCGAGGGCTCGACGGAGGTCGTCCTTCGACACCGCCACTCCCCCGGCCATCGAGCGGCCGATGAGGATGAAGGTCCCGCTGATGATCGCGACCGGGAGCGCGATGCTCATGATCGCCCAGCCGGCATCCGGCGGCCCCACATACTCGACCACGGCGCCCCCCAGGAGCGCGCCGACAGCTGCGAAGAAGACCAGACGGAGCACCATCCGACCCTATCGGCGTGCCCCTTCACGAAGAGAAAGGTCCCGGCCACCGAGAGCGGCGAGTGACCGCCCCTCGGCAGGATCCCGACATCCTGTTAGGTTCGACACGTGTCGACGCACGAGAACGAGACCCCGCGAGCGCTCAGCCGCCGCACGGTGCTGCTCGGATCCGTCGCGGCCGGTTCTTTGGTGCTCGCCTCAGCGGCGCCCGCTCGAGCCTTGACCTACACCGTGAAGACGCCTGCCGAGCACGCCGCGCTTCCCATCGTCTGGGGGTATCCCTTCGCCAGCCGCGCCACGCGCGGATCGGGCGTCGACGGCTACCCCGGGCAGACGTACAGCGGGCACATCGGCGCCGACTACTACGTGAACCCCCGCATCGGGACCACGATCCTCGCAGTCGCCGACGGCACCGTGACCGCTGTCGGTGACGACGGCGACGTCAGCCGCGGCGTGTTCGTGGTCGTCCAACATGCCGCAGGTGTGCGTTCGGAGTACCTGCACATGCAACGCGGCAGCCCTCTGGTGAGCGTGGGCCAGCGGGTCTTCCGATGGACTCCGCTCGGGCGAACCGGGAACACGGGGGACGTGCGACCGCGCACGGAGGCCAACGCCCATCTCCACCTGGCGATCTTCTCGGGCCCCCACCGCACGGGAACGGTCTGGAACCCCGCGTGGCTCATCGAGGGAGCGCCGCTTCCGGCGACGTCGCCCACAGCGGCGACCCCGGTCTACCGCTTCTGGAGCGCTCGTTACCAGGGACACTTCTACACAGCGAGCTCGGCCGAGCGCGATGGCATCGCAGCCCGCTGGCCCGACATCTGGTCGTACGAAGGAATCGCCTACCAGGCGTTCACGACTCAGGTTTCGGGCACGGTGCCGCTCTTCCGCTTTTGGAGCGCCCAGTACAACGGCCACTTCTACACGACGGATGCCGGCGAGCGCGATGCGGTCATGGCTCGTTGGCCGGATGTCTGGTCGTACGAAGGCACCGCGTTCTTCGTCTATCCAGCCCGCTCGCCCGTCCCCGATACGGTGACCGTCGCGCGATTCTGGAGTCCGTCCGCACGGCACCACTTCTACACCGCGAGCGCGGAGGAGCGCGACGGCGTCATCGCGCGCTGGCCCGACATCTGGCAGTACGAGGGAGACAGCTTCCGCGCGCCCGCGAGCATCGAGAACTGAGAACGAGGAGTACCTATGACCGGCATCGTCCTTCGGCGTCGCATCAGTGTGCCAGCCATCCTCGCATTCGCGCTGCTCACCGCGGGGTGCGCCACCCCGGGCGTCGGCGGCGCGGCAGCACCCTCGCCACCGCCGACCCCGAGCGAGACCCTGTCACCGACGACTCACCCGGAACCGTCCGGGACACCGCACTCGGCGACGCCCCCGGTCTCGTCGGAGCCGACACCGCGACTGTCGACATCCGATCTCCTCGACGCGTGCCTCGTCGCGGTCAGAGACGAGAACGCCCCGGCATCCGAGCAACTCGATCGGTCCACGATCGAGAGAGAGCGCGCCCGATCCGCTCTGCGCCCGGACGGCCTGTGGTACGTCGTCGTCCCTGTGACCGACCCCACCGTCGACGCACCGTTGGAGTACGCCTGCCTGCTCACCGGCGACATGACCGTCGACGCGAGCTGGGGTCGGATCACCCCGGATGCGGACGACTTCGAGCAGTGGTCTACGGCGACGGAGCCGGACCAGGGCACGTGATTCGGTGACACGCAACTGTGGCACGCCCCGTCACGCCCGATAACGCGAAAGTGCCCGGAGAACAGGTCTCCGGGCACATCGATCGGGTCAGGACTTCTCGTCCTCTTCCGGCTCGAAGGTCGACGCAGTCCCGGTGTGCCCGGCCGCGACACCGTCCGGGTTGCTCGGGATGGTGCCGTCCTTGCCGAGACCACCCGGCTCACGCGTGCCGTCGCTATCCGTGTCGGTCGTCGAGACCTCGACGTCGGGACCCTCGTAGGCGTTATCGTCGGTCTCACGACGGGTGTCGTCGCTCATGTCGTCCTCCTTCTCTTCGTCGACGGCTTCTGCCGTCCGGTCTCAGATGAACGGGGCGAGCGCTCCCGCCGTCAGAGCGAGCGCACCGGCCAGCGCGCCGGACGCGGTGGCGGCCGTACGCAGTTTGCGGCGTGCGCGGGACTTCCGCGCACGATTGCCCGGCGCCTCCGTCGTCAGAAGTGAGCGCTGCGCCTCCTTGAGCGTCGCGTAGCGTCCGATCGGAGTGGCCTGGCCGTCGAGAGCGATGTAGTGCCCGTCGGAAGAGGTGTCGACCGACCCGACGAACTCGCCGTCGGTCGAGGCGACGTAGAAGCCAGGTGCGACCGTCGACCAGGTGATATTCCGGGCGCTCAGGATGCGGGTCGGTGCAGGGGCGTGCTGGAGAAGGCTCATGCTGCGGTCGCCAGTTCGCCCGGAACGGGTGCGATGTCGCCGCTTGTCGGCAGAGCGGGCGCGACCGGAAGCGCGGGAGCGACGTCGAAGTCGGCGAAGTCGACGACGAGGCCGGTGGACGAGGTGGCGGCACGAGCCATCTCCGTCAGCAGCGCGGAGTCGAGCTTCTCCGCCTCGAGCCCGTCGAAGACGAAGCGGAGCGGGATGGACGGCTGCAGCCAGATCGTCTGTCGTCCCGCGGCGATGTCGGCCCCGTGCCGCCAAGTGAGCGTGAAGCTCTCCGATCGGCGGAGCTTGGTCGCGGCGAGCACCTTGAGGTGCGCGAGCAGGCGGTCGGGGACCTCGATCGACTCGGACGTGTTCCCGTAGAACAGCTGGCCCATGATTGCTCTCCTCACAGATGCTGGATGACTTGTTCGGAACGCTACTAGGTGGGCAAGTATCTCGTCAAGTTAGATATCTGCTAAGGTAAAACTCACCAGCCATGAACGCGGAGGTGTGCAGATGACCGGCTTCTTCTACAACGACGAGCGTCGGCGTGCGACCAGCGCGCTCGAGGCGTTGCGCCTGTACCAGGCCGCGGAGGCGGCCATGCGCCGCCGGACCCGCGAGTCGATGTCTATGGGCGAGAACGAGTTGCTGGTCATCCGACAGCTTCTGCGCGCGCAGTCGCGCAACATTCCCGTGAAGCCGGGGGATGTCGCGAAGTACCTCGGCATATCTTCGGCCAGCACCACGAGCCTGCTCGACCGCCTGGAGTCTGCGGGCTACCTCCGTCGTGTGCCGCATCCGAGCGATCGCCGCAGCGTCTACCTGGAACCGACGGAACGCGCAGACGACGAGGTCCGCTCCACGTTGTCGGCCATGCACGACCGTATGCATCAGGTGGCCGACGAGACCACGCCCGAGGCGACCGCAGCCGTGATCGACTTCCTCTCGCGCATGCAGGACGCCGTCGACTCCGTCGAGCCGGCACCCCGTCTCCAGGGTCAGCGCGGAGCAGCGCCCACCGGCTGATCCTTCAGCTTCGGCGGGGCTGGCAGGCGAGGCACCACCACGTGCGTCGCCGTTCCGGATCACCCGACACCTCGGCGCGTACGAGGATGCGCGTCCCGCACCTGAGGCACGGCCTGCCGGCGCGGCCAGCCACCCAGTGGGCGCTGCCGCGCCGCGTGGAGCCGGTGGTCACCTGGTACATGCCGGGCACTGTCGCGGAGAGGCGCAGAGCACGCGCGGCACGTGCGACGAGCGAATCCAGGTCGGCGGTGGCGACGGGATCGAACGGGTGGACGCCCGAGAGGAAGGCCAGCTCGTTGGCCCAGAGGTTTCCCAGACCCGCGATGTTGCGCTGATCGAGGAGCGCGCCGACGAACGCTCGATCCGGACGGGCGCCGAGCCGCCGCACGGCCTCCACAGCATCCCAATCATCGCGCAGCGGGTCCGGCCCCAGGTGACCGAGCGCGGTCGCCACGCTATTGGCACGCAACAGCTCGACGACGGGCATGTCGATGCCCCAGAGCGTCACACCCCCCTGAACTCGGCTCGCACTCGCACGGCCGACTGCACGCGCACCGGAACCGTGCGTCCCGAACGGGTCACCGTCCACGACCCCTGCATCAGAAGATGCGTGTGGAGTGCGAAACCGGGATCGAGCCAGGTGATCAGATGTTTGCCACGGGTCTCGAGCCCCGCGATCCGCCAACCGGCCAGGGATGTCCCGGCAGCCGAGCCCGAGCGGAGCTCTCCGGACGAGATCATGCGACCCACGACCTGCGGCCGCAGCCGGGCCGCCATTCGGAAGACGCTGTCACCTTCCGGCACGGATCGCCCCGGGCGTCATGCTGACCTCATTCCCCCCAGTCTGCCGCAGGGCCCTAGCCTCGGCTTTCTGAACCGTCAACGGGTCGAGAAAAACTCCCGACGCGATGACGATGTCGTCATGACTGAGATCACTGCGCACAAGGGCCTCTTCAACGACATCGAGCTGCACGTCGACGACACCGGCGGCTCGGGCCGCCCCGTCGTCCTGATCCACGGCTGGCCGCTGTCGGCGCAGTCGTGGTCCGAGCAGATCCCCGCCCTCACCGCGGCCGGGTACCGCGTCGTCGCCTACGACCGCCGCGGCTTCGGTCGCAGCGACAAGCCGCGCTCGGGCTACGACTACAACACGTTCGCCCAGGACCTGGCATCCGTCCTCGACACCCTCGATCTGCGCGACGCGACCCTGGTCGGCTTCTCGATGGGAGGCGGTGAGGTCGCGCGTTACGTCGCGAACCACGGCCAGGACCGGTTGCACAGTGTCGTATTCGCCGCCGCGGTGCCGCCGTACCTGGCGCAGACGCCCGACAATCCCGAGGGCCCGCTCACGCAGGAGGCCGCCGACGAGATGGAGAACGGGCTCCGAGCGGATGAAGCGACCTTCTACGACGACTTCACGACCGCCTTCTTCTCCGTCGACGGCGAGCTCAAGGTCACGGAGGAGCAGCGCCAGGAGGCCCTCGCACTCGCGCGCCAGGCCGACCACCACGCGGCACTGAAGTCGATGGAGGCCTGGGCGACGACCGACTTCCGCCGCGATCTGGCCGCGGTGACCGTGCCAGCGCTGATCATCCACGGCGACGGCGACGGCACCGTCCCCTTCGAAGGCTCGGGCAAGCGAACCCATGAGCAGCTTCCGGGCAGCGAGCTGGCGCTCATTGAAGATGCGCCTCACGGCCTCAATGTGAGCCACGCCCGCGAGTTCAACGACGCCCTGCTCGCCTTCCTCGCGAAGTAGGACTGCTCCGCACGACGACGATGGGCCGTCCCGCAGCAGCGGCGACGGCCCATCGTGGCGTAGAGGCCCGGAGACTCAGAGGTCCAGCTTCTCGTTGCGGCCCTCGTAGGTCTCACCGGTGATCTTCGACTTGATCAGGCCGATGGCGGTCGCGATGCGTCCGCCGGCGCTGCTCCAGTACTCCCCCGAGATCGCGTCGACCCGCAGCAGCGTGATGCGAGGGTCGTCCGGGCCGTCGGGGAACCAGGCCTCGAGAGTGCTCGACCAGTAGTGTTCGAGGCGAGCGCGGTCGTCGACGATGGTCGCCTCACCGGCGAGCGAGACCCATGCGTCGTCCTTGCTGAGGGCGACGCCGACGGCGGGCCGCGAGGCCACGTGGGTCGCGACGGACGATCCGCGGTCGACGACGAACCAGAGGTCTCCGTCGAACTCGGCCTCCTGCACCGTCAGCGGGCGCGCTGTGAGCTTCCCCGATTCGTCGACCGTCGTCACCATGGCGAACCGGAACTCGGGCAGCAGCTCCGCCAGGATCGCGCGGGGGTCTTCGTTGTCACTCATCGTTTCTCCTTCGATCTGGGGTGGTCGTCATCCGTGGGTCCAGGCTCGCACCGGGACCAGCCCTCGGTCGCCGTCTTGACAGCCGACTCGATGGCGACAGTCGCGCGACCTCTCAACCGCCCGAGGGGTTGTCGAGCGGCTGACCGTCGTCATCGGTCGTCGTGTCGGCATCTCCGCCATGACCCTCCGGCGCGGGCTCGTCGGGCGCCGCGCTCGGAGCCCCGGGAAAGGCCGATGCCCCGCCGGTGGCGGTTCCGGTCTCGATGTCGTCGCCCGGGATGTCGGGGCGCTCTCGCTCGCTCATGTGTTCGTCCTCTCGTCGTTGCGTGACCGCGACGCTACGCACCGAGCCGGCGCGGACCGAGGGTATTGACACGCGTGAGGCACGGATCATCCCGCAGGGGGATGCTTCTCAGCCGATCGACCGACGCCTCGCAGGGCCACCGCTTCGTAGCGTCGAACCGTGACCGCCGCTCCCCTCTCTCCCCTCGACCGCATCCACCTCGCCGCCGGCCGCGGTCGCGCCCTGGTCGGCTCGATCCTGGGCAACATCGCCATCCTCGGCATCATCGCCCTAGCGGCCCTCGTCGTGCCGATCGCCGCCGCTCTCGTCTTCGGTCCCGCGCTCCTCGCTCGGCTGTGACGCTCGCGCCGCAGTCCTGCTCGTGGCCGGAACGAGCTTCAAGCCGATGACAGCGACCACGATGCCGGCGATGAAGACCACCTTGCCCGGAGCGAACGCCTCAGCGCCCGTCGCGATCGACCAGGTCACGGTCAGCGCTGCGCCCACCCCCACCCAGACCGCATAGGCCGTACCGATGGGAATGTGCTTCATGGCGCGTCCGAGCCCGAGCATGCTGAGCAGCAGACCGATGGCGAACACGACACTCGGCACGGGGTGGCGTAGCCCGTCCGATTCGCCCAGGGCCGTCGCCCAGACAGCCTCGCAGACCGCGCTGGCGAGCAGGATCGTCCATGCACGTGTCATGTCAGCTCACCACCTTGAGGCCGACGACGCAGGCGACCAGGAGCAGAAGCAAGAGGATGCGCGCGGTCGACGCGCGCTCGCGACGGGTGACCATCGCCCACACGACGGTGAGCGTTGCGCCGACACCGACCCACACGGCGTAGGCGGTGCCGGTCGGCAGCTCCGTCATCGCGAACGCGAGTCCCGCCATGCTCGCGGTGAGCGCGAGGGCGAACAGCAGAGCCGGTCGTTTCCGCCGGAATCCCTCGGATGCCGCGAGCGCGGCGGCCCACACCGCCTCGAGGACGCCGGATGCGATCAGGATCACCCATGCCATGACAGACCTGTCCGAGTCAGTCTTGTCTGGTGCGGGTACTGCTCCCTCGTCCGCGGGCCCGGCCGGGGCCCCGTCTTCCAGCGTAGCTCGCGTCAGGGCGCAGGGACGAGGAAGAGGACGTCCAGAAGCCCCGGATTGTGCGCGTGGACGAGGACGCCGAAGACGACGGCGTCGAAGAGCAGGTGCACCGTCACGACGTAGGTGAGCGACCGCGTGCGCAGGAAGATGTAGCCCTGAAGGAGCGCGAACGGGATCGTCAGCACCGGACCCCAGGCGCGGTACCCGAGCTCCCAGAGGAAGGAGACGAACACGATCGTCTGCAGAGCGTTCGCCGACACGTCGGCGAAGTGCCGCCGGAGAAGCGCGAAGCACGTGCAGATGAAGAACAGCTCGTCCCAGATGCCCACGGCACCGACGCCGATGAAGAGGCGCGCGATGAGATCGGGGGTGTCGACGACCGGCCAGTTCGTGTAGACGCCCGAGGTGATGAAGTAGAAGGGCAGGATGAGCCACCCGAGCACGAGCACGGCGGCGAGCCAGACCCACTGGAACGTCGTCCAGCGCCCTCCGCCACGCCAGGGGAAGCGGATCGCGTGATCGCGGTAGACGAAGCGAGACACGAGGTACGGCAACAGCACCGCACCTCCCAGCGCGAGGGTGAAGCGCAGCATCGCGAGGTTGTCGAGCTCGGCCTTCAGATCGATCAGGCTCACGACGACGAGACCGAGGGCGATGAGCGAGAGATCGCGCGCCAGCGAGGGCCGCGTATCCTCGCCCACGCGCCACCGGTCGACACCGAGGGCGGCGATGAGGCCGAGCACGAGCAGCGTCCACCCGAGCCAGGGCTGCAGCAGCACGAAGAAGGCGGGTGCAGCCAGACACACCAGAAGCGCCGGCACGGTGCTCGCCGAGACGATCGGACGAGCGGCCAGTCCCGGGTGCGTCTTCACGGCGTCCGCCCTCCCGTCAGGCCGCGTCGATGCGGCGGTAGGCGAGGTCGCGGATGTCGCGCCCCTTCGCGATGCCCTTACGCTCGAAGGCCGTCATCACGCGTCCCTCGAAGCGCGGCGCCCACTCTCCGTCGAAGGCGGGGGCGAAGCCCGCGGCATCCCCCATCACCTCGCGCATCTGTCGGGCGTAGTCCTCCCAGTCGGTCGCCAGACGCAGCACGCCGCCGGGCTTGATCACCCGCGCGGCCAATGGCGTGAAATCCGGCGAGATGAGGCGCCGCTTCGTGTGACGCGTCTTGTGCCAGGGGTCGGAGAAGAAGATCCAGAGCTCGTCGACGGATGCCGCCGGCAGCAGGTGCTCGAGCACCTCCGGCGCGTTCGCCTCGACGAGGCGCAGGTTCCGCACGCCGGCACGATCGGCATCGAGCATGGTGCGGGCGAGCCCGGCCCGGAACACCTCGACGGCGAGGAAGTCGGTCTCGGGCGCGGCTTGCGCGGCCGCGACGATGGCGTGCCCCTGCCCGGAGCCGATCTCGACCACGAGCGGCGCGCTGCGGCCGAACAGCGCCGCAGGATCGACCTCCGAGCCCGGGCGGACGCTCAGCACGGCCTGATCGCGCTCGACGGGGATGTTGTAGAAGTCGCCGAGCTGGTTCCAGGCTCGCTCCTGTCCATCGCTCATCCGTCCGCTCCGACGCGCGAACGACACGGGCCGCTCACGGTAGCGGGGTTCGTCACCGGTGTCGGGCGCGTCGGTCTGCGGCATGAGTCCAGGGTATCGACCGGCCGGGGCGGCGCCCAGCCGGCGCGTTCGGTCAGGCCGTGACGAAGTCGATGAGCTCTTCGACCCTGCCCAGCAGCGCAGGATCGAGGTCGCGGTAGGTGCGAACAGATCCGAGGATGCGCTGCCACGCGTGCGCGATGTCGGCCTGGTCCTCGGCGGGCCAGCCGAGGGCACGGCAGACGCCGATCTTCCACTCGATGCCGCGCGGCACCTGAGGCCACGCACGGATGCCGACGGCCTCGGGGCGGACGCACTGCCAGACGTCGATGTGGGGGTGCCCGACGATCTTGAGATGGGCGCCGTGCGGACCGCGCAGGATCTGCTCCGCGATTCGGGTCTCCTTCGAGCCCGCGACCAGATGGTCGACGAGCACCCCGTAGCGACGCTCGGCGGAGGGCGGCTCGTCTCGCAGGAGGTCCGCCAGCAGGTCGATCCCCTGCAGATACTCGACCACGACGCCTTCGACGCGGAGGTCGGCACCCCACACCTTCTCGACGAGCTCGGCGTCGTGTCGCCCCTCCACCAGGATGCGCGACGCCCGTGCCACGCGCGCCCGCTGCCGCGGAGCCACGAACGAGCCCGAGGCGGTCCGCAGCCGGCCGGCCGGCTGCGCCGCCTTCGGCGCCACGAGCTTGACCGGCTCGCCGTCGACGAGGAAGCCGCCCCCGAGCGGGAACAGGCGCACCTTTCCGAGGCGATCCTCGAGCTCGACGTTCCCGCCGCGCACCGCCACGACGGCCCCGCAGTAGCCGTCCGACGCGACCTCGACGACGAGATCGGGATCGGCGGGCACCTCGGGCACGACCTTGCGTCCGGCGTCCCGCCATCCGCTCGCGAGCACATCGGTGCCGTATCTGTCGTCCATGATTCCTCCCGCCTCGTGCCCCGTCGGGCCGCCGGTCAGCGTAACCGCGGCCGTTCCCGTCGCCGGGTATCCGCGCCGCGATTCCGCTGCCCGCTGATTCACAGTCCCGGCATAGGCTCGGACACGACGCCCTCAATAGAGTGGAGACGAGGCCGGTCCTCCGACCTCGGAAGGGGAACGGATGCGCGTGCTCCGAGCGGTGACGCTCTCGATCGTGGCGAGCCTGATGTTCGTCGTGGGCGGCTCCGCCGCGGCCTGGGCGACCGACCCGGTCGACCTCGGCTCGGGACGCGTCGTCGATCAGGCCGATGCGCTCTCGTCGAGCGAGGAGCGTGCCGTCGACGAGAGGCTCACCGCGTTGAGCTCCGAGGCGGGCGTCGATCTGTGGGTCGTCTACGTCGACGCCTTCACCAGTCCGTCCGACGCCGAAGGCTGGGCCAACGCGGTCGCCGAGCGCGGCGGTCTCGGCACGACCCAGTACGTGCTGGCGATCGCGACCGAGCAGCGCAACTTCTACCTGTCGGGCGACACCAACGGCCCGGTCGACGGCGACACCCTGGGCACGATCGAGACCCGCGACATCCTTCCGGAGCTCCGTGCAGAGGATTGGGGCGGCGCAGCGTTCGCCGCAGCCGGAGGGCTCGCGGCTGCGGTCGGTGGATCCAGCGGTGGACCCGGCGGCGCGTCGGACGGCTCGGGCGTTTCGAGCCTGACGATCGTCCTCGGGATCCTCGCCGTGGGCGCCGTGATCGCGGTCATCGTCGTGTTCGTCCGCCGTCGGCGCGGCGGGGCCGGCCCCGCCTCCGTCCGTGGCGCGGCGGCCGAGCCGATCGAGCAGCTCGCCCGGCGCTCCGCCAGCGCGCTCGTGGCAGCCGACGACGCCATCCGCACCAGCGAGCAGGAGCTCGGATTCGCGACTGCGCAGTTCGGCGACGACGCAGCCGCTGCGTTCGCCGAGACGCTGGCTCAGGCGCGACGCGACCTCGATGAGGCGTTCTCGCTGCAGCAGCGCCTGGACGATGACCAGCCCGACACCGAGGCCGATGTCCGCGCCATCCACACGCGGATCCTCGAGCTGTGCGCGCACGCCGACTCCGAGCTGGACGCGCGTGCCGACGAGTTCGACCGTCTGCGCGACCTCGAGCAGAACGCTCCCGAGGCGCTCGCGCGCATCCAGCAGGAGCGCAACGCCGCCGGGGCCGGGCTCGACGGGGCGGTCACCTCTCTCGAGCGGTTGCGATCGGCGTACGCCCCCGAGGAGCTCACGACCATCGACGACAACCCCGAGCAGGCTCGCAGCCGCCTGACCTACGCGGATGAGCAGCTCGCGTCGGCGCAGCAGTCGATCGCGGCGGGCGACGGCGCCGCCGCTGCCGTATCGCTGCGCACAGCCGAGGGAGCTGTCGCTCAAGCTGCTCAGCTGGAAGCCTCGGTCGAGAAGGTCGCAACCGACCTCGCCACCGCCGAGCGCGACGCCGCTGCGCTCATCACCGACCTCGAACAGGATGTCGCTGCAGCGGTCGGCGTCCCCGACCCCGACGGCGCACTCGCCGCGGTCGCTTCCGCCACGCGGCAGCAGATCGATGCCGCGCGCGCTCAGCTGACGGGCGAGCACCGCCGCCCGCAGGCGGCACTGTCCGCGCTCCTGGGTGCGAACTCCGCGATCGACGCTGCGCTTGCCGGCGCCCGGGATGCCGCGCAGCGGGCCGCCCGCGCACGGCAGACGCTCGAACAGCAGCTGCAGCAGGCCCGCGCCCAGGTCTCCGCCGCGGAGGACTACATCGGCACGAGGCGCGGCGCCGTCGGCGCGACCGCCCGAACGCGCATCGCCGAAGCACGCGCCTCGCTCGACCGCGCCGAGGCGACCGCGCAGATCGAACCCGAGCGGGCACTGGCCGATGCAACGCGTGCGACGCAGCTGAGCGGACTCGCGATCGACGCGGCGCGCAGTGATGTCGGCGGCTTCGCAACAGGGTCGTCCGGCTCGAGCTCCAACGGCATGATGGGTGCCATGATCGGCGGCATGGTGCTGAACTCGCTCCTCGGAGGCGGGTCGTCCGGACGCCGCTCGTCGGGCTTCGGCGGCAGCGGCTTCGGCGGCGGCCTGGGCGGCGGGTTCGGCGGATCGCGCGGCGGGTTCGGCGGCGGTTCCCGTGGTCGCAGCGGCGGCGGAGGTTTCGGCGGCGGAGGCCGCTCTCGCCGCGGCGGCGGCCGCTTCTGACGACTTTCTCCTCTTCCAGACCACCCACGAAAGGAACCCCGATGGCAAAGCAGTCCATCTTCGGTCGCATCTCGACGCTTGTGAAGGCGAACATCAACGCCCTCCTCGACCAGGCCGAGGACCCGCAGAAGATGCTCGACCAGCTCGTGCGGGACTACACCAACTCGATCGCCGACGCGGAGTCGGCGATCGCCGAGACGATCGGCAACCTGCGCCTGCTCGAACGCGACCACCAGGAAGACGTCCAGGCCGCGGCTGAGTGGGGCAACAAGGCCCTGGCAGCGAGCCGCAAGGCCGACGAGCTGCGCGCGGTGGGCAACACCGCCGACGCCGACAAGTTCGACAACCTCGCGAAGGTCGCGCTGCAGCGGCAGATCAGCGAGGAGAACGAGGCTCGCGCCATCGCGCCGACCATCGCGACCCAGACCGAGGTCGTCGAGAAGCTCAAGGACGGCCTCAACGGCATGAAGGTCAAGCTCGACCAGCTGCGCGCGAAGCGCTCCGAGCTGCTCGCGCGCGCCAAGACCGCCGAGGCGCAGAACCGCGTCCACGACGCCGTCAAGTCGATCGACGTGCTCGACCCGACGAGCGAGCTCGGTCGCTTCGAAGACAAGGTGCGCCGCCAGGAGGCGCTCGCCGCCGGCAAGCAGGAGCTCGCCGCCTCGAGCCTCGACGCGCAGTTCGAGAGCCTCGAGGATGTCGGTCAGCTCACCGAGGTCGAGGCACGGCTCGCCGCGCTGAAGACGGGCGGGGCCGCGGGCGCCATCGAGCGCTGAGCGCCGATATCGACGCCCGGGTCGGCGCTGCCACCCGGGCGTCGACGCTCCACCCGCTGAGAACGCCCGACGAAGGACGAAGGAATGACCCGATTCATCGTGGTCCCGCAATGGCAGGGCTCGCCCTCGACCCGGTCGATGACTCTGATCGACGGTGCTGACGCGATTGCGGGCGACCTCCCGCGCAGCGCGACCGTCCGGGTCGATGTGCCCGTCGAGGCCGGTGAGGCCCTCGGCAGCGGCATCCGCCGCTTCAGCTCGCTCCAGCGCACCCGCGACCTGATCACGGCTGCCCTCGTGGAGGCCGATGACGTCGCGGCCGACTCGAGCGGCGGGGGTCAGAGCGGGCACGCGGTGGTCGTCGGCGGCGACTGCGGAGTGGCCGTGCCGGCGATCGCGCACGCGGCCTCGCTGCATCCCGACACGACCGTCGTCTGGTTCGACGCGCACGGCGATCTGCACACTCCCGAGTCATCGCCCTCGGGAGCCTTCGGCGGCATGGCCCTGCGCGCGGTGTTCGATGCGACCCCGTTGTCACCGGATGCCGCGGTGCCCGCCGATCGCATCGTTCTGGCGGGCGCCCGCGAGTTCGACGATGCAGAGACCGAGGTCATGCGTTCGACGGGTCTAACGCATCTCGGCGTCGACGAGCTGGCCGATCCGGCCCGCCTGGCCGATGCGGTGGCGGCCACCGGCGCGGCATCGGTGTACGTCCATGTCGATCTCGACGTGCTCGACCCCGCGGCGATCACGGGAGTGAGCGCGGCCGTGCCGTTCGGGCTCGACATCCCGACCCTCACGAACGCGATCGGCGTCTTGCGCGGACGCCTCCCGCTCATCGGCGCATCCGTCTCGGGGTTCGCCCCGCCGCATCCCGAAGCCGTGGTGGACGACATGGGTTCCGTGCTCCGGGTCGTCGGAGCCCTGGCGTGAGCGGTGTCCGCATGCCGCCCGACGGATGGCGGCAGCGAGCTGACGCGGCGGTCGCACGCGGCGAGTCGCTGGACCGGCTCATCCCTCGGGTGCTGCTCGACTCCCCCATCAGCCAGTTCGGCGCCCGAATCGGCACCGCCTTCGGATTCGCCTGGGGAACGCTGTGGTCGACCGGCCGCGTCGAGCGCCGCCACGGGCTGTGGGTCTTCCGCGGGATGCCGGGCTGGACGTTCGGTCGCGGCGGCGTCTGCGTCGGATCGTGCTTCCTCACCGGCGACCGCGAGCCGAGCGAACGGATCCTCACGCACGAGGCCGTGCACGCGCGGCAGTGGCGGCGTTACGGGATGCTCATGCCGCTTCTCTACCTGATCGCAGGACGCGATCCCCTGCGCAACCGATTCGAGATCGACGCGGGACTGGCCGACGGCAACTACATCCCACGGCGCGCCGAGAGCCGCTGACAGACCTCAGCGGGCGGTCGCGAGCCCGAAGCGCTCGGGCGTGTGGATCGACGCGGCGGCCATTCCGCAGCGCGCGGTGAGGTGATCGACGATGTCGGCCGTGCCGAGGAACCCGCCCAGCAAGTGCACGCGCGTCGCCTTCGCAGCATCCGTGCACAGCATCTCGTCGGCCCACGCGGTGACGGCGCGAGAGAGCGCCTCACCCGAACCGCAGCCGCGGCCCGAACCCGGGGCGCCGGTTCGGCGCGAACGGTCGAGCCAAGTCACGACCATGCGGGCCGGCGCCGATACGGTTCCGATCCACGCGGCGTTGGGCACTTCGATGAAGACCCGCCCGGTCGAGCACAGCGGCAGCGTTGCGAGGAGCGCCTCGAGCTCGGCGAGCGAGTGCTCGTCGGCCGTCACCAGGTGCTGCACCCGGACGTGCTTCGAGGCGCGACAGGCGGCGGCGCTGTGGAACTCGGTCATGATGACTCCACTATACCCGCGGTGTAGGCATGCCTTACCTACCCAGTCGAAACCCCACGCCTCCTCCGAGGTCTCACATCAGGATGATGCGGCGCAGTTCGGCGAGCTCGTCGTCGGCGAGTCCGTGCGACCGGAGGTAGTCGGCCGGGGAACCGAATCGCTCGCGCAGGTCGGCCAGGAGCCCGCGCATTACCGGCGCCGGCGAGCGCGTCGCCAGATCGACGAGCTGCGGGGCGTCGGGGTGGTGCGCGCGGAGATACGCGAGGATCGGCGCGTTGCGCTCGGCCGGCAGCATCGTCTCCGTGCGGGCGTAGTCGTCGACGACGGCATCCTCGTCCACTCCCGCTGCCGCGAGGATCATCGCGATCGTCACTCCGGTGCGGTCCTTGCCGATCGTGCAGTGCACGAGCACCGGCTGATCGGCGATGACCCCGCGGACGACCTCGAGCACGCGCGGAGCCGAGTCGTCGACGAGCGAGCGATACATCGACTCGAGCGACATGTCGGCGCGGAACAACGAGGCGACCGACCCCAGGAACAGCGGCACCCGCTGGGTTGCGATGACGAGATCGCCGAGAACCGTGGGCTCGGAACGCACCTCGTCGTCGTCGCGGAGGTCGATGATGCGGCGCAGCCCGAGATCGCTGAGAGCGCGGCGCCCGGCGTCGTCGACACGGAAGAGGTTTCCCGACCGATAGAGCACGCCCGACCGGGTCGAGGTGCTACCTGCCCGCAGGCCACCGGTGTCACGGAAGTTCAGGGCTCCCGGTACCGAGAGCGATGCCGCGCCGCTCATCCGGCGGGACGCGGGAGCGGCGGCACCGGGTATCGGCCCGCGATCGTCAGGCGATTGAACGCGTTGATCGAGATGAAGAGCCAGCTCAACGCGACGTACTCCGCCTCGGAGAAGACCCCGCCCACGCGGTCGTACAGCTCGTCCGATACGCCCTCGTCGGCGATGTGCACATACGCCTCGGCGAGCTCGAGAGCCGTGCGCTCGCGTTCGTCGAAAACCCCCGACTCGCGCCAGGTGGCGAGCTGGGCGATCTCGTCGGCCGTCACACCGGCGGCCACCGCCCGGCCCACATGCACACGCACGCAGTAGGCGCAGCCGTTGAGCTGCGAGCTGTGGACGAGCGCGAGCTCTTTCAGACGCTCGTCGATGCCGGCATCCTGCGCGATGGTGCCCACCGTGCGGGCGAACGCGTCGAGCGCGTCGTAGGCCGGACGAGCCGCCTTGGCGAGATGGATGCGCCGCTCCGGATTCATGCGTCAACCCTATCCACCGCCCTCCCCCGTCGCGCGAGAATGGTCCCCTCCCCAATGCGAAGGATCACCGTGCACGACGACACGTTCGACGAGTTCTCGTTCCTGCCCGTCCAGGCTGCGGAAGCCGGTGTGCCGGCGCCCGTGGCCGAGCGGCTGTTCACCTTCGCATCCGACGGGCGCCCGATCAGCGCGCTGCGACTCGGCGACGGCGAGCCCGAGGTGACCCTTCTCCACGGGGCCGGCCTCAACGCCCACACATGGGATCGCACCGTCCTCGCGCTCGGGCGGCCGGCGCTGGCGTTCGACCTTCCGGGCCACGGCGACTCCGGCTGGCGCGACGACGCGGACTACACGGGCCGGACCCTCGCGGCCGACATCGCTCCGGCGCTCGCGCAGTGGACGACGACGCCGCAGGTCGTGGTCGGGCAGTCGCTCGGCGGCCTGACGGCCGCAGCCCTCGCCGCGATGCACCCCGAGCTCGTGCGTGCCCTCGTGATCGTCGACATCGCGCCCGGGCTCGACCCCGCCGGAGCGGCGTCGCAGATCCGGCGGTTCTTCGCCGGACCGACCAGCTGGGCCTCTCGCGCGGAGATGGTCGAGCGTGCACTGTCGTTCGGGCTCGGCGGAGACCGCACCGCGGCCGAGCGCGGCGTCTTCCTCAACTCGCGCGTGCGCGACGACGGCCGCGTGGAGTGGAAGCACCACTTCGCACGCATCGCCAACCAGCTTGCCGCCGACCCCGGCGCCGCGGCCGCGGCATCCGAGCGGCAGGATGCGCTGGCGCCCACCCTCGCGGCATCCGGCTGGGAAGACTTCGCCGCGGTGGCGGCGCCCATCACGCTCGTACGCGGCACACGGGGCTATCTGACCGATGCCGACGTCGATCGGTTCGGCGAGCGCGTTCCTGCAGCGCGCATCGTCACGGTGGAATCGGGCCACAATGTGCAGGAGGAGCTCCCGACCGAGCTCGCCCGCATCATCCGCGACGCCACCACCGCCTGACACCGCTCAGCCTGCGCACGGCCCGCTCTCGATGAAATAGGGAGTCGCCGTGCGACGCTGGACGTCGGTAAATGCGTCTCGCGGTCGCGGCGGACCCTAGGCTGTATGCCGCACTGAGTTCGCGGACGCGCATCGGACAGCAACGATGCCACCGCCCTTGCGAAAGGAACCCTCCTCCACATGCTCCGCCGCACCACCGTGACCGCCGCCGCACTGCTGGCTGCAGGCACCCTCCTCCTCGCCGGCTGCACCGGGTCGACCGAGCCCGGGCCGTCCGCCACCATGGGCGCCCCTGACCCGGACGCCAGCGTCAACATCCGCCTGGTGCTCGAGCCCTCGAACCTCGACATCCGGCAGACCGCGGGCATCTCGCTCGATCAGACGCTCATCGACAACGTCTATCAGGGCCTCGTCGGCCGCACCGCGGAGGGCGAGATCGTCGACGCGCTCGCCAGCGCCCACGAGGTTTCCGCAGACGGCTTGACCTACACGTTCACGTTGCGTGAGGGAGTCATCTTCCACGACGGCCAACCCCTCACGCCTCAGGATGTCGTCTCGTCGCTGACCACCCGGCAGGCCACCGCCGAATGGGCAGACAGCGAACGACTCGCCAACGTCACGTCGGTCACCGCCGACGGGCAGAAGATCGTGCTGACGCTGTCGCAGCCCGACTCGTCGCTGCTGTGGAACCTCACGGGCCGCGCGGGGATCATCCTCAAAGAGGGCGACACCGTCGACTACAACACCGCCGCCAACGGCACCGGGCCCTTCCGGCTGGCGAACTGGCGCCAGGGCGCCAGCCTGACGCTCGAGCGGAACGAGGCGTACTGGGGGGATGCGGCTCAGGTAGCCGACGTCACGTTCGACTTCATCCCCGACAACCAAGCAGCCATCAACGCCGCTCTCGCCGGCGAGATCGACGTCGTCGTCGGCTTCGACGCGAACCTCGCCGATCAGGTCGAGGGCGGCGGCGACTTCGTCGTCGAGACCGGCAGCGCGACCGATAAGAGCGTGCTCGCGATGAACTCCACGTCGGGGCCCCTGGCTGATGTCCGGGTGCGCGAGGCGATCCGAACCGCCATCGACCACGACGCCATCGTCGAGGCCGTCGGTGCAGGGCAGACGCTCTACGGTCCGATCCCCGAGGCCGACCCCGGATACGAGGACCTCTCGGATGTCGTCTCCTACGACCCCGAGGCAGCCCGGGCGCTGCTGAGTGAGGCCGGTGTCAGCGATCTCGCGCTGACCCTGACCATCCCGTCGGCCTACGGCACGACGCTCCCGCAGATCCTGGTCTCGAACTTCAACGACGTCGGGATCGACCTCAAGGTCAACCCCGTCGACTTCGGCACCTGGCTCAGCGACGTGTACACGAATAAGGACTACGAGCTCAGCGTCGTCAACCACGCCGAGCCGCGCGACTTCGAGAACTGGGCGAACCCCGACTATTACTTCACCTACGACAACGCCGAGGTGCAGGATCTCTACGCGCAGTCGCTGCTCGCAACGGACGAGCAGTCTGCCGATGACCTCTTGAAGAAGGCTGCGCGGATCGTGTCCGAGGACCACGCCGCCGATTGGCTCTACAACTGGGCTTCGGTGGTCGCGGTCGCCACGAACGTCTCGGGTATGCCCATCGACAACGTGAACGCCCGCATCAACCTCGCCGAGATCGCCAAGAGCGACGGGTGATCCGCTACGCGCTGACGCGACTGGCCCTGCTCCTGCTGGGCCTGGTCGTCGCCAGCGTGCTGATCTTCGTGACGTTGCGGGTCCTTCCCGGCGACGTCGCACAGCAGATCGCGGGAACCACCTCGACGCCGGAGCAGGTCGCCGCGCTTCGTGAGCGCCTCGGCCTCGACGTGCCGCTGCCGACGCAGTATCTCGAGTGGATGGCGGGGCTGGTCCGCGGCGATCTCGGCACCTCGCTGGTGACCGGCTCACCCGTCGCGGCGGAGCTCGCCGCCAAGGCCCAGGTCACCGTTCCCCTCGGACTGATGTCGATGCTCGTGGCGCTGATCATCGCGCTCCCGTTCGGCGTCGTCGCGGCGATACGTCGCGGTCGCGCCGACGGCACGGCGCTTTCGTTCGGCGCTCAGGCGCTCGCGGCGGTGCCGGTGGTCTGGGCGGGCATGATGCTCGTCGTGGTCTTCGCGGTCTGGCTCGGCTGGCTTCCCGCGCAGGGCTTCCCGCGCGACGGCTGGCGCGACCCGGGGCGCGCCTTCGCGGCACTCGTTCTGCCCGCCGTGACGATCGGCGTCGTCGAGGGCGCGATGCTGATGCGGTTCGTCCGAAGCGCGACGCTGTCGGCGATGGGGCAGGACTTCGTCCGGACGGCGGCCGCGAAGGGCCTCACGCGCCGTGCCGCGCTGCTTCGCCACGGTCTACCGACGGTCGGCCTGTCGATCATCACCGTCCTCGGCCTGCAGGTTGCAGGCATCGTCGTCGGTGCGGTCGTGATCGAGCAGCTGTTCACGCTCCCGGGCATCGGACGCATGCTCGTCGCCGATGTCGGCCTGCGCGATCTGCCCAAGGTCCAGGGCGAGCTCCTGGCGCTCACGGCCGTCGTGCTCGTTGTGGGGTTCATCGTCGACCTCGTGCATCGCGGTCTGGATCCGAGACAGCGGGAGGCCTCGTGAACGAACGGATGCCGTGGCTGCGGCGGCTGTGGTCGCTTCCGGCCGGCCGTTTCGGGCTCATCGTGGTCATCACCATCGGGGTCGTGGCCGCGGTCTCGCTCGTCTGGACGCCGTTCGACCCCCAGCGGGTGGACATCCCGGCGCGGTGGAGCCCGCCGAGCTGGCCTCATCTGCTGGGTACGGACGCCTCGGGTCGCGACATCCTCTCGCTGCTGATCGCCGGGGCGCGCACGACGGTTCTCGTCGCCGCAGGCGCGGGCGTCGTCGCCACGCTGATCGGCATCGCACTCGCCTGCCTCGGCGCGCTCACCCGCCGCTGGACCCGCGAGATCGTCGCGGTGCTCGTCGACATCCTGATCGCCTTTCCGGTGCTGCTGATCGCGATGATGATCTCGGCGGTGTGGGGCGGCTCGTTGTGGGTCGTCGTGATCTCCGTCGGCATCGGCTTCGGCGTCAACATCGCGCGGGTCACGCGGCCGGAGCTCCGCCGCACGCTGCACAGCGACTTCGTGCTCGCGGCACGCGCGAACGGGTTGACGCCGTCGCAGATCGCGGTGCGCCATCTGCTCCCCAACGTCGCACCGGTCTTCATCGTGCAGCTGTCGTGGGGCATGGCCGTCGCTGTGCTGGCCGAGGCGGGCCTGAGCTATCTCGGGTTCGGCGCGCCGCCGACGCAGCCCTCGTGGGGGCTGCTGCTGAGCGAGCTGCAGACGTACCTCACCGCGCATCCGCTCAGCGTCGTGTGGCCGGGGCTGGCCATCACGATCACCGTGCTCGGGCTCAACCTGCTCGGCGACGGTCTGCGCGAGGCAACCGACCCGACGCTCGCCCGACGCCGCTCCCCCGCCGCCTCGCACACGCCGGCGGTGGTCGCATGAGTCTCGAGGTCGAGGGCCTGTCGATCGTGCTCGACGGGCGCCGCGTGGTCGACGACGTGTCGTTCGGCGTCGCCGACGGTGCCCGGGTCGGCCTCATCGGAGAGTCGGGGTCGGGCAAGTCGCTGACCGCTCTGGCTGTGCTCGGGCTGCTTCCCGACGGCGCCGAGGCCGAGGGCAGCATCCGGTGGAACGGTCGGGAGCTGCTCGGACTTCGCGATCGCGAGCTGGCGGCCCTGCGCGGCGAGCAGATCGGCATCGTCTTCCAGGAGCCCCAGACCGCCCTCAACCCTCTGCGGACGGTGGGGCGGCAGATCGCGGAGCCGCTGCGCATCCACGGCCGGGTCGGTCGCCGCGACGCCCTCGCCCGCGCCCAGGCCGACGCCGATCGGGTTCGGCTGCCCGAGGGCGCTCTGCGCCGCTACCCCCATCAGTTCTCGGGCGGTCAACGTCAGCGGGTCGCGATCGCCATGGCGCTGGCCGCCCGGCCGCGCCTGCTCATCGCGGACGAGCCGACGACGGCCCTCGACGTGACGATCCAGGCCGAGATCCTGGCGCTCCTGGGCGAACTGGTCGACGACGACGGGATGTCGCTGCTTTTCATCACCCACGACCTGGCCGTGCTGTCGCAGGTCGCGACGGAGGCCGTCGTGCTCGAACGCGGTCGCGTCGTCGAGACGGGCGCGGTCGCCGACCTGCTCACCGCTCCGCGGTCGGAGGTCACCCGCGGCCTGCTGCGCGATGCCACCGCCACGGTGTGGCGGCCGGAGGGAGACGCATGACCGGCGATGCCCTCATCTCGGCCCGCGGCCTGAGCAAGCGCTATCGGATGCGTTCGACCGGGCTCGGCGCACCGCGGCGCGAGACCGTCGCGCTCGACGATGTCGATGTCGACGTGCGGTCGGGCTCGGCGTTCGGCATCATCGGCGAGTCGGGATCGGGCAAGTCGACACTCGTGCGGCTCCTCCTCGGCCTCGACACCCCCTCGTCGGGAACCGTCTCGATCGACGGCCGCGCCGTCGACGCGCGCGCGTCGGCGCGCAGTCTGCACTGGCTCCGTCGGCGCACGGGCATCGTCTTCCAGGATCCGTACGCCTCGCTCGATCCCCGGATGAGCGTGGGCCGCATCGTCGCCGAGCCGCTGTGGGCTCTCGACATCCCGGGTGACCGTCGAGCGCGCGTTCGCGAGGTGCTGTCGGATGTCGGATTGGATGCCGACGCGGCCGAGCGCTACCCGCACGAGTTCTCGGGCGGCCAGCGCCAGCGCATCGCCCTCGCGCGCGCGATCGCGCACCGTCCGGCGATCCTCGTCGGCGACGAGCCGCTGTCCGCGCTCGACGTGACGGTGCGGGCGCAGATCCTCGAGGTCTTGCGCCGTCTGCGTGCGGAACAGGGGATGACGCTGCTGCTGGTCTCGCACGACATCGGCGTGGTCCAGAACCTCTGCGACGACGTCATCGTGATGACCGAGGGGCGCATCGTCGAGGAGGGGCCGACCGAGAAGGTGCTGCTCCAGCCGCAGGCGGCCTACACGCGTCGCCTCCTCGCCTCGGTGCCCGTGATCGACCCGCATCGCGCACAGGACTAGACGTCCCCTTCCGCACCCGATGTCGGTGACCGCCGCTACCGTAAGGCCATGCGCGCGATCATCCCCCCGTATCTCCTCGCCCGCGTCGCCTCCGCTCGCGAGCCCCACCTCGCGCGGGCCGCGGTCGCCGCGCGGACCACCCTCGCCGCGCGTCCGTCCGATCTCGCCGGACGTTCGCAGCTGCGTCTCTCCGTCGAGCCGGGCGGCACTCTCGTCGCCGAGCGCATCGCCGCAGCCGACCGGGCCGTATCCGACGCGCAGGGCCGCGAAGAGCTCCCGGGCGTCCTCGTCCGTCGTGAAGACGATCCGCCCACCGGCGACCGTGCGGCAGACGAGGCGTTCGACGGACTCGGCGCGACGTTCTCGTTCTTCCTCGACGCCTTCGGCCGCGATTCGATCGACGGTCGGGGTGGTGTGCTCGCCGCCACCGTCCACTACGGCGAGGCCTACGACAACGCGTTCTGGAACGGCGAGCGCATGGTGTTCGGCGACGGCGACGGCGAGGTGTTCACCGGATTCACCGGGTCGCTGACCGTCATCGCGCACGAGCTCGCTCACGGCGTCACCGAGTTCTCGGGAGGCCTGACCTACGCGGGCCAGTCCGGTGCTCTCAACGAGTCGCTGTCCGACGTCTTCGGCGCACTCACCGAGCAGCACCGACTCGGACAGAGCGCCGAGCAGGCATCGTGGCTCATCGGTGCGGGCATCTTCACGGACGCCGTCCAGGGGCGCGCCCTCCGATCGCTGGCCGAGCCCGGGTCGGCGTACGACGACGACGTGCTCGGACGCGACCCGCAGCCGGGACACATGCGCGACTACGTCGTGACGACCAGTGACAACGGCGGGGTCCACATCAACTCGGGCATCCCGAATCGGGCGTTCCACCTCGTCGCGACGCGGCTGGGCGGCTACGCCTGGGAACGCGCGGGACTCATCTGGTACCGCACGCTCACCTCGGGGGCGCTGTCCCCCGACGCCGACTTCGCTGCGTTCGCCGCCGCCACGATCGACCAGGCCGCCGACGAGTACGGTGAGGAGACGGAGGAGGTCGCCGCCGTGCGTGCCGGATGGCAGGGCGTCGGCGTGCTGGAGGATGCCTGACACCCGTGACGATGGTTCCACGGCCGAGCTGCGGATCGTCGTGGAGCGCACCGGCGGTTTCGCCGGCCTGACGCGGACGTGGCGAGTCGAGCCGGCGCCGGCCGAAAGCGCCGGCTGGCGCGAGCTGGTGGGGCGGTGCCCCTGGCAGGAGATCGACGCGTCGGCACCGGCAGGCAAGACCGGATCGAGCGGGGCCGACCGCTTCCATTGGCGGATCGCGGTCACCGACAGCGAGACGACGCGTCAGGCCGAGTTGAACGACGACCTCGACGAACCGTGGCGTTCGCTCGTCGACGCCGTCCGGACGGGACGCTCGGCGACGCCGGGGGGCGTGGCCGAGGAGTGACGCCTCAGCCGGACTTCTGCGCGAAGAGTCCGCGCAGTCCCTTCTTCGGCTGCTCGAGCGACTTCTGCAGGTAGATCGTGCCCAGCCAGCGGCCGAACTTGTGACCCACGCGCCCCATCCGGCCGACCTCGACGAAACCGAAACGCTCGTGCAGGGCGATCGACGCCTCCGCGCCCTTGTCGCTCACGACAGCGACGATCTCGCGCAGTCCGAGCTGCTGGCAGGCCTCGATGAGGGCTTCGAGCAGCGCTCGTCCGAGCCCCTTCCCCGTCGCCGCCTGGCCGAGATAGATGGACGTCTCGGCGGTGTAGCGGAATCCGGTCTTGCCGTTCCACGGCGACGCGAGGGCGTATCCCAGGATCTGCCCCGTCGGCGAGACCGCGACGAGGAACGGAAGCTTGAGCTTGGTGAGATAGTCGTATTTCTCCCGCCACTGCGCCAGCGACCACTTCTTCTCGTCGAAGGTCACGACCGAGTTGGTCACGTAGTAGTTGTAGATCTCGCGGATGTCGGGAAGGTCGCCGGGCTGCGCCGGCCGGATCTCGTACGAGAAGGGCCGCTCGGGTTCGGCCGGGCGACGCAGGTGCCGCGGAAGGCGTCGACGGTCGCGGTTGGAGTCCTCCTCGAGCATGCAGCAACTCTACGGGGCGCACGTTTCACGCCGATGACGACTGCCGGTCAGAGCGCCGGAATGCGCCAGTCGATCGGCTCGCCGCCACGCTCGGCGAGCAGCTCGTTCGCGCGCGAGAACGGCCGCGACCCGAAGAAGCCGCGGCTCGCGGACAGCGGCGACGGATGCGGCGACGCGATGATCGCAGCATCGCCGAGGAGCGGCCGCAGGGTCGCGGCATCCTTGCCCCAGAGGATCGCGACGAGCGGACGCCGGCGAGCCACGAGCGCCCGGATCGCGTGCTCGGTGACGCGCTCCCAGCCCCACCCTCGGTGCGAGGCCGGAGCACCGGGGGCGACGGTCAGCACGCGGTTCAGCAGCAGAACGCCCTGATCGCTCCACGCGGAGAGGTCGCCGTGCGGCGCGGGGGCGATGCCGAGGTCCGATTCGAGCTCTCGGTAGATGTTTCCGAGGCTTCGGGGCAATGGCCGCACGTGGGCGTCGACCGCGAAGGAGAGTCCGATCGGATGCCCCGGGGTCGGGTAGGGATCCTGACCGACGATCAGGACGCGGACGTCGGCCATCGGCCGCTGGAACGCTCGCAGCACGCGGTCACCCGCGGGCAGGTAACCCCGGCCCGCAGCGGTCTCTGCGCGCAGCCGGTCGCCGAGCGCGGCGATGTCGGCCGCAACGGGCTGCAGCGCCTCGGCCCAGTCGGGTGCCACCAGTCCGTCGGCGGCAAGGTCGGTGAGGGAGCGCGGCGTCACACTCCCAGGGTAGGCCGGTCGCGGCGGTATGCTCACCCCGTGTCGACGACGCTGCGCACCTCCGCCCTGGGCGTCACCGCGGGTCTGATCGGCTGGTTCATCCTGGTCGAGATCGTCAGCGGCATCCTGCAGGGCTATTACGTCCCGCTCTTCAGCGACATCGTCGCCGAGCTCGGGATCCACGACTCGGACGTGAACTGGTTCGAGGCCGCGCAGCTTCTGCTGTCGGCGCTCGTCGTACCGGTGCTGGCGAAGCTCGGCGACATGTACGGGCACAAGCGGATCCTGCTCGTCGCGGCCGTCCTCACCGCCGCAGCGACCTGGTGGCTCGCGTTCGCGGCATCCTTCTGGACCTTCCTGATCGCCTGGGCGCTGCAGGGCTTCTACGTCGTCTGGCTCCCCCTCGAGATCGCGCTCATCTTCGAGCGGGGCAGGCGGCAGAGCCGCGGGGTCTCGCTCACCCGCCGTGCGGCGGGGCTCCTGGTCGTCGGGCTCCAGGCGGGCGCCATCATGGGCGCCTTGGCCGCGGGCCGGATCTACGCCGCCACAGCCGGCGACATGACGTTGACGCTGATCGTGCCGGCCGTGGCGGTGACTCTCGTCGCCGTCGTCATCTGGCTCTGGGTGCCCGAGTCTCAGCCCGAGCCGGGCCGGCGGCAGCTGGACTCGCGCGGCTTCGCGCTCCTCGCGGTCTCGTTGCTGTTCGTCACCAGCGCCCTGACGTTCCTCCGTTTGAACGGCCCCGCGGCCTTCTGGGTGTGGGCGCTGCTCCTCGCGGGAATCGTGGGTTTCGTCGTCTTCGGACGGTTCGAACTGCGCCAGGCCGACCCCGCGGTCGATGTGCGGATGCTCGCCCGACCGGAGATGTGGCCGGTGCAGGCCACCGCGTTCCTGGTCGGTATCAGCCTCCTCGGCGCACAGGGCCCGCTGTCGACCTACGCGGGCACGGACCCCGCCCTCGGATACGGGCTGGGGCTCGACGCCACCGACAGGTCGAACATCATCGGGGTCTACCTCGTGTCTCTCATCGTCGGTGCCGTGCTGTTCGCGGTCACCTCGCGCCGCGCGAGTCCCCGCATCGTGCTCATCGTCGCGGCGCTGCTCGTCGGCGTCGGCTATGCGCTCTTCCTGCCGTTCCACCGGGAGCTGTGGCAGGTGCTGCTCAACCTCTGCATCGCGGGCCTGGGCTGCGGCGCCCTGGTCGGGGCCATGCCGGCGGCCGCCGCCGCCGCAGCACCGCGCGGACAGACGGGCGTGGCGTCGGCGATGACCAACACGACGAAGACCATCGGCGGAACGTTCTCATCGGCGGTCTTCGGCGTCGTCCTCGCCGCCGGTGCGGGTGTCGTCGCGAGCCAAACCGCCGCCTCCCTCGGCGGTTATCTCACCGTCTGGGCGATCTGCGCCGCCGGCGGCTTCGTCGCGGCGGCTCTGCTGTTCGTCGTGCCGCGCGTGGCGTTCGCCGATGCCGACGAGCCGCCGGTGGCGCGAGCCGCGGACGGGACGGGCGACGCGGTCGCTCAGCCCCGCGGCTGAGCGGGGACGCCCCTCAGGCCTCGGTGGATCGCGGACGCAGCGGTCCCCGCGCCAGCAGGTGCTGCGCGGACTGCGCGACGGGACGCATCGTCACCAGATCGAGGTTGACGTGGCCTGGTGCGTTCAGCGCGTAGGCTGCGACATCCGCCACGTCTTCGGCGACGAGCGGCTGCTCGACGCCCTCGTACAGGCGATCGGTCGCTTCCCGGTCGCCGCCGAGACGATTGAGGGTGAACTCCTCCGTGCGCACCATGCCGGGGGCGATCTCGACCACGCGGATGGGCTCACCGTTCAGCTCGAGTCGGAGCGCGTGGACGAGCATCGATTCCCCCGCCTTCGCCGCGTTGTAGCCGGCTCCGCCGGGGTAGGCCGTCTGAGCTGCGGTCGAGGTGACGTAGACGGTGTCGGCATGGCCGGCGCCTGCTGCAACAGCGCGTCGGAGCAGCGGGAGGAGAGCCGCGGTCAACCGCTGCGCCGACAGGACGTTCGCCTCGAACATCCACTGCCAGTCTTCGGCCGCACCGTCTTCGACGCGGTCGGTGCCGCGAGCCCCGCCCGCGACGTGCACGAGGGCGTGGACGTCGCCGGAGGCGGCGAGGTGCTCGGTGAGTGCGGCGACATCCGCCTCGCGGGTCAGATCCGCGGCGAATGACGCGGAGCCGACCTCGGCATCGAGCGCCTCGAGCCGTTCGGCTCGGCGGGCGACGCCGACCACCTCCCATCCCGATGCCCTCAGCGCGCGGACGACCGCCTCGCCGATTCCCGAACTCGCACCGGTGACCACTGCACGTCGCGTCATCCCTCCACCGTAGCCGTCAGGTTACGCAGCGTGTCCCGCGCATTGTCGGGCACATCCGGTTTCCGTACGCTCGACCCAGGCCGGCGACCGTCGCCGCTTCCCGACCCGATGGAGCCACGCATGTCCGCATCCGAGAACTGGCGCTTCGAGACGAAGCAGATCCACACCGGAGCCGCACCGGACCCGGTGACCAAGGCACGGGCGACGCCGATCTACCAGACGACCTCGTACGTGTTCGACAACTCCGACCACGCCGCGAACCTGTTCTCGCTGGCGGAGTTCGGCAACATCTACACGCGCATCCAGAACCCCACCCAGGATGTCGTCGAGCAGCGGCTCGCCGCACTCGAGGGCGGCACCGGCGCTCTCCTCGTCGCGTCGGGTCAGGCCGCCGAGACCTTCGCGATCCTCAACATCGCCGAAGCCGGAGACCACTTCGTCGCCTCGAGCTCGATCTACGGCGGCACGTACAACCTGTTCAAGTACACGCTCGCCAAGCTCGGCATCGAGGTCACGTTCGTCGAGAACCAGGACGACCTCGAGGAGTGGCGCCGCGCGGTGCGCCCCAACACGAAGCTCTTCTTCGCCGAGACGATCGGCAACCCGCAGATCAACGTCCTCGACATCCGCGGCGTCTCCGACGTCGCCCACGAGGCCGGTGTGCCGCTCATCGTCGACAACACGATCGCCACGCCCTACCTCATCCGCCCCTTCGAGCACGGCGCCGACATCGTCGTGCACTCCGCCACGAAGTTCCTCGGCGGGCACGGCACGGTCATCGGCGGCGTCATCGTCGACGGCGGCAGCTTCCCGTGGTCCGAGCACTCGGAGCGCTTCCCGGGCCTCACGACGCCCGACCCCTCGTACCACGGCGCCGTCTACACCCAGGCTGTCGGCGACGGCCTCGCCTACGTCATCAAGGCCCGCGTGCAGCTGCTGCGCGACCTCGGCGCCGCGATCTCGCCGCAGAGCGCCTGGCTGCTGATCCAAGGCATCGAGACGCTGTCGCTGCGCATCGAGCGCCACGTGCAGAACGCGCAGGAGATCGCGGAGTGGCTCGAGAACCACGACGACATCGCGTCGGTGAACTACTCGGGCCTGCCGACCTCGCCCTGGTACGCCGCTGCCAACCGCTACGCCCCGAAGGGCGTCGGCGCGGTGCTGTCGTTCGAGCTGAAGGGCGGCGTCGCCGCCGGACGCGCGTTCGTCGACTCGCTCCAGCTCTTCAGCCACCTGGCGAACATCGGCGACGTGCGCTCGCTCGTCATCCACCCCGCATCCACGACCCACTCGCAGCTGACCCCGGAGCAGCAGCTCACGACCGGTGTCACCCCGGGCCTCGTCCGCCTGTCGGTCGGTCTCGAGAACATCGACGACCTCAAGGCCGACCTCGAGCAGGCCCTCGCGGCCGCGCGCAACGTCGTCGAGGCGGCGCGCGCCTGATCGTTCCTCCTCAGAACGACCGGATGCCCCGGCCCACCGTGAGCGGTGGCCGGGGCATCCGTCGTTCGCGGGGCCGTCAGTCGGCGTCGGTGGCCGTGGTGATCTCCTCGCCCTGAACCTGCTCGCGGTCGTTCTTCGCCTTGTCGCCACGGGTCTTGGCGAGGCTCGCGACGGTGGCGACCGCGACGGTGGCGGCGATGAACAGCAGCGAGAACCAGATCGGGATCTCGGGAACCCACAGCAGCGGCTCGCCGCCGTTGATGAACGGCAGCTCGTTGACGTGGAGCGCGTGGAAGACGAGCTTCACACCGATGAAGGCGAGGATGACAGCGAGGCCCTGCGCGAGGTAGACCAGACGCTCCAGCAGACCGCCGATGAGGAAGAACAGCTGGCGCAGGCCCATCAGGGCGAACGCGTTCGCCGTGAAGACGATGTACGCCTCGTTGGTCAGACCGTAGATCGCGGGGATCGAGTCGACCGCGAAGACGAGGTCGATGAAGCCGATCGCGATGATCACCAGCAGCATCGGGGTGACGAACCGCTTGCCGTCCTTCTTCACCGTCAGCTTGTCGCCGTTGTACTCGTCGGTCACGGGGAGGTGGCGGCGGACGAAGCGCATGAACTTGCCGTTGGCCGGGTCGGAGTCACCGTGCGAGAAAGCCTGACGGTAGGCGAGGAACAGCAGCAGCGCGCCGAAGATATAGAAGATCCACGAGAAGTTGTCGATGAGGGCCGCGCCGATGGCGATGAACGCGCCGCGCATGATGAGCGCGATCACGATGCCGATCATCAGCACCTTCTGCTGGTACTTCTTCGGCACCGCGAAGCCGGTCATGATGATGAGGAAGACGAAGAGATTGTCGATCGACAGCGCCTTCTCGGTCAGGTAGCCGGCGAAGTACTCGCCCGCGAACACCCAGCCCCAGCCCGGCACGAAGCCGATGACCACGCCGAAGATGAGCGCGAGGCCGATGTAGAACGCCGACCAGCGCGCGGATTCGGCGATCGTCGGCTCGTGCGGCGTGCGCACGTGCGCGAAGAACTCGTACACGAAGAAGGCGATGGTCACCGCGATGGTGATGATCCACACGAGCGGAGTGATGTCCACGAAGGCTCCAAGGGGTCGACAGTAGCGAACGGCCAGGTCTCCTTCATCCCCGGAGGGACCGGCGTCCCGGAATCCGACGTCGGATCCGTAATGACGAGAGCGCCGCAGGCGGAAGTACTCCCCTTGCTTCGCGGTATCTTACGCGACGATCGTGACGCCCAGCGCATCTACTCTGAAGCGATGGACGCCGCTACCTCCCGCCGCTACCATTCGTTCGCCGACTGGGCCCGGGACAGCTCGCCGATCTACGCCGAATGGGCCACCGGGATCGCGGGCGACGACGAGCTCACCGAGCGGATCGCGCTGCTCGGCGAGCGCCGCGGTCAGCCGAACCTCGTCTTCGCCGCCGCACGCTGGGCCGGCTGCGGACTCGAGCCGTTCGCCGCGTGGCGCGAACGCCTGGTCTCGGAGTGGGAACGGGTCGCCGCCATCACGGCGGAGCGCCGCACGCAGACCAACGAGGTCGGACGCTGCACCACCCTCCTGCCTCCCCTTTCGCGCATCGACGGCCCGATCGCCCTGCTCGAGACCGGCACCGCCGCCGGCCTCTGCCTCTATCCCGATCGGTACGCGTACGAGTACTCGTCTCCCGGCTGCGAGCACCCCCGGACCATCGTGCCCGCGAGACCCGATGCCGCTCCGCGCCCGCTGCTGCGCTGCCGCATCGACGATCCCGACGCCGTGCCCGACTCCCTCCCCGACGTCGTCTGGCGCGCCGGCATCGACCTCGCCCCGATCGACGTGCGCGATACGGACGCGGTCTCCTGGCTCGAGACGCTCGTCTGGCCGGGCTCCGTTCACGACGAGCGCGTCGGTCGGCTGCGGGCAGCGGTCGAGGTGGCCCGGGCCGACCCGCCGCGCATCGTCGCCGGCGACATCCTCGACCGCCTCCCCGAGGTCGCGGCCGAAAGCCCTCCCGACGTGACGCTCGTCGTGTTCCACAGCGCGGTGCTCCTGTACCTCGATGCCGACGAACGGCGCCGCTTCGCCGACCTCGTGAGCACCCTCGGGAAACGGGTGAACCGCCGCGTCGTCTGGATCTCGAACGAGACGGCGGGCACCCTGCCGGAGATCGACGGACGGATGCCGCGGCGCGTCGACACAACCGGCAGCTTCGTGCAGACGGTCGACGGGGTGCCGGTCGCACTCGCGGCCCAGCACGGCGCGACCTACGAGGTGTCTCCGTTCCGGTCGTGACGTAACACGCGAGCAGCGTGCGCCCGCACCCGGGAGAATGGCTCGCATGGACTGGCAGACCTCCGAGGACACGGTGCCGAGCGCGCCGATCACGGAGGCCGATGCGCGCCTGCTGCGCGGACGGCCACCTGCCACGGGCGCCTGGCGCGACGGCGACCCCGTCGGGCACCGGAGCTTCGGCGCGTTCGGCCCGCTCGCCACCGAGAGCGGTGAGCAGCTGCCGAGCTTCCGCCTCGCCTACGAGACGTGGGGCGAGCTCTCACCCCAACGCGACAACGCCGTGCTGGTGCTCCACGCGCTCACCGGCGACAGCCACCTGCGCGGCGAGGCGGGCCCGGGTCATCCGACGGCCGGCTGGTGGGAGGACATCGTCGGTCCGGGTCTGGCCATCGACACCGACCGCTGGTTCGTCGTCGCGCCCAACATGCTGGGCGGTTGCCAGGGGTCGACGGGCCCCTCGTCGATCTCGTCCGACGGCTACGAATGGGCGGCACGCTTCCCGTACCTCACGATCCGCGACCAGGTCGCCGCGCAGGTCCGGCTGGCCGACGCCCTCGGGGTCGAGGTATGGGCCGCGGTCGTGGGCGGATCGATGGGCGGCATGCACGCGCTCGAGTGGGGCGTCGGGCACCCCGAGCGCCTGGAGCGACTCGCGATCCTCGCCGCCCCGCCCGTCAACACCGCCGACCAGATCGCGTTGAACTCCGTGCAGCTCGAGGCCATCCGCATCGACCCGCGGTTCCAGGACGGCGAGTACTACGACGCGGCCGACGGCGAGGGCCCCCACCGTGGCCTCGCACTCGCGCGCCGCATGGCTCTGCTGAACTACCGCAGCCCGACCGAGCTGAACCTGCGCTTCCAGCGCACGTGGCAGTCGGGCAAGAGCCCCCTCGGTCTCGGCGGACGCTTCGCGGTGGAGAGCTACCTCGACTTCCACGGCAACAAGTTCACGCGACGATTCGACGCGAACAGCTACATCACTCTCGTCGAGGCGATGAACTCGCACGACGTCGGTCGCGACCGCGGCGGGATCGAAGACGCCCTGGCGCGCGTCACCGCCCGCACCCTCGTGCTGGGCATCGACTCAGACCGGCTGTTCCCCGTCGAGGGGCAGCACCGCATCGCTCGCGGCATCCGATCGACCATCGACGACGCTGCGGTGGTGATCTCGAGCGACTTCGGTCACGACGCGTTCCTCATCGAGACACCGGTCGTCGGCGCCCATCTGCGACGGCTGCTCGAGGGCTGACGCCTCAGCGCGTCGGTGCGGGCGCGTCGGGCCGCGGTGCGCGGGACGACGTCCGCCGTCGCGCACGAGCCTCGACGGCGAAGCTCGTGCAGGCGACCCCGAATCCGGCGAGGGCGAGGACGACCCCCACCCATACCGGCGCGACGTATCCGAGTCCGGCGGCGATCGCGGCCCCTCCGAGCGCCGCGCCCAGCGCGTTGCCCATGTTGAGGGCCGAGTGGTTCAGCGCCGCAGCGATGGACTGATTGTCGCCCGCGACATCCATCAGGCGCGTCTGGATCGTCGGACTCAGCGCCGCGGAGAAGAACCCCACGAGGAAGACGAACAGGCCCACGGTCACGATCCAGCCGGCAGTCAGTGCGAGGAGCGCCTGGATCAGGGCGAGGGCGACGAGACCGCCGAGGAGGCTTCCGCGCAGGTCGCGGTCGGCGAGCCTGCCGCCGACGAGGTTTCCGATCGTCATGCCGACTCCGGCCACGACGAGCACGATGGGCACGGCCCACTGCGGTGAACCGGCCGCCTCGGTGACGAGGGTCGCGACGTAGCTGTACACCGCGAAGAAGCCGCCGAAGCCGATCGCGCCGATGCCGAGGGCGAACCACACCTGACCGATACCGAAGACCCGCAGTTCGGCGCGCAGGGTGCGCGACGGCTCCCCCGCGTGCTGCGGCACCGTCAGGGCGATCGCCACCGTGGCCAGCGCGAAGATCGCCGCGACGACGAGGAACGCGGCCCGCCATCCGAACTGCTGACCGAGGAACGTGCCGAGCGGAACGCCCACGACGTTGGCGATGGTGAGGCCCGTCAGCACGAACGCCACGCCCTGCGCACGCTTGCCCGGCCCCAGGACGTCGGCGGCGACGAGCGCGCCGATGCCGAAGTAGGCGCCGTGCGGGAGCGCCGCGAGGAACCGGGATGCCGCGACGAGCTCGAACGTCGGCAGCACGAGCGTCAGCGCGTTGCCGAGGGTGAGGGCGAGCGCGAGGAAGACCATGACCCGGTGCCGCGGGTACTTCGCCACGACACCCGCGATGGTCGGAGCGCCAACGACGACGCCGGCGGCGTAGAGCGTGATGAGCCACCCCGCCTGGGCGATCGCCGCTTCCGGATCGCCCGCGTAGACGGAGGGCAGCAGCTCGCCGGCGATCTCGGGCAGCAGGCCCATGACGACGAACTCGGTCATCCCGATGCCGAAGCTGCCGATCGCGAGCGAGAGCAGGGCCCGGCGGGCGGTCGGGCGAGAAATGGCGGGCGTCGTCACTCCGGGAGCGTAGCGCCGCCCTCGCCCTCGTGTCGAATCGATTCGAGTGCGCCCTCGAGGCGCTCGATCTTGCCGTCGAGCTCGCCGCTGTATCCCGGCCGGATGTCGGCCTTCAGCACGAGCGAGACACGCGACCCGAACGGCAGCACCGCCTCGGTGGCCCGCTTGACGACATCCATCACCTCGTCCCACTCCCCCTCGACCTCGGTGAACATCGAGGTGGTGCGGTGCGGCAGGCCGGATGCCCGCACGACGGCCACGGCCGCGGCGACGGCATCGTGCACCGAGCCGTCGGGATTGCTGCCGGTGCCACTGGGAGCGACGGAGAAGGCGATGAGCATGATGGACCTCCGGATCAGGCGGGAACGGACGAGGGCGTTCGGACGGGAACGCGGACGAGCCGCACCACCATCCAGACGCCGAGGACGACGAGCAGGACGTTGCGCACGGTGAGGATGCCCACACCCAGGGGATGCGCCGACAGCACCTCCCCGTAGAACACCGGGTAGACGAGCTGCGTGAGCGCACTGAGGACGAGCACCAGGATCGCCGGGCGCGCCCAATCGCGGCGCGCGACGACGAGCCCGAGCACGACGGGCGGGACGAGCCAGCACAGGTACTGCGGCGACCCGACCTTGTTCAGCACGATGAACACGGTGACGATCGCGAGCGCCGCGACGGGCAGAAGATCCTTCACCGCGGCGCCGCGGCGCACCTTGAGGGCGGCGACGACCGCCACGGCCCCCACGCCGATCATGAGGATCGGAGTCATCGCCGCGATAACCGGATCGATCTCGGTGCCGGTCACCTGGAACGTCAGGATCTCGGTCGAGTAGTAGACGAAGAACCCCGGGATGCCGAGCATCTGCCCCCACAGGTAGAACATGCTCACGGGCGCCTCGACCTGAAGACCGCGCCCCGTCTGATCGCCGATGAACCCGAGCGCATGGTCGAGGCCACCGGCGGCGACGACGGCCGCGAGCGTCGCGACCGAGACGACGAGGCCGGCGCCGACGAGCGCCCATCGCCGTCGGAGAGCGATGACGGCGGCCGCGATGATCGCCGCCGGCCAGACCTTGATCCACGTCGCGACCGCCAGCAGGATGCCGGCCAGCCACGGCCGGCCGCGTAGCCACAGGCAGCCCATGACGGCGAGCGCGACGGTGACGGCATCGAGCCGGTAGAGGCCGACCGGGCCGAGGAGCAGGATGGCGGCGAGCCAGAACCACGCCGCCGTCACGCGTCCGCGCGACCGCGCGCGCCCCACGAGAACCGCGAAAGCGAGGGCGTCCAGCGCCGTGACTAAGATCGCCCAGCCGACCGTGTAACCGGCGATCCAGGCGAACCCGTGGGCCAGGACGAGCGGGATGAGCGCGAGCTGGGGATAGACCCAGTCATCGTCGATCCCGACGATGCCCTCACCGGAGAGCGCCCGCTGGGACCAGGGTTCGTAGACGAGGTAGACATCCCCCATCGGCTGGTTCGGCAGCACGAACCCGAGCACCGAGACGACGAGGTGGACGAGCGCGAACGCGACCCACAGCGTTCCCCGTCTCGACACCGTCACATCCTACGGTGAGCCCCTAGCAGCCCGCCGGTGGCGTCAGCGCGCGGCCGGGTCTCCTCCGGAGAGCAGCTCGTCGATCACGGCGGGTACGGCCTCCGCGACGTCCAGCGCCGTGATGGGGCCGGGACCGGAACCGCGACCGGCATGTCCGTGGATGTACGCCGCCGCGGCGGCCAGCGGTGCCAGCGCCGCGGCATCCAGATCGCGCTGAGCACCCCGGGCCGCCACGACCGCTCCCAGGATGCCGCCGAGCACGTCACCGGTGCCCGCGGTGGCGAGCCACCCCGTGCCGGCCCGGACGACGGCGGTCCATCCGTCGGGAGCCGCGACGACGGTCTCGGCCCCCTTGAGCAGCACGGCGATGCCCGCCGCGGCCGCAGTCTCGCGGGCGGCAGCGATGCGGTCGGCGAGTGACGTCGGTGTCACCTCGTCGAGGCCGAGCAGCGCACGCAGGCGCGCGTGCTCGCTCTGGTGCGGGGTGACCACGAGCGGGGCCGCGGCGCCGGGCATCAGGTCGAGGGCGCCCGCATCGACGACGACGGGGATGTCTCCCTGGAGCAGCTCACCCAGCCGTGCCGTCTCGGCAGCGGGACGAGTCGCGGCATCCGTCCCCGAACCGATCAGCCACGCCTGCACGCGTCCGGGCGCGGTCACGGTCTCGGGTCGGCGCTGCAGCACGAGGTCGGCGGGACGCTCGGGGCCCAGGTAGCGGACCATCCCGATGCCGGTCCGCCACGCGGCCTCGACGCCGAGCACGGCGGCTCCCGGATACTCCTGCGATCCGGTTCGCACACCGAGCACCCCGCGGGAATACTTGTGGTCGTCGGCAGTTGGCTTGCGCAGGAGCGCGACCGTGTCGCGCGCATCCCATTCGTGGATCTCGACCATGGCGCCACCCTATCGGCGCCCCGAAGGAGCCCGGCGTGAGCCAGTTGTTCAGCCCCCTGACCATCCGAACCGTCGAGGTGCGCAACCGCCTCTGGGTCGCCCCCATGTGCCAGTACTCGGCGCAGGACGGCATCCCGAACGACTGGCATCACGTCCACCTCGCGCAGTTCGCGTCGGGCGGTGCCGGACTCGTCATGGCCGAGGCCACCGCGGTCGTGCCCGAGGGGCGCATCACCCCGGAGGACACCGGCATCTGGAACGACGAGCAGCGCGACGCCTGGCGCCCGATCGTGACGGCGATCCACGACCGCGGGGCGGTGGCCGCGATCCAGCTCGCGCACGCGGGCCGCAAGGCGTCGACCTATTCGCCGTTCGCCGCCGAGCGCGGGACCGTGCCGGAGGCGGAGGGCGGCTGGCAGACACTCGCCCCCTCGCCCGTCGCCTTCGACGGCTACGCCCGGCCCGACGAGCTCGAGCGCGCCGAGATCGACACCCTCGTCACCGCGTTCGCCGACGGAGCACGCCGTTCGATCGAGGCCGGCTTCGACGTGCTCGAGATCCACGCCGCGCACGGCTACCTGCTGCACGAGTTCCTGTCGCCGTTGTCGAACCGGCGCACCGACGAGTACGGCGGCTCGCTCGAGAACCGCGCACGGCTCCTGCTGCGCATCGTCGAGGCGGTCCGCGCCGCGGCACCCGACGCTCCGCTGTTCGTGCGCTTCTCGGCGACCGACTGGGCCGAGGGCGGCTGGGATGTCTCCGACACGGCGACGGTCGCGGCCTGGGCGCACGTGCGCGGCGCCGACCTCGTCGACGTCTCGAGCGGAGGGCTCGTCGCGCACCAGCGCATCACGACGGGGCCCGGCTACCAGGTGCCCTTCGCCCGAGAGATCCGCGAGACCACCGGCCTCCCCGTCAGCGCGGTCGGCGAGATCACGACCGGGACCCAGGCCGAGGAGATCCTCGCCGCCGGAGCGGCCGATGCGATCATGGCCGGCCGCGAGTGGCTGCGCGATCCGCACTTCGGGCTCCGCGCAGCCGACGAGCTGGGCGAGGACGCCGCGATCTGGCCGCCGCAGTACGTCCGCGCACGGCGCCGCTGAGCTCGCGTCGCCGCCCCTCCCGGCTCAGGCCCAGCGAGGTGCGCGGCGCGTGGCGTCGTGCACCTCGCCGATGAGCTCCTCGATGATGTCCTCGAGGAACAGCACCGCGGTCGTCCGCCCCTCGGCATCCCGAACCTGCGCGAGGTGGCGGCTCGACCGACGCATGAGGGCAAGTGCGTCCTCGAGGTCGGTCGTCTCGGCGACCGGCACCATGAGGTGGATGCGCTTGGACTTGATCGGCCGCGACGCCGCGCCGTCGGCATCCTCCGCCTCTCGCAGCACGTCCTTGAGGTGCACGTACCCGACCGGCTGGTCGGTGTCATCGACGATGACGTAGCGCGAGAAGCCGTGCCGCGCGACGGCACGCTCGACGTCCTCGGGGGTCGCCGTCTCGGGCAGCGTGACCAGCTCACCGAACGGCACGGCGACATCCGCCGCCTTCTTATCGGTGAACTCCACGACGGCTGCGACCGTTCCCGACGCATCGTCGAGCACGCCTTCGATCCGGGATGTCGCCACGATGGTGGCGACCTCGTCGAGCGTGTACGTCGAGGTCGCCTCGTCCTTCGGCTCGACCCGGAACAGCCGCACGGCGTGATTGGCGATCCAGTTCAAGGCGACGATGATCGGGTAGAAGACCCGCGAGACCCAACGCAGCGGCGTCGCCAGCAGCAGCACGGCACGGTCGGGCAGCGAGAAGGCCAGGTTCTTCGGAACCATCTCGCCGAACACGACGTGCAGGTACGACACGACGATGAGGGCCACGGCGAAGGCGACGACGTCGACGACGGCCTCGCCCCACCCGGTGAGCCCGAGCGGCACCGCCAGCAGGTGGTGGATCGCCGGCTCCGAGACGTTGAGGATCACCAGCGAGCAGATCGTGATGCCCAGCTGGCACGTCGCGAGCATGAGGGTCGCGTGCTCCATCGCCCACAGCGCGGTCTTCGCCGAGCGCGACCCCTTGTCGGCGAGGGGCTCGATCTGCGAGCGGCGCGCGGAGATGACCGCGAACTCGCTCGCGACGAAGAACGCGTTGAAGGCCAGCAGCACGACGAGCCAGGCCAGTCCCGCCCAATCGTTCATCGACGACCACCGTCCTCGCGGCGCGGGGCCGGTCGCATCGGCTCGACCGCGGACCCGGCGGGTGCTTCCTCGGACACGGGGGTGGGCTCGAAACGCACGCGATCCACCCGTCTGCCGTCCATCCGCTGCACGGTGAGCGTGCCGTCGTCGATCTCGACGGTGTCGCCGACGACCGGGATCCGCTCCAGCACGCTCATGACGAAGCCGCCGACGGTGTCGTAGACGTCGCCCTCGGGAACCCGGATGCCGGTGCGGTCGAGCACCTCATCGGGACGCAGCTCCGCGGGGAAGACGATACCTCCGGCGACCCGCAGGACGCCGGCGCGGTTGCGGTCGTGCTCGTCGAGCACCTCGCCGACGATCTCCTCGACGAGATCCTCGAGGGTCACGACACCGGCTGTGCCGCCGTACTCGTCCACGACGATCGCCATCTGGTAGCCCCGGGCGCGCAGTTCGCCGAGGACGGCGTCGAGGTGCACGGCCTCGGGCACCCGCAGCGGCTCCTCCGCGATGGCGGCGGCAGGGACGTCGGCGCGGCGCTCGCGCGGGACGCTGACCGCCTGCTTGACGTGGACGATGCCGGTGATGTCGTCCATCGAGTCGCCGAACACCGGGAATCGGCTGTGGCCCGTGCGCCGCGCGAGCTGGATGACGTCCTCGACGCTGTCTCCCGCGGCGACCGCATGCAGGCTCGGGCGCGGCGTCATGACGTCGGCCGTCGTCAGCCGGGCGAAGGTGAGCGAGCGATCGAGCAACGAGGCGGTGTCCTTCTCGAGGACGCCCGCACTCGCCGACCGGCGCACGAGGCTCGACAGCTCCTCCGCCGAACGGGCACCCGACAGCTCCTCCTTGGGCTCGACGCCCATCGAGCGGAGCACCCCGTTCGCGCTTCCGTTGAGCAGCGTGACGGCCGGACGGAACACGGTCGTGAAGAGGGTCTGGAACGGGATGACGAGCTTCGCCGTCTGTCGCGGGATCGCCAGGGCGAAGTTCTTCGGGACGAGCTCGCCGAGGATCATCGAGAAGATCGTCGCGATCGAGACGCCGACGACGGCGGCGACGGGGCGCGACACGGTCTCGGGCCAGCCCCACGCCTCGAACACCGGTGACAGCAGGTTCGAGATCGCCGGTTCCATCGTGTAACCGGTGAGCAGCGTCGTCAGGGTGATGCCGAGCTGCGCGCTCGACAGGTGCGTCGAGGTGATCCGCAGCGCCGCGATCGTCATCGACAGGCGCGATTCACCCGCCGCCTGGCGCGCCTCGAGATCAGCTCGATCGAGGTTGACGAGCGCGAACTCGCTCGCGACGAACAGACCGGTGCCGACGGTCAGCAGGAGCCCCACGCCCAGCATGACGAAATCCATCAGGCGTCACCCCCGATCGGTCGGGGTCGGCGGGGCGAGGGTCGGCAACTGGGAGGGTCGTCCATCGTGCGCCCGATCTTACGCCTGTCGGGCCTGCCGGGCGCAGCCGCGAGAATCGACCCATGACGGATTCGACGAGCGCGCCGGGGAACGTGGAAGACCGAACGACGGGTATCGGCGAGAGCCGCGGCATCCGTGTGCGTCCGTTCGTGCCGGCCGATGTCGAGTCGTACCGGAGATGGCTCCAGCCCGATCAGGACTGGCATCGCTGGGACGGCCCCTACTTCCCCAAGCTCGACGGCGCGGGGGTGGATGCCGCGTGCGCGCGGCTCGCATCCAGCATCGCCGACGGATCGTACGCCGCGCACGCCCCGTTGACGCGGGCGGTCATCGTCACGACGGACGATCCGGCGACGATGCTCGGCACCGTCTCGTGGCACTGGGAGTCGGAAGCCTCGGATTGGCGTCGGATGGGCCTGACGGTCTACGACCCGGGGCAGCGCGGCCGCGGGGTGGGTACCGCGGCCCTGCGCATCTGGACCGACTACCTCTTCCGCACCACCTCCGTGGTCCGGCTCGACTACGCGACCTGGTCGGGGAACGAGCGGATGCTCGCTGTCGGCCGTCGTCTCGGTTTCGCCGAGGAGGCGCGCTTCCGCGACGCCCGCGAGGTGCGCGGCCGACGTTACGACTCGGTGGTCATGGGTGTGCTGCGCGACGAATGGGAGTCGTCCGGCCGCGGGCCGTCGCGGGCGGCGAGCCCTACCAGCTGACGGGGAGCGCCTTGCCCTCTTCGTAGCCGGCGGCCGACTGGAGGCCGACCGTCGCGCGCTCGTGGAACTCTGCGACCGTCGCGGCTCCCGCGTAGGTGAACGACGAGCGCACGCCCGAGGTGATCATGTCGAGCAGATCCTCGACGCCCGGGCGCAGCGGGTCGAGGTAGATCCGCGACGACGAGATGCCCTCGGCGAACAGCTCCTTGCGGGCTCGCTCGTAGGCGTCGAGGCGTCCGAACCGGCCGACGACGGCCTTCGTCGAGGCCATGCCCCACGATTCCTTGAACGCGCGCCCCTCCTCGTCGAGCTGCACCTCGCCGGGCGACTCGATCGTGCCGGCGAACCACGAGCCGATCATGACGGATGCCGCACCCGCGGCGAGCGCCAGCGCCACGTCTCGGGGATAGCGGACTCCCCCGTCGGCCCAGACGTGGGCCCCGCGCTCCGCGGCCGCCTGGGCGGTCTCGAGCACGGCGGAGAACTGCGGCCGCCCGACAGCCGTCATCATGCGCGTCGTGCACATCGCCCCGGGCCCGACGCCGACCTTGAGGATCGTCGCTCCCGCCTCGACGAGGTCGGCGACGCCGTCGGCCGTGACGATGTTCCCCGCGACGATCGGCAGACCGAGGTCGAGCGCTGCGACCTCGCGCAGCGCGCGCAGCATTCCCTCTTGATGCCCGTGGGCGGTGTCGACCACGAGCACGTCCACGCCCGCGGCGGCGAGCGCCTGTGCCTTGGCCGCCGCGTCGCCGTTGATGCCGATCGCCGCCGCGACGATGAGACGCCCGTCGCCGTCGACGGCGGGGCGGTAGATCGCGGTGCGCAGTGCGCTGCGGCGCGACAGCGTGCCCACGAGCGCTCCCTGGTGGAGCATCGCGACGACGGGGACGTCGGCCGCGTCGATGAGGTCGAAGGCGGCGCGAGGATCGGAGACGTCGTCGGCATCGATCGCTGTGGCGCGCCCGCGAACGAGGTCACCCAGGCGGGCGTCCGGCAGCGCGGTGGCGAGGCGGGCGGCGGGAACGATCCCGGTGATGTCGTCGATGCGCAGCGTCGCCGCCGACGGGTCCGCGACGACGATCCCGTGCCCGTCCAGCGCGGGAAGGATGCGGGATGCCTCGGCGACCGTGGCATCCGGTGAGAGCACGATCGGGGTGTCCCAGGCGACCGGCTGGTCCTTGACCCAGCGGATGGCGGCATCGAGGTCCTGCAGCGGCATGTCCTGCGGCAGGACGCCGAGCCCGCCCCGGCGCGCGAGCGTGGCGGCCAGGCGGGGACCGGTGACGGAGTTCATGTTCGCCGACACGATCGGCAGTGTGGCGGCGGTGCCGTCGCCGGGAGCGAGGTCGACGTCGAGCCGACTCGTGATCGCCGATCGGCGGGGCACGAGGAAGACGTCGGAGTACGTCAGGTCGACCGTGGGCTCAGCACCGGAGAAACGCATGCTCCCTACGCTACGCCGCTGACCCGGCAGACAGCCGGGCATGCGCCGGGGCGGCCGCGGCCGGTCGTCGGCGGGCTCGATCACGATGCGATACCACGGGCGCCGTCGCGGCATCCGGCCCGTTGATCTGGGCTACCCTAGGAGACTGTGCGCGGCGGCGGACCACCGCCGTGAGAACTGATCTTCACCGATGAAAGCAGGCGATCTGCCGTGTCCAGCCAGGCGACCGGAATCGGAACCTCGAACGACGGAGAGTTCGGGGCGAACGAATGGCTCGTCGCGGAACTGTATGAACAGTTCCGCGAAGACAAGAACTCGGTGGACAAGGAGTGGTGGCCGACGCTCGAGGCCTACGCGGCTCACATGAACGGCGCCGCCTCCCAGCCCGCCGCATCCGCACCGGCGAAGCCCGCCGAGGCCGCTCCCGCGCAATCGGCCCCCGCGCAGCCCGCCGCGGCCTCCCACCCCGTGACGGCGCCCGTGCCGACGGTCGGCTCGCAGCCGGTCGCGCGCACGACGGCCCGTCCCGCCGCCGCCCAGCCGGTGCCCGCCCAGGCTCCCACGACGCCCGCCGCCGAGGTGGAGCAGCGCGAGGATGTCGTCACCCCGCTGCGCGGTATGCCGAAGACTCTCGCCGCCAACATGGACGACTCGCTCACGGTCCCCACCGCGACGAGTGTGCGCACGATCCCCGCGAAGCTGATGATCGACAACCGCATCGTCATCAACAACCACATGGCGCGCACGCGCGGCGGCAAGATCAGCTTCACCCACCTCATCGGCTGGGCGCTGATCCAAGCGCTCAAGGCCTTCCCGAGCCAGAACGTCTCCTACGCCGAGGTCGACGGCAAGCCGTCGGTCATCGCGCACGCGCACGTCGGCCTCGGCATCGCGATCGACCTCCCCAAGCCCGACGGCACCCGCGCGCTCATGGTGCCGAGCATCAAGCGCGCCGAATCGCTCAGCTTTGGCGAGTACCTGGCCGCCTACGAGGACCTCGTCAGCCGGGCCCGCAAGAACAAGCTGACCGCGGCCGACTTCCAGGGCACCACGATCTCGCTGACCAACCCCGGCGGCATCGGCACGGTGCACTCTGTTCCGCGGCTCATGCGCGGTCAGGGCAGCATCATCGGCGCCGGCGCGCTCGACTACCCTGCCGAGTTCCAGGGCTCGAGCGAGAAGACGCTCGTCAACCTCGGTATCGGCAAGACGATCACGCTGACGAGCACCTACGACCACCGCGTCATCCAGGGCGCGGGCTCGGGTGAGTTCCTCAAGACCGTCCACGAGCTGCTCATCGGCAAGAACGGCTTCTACGACGAGATCTTCGCCGCGCTGCGCATCCCCTACGCGCCCATCCAGTGGTCGACCGACATCAACGTCGACCTCGCCGAGCGCGTCGACAAGACCGCGCGTGTGCAGGAGCTCATCAACTCCTACCGCGTGCGGGGCCACCTCATGGCCGACATCGACCCGCTCGAGTACCGCCAGCGCACGCACCCCGACCTCGAGATCGAGCAGCACGGGCTGACCTTCTGGGACCTCGACCGCGAGTTCGTCACCGGCGGGTTCGGCAGCAAGCGCGTCATGAAGCTCCGCGAGATCCTGGGCGTCCTGCGCGACTCGTACTGCCGCACGATCGGCATCGAGTACATGCACATCCAGGACCCCGAGCAGCGCAAGTGGTTCCAGGACAACGTCGAGGTCAAGTACCAGAAGCCCGGTCACGACGAGCAGCTGCGCATCCTCGGCAAGCTCAACCAGGCCGAAGCGTTCGAGACGTTCCTGCAGACCAAGTACGTCGGTCAGAAGCGCTTCAGCCTCGAAGGCGGCGAGTCGCTCATCCCGCTGCTCGACGAGGTCCTCCAGGGCGCGGCGCGCACCGGACTCGAAGGGGCCGCGATCGGCATGGCCCACCGCGGCCGCCTCAACGTCCTGACGAACATCGCCGGCAAGACGTACGGACAGGTCTTCCGCGAGTTCGAGGGCTCCGTCGCGATCGGCTCGAAGAGCGGCTCCGGCGACGTCAAGTACCACCTCGGCACCGAGGGCACCTTCGTGGGCGACGAGGGCGACGAACTGCCGGTGTACCTCGCCGCGAACCCGTCTCACCTCGAGACCGTCGACGGCGTCCTCGAGGGCATCGTCCGCGCCAAGCAGGACCGCGGTCCGATCGGGTCGTTCTCGTGGCTCCCGATCCTCGTGCACGGCGACGCGGCGTTCGCCGGCCAGGGGGTCGTCGTCGAGACCCTGCAGATGTCGCAGCTGCGGGGCTACCGCACCGGCGGCACCGTCCACGTCGTGGTCAACAACCAGGTCGGCTTCACGACGCTCCCCCTCGACGCCCGCACCTCGGTGTACGCGACCGACGTGGCCAAGACCATCCAGGCGCCGATCTTCCACGTCAACGGCGACGACCCCGAGGCCGTCGTCCACGTCGCCCAGCTGGCGTTCCGCTACCGCCAGGAGTTCAAGCGCGACGTCGTGATCGACCTCGTCTGCTACCGCCGCCGCGGCCACAACGAGGGCGACGACCCCTCGATGACGCAGCCCCTCATGACGAACCTCATCGAGGCGAAGCGGTCGGTCCGCCGGCTCTACACCGAGTCGCTCGTCGGACGCGGCGACATCACCGAGGAGGAGTACGAGCAGGCCAAGCGCGACTTCCAGGATCGCCTCGAGGTCGCCTTCGCCGAGACGCACGCCGCCGAGACCGGCGCGTCCGGCCCGGTGGGTCTGTCGGGCCCGATCGACCAGGCCGTCGGCGCCCCCGAGACGACGGGTGTCGGCGAAGACGTCATCCGGCAGATCGGCGACGCGTTCGTCAACGCCCCCGAGAACTTCACCGTGCACGGCAAGCTCAAGCAGCTGCTCGACAAGCGCCACGACATGAGCCGCAACGGCAACATCGACTGGGCGATGGGCGAGCTCTTCGCGTTCGGATCGCTGCTGATGGAGGGCACCAACGTCCGCCTCGCCGGGCAGGATGCGCGTCGCGGCACGTTCGTGCAGCGCCACGCCGTCCTGCACGACCGAGCGAACGGCCAGGAGTGGCTCCCGCTCGCGAACCTGTCCGAGAACCAGGGCCGCTTCTACGTCTACGACTCCCTGCTGAGCGAGTACGCGGCCATGGCGTTCGAATACGGTTACTCGGTGGAGCGGGCGGATTCGCTGGTGCTGTGGGAGGCGCAGTTCGGCGACTTCGCCAACGGCGCCCAGTCGGTCATCGACGAGTTCATCTCCTCGGCCGAGCAGAAGTGGGCGCAGCAGTCGGGCGTCGTCCTGCTGCTCCCCCACGGCTACGAGGGGCAGGGACCGGACCACTCGTCCGCTCGCATCGAGCGCTACCTGCAGATGTGCGCGCAGGACAACATGACCGTCGCTCGCCCCTCGACGCCGGCGTCGTACTTCCACCTCTTGCGCCGCCAGGCGTACGCGCGTCCGCGTCGCCCGCTCGTGGTGTTCACACCGAAGGCGATGCTGCGCCTGCGCGGCGCCACGAGCCCCGTCGAGGACTTCCAGAAGGGCAAGTTCGAGCCCGTGATCGACGACACCGCGATCTCCGACAAGAGCGCGGTGAAGCGGGTGCTGCTGCACTCGGGCAAGATCCACTGGGACCTGAAGTCCGAGCTCGACAAGAAGCCGAACCCCGCCATCGCCCTGGTGCGTCTCGAGCAGTTCTACCCGGCGCCGATCGACGAGCTGAAGGCGGTCCTCGCGGGCTACCCGAACGCCGAGGTCGTGTGGGTTCAGGACGAGCCCGAGAACCAGGGAGCGTGGCCTTTCATCGCGCTCGAGGCCGCCGCGAAGCTCGACGGCCGCGCGGTGCGCGGCATCACCCGGCCCGCAGCGGCATCGACGGCGACCGGTTCGCCCAAGGTGCACGCGGTCGAGCAGGCCAAGCTCATCGAGCAGGCGCTCACCCTCTGACTCAGGGGTTGACGAAAGGGGCGGACGTGCGAAGAACGTCCGCCCCTTTCACGTCGCCCGTGGCGGCGTCGTGATCGGCCGATCGGGCGGGGTCAGCGCCGCTCAGGCGTGCGCCGCCTCCTGGGCCTTCCGGAGGCGTGCCAGCACCTGGTCGCGGAGCTCTTCGGGGGCCGATTCCCGGCAGGCGCGGGCGACGACCTCGGTGAGCGTGCGCGAGACCAGAGCCTCGTCACGACATGCCGGGCACGACTCGAGGTGCTCACGGATGTCGGCGTGCTCGGTCTTGCAGACCTCGTTGCGCAGGTACTCTTCCAGGTCGCGTCGCGCCTTGTCGCAGCCGCAGTCACTCATTTCTTGCTCCTCGTGGGGGGCGTCGCGATGCCCCGCTCCTTCGCGTAGTCGGCCAGCAGGTCACGTAGGAGGCGTCTGCCACGGTGCAGACGGCTCATGACCGTGCCGATCGGGGTTTTCATGATGTCGGCGATCTCCTGGTAGGCGAAGCCCTCGACGTCGGCGAGGTACACCGCCAGCCGGAAATCCTCGGGGATCGACTGCAGAGCATCCTTCACCGCGGATGCCGGCATGTGGTCGATCGCTTCGGCCTCGGCGGAGCGACTGCTGGATGCGGTGGTCGATTCCGCACCGCCCAGCTGCCAGTCCTCGAGGTCGTCGATGGTGCCCTGATAGGGCTCCCGCTGCTTCTTGCGGTAGGTGTTGATGTAGGTGTTCGTCAGGATCCGGTACAGCCACGCCTTGAGGTTCGTCCCTTGCGTGAAGGAGGACCACGAAGCGAAGGCCTTCACGAACGTCTCTTGGACCAGGTCTGCCGCGTCGGCCGGGTTGCGGGTCATCCGCATGGCCGCCGCGTACAGCTGGTCCATGAACGGGAGCGCCTGCTCCTCGAATTGGGCGCTCGGATCCGTGACCGCTTGCTCTTCCATCAGCGGCCAGTCTACGTGGGCGTCCCACGGCACGACTGTGGGATCGGCGAGTGCGATCATGGACTCCCTTCCTCCGTGTTTCGAACATCCTCGACAGGACGAACGGGTTCGATACTGTGGAAACCCATGACCCCCGCCGCGTATTCCCCCCGTCCCGCCGACATCGGCGCGCCGTGGCGCGCTCCCGTCGCCGATGCCCCCGTCCGAGCCGAGGTCGCCGTCCCCGGGTCCAAGTCGATCACCAACCGCGAGCTGGTGCTCTCCGCCCTGGCCGAGACGCCCTCCCGCCTGATCGCGCCGCTGCACTCCGACGACTCCGCACGCATGATCGACGCCCTGCGGGCTCTGGGAGCCCACATCGAGGTCGTGCCCGGCGATGGCCGATTCGGCCCCGACCTCGTCGTGACGCCGTTCGGCGAGGAGGTCAGCGACGCCGTCGTCGACTGCGGTCAGGCCGGCACCGTCATGCGCTTCGTCACTCCCCTGGCGGGCCTCGCCCGCGGTGAGGTCACCGTCACCGCTCACGAGAGCGCGCTGCACCGCCCGATGGCCGAGATGATCCGCAGCCTTCGCGAGCTCGGCGTCGACATCGACGACGGCGGCCGGTGGACACTGCCCTTCCTTGTCCACGGCCACGGCCACGTCCGCGGCGGCGAGGTCACGATCGACGCGAGCGGGTCGAGCCAGTTCGTCTCGGGCCTCCTGCTGGCCGCGCCTCGCTTCGACGTCGGCCTGCGGCTCGTGCACGACGGCCACCGCCTGCCGAGTCTTCCCCACATCGACATGACGGTCGAGGCCCTCGGCCACCGCGGGGTCGTCGTCGAGCGACCGAGCGAGCGGGAGTGGCTCGTGCCGGCCGGTCCGCTGCGCGGCAAGGAGCTCACGATCGAGCCCGACCTTTCCAATGCGGCTCCGTTCCTGGCCGCCGCCGTCCTCACCGGCGGCCGTGTCACCGTGCCGCACTGGCCCGTGCACTCGACCCAGCCGGGTGCCCTGCTGGCCGACATCCTCACCGAGATGGGGGCGCGCGTCACGCGACGCAGCGGCGTGCTCGCCGTCACCGGAACCGGCGAGATCCGAGGAGTCGATCTCGACCTGTCCGCCGCGAGCGAGCTGACCCCGTCGCTGTTCGCCCTGGCAGCGTTCGCGGATTCGCCGAGCACGCTTCACGGCATCGGGCACATCCGCGGCCACGAGACCGACCGCATCGCCGCCCTCGTCGGCAATCTGCGTGCGCTCGGCGGTTCGGCTGAAGAGCTCGAAGACGGCATCCGGATCACGCCGGCGCCCCTGCGCGGCGGACTCTGGCGGGCTCACCACGACCACCGGATGGCGACCGCCGGTGCCATCATCGGACTGCGCGTACCGGGGGTCGAGGTCGACGACATCGGCACGACCGCCAAGACGATGCCCGAGTTCCCCGAGCTGTGGGCCGAGATGCTCGCGGACGACGTGCGGGTCGACGGGTGAGCTGGCTCGGCGGCGACGACGACCTCGACGAGGAGTACGACGAGTCCGATATCCGGATGCGTCCGAATCCGAAAGCGAACCGACCCCGCACGAAGCGGCGCCCTGCCCATAGCGACGCGCAGGTGGCTCGCGTCGTGGGCGTCGACCGCGGCCGCTACACCGTGCTCATCGACGAAGACGGCGACGACGAGCACACCGCTCTCGCGGTGCGCGCGCGTGAGCTGCGCAAGCAGCCGATCGTCAGCGGCGACCGGGCACGAGTCGTCGGCGACGTCTCGGGAGACGAAGGCACCCTCGGCCGCATCGTCGGCATCGAACCACGCACGACGCTGCTGCGGCGCAGCGCGGACGACACCGATCAGGTCGAGCGGATCGTCGTGGCCAACGCCGACCAGATGGTCATCGTCGTGGCCGCAGCCGACCCCGAGCCGCGCCCGCGACTGGTCGACCGCTACCTCATCGCCGCGCTCGATGCCGGCATCCACCCCCTGCTCGTGGTGACGAAGACCGACCTCGCCGACCCCTCGGCGTTCCTCGCGCACTTCGAGGGCGTCGACGACCTCGAGGTCCTCACGAGCGGACGGGGCCGGATGCCGGTGGCCGAGCTCGGGGCGAGGCTCGTGGGCCATGCGACGGTGTTCGTCGGCCACTCCGGCGTCGGCAAGTCCACGCTCGTCAATGCCCTGGTGCCGACCGCGGCTCGGGCGACCGGGCACGTCAACGAGGTCACCGGGCGCGGCCGGCACACGTCGAGCTCGACGGTGTCGCTGCGGTACCGCGGGCCGGAGGGACGCGGGTGGGTCATCGACACGCCGGGCGTGCGCTCGTTCGGACTCGGACACGTCGATCCGGCCAACATCCTCGCCGCCTTCACCGACCTCGCCGCCGTCGCCGAGGAGTGTCCGCGCGGATGCACCCACCTGCCCGACGCACCCGACTGCGCCATCATCGAGGCGGTCGCAGCGGGGCGGCTCGGAGAACGCGGACCGGCCCGCCTCGATTCGCTGCAGCGTCTGCTCGGCACGTTCTCGGCCGGTGTCGACCCAGCCGTACGTCGTTCTAGGCTGGATTCATGACGCGTCTGGAACCGGGCGACCTCGCCCCCGCATTCACCCTCGACGACCAGGACGGATCGGCGCTGTCGCTGGCGGACCTGCGCGGACGGCGCACGGTCGTCTTCTTCTACCCCGCGGCGATGACCCCGGGCTGCACGCGCGAGGCGTGCGACTTCCGCGACAGCGTCGAGTCGCTGCGAGCCGCGGGCATCGAGGTCATCGGGATCTCGCGCGATGACGAGGCGAAGCTGCGGCGCTTCCGCGAGCAGGAGCAGCTGACCTACCCGCTGCTGAGCGACCCCGACCACGCGGTCCACGAGGCGTACGGCGCGTGGGGCGAGAAGATGAACTACGGCAAGACCGTCGAAGGGGTGATCCGCTCGACCTTCGTCATCGACGCCGACGGCCGGATCGAGCACGCGCTCTACAACGTCAAGGCCACGGGCCACGTCGCCCGCGTCCGGACGCTGCTCGGCCTGGCCTGACGGAGGCGGGCCGGCCTCAGGCTTCGCCGCGATCGCGCGCCGCGCGCCGCGTGGCGGCCACGAGGAGCACGAAGCCGACGATGCCCGGTACCGCGATGAGCACAGCGGTACCGGCGTCGGCGTACTGTCCCGTGGCAGCTCCGAGAGCGACAGCCAGGATGAGCAGCTGCGCCACGATGCCTCCGGATCGGCCCCACGAGACCCGGCGCCAGACGGAGACGGCGAAGGCGACGAGGGCGGCCGCACCGATCGCCGTCAGGACGATGAGCGCCACCGAGCTCGGCACGTCGATCGTGTCGCCGCCGACGAGAGCGACGATCTCCCATCCGACGACCGCCAGCAGCGCGACGGCCTCGGCGGCGAGCACAGCTCCCGCGATGCGTTCGACAGCAGAAGGGGCCATGGCATCCGACCTTCGGTCCGGGCCGCACGAAACCGATATTCACGGCCCGGCGGCGAGCAAATACGCAGTTCACCCTTGATTCATCTGTCCGGGCTATGGGACGATAGACCAAGCCGTGTGCTCCCACAGCGAAGTGGGGCGAGCATCCGCTCGCACACTTAACCAGGGTACCGGACTACCCGAGTCCGGCCTGACAGAATCACCACCCCAAGGAGCACCACATGGATTGGCGCGATAAGTCTGCCTGCCTGACCGTCGACCCCGAACTCTTCTTCCCCGTGGGCAACACCGGCCCCGCCGTCGACCAGATCGAGAAGGCGAAGGCCGTCTGCGCCCGTTGCACGGTCACCGAGATCTGCCTGCAGTACGCCCTCGAGACCGGCCAGGACTCGGGCGTCTGGGGAGGCCTCTCCGAAGACGAGCGCCGCGCACTGAAGCGCCGCGCCGCACGCGCACGCCGCGCCTCCTGAGGCGCTCTCCGCTCTCGGCGTCGCCGACGCGGCGCCGAGACACCGCGGTCGGCGAGACCGACCGCCCCGCTCAGCTCGCGTCTCGCTCGATGTAACGCAGCGGGATGTCGATGGTCACCTCGGTGCCGCTCCCGACGAGCGTGTGCCAGTCGATCGTCCCGCTGAGCTCGCCCTGGATCAGCGTGCGAACGATCTGCGTGCCAAGGCCGCGCCCGACCTGACCCTCCGGCAGTCCGCTTCCCGAGTCGCGTACCTTGACCTCGAGGCGCTCCGCCGAACGTTCCGCGACGATCTCGACGTCGCCCTCGGTGCCGGCGAGCCCGTGCTCGACGGCGTTCGTCACGAGCTCGGTGAGCGCGAGAGCGAGAGGTGTGGCGTACTCGCTGGGCAGGGTCCCGAAGCGGCCGGTCGACCGGGTCCGGGCGCGGGTGTTGGGGGCTGCGGCCACCTCGGCGACGAGCTTGAGCACCCGTGCGAAGACCTCGTCGAAATCGACGTTCTGCGCGAGTCCCTCTGAGAGGGTGTCGTGCACGACGGCGATGGCCGAGACGCGACGCATGGCCTGTGTCAGCGCGTCGCGCGCCTCCTCCGAATGCGTCCGGCGGGCCTGGATGCGCAGGAGCGACGCGACGGTCTGCAGGTTGTTCTTCACCCGGTGGTGGATCTCGCGGATCGTCGCGTCCTTGGTGATGAGCTCCTGCTCCTGATGACGGATCTCGCTGACGTCACGGCACAGCACGATCGCACCGATGCGGGTCCCGTGGTCGCGCAGCGGGATCGTCCGCAGCGAGACGGTCACTCCGCGCGCCTCGATGTCCGCGCGCCATGGTGCACGGCCGGCCATCACGATCGGCAGCGACTCGTCGAACTCGCGTTTGCTGGGGAGGATGGCCGTCGCGACCTCGATGAGGGGCTCCCCCTCGAGCTCGTCCTCGAAGCCCAGCCGGTTGAAGGCCGACAGCGCGTTCGGGCTGGCGAAGGTCGTCATGCCGTCGACGTCGAGCCGGATGAGTCCGTCGGATGCGCGCGGCGCACCGCGACGCGGCGCGGTCGGGGCATTGAGGTCGGGGAAATCGGACGAGGCGACCATTCCGAACAGGTCGTCGGCGCAGTCGTTGAACGTGATCTGCTGACGCGACGGCGTCCGCGCCTCACCGAGGTTCGTGTGCCGCGTGAGCACACCGACGACGTGCGCGGGGCGCCCCTCGGCGGCCCGTTCCCGCACGATGGGCACCGCTCGCACGCGCGTCGGAGTCTCTTCGAACCAGTCGGGCGAGGCGGAGTCGACGATGCGCGCCTGGGTGAAGGCGTCCTTCACCTGCGTACGCCACTGCGGCCGCACCCGATCGCCGACGATGTCGCGGTAGAACAGCGTCGCCGCTCCCCCGGGCCGGGTGTGCGCGACCGCGATGAACGAGTCGTCCGCCGTGGGCACCCAGATGACGATGTCCGCGAACGCGAGATCGGCCAGCAGCTGGCCGTCACCGGCGAGGCGGTGCAGCCACTCGACATCGGCGTCGGTGGACAGTCCTTGAGCATGGACGAGATCGCTGAGGGTCGACACCATCCCAGACTAGGGGGCCGGCCCCGCCGCCGCGGCGCCCGCCGTCACACGCTGCCGCCGGCGGGCCTCCTCGGCCGGGCGGGCGGGTGGCGAGATCACCTCGCCGACGAAGCGACGGACGGCAGCCGGGATCGATCCCCGTCCGTTGCCTTCCCCGACGGGCCGGGCTGCGAGAAGCGCGGCGTCGGTGGCGCGCGGGTCCCAGGGGACGAACCAGCATCGCTCGATGCCCGCGTAGCGCTCGAAGCTGCGACGGATCTGACCTCGCGGGTCGATCCCGAGCGGGCCGCCGCGGAGCTTGTTGACCACCACGTGCACGGGCACCGCCCCCACGATCGACCGCAGGTCCGGATACACCCGCAGGAAGCGCGAGAGTCCCACCGGGTCGGCGGCGGCGACGGCAACGACCGCGTCGGCCGCTTCGAGCGCGGCGAGCGTGGCCCCGTTGCGGCGGGGTCCGTCGAGATCGCTCACGATCTCTTCGTCGCGCTCGAGAGAGGCGGAGACATCGACGAAGACGTCATCGACCCAGTCACGGCATGTCTCGAGCACGCGGGCGACCCGGTCGAACCCGAGTTCCGGCCAGCGTGACGGGCGGTTGATCCCGGCGAGCACCTCGACGGCGCCGGCAGGCTCGGCGATGCGCGCCAACTCGCCGGGCGTCAGCTCGCCCCGCGATGCCCGGCGGCACGCGGCCGCGAGGCCTGGTCCCTCGTCGGGGATGCCGAGCGCGATGGCGATCGCGGGTGCGTGCGTGTCGGCATCGGCGAGCGCGACACGGCGGCCGTCGCGTGCGGTCTCGCGAGCGAGCTCGATCGCCAGCGTCGTCCGCCCCGGCGCGCCGGACGCGCCCCACACCACGATCACCCGTCCGCGCGACGAGCGGGCCTGCCCCGCGGCAGGCACCGCTGTGACGGCATCCAGGGCATCCGTCCCCGCATCGACGACCGCGATCCCGAGGATCTCCGCGGCGCGGCGCTCGGCGGGACCTCGCGCCCAGGCGACGATCCGGGTCGCCGTTCGGTCGCACAGTTCCACGACCTCGCGCGTGAGCCACGATCGGGATGCGGCCAGGATCAGCACGTCGGCACTCGCCACGGTGTCCGCCGCGCCCGGCCGTTGGACCGACCCCTTCACCGCTCCGGCACCCGAGAGGCCGCGTGCTGCAACGGCCACGTCGTCGGCGGCCAGCACCGCCACGTCCGCGAGGCCGCCCGCGCGCAGTCGCTCGACGAACGGCGCGTGCTCCGGGATCGCCACCACGACGCGCATCAGCGTCCGCCGCCCGTGGCGGGGATCACGGAGATGGCATCCCCCGAGCCGATCGCGGCGAGCACGGCGGCGACGTCATCACGCGGAACCACCAGCTCGACCGCAGCGGAGCGCTGCTGCGCGACGATCCCTTCGCTGCTCTGCAGAGCTCGCACCGTCGCGTCGGGGACGAGGATGCGGGGGTCGGCGAACACGTCGCGTTCACGCCGGGGTGCGCTCCACACCTCGACGCGGGTACCCGCCGTCACCGAACCGGGTACGGCATTCGTCGTCTGCACGACGACCGTCGTGGCGTCCGCCTCCGCGGGAGAGGCCACCGCGGCGCGCGGCACCAGTTCGCCGGCCGGAATCGTCCGCGACGCGACCCCGCCCGGCTCGAGGGTCCCCGGCGCGGCGTAGAGATCGCCTGCCGGCCCCAGCACCACCTCGACGACCCGCAGATCCGCGGCGTCGACCGGTTCGCCGACGACGATCGTCCGGGCCGCGCTGAGAACGGTCGAGGTCTGCCGTGCCGCAGACACGACGGACCAGACGCCGGCGATGGAGACCAGCACGAGAACGACGCCGATGATGACGCGTGCGTCGGCCCGTCGGATGCGGCTGCGGAGGGAGGTGCGTACGGCCATACCCCCATCGTGGGCGAGCGGCGGAGACGACGCCCGCCGTTGTCCACAGGGGTGTCAAGGGCCGGGCAGAGGAACGAGCGCGCGCGGATAATGGAGGCATGCCCGCCATCCCCGACAGCGCGCGCTTCCTGACCCCGTCCCAGGTCGCCGAGACGCTGCAGATCGAGGTCGACGAGGTGATCGCGCTCGTCCACGAGGGCCGGCTCGTCGGGGCCAAGGTGGGAACGCCCGCCCGCTGGCGCATCGAATCGGCGAGCGTCGAGGATTACCTCGATGCCCAGGTCGAGGATGCTCGTCGCGCCGCGCTGTGGCAGCAATCGCAAGTCGCCAGCTTCCCGGAGCTCTGGGCGCGGCAGCGACGGCCGGAGTGACCCCTCACCCGGCGGATCCGTCGAGGTGCACGGTCCGCAGCGCCCGATAGCCGATGATCCGGTGCCCGGTCACGGCGCTCGCGCGGCGGGGCTCCCCCGCGTCGTGGAGGGCGAAATCGACGTGGTCCGCGCCCGCACGGTCGATGGTTCCCGTCCAGCTCGTTCCCCCGGCCACCACGACGCGGACGCCGACGCGACGACGCGCGAGATCGCGCAGCATGAAACCGAGGGTCATGCGTTCGGCGAGCGCGGAGTGGCTCCGGGTGGGGCGAGCGCTGCGGAGCAGATCGGGTTCTGCCGCGGCGATCGAGGCCACGGCGTCGAGGGGGACCACCGCGGCTCGGGACCCGGCGGTGTTCTCGACGGCGATCCAGTCAGATCCGACGCCGGTCAGGCGACCGCGAACGGCATCCGCGGCGATGACATCGATCGCGATCTCGCGGCCGACCAGCTCCACGAGGCGCTCGCGGAGTGTGAGCCGCGAGAGGCGCAATCGTTCGGCCTCGGTGTCGAGCGCGGCACGCTCGGCCTCCCACTCGGAGTCGAGCTGGTGTTCGAGGTCTTCGAAGAGGCGCTGCCATCGCACCCCGCGAGGTTATCGGCAGTGCACCTGCCCGGAGCAGCCTGTCCACAGGTTGGAGAATTCTCATCCGGCCGGATTCGGCAGTGTGCTGTACTCATCGGCGTTGACAGAGCCGATGGAAGGAGGTTCGCGCGATGACGTCGATGAGCGCCGGTGAACCCCGCCGGTACCCCCGCATCGGGTCCTCGCTCGACATCGCGGAGTACTTCGCCGCGCAGCCGACCTCGACGGCCGATCTCCCGGATCCCGAGCCGTTGGTGCGCAACCTGACCCGCGGTGTCCTCGAGGTTCTCGCCGGAGTCCGTGAAGTCGAGCAGCTCGCCCGGTGGCTGAGCGAGGATGCCTTCCGGGTGCTGGTGACACGCGCGAACCTCGCGGCGCGCGCACGCAGCGCCCGGCAGGTCACCCCGGCGCGACCTGTCTACTCGATCGTCAGGGTCCGGATGTGCGAACCGGCCGACGGCGTCGTCGAGGGAACGGTGATCGTCACCACCCCGCACCGCACGCGCGCGGTGGCGCTCCGGCTCGAGGGCCTCGACGGCCGATGGCGGGCGACCTCGCTCGCCCTGCTGTGACCGGCTCCTACTGCTTGTACGACGACAGGAAGTTGCCCAGGCGCTCGATCGCCTCGGTCAGCACGCGCGCCTCGGGCAGCGTGACGATGCGCAGGTGGTCGGGGTCGGGCCAGTTGAACCCGGTCCCCTGCACCAGCAGCACGTGCTCGGCCACGAGGAAGTCGTAGACGAGCTTGCCGTCGTCGTGGATGTCGTAGACCTCGGGATCGAGGCGTGGAAACGCGTACAGCGCCCCCTCGGGCTTGTGACACGTCACGCCCGGGATGCTCTCGAGCCCCTCCCATGCGGCATCCCGCTGCTCGTGCAGCCGCCCCGTCGGCGCGATCAGCGCTTCGATCGACTGCACGCCCGACAGCGCGGCCTGCACCGCGAACTGCGCGGGCACGTTCGGGCACAGGCGGGTCGAGGCCAGCAGCTGGATGCCCTCGAGGAAGCCCTTCGCGTGCGCCTTGGGCCCCGTGATGACGAGCCAGCCCGAGCGGTACCCAGCGACGCGGTACGTCTTGGAGAGGCCGTTGAACGTCAGACAGAGGAGGTCGGGCGCGAGGGTCGCCAACGGGATGTGGGTCGCCTCGTCGTAGAGGATCCGGTCGTAGATCTCGTCCGAGAGCAGGAGGAGCGAGTTCTCGCGGGCGATCTGCACGATGCCCTCGAGAACCTCGCGGCTGTACACCGCGCCCGTGGGATTGTTCGGGTTGATGACGACGATGGCCTTCGTCTGCGGAGTCACCTTCGAGCGGATGTCCTCGAGGTCGGGCTCCCAGCCCTGCGTCGCATCGCACAGGTAGTGCACGGGCTTGCCGCCGCCGAGGCTCGTCATCGCCGTCCACAGCGGATAGTCGGGCGCAGGGATCAGCACCTCGTCGCCCTCGTCGAGGAGAGCCTGCATCGTCATCGTGATCAGCTCGGATACACCGTTGCCGAGGTAGACGTCGTCGGGGTCGACGTGAGGGAACCCCGGAACCTCCTCGTAGCGCGACACGACGGCGCGCCGTGCGGAGAGGATGCCCCGACTGTCGCTGTAGCCGTGCGCGTTCGGCACCGACTCGATCATGTCGCGGACGATCTGGAAGGGCGCCTCGAACCCGAAGATGGCGGGGTTGCCGGTGTTGAGCTTCAGCACGCGATGCCCGTCGGCCTCGAGTCGGTCGGCCTCGGCCAGGGCGCTGCCACGAATTTCGTAGAGGACGTCCTTGAGCTTCGATGACTGATCGAGGATTCGGCGGTTCATCCGATCAGGATATCCGGCGGTCGAGCGGGCCGATCGACGATGCGTGGCCCGCTCGCCGGATCACTTCTTCTTGCCCGCGGCCCGCCGCGCCGCACGGTTGCCCGCGTCGCCGGCATCCTCGTTCGCGCCCATCTTCTGCCCGAACGCACCGCGCGGTGCGTCGGCGGGGGCCTCCTGCTCGGCCGCCTGCTGACGCGCCTTCGCGGTCGCGGTCTTCTGGACCTGACCGCGATCGTTGCGCACCTCGACCTCGCCCGACCCGGTGTCGCTCGGGGCGGAGTACTCGAGCTTCTGCGTCTCGACGGGCGTCGGGGTGAGCCCCTTGGCGTCGACGTCGCCGCTTTCGGCGGAGCGGACCTCGACCTCGAGGTTGTAGAGGAAACCGACCGACTCCTCCTTGATCTGGCTCATCATCGACTGGAACATCTCGTACCCCTCGCGCTGGTACTCGATGAGCGGATCGCGCTGTGCCATCGCACGCAGGCCGATGCCGTCCTTGAGGTAGTCCATCTCGTAGAGGTGGTCGCGCCAGCGGCGGTCGAGCACCTGGAGCACGACGCGGCGCTCGAGTTCGCGCATGGCCGGCTCACCGAGCGTCTCCTCGCGCTTCTGGTAGGCGATCTTCGCGTCGGAGAGCAGCTCGCGCTTGAGCACGTCGGCGGTGATGCGTCCCTTGTTCCCGGCCTCGGCCACGACCTCGTCGATCGTGACGCCCACGGGGTAGAGCGTCTTCAGCTCGGTCCAGAGGGCGTCGAAGTCCCAGCTCTCGGTGTGACCCGACGACGTGTGGTCGTCGATGACGGCGCTGATGGCATCCTCGATGAAGTGCTGCACGCGCTCCGACAGGTCGTCGCCGTGGAGCACCTGGCGGCGGTCGGCGTAGATCGCCTCGCGCTGGCGGTTAAGCACGTCGTCGTACTTGAGGACGTTCTTGCGGATCTCGGCGTTGCGCGCCTCGACCTGCGCCTGCGCGCTCTTGATCGCCCGCGAGACCATCGACGACTCGATCGCGACGTCCTCGGGGAAGTTCGTCCGCGCGAGGATCGCCTCGGCCGCGCCCGACTGGAACAGGCGCATGAGGTCGTCGGTCAGCGACAGGTAGAACCGGCTCTCACCGGGGTCGCCCTGACGACCCGAACGTCCGCGCAGCTGGTTGTCGATACGGCGCGACTCGTGACGCTCGGTGCCGAGCACGTAGAGTCCGCCGGCTGCGACGACCTTCTCGGCCTCTTCGGCCACGGTCTCGCGGACCGATGCGAAGACCTCGTCCCACGCGGCCTCGTACTCGTCCGGCGTCTCGACGGGGTCGAGCCCGCGCGACTTCATCTCCTGGACGGCGAGGAACTCGGCATTGCCGCCGAGCATGACGTCGGTACCGCGACCGGCCATGTTGGTCGCGACCGTCACGGCGCCCAGGCGACCGGCACGCGCGACGACCTCGGCCTCCCGGGCGTGGTTCTTGGCGTTGAGGACCTCGTGCTTGACGCCCTTCTTCGCGAGCAGACGCGAGAGGTACTCGCTCTTCTCGACGCTCGTCGTGCCCACGAGCACCGGCTGGCCCGTCGCGTGGCGCTCGACGATGTCTTCGACGACCTGCGCGAACTTCGCGGTCTCGTTCTTGTAGACGAGATCGGGCTGGTCCTTGCGGATCATCGGCTTGTTCGTCGGAATCGGGACGACGCCGAGCTTGTAGGTCGACATGAACTCGGCCGCCTCGGTCTCGGCGGTCCCGGTCATACCCGAGAGCTTGTCGTAGAGGCGGAAGTAGTTCTGCAGCGTGACGGTGGCGAGGGTCTGGTTCTCGGCCTTGACCGGAACGCCTTCCTTCGCCTCGATGGCCTGGTGGATGCCTTCGTTGTAGCGACGGCCGACGAGGATACGACCCGTGTGCTCGTCGACGATCATGACCTCGTCGTTCATGACGACGTAGTCAGTGTCGCGCTTGAACAGGGCACGCGCCTTGATCGAGTTGTTCAGGAACGAGATGAGCGGGGTGTTCGCCGACTCGTAGAGGTTGTCGATGCCGAGGTAGTCCTCGACCTTCTCGATGCCGGGCTCGAGCACACCGACAGTGCGCTTCTTCTCGTCGACCTCGTAGTCGACACCCGGTTCGAGGGTGAGGGCGACGCGCGCGAACTCGACGAACCAGCGGTTCGCCTCGCCCGACGACGGCCCCGAGATGATGAGGGGGGTGCGGGCCTCGTCGATGAGGATCGAGTCGACCTCGTCGACGACGGCGAAGAAGTGGCCGCGCTGCACGAGGTCCTCGCGCCGCCAGGCCATGTTGTCGCGCAGGTAGTCGAAGCCGAACTCGTTGTTCGTGCCGTACGTGATGTCGGCGGCGTACTGCTCACGGCGGACCTCGGGGGTCTGACCCGAGACGATCGTTCCGGTGGTCATGCCGAGCGCGCGATAGACGCGGCCCATGAGCTCGGACTGGTACGAGGCGAGGAAGTCGTTGACGGTGATGACGTGGACGCCCTTGCCCGCGATGGCGTTGAGGTAGGCCGCGAAAGTCGCCGTCAGCGTCTTTCCTTCACCGGTCTTCATCTCGGCGATGTTCCCGAGGTGAAGGGCCGCGCCGCCCATGACCTGCACGTCGTAGGGACGCTGACCGAGCGTGCGCTTCGCAGCTTCGCGAACGGCGGCGAACGCCTCCGGCATCAGGCGGTCCAGCGTCTCGCCGGCCTCGTAGCGCGTGCGCAGCTCGGCGGTCTCGTTCCGCAGCTCGTCGTCGGTGAGCCGGGCGTAGTCCTCTTCGAGCGCGCCCACGGCCTTGACGATCTGCTGCAGACGGCGCAGCACGCGGCCCTCACCGGCGCGGAGCAGTTTCTCGAGAGGGTTGGCCACAGCGGATCTCCATCTGTCGGGTGCGCCGACGCCACGTCGGCCGCGCCCGCGCGTGCGCACGGGCATGTGGAGCCCATGTTATCGGCCCGTGACCTTGGCGTCGCCTGCGAGAGACGACGACCTCCCGTCCGGCGACGACCGCGAGACCTAGGATCGGAGCATGGCTGGATTCTGGGGCAGACGCAAGCGGGAACAGCAGGATGTCGCGGACGCGGACGCGAACCTCGCACGCGAGGCGGACATCGCCCTCGTCGGAGCGGACGAGCGCCTGCGTGTCACGAGCGACGAGATGGTGTTCGCCGAGGCCGAGCTCGGCGACGAGGCCACTGCTCCGCTGCGCGAGGCGATCGCCGCCGTGCGCCACCACCTCGGCGAGGCGTTCCACCTCAAGCAGCTCAACCACGACGAGATCCCCGATACACCCGAAGAGGTGCGCACGCGGAACGCGCGCATCGTCCAGCTGTGCGAATGGGCCCAGGACCTGCTCGACGACCGCGTCTCGGCCCTGTCCGAGGCGATCGAGCGCGCCCGGCGGGCACCCGAGATCCTCGCCGGCATCCGGGCCGACGTCGCGGCCCTGCGCGAGCGCATCGCCCCCGCCCGCGCCGTCATCGACCGGGTCTCGAGCCGCTACCACCCCGACGCGCTCAACCGGGTCAGCGGGAACGCGGATGAGGCCGCGGGACTGCTCGAGTTCGCTGAGCACGGGGCGGATGTCGCCGAGCGCCGGCGCGCTGCCGGCGAGCGCGGTCCCGCGAACATCGCGCTCGAGACCGCCACCGAAGCCGTGCGCCGCGCGCGCACCCTGCTCGACGCGGTCGACGACTTCGAGGTCGAGGCTCTACGGGCGCAGTCCACGCTCGCCGACGTCGTCGCCGACTCGCGCGACGACCTCGTCGCGGCGCGCACGGCTCCGCAGACCCCGGCAGTCACCACGGCCATGGCGGAACTCCAGCAGGCGCTGACGCGCGTCAGCCCCGCCGGCACTCCGGGCGACCCGTTCGCGGAGCTGTCGATGCTCCGCGAGAAGAACGCGGCGCTCGACGTCGCCGTCGACACCGCCCGCGAGCGCGCTGCCCGCCCGATCCCGCCCGAGAGCCACGTCCGGCACGCGATCGACGACGCCGATCGCCAGCTGTCCGTCGCGCGGAGCGTCATCGCCGGTCACCGCGGGTGGATCGGCGCCGACGCGCGCACGCGGCTCGCCGAGGCCGAGAGTCTGCGCCTCGGGCTCGCTCCCGTCGGCCCGATCCCCGAAGACGACCGAGAGAAGGCACTCGCCGATGCGCGGCGGTGCGCCGCCCTCGCGGGCGAGGCCTTGCAGCTCGCCCAGCGCGACATCGACGGCTCGCGTCCGAACGACGGCTGGGGCGGCCCCGGCGGGTACGGCGGCGGCTGGGGCGGCCGCGGCAACGGCGGCAACATGGTGGGCGGCATCCTGGGTGGTCTCGTGATCGGCAGCATGCTCGACGGCATGTTCGACTGACAGCCCCGGCTTCGGCCGGCACACACGACGGGGGGCGGATGCCGTGATGGCACCCGCCCCCGTCGTCGTCATCAGATCAGGACGCGAGCTCGGCCTCCGGCGGAGCGGCCGCGGTCAGCGAGATGACACCGTAGTCCCACCCCTTGCGGCGGTACACGACACTCGGGTGGTCGGTGCGGGCGTTGATGAACAGGAAGAAGTCGTGTCCGACGAGCTCCATCCGGTCGACGGCTTCCTCGACGGTCATCCACTCTGCGCCGAACTCCTTGGTTCGGATGACGACGGGCGTGTAGTCGTCCTCGTCGGCGGAGTCGCCGACAACGGGCACTTCGCCCGTCGCGACGGCACGCAGGACCTCGACCGATGCGGGTTCGACGTCGATGCCCTCGAGAGCGCCGGTTCCCTTGTCGAGCTTGGCTCCTCGAGGGTGGTTCCGCGCATCGACGCGCTTGTCCTTGGCGCGGCGAACCTGCTCGACGAGCTTGTCGACCGCGAGATCGAGGGCGACGAACTTGTCGCCGTCCGTGGCCTCGGCCCGGACGATCGGTCCCTTTCCGGTGAGGGTCAGTTCGACGGTCTCGTCATCCATGCGCCCGTTGCGGTAGGCATGATGCGTGACCTTGATGTCGAGGCGCTGCGCACGAGGTGCGAGCGTCTCGATGCGACTGGACTTCTCTTCAGCCACCGTGCGGAAGCGATCCGTGATCCCGACTCCCACGCCGACGATGCTGGTTTCCATCCTGACCTCCTTGCTCCGGTCCGCCCGGTTCAAGGGCGGACCTTCGTTCGCCTTGGTCTCCCCCACGCTAGTGGGGTGAGCGAGCATTGTCACTCATGAACCGCCGGGAATACCTTCAGCGCTCACCCGGAGCGGGGTGTCGGCCAGCACGACGGCGCCCACGACCCGCCGCCCGGCGGCGCTGAGCGCGTTTCGCGCCGCACGCAGCGTCGCTCCCGTGGTCATCACGTCGTCGACGATGACGACGGCGCCCGTTCCCGGACGCGCGAGGAACGCGCCCGCGACGTTGCGCTCTCGCTCCGCGCGGCCGAGCAGACGCTGGTCGAGAGCGCGGCCACGCGAGCGGAGCCACCGCCCGACACGGGCCTCGCAGCGCCGCGCGAGCAGCTCGGGCACGGCGTACCCCCGACGGCGCAGCGCCGCCCGTGACGGCGGAACCGGGACCAGCACGGCATCCGCCCACCCTGCTTGGCGGACCAGGTCCGCCATCAGGGCGCCGAGCGGGCGGGCCAGGCCGGTGCGGCCGTCTTCTTTGAGAGTACGGACGACACGGGCGGCCGTGCCCTCGTAGCGCGCGACGCTGCGGACCTCGAGCCCGTCGGCATCGTGCCGAAGCGGTCGAGCGATCTCCGCGGCGCAGATCTCGCAGAGCGGTCGGCCCGGCGCGTCGCATCCCGCGCACCAGACGGGCATGAGCAGATCGAGCGCGTCGGCGAAGTGCTCACGCCACGGCCCGCGACGAAGGGGATCCGGCTGCACGCCCCCATGCTGTCGACGCGTCGCCGTCAGCGGCAGCGTCATCCCGCGACTGTGGACGACGGCGTCGGGCCCATCGCCGGGGAGAGATCAGCGCGGCGCGCCCTGCTGGGTGGCGAGCACGCGGATGCCGCCCGCGACCGTCGGCCAGGCCTGCCCCTTCTGCGCGTAGAGGACGCCCTCGCCGTCGAGGAGACGGACGGCACGCAGCTGGTTCGTGGCGGCGATCGCGACGGGCCCGGCCGGCGCGACGATCTCTTCGCCGAAGCCGCCGACCGACTGCGAGATGACGACATCGGCATCGCCGTCCTCCGCGAGGACCGCGATGGTCGATCCGTCGACCCAGCTCGCGTCGATTCCCGTGCCGGGAAGCAGCGCCACGGTCTCGCGATCCCCCAGTCCCGCCGGAGCACCGTCGTCGTCGCGGAGGATGCCCGCGATCCACAGCGCCGGACGCGAGCCGTCGCGCACCAGGGCGGCGATGCGCGTGCCGTCGCGCGACACCTCGATGCTCGAGATCTGCGATGCCCCGGGCCACGCATTGGCGATCGAGACGACCGTGCCGTCGGGGCCCGTCGCCGTCAGGCCCGACGGCTCACCGGACGGCACACTCCAGATGAATCCCTGCGGATCGATGGTCGGGTCGATCAGGCCCGTCCGCTCGTCGACGATCTCGGAAGTCGCGTCGTCGCGCACGCGCACGACAGCGCCGGCTGACGTCCGAATAGCGGCCGTGCTGCGATCCGCCCCCAGCTGGATCGACTCCGGCCAGAGACCGGGGAGGACGGCGGACAGTCCCGGCAGCGGCTCGATCTCGGAGCCGGAGAGGAATCCGAAGGCGTCCTCGGTCAAGACCGCCGGCCGGACATCGACGCGGATCGGTCGGACGTCGACCGCCTGGGCGGCGACCGGCTCGCCGTCGACCGACATCTGGGCGCCGCGGATACCGGCTGACTGCAGGCTCGCGTCCAGCTGCGCCTGCATCCGGTTGCGGGTCTCGGGCACGATCGCCAGCGCCGACTGCGACAGCGGCACCTGGGCCACTCCCCCCTCGAGCGGAACCGCGCGCGTCGCGAGCTCGAGACTCTCGGGAAACGCCGAGTAGACCGCGCCCGACAGCCAGGGGCTGGGGTCGCCGTCGATGAGGGCCTCGGTGATGTGGGTGGCGGCGTTGGTCGCGGGGAACCAGCGACGGTCGGGAACGAGGTAGGTCCAGGACCGGTCGAAGTACATGACCGAGTACTCGCGGAAGACCGCCTGGAACCGGGCGCGGTCGAGCACGACGCCGTCGGGCGCGTTCGAGATCCGCCACTCGCCCTCGACCTCGACGAGGGAGAAGTCGAGCGGCATCGAGCCGCCGTCGGTCACCGACATCGCCCCTGTGGCGTCGACGGCTGCTTCGGGGGTGATGGCGACGGTGACGGTCCCGTCGCCCGCGACGGTGTACACGCGTTCGCCCGGGAGGTCGATGGTGGCCCGGGCCGTCGGCTGCCACGACGAGCGGAAGTCCGGCGCGAGGAACTGCCGAGCCGTCCCCCAGTCGTCACGGGGTCCCGACCCCGCCGCGAGGAATCCTGCCACGATCTGCTGCGGTGTCGCCCCCGGCGGCGGATCGTCGGGGAGGAAGGAGAAGTCGACCGCGCCGGCCTCCTGGTCGATCGGCGCCCCCGCGACGACGGGGCCCGAGGTCGGCAGCCCCGTGCAGCCGGCCAGCAGCAGGGCGAACAGCATCCCGAGGACGGCGGCGACCGAGCGCAGACGCTTCACGACGAGCCTTTCGCGGGACGGGGAAGGGAGATCGGCTGGGTCAGCCCCAGATCGTCGAAGGGTACGCCATCCTCCCCCGGGTCCACCGGAAGGGGCGAGTGACCGTCGAGCGGCTCGCTGCGCCGGGGAATCGTGAGCACGAAGTTGGTTCCCCGCCCGAGCTCGGACCACACCGCGAGGGTGCCGCCGTGCAACCGCGCGTCGCCGAGGGCGATCGAGAGTCCGAGCCCCGTGCCACCGATGGTGCGCTTGCGCGAGGGGTCGGCGCGCCAGAAGCGATCGAAGACGCGCTCGGCGTCGGCCGGCCGCATCCCCAGACCGTAGTCGCGCACGCCGATCGCGACCGCCCGCGCGTCGCTGTCGACGCTGACCACGATGGGCCGTCCCTCGCCGTGCTCGATCGCGTTGCCCAGCAGGTTGCGGACGATCCGGCGCACGCGCCGCGGGTCCATCTCCACGGGCGAATAGCCACCCGGAGCGACGAGTCGCACATCGCTGCCGTGCTGCTCGGCGAGCTGAGCCATCGAGGCGATGACGTCCTCGGCGAGCTGGGTCATACTCGTCGGCTCGCTCTCGAGCTGCACCGAGCCGGCATCGTAGCGGCTGATCTCGAGCAGGTCGGTGAGGAGCACCTCGAACCGATGCACCTGGTCGTGCAGCAGCTCCGCCGCGCGTGCCGCCACGGGATCGAAGTCCTCACGCCGGTCGTTGAGCATGTCGGAGGCGAGCCGGATCGTCGTCAGCGGCGTCCGCAGCTCGTGCGAGACGTCGGAGACGAATCGCTGCTGGACCTGCGACAGCTCGGCGAGCTCCTTGATCTGCGCCTCGATGCTGTCGGCCATCGCGTTGAACGACCGTCCGAGGGTGGCGAACTCGTCCTCGCCGCGCACCTGCAGCCGCACCGCGAGGTCGCCCGCCGCCAGCCGCGAGCTGCTTTCGGCCGCCTGCGCGATCGGCTCGGTCACCGAGCGCAGCACGATCCACGAGATCGCGCCGATGAGGACGACCAGCCCGACGCCGACGATCCACAACGTGATCTGGACGAAGGCGAGGGTCTGCGCCTCACTGGCCAGGTCGTAGCCGAGGTAGAGCTCGTAGGCCCCCACCTCGGGGAGGACGATCTGCTGCCCCACGACGATGCCGGGCACCTGACCTCCTGCTGACGCGGCGAAGCCGACGGGCTGCCACCACTGCAGCTCGTCATCGCTCTGCACCTGCGCGCGCAGCTCGTCGCTGATCCGGTCTGCGGGGAGACCCGCCGAGTCGAAGTCCTGCGGCGCGATGGCCGACGGTTCCGACGAAATCCGGAACGCGGCGATGCGGTCGGTCGAGGACTGGCGCTGAATAGAGGTGCGCACGCTCTCCATGAGGTTGTCGACGGCGACCACGTCGCCCCCGACCTCGGCGGCATCCAGCGTCGCCTGCGCCGACTGCGTCGCCCGCTGCGCCTCGGCGAGCAGCTGGGAGGTGCGCGACTCGAAGAGGTCGTTCTGAATCGCCAGCGACATCCACACCAGTGCCACGGTGATCGTCAGCGCGGTCGCGCCGAGCGTGATCGCGACGGTGCGGAACCGCAGCGATCGCCGCCAGGTGCGGGCGAGCCGACGCCCCCACGATCGCCACCCGCGCGTCGCGACCGTCGCCGTCGTGACGGTGCGGATGGGCATCGGAGCGTCAGATGACGGCGCCGGCGCGATAGCCGACGCCGCGGACGGTCGTCACGATGCGCGGGTTGTCGGGGTCGATCTCGACCTTCGCCCGCAGCCGCTGCACGTGCACGTTCACCAGACGCGTGTCGGCCTTGTAGTGGTAGCCCCAGACCTGCTCGAGGAGCATCTCGCGCGAGAAGACCTGCTGCGGCTTCGATGCGAGCGCGACGAGCAGCTCGAACTCCAGCGGCGTCAGCGCGATCACGTCGGCTCCGCGACGCACCTCGTGGCCCTCGACGTCGACGACGAGATCGCCGATGCGCAGCGACTCCGATGCCGACGCGACCGCGGGACGCAGGCGGGTGCGGATCCGAGCGACGAGCTCCTTGGGGTTGAACGGCTTGACGATGTAGTCGTCGGCTCCCGACTCCAGCCCGCGCACGACATCCGCGGTGTCGGTGCGCGCGGTCAGCATGATGATCGGCACGCCGGACTCGGCGCGCACCTGCGTGCAGATCTCGATGCCGTCCACGCCGGGCAGCATCAGGTCGAGGAGGATCAGGTCGGGCTTCTCGCTGCGCCAGGTCTCGACGGCCGCCGCGCCATCGGCGCAGAACACGGTGTCGAACCCCTCGGTGCGCAGCACGATGCCGATCATCTCCGCCAGGGCGGTGTCGTCATCGACCACCAGGATGCGAGAAGTCATGGGCGGCGTTCGTCTTTCGGCTCGGGCTCGCGCGCGACGTGCGCGTACTCACCGTACCCGACCCACGCACCGTCGACTCCGGACGCCGCGCGCTCGTGTGACACGATGGGTTCGACCGAGCCGACTGTTCCAGGAGTGCATCGTGACGTCATACCCCGCGTGGACGCCGGCGCCGCGTCCCGGCATCATCCCGCTTCACCCGCTCTCGTTCGGAGTGATCCTGGGGCGTTCGTTCTCGGCCCTGCGCCAGAATCCGAAGGTGCTGCTGGGCTTCGCCCTCGTCGTGCAGACCGTCGCCATCCTCGTCGCGACCGCGGGCATCGTGGCCGTCGGCTTCGCCACATTCGGCCGGCTCGCGTCGCTCCGGCCCGGCACCGACGAGTTCGAGACCGTCCTGGCCGGCTCGATCGCGATCAGCGGGGCGACGGCGCTCGTGCTGTCCCTGGCCGCGGGAGCGCTGGGCGTCATCGTTCAGGGGGTCGTGGTCAGTGAGGTCGCGCACGCCGTCGTCGCCGAGAAGCACACCCTCGGCGGTCTGTGGCATCGCGTGAAGCCGGTGGCCTGGCGCCTCATCGGGTATTCCGCCCTGGTGTTCCTCATCGTCGTGGTCGTCATCGGCATCCTCACCGCGGGTGTCGTCGGGCTTGCGATGAGCGTCGGTCCCGCGGCCATCGTGCTCGCCATCATCCTGGGACTGTCGGCGATTCCGTTGAGCCTGTGGCTGAGCACGAAGCTCCTGCTGGTGCCGTCCGTCATCGTGCTCGAGCAGGCGACGGTCTTCGGGGCCGTCGCGCGATCGTGGCGACTCACGCGCGGCCGGTTCTGGCCGACGCTCGGGATCATCGTCATCATCTCGATGAGCTTCGGCATCCTGGCCCAGGTGATCAGCGTTCCCTTCTCGTTCGTCACGATGGGCCTGACATCCGTCATCACGCCGACCGGCGACCCCGAACCCGGCCAGATCATCGCGCTGCTCGTCGGCACTCTTCTGGCGCAGGCGTTCGTCACCCTCATCCAGACCATCGCCGTCATCGTGCAGTCGACCGCGGGAGCGCTGGTCTACATCGACTGCCGCATGCGGCGCGAAGGGCTCGACCTCGACCTGTCGTCGTACATCGACCAGCGGGACGCCGGAATCGCAGCCCCCGACCCCTATCGACGCAATGTGGGGCGCGTGCTGGACGGCCGCTGGCAGCAGCCCCCGGCGTACGCCGGCGCACAGTCCGGTGCCGCCTACCCCGGGCAGCCGGGTTACGCCGGACCGGCGGGCTACGCAGCACCGGCGGGCTACGCGGCGCCGGCGGGGTACGCGACCCAGCCCGGGTACGCCGCGCCGGTCGGATATCAGCCGCCGACGCCCGGCGAACCTCCGGCTCCGGCTCCGGCTCCGGCTCCGGCTGAAACCTCCGGGGAGACCCCCGCAGCCCCGGCGGATGGCCCGTCATCGACCGACTGGACCGCTCCGGGCGCTGACCGCGCATGAGGTTGCTCGCCACTCCGGTCGCCCCCGACCCCGACGAAGCCCGTCGCTGGGCTGAGGAAGAGCTCTCGAAGGCCGCCTACCGAGAGGCCGAGCCGACGCCCATCGACCGCTTCGCGCGTGGCGTGGTCGACTTCCTGGCGGCTCTGTTCAACGGGCAGGTTCCGGCGACGCTCGGCCCCTGGCTCGCGGTCGGAGCGATCGTGGTGCTGCTGGTGCTGGTCGCCGTGGCGATCCTCATCTGGGGGCGTCCGCGCACCGTCGTGCGCTCGCGGGCGAGCGTGCCGCTCTTCGGTGAGGACGAGACACGCAGCGCCGACCAGATGCGCGCGGAAGCGGCGGATGCCGCGGGCCGGGGCGCCTGGGACGAGGCGATCGTCCTGCGTGTGCGGGCGCTCGCCCGAGGCCTCGCGGAGCGCACGATCGTCGACCCCGCCCCGGGCACGACGGTGCATCGGTTCGCCGCCGACGCCGGACGCATCTTTCCCGCGGAGAGCGAGGAACTCGACCGCGTGGCCCGCGTGTTCGACGACGTGCGCTACCTGCGGCGACCGGGCACGGCTGAGGCATACGCCACCGTGCGGGCTCTCGACGAGCGGCTTGCGGCAGCGCGAGCGGAGGTGCCGGCATGAGCACGGCCCCCGCACCATCGGCTGCCCGTCGACGATCGCGCTCGGTACTCGGCTGGGCGGGAGTGGGCGCCGGCCTCCTCGTCGCGGGCATCGCGGTCGCAGCGATCGCCGGCATCAACACGATGCCGGCACAGGGGCTCCTTGACCCGGAGGCCGCCGGCCCCGAGGGATCGCGGGCGCTGGCCGAGCTGCTGCGCGACCGAGGCGTCGAGGTCGAGATCGCCCGTGACCGCTCGGCGGCACTGCGTGCCCTCGACGGCAGCGACGCGACGCTCGCGATCGCCGACACCGCACCGCTCGACGACGACGACCTCGTGGGCCTGCGGGATGCCGCCTCCGGCGTCGTCCTGCTCGAGCCGCGCACGCGCGATCTGCGGCTGCTGCTCGGCGCCCCGCGCAGCGCGGGCTTCGCCGACGGCGCCACGGTGGAGCCCGACTGCGACCTGCCCGCCGCCGCCGTCAGCGGGCCCGTCGGCCCCGGCGAGGTGTTCACCGCCGACGGCGCCGACGACGCGTGCTATCCGGCCGCAGCGGGGTACGGGCTCGTCGCCTCCGGCGAGGGAGCCGACCGGGTCGTCGCCCTGGACGCGACCGCGCTGCTGGTCAATCAGCGGCTCGCCGACGACGGGAACGCCGCGCTCGGGCTCAACCTGCTGGGCTCTCGCGACACCGTCGTCTGGTACCTGCCGTCGATCGGCGACGGCTCGCTCACCGGCACACCCTCGCTGGGCGAGCTCACTCCCCCATGGGTGACCCCCGCGATCCTGCTCCTGCTCGGCTCGGCCGTGGCCGCCGGGATCTGGCGCGGCCGCCGCTTCGGTCCGCTCGTGGCGGAGAACCTGCCGGTGACCGTCCGCGCTTCGGAGACCACCGAGGGCCGGGCGCGCCTGTACGCGGCGTCGGCCGACCCCGTGCACGCGCTCGACCAGCTCCGGCGCGAGACTCTGCGCCGCATCTCGCGGGCGCTCGGGCTCGGCTCCGCCGATGCCGGGGCCATCGCCGATGCCGCGGCGAGCCGCATCGGCGACGATCGCACACGCGTTCGCGGCATCCTGATCGACGACCTCCCCCGAAACGATCGCGACCTCGTCGACGCCGCCGACCGGCTGCGCGATGTGGAAGCCGCCGTCCTCCGATCCGTCCGTCCCGAAAGGAACACCCCATGAGCGAGACCGCACCCGGCGACCTGCGCGAGGCGATGAACCGTGTCCGGCTCGAGGTCGGCAAGGCCGTCGTCGGCCAGGACGGCGCTGTGACCGGCCTTCTGATCGCGCTCCTCGGCCGCGGGCACGTGCTGCTCGAGGGCGTGCCCGGCGTCGCGAAGACCCTGCTCGTGCGCACCTTCAGCCGGGCGGTGGGACTCGACACCGCCCGCATCCAGTTCACTCCCGACCTCATGCCGGGCGACGTCACCGGATCGCTGGTCTACGACGCTCGCACCGGAGAGTTCGAGTTCCGTTCCGGGCCGGTCTTCACCAACGTGCTGCTCGCCGACGAGATCAATCGGACGCCGCCGAAGACCCAGGCCGCTCTCCTGGAGGCCATGGAGGAGCGCCAGGTCTCGGCGGACGGCGTCTCCCGACCGCTGCCCGACCCGTTCCTCGTGGCGGCGACGCAGAACCCGGTCGAGCACGAGGGCACCTATACCCTCCCCGAGGCGCAGCTCGACCGCTTCCTGCTGAAGCTCGTCATCGACCTCCCCGCTCGGGACGACGAGATCTCCGTGCTGCGTCGCCACGCAGACGGCTTCCGGCCCGGCGCGCTCGAGACCGCGGGCGTATCGGCGGTGGTGACGGTGGCCGAGATCCGCGCCGCCCAGCAGGCCGCCGCCGCCGTGGAGGTCTCGGACGACGTCCTCGGCTACGTCGTGGATCTGGCCCGGGCGACCCGCCAGTCCCCGTCCGTCCAGCTCGGCGCGAGCCCGCGCGCCGCCACCGCCCTGCTCGCGGCCGCCAAGGCGTGGGCGTGGCTCGGCGGCTACCCGGCGATCACACCGGACCACGTCCAGACGATGCTCGTGCCCGCGTGGCGCCATCGGCTGCAGCTGCGCCCGGATGCCGAGATCGAGGGTGTCTCCGCCGACACGATCCTGACCTCGGTACTGCAGCAGACGCGCGTCCCGATCTGAGCCGCCGTGTACCTCTCCGGCCTGTTCGTGCTGCTCGTCGCCGTCGGCGTCGTGCCCGTCGTGCTCGCTCCCGCCGCGGGACTGAACGCGGCGTGGACGGCGCTCGCGTGGCTCGGGCTGTGCCTCATCCTCGCCGCCCTCGACCTCGTGTTCGCGGGGCCGCTGCGCGCCGCCGAGATCGAGCGGCGCATACCCTCCCGCGCACGGGCCGGCGAATCGGTCGAGACGACGCTCCTGCTGCGCAATCGCGGCGGCCGCCGCATCCGCGGGAGCCTCCGCGACGGGTGGCAGCCGACCGCGGGGGCCGGCGAAGCGCGTGCCGCCGTCGACATCCCGGCCGGCGAGCGCCGAGCCGTACCGATGCCGCTCCTCCCGCGGCGCCGGGGCGAGCTGCGCTCGGCGTTCGTCGCGCTGCGCAGCCGCGGACCCCTGGGGCTGGCCGGGAGACAGCGCGTCATCCCCGCCCCGGGCGCCCTGCGCGTCCTACCCCCGTTCGCCTCGCGTCGGCATCTTCCCTCGCGGCTCGCGCGCCTGCGCGAGCTCGACGGCAACACGAGCGTTCAGGTGCGCGGGCGTGGGACCGAGTTCGACAGCCTCCGCGAGTACGTGCGGGGCGACGACGTCCGCTCCATCGACTGGCGCGCGACCGCCCGCGCGGGAACGACGATGCTGCGCACCTGGCGCCCGGAGCGCGACCGCCACGTCGTGATCGTCATCGACACGGGCCGCACGAGCGCGTCGCGCGTGGGGGATGGTGTGCGCCTGGATGCCGCGATGGAGTCGGCGCTGCTGCTCAGTGCTCTCGCCGCGCGCGCCGGCGACCACGTGCATCTGCTCATGTTCGACCGTGCGCGTCGCGCGCGGGTCACGGGCATCGACGGGCCGCGGCTGCTGCCCGCCCTCGTCGACGCGATGGCGCCGGTCGAGCCGACACTCATCGACACCGATTGGAACGCCGTCCTCACGGAGGTCCGTGCCCTGACCTCGCGGCCCTCGCTCGTGGTGCTGCTGACGGCGCAGGACGCCCCCGACGCGGCCCGCGGCTTCCTCGGAGCCCTTCCCTCGCTCACCGAACGCACCACCGTGCTCGTCGGCTCGGCGCAGGACGCACCCGAGCCGGCGCCCGTGCAGCGCACCGCGGAGGACGTCTACCGCGAGGCCGCCGTCGCGCACGCCACCCGCGACGCCGAACTGGTCGCCGGGGCGATCCGCCGGGCCGGGGGCGAAGCTCTCAGCGCGACCCCCGATGCTCTGCCGCCCGCCGTCGCCGACCACTACCTCGCGCTGAAGGCCGCCGGCCGCCTCTGACTCCGCCGTGAGCGCCGGCGGCTGCCGACCCGACTCCGCACCCCAGCACCGCAGCACCCCAGCACCCCACGCTCACCTGGCAGCTCACGCCCCCACCCCGGCCCGCAACGGGCCACAACTGCCCATCCAAACCCGCGCCTCACGCTCACCTGGCAGCTCACGCCCCCACCCCAGCCTGCAAGGGGCCACAACTGCCGGCCCAAACCCGCGCCTCACACTCACCCGGCAGCTCGCGCCCCCACCCAGCACCAAAAGGGGCCACAACAACCAACCCAA